>CAJTUZ010000001.1 GCA_910579735.1 uncultured Lachnospiraceae bacterium
TTCTTACCAAAAAAGAGGTATTTTTTTCCAAAGACACAAACTATTTTACACTACCCGCTTTTTTGCCATTTTAGCTGCCGCCTTATTTCTCTTTGATTATACATCAAATTCTTATGCATAAGGTGTCATTTAAAATAATACAACATCACCGGATTTATTGGAACGATAGGTTTCCTGAAGAAAATCCTACCCCATAACCATATACAAAAACACCTCAAAACGCCCATCCTTTTGCCGGAATTCCAACGTCCCCTGATATCTGGAAGCAATCTCGGCCATACTTTTTAAACCGACTCCGTGGTTTTCCTTGTCCTGTTTGGAGGTTGCCGGGAAAAAGCCGCGTTTTGCCTGCGCCCGGTCCGCCGGATCATCCTGTCCGAGAGCCGGGTTGACCACTTTTAAACAAAACAATCCCTTCTGCGCCTTACTTTCCAACGTAATTTCGCGCGTTTCCGTTTCCAGGCGGTTGCATGCTTCTATGGCGTTATCAAGCGCATTGGCGAACAGGGCGCAGATGTCCGTCTTATCAAACGGAAGTTCGTGAGGGATGTCGATATGGCAGGTCAAACGGATACCGCAGCGTTCCATCAGATTTTCTTTGACTGATAATACGGCGTTAACGGTCGTATCGCCGCAGTAGCGGAGTGTCTGCGTAAAGGCGGCGTTTTCCGTCAGTTTTTTTATATAGTCGTCCCTTTTTTCGGGCGGCAGGGCGGAAAGAATCTGTAAATGATTGGCCATATCATGTTTAATGCGTCGTATTTCAAAATGCTGTTGTTCCATTGCCTCATAATAACTTCTGTTCATATCCGCAAACATGATGCGCCGGTCCTGCTCCTGTTGTCTGGCAAGGGTGGAGATCGTCAGAAGAAGACCGATGAAAGAAAATAGCGTGATCGTAAGCAGGATGGCATATTCAATGGGCGGATCGCTATAGACGTTAAAAGGAATGTTTCTGCTGTACCATATGACGATCGTTAAAACGATGCCGATCGGAGTAGCGGTAAGAAGCAGCAGTAATTTCCACATACGCTTTGAAAGATCATATTGTTTTGCAGGAGCCAGCTTCTTGATCATAAGGTATAAGAAAATGGAAAATGCAAGGCTGCTGATATAGGAAATGAGAAGATAGCGGGATCTGTTATAATATCTTAACGCAATATTCGTCAGATAATTATCGCGCAGGGCGTTAAAAGAAAAGACCGTGCTTGCGAAGATCAGGCCGACTGTCAGTTTTTTCAGAATACTTCCCTCAAAAGAAAGAAATACCGTCAAAAGAAAAAAGAAGACCATCGGCAGGATATTGCCGGGGTCGCCGATAAAAATGATTATAACGTATAAACAAAGACAGCTGATCAGCATAAGCGGGAAAGCGTAGCGTTTGGATGAGCGCGTTATCATTTTTTCCAGTGCACATAATAGAAAAAATGCGCCGGGTAAGTCGATTAACAGGGGGAGTATATGTGTCATGGGAGTTCTCCTTCTATTGTTATCTGCTACAGAGAATAGCCGATCATATGGCGTGCAATCTTTGCTGCGGCTTCTTCCCGGTATTTTCTGCTGCAGGGCACTTTTTTACCATTTAAGGTGACGCAGTCGCTTCCCAGATGTTCCACATTGTCCGGATTGACTAAAAATCGCTGGTGGACTCTGACAAAGCGCATGGAAAGCCTTTTCTCTACGTCGTCCAGTCTGGCGTAAAACGGATACTCTCCGGATCCGGTGACAAGCGTTACTTTTCGTTTATCGGAATAGAAATAGAGGATATCTTTCGTATGGAATCTCCATGTACCGTCCATATTTTTCAAAAAGAAGCAGTTATCTTTATCAGATGTCATTTTTTCACGTACCCGGTGGATCAGTTCTATAAGTTTCGCTGCAGAAACCGGTTTCAGCAGGTAATCCAGAGCGCCTGCGCGGTATCCCTCGAAAACATAATCGGCATATCCCGTTACGAAGACGATGATGAGATGTTCATCAAATTCCCTGATCTGTTTCGCCGTTTCCATGCCGTTTAGGCCGGGCATTTCCATATCCAGGAACAACAGGTCGATCTCGCCCGGGTGTTTTTGCAGCCAGGAGACGGCGCCTGTTCCGGTGGAAAAATCATATACGACTTCTTCCGTATCTTCAATGAGTACTTTTTCCAGTTGTAATAAAAGAGCCTCCCGGCTTTCCGTTTCATCATCACAGATCGCAATACGCAGCATAATAATCCTCATTTCTTTCTTCCTGTTTATTGTAACACAATTTTTTTTAGGATGCTTTTGTTTTTGGCGGACAGGCATGCCAAACGTTACATCTGAAGCGTCAAACTTTACATTTTTTGCAGCCGGAAGTCAATCGTTACATGCAGGACGTCAGATGTGACATACGCGGATCTGCGCATCTTCCTTTTATGATATGTTATTTTCAGATATTTAAAATAAAACCGGGAAAGAAAGGTGTTATTATGCTGTATGTAAAAAATCTTCACAAATCTTATGAAGTGGGAAAAACAAAATACCAGGTGTTAAAGGGCATCGATCTGCATGTCGCAAAAGGAGAATTCGTTGCCGTGATGGGGCCGTCGGGTTCCGGAAAGACCACGCTTTTAAACTGTATTTCCTGCTATATTCCGTTTGACAAAAGTGAAACGTCGCCGGGAAGTATTACACTTGGCGGTACGAAACTGGCCGGACTGCGTCCGGATGCGCTGGCAAAGATCCGCAATACACAGATCGGTTTTGTTTTTCAGGATTTTATGCTGCTTGATGGTCTGACGATCCGGGAAAACATTCTGGTGCCGCGTATAATACAGGGAGCCGTAGAAAAGGATGCGGAAATGCTTGCAGATGAACTGGTTTCTTTATTCGGCATCAAACATATTATGGAGAAATATCCGGCGGAAATTTCCGGCGGGGAGAAGCAGAGAGCCGCGGTGGCAAGGAGTCTGATCAATAATCCGCTTATCATTCTGGCGGATGAACCGACGGGCAATCTGGATTCCAAGTCCAGCCGTGCCGTGATCGAAGCTTTTGGCAATGCCAAAGAGAAAATGGATGCGACGATCTTTATGGTGACACATGACAGTTTTGCGGCTTCTTTCTGTGACCGTGTCATTTTATTAAAAGATGGAACGGTCTATAAGCAGTTGGAGCGGAAAGGAGAGCACGGCGCGTTCCAGGATGAACTGTTGGGATTTATTAAGGCAATGAATCAGGAGGTGGCATCGTGACGCAGGCTGTTACAATGAAAACAATAGAAAGAAAGCTGCAGAAAGCCGGCAGAAAACATGCACGTCTTTATCTGTTCTGTAATTTTACGGCGCTGATGATCATCTCCGCCTATTCGGCTCTGATGTTTTCACCGACGGTACAGACGGTGTTTCCCGCAGGGGGAGACAGCCGCAAACAGATGAACGGGATTTTTGTGATGACATTGTTTGGCTGTGTGGTATTTACTTTGTATGCATCGAATCTTTTTTTCAGGCATAAGTCCTCCGAACTTGGGGTCCTGATGGCGCTCGGCGCTTCCGGCAAAAAGCTGCTGCCGGGACTTCTGCGGGAAGTATTGCTTTTAAGCGGCATGTCGTCGGCTTTGGGCATTATTGCAGGCTTTCCGTTTGTATGGCTTATCTGGCAGGGATTCCGGCTGTTTATCGTGGACAGTTCGGAGATGCTGCTTCGGTTCGGTTTAAGATGCCTGCCCGCTTCTTTTGGCTTTTTTCTTGTGGTAGTGGGATTTGCCTGTTTGAATGTGTGGCGGTACATTAAGAAGACCAATATCATGGAAGTGATACGGGAAGAGCATATCAATGAGCCGGTCAGAGAACTGGGGAAATGGTGCGGACCGGCAGGGATCATCATTCTTTTTGGCGGTGCAGTTTTAGGATACAGTGCGCCTGCTCTGTGGAAGGCATTATTCAGCGCCTATGCGCCTTCCTGGACAAGTCTGTTATATGCGCCGGTGTTTGTCGGATTATATATGGTCATGCTGCATACCGTTGTGCACGGTTGGAAAAATCATAAGAAAAATCCCTACAAAAATATCATTTCCAGAAGCATGATGAAGTTTCAGGGTAAACAGACGGTGAATAATATGATCATTGTTGCCATCCTGGTGGCGGGCGCCTGTTTCGGTATTTTTTATCTGCCGACACTGGCCTCGAACGGACTGGCTGCTTACGCGGTACAGCCGTATGATTATTTCTTCCATTACCGTGCGGACCAGAGTGTTTCCGGGGAAGAAGAGATCCGCGATCTTGCGGGAGAGTACGGTTTGACGTTAAAAGACTATACGACTTGTGAATATATTACGGTGGGGGCCGGTTACTATGCGGAAGTGCCGGAAGAGGACGGAAAACATTTTCATGTGGAATATCGACCGGTCGGCGGGGAAGCGAAAATTCTCTCCGAAGATGCCTATTATGCACTGACCGGTGAAAAAGTGGATGTTTTGCCCGGCACATACAGGAATGTGACGAATCGGGACGAGACTTCCCTTTTTACGAACGAATCGGCCCGGCATCTGACGAATATGGTCACAAGAAAGCAGATCGAAACGAAGTTCGCGGGTTATCTGCACTATGATCTGCTTTCCGGGAAAGACATCTGTTTTGTGATTGACAATGCCGATTATGAGGCGCTTGCAGAGGGGCTTACGAAAGAGTGGAAAGGGAATCTGGCAGGATTTAATATCGATGGCAAAGATTCCTATGACTTTGCAGATGACTTCTATCACCGCTTCACGGCATCATTTGATCAGTCATGTGCCTATGTGTATTATTATGACAGGGTTCAGAAGATCATGAAGGAAGAAAATGGAGAGATTTATTGGATGGACGAAACCGGAGAAGGCAAATTGGATCTTCAGAACGCGGACTCCAGTGACTTTCGGCTGAGCTGGGCATATAGTCCAAGTTTCCGGATCCTTGGTACAAATGACTTTTTACTGACTATGGCTGTATTTTTCATGATGTTTCTTTTTATATTTATTGTTTGTCTGATCACAGCATTAGTCGTATGTTATACGCGTTGTCAGACGATCGCGTTAAACAACCGTTATATTTTTGATGATCTGAGAAAACTTGGCGCATCTCCGGCCTTTTTGTCCAAAGAAGTGCGCAGCCAGTGCGGAAGCGTCTTTCGGATGCCGATCTTGGCCGGTATGAGCGGTATGTACTTCTTATATATTCTGATCCTGTATGCGAATGACGACAAGATCGTTTCTAGTGAGATGGCAGCTCTGGGCATTTGTCTATTGGTCTTATTCGGCATCGGTGCGCTCAGTTATGCAATATACCGTGCTGCGGTAAAGAGTATAGGGAAACTGCTTGGGATAACAGGTTGAAAAATCAGGGATTTTTCATGAGCGGGCATTTTTTACAAGAGTGTATTGTAATTAAAACATGACATAAAACGAGACAGTATTACACTGTCTCGTTCATCCATACGCGCATCTGATTTTCTCCACGGTTTCCCCATGTATAATAAGGCACTGCGACGGCCTGGCAGGGTTTTTCGTCAGGAACATCACTGCTGTAGAGCGTATCGGACGCTTCTCTGCGCAGAGCGTCTGCGCTTATTGTCACGATACCGTTTAAAAGGTTTTCGTCATATGCAGAAACGTTCAGATTTCCGCCCCGTTTTAAAGAAAGCGACAGGACGTCGTCTGCGTTATCGATCCCTTCGAAACAATAGACGAGCGGTCCGCGGCAAAGCGCCGTTTTACCGGATAATGCCGGTATTTTGGAAGAGGCATACTGGAACTGCGGCGTATCGTCTAATGTTAAGCAGATCGTATCGCCATCGGAGACGTCCAGATAGAGATAGCCTTTGTCCGGCAGGACATCTGTGTCGTTTTCATTGATGCAGACTTTAAATGTCCGGCTCCAGGCAGGGATTCTGATGGCGAGCCGGCCGCCCTTTTCGATTTTATAATATATTGTAAAATCATAAGGATACTTTGTTTCACAGGTAAATTTCATACCGTTTGCAAGGCTTATTTCTCCGGCCGCGAACAGATGACAGAATGCCGTATCCGCATTTTCGCCGTAAGCGTATTTGCCGAAAGAGGAGATCAGGCGGGCAGCATTCGGCGGGCAGCAGGCGCAGGCATACCATTTCGGGCGTACCGGCAGATCATGCCGGTGTGTCGGTGAAACGCCTGATATGCCGGGAATGACTTCTAACGGATTGACATAGAAGAAACGTCTGCCGTCAAGCTGCATACCGGCAAGGACCGTATTGTAAAAGGCCCGTTCGCAGACGTCGCCGTATTCTCCAAGCACTTCATTTTCAAGCATTCTGGAAGCAAAAAACAGCAGACCGATAGATGCGCATGTTTCGGCGTAAGCGGTATCATTGGGCAAGTCGTAGTCCACGCTGAACGCTTCTCCGTGAACCGTCGAACCGATGCCGCCGGTCAGATACATCTGTCGTTTGGTGATACTTTCCCAGAGCCTGCGGCAGGCGGCAAGCAGTTCTTCATCATCCGTAGAGGCGGCAAGATCTGCCATGGCGGTATACAGGTATACGGCGCGCACCGCATGGCCGGTGGCATCGCTCTGGCTGCGCACGGGTTTGGATGCCTGCGAATAATCCGTATCGGCCGGATTGCCATTCCATACGCTCCAGCCGCGCGCTTCTTTTTCTTTTTCATAAAAGTGCGGATCGCATCCTCTTGTATTGATAAAATGTTCCGCCAGTTCCAGGCAGTGCTTATTGTCGAGGAGACGATACATCTTTAAAAGGGCAAGTTCCACTTCCGGATGACCGGGGAACCCTGCATGTCCTTTTGTAATAAAATGATCGTAAATGTGTTCGGCATTTTTCTGCATCACGAGCAGCAGTTTATCTTTTCCGGTCGCTTCATAATAAGCGCATGCCGCTTCCATCATGTGCCCGGAGCAGTACAGCTCATGTCCTTCATGAAGGTTCGTCCATCGTTTCTCTTTGTCTTTGATGGTATAATAGGTGTTCAGGTAGCCGTCGGGTTCCTGTGCATCTGCAATAATGTCGATCAGTTTGTCAACGGTTTCTTCCAGTTTCCGATCCGGGAAAAGAGAGAGTGAATAAGCAGCGGCTTCAATCCACTTGGCGGCGTCGCTGTCCTGAAAGACCATGCCGTAGAAGCCGTCTCCCACATCTTCACCGCGCACGGCGCATCCGGCATTGATAAAGTTGCGTACGACATGACTTTTCTCGGTATCCGGCGCTTCGTCATTCAGAACGCTGTACTGGTAGGGCAGGACGACGTCCCTTACCAGTTTCTGGTACTTTCCGATAAAGCCGTCGGCCTTATAGGATTGTATGGAGATCTGGTTTTGTACTTTCATAAAATGAGTGCTCCCTTCTGGTTTTTGTGATCATCAGACGCCAAAGCAGACATGGATAAACAGCAGCGGAAGGCCGGGAAGCAGCTGCGGGCAGGCAGCGTACAGCAGGCGGGACAAGGAGCCGGACAGCGGAAAAAGATTTCTGCTGAAGGGCCCTCTAAAAACGCCGGCACTTGGATTTTAAGCCGCCTGCGGCGCAAAATCCTTAGTACCGCTGCGTTTTTAACGGAGCGGGAGCGCGCCTCGAAGCAGAAACTTTTTTCGCTGTCCGGCTCCTTGTCCCGCCTGCTCTCTGCCTGCCCTGGCTGTCGCTTCGCTGCTTTCCGCTGCCGTTTATCCATGTCTGCTTTGGCGTCTGATGATCCTGTTTTTGGTAAATATGGTTTAGGCTGTTCACAGATACTATAATATGTATTATAATCTTATAGAAAGCGAATGAAATGGATTATATTCAGAAGAATATGGAGAATTGTCTTGAACGAGATTGTTTTGGATAACCGGACGATGCCGGTGGCGGACGGCTGTAATCTGTGTGCGGCCGCGGAACCTTTTTTTCATGCCGACAGGGTGCTTGCCTTTCATGTACTGATCTATGTACTGGAAGGAGTTATTTATGTGACGGAAGACGGGACCGATCATGTCGTAGAAGCGGGCGGGCTTCTGTTTTTGAAAAAGGGCGTGCATCATTTCGGGAAAACGGAGATTCCCAGAGGGACGAGATGGTATTATGTGCATTTCTATACGGATCGAAAGCCGGAAGGCGAAAAAGAGGCGGCATCTGTGAGCGGCACGGGAACAGGAGAGGATGCCGGAGACTTAAGATGCATAACGCTTCCGAAAGAACTTTCGCAGCTTGCCGGTAGTGCGATCGAGGAAAAGATCGCCGCCTTCATAGAGTGCGCAAGGTCTGACGAAGGGATGAACAAATGGTATCTGAACATGCGGTTGTTTGAGCTCCTCAGCCGGATCGCTTTTTATGAACAAAAAGAGTCGAAACGGACACTTTCCGAAGAAATCTGCGTTTATCTGCAGGCGCATCGGCAGGAACCGTTTTCGGCGGGAGAACTGGAGCGGCACTTCTATTTAAGCTATAAGTATATGGCGGCCGTTTTTAAGAAAGAAAAGCAGATGACCATGCAGCAGTATCATACGAAACAGCGTATTGATGCGGCCTGCAGACTGCTTGAGTCCACGCTGCTGCCTGTCGGGGAGATCGGCAGACAGCTTGGGTATGAAGATATGCTGTATTTTAGCAGGGTTTTTCATCAGAGCAAGGCCATGAGTCCGACGGCATACCGTAAAAGAGCAATGACATTATATTAAAAACTGACAGAAACTGGAGTTGGAAATCTCAAATATTGAGGGAAAGGAACAGGTATACATATGACAGGGAAGGAACAGGAGATCAGAGAAAGAATCTGCGGGATCGGCAGGAGAATTTATGAGAAGGGCATGGCAGCGGCCAATGACGGCAATATTTCCGTGAAGTTAAGTGAAAACGAATTTTTCTGTACGCCGACAGGTGTATCCAAAGGTTTCATGACGCCGGAGTCGATCTGCCGCGTGGATGCGGAAGGAAAACTGTTAGAAGCGGACGGAGATTTCAGACCTTCTTCCGAGATGAGGATGCATATGCGTGTTTACCGTATGAGAGAGGATGTCGGAGCCGTTGTGCATGCGCATCCGGCGTATGCGACCTGTTTTGCCGCGATGGATACGCCGCTGTCTGCACCGGTCATGTCAGAAGCCGTCGTTTCGCTTGGATGCGTGCCGGTCGCTCCGTATGGAACGCCTTCCACTTCGGAAGTGCCGGACAGTATAGAGCCTTATACGGCCTGTTTTGACGCGGTACTTTTGCAAAACCACGGTGCGCTGACATGGGCAGCCGATCTGGAGACGGCATATATGAGAATGGAGTCGGTCGAATTTTATGCCAGGCTTTTATACAAGACCGGACAAATGGGCGGAGCCAAAGAACTGAGTCCGGAAAATGTGGAAAAATTGTATGAAGTGAGAAGAAAAATGCATCTGTCCGGGCGGCATCCGGCCGATCTGCCCCAGTCTGTTGATGCAGAAACGAAAAAAACGCTCTGCCGTCATAACTGTAAACTCTGTCCGCTTATGTCCAGCCGCCGTCCAGAGTGATGATCTGCCCGGTCAGGTATTCCGGTGCAGATAAGAGAGAGCGGACCATACCGGCAGCTTCTGCGGGATCACCGATACGGTCGCACGGGATTTCCTGCCGCAGGGCCTCCATATCTTCTGCGGAAAAACAGCGGTTCATGTCGGTATCCATAACGCCGCAGGCGATGGCATTGACCTGGATATGGCTTGGCGCGAGTTCTTTGGCAAGCGCTTTGGTAAAACTGTTTACCGCGCCTTTTGAAGCGGAATAGGCAGCTTCCATGGAGGCGCCGACATTGCCCCATACGGAAGAGATATTGATGATCCTGCCGCATTGTTTACGGAGCATGAGCGGAATGGCCCGTCTGCTTGTATAAAAAACGGAATCTACATTAGTGGCCATGACCTTTTTCCAGTCTGCGGCGGACATTTCACTTAGCAGTCCTACATACGAGATGCCTGCATTGTTAATCAGGACGTCCAGATCGGGAATGAAGGAAAACAGGTTGTCCACGGTGTTTTCATTGCCCATATCGCCGACAAAGGGGGTACAGGAAACGCCATAGCGCTCCGACAGTTCTTCTGCATACGCGAAGAGCGCTTCTTTGGAATGGATGCAGGTAAGATACAGATGATATCCATCGGCGGCCAGCATATCGGCAACAGCTTTGCCGATACCGCGTGAGGCGCCGGTGATTAAGGCATATTTTGGCATGGGGTGGATATACTCCTTTCTGTCAGGAAATTCCATAATGACTTCGGGCAGGTCAAAATGAGCGGACACAGGCGGGCGGGCAGCGAAAAAAGTTTCTGTTTCCAGACGCGCTCCCGCTCCGTTAAAAACGCAGCGGTACTAAGAATTTTGCGCCGCAGGCAGCGCAAAATCCAAGTGCCGGCGTTTTTAGAGGGCCTGGAAACAGAAATCTTTTTCCTCTGCCCGCCCGCCTGTGCCCGCTTATTTTGGACTGCCCGAAGTCATTATGGAACTTTTCGTCTGGTTTTATGATTATTTTGACAAAGTTTCATGGTAGGAATTATACTAAATTATACTATAGGAAAGCGGGAAAAGGAAGGAGTTTGCGTATGTATGATCTGATTATTATCGGTTCGGGGCCGGCGGGACTTTCGGCGGCGGTTTATGCGAAAAGAGCGGGACTTGATATGGTCGTGCTGGAACAGAGTCCGATGAGCGGCGGCCAGGTATTAAATACAAGCGATGTGGATAATTATCTGGGCATGCCCGGTATGAACGGTTTTGATATGGGCATGAAATTCAGGGCGCATGCGGAAGGGCTGGGCGCGGTATTTGAAAATGTACAGGTGAAGGAAGTGACGGACGCGGGCAGTCATAAAATTGTGCGCGCGTCGGCCGGAAAAGAAGAGAAGACTTATGAGGCCAGGGCGCTTATTGCAGCGATGGGCGCTTCGCACGCGCTTTTGCACGTGCCGGGAGAAGAGAAGCTGAGCGGCAAAGGGGTATCTTACTGTGCAACCTGCGACGGCGCTTTTTTCAGAGACAAGACAGTGGCAGTTGTGGGCGGCGGAGACGTGGCGGCGGAAGATGCGGTTTTTCTGTCAAGGATATGCGCAAAAGTGTATCTGATCCACAGACGGGATGCGCTGCGTGCCGCGAAATCTTTACAGGATGCTTTGTTCCAATGTTCTAATGTAGAAGTGATATGGGACAGTGTGGTGGAGGAGATCTGCGGACAGGAGAAGGTTGAAGCGGTAAAGCTGCGGCATGTAAAAACGGAAGACAGTGATTCGAAAGCGGTAGACGGCGTCTTTATCGCGGTAGGCCTGGTGCCGAACAGTGAATTATTACAAAATGTTACAATGTGTGACGAAAGAGGTTACATCGTTGCCGGAGAAGACTGTGTTACGAAGACGGCAGGTATCTTTGCCGCAGGCGACGTGAGGACAAAGCCTCTGCGGCAGATCGTAACGGCAGTCGCGGATGGGGCGAATGCTGTCGCAGGCGTGGAAAGATATCTCATGCAGATGTAAAAATATTACATTTTTTAACAATTTGCACAAGGAATGGTGCTGTTATTTGTTTTTTTATGCAGATGCTGTGGTTGACAAAGAACAGGATTAGTGTTATATTTATTGCAAACCTGTAACAATTTTGTAATAAATGTAAGAAGTTCTTAACCGGCGGAGGTTATTTGTATGAAGATACAGAACGTGAGAATAGCAGTATGTGCAGTGGCAGCAGTCATCACATTTTCAGGAATGGGCTTAACGGCCAGTGCGGCAGGAGATGTCAACTCCGTACTGCCTTCGGCAGGAATCGATTATTCTATGGCGCCTTCCGAGAAATCCACGTCTCTTTCCGATATGAAAGAAGATGTGAAAAGAGAGGAAAGTAAAGATCTGACGGCATCGACTGCAGAAGTTGCGGTAAAAGGCACGGATGAGATTCCGATCGGCGGTATGTTGGAGAGCAGCACTCCGTCTACGATATCGGAGAAGAAGATCGAGCAGACGATCGTTGTCAGCGAAGGATATACGAAAGATTTACGCGAAGCATCCAATGCCGCGAAGCTGCGTGAGGAAGAAGAAGGATTTAAGAATCTTGTTATCGCCAAAGTCAGCAACTATGTCAATGTCAGAGACATTCCGAGTGAAGATGGAAATATTGTCGGTAAACTGTATGACAAGTCGGTTGGTACTTTTATAGAAGAAACGGACGGCTGGTATAAGATCAGTTCCGGTTCTGTAGAAGGATATGTAAAAGCGGAATTTTGTGTGACCGGTGACGCGGCAGTGGAACTTGCCAAAGAGGTAGGAACCCGAATCGCAACGGTTACGACTACGACTTTGAAAGTACGTGAAGAACCCGGTATGGATACGACCGTTCTCGGTCTTGTACCGATCGAAGACCAGCTTATTGTTACCCAGGAACTGGAAGGATGGGTAAAAGTAAATATTGAGGAAGGCGACGGGTATGTATCCAATGAATTCGTCACACTTTCCACAGAGTTTGTAAAAGCCGAATCTATTGCAGAAGAGCAGGCAAGACTCGCGAAAGAAGAAGCGGCAAGAAAAGCTGCTCAGGAAGCGGCAAGAAAGAAAGCGGCTGAGCAATCCGCATCTTCCTCATCGGGAGAGAGTTCTTCCGAAAGCGGAAAGACTTATGCACCGCCGAGCGGCAGCGCATCCGGTCAGGCCGTTGTAGACTTTGCTTTGCAGTTTGTCGGTAATCCCTATGTATATGGCGGCACAAGTCTGACAAACGGTGCAGACTGTTCAGGATTCGTTATGAGCGTATACAATAACTTCGGCGTAAGCCTGCCTCATTCTTCCGCAGCGGACAGAAATGTGGGTGCAACCGTAAACGGTCTTGAAAATGCACAGCCGGGCGATATTATCTGCTATTCGGGACATGTCGGAATCTATGTCGGAAACGGACAGATTGTGCATGCGTCCACATCCAGAACAGGCATTATCGTTTCCAATGCGTCATACCGTTCGATTCTTTCCATTAGAAGAATCTTCTAGTCATAATTTGATACCACGTATTTAAGAGGACAGCCGGCCGGCTGTCCTTTATTTTGCTGTCTGGAAAGCGTTTGTGCAAAATATACAAAAAAGCGGGTAAACTATTTTTGACGGGCAGTGTGGTAAAAAAGATGCGATTTTAGTTATCCACAGTAAAAATTGCGTTAATTATGGAAAAATTAACTTATGCACCGAATTATACACATTATCCACTGTCTTTGGGCGCCGCTGAGAGTCGGTTTTATGGTAACCGAAAGAACGCCTGTTTTGTGAACTTGTCCTAAAATGCTTTTGTTGCGGTAAGGCAGATATCTATGTTATAATGATAAAAATACTTTCAAAGGTAATTTCTGGAAGATATTTTGTGACATACTATACTCCAATGAAAGGGTGAGTGCTATGAAATTTATTATTGTGGGAAAAAATATTGACGTAACCGAAGGATTGAAAACCGCGGTACAGGATAAAATCGGTAAACTGGAGAAATACTTTACCGAAGAAACAGAAGTACACGTTACATTAAGCGTTGAGAAGGACAGGCAGAAGATCGAAGTAACGATTCCGATGAAAGGCAATATCATTCGTTCCGAGCAGGTCAGCAGCGATATGTATGTTTCCATTGACCTGGTGGAAGAGATCATAGAAAGACAGCTTAAAAAATATAAGACCAAACTGACGGACAGGCAGCAGTCGGCCGGCTTTTTCAAACAGGAGTATCTGGACAAGGATTTCATGGATGAAGAAGAAGTGCAGATCATCCGGACGAAAAAATTTGATATTAAACCGATGTATCCGGAAGATGCCTGCGTGCAGATGGAGCTGCTTGGACATAGCTTCTTCGTATTTTGTAATGCGGAAACGAATGAAGTCAATGTAGTGTATAAGAGAAAAGGAAATACGTATGGCTTGATCGAGCCGGAGAATTGATTTTAAAATTTTGGTATTGGAAGGATTTTCACCCTGTCAGTCATGACAGGGTGATGTTATGTGAAAGTAGAAAAATCTGGTTCTGCGGTGAAAAAATGCAGCGCCGGTTTGGAGACAGAGGCAGAAACAGGAGGGGAATATATGGTAATTTTCAATATCACGGCATTTTTTGTCTGTCTGTTCGTACTTTCGTATGTCTGGAAGACGACAACGGTGGAAATGTTTCCGCCCCTGATCTGTATGCTTACGCTGGTGCTCTATGTGCTCGCGCTGATCAGGCATTTATCTTTCATAGATGGAATCAGTATTTTGGGCATCGCAGCTTTTGTATTTTGGCTGCTCAGGCAAAAGAAAGAACAGCGCATCGAATTTACCGGGATATGTCTGAAAAATGCGGCACAGCCGTCATTTATTACGGCCGTCTGCCTTTTGTTTGCCGCGGCGCTTTGCACGTCGGGGAAGATCGTAACATGGTGGGATGATATCAATTTCTGGGCTACAGATGTCAAATCGCTGTATTATTTGGACGGATTTGCCGCAAAATATGGAAATACTGCACCGGAATTCGGTGATTACCCGCCGGCGGGACAGCTGTTCAAGTGGTGGTTTCTGCATTTTGACCCGCATACGTTTCGGGAAGGACTTGCCTTTGCGGGATATTATGTGATGAATCTTTCTTTTCTGCTGCCGCTGTTAAGGAAATTGAAAGGCGGAAATATCATGACTGCATTCGGTATGGCGGCAGCAATCTGGTTTCTGCCGAGCATTGCGGAAGTTTACGGTTATGACGGTTTCTGTGCGGATCTGACGATGGCCTGCATTTACGGCGCATTTTTGTCTGCGGTAACGGACAGGGAGCAAGGAAACGACCGGTTTTATTACGGGCGTCTGGCTCTTTACCTGAGCGTGCTTGTCCTGGTGAAATCCGTCGGCTTTATCTGGGCGTTTTTCGGACTTGTTTTCTTATGTCTGTATCAATGGACGAATAAGACGGCACATAAGAAAAGAGTACTTTTGACCGCAGCCGCGCCTGTCGTGACGGGAGCAAGCTGGCTGGCATTCTGTTTTATGATGCGCCGCGTGACGAAAACGACGACAACGGCGGTCAAATATATGACGACTGATGAATATGGACTTTCCGGCTATGCCGGCGGGTTTGCGAAGGCTTTTGTAAAAGCATTTTTTACAATGCCGCTGCATAAAGAAAAGAGTTTTCTCCTTGATCTGACGCCGTTTGGTTTTTATTTATGCATCTGTCTGCTTGTCATTTTCTTTTATCGAAAAAAATTGATGCCGAAGAAAGAGGGCAGGCTGATATTATGGTTCAGCATTGTGAGCGGCGCGGTTTTTTACGGGATTATTTTTATCGCACATTTGACGATCTTTGCTACGGAAACGCAGTATCTGGAACCTGCGGGCATGATTTCCTCGATAGAACGGTATGGCGCGCCGTTTACGATCGGTACGCTGTTGTTTTTGGCAGGGATCTGGCTGACTTACGGGGAAAATCTCTTTGCAGGCATGAAAAAACCGTTTGCGGTAAAGTATGGGACGTGTCTGGCGTTTATTCTTTTCGTGGCATTGACAGCGGGCTGGCAAACCGGATATCATGGACTTATCGGATATCGCGCGGAAGTTCCGGCACGTATACAGGAACGGAAGGGTATGATCGATGAAGATGCCGCTGTATTCTTGCAGACGATAAGCCTGCTCGGTACGCAGGAGAGTACAAGAGTCTGTTATATCCAAAGAGATGATGCGCCGCGCTGGGTAAAAAACAGTTATATCAATCTGGAAGCCTCGCCGGTATCCGTCGTTTATAAAAGCGTTAATCTGGACGATGCCGTGACGGACTGGATGGTACAGGAGATCAGAGGACTGCATGCGCAGTATCTCTATGTTGAGGCGACAGAGGCGGATGTTTCCGCCGTCTTCGATAAGCTGACAGCAGATGGCGTTTTTGCCTGTGAGGTGCTTTACCGGATCGTGGATGACGGAGAGAAGATGCGGCTGGAGATGCCGTGATATCTGTAAAGATCAGTTCAGGCGTGTCTGCTCCGGCAGCTGACTGCGGAAAACAATGCCGCAGATGAAGGCGGATGAAAACATTGCCGTGCCGGATGATCATAGGATGAACGAAAACAGGGAGAAACGAACATGTCTTCTTATTATAGTATTCCGGTTATCATACCTGCGTATGAACCGGACGAGAAATTAAGCATATTACTGCGGAGCTTAAAGGAAGCGGGAATTGAGAATATTGTTGTCGTGGATGATGGCAGCGGCAGTGAATATGCGGCGCTGTTTGAAGCCGCGGCCGCACTCGAAGGCTGCACTGTGCTGACTCATTCGGTCAATCTTGGAAAGGGAAGAGCGCTGAAAACGGCGTTTAATTACTGCCTGTTAAAGTATCCAAAACTGTGCGGCTGTGTGACGGCCGATTCGGACGGACAGCATACGCCGAAAGATATTTTGGCCTGTATGAAAAAATTGTGGGAGAATCCGCGGGCACTGGTCCTTGGCTGCCGTAATTTTGATGCGCCGGATATTCCCGCCCGTTCCGTATTCGGGAATAAGTGCACCAGAAAGGTATTCGGTTATTTGATCGGACTGTCAGTTTCCGATACCCAGACAGGTTTGCGTGCGATTCCTTCCTTTTTCATGAAGGCGCTTATGAATGTGAACGGCGAGCGTTTTGAGTATGAAACCAACATGCTGATTGAGACCAAGAACATGGATATCCCGATATTGGAAGTGCCGGTAGAGACGATCTATCTGGAAGAGAATAAGACAAGTCATTTTAATCCGATCAAGGATTCCGTGCGGATCTATATGATATTCGGAAAATTTCTGTTTTCTTCACTGTCTTCAAGCGTGGTTGATCTGATCCTGTTTGGCCTGTTTTGTAATGTGCTGCGTGCCGTGGATGGTATCCCGGGCGGCGTGCCTTATATTATCGTGGCGACTGTGCTTGCCAGAGTGATCTCGGCGGTCTATAATTTCTGGCTGAATTATAAGGTGGTCTTTAGAAGCAGCGCGAATGTGGCGGTGACGGCAGTGAAATATTTTGCATTGGCCGTGTGCCAGATGCTTTGCAGTGCATTTCTTGTCAATGCTGTCTATGGACTGCTTGGCGGAAGCGAGGTTGCAGTGAAGATTCCGGTGGATGTCTTTTTGTTCTTTGCAAGTTTTGTGGTGCAAAGAGAGTTTGTGTATCGGAAGAATAATATGCGTTAAGCGGCTTATCCGGACCGGTGACATAGAGAGACGATTTTTTTCATATATATTTCCGAGGGATTCTCGGCTCCTGCGGGAGCTGCAAAAGGAGCGGAAAATAGATGAAGAAGATTGAATGGGGGATCAGGGTTGAGCTTATTTTGCTGGCGGCAGTGAGCTGCGCCTGTCTGGTTAAGCGAGTACATAGAGAAAATGAGCCGGAGAATCTGCTGATACGGGAAGAAGCAAAAGAAGAGCGGGAAGCGGTGGAAGTTTCGGCCGATGGAAATTTTATCAAATGGGTGGATTTCAATATTACGAGTGAGGCGCTTGGAAAGGCATACGAACTTGACAGAGACTCCTATCAGGAAGAAATTCACGTGGACTGGATAGAACTGCTTGCTTATGTGGGCGCTCTGCAGGGAGGGAAGTTTGACAAAAAGAGTATCCTGAAGCTGGAAGAGACGGCAAAGCTGCTGCAGTCCGGTGAGACCACAATGGAAGAGCTGACACGGGACATGGAATATTATGATTATTATGAAGAGGCGTACGGGGCCGTACTTGATGGCATGGTGGGAGAATTCTCCCTGGAGGTGCCCAAAGAGGATGGTACAGGGAAGGAGTGGAAGGATTTCTATGGCCTGAAAGCCTTTTCACCGATTGCAAAGGGATTTGAGTACAGTCATTATGACGATTTCGGTTCTTCCAGAAGTTATGGCTACAGGAGGCCGCATCTGGGACATGACATGATGGGGCAGATCGGTACGCCTATCATCGCCATTGAGTCCGGTTATGTCGAGGCGCTTGGCTGGAATCAGTACGGAGGATGGCGTATCGGCATCCGCAGCTTTGACGGGAAACGATATTATTATTATGCGCATTTGCGGCAGAATTTTCCATACAGCAAGGAATTAAAGGAAGGCAGCGTCGTAACGGCAGGAGATGTGATCGGCTATATGGGACATACGGGATACAGTACGACAGAAAATGTAAATAATATCGAAATTGTGCATTTGCATTGGGGGATGCAGCTCATTTTTGATGAATCGCAAAAGGACAGCGATAATGAAATCTGGATTGACTGTTATGAACTGAGTAAGTTTCTTTACCGTAACCGCAGCGAGACACAGAAAAATGAGGAGACGAAAGAATGGCGTCGGGTTTATGAAATGAAGGATCCGGCAGTCGAAGAATCCGGGAAATAGTGATTGAAAACGGATTCTGATTCAGCTATACTTTTTGTAACGTTAACTGTTTTCATGTTCTAATTAGGAGAGAAGGTATGGGGAAAAAAGAGAAGGTAGTGTCTGAAAAAAGAAGTCAGGCGGTGCAGTTAAAAAGACTGGTGCGTCAGGCTGTGTTGTCGGTGGGAATAGGAGCCGTTTTACTGCTCGGATTTATCGTGTTTAACATCGGTATGTCGAGAATACATAATGCACAGCTCAATGCAACCGTGGCGTTAAATCAGTATCGGGTCGCGTCAAAGATGCTGACCTATGATATACAGTCTTATGCTGTCACAGGGGAACAGGGGTATTATGATGATTACATGAAGGAATTAAATGAGGACAAAAACAGGGAAAAGGCGCTTGAAACGTTAGAGGACTGTGATCTGAAAGAAAGCGAATGGGCGAATTTAAACCGGATTGCCGAAATGTCAGATCAGCTTGTTCCGTTGGAACAGGAGACGATCGGGCATGTACAGGCAGGTGATCTTGCAGCCGCACAGGCATGTGTATTTAGCGAGGCATATGGAGAGTCGGTCGATCAGATCAGCCGGCAGACGGATGAGACGATTCTGGCCATCTTGAACAGAATGGACGGCAAACAGGACGGACTGAAAGTGCTGCAGTATATTTTTGAGATTCTGTTCGCATTGTCCTTTCTGTATGTTGTGAAAGAATTTATCAGGACGATAAAATTTTCGGAGAAGGAACTTTTAGAGCCGATCCTCAAGGTGTCGGATCAGATGGCGGTGCTTGCGGGCGGTGAATTCCATGTGGAGCTGGACATGGAGGCGGATGAGAGCGAAGTGGGAAAGATGGTCGCTTCGATCGCCTTTATGAAGAAGAATCTGCTTGGCATGATCAAAGAGATCACCCAGACGCTTGAGAAGATGGGGAATGGAAATTACCAGATTGAGATCAGGCAGGAATACGTGGGTGAATTTGTAACGATCAAAGAATCCTTTGAGCAGATCGGGGAGAAGATGCGGGAAACGATAAAGACGATCCGCAATGTTGCAGGACAGATCGACAGCGGTTCGGAACAGCTGGCTTATGCCGCACAGGATCTGGCCGAAAACTGTACGCTGCAGGCTTCTCAGGTGTCGGAGCTGATGACGGCATTTGACGCCATGACAAGGAGTATGGAAGAAAACGCGCATGAAGCGGAAAAATCAGCACAAATGGCTTCGACAGCGGGTATGACGTTAGAGAAGGGCAACGTGAAGCTGCAGGAATTGAAATCTTCGATTCAGGAGATCGGCAGATGCTCGGAGCAGATCAGCACAATTATAGAAGCGATAGAGGATATCGCGTCCCAGACCAACCTGTTGGCTTTAAATGCGGCGATTGAAGCGGCAAGAGCCGGCGAGGCCGGAAAAGGATTTGCAGTTGTGGCGGAGCAGGTGAAAAATCTGGCGAACGAATCGGCGAATGCAGCAGGCAGGACAACAGAGCTGATCGAAACAACCGTTTCTGTCATGAATAAGAGCATTTCCATCGCAGAGGAAACGGAAAACAATATGAACGTGGTAATGACCGATGCAAAAGAAGCTACGGAAAAAATGGGACAAATAGAGCAGATCCTGAAAAGAGACACACTGCGTATGCAGGAGCTGAATGAAAATGTATCGCAGGTTTCCGCCGCCGTTGATAATAATTCGGCAACATCGCAGGAAACTGCAGCTGTCAGTGAGCAGCAGAAGGTACAGGTAGAAACCATGGTAGATTTTATGAACAGATTTGTGATATAAAGACAGCGTATGCTGTGTGGTTTTCGACGGCGCAGGGAAGCACAAAACCGCATGACCGGCGGTCGAATAGGCATTTGAAAATCATTGCAAAAGCACAGTCTCTATGATACAATAGGAACAGTGGGCAGCGGCAAAAAAGTAAGGCTGCTGCAGAGCCTGAAAAAGGTATTTTTATTAAAAATGGAGGAGAAAGAAAATGGCAAAAAAAGTAGTTTTAGCAGGCGCGTGCCGTACCGCAATCGGCACAATGGGCGGTGCACTCAGTACAACACCCGCACCGGTTCTCGGTTCTATCGTTATTAAAGAAGCATTAAACAGAGCGGGCGTTCCCGCAGATGCTGTAGATCATGTATATATGGGATGTGTTATCCAGGCCGGCCTCGGACAGAACGTAGCCCGTCAGGCTTCCATCAAGGCAGGCGTGCCGATCACGACATCCGCTGTAACCGTTAACGTTGTATGTGGTTCAGGTCTTAACTGTGTCAACATGGCTGCACAGATGATCATGGCAGGCGACGCTGATGTGGTAGTAGCAGGCGGTATGGAAAATATGTCCATGGCTCCTTATGCAGCAATGCAGGGACGTTACGGATACAGAATGAACAATGCAACGCTTGTAGATACAATGGTAAATGATGCATTATGGGATGCTTTTAACAATTACCACATGGGTATTACGGCAGAAAACGTTGCAGAGAAATATGGTCTGACAAGAGAACAGCTCGATGAGTTCGCAGCATGGTCACAGCAGAAATGTGAAAAAGCAAGAGCAGAAGGCAAATTCAAAGACGAGATCGTTCCCGTAGAAGTAAAGAAGAAAAAAGAAGTTGTTGTTGTAGATACGGACGAAGGTCCGCGTGCAGGCGTTACGGCAGAGAGCATCTCCAAACTGCGTCCTGCATTTAAACCTGACGGCGGTATCGTTACGGCAGCAAATGCTTCCGGCATCAATGATGGTGCGGCAGCGATCGTTGTTATGAGCGAAGAGAAAGCAAAAGAATTAGGCGTGAAACCTATGGCAACATTTATCGCAGGCGCACTCGGCGGCGTAGATCCTTCCATCATGGGAGTAGGTCCGGTACCGGCTACCGAGAAAGCTATGGCGAAGGCCGGCATGAAGATCGATGATTTTGACCTGATCGAAGCTAACGAAGCATTTGCGGCACAGTCACTTGCCGTACAGAAAGATCTGGGATTCAGCAATGATGTTCTGAATGTAAACGGCGGCGCGATCGCTCTTGGACATCCTGTAGGAGCTTCCGGATGCCGTATCCTTGTAACCCTGCTTCACGAGATGCAGAAACGCGACGCGAAGAAAGGTCTTGCAACATTATGTATCGGCGGCGGTATGGGCTGCGCAACGATCGTAGAGAAGTATGAAGGCTGATCTTAAGACAGTAACGGACGCTGCCTGAGAAATATCATCGTTTTGTACAGGAAAATGACAGGGGCGTCATTCTCTGTTATACAAATTTAAGGTAAGGAGACAAAAATCATGGAATTTGTTTTATATGAAGTAAAAGGCCAGGTAGGTACTATCACGATCAACCGTGAGAAAGCGCTGAATGCTTTAAACTCTGCCGTTCTTGATGAACTGGACAAGACACTTGACGCGGTGGATCTGGACAATGTAAGATGCCTTATTCTGACAGGAGCCGGACAGAAGTCTTTCGTAGCGGGTGCAGATATCGGAGAGATGAGCACACTGACCAAGGCAGAAGGCGAAGCATTCGGTAAAAAAGGAAATGACGTGTTCCGTAAACTGGAAACTTTCCCGATTCCTGTTATTGCGGCTGTTAACGGATTTGCTCTTGGCGGCGGCTGTGAGATCTCCATGAGCTGTGATATCAGAATCTGTTCTGACAATGCCGTATTCGGACAGCCTGAAGTCGGTCTTGGCATTACGCCCGGATTTGGCGGTACACAGAGACTGGCAAGACTGGTCAGTCCCGGTATGGCAAAACAAATGATCTATACGGCAAAAAATATCAAAGCCGACGAAGCGCTCAGAATCGGGCTTGTAAATGCTGTATATCCGCAGGAAGAATTGATGGCGGCGGCAGAGAAAATGGCAGCAGGCATTGCAAAGAACGCACCGATCGCTGTTCGCAACTGCAAGAAAGCAATCAATGACGGTTTGGAAGTCGGTATGGATGATGCGATCGTAATCGAAGAGAAACTGTTCGGCGACTGCTTTGAGACAGAAGATCAGAAATACGGTATGGCATTCTTCCTTGATAAAAACAAAGAGAAAGTAAAAGAGCCGTTTAAGAACAAATAAAAAGGCAAGGGCAAAAAGAATTTCTACAAGGCAAGGGCAAAAAGAATTTCTACAAGGCAAGGGCAAAAAGAATTTCTACAAGGCAAAGGCAAAAAGAATTTCTAAGGCATCAAAGTACGATGCCTAAGAAATTCTATGTTTTGCCTAGGAGAATCGCTTACTGCGATTCTCCCGGAGTAATTGAAATGTTATAAAAATAAAAAAAATATATTTAGGAGGGTTTTTCCATGAAAGTAGGTATTATCGGCGCTGGTACAATGGGTTCCGGTATCGCACAGGCTTTTGCCCAGACAGAAGGGTATGAAGTATGTTTGTGTGATATTAACGAGGAATTTGCTGCAAACGGCAAGAACAAAATTGCAAAAGGATTTGAGAAGCGTGTTGCAAAGGGCAAAATGACACAGGAAGACGCTGACAAAGTTCTTTCCAAGATCACAACAGGCGTTAAAACGATCTGTACGGACTGTGACCTGATCGTTGAAGCTGCTCTGGAAGTAATGGATATTAAGAAACAGACATTTAAGGAATTACAGGATATCTGTAAAGCAGATTGTATTTTTGCAACCAATACATCATCTCTTTCCATCACAGAGATCGGTGCAGGAATTGACAGACCGGTAATCGGTATGCATTTCTTTAATCCGGCGCCGGTTATGAAACTGGTTGAGATCATCCGCGGAGAGAACACAACGGATGAAGTATACAACAAAGTAAAAACGATCGCGGAAGAGATCGGCAAGACACCTGTTGAAGTAAATGAAGCGGCAGGCTTTGTTGTAAACAGAATTCTGATTCCGATGATCAATGAAGGTATCTGCGTACTGGAAGCAGGCGTTGCAAGCGTGGAAGATATTGACGCAGCAATGAGACTCGGTGCAAATCATCCGATGGGACCGCTTCAGTTGGGAGATTATGTAGGACTGGATATCGTTCTTGCAATCATGCAGGTTATTTATTCCGAAACAGGCGATCCGAAATATCGTCCGGCTCCGCTTCTTAAAAAGATGGTACGTGCCGGTAAGTTAGGATGCAAAACAGGAAAAGGATTTTACGATTACAGCAAATAATAAAGCGAAAAGAATGCTGAAAGCAGGCATTTTTTAAGGAATAGTCCATAACAAAATAAACATGGAGGAATAAAAATCATGGATTTTACTTTAAGCAAAGAGCATGAAATGGCGAGAACTCTTTTTAAAGAATTCGCCGAAAAAGAAGCAAAGCCGCTCGCTCAGGAGATAGATGAAAATCATCGTTTTCCGAGAGAGACCGTAGATAAAATGGCTAAATTAGGTTTTCTGGGAATTCCTGTACCGAAGGAGTACGGCGGACAGGGATGTGATCCGTTAACATATACGATGTGTGTGGAAGAACTTTCCAAAGTATGCGGTACAACAGGTGTCATCGTATCTGCACATACGTCACTGTGCTGTGATCCGATTCAGACATACGGTACGGAAGAGCAGAAACAGAAATATCTGGTTCCTCTTGCAAAAGGTGAGAAATTGGGCGCTTTCGGTCTGACAGAACCCGGTGCCGGTACTGATGCACAGGGACAGCAGACAAAAGCAGTTTTAGACGGTGACGAGTGGGTACTTAACGGTTCCAAATGTTTCATCACAAACGGTAAAGAAGCAGATGTTTATGTGATCTTTGCCATTACGGGAACAGTTGAGAAACGCGGCAGAGTCAGCAAGGAAATTTCTGCATTTATTGTAGAAAAAGGTACGCCCGGATTTACATTCGGAACAAAAGAAAACAAAATGGGTATCTGCGGTTCTTCTACATATGAACTGATCTTCACAGACTGCCGCATTCCGAAAGACAATTTACTCGGACAAAAAGGCAAAGGCTTCAATATCGCTATGCATACGCTGGATGGCGGACGTATCGGTATTGCGGCACAGGCGCTTGGTCTTGCTGAAGGCGCATTGGAGACAACGATTTCTTATGTAAAGGAAAGAAAACAGTTCGGCAGATCGATCGGTGCATTCCAGAACACACAGTTCCAGTTAGCTGATATGGCGACCAAAGTACAGGCTGCACAGATGTTAGTATACAAAGCAGCTGTGAAAAAAGCAGAGTTTGCTAAAAATCCGAAGATCTCTTACTCTGTAGAGGCTGCTATGGCTAAACTGTATGCAGCAGAAGTTGCTATGGAAGTAACGACAAAGGCTGTTCAGCTTCACGGCGGTTATGGCTACATCAAAGAATATGATGTAGAGCGTATGATGCGTGATGCCAAGATTACGGAAATCTATGAAGGAACCAGCGAAGTACAGCGTATGGTTATTTCCGGAAGCCTGTTGAAATAAGCACATTGAAAAATATGATAAAGGAGATAAGATCGATGAAAATCGTTGTTTGTATTAAACAAGTACCTGATACAAAAGGTGGCGTAAAGTTCAATCCGGACGGTACGTTAGACAGAGGTGCAATGCTTGCGATCATGAATCCCGATGATAAAGCCGGATTAGAAGCAGCACTGAGATTAAAAGATGAATATGGCGCAGAAGTTACCGTTATAACAATGGGACTTCCGAAAGCAGAAGAGGTTCTGCGTGAAGCTATGGCTATGGGCGCAGATAAAGGTATTCTGGTAACTGACAGAGTACTCGGCGGCGCTGACACATGGGCTACCTCCACAACAATTGCCGGTGCACTCAGAAATCTGGAGTATGACCTGATCATTACAGGACGTCAGGCTATTGATGGTGATACCGCACAGGTAGGTCCTCAGATTTCAGAACATTTGGATATTCCGGTTATTTCTTATGCACAGAATATCAAAATTGACGGCGACAGCGTGATCGTTGAACGTCAGTATGAAGACAGATATCATGTTGTAAAGGCTAAAATGCCTTGTCTGATCACGGCTCTTTCCGAATTGAATGAGCCCCGTTACATGACACCCGGCGGTATCTTCGATGCATATCAGAAAGAGATCACCGTATGGGGCAGAGCTGATCTGAAAGATGTTGATGATGCAAACCTGGGTCTGAAAGGTTCACCGACCAAGATCGCAAAAGCTTCCGACAAAGTAAGAAAAGGTGCGGGAGAAAAGGTTACACTTGATCCGGACGAATCCGTAAGCTACATTGTTGACAAGTTAAAAGTAAAACATGTTATCTAAGGCGAAAAGAACTTCTGTGAATAGCAAGAATGGAGGATTGTGATGAGTTTAGAAGAATACAAGGGAGTATACGTCTTTGCGCAGCAGGTAGATAATGAAATCAGCAGCATTGCATTTGAATTACTTGGTAAAGCGAAAGACCTTGCAAAAGATTTAAATACAGATGTAACGGCAGTACTTTTGGGTTCCGGCGTAAAGGATCTGGCAGATAAACTTGCAGAGTATGGTGCGGATAAGGTTATCGTTGTAGATGATCCGGAACTGAAAGTATACAGAACAGAGCCTTATGCACACGCATTGGCATCTGTTATCAACGAATACAAACCGGAGATCGTGCTTGTTGGTGCAACGGCTATCGGTAGAGACTTAGGACCGAGAGTTTCCGCAAGAGTGGCAACCGGTCTGACAGCAGACTGTACTGTTCTGGAAATCGGTGATTTCCCGCTGCAGGCAGTTCCCGGACAGGAACAGAAGCACAACCAGCTTCTTATGACCCGTCCCGCATTCGGCGGTAACACGATCGCAACGATCGCATGTCCTGATAACCGTCCGCAGATGGCTACCGTACGTGCCGGCGTTATGCAGAAGATCGAACCGATCAAAGGCGCAAAGGCAGTAGTGGAAGAATTCAATCCCGGATTTACACCGGACAACAAATACGTGGAAATTCTGGATATTGTGAAAGCAGTAACAGATACGGTAGATATTATGGATGCAAAGATTCTCGTATCCGGCGGACGTGGTGTAGGAAGTCCGGAGAACTTCAAGATTCTGGAAGATCTGGCAGAAGTACTCGGCGGTACGGTAAGCTGTTCCCGTGCAGTAGTTGATTCCGGATGGAAACCGAAAGATCTGCAGGTAGGACAGACCGGTAAGACCGTTCGTCCTAACGTATACTTTGCAATCGGTATTTCCGGCGCTATCCAGCACGTTGCAGGTATGGAAGAATCCGATATTATTGTTGCGATCAACAAGGATGCGGATGCACCGATCTTTGATGTAGCTGACTACGGTATCGTAGGCGATCTGAATAAGATCGTTCCGAAGCTGACAGAAAGTTTGAAAGCGGAGATTGCTGCAAAGTAATCTGATTTGAACAGGTTGTTATAATTGAAGTAACGTCAATAGAAACAGACAGCGACTGGTATATCAGCCGTTGTCTGTTTTCGGATGGAAATAATCTGTCCAACAGGTTTCCTTTTGTTGTAGAAGCCGAGATATGGATGAAAAGTAATTGTAATTTGGGAGATTGGACTGGAAAGAAGCAATGGATAAGGCGGTTGAAAAAACATTGAAAGATGTAGATGAAGTCTGCCTTTTATGCAGTGACTGCAAGACATCAGAAAATGGTGCTTTCATGTTGGAAAAAGCTGCCAATACCAGAAAAATCTTGTAAGGCAAAAGGGGGTATGCTACAATAACTTGCAAGTAAGAAAATAGGGTGACGTGGAATATGAAGATGATAGAAATTAATAACCTGACAGCTGCATATGGAAAAAAACAGGTATTAAAAGGCATTTCTCTTGAGAGTGAACGCGGAGAATGCATCGGAATCGTCGGACCGAACGGTTGTGGGAAATCCACTTTTCTATCGATTATGGCAGGGGTACTGAAACCGGCATCAGGCAGCGTATACTATTATGGAAAAGATGCGCTGAAAAATCCTATTGTTTTTCAGAAAATGACAGGATATGTGCCGCAGGAGAATCCTCTGATCCCGGAGCTCAGTGTATATGACAATTTAAGACTGTGGTATCCGGATCGGACGGAATTGAAAAAAGAGCTGCAGGAAGGTTTTCTGCAGTTATTGGGGATCGGAGAATTTGTGAAAAAGCCTGTCAGGAAGCTTTCCGGCGGCATGAAAAAACGAGTGAGCATCGGCATTGCGCTGGCGGGGATGCCGCCTGTACTGATCCTGGATGAACCGAGCGCAGCGCTTGATCTGGTGTGTAAAGAGGACATTAAACGGTATCTGCAGATTTATCTGGAAAAGAAGGGAACGGTTGTCATTACGACACATGAAGAGAGCGAGCTGTCTTTGTGCGATAGGCTGTATGTGATGAAAGATGGCAGGCTTTTTCCGGTGAACAGAGAGCTTCGGGGAACGGCGCTGACAGCGAAGTTTTAAAGAAAGCGGACTGTATATGAATGTATGGACATACAGTCAGCCGAAAAATGGCACGTTTGCCGGATAGAAAATCTGACGTTCATTTTATGGGATGAACACAAAGAGGAGGTCTGATATGGAGCAGTTTGAGGAGATTCCGATTCCTGAAATAGAGATAAATGATAAAAGGCACGGAAGAAGAAGGTTCGCAGTATGGACCGCTGCAGCATGTGCAATTGTCCTGATTGCGGCAGGTTTTCTGGTAATAAGGTGGTATGGCTCGGAAGAGAGAGCGCTTGTGAAGGGAATGCTGAATCTGGCGGAAGAAGTGAAAGAGCGGCAGGCGTTATGGGAAACTGCATCGGGTAATGCCCCTGGAGATCCGTTCGGGGCCATGAAAATGACGATGGTGTTTAATGTCAGCAGTGAAGAACTTCCGGTCACATTAGGCGTTGACACCGTGTTTCTCAGGGATGCTAAAGCGCGGAGGCTGCGGGCGGATACGGAAATCAGCGTGATGAACAATAAATTGGCAGGTGTTTCGCTTATTGGACTGGATCATACTTTGATCGTCACCATTCCCGTATTTTTCCGGCAGAATCTGGAATTGGACACGCGGCGCATTGACAGGCAGTATAATGATTCCCTGTTCGCAGAAAAGTTTGGCAGGATCGAGGATCTGGAGGTTTCATTGGATTTATTTCCCGAGGAGACAGGCACGATCTGGAGAGAATTTTATGGAAACCTGTCAGAATGCATGGAGTATATAAGGGATAATGGAATACAAAACGGCGGCATATTAAATGATCATATGTATACCGTAGAAATAGAAAAACTGGAAAAACCGCTTGTTATTTCGGTTCCGGAAAAAGATAACAAACAGTACCAATGCAGTCAATATCGGATAGAGTTTTCCTATGGAGAAGAGGAAGCAGATGCACCCGAGTGCATGGTACTGCTTGCAGCGGTAGATGAAAATGACCGGATCGTTCAGATCACATTGGAAGAGACGGATATCATGATCCGTAGGAAATCCGGGGAATCTGATCCGGCGCAGATACAGTATATCAATCTCAAATTGACCGGCAGCGTTAATTTTCTTGGAGAAGAAAGAAGTATAGATGACATTATTGTCAATATGCAGGCAGAGATACCGCTTTATATTCTGCCGCTTGATAAAAGGCTGTTGTCTGTATTTGGAAACCGCTTTGACAGAGAAGAGGAAACAATAGAAATACAGGCCGGTGCAGAGATTGTTTATGATGAAAATGACAGTAGCGTTACGACACAGCTGCACAAATTGACTGTTGCAGTCGATAGAATCGGCAGCTTTAAAGTCACCGGCAAGGCGGTGGCGGAGCCGCTTTGTGAAGCGATCGCAGAACCGGAAGGAGAGACGATCAGGCTTTTTGAAATAACAGGCGCGCAATATCAGGATCTGGAAGCGCAGTTTTGGCAAAGGATATGGCGGTGGTTAAAAGCGATAGGAAGAGATTGATGATATGAACAGAACTTTTATTTTATGGCGGCTGGAAGGAAAACATACGATAAAGATGCTTCCTGCGATGTTTGCGGATGCGCTTTTTCTGCTGGGGATTTTGGGAATGGTCGCATTGGGGGCGGCGAAATTGTTTCTTCGGGATATACCGGCTGTACAGATTACGGTCGCACTTGTAGAGGAGGATGAGAATCCCCTGACGGATATGGCGCTCAACTATGTACAGGGGATGGAGAGTATCTCTGAAAGCTGTCGTTTTCTGCAGGTTTCAAAACAAGAGGGATTTACCATGTTGCAGGAGGGCAGGGCGGCGGCAGTTGTGCTTTTACCGGGCGGCGTGATAGAAGGGATATTAACCGGCAGTAATGTGCCGGTACAGGTATACTTTCCGGAGAATGCGGGCATAGAGTCGGCTTTGTTAAAAGAGCTGACGGATGCAGGCGTGAGAATGCTGCGTATTGCGCAGGCACAGATTTACGGCATTTATGATACGGCGGAAGAATATGGGGCATTGGAAAGATTATCTGTTCTGGAAACGGAAGTCGATCGGTATAATCTGGCCTTTGCACTGGATAGGCTGGCATTGTTCCGGGAGCGTGAGATTTCTGCACCAGGAGAACTTTCCATGATAGAATATGCGGCGGCGTCCGGCGGTATTTTTTTCCTGCTATTGCTTGGTATGGCCTGCTATCCTATGATGCAGCCATATTCTGCAGTGATGAGAAAACAGCTTGCCAGGGAAGGGATTTCTGTTTGTGCACAGTGTTTTGGGAAGTGGCTGTGCGGTCTGTGCTGTATGGGGACCGGCGGTTTTTGTTTCGGATTGTCCGTAAAAGGACTGACGGCACTTTCCGGATATGCGTATCTGTTTCCGAAGGTGCATGGTGAGCGGCTGGCAGTCGTGCTGATGAGCGGTACGGTTATTTTACTTTGTGTTACAACGTTCGTATTTCTGATCTTCCAGGCAGCGGGAAATGGGACTGCCGCAATTCTTGCACTGTTTTTTCTTGCCTCGGTCATGATGTATTTCTCAGGCGGTTTTCTGCCGTCTGTATTTTTACCGGATATCGTCCGCAGAATAGGAGAAATTCTGCCTACGACGTATTTGATAGAAGCAGCGGGGAGTATGTATACAGGAACCCTGTCAGCGAAAACGGCAGGCGTACTGCTTTTGTATACGGCAGGGTTTGGGATTGCCTCTTTGGCAGCAGGAAGGAGAATGCCATGAAAAGATACAGGATCTGGCTTTGTCTTATGATGAAGAGGATGTTAAAAAAACCTGCGTTTATACTGCTTCTGTTTATTCTGCCGGTGCTGTCATACGGTATGTTCAGGGCGGCACAGAAAGAAACGACGGGAACCGGCGTGGGCATTATGATAGATGGGGAGCAGGACGGCGATACGCGGAATGAGCAGCTTTCGGAATGGTTATCCCGGCAGGATGCGCAGGAGGGTATCTTTGTTTTTCATGTCTATGAAGAACAGGCGGCCATGCTTCGTGATATAGAGCGGGGAGAACTGGAGTGCGGCGTGGTTTTGCCCGGAGACTTGATAGAACGGCTGCGTAACGGTACATGGCAGGGATCGGTCATGCTGTACGGTGCTTCTTCTTCCGGAATGATCGGAATCATCAAGGAGCATATCGCGAGTATGATCTTTTCGCTATATTCCGAATTGAATTATGTAAACTATATTGAGAATACGGAAGTCTTTATACAGGCGGAAGAGAACGGCGCAGCGCGGGAGGAAATCGTTTCGTTTGCACAGGAAGCATATGAAACGCATCTGACGGACGGCAGCACTTTTGTTTTTGCGTATCATGGAGACCTGGCAGATCCTGAAGATCATATCGCGTATGGCGGCAGCGCTGACGGTGAGAAACAGGCGGGCAGCGAGGATGACTATATGAGTCAAGCGATGAAAAAGGAAGGTACAGACCCCGGCTTCAGATTGCGGGGGATTCTGGCTGTCTGTATTTTCTTAAGCGGACTGTGCGGTCTTTTAACGGATTGGAGAGATCGGGCAAAGAGACGGTTTGTGCGGATTGCGCCGGACTGGGCAACCACAGCGGTCAATGTATGGATCCCTACGGTTTATATATCTTTTGCTGCATTACTGTGCCTGCTTGTGACGGGACAGTCTGTCGGGGCAGGCGCCGTAACGGAGCAGGGAGAGTGGAGCCTGTATTTTGCCGGTATCGGAAAAGAGATATGTCATCTTCTCTTTTACCAGTTTCTTATTGTCGTTTATTGTAGTATAATCAGGTTGTTATTAAGAAAGCAGGAGACAATGGCTGCTGCTGTGCCGATTTTGACATTTGCCAGTGTTGTCTGCTGTCCGGTCTGGATCAGGCTGGCGGTATATATGCCTCTTTTCCGTGTTTTGGAGAAACTGTTTCCCGTGACCTACTATCTGCTGCTATGAAGGAGAATATCGTAAAGGACGGATCAGTAGAAGGCGGGGCGCTGGAGGATTCAGGCCGGGAAACAGAGCAAAAGAGAAACAGAGCAAAAGAAAGGCAGGATATATGTATGGCCAGAAACAAAGAGGTCAAAACCAATGCGATGCGGATATTGGAAAAGGAGAAAATACCCTATACGCAATATACATATGAGTGTGAGGAATTTGTAGATGCGCTGCAGATTGCGGACATGCTTTCGCTTCCTTATGAGAAAGTGTACAAAACGCTGGTGACGGAGGGCAATACGAAAGACTATTATGTATTTGTCATACCGATCGCCGAAGAGCTGGATTTAAAGAAGGCGGCAAAAGCTGTCGGTGTGAAGTCGGTCAATATGATTCATGTGAAAGATATTAATAAAGTGACAGGTTATATCAGAGGCGGCTGTACGGCTGTCGGGATGAAGAAGCGCTACGAAACACGGATCGACGAATCGGCGAAGCAGCTGGAGACAATGATCGTCAGCGGCGGCAGGATCGGATCTCAGATAGCGTTAAAGCCGGAGGATCTGTGTCTGGCAGCGGGAGCGGCGTTTGCGGATATTACGGCGGCGCATTGACGTAAAGGCTGTGTGCAGGCATTGGAGAAAACGGAAGAAATGTTTATGCGCAGGCGGTATTCATTTGTGGGCAAAGGAAGGAGCGCTGAAATGGAAAAGAATATTATGGACTATGAAACGGTGGCGTTGGATGATGAACATGACGCACTTGTCATTATTGATCAGACGAAGCTGCCCGGCACAACGCAGATCATCAGTTTAAAGACTGCACAGGAAATCTGGGATGCCATTTACCTGTTAAAGGTGCGCGGCGCCCCGGCGATCGGTGTGGCGGCGGCATTCGGGATCTATCTGCTGTCCAGGCAGATCGTGACGGACGACTTTGACACTTTTTTTGCAGAATTCGGCAGACAGAAAGCATATCTGGATTCGGCAAGACCGACTGCGGTCAATCTGTCATGGGCATTAAAGCGGATGGAGCAGGTGTGTCTGCAGAACCGGGAAAAGCCGGTGGAGGAGATCAAAGCATTATTAAAGAAAGAAGCCGTTCTCATCAAAGAAGAAGATATCAGAGTATGCAGAGCGATCGGTGAATACGGGTTGACGCTTGTGAAGCCGGGAGACGGCATTTTGACACATTGCAATGCCGGACAGCTTGCGACCTGTAAATATGGAACGGCTACCGCGCCGATTTATCTGGGGCAGGAAAAGGGTTACGGATTCCGGGTCTTTGCCGATGAGACAAGACCGCTTCTGCAGGGAGCCAGACTTACCGCCTATGAGCTTTCTTCTGCAGGGGTGGATGTGACCTTGATTTGCGACAATATGTCGGGAGCCGTGATGCGAAACGGCTGGGTGAACGCGGTTTTTGTGGGCTGTGACAGAGTGGCGGCCAACGGAGATACGGCGAACAAGATCGGGACCTCCGTGGTAGCGGCAGTGGCAAAACGCTATAACGTGCCGGTTTATATTTGCGCACCGACCTCTACCATTGATATGAATACGAAGACAGGAGCCGATATTAAAATAGAAGAAAGACCGGCTGAGGAAGTGACGCAGATGTGGTATAAAGAACGTATGGCGCCGGAGGGCATTAAAGTCTTTAACCCGGCATTTGATGTGACGGACCATGATCTGATCGCAGGCATCGTTACGGAATACGGAATTGCCAGAGCGCCGTATACGGAATCTCTGCAGGAGATTTTTGCAAAGAAGGCAAACGGACAAAAGGAAGATTAGAAAAAGGATCAGGGAAAGGAAAATGCTTATGGAAAATGAAGAAATGATCGAGGAGATCATGCGCCACCTGGATGCAGAATCGCAAAACGGCGTATACCGGATGAGCGTCCTTATGGATGATCAGGCTAAGCATGCCAAGACCGTTTCCAAACAGTGCTGCAATATGTATGGGCGTCCCGCTTCGGAAACGGTCGGACTGCTCGATATGTATACTGATATGAATGCCGGCAGGCCGGACAATGAACGGGAATAAAATGCGTGCCGGTCAATACTTTCCGGTAGTATAATGTCCGGAATTATGTTAAAATTGTGCCATCAGATATCATTTTGAACCCATAAGGAGAAGATCCTATGAAGAATTTTGATTACGACAAAGTAAAAGATCCGTTATTTTTCAAGGATAACGTGCTTCCCGCGCATTCGGCGCATATGATCTGCCGTGACAAAGCAGAGTTTTCCATGAGGAAGAGCTCGCTTAGAATGTCTCTTGATGGTGTCTGGAAATTTTCCTATGCAGTCAATAAAGCCTCTGCAATAGAGGGATTTGAAAAAGAGGACTATGACTGCACGTGCTGGACGGATATCCGTGTTCCGGCGCACATCCAGATGGAAGGATATGATGCGCCGCAGTATGTCAATGTGCAGTATCCGTGGGATGGACGGGAAGAAGTCAGTCCCGGGGAGATTCCGGAGCGTTTTAATCCGGTGGCGAGTTATGTGAAATATTTTCATGTGCCGCAGAATATGCAGGGAAAAGAACTGCGTCTTTCGTTTCAGGGTGTGGAAAGCGGTATGGCAGTCTGGTTAAACGGCAGTTACGTCGGATACAGCGAAGACAGCTTTACGCCTTCCGAGTTTGCTGTTACGCCTTATGTGAAAGCGGGAGAAAACAAACTGGCGGTGCAGGTCTATAAGTGGACGTCTTCGAGCTGGTGTGAGGATCAGGATTTTTTCCGCTTTTCAGGTATTTACCGCAGCGTATATCTGTATGCGGTACCGTCCGTACACATGGAAGATATCAGGATCAAAACTTTATTTACCGGACAGGACTTTACGAAGGCAGAACTGGAGGTCCGGACCAAAGTAAGCGGAAGAGGATCTATCCGTTATACGTTAAAAGATGGAGAAAAGACAGTCTTTGAGCGGGAGAGCAGATTTGGCGGAGAGACGGCATTTTCGCCGCAGCTAAGCAAAGATGAATGCAGGGGCGCTGAAAACGGGCAGGAAGAAAACATCCGGGATAGGGAACCCCAGATAGAAACGTTCCGTGAAGAAATCCGGGAGCCGAAGCTGTGGAGCGCGGAACAGCCGTATCTGTACCGGCTGGAGTGCGAAGTAATCGGAGAAAACGGCGGGATAGAAGAATATACGGAGCAGATGGTCGGCCTGCGTAAGTTTGAGATGAAAGACAACCGTATGCTGTTAAACGGCAGGCGGATCGTATTTAAAGGCGTCAACCGGCATGAATTCAGCGCTGTTTCCGGAAGACACGTTTCTTATGAAGAACTGGAAAAAGACATCGTGACGATGAAAAGGCATAATATCAACGCCATTCGTACCTGTCATTACCCGGATGATACGGCGGTCTATGATCTGTGCGACAGATACGGCCTTTATATGATCGCGGAGTGCAATATGGAGACGCACGGTACATGGGAGCCTTATTTAAGAGGGGCGGCGGACAAATCCTATGTACTTCCGGGAGATCATGATCATTGGGAGGGAATGATGCTTGACCGCATTAATTCCTGTTATCAGAGGGATAAGAATCATCCCGCAATCGTGATCTGGTCATGCGGCAATGAATCTTTTGGCGGCAGGACAATCTATAAGATGTCGGAGCTGTTCCGTTCTCTGGATGATACGAGGCTCGTACATTATGAGGGTATCGCGCTTGACAGGAGCTATCCCGATACATCCGATATGGAGAGCCGTATGTACCCGAGTGTACGGGACATCGAAGCCTATTTGGAAAAAGAGGATGCCAAACCATATATATGCTGCGAGTATTCTCATGCTATGGGCAATTCCTGCGGGGCTCTGCATAAATATACGAATCTTGCAGACAAAGAGAACTCCGGCTATCAGGGCGGTTTTATCTGGGATTATATTGATCAGTCGATTTATAAAAAGGACCGTTACGGCAGGGAATATCAGGCTTACGGCGGGGATTTTGCAGACCGTCCGTGCGATTTCAATTTCAGCGGAAACGGTATTGTCTATGGCGGAGAACGGGACGCTTCGCCAAAGATGCAGGAAGTGAAATATGATTATCAGAATCTGTCGGTGGATATTCATGAGAAAGATTTTGAAGTGTGGAATAAGAATCTGTTTATCAATGCGGATGCCTTTGATGCAGAGGCGGTTTTATTACGAAACGGTGTCCCGGTCGCGAAGAAGGCGCTGAATATCAGTGTGGAGCCGGAAAGCAGGCTGCGGTTCCCGGTTCCGTTTACACTTCCGGAGCATGCGGGAGAATATGCGCTTACGGTATCATTTCATTTGAAAGCCGATACGCTTTGGGCGAAGGCCGGATATGAGGTTGCATTTGGACAGGCGGTTATAGCGCGGACGGCGGAAAAGGAAAAAGAGGCGGTTTTATGTCCCATGACGCTGATCCGCGGCAAAAACAATATCGGTGTACGCGGAGCGGAATTTGAAGCATTGTTTTCCTTGGGAGGCGGACTGGTATCGTATCGTTATGCGGGACGCGAGCTGTTGGAGCGGATACCGAAACCGAACTTCTGGCGTGCGCCTGTCGATAATGACGAGGGGAACAACATGCCGGGACGGTACGCGCAGTGGAAACTGGCGAGTCTTTATCTGACGACGAGAGATGCCGGGAAAAAGACGGAGACGGCGGACGGTATCCGGTATGAAAATCCGGAAGTCACGGAAGAAAAAGACTGTGTGGCAGTTACGTATTACTACCGTTTCCAGACAACGCCGGATGCCGCATGTCAGGTGACATACCGGGTATATGGAGATGGCCGGATTCGGACGACGCTGTCTTATGATCCGGTAAAGGAACTCGGCGACATGCCGGAATTTGGTATGATGTTTCATTTGAATGCCGACTATGATCATGTGGAGTGGTACGGAAACGGGCCGGAGGAAAGCTATGAAGACCGTAAGGAAGGCGCAAAACTCGGTGTATATAGGAATCTTGTAAAAGACAATATGGCGGCATATCTGGTACCGCAGGAGTGCGGCAATAAGACCGGCGTCCGCTATGCGAAGATAACGGACAGAAAGGGAAGAGGACTCTTATTTACGTATGATGCCGCATATGATTTTAAGAAGGCGGACACGGTGCAGACATACTCGGGAAACGGCATGAGTTTTTCGGTTCTGCCATACACACCCCATGAACTGGAGAATGCCAGACATCCTTTCGAACTGCCGGAAATACATTATACGGTAGTACGGGCGGCGATGCGTCAGATGGGCGTCGGCGGAGACGACAGCTGGGGGGCGCATGTACACCCGGAATATTTGATCGACGTAGGAAAGAAACTGGAGTTTACTTTTACATTCCGCGGTATTTAGCGAATATGGCGGCATAAGGGGACGAAATAGCCGTCGTAAACGGGAATGCGGCGCATATAAAAAGAAATAAAAATGAGGGAGAGGGAAAAATGAGCAGTAAAGTACAAAAGTATGAACAGGTGGCAGCAGCGGCAGGATTAAAATTTGACAGCATACGGAACGTCATGTATGGACAAAAGAACGGCTACGGAGTCTTTGTATATGCGGAAAATGCAAGCTATCCGTATCTGTTTACCGTCAGTCTGAGTGCGAAATCACCAATGGGATCTTTGAGTAAGGAGGATACAAAGGCATTTGTGAAAGGGGAAGCGCCTGTCGTGTCTTTGATCCAGGACGGGAACCAGATTAAAATGACGTTAAAAGCAACCAAAAATGCGGAAAAGCTCGGCAATTTTGTTAACGGCAGCATCAACGCCGTGACTTCGTTTCTGCGGGGAAAAGGGTTTGAACCGTGCTGCCAGCTCTGTTCACAGCAGGCGGAGATGGCAGGGTATGACGTGAGAGGCAGTTATATGCATTTGTGCCCGGATTGTGCAGGAAAGTTCCGTCAGGATATGACGTTGGCGACTCAGCAGAAGAAAATGAAGAATGAGAATGTGGTCGGCGGTATTGTCGGCGCCCTGCTTGGATCATTGTTAGGTGTGCTCTGCATTGTCATTTTCGGCCAGCTCGGCCGTGTCGCAGCCGTATCAGGTGTAATTATGGCTGTCTGTACGATCAAAGGTTATGAGATGCTCGGCGGCAAACTGACCAAAAAGGGCGTTATCATCAGTATTATCATGATGATCATTATGACATATGTCGGAGACAGAGTGCAATATGCGCTCCTCATTGTACAGGAATTTGAGGCATCGATCTTTGAAGGATACCGTTATGTACCGGTATTTTTGGCAGAAGGTGTGATCGACAACGCCGTATACTGGGCAAATCTTGTTATGCTTTATGCCTTCACCTTGCTCGGTGCAGTACCTACGGTTCGTACAGCGTTAAAAGACCGTAAGAAAGAAAGTCAGTTTGCACAGATCGGTTCTACGAATGTGTTATAGGAATTTACCGTGGCCGCAGTAGTGGAATACAGGCAGGAATTTACGGAGCAAATTACGAAGCGCAGGCTGTCAGGCCTGCGCTTTTTACCTTATAAAGTTAGAGTGTCAAAAGGCGCTTTTTAAGACTGTATCCGGCATAATCAAAAAGTCCGCATTGAGCATGGATGCGAATGGCGGGCGGTTGCGTCCGGCCACATAGCTTTACCGGAATACTTAGAAAATCCATGTGCCGAAGCCGGGCCGCTTCGAGGACTTTTTGATTATGCCGGATACAGTCTTAAGAGGCGCCTTTTGACACTCTAATCTTTATAAGAGAGTCCGTTGCCGGAAGGACATGGCATCAGAAGATGACGAAGTCGCTTTTTTACGGCGGAGTGATCAAAAAATTCAGAGTGCCGGGTGGATTTCCGGTGCCTTTTTCCAACAAGGAGATCAGTCCTAAGATCGTCTCTTCGATCTCTTCGGGGGAAGAGGGCAGCAGTGTCGTATCCATCTTGACGGCCAGTATGATCAGGACGATCTCCGAAAGCGCCGCCGGATAGTCAAAATGAATCTCACCCTGTTCGATTCCCTGTTCAATAATGGAAGTCAGAACCGGTTTCAGCTCTACAATAAGATGGTTTAAATATTTCTGGTGTAAGAGGAGATGATCCTGTGTCGTAACGCTTTTGGTTCCGGCATGCTGCCTTAGAAATGCCGTGGAGGAATTCCTGCATGCCTGAAAGATCATCGCCATGCGGATAAAAGGCGATACATGTTTCTGTTCCGCAAGATTCTTGGCCGTAGCGATCGGTTTCTCGTAATTTCGTTCGATCAATGCTTCCAGGATTTCATCTTTGGAAGAAAAGTAATAGTAAATGCTGCCTTTGGCAATACCCGCCGTCTGTGCGATTTCATTGACCGAGATAGTCTGTATATCTTTGTTTTCCAGTAAACTTTGTAAGGCGTCCAGTATTTTTTCATATTTTGTCTGATTCGGCATGTCATAGAGTCCTTTCGCTGACATAAGAATGGCCCGGGAAGTCCCCGTAAGAGCGGTACGCGGAGCGTGCTGTCTGTTGTTTGAGTATACCATAGAAGGGATTATTTTGTCATGTGAAAAGTATACGATCAAAGATTTATGGAAAATTTACCATCAGGTATAAGAGATTTTGCTGCAGGAAAGATGGAACACTGCATAATTTGGCCCTGTATGTGTCAATATACCTATATGCTGATAGTAAGAAAAGTCAGGCAATAGCAAAGCTTATAATGCAGAATACAGTGCAGAATACAGGAGCGGAAGGGGAAATAGGATGAGCAACCACTTAAAAGACCAGAGCAGTCCCTATCTTTTACAGCACGCCGGGAACCCGGTAGACTGGTATCCGTGGGGAACAGAAGCATTTGAAAAGGCACAGAGGGAAGATAAACCGGTATTCCTGAGTATCGGTTACAGTACCTGCCACTGGTGCCATGTGATGGCGCATGAGAGTTTTGAAAATGAGCAGATCGCGGAGATCCTGAACCGCTATTTTGTTTCCATCAAGGTAGACAGGGAAGAACGTCCCGATATTGACAGTGTCTATATGTCTGTCTGTCAGTCGCTTTCGGGAAGCGGCGGCTGGCCGATGAGCATTTTTATGACGGCGGCACAGAAACCGTTCTTTGCGGGGACTTATTATCCGCCGGAATCCCGCCCGGGCATGATCGGTTTTACAGATCTGCTTCTTGTGATCGCGGAGAAATGGAAGAGCGACAGAGAGACTTTGACAGCCGCGGCGGATACCATTGTTGACCAGATCAGTACATCTAAAAATGACACGTATGATATCTATGAAGAAATCAGGGAAAAGCTTCCGGCTCAGGCAGTGAAGATGCTGTGCGGGAGTTTTGATGCACAGTATGGCGGGTTCGGACCGGCGCCTAAGTTTCCCTTGCCGCACAATCTGCTCTTTCTGATGCTGTATGCCTATTTGGCGGAAAAAGACACAGGCCGGGCGGCCGGGCAGGTAAAAATGACACTCATGCAGATGCGGCGGGGCGGAATTTTTGACCAGATTGGTCATGGATTTTCACGATATTCCACGGACAGATATTACCTTGTACCGCATTTTGAGAAGATGCTGTACGATAATGCGCTGCTGATCATTACCTATGCCGCCGCATACCGGTTTTTTGACGAGGACGTTTTTCTGGATACGGCGAAAAAAACCGCGGACTATGTACTATGCGAAATGACGGGGGAAAACGGAGAATTTTATTCGGCGCAGGATGCCGACAGCGATGGCGAAGAAGGAAAGTTCTATACCTGGAGTTATGAGGAAGTCTGTGCGGTTCTTGGAAAGAAAAAGGGAAAACAGTTCTGTGAATATTATCATATTACGAAACAGGGCAATTTTGAAGGAAAAAACATTCCGAATCTGTTAAACGGACAGGAAATTTCTGATACATTCGACGAAGAGAGAAAAATTTTATATCAGCACCGCCGTTCCCGCATGAAACTGCATCTTGACGATAAAACGCTTACGGCGTGGAATGCGCTGATGATAAGCGCGCTTGCTTTGCTTTACCGGGTCAGCGGAAAGAGAGAGTATCTTCTGGCGGCGCAGAAAGCGGAGCGGTTTTTAAAAGAATACCTTACGCAGGACGCTGTTTTGTATGTGGGCTGCCGGAGAGGACGCCGTTTGGTAAAAGGCTTTCTGGATGACTATGCGTACACGGCAGCCGCGTATCTTTCGCTGTATGAGGCGACGGCGGATGGGGAGTATCTGCAGCGGGCCGGCGTAATTGCAGGAGAAGCCGGAAAGCAGTTTGCCGATGAAAACGGCGGCTATTTTCTGTATGGGACGAAGAATGACGGATTGATCGCAAGGCCGAAAGAAACGTATGATGGCGCGCTGCCAAGCGGAAATTCCGTCATGGCATATGTGCTTGTGCGGCTTTTGCAGTACGGGCAGACGGCATACGAGACGGCTGTCCGGAAACAGTTTGCGTTTTTGTCGGGAGAAGCAAAACACTATCCGGCAGGGCATACAATGTTTATGGCGGCGCTGCTGTGGGAATCATATCCGCCGCAGAAAATCACCGTTGTATTGACCAGATCAGACAATACAGAACAGATCACGGCGCGGCTGCCGCTTTATGCGGATATCACCGTTTTGACGCAGGAAACGGAAGAGTATCCGCTTCTGCATGGCAGGACTACGTACTATATCTGTAAAAACCATACATGTCTGCCGCCTGTGAACCAGGCACCCTTTTGCCATAGAGACATAACTTAGAATAAGACCGGGCAAGAATGGAGACTAATTATGGCATATATGGACTATGAGCCTGTGATCGGCACGATCGTAAATATGGCGCGTGGAAGTGACTGCTGCAGTCAAATGATGTCGCTGCGTACGAATAACGGGATTGTGAACTTTATGATAACACCGGAGACAAAAGTGGTTGACTGCAGACCGCTTCGTGCGGGACTGCGTGTTGCGGCATTTTATGACGCATCGCTTCCGGTGCCGCTTATTTTCCCGCCGCAGTATCAGGCACAGATCGTTACCGTTTTGACAAGAGAGGAACAGATCATGCTGAACCGCTTTGACCGTAATCTGACGGCTGAAGATAATTCCCTGCAGCTGAATGTTGCGAGAAATACGAACATTGAAACAATAAACGGACAGAATACCGGATGCAATCTCGGTAATCAGACACTGCTCGTCTATTATACGGCGACGACCAGAAGCATTCCGCCTCAGACGACGCCGCGCAGGATCGTTGTGCTCTGTTAAAACGTCTGCACAAGAATTGACAAATTATCACATCTTCATCTATTTTCATGTCATAGACCCCTTCCTATAATAGAAGTAAGAGAAGTCATGAACAGAGCTTATGGTACTTTCAGATAGGGAGGGGTATTATGCAGTACGGACATTTTGATGATCAGAACAGGGAATATGTAATAGACAGAGTGGATCTTCCCTGTTCATGGACAAATTATATCGGTGTAGAGGATATGGCGGCGGTCATAAACCACACGGCGGGCGGCTATCTGTTCTATAAGACGCCGGAATATCACCGGATCAGCCGCTTTAGAGGAAACGCGGTGCCGATGGACAGGCCGGGATTTTATGTGTATCTGCGTGATAATGACAATGCGGATTATTGGTCCGTATCGTGGCAGCCTGTAGGCAAGCCGCTTGCACAGGCAAACTATACATGCCGGCACGGGATGTCTTATACGGTCTACGAATGTGACTATCAGGGAATTCAGGCGTCCCAGACAATGGTGATCCCCAGAGGGGAAGCGGTGCAGATATGGGATGTAAAGCTTCGCAATACAGGAGAAACCGTAAGAAATCTGAGTGTATTTTCCTATCTGGAATTTTCTTTTCATCATATTATGATCGACAACCAGAATTACCAGATGAGTCTTTATTGTGCCGGGGCATCTTATGAGGATGGCATCATAGAAGAAGATCTGTTTTATGAAGAAAAAGGATATCAGTATTTTACGGCTGATTTTGAACCGGACGGTTTTGACTGTATGCGCGACAGCTTCATAGGGACGTATCACACGGAGTCTGATCCGGCGGCGGTTTTAGCGGGTAAATGTTCTTCTTCGTATGAAAAGGGCGGAAACCACTGCGGCAGTTTGGAGAAAAAGCTGATCTTACAGCCGGGAGAAGAAGTGCGCCTGTTCTTTTTCTTAGGGGAAGGAAACCGGGAAGAAGGAAAGCGCATACGCGAAAAATACAAAGATCCCGCGGCTGTGGATGAAGTATATGCGGATCTGAGAAACTACTGGGAAGATAAATGCGCGAAGCTGCAGATTCAGACACCGAATGAAGGAATGAATACGTTAATCAATACATGGACGCTGTATCAGTCGGAAATCAACGTTATGTTTTCCCGTTTTGCTTCTTTTATCGAAGTGGGCGGCAGAGTGGGACTCGGCTACAGGGATACGGCACAGGATGCCATGACGATCCCGCATTCCAATCCGTTAAAGTGCAGAGAACGTATCGAACAGCTGCTGCGGGGATTAACGAGTGAGGGATACGGACTGCATCTGTTCCAGCCCGAATGGTTTATGGAGAATACGGGAGAGAAGCCGTTTAAATCACCTACGGTCATCCCCGAGCCGGATAAAAACAGCATCATTCACGGATTAAAGGACGCCTGTTCCGATGATGCGCTCTGGCTGGTAGCGGCAGTGACGGAATATATAAAAGAAACAGGGGACACTGATTTCGCCTCTGCGGAGTATCCTTATGCAGACACATTCCTGGACGGAAGCGGCAAAACGGAAACGGTTTACGGGCATTTGAAAAGGATTCTGGACTTTTCCGCAAAGCAGGTGGGACAGACGGGAATCTGCAAAGGACTGCGGGCGGATTGGAACGATTGTCTGAACCTGGGCGGCGGAGAAAGCGCTATGGTCAGTTTCCTGCATTACTGGGCATTGACGGAGTTCATCGGCCTGGCAGAGCATCTGGGAGAGTGGGAAGATGCGAAAAAGTACAAGGCAGCCGCACAGCATGTCAAAGAAGTATGCAACCGGGAACTGTGGGATGGAGAATGGTTTATCAGAGGCATCACGGCAAGCGGCAGGAAGATAGGCTGTCAGGAAGATGCGGAAGGCAGAGTGCATCTGGAATCCAATGCATGGGCGGTCCTTTCGGGAGCCGCGGATGCGGAAAAAGCGGATGCCGCACTGCAGGCGATCGATGAATATTTATACACGCCGTACGGACTTCTTTTGAATACGCCGTCTTATACCGTACCGGATGACGATATCGGTTTCGTGACAAGAGTGTATCCGGGACTGAAAGAAAACGGAGCGATCTTCTCCCATCCGAATCCGTGGGCCTGGGCGGCGGCCTGTGTCAGAGGAAGAGGCGATCTGGCGATGAAATTCTATGATGCGCTTTGCCCATACTGGCAGAATGATAAGATCGAGGTCAGGGAATCCGAGCCGTATTCGTATTGTCAGTTTATAGCGGGAAAAGATCACAGTGCATACGGCAGGGCAAGACATCCTTTTATGACAGGATCCGGCGGCTGGTCCTATTTTGCGGCAACCAGATATATGCTGGGCATCCGGCCGGATTATGATGAGTTGAAGATCGATCCCTGCATTCCTGCGGATTGGAAATCATTCCGGGCGACACGCGTATTCCGGGGAGCATCGTATGAGATCATAGTGAATAACCCTGACGGTGTGATGAAGGGCGTGAAGGAAATACGGATAGACGGTGTGCCGTCAGACAGGATCAAACCGTCCCGGACAGGAAGCAGACACGTTGTAGAAGTGACATTAGGATAGGCAGGTTAAGAAACAACAGGAAGGTCTTAAAAAATAATATAACAGGAGGAAAGAGTTATGATCAAGTTTGGAACCGGCGGATGGCGCGCGGTAATAGGCGATGAGTTCACAAGAGAAAATATCCAGATCTTATCGAGAGCGATCTGTGACAAGATGAAAGAGGAAAAGGTGGAAAAAGAGGGGATCGTACTCGGATATGACAGACGCTTTCTCTCAAAAGAGGCAATGCAGTGGGCGGCGCAGGTTTTTGCCAAAGAGGGGATCAAAGCCTGCCTGATCAATAAATCGGCGCCCACGCCCCTTGTCATGTTCTATGTGATGAAGAATAAGTTTCATTACGGCATGATGATCACGGCAAGCCATAACCCCGCTACTTATAACGGCATCAAAGTGTTTACATACGGCGGCAGGGATGCGGATGAAGTACAGACGGCCGAGATCGAAAAATATATTGACGAAGTGACGGATATTCCGGTAGAGGATATGCGTTATGAGGAAGGGATCGAGAAAGGACTCATTGAAGAGATCTATCCGCTGAATGAGTATCTTGACAGCATCATCGATACCGTAGATATAGAAAAAGTCAAAATGTGCGGTCTGCGCATTGCATTAGATCCAATGTACGGCGTCAGCGAGACTTCCTTAAAAACGATTCTTATGACTGCGCGGTGCGAAGTAGAGACGATCCATGAGAGACATGATACCCTGTTTGGCGGAAAACTGCCCGCGCCGACGGCGGAGACGCTGCGGACACTGCAGAATTATGTGCTGGACAGAAAATGTAATCTGGGCATTGCGACCGACGGCGATGCGGACCGGATCGGCGTCATCGACGATATGGGGAATTTCCTGCATCCGAACGATATCCTGGTACTGCTGTATTATTACCTCGTTAAATATAAAGGCTGGCATGGACCGGCAGTCAGGAATATATGTACGACCCATTTACTGGACAGAGTTGCAGAGAGCTTCGGGGAGAAATGCTATGAGGTTCCGGTAGGATTTAAACATATATCGGCCAAAATGTTTGCGACCGATGCGGTCATCGGAGGAGAATCTTCGGGCGGTATGGCCGTAAGAGGCCATATCAAAGGAAAAGACGGTATCTATGCTTCCGCATTGTTAGTGGAGATGATCGCCGTGACAGGCATGAAACTGTCACAGATCATGGAGACGATACGAAAAGAATACGGCGGCATGGCGTTAGAGGAGCGGGATTATCGTTTCAGTCCGAAGAAAAAGGAAGAAATACAGAAGCAGTTGCTGGAAGATAAAATGCTGCCGCAGATTCCCTATGAGGTTGAGAAAATATCTTATCTGGACGGCTTAAAGATTTATCTAAAGGATGGCGGGTGGATTTCCGTAAGGTTTTCCGGTACGGAGCCGTTATTACGGATCTTTTGCGAAATGAAGGAAAACAAAGACGCAGCGGCATTTTGTGAAGTATTTGAGAAGTATCTGGAATTATAAGAAAAAAGCGGTGCATACTTTTAAAAATCATGAGAATGGTATAGACTGAAAGAAAAAGGATTGGGAGTAAATATGAACGCAGTCATTCAAAGGATAAAGGAAAGATGCAGCCGGAGAAAATCACTCAGATGGAGCATGGTGAGGATGCTTCTGTTTGGGTGGTTTTTTCCGTTGTTGATGCTGACCCTCATTATCATACGATTAATCACGGGAAATCTGTATAAGCAGGTGGAACATACGGTCACGGCGTCTTTGGAGAAAACGGTGGAGATTATGCGGATGCAGTTAAAAGACTGCGAAACGGCTTCTAAGAATGCTTCTTATATGGCAGTGATCGCCAGAAGTTATGCCGCGTATCTAAAGGATGAAAACGAAGATATCTTCGAAAAGAATGTGGAAGATTTCTTAAAACAGCAGTATGGCTATAATGATAATTGTAAAAGTGCGGTACTGATGCTGCTTGCGAAGGAAGACTCCTGTTATTATGCGCTCAACAACAGCAACGGGGGAACATATCAGGATATTCGTTTCTTTAAAACAAAGGCAAGGGAGAAAATACTGGAAGCCGCGGATAACCTGGATACCGCTACGACGCTGGTAGGGATGGAAGGCAGGGTCTATATGGTCAGAAATCTCGTCAATTCCAAATTTGTGCCGTATGCCGTATTGGCGCTTGAGCTGGACAATGAATCTTTGATGAAAAGTTATACCAGTATATGGGGATATCTGGATGCCAGTCTGTACTGGAACGGAGAATTATTATTGGGAGAAGACGAAGAAGCGCTCGAAATACTGCCGGAACACATTGCAGAAAGCACGGCAGAGCAGGATATTGTATATGATCATCGCAGAGGCGCCTGTTCCTATGCCTATTATAGAGTAGAAATGTATGAAGGCGCAGCGGTCATAACGATCCGACTGGATAATACGGTACTCCATGCGGAAACGATCACCATGCAGTATTTTTTCCTGATCCTGCTGATTTTTATGATACCGCTGATTGCGCAGATGATGCGTTTCTTCCACAAAAAGGTGACCGTGCCGCTGGGAGAACTGAATACGGCGTCCAACGCAGTCAGGGAAGGAAATCTGGGAATACAGATCGAAAACGAAGAAGACAATGAGGAGCTTTACCGCGTAAAAGATTCCTTTAACCACATGTCCTGGCAGCTCAAAAATCAGTTTGATAAAATTTATCTGGAGGAAATTGCGCTTCGTGATGCCAAGATCATGGCGCTGCAATCACAGATCAATCCGCATTTTCTGAATAACACGCTGGAGATCATCAATTGGGAAGCGCGTTTAAACGGTAACTATAAGGTGTGCGGAATGATCGAAGCGCTTTCCACCATGCTTGGCGCGACGATGAACCGGAAAGAGCAGCAGTTTCATTCCGTGGCGGAAGAAATGGCCTATGCCGATGCCTATATTTACATTATTTCACAGCGCTTCGGCGCGAAATTTCAATGTACGCAGAAGATAGACGAGAGACTGCTGACGCTGCAGGTGCCCAGGCTGATCGTGCAGCCCATCGTGGAAAATGCCGTAGAGCACGGTATGAATATTACCAGACAGGGACGTTTGGAGATCAGAGTCTATGAAAGAGAAGATGGATACCTTTGTATTGAAGTGGAAGATAACGGGCATCTGACAAAAGATGCAAAGGCCAAGATTGAAAGACTGTTGTCCGAGCAGATAGATCTGTCCGCAGAAAAGAGAGTAAGTCTCGGCATCCGTAATGTTGACCAGAGACTGAAGATGATATACGGCAGGGATTGTGGATTATTTATAACGGGAAGTGAACGCGAAAATACGATTAGCACAATTTTGCTCAAAACTACCCCTCCAAGCGAACAATAAAAGGCAAAAAAAGACAATACCAACAATTACTCTTTTCCTATTTTGCGCGTATGATAAAGATGTAAACACAACAAAGCAACAAAAAGAAAAGGGAGGAAAAAACAGAATGAAGAAAAGAGTCATTGCAGCAATGCTTGCAGGTATAATGGTATTTTCCGTGACAGCATGCGGTAAAGATGAAAGCACGGGATCTTCGGATACGCAGACGACAGGCGGCACGGAGGAGAGCAGTGCAGATACGGAAGCTGCAGCAGATACGGCGGATGCAGCGGATACGGAAAGTGAAGAGGCTGAGCAGCCTGCGGCTCCTGTAGAAATCGTCGTTACAACGACATTTGCAGGCGAGGATGCCAGTGCACAGGCTTACAAGGACGGCGTGAAAGCATGGGAAGAGCAGACCGGCAATACGGTAGCGGATACTTCCGCAAGTTCGGACGAGACGTTCAAAACAAGAGTGGTAACGGATTTTGAAACAGGTTCCGAGCCTGATGTACTGTTCTTCTTTAACGGAGCAGACGCCAACAGCTTTATCGAGGCGGGCAAAGTACTGTCGATCGATGAAATCCGCACGGAATATCCGGAATATGCTTCTAACTTAAATGATGATCTGATCACTCCTTCACTGGTAGACGGAAAGAAATATGCGATTCCCGTAAAAGGTTTTTGGGAAGCGATGTTCGTCAACACAGAGGTATTGGAAGCAGCCGGCGTGGAAGTTCCCGGAGCAGACTATACCATGGACATGTTTAAAGAAGATTGTGAAAAGATCAAGGCAGCAGGCTACGCACCTATCGCGGCAGCGCTTGGCGATATCCCTCATTACTGGTGGGAGTTTGCAATCTACAATCATCAGTCACCGGCGACACACCTTGACATTCCGGGCAGTGTGGATGATGAAACCGGACAGGCATGGGTTTCCGGACTGAATGATATCAAAGAACTGTATGAACTTGGATATTTCCCGGACAATACGCTTTCTGCAACAGATGACGAGACATTTGCACTCTTTACGGAAGGTAAGGCGGCGTTCCTGATCGACGGTTCCTGGAAAACGGATGGTATCTTAAAGGCCTGCCAGTCAGACCCGGATGATCCTTCTACGCTTGATGCAGAAAAGCTTGCGAAATTTGACGTAACTTATATACCCGGTAACGGCGACAGAAAAGCAACTGATTTAGTAGGCGGCTTCTCCATGGGATATTATATCACAAGAAAAGCATGGGATGATCCGGAGAAAAGAGCGGCAGCAGTAAGCTTCGTAGAATTTATGACTTCCGATGAGATCGTGCCTACATTTGCAGAGCATACAGCTTCACCGCTTAACAATGCACCGGATGTTGATCCGTCTAAGTTTAACGAATTGCAGATCAAATCTATGGAGATGATGGCAGGCGTAACTTCTTTAACGGATGCTGTACAGGATTTATTCCAGGGTGACTGCCGTGTATCAACATTCGACGGTATGCCGGAGATTGTAACAGGCAGAATCGATGCTGCGGATGCGGTAGCGGAAGGACTGGATGTATATCATAATCAATAAGGAGTACAATGCAGTAAAATGATCCGTGCAGACAACGGATAACAAATATAATCGGCAAAACGGGGGCAGGGTATTACCCTGCCTCCTTTTTAAAAAAAACATTGGGAAATTCGGAGGTGGCTTATGGGAGCAAACATTTATCGTAATAAGAAACCGGTGTTCGTATTCTTACTTCCCGCATTCCTGTTTATGGCAGTATATCTCTATTATCCTTTTTTTAAGAATATCATCAACAGCTTCATGGAGATCAAACAGCTTGGAAGCGCGGGAAAAGGTTTTAATACACCGTGGTACAGTAATTATGTGGAAATGTTTCAGGATGCCAATGTACGGACATCCATTAAAAATACAATCTTAATGATGATCGTTACGCTGGTCGGACAGGTTGGGATCGCGCTGATTCTGGCGCTTATGGTAGATAATATCAGAAAAGGAAAGCAGTTTTTCAGGACGGTTTTCTTCTTCCCTATCGTTATTTCGGCGACGGCGTTAGGTCTTTTGTTTAATCTGCTCTTTTTATATGACAAAGGTATGATCAACCAGATGCTGGAGCTTCTTGGCAAACAGGGTTTGACGGACTGGAAGGCGGAGGGGATCGCGCTGGTCACCATGATGCTTCCGGTCATGTGGCAGTATGTAGGTTTCTATTTCGTTATTCTGGTGACGGGACTGAACAATATCTCCGACGAATTGTATGAGGCGGCCAAGATCGATGGCGCATCCTCATGGCAGAGCGTCCGTTACATATCGATTCCGCTTCTGCACAATGTGATCTGCACCTGCAGCATACTGGCAGTTACGGGAGCGCTCAAGGTATTTGACCTTCCGTGGACGATGTTCCCCAAAGGAATGCCGCTCAAATCAACATTCCTGACAGGCACATATATGTACTATCACGCGATGGAGACGAAGAATGTAGACTATGCTTCTGCACTGGCTGTTTTGATCGTTGTGCTCGGCATTGTATTGTCCAAGATAGTCAATTCAATTTTCCGTGAGAAAGATTACTAGGGGGGATGAGATATGAAGAAGATAAAAGGAAATCCGATCGGACGGGGCATCATTTATCTGATACTGGTGATCTGGTCCCTGACGACCATATATCCCATTGTCTGGGTTGTTCAAAACTCGTTTAAGGCAAAAGACAAAATACTGGCAGATTCGTTTTCCCTGCCGCTTGGAGATCTGTTTACGTTTGCGAACTACAGAAAAGCATTCGATAATATGAATATTTTAAACGCATATAAAAACAGTATTTTCATTTCTGCAATGGTGGCGCTGCTTGTCATCCTGTTTGCCGGCATGGGAGCTTATGCGCTTTCCAGATACCGGTTCCCCGGCTCGGAAATGTTGAATTCGCTTGTGATCGCCGGTATGATGTTTCCGGTTTTTGCAACGATCATTCCGGTATTCCGTATGGAATTTTCCTGGGGAATTGCCAATACGGGCAGTTGGTTTCTGACGATGTTATCCGTTATTCTGCCGCAGGTGGCAGGAAATCTTTCATTTGCCATGGTGGTGCTGATCGGTTATATCAAGAGCCTGCCGGTAGAACTGGAAGAAGCGGCTTATATGGAAGGGTGCAATGCGTTTCAGATTTATTTTAAAGTCGTTTTACCGCTTACGAAGCCTTCTTTTGCAACCGTGGCGATCTTCTCTTTTCTGTGGAGTTACAACGACCTGTTCACACAGATGTTTTTCATGAGAAGACCCGATTTTTATGGTATTACTATGCTGTTAAACCAATTGACATCTCAGGAAGGCACGAATTACGGCCTTATGGCCTCTGCGGTAACTTTGGTTATCGTTCCCGTTATCATCGTGTACTGCTTCCTGCAGAAATATATTATCAAAGGTATGATTGCAGGCGCCGTAAAAGGATAATATAAGATTACTGTAAGATTCTCGGGACAAGACGACGAAGATAGGCTATAATAGACAACAGCTATGAAGATCACGAATACAGATCACGTAAAAATGAGGGAGTATGATGTATAAAGTAGCAATTATTGATGATGAACCCATTATTGCGGAAGGCCTTTTTAAGACTATGGCATGGGAAAAATGGGACTGCCGGGTAGTCGGCTCCGCTTATGATGGAAGGGAAGGACTGGCTCTGATCCGTAAAGAACAGCCGGATATCATTATTTCGGATATTAATATGCCTGAGATGAACGGACTGCAGATGATCGCGGCTTTAAAATCGGAATTTCCCGATATGCAGCTCATCATTCTGACCGGATACCGGGAATTCGAATATGCAAGGCAGGCGATCGAGCTTGGCGTGTCCCGTTTTCTGCTAAAACCTTCTAAGATGAATGAACTGGAAGAAGCGATGGAGGCAGCGACGGCACGGCTGAAACGGATCGAGGGCGGAGATATTGCAGAGATAACGGCAGCCGAAACAGAGGCGGAAAAGGAGAAAGAGGCGGTGTATCATAATGAAGCCAACAGCTTTATTGTGAAGAATGCACTGGAATATATACGGGATAACTCAAAAGAGAAGCTGCGTTTAATAGACGTAGCGGATTCGGTATATGTCAGCCAATGGCATCTTTCCAAGCTGCTTAATAAACATACTGGCAAGACTTTTTCGGAGATCTTAAACAGCGCTCGTATGGACAGATCCAAAGAACTTTTGAAAGATCCGTCTCTTAGGATATGCGATGTGGCGGAGATGGTAGGATTTCAGGATCTGGCGCATTTCTCCAGGGTTTTTAAGAAAATGGAAGGAATGTCGGCGAATGAATACCGGAATACGCATTCGTGAAAAATGGCAATAGGAAGGGAGAAAAACGATGAAAGTCTATCAGGAAAAAGATTATGAACAGGTGAGCAGGAGAGCGGCGAATATCATAGCGGCACAGGTCATTATAAAGCCGGATTGCGTGCTCGGTCTGGCGACGGGATCGACGCCGGTCGGCACTTATGAGGAATTGGTCAGACGATATCAGGAAGGCGATCTGGATTTCTCGGCAGTGCATAGTATCAACCTGGATGAGTACCGGGGGATCGGCGCGGATCATGAACAGAGCTACCGCTATTTTATGAACAGCCATTTATTTGATGCCGTAAATATTGACAAAAAGAATACGTTCGTGCCGGATGGCATGGAACAGGACAGCGAAAAGGCATGCAGGGACTATGATGAGATCATCCGGGCGCATGGCGGCATCGATCTGCAGATTCTGGGACTTGGACATAACGGGCATATCGGATTCAACGAGCCGGACGATACATTTGCCAAAGGAACACACTGCGTTAAACTTTCGGAGAGCACGATCTCGGCTAACGCCAGATTTTTCGCATCTATGGATGAAGTGCCCAAAGAGGCTTATACGATGGGAATCCGCTCTATTATGCAGGCGAAGAAAATTGTTGTCATTGTAAACGGAGAAGGGAAGAAAGATATCGTAAAAGAGGCATTTCTGGGGCCTGTTACACCAAGAGTACCGGCTTCTGTTCTGCAGCTTCATCCGGATGTGACCCTGGTGGGAGATGAAGCGGCGTTATCGGAATATCAGGGGAGTATACTGAAAGGATAAAGCTCTGCATGGAAAATACGGGACTGTCAGGAAAAGACAGTCCCGTATTTTGCGTCTGATCTTATTGGTACACTTCAATGATTACTTTCTGTGCGATAAATTCTTCCCCATCGAAATAACCTTCCGCTTCCAGACCGCCGTCAACCTGGATGGCCAAGAAAGAGGATTCCTGCATATCGATGCCGGCTCCGCCGCCCTGAATGGTCCAGTACTCGAAAGCTGTCGATTCGGTGCAGCGTACGGTGACAAGTACTTCATCGGGACTGCCTGCTTCCGGTATGATTACGAAGGATGAGTCGGAATCATCATATAACGTACGGCTGATGACAAAGCTGTCCTGTGAGACGCTCCTGACCTTTCCTCCGATTATGGTGCTGTCCCGGCTGAAAGGACTGGTATGCCCGGAAGAGCTGTCTGCCGAAGGAGCAGCGTTTTCCGTAGAAGCATTGTTTTCCATAGAAGCATTGTTTTCTGTAGAAGCATTGTTTTCTGTAGAAGTATTGTTTTCTTCCGCTGTCGTGTCCGGTATTTCATTGCCTGTTTCCAGGATTTTGGCGTCTTCTTCCACTTGTTCGGCGCCGGGGGGCATGGAAGGAGCATTTTCTGATTCACGGCCGCCACATCCTGTCGTTATGACGAGCATAAACGACATCAGAGCGGCAGACATCATACATTTTCTTTTCATATACTGTTTTCTCCTGTTGTAAATTTTAATCATAGGGTATTCATCAACGCGTTGTTCCCTTAACATCATTTATTATAGGAAAAGAATCTTTAATTTATCTCTAAGGATCTTTCATCTTTTTTTCGGGTAGGAATTAGATGTTGCAAAGAAAGGACGTTTATTTTAGAATCAAGTATGAGGAGATGATAGTGTAAAAATAAATTTTTTATACGCAAATTTGTGCCTGCGGCCCAAATCCGCAGGCTGCGGAAAGGCATGGTTATCAGCATGAAAAAGAAGCAATCAATTATGCGGTTTTTACTGCAGGCGGTCTGTCTGCTGCTTTTTATGATATTTTCAGGAGGCTGCGGCAGGACGGATGAAGCGGGCGCTGTCGTGGAAAATGACGCTGCGGCAGCAGAAGATGATGAAGAAAATCAGACGGACGAAAACCAAACCAACGGGAAACAGCCGGATCCTGACGTAACGTGTACAGAGCCGCCCGCAATAGAATTAAGGAGTATGGCGGATGAAACGAATTATATTATCGTAAAATCATGCGGCTATAACTGGACCTATTTAGAACCGGGAGATCAGGCGACAAGCGTATTGGCTGACAGCGCGGCTCCTTTATCAGAAGGCGCTTCCTGGGTGACATTGAATGTGTCGGACAATACTCCTGAAGGAGAAGATTACAGGCTGTTGATTCCGAACGACCCGGATGAGCTGTTTATCAGAGTATGGAATACGAGCGATATCGGTAAAGATTCCGTGACGTGTAAACCGGTAGAAAGCCGTCTGTATGGCAAAGAGGAAATAATGGCGGAAAATTTTGCGATTCCGGTCCGGGCAGACGGAATCTATGAACTCTGTATTACATGGGAGGAAGAAAACGCTGAAAAAACCGGTTTTTATGGAATTGCTTATTATACGCTGAAAACGGCGGGCGCAGTCACGGAAGCGGCGTTGGTGACCGCAGGTCCGTAAGAATCGCAGATTGAGAGAAAGGTATGGTTGTTGTATGCAGATTTCAAGTCGTTTTACATTGGCAGTACATATTTTCGCCTGTATGGATACGTTCGGGGGCGAATATAAAGTGACGAGTGATTTCCTGGCAGGAAGTACCAATGTCAATCCGGTCATGATCAGGAAGATTTTGGGGCAGCTAAAAGGCGCGGGACTGATTGAAGTAGCCAGGGGAACCGGCGGCGCCACTGTGACAAGGCCGTTAGGAGAGATTACTTTTCTGGATATATACCGGGCTGTGGAATGTGTAGAAAACGGGGAACTGTTTCATTTTCATGAAAACCCGAGCACGGAATGTCCCGTCGGACGAAATATTCATCATATTTTGGACGATAAGCTGCTGCGGGTGCAGGAGGTTATGGAGAAGGAGCTTGCTTCCATTACGCTGGAAGATATCAGGCACGACACGGAGAAATATCTTTGTCAGGAAAGAGAGCAAAGAACCGGCGGAAGATAGAAAGACTGGAAAAGCAGGACATACGGTGCAGAGCCGGTGTCCTGCTTTTTCGCCTGAAGTGCCTTTTGCGATCAGAAAATAAAAATTAAAAATTGGATGTAACTATTGACATTACAACGAAACAGTGATATGGTAATGCTACATGATGTAACAATCATTGTTACATCTATAACGAAAAACGTATAGAAGGATAAAGTCATGACGCAGATCGAAAAAGCGAAGGGATTTTGGGCGGTGCGCCCGCTGCATATTATGATCTGTGGAGAGTAAAAAATAGCAGGATAGCGGAGCATTGGGATGTCATGGAAACGATTGCAGAGAAAGAAAGCTGGCAGGATGAAAATGGGATATTTTAGAAAAGATTACTGTATTGATCAGGAAATTCCGTATGAAGAACAGCTTCAACAAGCGGCAAAGCTGTTAGATAACGCGCAGATGCTGTTGATCGGCGCGGGGGCAGGAGCCTCCGCAGCGGCAGGATTGACATATGATGGGGAGCGTTTTTATAAAAATTTTCAGGAATTTATTGAAAAGTATGGAAAAATTCATATGAGAGATATGTACTCGTCCGGATTTTATCCTTTTCCGACGCAGGAGACCAAGTGGGGATACTGGTCAAAGCACAGCATGATAAACCGTTTTCTGCCGCCTGCGCTGCCGCTTTATCAAAAGCTTTATGAAGCGGTTAAAGAAAAAGATTATTTTGTACTGACGACCAATGTGGATCATCAGTTTCAGAAGGCCGGATTTGCAGCGGAACGGATTTTTGCGACACAGGGCGACTATGGCATGATACAATGTGAGAAAGGGTGTCATCCGAAAATTTATGATGCAGAAGAACTGTTTCGACGGATGGACCGGGTAAGGAAGGAATGTCTGATCCCTTCCGATATGGTGCCGAAGTGTCCGGTCTGTGGCGGCAATATGATGATGCATCTGCGCTGTGACGGAAATTTTGTAGAAGATGAAGACTGGCATGCAGCGTCCGAACGTTATGTTAACTTCGTACAGAAGACGGCCGGTAAAAGTACCGTATTATTGGAACTCGGCGTCGGATTTAATACGCCGGGGATCATAAAGTATCCGTTTTGGCGGATGACGGCTGAAAATCCAAAGGCGGTATATGTCTGTATCAACTATGGCGCGGCAGGCTGTCCGGAGGAGATTGCCGCGCAATCCATATGCATTGACGGGGACATTGGGGAAGTATTGGAGCAATTGTGGTGACAGGAATTATGGATTTCCTTTCAAAACCCGATTGTTTGGAATGTTCATGCACAGATGAATACGGAGGAACGAAACATGGATTTAACAGATCGTTTATTGGCTAAATTAATAGAAGATGCCGGCGGATATCAGTTTTCTCCTGTACCGGATACGATCGGAGAAAAGAAAGCGGCTATCCGCTCGCTTATGAATATCCGTATGCCCAAAGAAGTATCGGAGAATCTTCTGGCAGTACAGGATGCCTATTTGCAGGAAGAACTTGCGGAGAAAAACGTTGTGTCTGCATTTGATATCCCGACAATAAAGGAAGCTTATGGAAGCACGAACCCATATGCAGATAAGCTTGTGCTCCTGCAGGGAGATATTACGGGAATCAGGATCGGTGCGATCGTGAATGCGGCCAATTCCCGGATGCTTGGCTGCTTCGTACCCTGCCACAGATGTATCGACAACGCGATCCACAGTGCGGCCGGTATGCAGCTTCGTGCCGAATGTGACCATATCATGAGTAAACGCCGGATGCATTACGGCAGACAGTATACGGAACCGACAGGTACGGCCACGCTGACAAAGGCTTATAATCTGCCCTGCGATTATGTGATCCATACGGTCGGGCCGATCGTATACGGAGAACTAAACGAAGCGCTCTGTAAAGAGCTGCAAAGCTGCTATGAAAGTGTTCTGCTCTGCTGCATGGAAAACGGAATTTCATCCGTTGCTTTCTGCTGCATTTCAACGGGAGAATTCCATTTTCCGCCTGATGCGGCGGCAAAGATTGCCCTGCAGACAGTAACGGATTTTCTGAAAATAAACGGAGACTGTATGGAGCGCATCGTTTTTAACGTTTTTAAGGACAGTGATCTGGAGATTTACCGGTCGCTTGTCAGCAAAGCATAGAGGCATGCGTCGCAGATGCCCTGGTTGTTCCAATCCGACTGTCGTGATGTACCTTCATACTGCAGGCCGCACTTTTGCATGACCTTACCGGAGTTGGGATTTCTCGGATCATGCCTTGCTTCGATCCGGTTAACGCCCACTTCATCAAATAGAAAATCGATCACGGCCGAAAACGCTTCGGAAGTGATTCCTTTATGCCACCATGTTTTTCCGATACAGTAGCCAATATGCGCCATTTTGATCGTCTCTTTTATGGGGTTTACGACGCTTATGGAACCAATCGGCTCGTCGGCAGATTCTTTGAAAACAATGGCCCACTGATAATAGTCCTTTTGAGAGTAATTTGCACACCACTCCCGCAGAATGGATTCGGTTATGGAGGCATTCGTATGTGCCGGCCATGTCAGGAATTTGGTAACTTCCGCATCGGAGGCCCAGTTTCTGTACATGGCCGGTGCATCTTCTGTCCGGAACGGACGTAAGATCAGCCGCCTGGTTTCTATGTATTTCGTGCCTTTGTGTTCCATGAATATCATCTGCCTTTCTTTGTCTTATCAGCATTTATTCTACCATACGCGCTTGGGAAATACTATGAATATTGAATAGAAAAGCAGCCTTCCGCATGTGAAAATGATCCTGTAAAAAAATCGGGCCGGAGGATAGAAGAAGGGCACAGGAGGGTTTGACAAAAGCTTGAGGCGTCTTGGCAACCGAAACAATAGGAATGGTAAATTTTTATAAACCGTCTCATTGCATGAATGGAATATGTGCGCTATGCTTGGAAATAGATCCGGGTAATTGCGAAACTCCGAGGCAGGCCGGCAGTGAAAAAAGATTTCTGCTGAAAGGCCCTTTAACAACGCAAGTTACTGTAAGTAACTTTGCACTTAGTGAGAACTGCATTTTATGCGGTTCGAACTTAGTACCGCTGCGTTGTTAATGGAGCGAAAGCGCGCCTCGAAGCAGAAACTTTTTTCACTGCCGGCCTGCCTCGGAGTTTCGCAATTACCTTAGAATAGATCGACGAAAGGAGTGCATATTTTATGGCAAATGAGGATCAAAAAGATTTTAACGCCATGCTGCATGACAGCAAGGACATGCCAAAGATACAGACGATCACGGATGAAAAGAGCATTTTAAAATACGGCGGAGACAGGATGTATTTCGCGCCCCCGATTGACTATGATAAGGTCATGCGGCTCGTGCCGCCGGGGAAACTGCTTACGATTGGCGTGATTCGGGAATATTTTGCCGGGAAAAGCGGCGCCGATTTTACGGAACCGATCACAGCCGGCATCTTCGTATCGATCGCCGCGTGGGCAAGTTATCAGAGGGAAAATGACAAAACCCCGTATTGGCGGACATTGAAGGCAAACGGGGAGCTGAATCCGAAGTATCCGGGCGGTGTTACGGAGCAGAAGAAAATGCTCGAAGAAGAAGGTCATGTGGTCATATCAAAGGGCAGGACGAATATCAAATATTATGTCAAAGATTACGAGCAGAAGTTGATCGTTTTGGAGTGAAGAAGCCTTGCAGAGCGTGCAGGAGAGGGGCGGCCCCGCGGGAGCAAAATCTGTGACCGCCTCTTTGCAGCATTCTACATTTTATCAGCCGTTTTTATACAGCCTTTGGTGAATCCGCTTTTTGCAGAAAGATACCAATATCAGTACGTGCGCCATAAGAACTCTGCATCGGGAAAAAGCAGATGGGCGATAAAAGTAAGCATGGTGAAAATGATCATAATGATGACTGTATAATTGATGATTTTCCAACATTTTCCGAAAAGATTCTTGATGTTTTCAAGATCGGAATAAATAGAAGATACTTTTTCATCAGTCAGATTTTTTTCACGTATATCCTGCACGTCTATGTCTTTTACCAGTTCATCCAAAGAGATTCCCAGATAATCGCTTAACAGAACCAGTCTTTGAAAATCCGGATAAGACTGGCCGGATTCCCATTTGGAAATCGTCTGTCGTGAAACCTGTAATTCCATGCCCAGTTCCTCCTGGGAGAGACCCTGTTTTTTCCTGAGAGCCAGTAGTTTTTCATTAAATTTCATTTTGTTGAGTTTCTCCTTTCCATTTGATGATATCAGTATATTTGCATGACGACCGGACCGCAAGCAATAAGTGTTGGCAATTTGTCAACGCGGGATAACATGTGCTGTCTGCAGGCTGTCTGAGCTGAAATAAGATAGCCAAATATTCATGGTTGTGGTAATATGGAGGCAAAGCCGCCTGTCGGGAAGTGATGGAATAGAGCGACTGCTTTTCGTTTTGGAAAAAGAGAAGAACTGATAGAAAAATAAAATACCAAATAAAGAAAGGACTTAAAATCAAAATGAAAATTCAACTCAGACACCCGGAAATTGTTCAGATAAACGACCATATCTGGCTGATGAACGATCATAATGAAGCAACAGGATACGTTGTGGCAGGAAACCGCATGGCCATGGTGATCGATACGATGATCGGTCTGGTCAATGTCAAAGAAGAAGCAGAGAAGCTGACCGATCTGCCGCTTCTATGTGTCAATACGCACGGACATGTGGATCATATCGGCGGAAATTGGAGTTTTGATCAGGCTTATATGAATCTTGCCGATCTTTCGGTGGCAGAAGCCGCGATTGCGCTTCCCGATCTGCAAAATGCTGTAAAGCAGTTTGGCATCCGGTATCCGGAATTTCTGCCGATCGAAGACGAACAGATCTTTGATCTGGGCGGCCTGGAGCTGCAGGCGTATTATCTGCCGGGACATACATCGGGAGAGATCGTGCTCTTGGACAGGAAAGATAAGATCCTGTTTTCGGGAGATGGCGTGATCGAGCAGATCTGGATGCAGCTGCCGGAGTCGCTTCCCATGCGGGGACTGATAAAGAGCATGGAGAGAATAAAATGTTTCCGCGCGGAATTTGATTCGATACTGACCGGACACAGCCGCGGCCTGGAGGGTGCGGACCTGTTTGACGAGCAGCTTGCCGGCGCGATCGAACTGGATAAGGGGAATACCGAGGGAGACGTCGAGTATCACTGGTTTGGCGGAACGTGTAAGGCGCATCCATACGGAATGGGAACAAGACGGATCGTCTATCAGGAGCTATAAAGGACGCAGCAGTCCCGTTGTCCAGCCGACCGATTTTCCTTCCAGCAGATATTTTTTCATTCTTTTCTGCAGGCCTGTGTGTTCAGGCAGGTCTGCGGAGACTTTATCATATCCGGGGAATACCCAGTCCAGTGCGGCCATGCTCTCATAATCGGTTTCGACGATATCGAACAGCTTCTGAAATGCCAGGATTTTAGAAGTATCGTCCAACAGTTCCTTCAGCGCAGGTGACAACAGCCAGGACTGGCAGCGGAAGGGCAGGTTTTCCCAGGCAGGATAATACTGTCTGCAAAACAGTTTAAACTGCGAGAGGGATTCCAGAACGGATGCTTCGGAAATATCCGCATCCGATGGGATGTGCATTTCGATATAGCCTTCCTCACCGTATTCATATTCTAAAGCGCCGATCCGGAATTCGCGCAGCGATAACTGCCTCGGAAACCACCAGCCAAATTGAAAGCGGTAACAGGCATGCGTTTTATAATAGTCTGTTAAAAAGCGCGTACAGAATTTCATGGTGTCCGTAAAGACCGTCACGGGAATTCCTTTTTTCTGATATTCGTCAAAAGCATCCCGGGCAATATTTAAATCTTCCCACAGCGTTTTCATGCCATCGGGATCTTCTCCGACGGCATCGGTAATTAATTGATCCAGCCTGCGTGTAAGTTCGATATCTTTCATAAGATCGCTTACGCAGACATGGAACGTATGGTTTCTGGTCTCTCCGCAGGCATTCAGCCGTTTTATGACTTCTTTCGGTAAATCTAACAGTTGATACAATTCCTGGTTATTCATCTTTACACCTCTCTGTCTGCTTCGGCAGACACTCAAATTCAATAGTTGAAAATGCTTTTCTTTCAACATTGACCTCCGCATTGTTTCGTGGGGCATCCTCTGATACCCGGATTCTTTGTATTGGAATTTATTATAAAGCAATGCGGCAGATTTGGCAATTGCAGCATAATAGCGGCGCTGTCTGCCTGAGCCGGTATTGACGCGCTCAGCCTGAAAGGCATTTATTTTCCGGTATTGACTGCTGCAGGGAAGATGTGGGAAAATATAGAAAGAAAAAGAAACGGAAGGGAACGGATATGGCTGAGAGAAATCTTGACTTTGATAAAGTGATCGACAGAAGAAATACCAGGTGCGTGAAATATGACTTTGCCAAAGCGAAAGGCATGCCTGAGGACGTGCTGCCGCTCTGGGTTGCGGATATGGATTTCAAAACCTCATCTTATGTGGAGGATGCGCTTGCCGAAAGGGTAAAAGAAGGTATTTTCGGCTACAGCGACGTACAGACACCGTATTTTCATATCGTAAGGGACTGGATGCAGCGGCGCCATGACTGGAAGGTAGAGGAAGACTGGCTTATCAAAACGCCGGGCGTCGTTTTTGCGCTGGCGATGGCGGTCAGGGCTTATACACAGCCGGGAGACGGCGTTTTGATCCAGCCGCCGGTCTATTATCCGTTTGCGGCGGTCATTAAGGATAATGGGCGGAAAGTGGTGAATAATACGCTGTTTATCGGAGAAGATAACCGCTACCATATTGATTTTGCAGACTTTGAGAGAAAGATTCAGGAGGAGAAGATCAAGCTCTTTCTGCTCTGTAATCCTCATAATCCGGTGGGACGGATCTGGAATGAGGAGGAGCTGACGAAGTTGGGGGATATATGTTTACGGCACGGGGTGATCGTTGTCAGTGACGAGATCCATCACGATTTTGTTTTCCGGGGAACTCATACCGTGTTTGCCGGACTGAAAAAAGAATATGCCGAGAACAGCATTACCTGTACGTCGCCAAGTAAGACCTTTAATCTGGCGGGTCTGGTGATTTCAAATATTTTCATACCAAACCGGGAATTAAGACACAGGTTTTATGGAGAGATGAACGCGGCGGGAAGCAGTGAGGTCGGGGTTATGGGCATCATTGCGTGTGAGGCGGCTTATCAGCATGGGGAAGAATGGTACCGGGCGATGCTTGCTTATGTCAAAGAAAATATCGATTTTACCAGAAGATTCGTGGAAGAAAATCTGCCCGGCGTGCGCATGACGGACTTGGAAGGCACTTATCTTGTGTGGCTGGATTTCAGGGATACGGGACTTGGTACGGAAGAACTGGAGAATCTGATCATTCATAAGGCAAAACTCTGGCTGGATGCCGGGCAGATGTTTGGAGAGAGCGGAAGCGGGTTTCAGAGAGTCAATGTCGCGTGTCCAAGAAGCGTGTTAGCGGAAGCTCTGAACCGGATAAAAAAGGCAATGCATGATCGCTGATGAACGGCTGCCGTAGAGTGCAGTATAATAAACATGATAAATACATATTTCAGGAGGGAGCAGTATGGCTTATTTTAGAATCGACTTTTTTTCCAACGCTTTAAGAAGGGAGACGTCCTTTGAAATGTTTATTCCCAATGACAGCAGGGAAGACATACCGAAGGAAGCGTCTGTTTATGACAAAAGAAAAATGAAAACACTGTTTTTGCTGCACGGCTATACGGGAAAGGCCGGTAACTGGGTTTCGCAGGAGCAGGCGCAGAAATACAATTTCGCCATTGTGATGCCGAGCGTGGAGAACAGTTTCTATTTGAACGGATTGTCGACGGGACATGCTTTTCAGACTTATGTGGGTGAAGAACTGGTCGAATATGTCCGCAAGACGTTCGGACTGGCAGAGAAGGCGGAAGATACCTATGTTCTTGGTTTGTCCATGGGCGGATTCGGCGCGCTGCATACGGCATTTGCCTATCCGCAGACATTCGGGAAGACCGGGGCAATGTCTTCGGCGCTTATTATGCATGAGATCGCAAAGATGAAAGCGGGCGAGGATAACGGTGTGGCAAATTACGAGTATTACAGGGAGTGTTTCGGAGATCTGGAGCATGTGCTGGAGAGCGATAATAATCCGGAACAACTTGTCCGTAAATTAAAAAATGACGGAAAGAAAATACCGGAGATCTATATGTGCTGCGGTACGGAGGACTTTCTGTTAGAGCCGAACCGGGCGTTTGATCAGTATCTGACAAATTTGGGCGTGGAACATATTTATAAAGAAGGGCCGGGCATCCATGATATGAAGTTCTGGAGCGAGTACGCTGAGAAGATCGTGGAGTGGATGTTTGCGTAAGCGGATGAGAAGGCGCGGGGGCAGGATAAAAGAATGAGAGAAGGAAGGCGTCGATTGCTTTGTATCAATGAAGTAATCGGCGTCTTTTTGCCGTTTTGTATCTTTTTGATAAAGAAAGGCAGAAATCTTCTAAATAACCATTTGACAAAAAGATTATACAAATGTATAATATGTTATACAATCGTATAATACGAGAAGAAAGGAGAACAGGCCTATGTGCGGAGTACGCAGGAAACTGGGGGACGCGGAGTTGGAGATCATGCAGGTGATCTGGAAAAGCGGGGAGGCCGTTACGTCGAATTATATTCTAAAGGAACTGCAGGGACGGAGAAAATGGCAGTTGTCTACGTTGATGACCTCGTTATCGAGATTATGTGATAAAGAATTTGTCACCTGCGACCGTTCAAAGGGGATGAATTTATATATGGCGCTGGTTTCGGAGAATGATTATAAGATGAAAGAAGGCAGGCATTTTTTGCAGAGGCTGTATGATAATTCCGTCCGGAATCTGGTGGCGACTTTGTATGGAAACGACGTGCTGGCGGACGCTGATATTCAGGAGCTGCGGCAGTTTCTGGATGAAATAGAAGAAAAGAGTGACGGGGAGAAATCATCATGATAACGAGTCTGTTTCTTTTATTTTTGGAAGTTTCTCTGTCAACAAGTCTGATCGTGCTTATTCTGGCCGGTCTTTCTCCTCTTTTGAATAAGCGGTATGCCGCAAAATGGAAACGTCTGATCTGGCTGTTTCTGGCAGTGCAGCTGTTACTTCCGGTGCAGGGTCCTGCCGCGGAAACCATTGCCGGTCTGGCTGCTCAGATCGGGGCGATGCGGGCGGCGCAGACACAAACGGCGCCGGCAGACATAGAGGGGAGCCATACTGCACCGTACAGGAGGATCGTTGTTGAGATACCGGAGGAGATGACGACGCCTGTCATAGCGCAGTCTGTAAACGGAGAGGATGCGGTTACGGTTCTGGATATCGTCGCTTATATATGGGCCGCCGGCGCTTTGGCGGTATGTTTTTTTCATTTGTTCAGTTATCTGCATTACGAAAGAACGGTCAAAAAAGATGGTATACCCGTGAAAAAAGGGATTATCCGGGAGCAGTTAGCGGTATTGTCACAAGAATTGCAGATAAAGAGAAACGTACCCGCGATCGTGTATTCCCGGGCTGGAAGTCCGATGATTCTGGGGATCATACGGCCCGTGCTGGTGCTGCCGAAAGCAAAATACAGCGAGGAAGAGCTGTTTTTTATTGTAAGACATGAACTTTGCCATTTAAAGCAGCATGACGTTTCCTTTAAGCTGCTGCTGATGGCGGCGGGCGCACTGCACTGGTTTAATCCGTTTATTTGGATCATGCGCAAAGAAGCGGTCGTCGATATTGAATTATCCTGTGACGAGCGGGTTATTCAGGGAATGCGGTATGCGGATAGAAAAGCGTACACGGAGACTCTGTTTTCCATGATTCATTGCAGAAACGGAAAAAAGACCGTTTTATCAACACAGTTATACGGGGGAAAACAGATCATGAAAAAACGTTTTCAAAATATTTTAAGAAAGGGCAGGAAGAAAGATGGCGCTGTGGTGTTGGCATGTGCCATGCTTTTAACCATTGCGCTGGGAACAATGATAGGCTGTTCTTTGGCTGAGGAAGGCCAAACTGTGGGAGAAACTACAGTGGAAGTTCTGAATATTTCGCAGGAAGAAGAGGTCCCGGGAGACGATGTTTTTACGGATGACTTAAAGCAGCAGCCTGAAGATGACGGTATTATGGCAGTCCCCGGAGAAAATGAGGCGGAGACAACGATCCTTACCGTTATGAAGGAAGGAGAAGGCGAGGAAATACCGGCGACGCTCTATGTGGGAGACGGATATTCCATTTATTTGACGGATAACGATTGGCAGCAGTATGAGCCTGACGCCTGGCAGGGTATTGTAAAAGGAGAACCGGCGTTAAACGGGCAGGTCAAAATGGAGATCCGGTATTTTGCAGGAGAGACCTATGCGCAGATACAGGAAAGACTGCTGGGGGAGGGATATGAAGCGGAGGATGCCTGGTTTGGCAGACTGGAAAATGATATGGTATACAAAATCAGGCTGTATGAGACGGCAAGCGGTACATGGGGCGTATCCTGCAGTTATATTCAGGAGGCGGAAGAAGGCTGGGGACGGACGATAAGGGCGATGGCGGAGACATTTGCTGTATCGGATAACACGTAAAGTCTGCAGAACGGACAGGCGCAAAGCATTACGGAGCAGCAGCACCCGCAGCCTGATGCGCCATCAGTACGCTTTTGGCTTCCGCCACGATGGCGCGGTCGGTTCTGTAAATATCATATTCGCTCATGGCGGGCAGTCCCATGGGAACACCTTCTTTACGGTATAGCATGCCGCTGTCTATGATCTTTTTTGCAGAAAGATGATAACTCGTTATTTCCGTATCCACGAGAAACTGACGGATCACTTCCGGGTTTACGCCTGCGCCGGCCATGATCTGCGGACCGTTTATTTGCTTCTGTAGTTTACATAATTCATTTAAAAGCGGCATGCCGGTCAGGCAGTCTTTTTCCTGCCCGGACGTCAGTATGGTATCGATTCCCAGTTCGGAAGCCTGTCTGTAAGCCTTGATGGGATCGGCACATACGTCAAACGCGCGGTGAAGCGTTATTTTCAGGCTGCCGGCTGTTTTGATAAGCTCCGACATTTGTGTCATATTTAGATCACCATCCGGCGTAAGGCAGCCGATTACCACACCGTCGGCGCCTGCTTCCTTATAAAGTTCTGTTTCCCGTTTGATGACCGCAAATTCATGCTCTGTATAGAGAAAATCTCCGAAACGGGGACGCAGAAGGACACGGACCGGCAGATCACAGATAGTTCTGACCTGTTCAAATAAGGCGATACCCGGCGAAGTGCCGCCGATGACCAGCGCAGCACACAATTCCAGACGGTCTGCTCCGCCCTTTGCGGCGGCCATGGCCGATTCCACGCTGTCTACGCAGCATTCCAGTATATAGTTCTTTTTCATATCCATATGCCTCCGCGTTTCTGTATGGTGATCTGATGTCACAGTCTGATCGTATCATATTTCTTGCTTTATTTCTATGCATTTTCCTGCAGATAATACTTAAAAAATGAAAGTCTGAAAAATTGATGAATTTTTTGCGCGTCATGCACCATCAAAAGCCGCAGCTCTTTCATACAAAACACTTGTTCGAATATACTGCTTATGCTATACTTTTATAAACAGAGCCGTCTCATACAGTAGAAAACGATTGACTGTGCAAATGGGAAGAGGCATTTTTATAGCAGGAGGAGAAAGATGGACCGGAAAATAAAAAAGATAACATATCGTTTCGGAAAGGCGGGGAGCCTTTCGCCGCTTATTGCCGCGGCGGCGATGATCCTGTGGGCGGCGCTTAGCCAGTCCAATGTGAACGGCTATGTGCTGGCTTTTTTTGCGGCGCTGTTAACAGGAATTATTTTTACAAAAGATGAAAAAGCATACGGGGAAGCGCTTGTTTATGGACTCAGCAAACCCATGTTCGGCGTGATTGTGCTGGCGGTGATACTGGCGGCAGTCTCCGGTAAGCTGATTTCAAACAGCGGAGTCGTGCAGACTATTGCGGCATATGTGGTGGCGGCCGGTTTTACGGGGAAACTCTTTGTGGCGGCGAGCTTTCTCATTACCTGCCTGCTGGCATTTGCTACGGGAACTTCGGTAGGGACTTATTTCGTGGTGATCCCGATCCTGTTTCCGGTGGGCGTGATGGCAGGTGCGGCGCCGGAATTTATGATCGGTGCGATTGTGTCGGGAGCGGCATTCGGTGATAATCTGGGTCCGATCTCGGATACCACGATCGCTTCCTCCGCAACGCAGCGTGCGGATCTGGGTACCGTGGTGAAGACCAGGACACGTTACAGTCTGCCTGCGGCGGCAGGGGCGCTGATCCTGTTCCTGCTGTTTTCCAGGACTACGGATGGCTCTCATGCTGTCGCTGCGGCGGATACTTCGGTGAATCCGCTCAGTTTGATCATGCTGGTGGTGCCGGTAGTGATCATTGCGCTTTGTATGATGAAAAAGCATCTGATCACGGCCCTGACGTGGGGGATCCTGGCAGGAATTGCCGCAGGACTGCTTTCCGGTATTTATGCGGTAGAGGATCTTGTTGCGTTTCCCGGCGGTTTTTCCGTGTCCGGAGCGATCATAGAGGCCATTACGGGAACGGCGGGAACGATGGCAATGCTGATCGGTGTGTTTGCGCTTCTGGGCGTACTGGAATGCGGCGGCTTCTTTGAGGATGTGGGGGCGCTTTTAACCCGTCTGGCTAAAAAAGAGCGCAGTACAGAAGCAACCATTGTACTGTCCGTAGGCATACTAAGCATGGTGACGGGGGTTATTTCGGTCGCGATCGTGGCCCTTGGCGACCTGATCAATGAAATCGGAGAAAAAACGGGCGTAAATAAGTACCGCCGCGCGAATCTGATGGATTGTACAGGGTGTGTATTCTGCTTTTTGGCGCCATGGACGGTGCACTGTGTCATTCCGGCGCAGCTCTCCGCCGGGTTCGGCGAAAGCACAGCCGTCGCACCCGGATCGGTGCCTTTCGTGAATTATTATTCTCTATGCATGGCAGTGATCCTTGTGATGGCGTTAGTTACGGGATACGGAAGAAAGATGCCTAAGGGGGAGCGGGACAGATAGGACATCCTGCCTGCTGATGTCGTAAAAAGCACAATCTGCACGCTTTTTAAGCAGAAATATGGTAGCCGCATACAGATATATCCGGGTAAAATGAAAGAACAGGATAAACCGCAGGGGGAAGACTGTTACGGCTGCAGATAATGAGGTAACTGCGGTAAGCGAAGGAGGCAGGAGATGGTAATTTTCTCTGTAACGGATCCGTCCTTTCAAGAGTATGGACAGATTGTAGATGGGTATGACAAGGAAGAACTGCTTGCGTTTCTGCGTGATGAGATTGAAATTCCGGATGGTATGGCTTATGTGCCGAAGGATGAGCGTCTGATGAGGCTTTCGATCGCCGGAGATATTTCAGAGCGTTTCTACGGCGGTATGCCGGCGGCTTTAGGCTGGGTCTGCGGGCATAATACAAAGCTGAACTGTTTGGAATATCACAGGGACAGTGAACTGAATATGGGAACGGAAGATTTTATTTTACTGCTTGGCAGGAGAACACAGATTGAGGATGACGGCACGTTTGATACCGAAAATGTGAAGGCGTTTAGGATACCGGCAGGTGTAATGATTGAAATTTATGCGACTACGCTGCATTATGCGCCCTGCCAGGCGGATGATCACGGCTTCAGGGTCTTTGCGGCGCTGCCGGATGGAAGCAATACGGATAAGTCGGATATCGTGCCGGCGAATGCGGAAGACAGGCTTTTGTTTGCCAGAAATAAGTGGCTTCTTGCGCATCCGGATTCACAAGAAGCGGCCGCCGGGGCTTATGCGGGACTCAAGGGAATGAATATCGATATAAAAAAGAATGTATGAAGCATGATGAGTGCTGTTGAAAAGAGAAAAATGTGGAAGACGGGAACCTTTTCCTGACCTGTGCAGGCGAAACGTATCCCGGCAGCGGTTTGGAGGAAAAATGGAACAGTATGCAAATAGAAAAGCTGCTGCACAGATCCGTGTAGTGGATGAAAAGGGTAATGCAGTAAAAAATTCAGAATTTCAGGCGGAATTGACCAATCATGATTTTTTGTTTGGCTGTGGAGCCTTTGATGCGCTTTCGCTTATGGATGAAGAAAAGAACGATGCATTCTGCGAAGACCGTATGCGCAAATGGCTGGATTTGTATAATTACGGAACCATGTCCTTTTATTGGGGCGCTTATGAGGAAAAGGAAAACGCGCCGGCATATGAAAGCCGTATGAATGCGTCCCGCTATCTGAAAGAGCATGGCAAGACCGTAAAAGGCCATCCTTTATGCTGGCATACGCTGTGCGCAGACTGGCTCATGAAATATGATAACAAGACGATCATGGACAGGCAGCTTGAGAGAATTCACAGAGATGTTGCGGCTTTTGCCGGTGTGATCGATATGTGGGATGTGATCAACGAAGTGGTCATTATGCCCGAATTTGACAAATATGATAATGCGGTCACGAGAATCTGCAGGGAATACGGACGCATCACTCTGGTCAAAGAGGTTTTCGCCGCAGCCAGAGCCGCCAATCCGAAGGCCGTTCTTTTGATCAATGATTTTAATTTAAGCGACAGATATGCTAAGCTGATAGCCGAATGTCTCGATGCGGGCGTGCTGATCGATGCGATCGGTCTGCAGACCCACCAGCATCAGGGCTACATGGGAAAAGAGAAACTTGAAGAGATCATTAAACGGTTTGAAGGTTTCGGTCTGCCGCTGCATTTTACGGAGAATACGCTGGTATCGGGCCATATTATGCCATCTCATATTGTAGATTTGAATGATTATCAGATTCCGGAATGGCCGACGACGCCGGAGGGAGAAAAACGTCAGGCAGAAGAAATGGAGGATATGTACCGTTTCCTGTTTGCACATCCTTTGGTGGAAGCGGTCACCGGGTGGGATTTCACTGATGGCGCGTGGCTTGGAGCGCCAAGCGGCGTGCTGCGGGCAGATAACAGTAAGAAACCATCTTATGATATGCTGCAGGATCTGATTCACAGGGAATGGCATACGTCGGAAAAAATAAGGACAGATGAAAACGGCACAGCAGTTCTTACCGGTTTTAAGGGCACTTATAGCCTGACCGGAGAGAAAGCATGTGGAAACTTTCATCTCGGTCAGGAGAAAGAGTGTATTACTGTGACATGTTCTCCTTGGAAATAGGCTGGATCATGGCTTCACGGAATGCAGTAGGGGAAATGCCCTTGATCTTCTTAAACGTACGGTTAAACGATGAAATGCTGGAAAATCCGCATTCAATGGCAATGTCGAGAATCCTCTTTTTGGGGCCTAAAAACAGTGTTTCCGCCCGGTTGATCCTCTCTCTGATGAGGTAATCGATAAAGGTCATCTGCGTATAATCCTTAAATAAATGAGAGAAGTAGGATTTACTGATGCCGAGCTGATGGGCAACGGAATCCAGTGTCAGAGGTTCCGCACAGTTATGGGAAATATACAGGCATGCTTCGGCCATGAGCCTGGAGGATTTGTACTGTGTCACCGTATAGCCGGAGTTATGGGCATTGTTTGAATTGATACAATACTGCCCAAACAGGGAAAAGAAAGTAAGCAACAGAGAATAAGTATCAACCTCAACAAATGGATGTTCTGATTTACGAAGAACATCTATTTGTTTTAATGTCAGGATCATCCTGTCATTTTCCACGTTGCAGGGGTCATAGGAACAATAGAGCGTCTTATATAGAACGGGAAGAATGCGGTTGATATCATTCATGACCGTGATCAGGTTAATCGGAAACTGAATGATCAGGAAGGATTCTTCCGACACATTTTCAACAGAATGCAGATCTCCCGGATAGACAATGACGAGATCGTTAGGCTTTAAGTCATATTTGTTGAAATTGATGGTAACAGTATTACCATCCTGCAGACTTAAGAGAATTTCTGCGTAAGGATGCCAGTGAATGCTGTTCACATAGTCTGCATCGATATTTTTCGAAACAATAATTTTTCTGCCTTCCGCAAAGGAAAGGTCTTCATAGTAACTGTCCAGCTGCATGACAACAAATCTCCCATATATTTTATGTAAACTACAAAATTTGAACGATCCTATTTGAGCTGCAATCTGCAAATTGCAATATTTGAATTGCGATATTTGAACAATAAGAACAAAAATATAAACACTATATGAATATGTATAATATTTACAGAAGTTTCTATAAAGATTATCATTTCAAAATAAAAAAAGCAAGATATTTGGCCTTAAAAAATAATATTTGGGAAAAATTGCATAAAATTTCATGTTTTTAGGCTGTAAATATAGAAAAAAAGCAAAATATTCACATATAAAAAAGAGGATATGCGAAACATTAACTCCGCACATTTATTATAATAAATCATGATAAAAGCAATAACATATTCAGCAAATAATGGGGAGTGACAAATGCGTACATATCAAATAGGAATCCTGGGGTGTGGAGTGATCAGCAGGACGTATCTTGCGGATATACAATCATTTTTCAAGAAGCTTCATATTGCTGCGTGTGCAGATGTGGACCTTACACTGGCACGGAAGCTGGCGGAAGAATTTCATATTGAAAAGGCATATACGACAGAAGAATTACTGCAGGATGCAGAGATTAACATCATCATCAACCTGACACCGCCGCAGTTTCATGTAGAGTTAAACAAACAGATTATCCGTGCGGGAAAACATTTGTTCAGTGAGAAGCCTTTTGCCCCGAATGTGGATGCCGCAAAGGAAGTACTACAACTTGCAGAGGAAAAGAAGATTCTGGTCGGATGTGCACCGGACACCTTTCTTTCATCGGGACTGCAGAGTGTCCGCTATTATCTGGACTGCGGCCTGATCGGCAAACCGTTTTTTGTATCGGCTAATATGACCACTTTTGGGGTGGAGACCTGGCATCCGAATCCGGCGCCTTTTTACAGGGAAGACAGCGGTCCGCTGTTTGATATGGGACCTTACTATGCATCGGCTCTTGTATCGCTGTTTGGTCCGGTGGAAAGTGTCGGCGCATTCAGTGCGAAAGCAAATGAGACCAGACATATCTTCATGGGAAAGAATGCGGGAAACGATATTCCGGCGGATCATCCGACGCACTATACCGCGATTCTTCGTTTGCAGACAGGCGTGGTAGTAAGTCTGAATATCAGCTTCGATATTTATCAATCGAATCTTCCGATGTTTGAGATCTATGGTGATGGCGGAACTTTAAGTTATCCCGATCCTAATTTCGGCGGGGGAACGCCAAAGGTATATCGTAAAGAACAGTATACCGATACGGTATTCCGGCAGTCGGAAGAGGCGGCGGCAAGAAAAGAGAAATTCTATGAACTTCCGGAGCTGTTCCCGAGAGTGAAGGATTATTCCCGGGGAATCGGCGTTTTAGACCTTGCCCATGCCATTGAGACCGGTGAAAAGAACCGGGCTGACGGAGAACTGATTCTTCATGTAACGGAGATACTCCAGGGAATACGGGAATCGGCAGACACAGGGACCTTCTATCAGATGAAAACAACCTGTGAAAGACCAAGTGCTTTAAATCCTGGCGGATATGTTGACAGGATTTAAAAATATAGAGAGGAGAATAAGATTATGACAGGAGTAGTAGGAACACATCTTGTAGCCCAGGTAGGTTTTATCGTAAAAGATGTGGAAGAAACCAAGAAAAAGTGGGCGGAATTTTTAGGAGTCGATGTACCGGAGACACAGCCGATCGGGGATTATGCCGTTACGGGAACCACTTACAAGGGCGAGCCGGCGCCAAATGCATATTGCTGGATGGCTTTTTTTGATGTCGGTCCCGGATTGCAGCTTGAACTGATCCAGCCAAATGATGAGCCGTCTACGTGGAGAGATTACCTGAATGAACATGGCGAAGGCATCCACCATGTGGCATTCCAGATCAAAGATTCCAAGGCAATGGTTGCGAATGCAGAGGCGGCAGGGCTGAAACTGGTTCAGCGGGGCGTATATGGCGATGGCAGCGGTGAATACAACTATCTTGAGGCGCCGGAGCTTAAATGTATCGTAGAACTTTTGGAAAGCTATCATAAGGAATGATGAAATCGTGTAAGGGGGAAGACAATAATTATGAAATTGGGGGTATCATCACCGCTTCGGCATGACAGCCCGGAACAATGGGCATTAAAGCATAAGGAACTGGGACTTGAGGCGATTAATTTTTCACCAAATTGTGAAGATGATCCTGCTTTGATAGAAAAATATGTGAAAGAAGCAAGAGCACAGGGATTTACCATTGCAGAAGTGGGAATATGGCGCAATACTTTAGACCCGGATGAAGATGCCAGAAAAAAGGCTGTTCAGTTTGCTGTCGGACAGCTGGAACTGGCAGACAGGATCGGAGCCAGGTGCTGCGTCAACATTATCGGAGCCAGAGGCGCCAGATGGGATGGCGCTTATAAGGATAATTATTCTAAGGAGACCTGGGAACTGGGTGTGAGAACAATTCGTGAAATCATAGATGCGGTACAGCCCCGCAATACATATTTTACGATTGAGCCCATGCCCTGGATGATTCCGACCGGGCCGGATGAATATCTTCATCTTCTGGAAGCGGTCGCGCGTGACAGATTTGCTGTCCATATGGATGTATTTAACTGGATGACGACTCCGCAGAGATATTTTTACAATGAAGACTTCATTGAGGAATGTTTCGAAAAGCTTGGAAAACAGGTAAAAAGCTGCCATCTGAAGGATGTCCGTATGGAAACGGAGTACACAGTATTCTTTCGTGAGACCTATATGGGAAACGGAGCTGTCAATATCCGGCATTTGATCGAGACTGCTGCAGCTTATGACAGGGACATGCCGTTTATCATTGAACATTTGAATACGGATGAGGAATATCTCAATAGCATCCGTTATGTGAAGAACGAAATCATGAAACCAATCTGACTTCAGGGAAGGAAGGCAGGATTGAAAATTTATTTTTCAATCGCGGGTTTGTGTCTGGGCGCTGCTTGCCGCAAACTCGTCATGCGCAGAAAGCAGCGCAGAAATGAGGTAAAAATGAAGGGACGTAAATCAAAAATCATGGCATTGTTGCTGACCACATCAGTTGTTCTGGCAGCATGTGGAAATGCAGGAACAGAAAACAGCAACGGAAACGACGCTGCATCCGGACAGACAGCAGAGACTGCTCAGAATACGACGAAGACCGCATCATCAGACGCATCAGATCTGGTATGGTGGGGATGGACACCCGGCTCACCGCTTAACGAGCAGTACATTGCAAAATTTAACGAATCTTATCCGGACATCAGCATTACATGGAAGCAGACAACGGTTGACGACTATGATGCAGCCATCAAACCGGCGCTGGCAAACGGTGAAGGCGTAGATATCTTCGAAGTATCTGCAGGTTCTGCAAACGGCGGTGTTCAGATCTTCGGAAGCAAGGCGGTCGATCTGACAGATGCACTCAAAGGGTATCTTGGGGATGATTATGCAGATAAACTGAATGAAGCTTCTCTTTCCAGCATGACGGTGGACGGACAGATTAAGGCTTTGGGCGTCGGAACCTGCTATGCAGGAAACCTTTGGATCAACCAGGATCTGTTTGATCAATACAACGTAAAGGTTCCCACCAACATGGAGGAATGGAAAGAAGCATGCGCGGCTTTTGAAGCTAATGGAATCATCGGATTCGTGCAGGGAGCCGGACAGGGCGCTTTCAATATAGATACATGGCATGCGATCTGTGATAATGTAAAGCCGGGCGAGTTCACAAAGGCAACCAGAGGCGAAGCAGAGTGGACGGATGAAACATTTGTAACTGCTTTAAATCTCTGGAAGAGCCTGTTTGATGAGGGAATCATGCAGGACGGCGCACTGGGAATCCAACAGTATCCGGAGGCAAACAACCTGTTCCTGTCCGGACAGGCAGCTATGATCATGATGGGCTCCTGGTATACAATGAACTGTCTGCCGGATACCATGCGTGCTAATATGGAAGCGGCATCTTCTACGGACGATCCGTTTGCAATGGTTCCGATCAATTTCCCTGATATTGCAGGAACCGGTAATGTTGGTTATGTATTCTGTGATATTGATTATGCAATGGCAGTTTCCACATGTGCAAAGGATCAGAAAGCCGCTACGGATTTCGCTCTGTGGCTCGGCGCATCCGAAGAAGGCCAGCAGATGATCGCTGATTCTCTGAACCTTGTACCCGTGCTTAAATCCGTAACGCCTAACTGGGATAATGTAACATTGGTAAATGGAGAAAAGCAAAATGACGCTGTTCAGGAATATCTGACCAATGCTGTAAATAATCCTGATAACCCGCGTTTTGGCGGTATCGGCGCTGATTTGAATCAGGCTATGATGGACGTTCTTGCGGGCGTGGCATCTGGTACCATGACAGCTGAAGACGGTGCGGCACAGTTGGCTGAAGTTCAGGCTGAGCAGTAATTGGATCACTACTGTTTATATGTATAAGGACTTCTTGCGGGAAGTCCTTATTTTGTGAAAGGTAAACAAACCAAACAAGGAGACGATATGTTAAAAAATAATAAGTTATCCAAAAAGACGAGGATGAACGGGTTTTTCTGGATCCTTCCGGCCTTTTTATTCCTTGTTGTCATCATCTATTATTCAATCTTTTATACGTTTAATCTGTCAACGATAGAATGGGACGGTTTAAGTCCCGTTATGGAGAGAGTCGGCTTTGATAATTTCGTGAAAATGTTTCAGGATAAGGTGTTTTGGAAGTGTATTCAGAATACGGTTCTTTATTTTGCCATTACGTTTGTTATCCAGAATTTTCTTGGATTTGTTTTCGCCGCGATCCTGCATTCGGATGTTAAACTGCCTACAATACATAAATGCCTGATCTTCATTCCGACCATTCTGGCGCCGTCTACGATGGCTCCCGTATTCCGGCTGATGTTTTCTCCGCAGGGAATGCTACAGTCTTTCTTTACAAAAGCGGGTATTCCGATTACGGTGGATTGGCTGTCGAAACCAAATACGGCATTGTTTGTGCTGATGGCTGTAGTGATCTGGGAATTTACCGGCATGAGTTTTATCCTTTATTATGCGGCAATGAGCCAGATTGACAAAGAAATTCTGGAGGCGGCCCAGATAGATGGCGCCGGGGAGCTTCGTATCCTCTGGACGATGGTATTCCCGTCCTGTAAAGGAACAACAGTTTCTCTTGCCATGCTTGGCGTTATCGGTGCCCTAAAGACGTTTGATATACCATATCTGATCACCACAGGCGGTCCGAATCATGCAACGGAATTCCTGGGAACCTATATTTACCGTCAGGGAATACGGCAGTCCCACTTAGGATATGCAGCAGCCTTATCCGTTATGCTGCTGGTTATGGCAGTTGTCGGCGCGTTCCTGACAAATAGGGCAAATAAAGGAGGGGCTTGATATGATCAAATTAAAAAGTAAAAAGAAGAAAATCCTGTTACAGATCCTGCTTTTTATCATGGTGATTCCTTATGCGCTGCCGCTTTTGCAGATGTTTCTGGGGTCTTTGGGCGGGAGAGGTTTCTATAACTATGCGGCAGTCTGGGAAACCGGTGTCGTACCGTATTATTTTAGAAACTCCCTCATTATTTCGGCAAGCGTAATCCTGTTGGTCTATCTTTTCAGTATGACTGCCGGATTTGGATTTGCAAAGCTGAATATTCTGGGAAAAGAAACCTTTTTCTGGCTGATTTTGATCGCGCTGACCCTGCCGGAAGTTATTCTTTTAACACCATTGTTTGTTACCTTCCAGAGAATGCATCTGTTCAATACCTTTTTGGCGGTTATCTTCCCTCTGGCAGCGCTGCAGCTTCCCTTTACGATTCTGCTGACAAGAAGTTTTGATGAAGGGATTCCAAGTGAACTGATGGAAGCTGCTAAAATTGATGGGGCAACCACAGTCAGGACTTTCTGGCATATTATTCTGCCCCTGACCAAACCTATTGGTTCTGCCGTGATCATGCTCACTCTGATCAATTCCTGGAACTCTTATCTTCTGCCGTTGTTATTTTTGCAGAGTCCGTCTATGCAGACGGTTACGCTGCTGCCGCAGTATTTCCAGGGGGAGTTCACCAATGATCAGACTAAGATCCTGGCGGCAGCTGTCATGACGGCCCTGCCTGAAATCATTGCATATCTGTGTATGCAGAAGAACTTTGAAAGAGGTATGAGTGCAGGCGCTTTAAAATAAAAGGAAATATACGGAGGTATGACTATGAAAATTGTAAATCCGGTTCTTTCCGGTTTTCACGCGGATCCCTCCATGATTCGGGTGGGAGATACCTATTACATTGCCAATTCGACTTTTGAGTGGTTTCCCGGGGTAAGGATCCATGAATCCAAAGATCTTGTGCACTGGAATCTTACCACGACGGTTCTTGACCGCGTTGAGCTGCTGGATATGAAAGGAGATCCCTGTTCCGGCGGTATCTGGGCGCCGGATCTGTCCTATGCAGACGGAAAATTCTGGTTGGTTTATACAGATGTTAAAGTCGTGGAGGGCGTCTTTAAAGATATGTATAATTACCTGACTGTCGCAGAGGATATTCACGGCCCCTGGAGCGCTCCCGTTTATTTGAACGGGGTCGGCTTTGATGCATCTTTGTTCCATGATGAGGATGGACGGAAGTATCTGATTCAGCAGACCTGGGATCATCGGGAATACCATAATGCATTCCGCGGACTGACATTGACCGAATACGATCCGGAGGCGAAACGGCTCAAACCGGAAACGGCAAGAACCATTTATGATGGAACCCGGATCAAGACGGTAGAGGGTCCGCATCTGTATAAGATCAACGGTTATTACTATATTTTCGCTGCCCAGGGTGGAACGACCTGGACTCATCAGGAAGTCGTGGCCAGGTCAAAGGAACTGTATGGTCCTTATGATACGGAGCCGGCGGGCCCCTTTATTACCAACTTTGATACCCCGGATCATTATCTGCAGAAGCAGGGACACGGTGCGCTGGTGGAGACGCCTTCGGGAGAGTGGTACTATGCATCTTTATGCGGACGTCCCCTGCACCATTCGATTGAAAATTTCTATGATCCCAGAGGGTGGTGTACGCTTGGACGCGAGACCAGTATTCAGAAAGTATATTGGGATGAAGAGGGATGGCCGAGAATAGAGGGCGGACATGGCGGACTTGTAGAAGTGGATGCGCCAAAAGATGCCATTTTGACAAGGGCGCCTGAAACCCATGCAGCATATGACGACTTCATGGCTAAAGAACTGGACGGAGAATGGAATACCCTGCGCGTACCGTTCTCAGAACGTATGGGCAGCGTTGGCGGAGGGCATCTTAAATTAACAGGAAGGGGTTCTTTGTCAAATCGGTTTGATCTGTCTTTTATAGCCAGAAGGTGGAGAGATTTTGCATTCTCTGCGGTCACCAAAGTAAAATTCGATCCCTACAGTTACCAGGCGATGGCAGGACTTGCCAATTATTATAATAATGAGCATTGGTCGTGGATATTTATTACCAGGGATGACAGTAATAACCGGGTCATCGAAGCGGCGGAGTGTGACAATAAGAAATACACTTCCATTCTGAAAAAGGATGCGGTGGTCATTCCGAAGGGGACTGAATGGGTTTGGTTTAAGACCGTTATAGATCATCTGGATTACTGGTATGAATATTCCTTTGATGGAGAAGTCTGGCACAGAATTCCCGTCATACTGGATGCCAAGGTGCTGTCCGATGATTATGTAATGTCCCACTATGGCGGATTTTTTACAGGAGCGTTTGTCGGACTTGCCGCAGTGGACTATTCCGGTTACGGATCAGAGGCAGAATTTGGTTTCTTTGAATACCGGGTATGAGTAAAGATTATATAGAAACATGGAAAGGAAAAATATGATGAAGAATAAGTTAATGGATCATGAGCTGTGCGTTATCACAGGCGCTTCCAGTGGTATCGCGAGGGGAATTGCAGAGCGTTTCCTGGAAGAAGGTGCGGATCTTATCGTTGCGGATTATGATGTGGAGACGGCAGAGAAGATATACGGAAATAATCCCCAGGTAGTGGCTGTCCTGAAAGTGGATGCTACCAGGATAGAAGATCTGGAGAAGATCGCAGAAGCGGTCAGGGAAACCGGACGCAAAGTGAAGGCAGTCCTTCCTATTGTAGGCAACGGACCTGTCAATATGATTCCGGATGTTACCCCGGAAGAGTTTCATCTTACGATGGATTTGAATGTATTTTCTGCGTTTTTTACAGTACAAAAGGTGCTTCCTTATATGTCTGAGAAATCCGCTGTCGTGCTGATTTCCTCTATTGCAGGTTTTCAGGGCGGTTCCAACAATATCGTTTATAATGCGGCGAAGGCAGCCGTTCGTTCCATGGCGCGTTCCTTTGCCGGAGAACTGGCATGTAAAGGTATCCGTGCCAATGCGATCAGTCCCGGCCCTACTGAAACGAAGGGATTTACGGAATTTATCAATGAAAATGATGAGGCCAGAAATGGAATTATCGCCAATATTCCGCTGGGCCATATCGGGCAGCCGGAAGAGATTGCTGCAATTGCCCTGTTCTTAGCTTCTGATGAGGCATCTTATGTGACGGGAGCGGAAGTGATTGCGGATGGCGGATTTACCAACAGGTAACACAGAAGTTATAAAAACTATACAGGAATGAAAGAGGAAAAGGAAATGGCATTATCCAACACAAAGATTGTTAAAGTAATCGTCGTAACGGATGATCTTGAAAAAACCGTAAATGCTTATAAGAAGCTTCTCGGAACAGGCACTGCGCCGGCAGAGGAAGGCGAACATCAGCAGATTCGTACACCGTTCACGGTATATAAAGGAGAACCGGTCACAGATACACCGATGAAAGTGGAGAGCGTTTTTAGCGATAATTTCTGGTTTGAAATTATTCAGCCTCTTGGGGATCGTGATCCCTGGGCACAGTGGCTCAAAGAACATGGCACATCGATCTGCTCCGTCTGTCTTCTGACGAACGGACCCCTGGAAGCTGATGAAGAGGTCATGAAAAGTGCCGGTTATGAATCTGTTTTCAAGCAGGAAAAAGGCTATGAAGCATATGAATATTTTGATGCTTCCAAAGATATGGGTGTGCTTGTAGAGGTTAAAGAGCATTATAATGCCTAGGCGTAGAATGAAACGGAAGGGTATATCCGGCTGAATTGAGCGGACTTTACACTTCACGGGGCGTTTGGTATAATATTGAAAAAGCTGCCATTGACAGATGGCCGGCAATCATAAGGTGTAAAGCATATGCATTGTTCATATGCCTTACACCTTTTGTGGATGGTTTCTGGCGGTTAGGCTGAAATACGGCATTTTCCGTACAGATTTTAGATGCTCTGACAGGGAGGCATAGAGGATAAAATGAAAAAGATTTTAAAAACAATGGGCATTGTGCTGGCTGTTTTATTTCTGGCGGCAGGCATCTATATAGGATATATGATGATAGCATATTACCGTCTGCCGGACAAATTGACTCTGGAAGTCAAAAAGAGCGGATCTGACGGCGATTTTGCGCAGGAATTTCAGGTAAAGCAAGGGGAAGAATACCTGATTATGACATATAATATCGGTTTTGGCGCGTACACGGAGGATTTCAGCTTTTTTATGGACGGCGGGAAGTCCTCCTGGGCAGAAGATAAGGACAGCGTGCTTGCGTCGGTATCTGCGATGGCCGATCTGATCACCGAAGCTGATCCGGACTTTATTTTTTTGCAGGAGGTTGACCGGGACGGAACAAGAACCTACCATGTGGACGAGCTGGAAGTTCTGAACCGGTTCCTGAAAGGTTATTACTATGATTTTGCTCAGAATTATGACTCGCCGTTTCTTTTCTTTCCGCCCTGGCATCCTCATGGGACAAATGTGGCGGGGCTTGTGACTTATTCCAGAGGAGAGATCACGGATACCATACGCAGAAGTTTTCCGATTTCCGAGTCCTTCAGTAAGTTTTTAGATATGGACAGATGCTATTCCATTTCACGTATTCCTGTGGAGAACGGAAAGTATCTTTGTCTCTACAATGTGCATCTTTCAGCTTATGGAAGCAATGATGAAATCAGGGAAGGACAGCTTTCCATGCTGTTCGACGATATGCAGGCGGACTACCGGAAGGGAAATTATGTGATCTGCGGCGGTGATTATAATCACAATGTGAAAGAGGCGGAGATAGAGAATGTGCCGGAATGGGCCTTCCCATTTCCGCGGGAAGATATTCCTGACGGGTTCCATATGGCGATCGACGATGCCGGGACCCCGGAGGACATTGCCCATGATTCGTGTAGAAGCGCTGATGAACCCTACGAGGAAGGGCAGACGTTTACAATTACCCTGGATGGTTTTATCGTGTCGGACAATGTGGCGGTGAAGGAATATAGGAACATGGACTGTGGATACAAGTATTCTGACCATGACCCGGTTGTGATGAAGTTTGAGTTGGAGTAAGAATCCGGGGGAAATATAAACGGAATATAGACTAATACAGAAATGTATGAAGAAAGAGTCCGGCTGAAAAATATCAAAGAGACCTGCTTTATTAAGATAAAGTATGTAAAAGAAGATTTTGACAAAAGCTATAAAAGTGTCAAATTACTATGTCATAATCATTTAAAAAGGGGTAACATGAGCAAGGATTTACTTCTTTTTATGGCATGTTTCGGAAAAGGTACCATAACTGCCGTTGATAAAGAATTGGGAGCATTCATGGACGGGTACATAGAAAATATAGAAGAAAACGGAAAAGAGAGATTTTCTGGAAAAAAGGTTCTCCATTCCATGTTGAAAGTAATAAAAATAGCTGTTTGAAAGTTCCAGTCATACGGATGGGGAATTTTATGATATTAAGGAATAGAAACTAAATTGAATTAACGAATTTTTTGTTTGAGAATATATGAGGTGGTAATAAAACAGATTATGGATAATCGGGGCCAATATTTATTCCAAGAGAAATTAACCAATATTATACACGATGTTACAGAGGATCAGCTTAACAAATTACGAGAAGAATATTTAAAGGAAGTTCGTGAGAACCATAAAGTTACCAATATGTCATATGCAGGAGAAAACTACTATGGGAGATATGATTCTCCGGTAGCTGTAAATAGAGAATGTCTTTATCGTGATCAGAAAACGGATGGAATGAAGATACAATATCCTCATGGCGTTGTGCTTCAACAGGCTAAATTTCGCAATTATTACCGTGGGGAACCTCAAATATATACAAAATCTCAGCCTACACTCTTGAGGAAACTAGAAGCCTACACAGATAAGGAAGATAAAGAACTGTATCGCATGGTTGCCAATATGCGTATTGCTGAGTTTGCGGCTCTTCTTAGAAAATTTGAACATGTTCGGCAGTGGAATGTTTCAGATATTCAGTATGAAGCGCTTGCACAACATTATGGATTAGAGACTGACTGGTTGGATATTACGACGGATTTTGACGTGGCTATGTTTTTTGCGACATGCTGGTGGGATAAGGAAGAAAAACGGTGGAAACCCCTTACTAAGGATCAGACAGAATCATCTGAGGAAACAAAGTATGGTATGATTTTTCATATGCCAAGCTGGTATATGAGTCAAAGATGGTGCTTTGAAATTGAGAAATTCGCGGATATTTCTAAAGGTGTCCCAGATAATTTAATCTACCCGATTGGATTTCAACCATTTATGCGATGTTCGATGCAGAATGGATATGGGATATATATGCAAGAATCTAAACCTTTACAGAAAGATATCGGATTTGAAAAGCTGCGCTTTCGACATGATGAAAAATTTTCTATACAGATATTCGAAAGAATGAAGGGTGGTGAGTTGATTTATCCACATGAAGGGTTGAATGAGGTTGAGTTTCTGATTGATCAGATTAAATCACTCACTGATTTTTCAGAAGAATCTTTTCTTTATGCTTTGCAAAGAAGTCATATGTTTAGATTAAAAGATAAGGAACTGTGCCGGCAAAAACTGGAGGCTTTTTATGTTGATAGGAAAAAAATTACGATTAAACCCAGTAATGTATGGCATATCAGCAGAGATCGCCGGAGGATGATTGATGATGATTACTCAGGATTCGATGTTGAAAAATTTTATAATATCCATATTAGGGGACGGAAGATATGCGGACCAGAAGGGGAAACTGTCGGACCAAATATGTATGAGCCGTATATGTTGTCAAATAATGATAGCACAGAAAATCCAGGAATTCTGGATTTTAAACCCAGAAACATGACTGGAGAAATGAATATGTGGATGCTAAGACGAATGCAGTTGTTGCAGACGCTGGTTACGAAAAATGCAAGAGATTTCTGATTAATGACTGGGAAGAGGTACGACAACATATAGGACCAAGAGGATGAGGAAACATCATGCAAGGAACAAAAGCCAAATGAAAAAGACTATCTTTCAGTAGCGAAGTGTGTGTTCAATTGTGATATAAATGTTATAGATTTTACATTTACTACTTCAAAAGGATAAGATACCATATTTACAGAAAATGTGATTTCGTATTTTAAGGCATTAGTCTTAGAATTTTCAAAAAATAAAATTGTGAGTCCTTGCACGATAGGATATAATAATAGTAACTTAATGATGAGATGGCGAAAGAAAAGACAGTCAAAAAGGCGGTGATTAGGTGGCTGGAGAAGAAATACGGCAGGATACCAGAACCGTAGAGCAGATTGTCGATGGTATGAATTTGTTCGATGACGATCTGATGTCTATGGTGTTTGATGGTAATATAGAAGCAACTGAGCTTTTGTTAAAGATTATATTGAAAAAGGACGATATTCAAGTTATAAGCGTTGTAGGGCAGAGAGAATTGCAAAGTCCTGTAGTTGGCGGGCGGGACATCCGTCTGGATATTCTGGCAAAAGACAGTACGGGAAAGCACTATAATGTGGAAGTGCAGAAGAAACCGGAAGGGGCACATATACGTCGTGCCAGATTTAACAGCAGTATGATGGATTCCCGGATGCTGAAAGCCGGGCAGGAGTTTTCGGAGCTGCAAGATTCGTATATGGTGTTTATTACCCAGACGGATATCTTTGGACATGAGGTGCCGATTTATACCATTAATCGTCATTTTGAGGAAATTGATGAAGTATTTGATGATGGTTCTCATATTGTGTATGTGAATGGAAATTATAAGGGAGACGATACGGTCGGAAGGCTGATGCATGACTTTGGCTGTAAAGAATCGAAGGATATGTACTATCCGGAACTGGCTAAAGGGGTGCGGCATTTTAAAGAAGAAGGAGGTCGAGAAAAAATGTGTGAAGCGGTTGAAAATTATGCGAAGAGTTATGCAGAAAAGTATGCGGAGCAAAAGGCAGAAAATGTAAGACTGAACAGTTTGTTGGAGTCCATAAAGAAGTTGATGGCAAATATGAAGCTAGGAGCAGAACAAGCCATGAATGTGCTTGAGGTTGAAGAGCATGATAGAGAGATTTTACTGAAAAAGTTATAGAGATACTGGGCATAAACAGTGTGTGGACAGGGAGTATTCTGAACGGGAGGAATACTCCCTATCTAGTTGTAAAGTTCTACTATTATTATCATGCTATCAGGATGAACCCTGAGTTATTTACGGTGTAGGTTTAATATGTGGATTTGTCACCATATGGAGGAAGTATAATGTACAGAAAGATTGGAAAAAGATATGAATATGATGGAGAATTTGAACAGTATTTGTTGAGGATAGGAGTTAGGAAAGGTCATATACAAAGGATGAAGGAAAAGAAACTTCAGTATGATAGAGATAAATATTTCTGGAAAAAAGAATGTGATGAAAAAAATCGACTTGTACCATTACAAAGGGTTATTGGTGTGAGTAGAGGTACGGTGGGAGATAGTGTTTTTGAAAATGTAAGGACGATGCAAGAGTGGGAGAGAGACCATTATAGGTTTGAGAAATGTTTTGATTATTTAGATAGAATGTCATTAAATGAACTAATAAAATCATATGAAAAACTGAATTATCCAGTTAAAATGGTTTATTACAAAGACGATGATAAGTACTTTTTAACTACAGATGGCAATCATAGGACATTAACGGCAATGATTTTGGGGGCAGAATATATTAAAGCTGATGTTACAGTAATGATTGGGGACAAAGAGAAAAAAGAAAAATATTTAGCCGAATGTGATTTTTATAACAAATATAGTATATTCAGAATATTTGCATCAAAGAGAGGGAAATGTAAGATTATTTTCAAGGATGGAGATAAGTGTTATGAAGTAAATGGATTTAAGGGAGTAAAAAATAATGAAAATTGCTATGATATAATAGGTAGGTTATCGGATGAAATAGAAAGGGATAAGAGTATTATAGCATTGTATTTAAAAATACCTATGAAGATTAGAAGAATATTACGATACTTTTTAGGAAATACAAGGATATTACAATATTTAGAAAAAAGAAATCCGACACAGCGGCATTGTGGCATTATAAGATTGTGTGAGTTTTAGTATATTATATGGAAATAGAATTAATATAAGTTTTATATAATTTTAGCACTCACCTCTTGACAGTGCTAACAAAATGTATTATTGTTACACTGTAACTAGAACAGATAGGATTTAAAATAGAAATAAAAGGAGGCAGAGGGCTATTATGAATGTAACCAAATTTACGCAAAAATCCATACAGGCAGTAGAACAGTGCGAAAAACTCGCCTATGAATACGGCAATCAGGAGATCGAGCAGGAGCACCTTCTCTATAGCCTTCTTACAATAGAAGACAGCCTGATTCTGAAACTGGTTGAGAAAATGGAGATCAACAAGGAATATTTCTTAGACCGTGTGGAGCAGGCTTTGCAGAAGCGTGTAAAAGTACAGGGCGGACAGGTCTATATCGGCGCTGATTTAAACAAAGCCTTGATAACGGCCGAAGATGAGGCCAAACAGTTAGGGGACGAATATGTTTCCGTAGAACATCTGATCCTGGCGATGCTAAAGCATCCGAATAAGGAAATAAAAGAGATCTTCCGTGAATTCGCTATCAGCAGGGAACGCTTTTTACAGGCGCTTTCTACCGTGCGGGGCAATCAGAGAGTGACTTCCGACAATCCGGAAGCGACATATGATACGCTTGAGAAATACGGACAGGATCTGGTGGAAAAAGCAAGAAACCAGAAATTGGATCCGGTTATCGGGCGGGATAATGAGATCCGTAACGTGATCCGCATTCTTTCCAGAAAGACCAAAAATAATCCGGTACTGATCGGAGAACCCGGCGTCGGTAAAACCGCGGTTGCAGAAGGTCTTGCGCAGCGTATTGTCCGTGGAGATGTGCCGGAAGGGTTAAAGGAGAAAAAGATCTTCGCGCTTGATATGGGAGCATTGGTCGCAGGCGCGAAGTATCGGGGCGAGTTTGAGGAACGTCTGAAGGCGGTGCTGGATGATGTGAAAAACAGCGATGGCCAGATTATCCTGTTCATCGATGAACTGCATACGATCGTAGGCGCCGGCAAGAGCGATGGCGCACTGGATGCCGGCAATATGCTGAAGCCTATGCTTGCAAGGGGTGAACTGCACTGTATCGGTGCGACGACGCTGGATGAATACCGTCAGTATATTGAAAAGGATGCCGCACTGGAGAGGCGTTTTCAGCCGGTTATGGTGGAAGAGCCGACGGTGGAAGACACGATATCGATCCTGCGCGGCCTCAAAGAACGTTATGAGGTCTATCATGGCGTCAAGATCATGGATAATGCGCTCGTAAGCGCGGCGGTGCTTTCACATCGTTATATTTCCGACAGATTTTTGCCCGATAAAGCGATCGATCTGGTGGATGAGGCGTGTGCGCTGATCAAAACAGAATTAGACTCCATGCCGGCGGAATTGGACGAACTGCGGCGAAAAGTCATGCAGTTTGAGATTGAAGAGACTGCTTTGAAGAAAGAAGACGACCGGTTAAGCAGAGAACGGCTGGAAAATCTGCAGAAAGAGCTGGCCGAGTTAAAGGCGGAACTGGATAACCGTATGGCACAGTGGGAGAATGAAAAAGCTTCTGTCGAGAAACTTTCCAGGATCAGGGAGGAAATCGACGAGACCGGCAATCAGATCCAGATCGCCCAACGGGAAGGAGATTATGAGAGGGCGGCCGAGTTAAGTTACGGTAAGCTGCCTTCCCTGAAACAGCAGCTTGAGATCGAGGAGGAGAACGTGAAGCATAAGGAGCTTTCTCTTGTGCATGAGAGCGTTTCGGATGAAGAGATCGCGAAGATTATTTCCCGTTGGACGGGTATTCCGGTATCAAAACTGACAGAGAGCGAGAGGAACAAGACACTGCATCTGGATGAAGAACTGCATAAGCGTGTAATCGGTCAGGAGGAGGGTGTGACAAAGGTAACGGAGGCGATTATCCGTTCCAAGGCCGGCATCAAAGATCCTACGAAACCGATCGGGTCATTCCTGTTTCTGGGGCCTACCGGTGTCGGGAAAACGGAACTGGCCAAAGCGCTGGCGGCTTCTCTGTTTGATGATGAGAATAACATGGTTCGTATCGATATGAGCGAATATATGGAGAAATACTCTGTATCCAGGCTGATCGGAGCGCCTCCCGGTTATGTAGGTTATGAAGAAGGCGGGCAATTGACCGAAGCAGTCAGAAGAAAACCTTATTCGGTTGTGCTCTTTGATGAAATTGAGAAAGCGCATCCGGATGTATTCAACGTCTTATTGCAGGTGCTGGATGATGGCCGTATTACTGATTCGCAGGGAAGGACGGTAGACTTTAAAAATACGATTCTGATCATGACGTCCAATATCGGCGCAGACTATTTACTTGATGGCATAGACGGGGATGGGAATATCAAAGAAGAGTCGGAAAGTATGGTGATGAACGATCTGCGCAGTCATTTCCGGCCTGAATTCCTCAATCGTCTGGACGAGACGATCCTGTTCAAACCGTTGACCAAAGAAGTCATAGGAGGAATCATCCGGCTGATCATCGACGATCTGAACGAGCGTTTGTCAGACAGGGAGCTTACCATAGAGCTGACGGAAGAAGCGAAACGGTTTATCGTGGATAATGCTTATGATCCGGTATACGGTGCAAGGCCGTTAAAACGTTATATTCAAAAGTATGTGGAAACATTGTCGGCGAAGTTGATTTTGGTCGATGCAGTGAGTGCGAAGGACATTATTTTGATCACGGTAGAAAACGGCGCATTGACTGCACAGAAGAAATCGTAACGAACAAAGCCGTAAACTGGTAAAGCGCAAATTCGATAAAAACAGGATAAAGAACAGATGCCCTAAGAATTTAAAGAGGTTCTTCCGGCATCTGTTTTTCCTTCCTGCTTTTCATTTTTAAGACAGTATCGGTCATTAAGATTCTTTTGGCGGTAAGAAGCATAATAATGATGGCATTTGCAAAAAGAAACAGGTATAATGTTTACATCAGGCGGTACGGCCTCATATGACAATGGAAAATGAAGATGAGCGGAAACGGAATTTCGTGTCTGCCCGCTGTAAATGACTTAGAAAGGACAAAATACTTATGCAATATCCTGATTTTTTATCCCCAAACGGTACGATCGGTTTTGCAGCCCCCTCTTTTGGCTGTGCGACGGAACCATATAAAACTGCCTTCATGAATGCCCAGAAGAAATGGCGTGAGGAAGGTTACCAGCTGCAGCTTGGACCGAACTGCTATGCAGAGGAAGGGATCGGCATCAGCAACACGCCGATAAAGTGCGGAAGCGAGCTGGAGGAATCTTACTGCAGCGATGAAAATGACTGTATCATTTCCTGCGGCGGCGGGGAGCTGATGTGTGAAATTTTGGATTATGTTGATTTTGAGAAAATAAAACAGGCCAAACCCAAATGGTATATGGGATTTTCGGATAATACGAATATGACATTTCTGCTGACGACTTTATGCGACACGGCATCCATATACGGACCCTGTGCAGCCGCATTCGGTATGGAGCCGCAGCATCCGTCGCTGCGGGACGCCATGGGCGTTTTAACAGGGAAAAATCTCTGTCTGCATGGATATGACAAGTGGGAAAGGGAATCTTTAAAAGATGAAGAACATCCTTTATTGCCCTATCATGTGACGGAGCCCTCCGTGATCCGGAAATTCCCGGATACGGCATTGGAGGTGGAAGGCAGGCTGCTCGGCGGCTGTATGGATTGTCTTGTTAATCTGCTTGGAACAAAGTATGACAAGGTATGTGAATTTACCAACCGTTATAAAGACGATGGCATTCTGTGGTTTCTGGAGGCATGTGACCTGAATGTAATGAGTATCCGCCGCGCCATGTGGCAGATGGAACACGCCGGCTGGTTTGCACATTGTAAAGGATTCCTGATCGGCAGGCCGCTTTGCTATGGACAGGAAATGATGGGACTTGATCAGTACACGGCAGTGACCGAAGTGGTCGAAAAGTATCATGTGCCTGTGATTATGGATCTGGATATCGGACATCTGTCGCCGATGATGCCGCTTGTCTGCGGCAGTATGGCCAGAGTGCATGCGGAAGGAAATCAGTATTCGGTGCAAATGGAACTGAAATGATCACAGAGTAGAGCAAGACCCGGAAGAGGACAGGGCCGGATGAAGGGACCGGAAAAAAAGTTTCTGTTTTCGGGCACGCTCTCGCTCCGTTAAAAACGCAGCGGTACTAAGAATTTTGTAGTGCAGGCACTCCAAAATTCAAGGACCGGCGTTTTTAGAGGGCCCTTTAACAGAAATCTTTTTCCCCGGTCCCTTCATCCGCCCTGTCCTCTTCCGGTTCTTGCTCTACTCTGCAAACGATGAAACAAAAAGGAGAAATAATCTGATGATACCAAATGATCCGGCAATGCTTCTTAGTTATGTAAACTTAAAACTGCGGGACTTTTATGGAAGCCTGCAAAATCTTTGTGACGATCTGGATGTCAGTGAAGAGGAGATTACCGACAAACTGGCGTCTATCGACTATCATTATGATAAGGAGAGAAATCAATTTGTCTGAGTCAGTTATGCTTACGATCGTAACGCAAGAACCGGAAGGGCAACGGGACGGTGTTTTGAAAAACAGAACGGACAGCAGGAAAACACAGGAAAATGTTCCGGCAAAGGTAGAAGTGACACATGATTTGCATGCGACATTGATGTCAACGCTTTTGGAAAATCATCTGATTTCCGGTAATTTCTGCGGCGGAAGAGGGGGATGCGGACGGTGCCGTGTACAGTTTCTAAAAGCGGCGCCGCTCCCGACGAGTATCGAGCGGAAGCTGTTTTCCCCGGAAGAGATGCGGGCGGGTTTTCGCCTGGCCTGTATGGCAAAGCCGAAAAACGATTGTGTCATTCGTCTGGATTTCCCGAAAGACGCTTCCGTTAACATTGTAGCCGATGTGATAGGAATGTCGGAAAAAATTGACTTTTATAGTCAGGTGAAAAACGAACAGCATACTGCCGGCGGCATGAAAATAATCGCGGTCGATCTGGGAACAACGACGATTGCCATGCAGCTTGTGGATCTGGAATCGGGACGTATAGAAGATACGTACTGCGCTATGAATCCACAGAGAAGCTATGGCGCTGATGTGCTGTCCAGAATACAGGCAGCGAATAACGGACAGGCATTGGAACTGCAAAATAGTGTGTGGCAGGTATTGCGGAAAGGAACGGAGCATTTCGAACAGACACTTTCCGAAAGAACGGCGTCGAAGCCGGAACGGATATGCTGTATGTGCATTGCAGGGAATACGACAATGACGCATTTGCTGCTGGGATTTTCTACGAAGCAGCTTGGCAGCGCGCCTTTTTTACCGGAGGATATCAGCCTGCAGAAGCTGATGCCGGTCGGAAAGAACCGGAACAAGATGCCGTTTCCGGTCTATGTTCTGCCGGGCATCAGCGCTTTTGTGGGCGGTGATATCGTGGCCGGCCTATATTGCTGCCATATGCTGTACGGATCCGGAGAGGCGGCATTTTGCGGACAGGAAGAGGAGGCCGTGCTTTTCATAGATCTTGGGACGAATGGTGAGATGGCCATAACGGACGGCAGACGCATGATCGTAACGGCAGCTGCGGCGGGGCCTGCTTTTGAAGGCGGTGCAGGAGCGGCAGTACAGGGCAGCGATATGGTCGCTGTCACAGCAGAATTGTTAAAGAAAAAAATAATTGACGAAACAGGACTTTTGGCAGAACCCTATTTTGAGCAGGGGATTACCATACATTGGCCGGATGGGTCAACAGAAATCGGCCGTGGAGCATCCGGCGTATTGCGCAGGGATGCGTCTTCTATAGAGGATGAAACACCTCGGGACAATACAGCGATTTATCTGACGCAGAAAGATATCAGGGATCTGCAGATGGCCAAAGCCGCTGTACGGGCAGGCGTAGAGATTTTATATAAAAGAATGGGCTGTCCGAGAATCGGCAGAGTTTATCTTGCAGGCGGTTTCGGTTATTATCTGGATGTTGCCGCGGCAATTGAAATCGGTCTGCTGCCGGCATATTTGCGGAATGTTGTAACGGCAGTCGGCAACACTTCTTTGGCGGGCGCATTTTTATTAGGAAGGGATCTGTATACGGGGAAAATGAAAGAACATGTTTTAGCCGGTTATCTGCATGAAACAGAGCATATCAATCTGGCTAAGCAGATAGAATTTGAAGCAATATATATAGAACAAATAAGGTTTTGTTAAGGTTTTACAGGTTTTCCTTTAAGAATGACATGATAATCTGTTTGTAACAAGTAAATAAATGTAATGCAGACAGAAAGGACAAATAGAATGAAGTGGACGAGAAAAGAATTAAAAGAAAATGCCAAAGAGGCATTGAAGAGAAACTATTGGAAGGCTGTGCTGGTATCGTTTATGCTGTTGATCCTTGGAGGCGGAATCAATTCTCCTGCCGCGGTTGGCAATGCGGTTACCAGCCATGGAAGTGACGACACGGAGCTCATTCTTATGGAAAATGAAGGGTTGATCGGACAGAGCGAGGCGGAAGCGATCAGGAATGAAATCGAAACTATCGGCGGTCATAAGACAAGTTCGATCCATGAGATCGCGGAGGCGGTGGGAGATGCCGCGACAGAAGCCGTCGATGAGATGCTGTCAGACTTGGAAAAAGTAGATATCGCCTTATTGGTTGTCTGGGTGGTGGTTGCGTTAACGATATTGATAACCTCATTTTTCATCATTATTCTGATCGATGTGTTCGTAGTGAATCCATTGTGTATCGGTGCGGAACGTTTTATGTTAAAAAGTGTTGACGGCACAGGAAGTATGTCTGCACTGGGATACACGTTTGATCATAATTACAAAAACGGTGTAAAAACAACATTTTTCCGTGACCTGCATATTTTCCTGGGAACGTTATGTTTTGTTATTCCCGGTATTTATATGAAGTATCAATATTATATGGTAGACTTTATTCTGGCGGAAAATCCGGATATGCCCTATAAGGAAGTGCTTTCCTGCAGCAAAAATATGATGAACGGACAGAAAATGAATGCTTTTATACTGGATATTTCCTTTATTTTCTGGCATATGCTCAGTACGATTACCTGCGGTATTCTGGAAATCTTTTATGTCGGACCGTATATTCGGCTGACGAGAGCATCCCTTTACCGCAGATTGGAGAGCGGACGTCCGCAAGTGAATGGGCGAAACGGCATCGGCAGTGAAATCATTGCAGATGCAGAGTAGGCGCAGGAAAAGAGGATAGAATATGGCATACAAAATATTGATTGCAGACGACGAACCGGAAATTCGTGATCTTCTGCATCTGTATCTGGAAAAAGACGGGTATGAAGTAGTAGAGGCAGCAGACGGCGCACAGGCGCTGTCTGTTCTGCAGGATGCGGCGCTGTTGGGAGATGGCATTGATCTTGTCATTTTGGATATTATGATGCCGGGAATCGACGGATACAGGGTGCTTCGCAATATCAGGGAAAACAACAATATTCCCGTAATCATGCTTTCTGCCAAAAGCGGAGATGCCGACAAGATTCTGGGACTCGACCTGGGAGCGGATGATTATATTACCAAACCTTTTCAGCCCTTAGAGGCTGTGGCCAGAGTCAATTCCAATATCCGCAGATTTTATGCGTTAGGTTCGGGAAGACAGCGGCAGACAGAAGAACTCAGGGTGCAGGATCTGACTCTGGATATCCAATCCTGTCGGCTTATGCAGGGGGAACGCATCATCGAGCTGACCTCCGTGGAATTCAAACTGATGAAACTTTTTATGGAGAACCCCGGCAAAGTATTCACGAAACAGCAGCTGTTCGAAGAAGGCTGGGGAGATGATTTTCTTGTATCGGACAATAATATCATGGTATGTATCAGCAAACTGCGCGCTAAATTGAGTGAAGACGGCAATGCTTATATCAAGACCATCAGAGGACTCGGCTACCGCCTGGAGGATAGGAAAGCCTGATTCAATAACAGGAGAAAATGTGAAAGACTTAAAATGGTTTTTGATCAGAAAATTTTTTATCTGCATGCTTTTCATTTTTATCAGTGAAGAACTGCTTAATCTGATTTACAAAAAATGGCTCGTTTTCTTTTTGTCCGGGCTTTTGCATATCGATCAGCTGTCCATCATATCGGATGAAGGAAACATGATGATCCTGATGTTCCAGATGATCCTGTTTTCGGCATCCAGGCTTCTGCCGGAAGCGATATCCGGCTGGGTACAGGCTTTTATCGGGCGGCATATGAGCAATGGATTGTACCTGGATATCGCTTCTCCGGTCCTGAAAGGCGTGACCGACCGCAGGCTCATCATGCTTTATCAACTGGCCGTAATCCTTGTTTTTCTGGGGTTGTTTTTTGTCACGCTTCTGCCGTATCTGTTGGCAGCCTATTGGTACTACAAAGGCGTTTCCGACAAGGTAAAGGAACTGCTGCAGAAAGAAAAGGAGCAAAAAGAGGTTTACGATAAACAGCGTAACCTGCTTTTGTCCGATATTGCCCATGATATCAAGACGCCGCTTACGACTGTGTGCGGCTATGCGAAAGCGCTTGCAGATGATGTTGTAGAAAGCGAAGAAAAAAAGAAGGAATATTTACGGGCCGTTTATGCCAAGTCCATGCGGATGGATGAGCTGATCACGCTTTTATTCGAATATGTGAAACTGGACAGCAGCGGATTTGCCCTGCATACGGAACAGGTGGAGGCAGGAGAGTTTCTTCGGGAAAACATCGCCCTTTTATATGCCGATTTTGAGGAAAAGGGCATGGAACTTGCGATCTCGATACCGGAACAATTTTTTTTCTGTGAAATGGATCGTGTGCAGTTTGGACGTGCAGTTACCAATATTTTGACTAATGCGGTCAAATATAATCCGAAAGGATGCAAAATCGGCATCAGCCTGTATGAGAGTGCGCAGGGGAGTCTGCAGATCCGCATTGCCGATAACGGAACGCCGATAGAGGAAGAATTTGCCCTGCGCATTTTCGAGCCGTTTTCCAGAGGCGATACGGCAAGAAGAACCGGGGGCGGTAATGGTCTCGGACTCAGCATTTCCGCTAAGATCGTGCGGATGCACGGCGGAGAGCTGACGTTGGATACAACGGTTCGGGACGGTTATGTGAAGGCTTTTGTGATCTCGCTTCCCATGAACAGACAGTGTTAAAAAGTGCGGATACGGCATATATATAATTGAATAACCGGTAAGGAGCAGATTCATGGATATTCGGAAAAAACGACTCTTTTTCTTCGGCGTGGTTTTGACAGTGAGTCTGCTTTTCTATTTTCTGGGAAGAAAACAGGCTGATGGTTCACAGGTCAGAATAGAGGCGCGAACGAGCAGCACGCAGAAAGACATTACGGTGGAAAAAGTCATGACGGAGTGTGATGAGCAGGAAGCGATGAAGGTTGCGCTCACGTTCGACGATGGCCCGCATCCGTATTACACCGAACAGCTTTTGGACGGTTTAAAGGAACGGCATGTCTGCGCCAGTTTCTTTGTGACGGGGGAACATGCACAGCTGCATCCGGATATTATTAAAAGAATGCAGGACGAAGGGCATCTGATCGGCAATCACACCTACAGCCATATACAGCTTAGTCAGGGAAACAGAGATACGTTTAAAAATGAACTTGTAAAAACCAATGATATCATCAGCGGGATCACGGGAGAAGAAGTAAATTTCGTGCGTCCGCCTTACGGCTCGTGGGAAAAATCGCTTGAATCGGAACTGAATATGTTTCCTGTGCTCTGGACGGTCGATCCGCTTGACTGGTGTTCAAGCGATGCCGATGGTATTGCCAGAAAGGTGCTTTCAAAAGTCAAAGAAAACAGCATCATTCTTATGCACGACAGTTATGCTTCGACCGTAACAGCGACATTCCGCGTGATCGACGAACTGCAAAAGCAGGGATATGAATTTGTGACGGTGGATGAGATATTGTTTGACTGATGTAGTCAAAATGTCCGAAGCTTACCCGTCTGTTTCCTCATGCCCATGCTGTTTCCGGTACTGCAGCGGCGACATTCCATAATATTTTACAAAAGTCTCACAGTAATAACTTGCCCCGCAGAATCCGTGTTCCAAAGCGATAGCGGTAATGTGCTCGTCGGATGACAGGAGGGAAACGAGGCTTTTTTGCAGGCGCAGTTTCATGGTGTATGTCATGGGCGTATCCCGCAGGTATTTTTTGAAAAGCAGGGAACATCTGCTTTTGCAGCATGCTCCGGCAGAGGCGATGTCTTCTAAAGTGATCCGCGCCGCAAAATGTTCTTCGATATAAGAGATCATATTCTTTACGGCAGTAAGCTCCGATGCTTCTTTTTGACCGATTTGGTTCCTGACTGGCAGGTTTTCATACAGCTGCTTCATAATAGATGCAAACGTTGTGATCACTTCAAAATAAGGAGCGGCTTCTTTATCCGTGCAAGCGACAAAGATCTGATACAGTTTCTCAATCTGTGCCAGAATGGCGCCCTGCCAGCCTTCCCGTTCCAGAAAAAGATATGGACAGGCCGGATTCTCCGCGATGCATTTGATGTAGTTATGATAAAACCATTCATTGCTCCGCAGAAGTTCCGGGGAAAGCACGACACAGATAAATTCGCACTCATGACGTTTCGGTGAAAAGCCATAGTGCAATTGCCTGCTGTTGACCATGATTCCGTTGTTTTCTGATAGAACGATCAGCTCTCCGTTCACGTTATAGGTCATTTCTCCGCTTTTGATCAAAATGAATTCCAGGTCATTGTGCCAGTGGCTGACCGCGGAATAATCCGGGTAGGCTGAAAGAATACCGTAGCGGATGTATGCAGGAAACAATGGATTGTTATAGGCAATTGTCTCTGAAAAGTCCGTGTTGAAAGTGGAACAGTATTCGATTGTTCTGTTTTGTTTTCGCTTATTCATAGCTTTGAAGCTCACCTCCGGCATTTCACAGATGTTTCGCTGCGCATATTATATTTTCATTGATATTTTCCAAAAAGAATATTGTTATAAAATTATAGACTATCTTGAAAGATTTTGAAAGCATAAATATAGTATCATCATAACAGGAGGATAAAACAATGGCAGAAAAAACAGTGACAAAGAAAACAATGTCGAACAGGCAGCGGAGAGATGCCGGATTGGCGTATATTTCGGACGACAGTATTCTTGAGGAACAGCTTGTGTGCAGAAAGATCCTGCAGAAGCTGAATTTTATGGACCGCTCCGATTTTGACGGGATCAGCGAGACCGTGAAGGAGCTTTTCGGAAAGTCGGAAAATGCTTTCGTGAATCCCCCGTTTTACTGTGATTACGGCAAACATATCGAGGTGGGGAAAAATTTTTTCGCCAATTATAACTGTACGCTTCTTGACGTGGCAAAGATCAGGATCGGAGATAATTGCCAGATGGCGCCCAATGTAGCGATCTACACTGCAGGACATCCGGTGCATCCTGTCAGCCGCAATTCCGCTTATGAGTACGGCAAAGAAGTGACGGTCGGAGACAACGTCTGGTTTGGCGGCAGCACGGTAGTCTGCCCCGGCGTGCATATCGGCAGTCATGTTGTGATCGGCGCAGGCAGCGTAGTAACGAAGGATATCCCCGACTGGTGTATTGCGGCAGGCAATCCCTGCAAAGTGATCCGCAGGATTACGGACGAGGATAAGAAGAAGCTGTTTCGTAATGAAGAGATAGATGATGAGGCCTGGGCGGATATTGCAGAGCGGATGACGTTCTAGACAGGAGGGGCTTATGTTTGCGGATTATCATGTGCATACGCAGTTTAGCGACGATTCGCTTTATCCAATGGAACAGGTGGTACAAGATGCCATAGCCATGAAAATGGAGGCGATCTGCTTTACGGATCATGTGGATTATGGCGTAAAGGATGATTGGGACTGCGGCCGCCCGATCATCTGGTGTGGCGGTGAACCTGCCGCCAATGTGGATTATCCGGCATATGCTGCGAAAATAAAAGAACTGCAGGCTGTATATGGTGCTGAGATTGAGATCAAAATGGGATTGGAATTCGGCATGCAAAGGCACACGATCCCACAGTATGAAAAACTTTTTCAAAGATATCCGTTTGATTTTATCATTCTGTCGGTACATCAGATAGAAGATAAAGAATTCTGGACGCAGGACTTCCAACAGGGAAAGAGCCAGAAAGAATATAACGAACGGTATTACGAAGAACTGCTCTGTCTTGTAAAATCATATCAAAATTACAGCGTTCTCGGTCATATGGATCTGATTGCCAGATATGACGAAAACGGCATCTATCCGTTTGAAAAAACGGAGCCGGTCATTTCGGAAATATTGAAAACGGTGATAGAGACCGGCAAAGGGATCGAATTGAATACATCGTATCACCGATATGGATTAAAGGATACCACACCCGCACGCGATATCCTGAAACGCTACCGCGCTATGGGGGGAGAGATCATCACGATCGGCAGCGACTCCCATAAGCCGGAGCATCTGGGCGCTTATATCAAAGAAGCAGGAGAATTGCTGAAGAGTCTGGGATTTCGCTATATTTGTACATATGACAAAATGCGGCCGGTATATCATGCACTGTAAGAAGGGAAAAAGAAAAAGTTATCATAATACGATATTATGCGGAAAGAATCAAATGTTTTTTTATAAATCTGTTCAAAAGAGCAGGACGTGAGAGCGTCCTGCTCTTTTCGGCAGAAATATTTGATCATGAAAATATCTGATCAAGCCGCAGAGAGAGCGGAACGCGTAGTTATCATAATATCGTATTATAAAGACAGGAAAGATATCTTTCCAAACAGGTGATTGTGAAACGGGCAATTGTGAAAAGATGAAAGGAGACAAAGCAAATGTGTTATCAAAAAGTAATTTACGGCATGCCCTATGAATTTCATGGCTTTGAAGGGGTGGAAGCGTATCTGTTCCGGGGCGGTACAGAGATCAAAACATTGGGAAATCCGGCGCTCGATTCGTGGTTCGGGTATTTGCAGGCGGCAGCCGTAAAAAAAGAAGTGCGGACCGTAATCGTGGCAAATCCTTATGTAGAAGAGGGCAGGGCGGCAGTGGCTGCACGCAATGATTCGAATGAAACGGCGATGCTTTATGCAATGACGGCCAAAAGAGACCGCAGTCCGATTCTGGGGCAGCAGGCGAATCAGCTTATACTGCTTGATTATGATTTGATCAAAGAAAAGACGGCAGCGCAGGGCAGCGAAGTTTTTATGGCAGTTTTATTACATGAATCCACGCATCTTCTGGAGCAGTACCTGACAAATGATCTGGGGATCTATAACGGACTGTCGCCGGAGAACAGAGCAGGTTATCATGAGAACGTATTGCTTCCGATGTTGGAAGATCCGGCATTTATGTATTTGCGGGAAAGTGCAGAATATCAGAAGAATTATATGGGCGAAGAAGCATTGACCTGTCTGGTCGAAGTGCTGACATTTCTGCATCTTAAAGCGCTGGCGGATCAGAGCTGTGCAGCATGTTTTCAAAATGTTATTGCGTCGCTCGGGAACAAACTGTCTGCGGCAGTCGAAATTGCACATCGGGACAGATATTTAACCAACATATAAGCAGGAACATGAAAGTAAGTAAAGCGGAAGCGTGCGGCATTGCTACACTAAGAAAGCACAGGTACAACAACCTGCGCTTTCTTTTCTCTCTATGGTTATCATATCATAAAAGGCACAAATTGGGAAGACTGTTTCTATGATATGGAGTGTGATAAAATAGACGCATATGCAGCAGCCATCTGTTCGGGTCTTACTGTGTCAAACCGGAACAGATGACGGAAACGAGGAGATTTCATATGACAGAAAATAAGCAGGAACAGACCGCATATGAGGAAGCGCGGTTACAACAGACGATCGCGATAGCCAAAGAACAATTGGATAAAGCCAGAAAATCTGCGCAGGAGAAGAAAGAACAGATCATAGAAGCCAAAAAAGAAGTACGTGAAAATACGGTACATGGCATAATGAACCTATGGTCGTCAGAGGATTTTGAGGCGCTTGCGGAGTTAAACCAGTATGTGAATCCCGTTGTGGACAAAATTGCAGATTATGAACAGGAAGAAAATAAAATATTCCTGTTGGAAAATATGGTGCGCTCTCCTTATTTTGCCCGTATTGACTTCTGTTTTGAAGGGGAAGAAGATTATGAACAGATTTATATTGGACATTCCTCTCTGAAAAAAGACGCTTACCAGGAAATGTACGTGTATGACTGGCGCTCTCCGATTGCGAGCGTTTTTTATCGTTTTATGACAGGAGACGCTTTTTATGACGCACCGGGAGGAAGGATACAGGGGAAGCTGGGACTGAAACGTCAGTATGAGATCAAAAACGGCGTACTGGAATACTTTTTTGATGCGGATGTACAGGTCATCGATGAATTTTTAAGACAGCTTTTGTCGCAGAACACGTCCGCAAAGATGAAATCTATCGTAGAGACGATACAGAAAGAACAGGATATTGTAATCCGGGATATGGAAAATGATCTTTTGATGGTACAGGGCGTTGCAGGCAGCGGCAAAACGTCCATCGCCCTTCACAGGGCGGCCTATCTGATGTATCAGGGACTGCAGGCGCGCCTTGCGGCAAACAATATCATGATCCTGTCGCCCAATACGATCTTTGAGCAGTATATTTCCAATGTTTTGCCGGAACTTGGAGAAAGCAATGTCGTTTCCGCCGTATTTGAAGATCTTCTAAGCAAGGTGCTGCGAAACCGGAAAATACAGACAAAAAACGAATTCCTGGAGAAACTGCTGACCGACTCCCGCCGCCGGAAAATCATGAAAAGCAGTATGGAATGGAAGACTTCGCCGCAATTTAAAGCGGTATTGGAACGTTTTCTGTATGACATACCGCGCCGGTGGATCCCGTTTGAAGATATCTATTACGATGGGAAGCTGATTATCACAAGTGAAAAGTTACGGGAAAAAATAGCGGGCAGAATGGAAACTCCACTGGCCATGAAACTGCGTCAGTTAGAGGACTATGTGATAGAACTGATCTTCGGCACAGGGAAAAAGCAAAAAAACGGCGAAGAAAAAAACGCCGTCAGACAGGAACTGCAAAAATACACCAAACTGGACGTTATATCGTTATATAGGTGTCTGTTTGATGATAAAAAGTATTTGCATGATCTGCTGCAGGAAGAAATGTTCTTGGAAAACAATCCTATGGAGAATATTTCTATAGAGGATATCGGAGAAATCCGAAGCTTTACAAGGAAAAATCTGGAGCAGTCCTGTCTTTTTTATGATGATGCGGCGGCAGTCGCGTATTTGTGCCTGAGAATATATGGCGTAAAGGATTACAAAGATATCAAACAGGTCGTGATCGACGAAGCACAGGATTACTATCCGCTTCAGTATGAAATACTTGCGCTGTTATTTTCCGGCGCTAAATTTACTGTGCTCGGCGATATGCACCAGACGCTTGCCAAACAGGAAGATCTGTCTTTGTATGAACAGATACAAAGCATTCTGCGTAAAAAAAGAGCTTCCCTGATCACGTTGGATAAAAGTTTCCGCTGTACAAATGAAATATTACGCTTTAGTCTGCAGTTTATTAAGCACAGTCCTGCGATCAGGAGCTTTAACCGCAACGGCGAGGAACCGGCAGTGATTGCGGTAAAGAGCATGGATGCGCGCATCAGCCATATCGTCGAAGAGGTAAACGTATGCCGGGAAAAAGGATTTCGTTCGATCGGACTGCTTTGTAAGACCGAAAAAAGCGCAGCGTTTCTGTTCGGGAAACTGAAAACGGCAATCGATTTGCAATTCATAAAAAGCGAGAGTGTAACGGATCTGCAGGGAACATTTATCATACCCCTTTATATGGCCAAAGGACTGGAATTCGATGCGGTTATTATTTGCGATGCAGACAGGGAGAACTATGCGGATGAAGACGACAGGAATCTTTTGTATATCGCCTGTACCAGAGCGCTGCACAGGCTTACCCTTATACGCGGGGAAGAGATGTGAAAAGTATGAAAACGGTGAAGAAGCGAAGCATTTTCTGCTATAGTGCAGGATAAAAGAAGGAGAGAAGCCATGATGAAGAGAATGCGGTTACTTTTGGGAAGTATATGCCTGCTTCCGTGTCTGCTGCTGGCAGGATGCGGGGAGGCCGGTGACGGTGCGGTATCGAATGCGGATGAAAAGGAAACGGTAATTCCCCAATATTCTGCGCAGGATGATAAAGCGGCAGCCGATTATTTGCGGAAGCAGTATGGGATTTTAGCCGATGGGAATGTGCCCAAAGTGATTCTGGACTGTGATATGACCTATTTTGGCGACGACGCGATGTGCATGAGCATTTTGATACAGGCGGATGAGATCGGATTGATCGATCTGCTCGGCGTGACGATCACGGGAGGAAATTCCTTCGTGGCATCCGGCACAAATTCAGCGCTTACACAGTTGGAGCGGATAGGAAGAGAAGACATTCCGGTGTATATGGGAACGGATGAGCCGATCGGCGGATTCCGGGATCTGACGGAGCAGGAGAAGATCGTAGGCCGTATTGACCACTGGGGAGCGATGTATCATATGGACAACTATATAGAACCGGAGAAATATCATGACCTCGGCGCCGATTATGACAGAAAATGGGGATATTCACAGACTGAGCCGCAGAAACAAAGCTCCGTGGATTATATGATAGAACAGGCCGCAAAATATCCGGGCGAAGTGACGATCCTCTCAATAGGAGCCGCCACCAATATAGCAGCGGCCTGCCAAAAAGACGGAGGTTTTGCAGAAAATACAGCCGGAATCATCTATATGGGAACGATCGTAGACGGAGAGGGAACATACACACCCTATGCAGACTTTAATGTTTTCTATGACGCCGAAGCCTTTGCCATCTGCTTAAACAGCGCCTTTCCGGCACAAACGATCGTTCCGCATGACGCCGCAGAATCGGCAGTACTGAACAAAGCCGTGTTTGATTTAATGGATAACAAGGAAAATACAAGCATATCCAGAATGTGGCTGGATGAGCAATACAGCCAATACAGACGGACATCGACCCGCAAAATGAACTGTACCGATGCGGTTGCCGCCGTCATTTTGCTGAACCCTTCCGTGATACAGCACAAAGAAGAATTGTACGTGGCCGTCAATACCGATGTAACGGCCGCGGAATACGGTCAGACGACGACATGGAAGGATGCCGAAGCAGCCGCCGCCGGCCAGACGGTCCGTGCAACATTTGTTATGGAAGTGGATACGGGAACGTATTGGGATTTTGTGACCGACCTGCTCTGCCATATGCAGGCGGAATCATCTTATACATATGAAGGTCTTGCAGAAAGCAATAGAGCGGAGAACGGGCAGTAGCAGCGAGAAATGGACAGTGATCGCACATAGTGAGGATATCCGGGGAAATGTCTGGAGTGTGTGAGATAGAACCTGGAAGAAAAAGAAAGCGGGGAAAAATCAAATGTTATCCACTATAGTAGATAGACGAAGCATACGAAAGTACAAAGATATTAGTGTTGATAAAAAAATAATAGAGGAAATTTTACTGGCCGGAAGTCTTGCGCCATCTTCTAAGAACAGACAGCCGTGGAAGTTTGTAGTAGTGTCAGGAAATGCCAAGACGGATATGATTAAGACTATGAAAGAAGGTCTGGAGCGGGAAAAGATACAGCCGCTTTTACCGGAAAGCGCGCGTTATCATGGAGGAGCGGCATATACGATACAGATCATGGAACAGGCGCCGGTCGTGATCTTGGTAGTTAATCCATTGGGAATAGATATTCACAGGCAGTTAGATGCAGAGGAACGGATTTATGAAATCTGTAATGCGCAGTCGATCGGCGCGGCAATGGAAAATATGACGCTGACGGCTGCGGAACATGGTTTGGGGAGTCTTTGGATATGCGATACCTATTTTGCCTATGATGAGCTGAACCGCTGGCTGAATACCGACGGGGAGCTGATTGCGGCGATGGCAGCAGGCTATGCGGATGAAGCGCCCGCGGCACGGCCGAGAAAGGCTTTGGAAGAGATCGTGGAGTGGAGAACGTGATTTTTTTGCCCGGTTTTGTGGGAATTCCTCCGGGCGGTTAGCTAATTGGACTGCATGGAGAAGACCAGGCAGAGGGAGGAAGAAATTGTATGGACATTCGTGTAGAACCTATATTATACGAACAGAAATCTGTTTTTATTCAGATGCTGGAACTGTATAATTATGATTTTTCAGAATTTTCCAATGATGACATAAATGAATACGGATATTTTGGATATGAGCATATTGATGATTATTGGAATGAAGAAGGCAGACATCCTTTTTTTATCAGGGTAAATGGAAAACTTGCAGGACTGGTTTTAGTGCGTTCCTGTTGTGAACATAATAATCTGCCAGACCCTCATAGCGTAGCTGAATTTTTTGTAATGAAGAAATACAGACTAAAAGGAGTTGGCAGGGTAGCTGCTATGAAGATTTTTGATATGTTTCATGGCGGGTGGGAAATATCCCAATGGGTTAACAATTTACCTGCTCAAAGCTTTTGGGGTAAGGTTATTTCAGAGTATACAAACGGGAAGTATGATACGTTTACTGCAACGGAGGCAAATGAAATAGGTTTCACGTTTGATAATTCACTTTAGAAGTTTGGAAAACATATCTATTGACTATCCATTGAAATATAAAATTCTCCGTTTAGGTTTGCTCTATCTCCGACAAATCTAATTTGGTATTCTCTGGCAGACAACAGATAGCTATCTATACGATTGCTATCTGTTCCATCGCATATTACCAGTTCTATTTTTGAATTTTCCAAATCGACTAAAACTATTTTGAAATTTCCGTGTTTAACATTGATATCCCACGAAATTGAAATCTGCGTATCCACGTTTGAAACAAATGTATAAACTGTTCGCATACCCGAAAAATTTTCAGATGAGATTTTGTTTTCGTGATTAGGGGTTATTAATGTTCCATTAGTTGCAGAACATTGATAATTATCATTTTCATTAAAAAGTAAGTCATTGTCATAATAAATGCGTCCCGGATTAAATAACGGGGTGTAAAATAATAGTATCAATAGAAGTATTGCCAACATAGCACATATTGCAGAAAAAACATGTGCTATCCGCATTTTTTTAGTTCCTGTCATTACTTTCCTTATTTTCATCTTGATTATCCTCATTATGAAATATTGTGATTAGGTGCTTTTTCACTATTTGTAAATTTACCTCTATTACAATAGCAGTCGCAAGAAAGAAAACGATTGCTAATTCAATTAAGGCTGTTGACAGAGAATTTCCAAATGGCTCAAGATATGGCAGCGGTAATTGCAGGAAAAAGAAAACTGCTAATGCAATAGCATAAATGAAGCAGCTACTTAATATACGGAAACTTTTAATATGCTCTTTTTTTATTGTCTCCTGCAAATCCTCATGTTGTTTTTCTAACTGTTTTGTTCGATTTGTCAAAGTTTCTACTTCACCGGACAATAAAAGGTAGTCTGTTGAAACGTTAAACACTTTACTTAATTCTATTATGCGGTCAATCTCTGGTACTGTTTCGCCAGACTCCCATTTAGAAACAGATTGTCTAGAAACATTTATCTTTTCAGCCAATGCTTCTTGCGACATTCCATTACTCTTTCTTAATTCATATATTTTTTTTGATAATGACATAATGAACCTCCTTTGAGATATATTTTAACAATAATTATACTTACCTGCTATAAAGAACCTATTACATTGCCGCAACTACTACGGGCAATTATGGTTGCATCGGTAAAAATCAAAGTTTTTCCTTCGCTAAGGCTGGAGCCGATGAAGTTGCGGAAATTTCCAGTATATATCGGGGAACCTATTTTTCAAATTCTTTTTTGAGTTGCTCCCTTTTCGGAATTGTGTACCCACTGAAAACGAGCCTATAAATATACATTTATAATGAATAAAAATACGTTCTTACTATTTTACATACATTGAAATATGCAGTAAAATATAGCATAACATAAAAGATTTTTTTGAGGAGGACAGCCATGAAAAAGAAGATAAATCAGATATTAAATATTATCATGGGCTCGTTTATTGGTATATTCATTTGCTCAGGATTATATAAATACTGGCATTTTAGAAAATATCCGTATTTATATGCTATGCAGTCTGCTCCATGGCATACTGGCATTTTGATAAATGGATTATTAACGCTTGTATTATTGGCAGTTTGCATGATAGTAAAAGTCATTCTTATAGAAAAGATAGGGCGGATCCAAAAGATAGCATTGATTTTAGGAATTGTTTTTCTGACTTTAACATTTATAGGCGGTTGTTATGTACTTGATAATCAGGGACAAGTAAATGCCGGATATGCAGTTGTGCCCGGGATTTGGACTATGATATGTTTTGGATATTACCAAAGTAAAAAACAGGACTAAGTCCAATTAAAATAAATATCTAAGGAACCTCAATCAAACAGATAGTCTTTTTTTAATTTCTCCCCATATTCAGCAGGCAAAATTCAAAACACAGTTACTCCAATTGCGGAAAAAATTAAGAAATGTATGAATATTCACCAAGTTTTGGAAAATGAGCAGTGGGAACACTTTTCCGAAAAGGGAGTTGCGTTATTGATGCAAATACTCCATTTTGTTCCTTGGGAGAGGTCGGGGGCGCGGGGGCATAGCCGCCGCAAAACCTGCCGATAGCCGTAATAGAATTTGGCGGCTTTATTGCGTTGTAAATCTGTACCTACTGGCTTTTGTTACCAAAAGCTGATTTGACAAAATCAGATTTGCGGCTTATAATATAATTATCGTTATATAACGTAAATTATTAAACAGGAGGAAAAGCTATGCCGCCAAAACCTAAAATCACAAGAGATATGGTTATTGACGCTGCATTTGAGGTAGCCCGCAAAACAGGTGCGGAAAACATCAATGCACGGACAGTATCAAAAAAACTGAACTGTTCCACACAGCCCGTTATGTATCATTTTGCAACGATTGAAAATTTAAGAAAAGCTGCTTATAAAAAAGCAGATGAATATCATACGGAATATCTGATGAACATTCCGGAAACACAAGAAGATATCATGCTTGGAATCGGGTTAAATTATATCCGCTTTGCGGTTGAAGAACCCTATATGTTCCGCTTTCTGTTTCAATCGGGGTTTGTCGCCCACAACAGTTTGCTTGAAATGGTAAATTCCGAGGAACTTATACCCGTTATTTCTGTAATGCAAGAAGAAATGGATATGAATATTGAACAAACAAAAGAGGTTTTTATAACGCTTGCGTTGTTCGTACATGGATATGCGAGCATCATAGCCAACAATTCATTGGAGTATGATGAAAAACTTATAACAACCCATTTGGAACGGGTATACACAGGTGCGATATTAGCGATACAGGAGGAAATGAAATGAAAAAGTTATATGAGAAAAACGAGCAGACTTTTGCGATTGTATGGATAGTGTTTTATTGTGTTCTGCAATCTTTAGCAAATCCTTTAAATAAAAGAATAGGGATTGAATACTCTGCAAGTGCTGTTTTTTGTATTGTACAGACCATTATTCTTTTTACCTTTATCCGAAAAAACAATTTACAGGAACGGTATGGACTTTGTAAATCACCTGTTCCTGCCTGTCGGTTTCTTTACTATGTGCCACTTTTTATCTTAGCAACAGGAAATCTTTGGAATGGTGTTGCTGTCAATTATTCGCTATCGGAAACGGTTTGCCATATTGCGTGTATGCTATGCGTTGGATTTTTAGAAGAAGTGATTTTTAGAGGTTTCCTGTTTGTATCAATCGCAAAAGAGAATGTAAAATCTGCAATCATTATCTCAAGTGTAACCTTTGGTGTCGGACATTTGATAAATTTATTTAATGGCAGCGGTATGGACTTGGCAGCTAATTTGTGTCAAATTTGCTTTGCGATTGCGGTAGGCTTCTTGTTTGTAACGATTTTTTATCGTGGCGGAAGTCTGTTCCCCTGCATTATTGTCCATTCTGCTATTAACACTCTTAGCATTTTTGGAAATAAAACAGATATTACCATGGAAAAGCACCTTGTTCATATATTTATTCTGATATTTATAACTATTGCTTATAACTTAATCCTTACAAGAACACTTCCGAAAAATCAATGGGAAAATCTTCCCACTGAACTTGAATATAATAAACAATGTTAAATTCTTAAAACAGCGTAAAAAATCCTTTGACAAAGATATCCGATAGGCATTGAAAAACCGCCGTTATGGCGTTATCCACAGCGGCGGCATACATAATCATTTACTGACTGTAATCGTGATTTTCATATAGTATTGTTCGCGTTTTATTTCCACAGACAGGACATGGCATCCATTGTTGCTTACTCATTTCTGTTATCCTTCGTTTGAAACAATTTCTCATTCATTTTTCTTACATTATATCTGCCTATACCAAACTGTATGATCCATATAACTACAAAAATTAAAGCGAAAATCCCAAAATAGATTAAAAATCCAACGATACTATGTTCCATCCAATATGCAAAATAAGCGATTGGCAACATGATGACGGAAATAATTGAAAAGTAAATTCCTGTCTGCTTTACAATGCTCCAACTATCCATTTCCCATATGACTGAACTTGCCGCAAATCCCACACCTAATATTCCACAAAGAATTGTTTGCAAAATGACAGCATTGATTTCATTTCCCATAATTGATATGAGTTCGGGTACACAAGGCGAGTAATATCCATTTGCCCAACCAAGAGAAATCAAGATTGTAATTAAATAGCCCATTGTAATTCCAAGTGGAAACCCTAAAAGACTACGCTTAATAATTTTCTTTTTCATAACATTCACCTCATATTCCTAATATCTTTTTTAGTTTTGGAACATAGCGTCTGGATACATATGTTGTTATTCCATTTGATAATTTAACGCAAATTGTACCTGTAAAACTCAAGTCAAAATGATTGACTTTTTTTAAGTTGATAATTTCCGAATTTGATATGCGAATGAATTGATTAGAGGGTAATCGATTTTCTATCTCATATAACCTGAGTCGAAGAATATATTCCCCTTTGTTAGTAACTGCAAAAACTTTTCCTGAATTTGCATAAATACGAATCAAATCAGTCTGTTCCAATATTTCAATTTTTTCATCTTTATACCCGGAAATTATTTGCGAGGCATTTTCTGAAAGTTTTTTTGCAATGTTACTCACATCTTCTGTCATGGAAGCGGTCAGTATGATTACTTTGGGGTCAATATATGAACTGTCAATTTTAATTTCGACCTGCATGATAATCACCTCTTTCTTTTCTTAACAATGCCATTATAAGCAAAGCAGATAATAGTTTCAACGGATTTGCAATAGTTGGTTGATTTCAAAGCACAACTGGTCAAAATCCTTTCTGAGTTCTTAATTCCCACTTGGAGATAGCCGCGCCCCGGCGGGTCATACTTTTCATAATGTGCACGCTGATTTTGTCTGCGTCGTATTGCATCCATGAAACGTTGGATACAGGTAAGGCTTTTATAATGAAATGATGTATCTATTAAAATACTATAAGAATGGAAACAGGGAAAGTAAAAAATGACAAGAATCTTTTGACATGCTATACTTATTTGGAAAAAGGCGTAGCGTGTGAGATCATTGACCTAAGAGATTATTTCAGAAGTATGACTGGCATTTACTAGAACAGATGTTGACAGAATACATAGGCATCGTTTTACAGGCTGCGGGAAACTCCGCAGATTAAAACGGAAGGGGGCACGCCCATGAGTATCGAAACCTATGCAAATACTATGATATATTTTTTTCTGGCATTATTTCTGCTTTCTGTTTTGGCGGACGTTATCGTTATTTTGAGTATAATACGAAAGAAGCCTCTAAAATACTGGCGGATAATGGTCTGGTCCACATTGTATGCTCTTTTTGCAATGTTTAACACATCGATTGCCTACATAGCTTATGATGATCCCTCAGACCCCAATTTTTGGAGATATGAAAACTGGAACTTACATGATTTTGTTGTGAGTGATATCAAGATGTTGATTTTTTGGTTATTTCTCGGTGCATTGATCTACCTGATATCGGAAAAAGCGAACGGAAAGAAAACAGAAACAGAAAGCAGAGAAGGAAAATAAAAAAATGAGCCATCAAAACCCATATACGAAAAATATAAACCGCATTGAGTTTGTTGTTACAAACGCCTGCACGGGACGTTGTAAACATTGCTCTCAGGGAGAGCATTCGTCCGGCGGAGCACATATCGAAGGTGAAGCCGCGGAAGGGGTGGTCTATCAATTGTGCAGCGAATTTCAGATCGAGTCGCTTATGACATTCGGCGGGGAACCGCTTTTATATCTTGATGAGGTATGCAAAATCCACGCGGCCGCACGGGAAATGAACATTCCGGAACGTTCACTTATCACGAACGGCTTTTTTTGTAAGGACAAAGAAAAGATCAAAGAGGCAGCGGCAAGGCTTGTACAAAGCGGTGTAAACGGCATTCTATTGTCCGTCGACGCCTTTCATCAGGAAACGATTCCGTTATGCTACGTGAAAGAATTTGCAATGGCCGTAAAAGATACCGGCACCCCGTTTCGCATCAATCCGGCCTGGCTGGTCAGCCGGGAAAATGATAATCCGTACAACAACCGTACTGCGGAAATTCTGAAAGAGTTCGAGGCAATCGGCGTTCCGGCCCATGAAGGAAACGTGATCTTTCCAAGCGGAAATGCGTTGAAATATCTGGGCGAATATTTTGATCCGGAAGAAAAGTATATTGATCCCTATGAAGAAGATTCGTATGATATCCGTACGGTCAGCGTTTCCGCTGACGGAGCTGTTCTGGGCGGCAATATCTATCAGACGGATATTCTGGAGATTATAAAGAGGTACAGGCCGGAGGAATAACTTCCCTGTTTTATCGTTATCTGCGGAGCAGGGGCGTATATACCGCAGCCGACTCAACCACCAGGCGAATTATCGTGCCGCATTCTCTTCTTACGTTATTGCAATCGTCATGTCGGTACACTATGATGAAATGGAAACAGCGCAAAGCAATCTGCAGTCTTGCAATCAGCGATAATGAATATAAGAGAAAGGAAAACGAGATGGATCAATTGAAAACAGGTGAAGTGATCAGCAAACGGCGCAAAGAACTGGGACTTACGCAGAACCAGCTTGCCAAGATGCTGAACATATCTTTTCAGGCAGTATCCAAGTGGGAGAACAACACGGCCTATCCGGATACTCTGATGCTGCCGAAACTGGCCGCGGCGCTGCATACAACAGTCGACGCCCTGCTTGGTTACAGCAGTGTGGTGACGGATTATGACAGCCGTTATAACACGGAAGGGTATTACTGGGGACTTCTGCCGAATCGTATTTGTTATGATATTATGAAAATTCTGCCGCCTATCAGACCATACCGTGTTCTTGACATTGGCTGCGGTGAAGGCAAGGATGCGGTTTTCTTTGCCAAATGCGGCTATGCGGTGACAGCTTTCGATATTTCGGAACAGGGCATTGAAAAGGCCAAAAAACTGGCGGAACATAATCAGGTTGAGATCAGATTTTTTAAGGCCGATCTTTTCGATTATCGTCCTGAGAGCGAATATGACATCATATTCAGCAGCGGAGTGCTTCATTTTCTTCCGCCGGCCGAACGAAAAGGGTTCTGCGACAGCTTAAAGGCACATACTGCGGACAGGGGCGTAAATGCAATGAATGTATTTGTGCGCAAACCTTTTATCACACGCGCGCCGGATGCCACGCGGGATGAGGAAAAAAGGCATCCCTGGTATTCCGGGGAGATGTTCGGGTATTATCATGACTGGTTTTTCCATACATGCAAAGAAGAAATATTTGACTGCAACAGCGGCGGCACACCCCATAAACATTGTATGGATACGCTGATCGCCCAGAAAATAGCGGGAGAAGGTGAAGCATATGAAACCGGTGTATAGCGGAAAAGTAAGAGAAATCTATGACGTTTCGGACAGCCATCTGGTGATCGTGACGACCGACAGGATCTCTGCATTTGACCGCATTCTGCCGGTGACAATAAAAGATAAGGGGATCGTATTAAACTCGTTATCGAATTTCTGGTTTGCTAAAACACGGCATATCGTTCCCAACCATATCGTAGAGGAGCGGAATGAAAATATGCCGCCGTATTTTCGGACTGCCTGTTTTAAAGACCGTACGGTAATGGTTGAAAAACTGGACATGCTTCCTTTTGAATTTGTCATACGGGGGTATTTGTTCGGCAGTATGTGGGAAGCGTATCGAAACGGGGCGGACTTTTGCGGAGTGAGACTGCCGGCAGGCTGTAAACTGGCGCAAAAACTGGCAAAACCCGTTTTGACGCCGGCGCTGAAAAAGGATGTCGGACATGATGAATATGTCAGCATGAAAGAGGTGGAAGCCGGACTGGGAGAGCGTACGGCAGGGCAGCTTGAAGAATATTGTTTCAGACTTTATGAAACGTGCAGTGAATATGCTTTTTCTAAAGGGCTGATCATTGCGGATGCCAAGTTTGAATTTGGCCGGAATAAACAGGGAGAGCTCGTTTTGGCTGATGAAATATTCACACCCGATGCAAGCAGATATTGGGATGCTGACAGTTACGAAGCCGGGGTTTTGCCGGATTCATTTGATAAACAATTCCTGCGTAACTGGCTGTTGAACAATAAAGTAAATGGTGAATTTCAATTTGACAAAGTACCGGCAAACGTATTGATCCGGACCGGAAAACTGTATCATGAATGTTTTAACAGACTTGTTAGAAGATTATGACTATCTTCCGGACAGAGAATATGATATCATATTCAGAATCGGGGTACTGCATCTGATCCTTTTTGACGAGAGGAAAGAACTATGCGGCAGTTTCCCTCATAAATAATACATGGAGGAGATCATGACTGAGAGAGAAAAAATGTTGGCAGGAGAGCTTTATGACTGCGGGGATGCGGAATTGTTGACAAGGTGGCACAAGGCGAAGGATCTGGTGAGAGATTATAATCATACCGATTCCGCGGATACAGAGAAAAAGGAAACAATCTTACGGGAACTGCTTGGCGGAAAGGGCAGCAACCTTTGGATAACCGCGCCGTTTTTTGCTGACTATGGCAACAATATTTATTTCGGCAATAACTGTGAGGTCAACATGAACTGTACTTTTTTGGATGATAATGTGATCCGTATCGGGGATAATGCGCTTATTGCGCCTAATGTACAGATCTATACGGCATTTCATCCGACGAATGCGGCAGACCGTTTTGGCGAACCGAAAGAGGACGGCTCGTTTGAGTTTTGCAAAACGCAGACGGCTCCCGTCACGATAGGAAATAATGTCTGGATCGGCGGCGGCGCCATTATCATGCCGGGCGTTACCATAGGCGATAATGTTGTGATCGGAGCCGGAAGCGTCGTTACCAAAGACATTCCGGACAATACCGTAGCCTGCGGCAATCCCTGCCGGGTTATGAGAGCGAATCAATAAAAGTATGAGAAAAAGAATCTTCTGCATGCTGCTATGTGTGCTTGTTTTAACAGGCTGCGCCGGCCGCATAACCAAAAGACAGCCTGTTCTCCGGGGCGGAATCATATCAACAGCCGATGAAAAAACAGATTTGTTCATGATAAAAAAAGCCGCAGATATCATGGCAGAAAGCACGGAACCGGAAGCGGAAATCATAGAAACGGACTGGGCGGCATATTTTGAAGGGTTAAACGGTGCGGCTGTTTTCTATGATGCCGCGCAGGGACAATACAGGATATATAACGAAGAACTTGCAGCGGTCCGCCGCTCTCCGTGCTCTACCTTTAAGATCATATCGTCTCTGATTGCCATGGAAAACGGTATCATAGAGCCGGCGGATTCTACCCGTGCGTGGAGCGGTGAGATATTCTGGAATGAAAAGTGGAATACGGATCTTGCCTTTGAACAGGCCTTCCGGGAGTCCTGCGTCTGGTATTTCAGGGAAGTCATAGACGAGATCGGACAGGAGCTGATGGAAGAGGAACTGCATAAACTGCAATACGGGAACTGCGACATTTCCGATTGGGAGGGGCGTCTGAACACGAATAATAACAACCGGGCGCTGACCGGCTTTTGGATCGAGTCATCGCTTGCGATCTCGCCAAAAGAACAGACGGAAGTGATGGAGCGTATTTTCGGAGAAGATTCCGTATATGCAGGACAGACGAAAGAAGAACTAAAGCAGGTTATGGCGGTGACGGGACCGGATGACACGGAGATTTCCATATACGGCAAAACAGGAATGGGCAAGGCGCAGGGCATTGTTGTGGATGCCTGGTTTACCGGATTTATGGAAAGTGCAAAAGGAAAGATCTATTTCTGCATTTATCTTGGCAGAACGGATGACAGAAATGTGTCCAGTACTGTGGCGAAAGAGATTGCGGTTCAAATCTGCAGGGAGATCGGTTAAAGAAAAAAAGAAATACGGCTGTCTGCCGTATACTTTCCAAACAGGAACGAATTTACGCCATAGCAGGATGCTGTACCTGCTATGGCGGCATCAGGATTACGCGTTGTCGTTATCCTGATTTTTTTTCTTTTTCATCTTAACAACAGCGCTGATGATGCAAATTGCTGCGACAGCCACAAAAGCAATGTCAACGATCATGTTCATTGATTCAAACATAATGTATCGAGCCTCCTTTCTTGGTTTTTTTATTAGACGATTGCGAAACGCCGAGGCAGAGGAAAAAGTTTCTGCTTCGAGGCGCGCTCCCGCTCCATTAAAAACGCAGCGGTACTAAGTTCGAGATGCATTTCATGCCCCTCTCACTAAGAATAAAGTTACTTTTAGTAACTTGCGTTTTTAGAGGGCCCTTCAGCAGAAATCTTTTTCCTCTGCCGCGGCGTTTCGCAATCGTCTATTTTTTTATGATATTTTTATAAAATGCATTCTAACTGACAGTCAAAAGGTTCTGCGGAAACATGTTTCTGGTCATAACTTTGCGCTTCGACGCATCCCATAGCCTGATAAAAAGCCTGACTTTCTACGGCGGAGTGTGCGGATATATACAATTTACCGGCGCCCTGCTGCCTGGCCCATTTTTTGGCGGCGGAAAAAAGCGCTTTTCCGATTCCCTGTCCGCGCATGTCTTCCGATACATGGATGCTTGAGAGATCAAGGTATCTTTGTCTGCCTCCAAACAACACCGGTTCAACGGAAACGAATCCCTTCAGAGCTTCACCGCTAAAAGCGGCATTCACGTAACCGCCGGTACGGACGGTGTTCTGCAGACAGGAAATTAAAGTATGGTAGTCCTCCTCCGACCAGTCGTCCACAAAAGGAGCGCTTTTTATGATCCATGAACCGTTTTCTTTTCGATAGCAGTCCGTGACATTCTGGTGACGGATAAAATTGCTGAACAGTTCACGGGTTATTTCCTCTTCCCTCAGTTCTCTGTAACGTATCATAACGTGCGGACTCCTTATTTCGGTGTTCTATTTATTATAGTACAGGATTTCGACAGAATTGGCAAGTGTCAGTATGGTTTATTGATCAAAAAATGACTGTAATTTTTCTATTTGCCGGTTTTTACTATATTTTAAAAATTAGTACTTGACAATACATAGTAGCAGGCTTAATCTAATACTATAAGAGGCAAAGCGAAAGGCACGGTTATCAGCATGAATCCACAATTTAAAAAAGGAGTATTGGAACTCATAGTTCTGGAATCAGTATGCCAAAAAGATATGTACGGATATGAGCTTGTAGAAGAGGTGTCGGAAGTGATCGATGTCAATGAAGGAACGATCTATCCTCTTTTAAAGAGACTGACAAACGAACGTTATTTCGAGACCTATCTGCGGGAGTCGTCCGAAGGACCGCCCAGAAAATATTATCACCTGACGGCCGCGGGAATCCTGTATAGAGACTCTCTGGCAGCGGAGTGGAAGGAATTTCAGACGAGGGTCAACAAGTTTTTGGAGGAGAGAGACAGGCATGAATAAAGAAATATTTTTAACGCAGTTAAGAGAATATCTTAAAATACTTGAGGACCGGGAACAGGAAGATATTCTGGCGGAATATGCCCAGCATATCGATATGAAGATGCAGAAAGGCTTGAGCGAAGAGGAAGCTATCCGGGATTTCGGGCCGATGGAGGAGCTGGCCGCTGAGATTCTGGAAGCTTATCATGTGAAGCCGGACTTCGGAACTCAGAAGAAGCCGGCGCTTTTGCCGAAAGTAAAAGAAGGAATTGCCGATGGCGGGAAATTTTTTATGCGGTCTGGCCGTTTTATGAAAGAAAAATTCTTTAAGATGATCCGGGCGGCCGGACGCATCCTGGGTTTTTTTGGCAGGAAAGCAATCGCTTTTGCCGGTTGGATTGGCCGTCCCTTCAGAAAGAAAAAAGATCTTTTAGAAAATCATGAAAATATGCGGTATCTGCCTGCAGATGCGGGTGGCGCAGAATTGGCAGAGGGTATGGAAACCGCATGGGAATTGCAGGCGGGGGCACTGCCTGGCGCAGAAGAAAGCGGCAGTACGGTGCGGACAGCCGGACAGAAAAGAAAAACGACAGAGAAAGGAACGAAAAGTATGACGGGATATGCGGGTGGATTTTTCCGGGCGGCCGGGCACGGGATCGTAACGTTATGGAGACTGTTTGTGAAGTTTTGTATCGGATGTATGAAATTATTTTGGAACTGCGGATGTTTGTTCTTTTCCCTGTTTACCGGGATCATGACAATGCTTGCAGTATTCGGACTGGGAACCTCGGTCATCTTCTTATATCAGGGGTATCCGTTTAACGGCATCGTGATCACAATGATAGGAGCCATTCTCTGCGGCGGTGCGCTTACCTGTATAGTATTCAGTATGATCATCAGGAAGCAGAAAACCGGAAACGATACGCAAAAATATGCCGGAGAAAACAGAGAAAAAGAGGCGGAAGATACTCTGAAGAGAGCGGCGCAGGACAGGCCCGGAGAGGCCCTGGAAGATAAGGAATACACAGGAGAAAGGGAGAGTTGCTGATTATGAGAAGACTGCATATAATTTTGATCATGATATTTTGTTTCGGCGTTTTAGTATGTGGATTGGGAATCGGTGTGATGCTTATGGAATTCAGCGGTCTGCAATACGGCGGTGAACTGCTGATCGGCAGTAACAATATGACGACTGAAACGATCGATGTGAAATTTGAGACGGAAAACGGAGAGAAAACGATATCGCAACGGTATTATCCGAATGCAGAGAAATATCATGGGGTACAGGCAGACAGCAGCGTACCCAAAGATACCGTACGTTTTCAGATAACATATAATGAGGACGTTATCGAGCCGTATGCATACTGGGATGAAGATGAGGAAAAAGTTCTCTGTTCCTGGTATTGGTGCGGGCGTGACGATGAACTGGCGCTTATGATGGAAGCCAAAGATGTGATCCTGCAGAATTTAAAAGAGGGAAAGCTGGTTTCCATAAACCGGTTAACGATAGAAGAAATCAGCGTATTCGTCAATCCGGCGGATATTAATGACGTTAGGTATCTGTATTAAAAGGGGTAAGGCAGGGTTGGCTTTCCGCAGATTTATCAAACATTTCTCTTGACAAAAAAATTGCAATTTACTATAGTTGACTATAACGAATAACACAAAGGTAATGACAAAGAGGAGTACGTAGTCATCCGCCGCCAGAGAGAGCGCCGCAGGCTGAGAGGACGCTTCGGAGAGGGATTACGGAAGGTAGCTTTGGAACCGGAACGCCGAACCGGGCAGTCCATGATCATGACAGATCTCATGATGCGGCAGTCCCATACAGTAAGCGTTCCCGCCCTATCCCCGTTACAGGATAAGATTCTGACAGGAATCACGGAGTGACAAACCAAGGTGGTACCGCGTACATTACGCCCTTTGCTGACAATAGCCGGCAGAGGGTTTTTTTGCGTATCCATTGTGTGGAGGTGAAAGCAAGGCCTGCCCGCTCTGCCTCCACGCCTTGCTTTCCTGCAAAACCCATTATAGAAAAGGAGACAAACATGAGTAAAGAACTGGCAAAAACCTACGACCCGAAGAGCATAGAAGACCGTTTGTATGAGAAATGGATGGAGAAGAAATACTTCCATGCCGAGGTGGATGAGACGAAGAAACCGTTTACTATCGTGATCCCGCCCCCGAATATCACGGGACAGCTTCATATGGGACATGCGCTTGACAATACGATGCAGGACATTCTTATCCGTTTTAAAAGGATGCAGGGGTATAACGCGCTCTGGCAGCCGGGAACGGATCACGCTTCGATCGCGACGGAAGTGAAGATCATCGAGAAGTTAAAAGAAGAGGGCATCGAAAAAGAAGACCTTGGACGCGAAGGGTTTTTGGAACGGGCCTGGGAATGGAAAAAGGAGTATGGCGGACGGATCATCGGTCAGCTGAAGAAACTAGGCTCTTCCTGTGACTGGGACAGAGAGCGTTTTACGATGGACGAGGGCTGTAATAAGGCAGTTACGGAAGTCTTCTGTAAAATGCACGAAAAAGGATGGATCTATAAAGGCAGCAGGATCATCAACTGGTGTCCGGTCTGCAATACGTCCATTTCCGATGCGGAAGTGGAATACGAGGAGCAGGCGGGCCATTTCTGGCATATCAAATATCCGCTCGTAGACGAAAACGGACAGCCGAGCAAGACAGAATTTCTGGAGTTTGCAACGACCCGTCCCGAGACAATGCTTGGTGATACGGCGGTTGCAGTCAATCCGAAAGACGAAAGATACACCTATTTAAAAGGCAGACAGGTTTGGCTGCCGATCGTCAACAAGGCGATTCCCGTTGTGGAAGACGAATATGTTGATATGGAATTCGGTACCGGTGTCGTAAAGATCACGCCGGCCCACGACCCGAACGACTTTGAAGTCGGCAGGCGGCATGGTCTTCCTGAAGTCAATATTATGAACGATGATGCGACGATCAATGCAAACGGCGGTAAATATGCAGGTTTAGACCGTTATGAGGCAAGAAAGCGGATTGTGGAAGAACTGGAGCAGGAAGGACTTTTGGTAAAAATAGAAGATTATTCCCATAATGTCGGAACACATGACCGCTGCGGCACGACGATCGAGCCGTTAATTAAGAAGCAGTGGTTCGTGAAGATGGATGAGTTGATAAAGCCTGCGGTAGAAGCGGTAAAGAGCGGTGATATCAAGCTGATTCCCGAACGTATGGAGAAGACTTATTTTAACTGGACGGACAATATCAGAGACTGGTGTATCAGCCGTCAGCTTTGGTGGGGCCACCGTATACCGGCCTATTATTGTGATCAATGCGGTGAGATCGTAGTGGCGGGAGAAATGCCGGCGGTATGTCCCAAATGCGGCAGCACGCACTTTACGCAGGATGAGGATACGCTGGATACCTGGTTTTCTTCGGCGCTCTGGCCTTTTTCTACATTAGGATGGCCGGAAAAGACGAAAGAACTGGAATATTTTTATCCGACTGATGTATTGGTAACCGGATACGACATTATCTTTTTCTGGGTCATCCGTATGATCTTCTCCGGATATGAGCAGATGAACGAAAAACCGTTCAATACGGTGCTCTTCCATGGACTTGTAAGGGATTCGCAGGGACGTAAGATGAGTAAATCTCTCGGAAACGGTATCGATCCACTAGAAGTGATCGATCAGTACGGCGCGGATGCGCTGCGGCTTACCCTGATCACGGGAAATGCGCCGGGCAACGATATGCGTTTCTATTATGAGAGGGTGGAAGCAAGCCGTAATTTTGCGAATAAAGTATGGAATGCATCCCGTTTTATCATGATGAATATGGAACAGGCGGAAGAAAAAACAGGTGCGCGCGGCTGGGAAACTTCATATGATAAGATTAAGGAGTCTTTAGAGCCTGCCGATAAATGGATTATATCCAGGCTGAATACGCTTATTCAGGATGTTACGGACAATATGGAGCATTTTGAACTTGGCATTGCCGTACAAAAGGTATATGATTTTATTTGGGACGAATTCTGCGACTGGTATATCGAGATGGTGAAGCCGCGTCTTTATAATAAGGAAGAAAAAGACGAAAATGGCAGAAACGCGGCGTTGTGGACGCTGAAAAACGTGCTCATGGATGCGCTGAAACTGCTGCATCCGTACATGCCTTTTATTACGGAAGAAATTTTTTCCACGATACAGGCAGAGGAAGAATCCATTATGATTTCCCGCTGGCCGGTATATACGCAGGAAAGATGCTTCACAGAAGAAGAAGCGGCGATCGAACTGATGAAGGAAGCCGTTCGCGGGATCAGGAATGTCCGTACGCAGATGAACGTCGCACCTTCCAGAAAGGCAGCCGTATTCGTTGTCAGTAACAAGGAAGAAGTAAGGCGTGTTTTCGACGAAGGAATGCTGTTTTTTACGTCTCTTGCAGGCGCTTCCGAAGTGACGATACAGGCAGACCGCGCGGGCATTGCGGATGATGCGGTCTCAGTTGTGATCCCGGATGCGGTGCTTTATATACCTTTTGCGGAACTGGTTGATATCAAACAGGAGATCGAACGTTTAGAGAAGGAGAAAAAGCGTCTGGAAGGCGAACTTGCGCGTGTAAACGGTATGCTTCATAATGAGAAATTCATGTCCAAAGCGCCGGAGGCAAAAGTGGCCGAAGAGCGTGCGAAATTGGAAAAATATACCCAGATGATGGAACAGGTGACCATACGTCTGACACAATTGGGGTAGAACCGCAATTACAGTAAACTTACAAATTTCCAACAAAGTTGCAATTGCAATAAGCGTGCTTTTGTTATAGAATGTATAAAGAGGCAGTAGGAGGTGAGTCTTGTGAGTTCATTTTCTTCAGAACAACTGGATAGATTAAAATCCGCGATGGCGAAACTGAAAGAAACGGTTGAGCCTGAATTTAGTGTACCCGAAGAAGCGGATATTCCGGTAGAGGAAGAAGAGAGTGTCTTCGCCAAAGGGACTTACATGAAAGTCGATGAGGATGAAATGGCTGCATGGCTTTATTTAATGCCTCCGGAACCGGGAATGGAATATACGAAAGACGATCTGATCACATACCTGAATCAGCATGGCGTTGTAGAGGGACTGCATCAGTCCAACCTGTCCGCGATGATCAAGAAGAAGGTTTACAACAGGGAGATTTTAGTTGCCAAAGGGCGGGAGATACAGGATGGCGCGGATGGCTATTTTGAATATCTTTTTACACCGGAGGAATATGGCGTACCGAAGATCAGAGAAGACGGTTCTGTAGATTATACGAACATCAATGCACTGCAAAACGTTAAGGCCGGTGAAAAAGTGGCGATCTACCATCAGGCGGTACAGTCGGTAGATGGCTGTACGGTGCTCGGCAACGTTATGCAGGGTAAACTTTACAGGGATCTTCCGCCGATGCGCGGGAAAGGCATCCGTCGTGAAGACGAGGCTTATTATGCGCAGTCTGACGGTAAGATAGAGGTAAAGGATGGCAAAATAGATATCCAGAATGTGCATGAGATATCCGGGGATGTGGATATGATCATCGGCAAGGTGGAATTTTTCGGAGACATTATCATATACGGCAACGTGGAAGAGGGTGTTACCGTCCGGGCCGGCAGAAATATCGAAATTCACGGCTCCACGAGTCTGGCCAATTTGTATGCGGGCGGCGACATTATTTTATCCCGCGGCATTCAGGGGGGCAATAAGGCCAAAGTATCGGCAAGAGGCAACGTATATGCGGACTTTATCGAGCATACTACGGTAGAGGCCGGCGGTATCGTGCAGGCCAATATCATTATGAACTCCAATGTGTCGGCCAAAGATAAAGTGATCGCGACCGGCAAAAAGGGCGCTATCATCGGCGGTTATGTGAATGCGATCAAAGGCGTTGAGGCTACCAACGCGGGCAACGTCGCGGAGATCAAGACGATCATCCACTGCGGATACGAGGCGCAGACACATGAAATGCTTCTCGATATCAGGCGAAGGGAAACGGATCTGAAAGCCAAGATAGCGGAACTGGTCGATACGATGTCGGGAGCGCTGCGCGAGAAGCGTATGAAGGGCACACAGACATCGGAAGCAACAGAGAAACGGCTTTCCGAATGGGATAGATTAAAGGACCAGTATTTCATGGAACTGGATAAGGTGGAAAGTGAACGGACCAGTCTGGAAGAAGTGGTCGAAATGAGTAAAGGGACAGAAATCAAGATCGATGGTAATATTTACCGGGGCGTCGTCATCTGCATCAATGCGGAACAGATGATGATTGAGAGAAATACCTGCTATATGAGGTATAACGTCGAAAAAGGAGTGATAGAAGGTAATGTCATCATACATAACTGATTCGACGGATGCCTATACGCGGGCGGAGCAGTATATTTTCTCCATCCCCAAATTTACGAAAAAAAACAGCATGGAACATACCAGATGCTTTTTAAGGCATCTGGGGTGTCCGAAGCGAGAACATGTCAGAACGATCCACGTGGCAGGCACAAACGGAAAAGGTTCCGTTTGTGCTTATTTGCGTTCTGTCTTGCAGGAGGCGGGATTTTCGACAGGAATGTTCATATCGCCGCATCTTGTATCGATGCGGGAACGCTTTGTCATAAACGGTGAGATCATTTCGGAGGATGAGTTTGTCCGGGCATTTGAAGGAGTGGCCGAAAAACTGCGCAGCATGCCGGAAGAACTTCGGCTGACAGACTATCATCCGACTTTTTTTGAATATCTTTTTTTCATGGCAATACTGCTGTTTGAGCAGCATGAAGTGCAGTACAGAATATTGGAAACGGGACTCGGCGGCCGTCTGGATGCGACGAATGCGATAGACGAGAAAGATGTATGCGTTATTACGTCTATTGGTTATGATCATATGGAATATCTCGGGGAAACACTGCCGGAGATTGCCGCCGAAAAGGCGGGGATTTTCCGGAAAAATGTGCCTGTCGTACATTTTGATAAAGAAAAAACTGTTACGAAAATATTGGAAAAATGTGCCGGTTCCGTGGGGACTGTGGCGTATTTGACAGATTTTCGGGCGATAAAAGAAATAAATAGTAGTCATAAAAGTATTGATTTTTCTCTCCAATCAAATTATTATGGTTATATTAGGTTACGTGTGCCTACTATAGCTTTTTATCAGATAGAGAACGCCGCGCTTGCCGTTGCGGCGATAGAACATCTGCCGGAGAGAGAACTGATTAGTGCGGAACATTTAAGAGACGGCATCAGGAAGACTTATTGGGAGGGCAGGATGGAAGAGATCATGCCTTCGGTTTATCTGGACGGTGCGCACAATACCGATGGGATACGTGCCTTTTTACAGTCAGTAGGCAAAGATGGCTGTACGGGGAAAAGATGGCTTCTTTTTTCCATGGTAAAAGAGAAACAGTATCAGGCCGTAATGGATCTGCTTGCACAGTCCGGACTGTTTGATACGGTGTTTGTAACGGTGATCACGGATGCAAGAGCTTTGCCGTTACGCGATATGGCGGATTATTTCAGACAATATACGGATATGGTGACAGAGGAGTTTGACAGATTGGACCGCGCGTTTGGCGCTGTTACAAAGCGGCGCGGGGAAGAAGACAGGGTGTATATTGTCGGTTCATTATATTTGGCGGGCGAAGTGAAAGCCCTTTTAAGGAGGCACTCGCATGATTAATTTTGAAGAAGAGTTGAAGAAATTTCATCCCAGCCTTGAGGTGGAGGATGCGGAAGAGGCGATATATAATCAGGATCTGACAGATATGGCGGATCTTATGATCAAGGTGGTAAAGGAATCGAAGTCGGCGAAAGAGGTGTAAATTATAAATGAAATGTTATAATTGCGGATGTGACTTGTCCGGACACGATTATTGTACCGGCTGCGGCGCCGATGTATCCCTTTACAAGAAGATCATATATATATCCAACAGATTTTATAATGATGGACTGGAGAGAGCAGGTGTCAGAGATCTGACCGGCGCTATTGCAAGTTTACGTCAAAGTTTGAAGTTTGATAAAAATAATGTGGAAGCAAGGAATTTGCTCGGACTGGTCTATTTTGAGACCGGCGAGGTCGTAGCGGCGCTGAGCGAATGGGTTATCAGTAAGAATCTGCGCCCGAAGAAAAATGTCGCTGACGATTATATAGATATGATACAGACCAATCCTACCAGACTGGATACGATCAATCAGACGATCAAAAAATATAACCAGGCGCTTACCTATTGTCATCAGGAGAGCATGGATCTGGCTGTGATACAGCTTAAAAAAGTATTATCTTTGAACCCGAAATTCATTCGGGCTCATCAGCTGCTGGCGCTTCTTTATATCAATGGTGAAGAATGGGAGAAGGCAAAACGGGAGCTTGCCAAGTGCGTCCAGATCGACGCGAATAATACGACCACGCTTCGCTATATGAAGGAAGTAGACGAAATGCTGCTTCCCGAAGAAGGCATGAAGGCAGGCGGTAAAAAGAAAGGCAAGTCGAACGATGTCGTGAAATACCAAAGCGGCAACGAGACGATCATACAACCCGTCAACATCAGAGAAGGCAAGGGTGTGGGATCGCTGTTAAACTTGGGGATCGGACTTCTGATCGGTATCGCGATTGCCGTATGTCTTATTTTGCCCGCGCAGATACAGAATGCCAAGGCAGGCATTAACGACGATCTCCGCATGGTCAGCGAACAGTCGGACGCCAAATCGGCGACGATCGATGAACTGGAACAGCAGGTGAACGAGCTGCAGGCGGAAAACAGCACACTGCGGCAGGATATGGATGCTTATACAAATCAGGATGGCAGTCTTGAATCTTATGATACGCTCCTGAAAGCAGCAGACGCTTATCTGACGAATCAGGAAGATGTGGTGACGGTTGCCGATTATCTGGAAGAAATTAACCGGATCGAAGAGGAACAGGAGGAAGAAACAGAGAATTCCGAGGCATATGACAAACTGTACAATACGCTTCTGGCGCTGATCGGGCCGACAGTGGCTGATTCTTATTATGATGCGGGATATGAGTTCTACAGACAGGAGGACTATCAGGCTGCGATTCCGGATCTGGAAAAGGCATATCAGTACGATGCGACAAACGGGGATGCGCTTTATTATCTGGCGAATTCTTATAACAGCGTAGGACGCAGTGAAGATGCGAAAGAGGCATACAAACAGGTTATCGAGCTTTTCCCGGGAACCGTGAAAGCGACCAAGTCTGCAACGTTTTTGGCGGAACTTGGCGGTGAATGATATTCGGGGAACGATATGAAAATGATAAAAATACGAAAGAGAGCAGGGAACACCCTTGTTCTCTTTTTTGTTTTGAAAAGATATCGCAAAGAAAGGGGAAGCAAATGGAAGAGGAATTCAAAGTAATTGACAATTATCTGATGATAAGGATGCCGAATGAGATAGATCATCACCACTCGAGCAGCATCAGCAAAACGGCGGATGAATACATTATGGATGAAAAGGTGGGAAATGTGGTGTTTGATTTTGAAAGGACAACCTTTATGGACAGTTCTGGGATCGGCATTATAGTTGGCAGATACAAGAAGATATCCTGTTTTGGCGGCAAAGTTTTTGCCATCAATGCCGATAACCGTATCCGCAGGATCTTATTGCTATCTGGTTTACATAAGATTGTGGAAATCATGTAAGGGCAAAGACAATGGAATGCAAAATGTGGAAGAAGCAAAACCGGTAAAAGGCGGCGGACTGTGGAAGCATCAGGAGTGTGACAGGCGCTGTGACTGGAAGCGCAGCCGCAGACAACATGCAGAAAGGGGCATATTCAGCAAAATGATAGAAATCGTAAATTGGAATAAAGATACACAGGTGAAAAATGAGATGAAACTGGAATTTCGGGCAATCTCCGACAATGAGGCGTTTGCCAGAACTGCGGTAGCGGCTTTTGTCGCCCAGCTTAATCCGACACTGGAAGAAATCTCGGATATTAAGACGGCGGTATCGGAGGCCGTGACCAATTCCATTATTCACGGTTACGAAGGAAGAGAGGGAGAAGAGAATAAAGTATGGGTGACCTGCTTTATCAAAAACGACATATTGGAAGTGGAGATCAGAGACTGCGGCGTCGGTATCGAGGATATCGATAAAGCGATGGAACCTCTTTATACAACGAAACCGGAACTGGAACGCTCCGGTATGGGTTTTGCCTTTATGGAAGCTTTTATGGACGATCTGGAAGTCATATCGGAAGTGGGACAGGGGACAAGCATACATATGGTCAAAAAACTCGGGATCACTCCGTGGATAAACTGAAAAACCGGGGGTTTTTCAGTTGTCAGTTTGTGCAGGCAGGGCCTTACACAAACTGACGGGCTGTGGGAAGCTGAATAGAAAGGGGTATGAGAATATCGTATGGAAGAAACTGCCGTATTGATCGAACGTTCACAGGCAGGGGATAAGGAAGCGAGAGAGAGACTGATAGAGGAAAATCTGGGACTGGTAAGGCATATCGTCAAGCGTTTCCTGGAACGCGGCTATGATGCGGAAGACTTGTTTCAGATCGGGTGTATCGGATTAATGAAGGCAATCGATAAGTTTGATCTGCATTTTGACGTCAGGTTTTCTACTTATGCAGTGCCGATGATACAAGGAGAGATCAAGCGGTTTCTGCGGGATGACGGTATGGTAAAGGTGAGCCGGACTCTAAAGGAAAACGGCTGGAAGATCAAGCAGGCGGCGCAGCGTCTTGCCTATCTGCACGGCAGAGACGCAACCATACAGGAACTGTCCGAGGAAACGGGACTGAGCAGAGAAGATATCGTGCTGGCGTTAGACGCCAATGTAGAGGTGGAATCGATTTACAAATCCGTCTATCAATCGGACGGCAACGAAATTTATCTGGTAGATCAGGTTATCGGCGATGTTGGCAGCGTGGGGCATTCTGTTCTGGAGAGCGGAAACGGCGGCAGCGCCGTATGCGAGGATACGGAGAAAGAGAAATTGCTAAACCATATGTTACTGGAGCAGCTCCTGGGAGGTCTGGAAGAAAAAGAGCGGGAGTTGATTCATCTGCGCTATTTTCAGGACAAGACACAGGTGGAAGTGGCCAAAAAGATGGGGATCAGCCAGGTGCAGGTCAGCCGTATGGAGAAGCGGATCCTGCTGCATCTGCGAAAAGAGGTTTGCATGTAGGCAGGTGTTCTTGTAAAAAAGGAAAAAGGGGTATATAATGAAATGATACAAGGGGAAATTTGTGCCGGAGAGATGCCGCTTATGGTCGGGCTGCATTGGGAGCGGCCGGATATACGATAAAATAAGAGAAAGGCATGGTATCAGGATGAATTATCGTACGGACAGGTACGGAAACAGGATTTCCGTTTTGGGATACGGCTGTATGCGGTTTACGCAAAGCGGCGGAAAGATCGACTTGAACAAGGCTGAAAAGGAAATCATGGAGGCTTATCATGCCGGTGTGAATTATTATGATACGGCGTATGTATACCCGGGAAGCGAGGATGCGCTCGGGCGGATACTGGAGAAAAATCAGATCAGGGATAAGATCTATATAGCAACCAAGCTGCCGCATTACCTGATCAAAAAAGCGGACAGCATGGAGAAATATTTTACGGAGCAGCTACGGAGGCTGCGGACGGATCATGTCGATTTTTATCTGATGCATATGCTGACCGATGTCAAGACATGGGACAGGCTGAAAGCATTAGGGATCATAGAATGGCTGAAGGCGAAGAAAGAAAGCGGAGCGATCCGTCAGATCGGCTTTTCTTATCATGGAAATACAGAAATGTTCTGTGAACTTCTGGAAGCCTATGATTGGGATTTCTGCCAGATACAGTACAATTATCTGGATGAACATACACAGGCGGGCCGCAAGGGGCTTCATGCGGCAGCCGCAAAGAAGATACCGGTGATCATTATGGAACCGCTCAGGGGCGGAAAATTAGTTGCACAGCTGCCGGAAGAGGCGAAGAAGTTATTCGAAGCATATCCGGTTCGCCGTACGCCGGCGCAATGGGCGTTTCGCTGGCTCTGGAATCAGCCGGAAGTGACCTGTGTCTTATCCGGCATGAATTCCGTGGAAATGGTGAAGGAAAATGTAAAAACCGCTTCGAAGGTCCAGGTCGGTGAGTTTACGCAGGCGGACGAAGAACTGCTGCACAAAGTGGTGCAGGCGATCAATGCCAGGGTCAAAGTCGGATGTACGGGATGCAGATATTGCATGCCATGTCCTAATAACGTGGATATACCGGGAACGTTTGCCGCTTATAACAGAAGGTACACCGACGGACGCAGGGCGGCGGTGATAGAATATCTTATGTGCACGGGGATCCGCAAAGATTCTTCGGCGGCATCCCAATGTATCGAGTGCGGGAAATGCGAAGCGCATTGCCCGCAGCACATTGCGATCCGTCAGGAATTGAAGAACGCACGAAAAGAGCTGGAAGGACCCTTATATAAAGCAGGCCGCAGGATCATTAAATGGTTTAAGTTATATTAACAGACACGGAGAAAACGTGTGACACGCGTGTCATATTTGCGCAGAATGGAAAATACTAATGGGAAATCACGAAAATAATAAGAATCAAAATACAGACGGACGGAAACGCATGTCGGAGTTAGAACAGATCAATGCCGCTCTGGAAGAAGCTTTGGAGGCGGCGAAAGCTGCCAATCAGGCAAAGAGCGTCTTTTTATCGAATATGTCTCACGATATCCGTACACCGATGAACGCCATCGTCGGCATGACTTCTATTGCGCTTTCGCATATTGACGAAAAGGCGCGGGTACAGGACTGCCTTTTAAAGATCAAAACGGCGTCTATGCATTTGATGAGTCTTGTCAATGACGTGTTAGATATGTCGCGCATCGACAGCGGCCGTCTGGCTTTGAATGAAGAAGAGTTTTCTCTTGCGGATCTGTTTCATGATATAGCCGTGATCGTATGTCCGCAGGCGGAGCAGAAGAATCAGATGCTGCAGATCGATATCGGGCAGATTCTGGAGGAAAATCTGATAGGAGATTCTCTTCGTTTACGGCAGATCATGGTAAATATTATCGGAAATGCAGTAAAGTATACACAGGAAGACGGCGAAATAAAGGTACAGATCAGGCAGTACATACAAAAAGACGCCGCGGATGAAGGGAAAAAGGATACGCTCATACTGGAATTCGTCTGTGCGGATAACGGTATCGGTATGAGTAAGGAGTTTTTAGACCGTATTTTTGTACCGTTTGAAAGGGTGAATAATTCCACGATCAGTAAGATCGAGGGAACGGGTCTGGGAATGGCCATTGTGAAAAGTCTGGTGGACCGTATGAACGGACAGATCAGCGTAGACAGTAAAGAAGGGGCCGGAAGCCGTTTTGTCATACAGATACCTGTGACCGTTGCAGATCAGAGCAGAAGATCGATCAGTCTGCCGGAAGGAAAGACCGTGCTGATGGCGGAGAGCAGGGATACAAGAGTCGGGCAGATAGAAGAGTATCTGAAGGAATGCGGCCTGACGTTGGTACAGGTGAGAAGCGGTCTGGAAGCAGTGACATGGCTTACCGAGGCGCAGTATGAGAATCACATGCCCTGCGCAATGCTTCTTGGACAGGAGCTGAGCGATATGCCGGTATTAGAGCTGGCATCCCATGTCAGACAGCTGGCAGGCCGTGATTTTCCGATTCTTCTGGTTTCGGAAGAAGACTGGGCTCAGCTGGAGTACCGGGCGTCACGTGCCGGTGTCAATGCGTTTGTGCCGTGTCCGTTGTTCAAAAGCAGGCTGCTTGAAACACTTTCTGAACTGATCGCCCATAAGGCGGGGACGGAAGAGATGACTGCAGGCGCTTCCGAAGATTTCGGACAGTATCGAGTGCTGTTGGTGGAAGATATTGAGTTAAATCAGGAAATTGCCGTAGAAATGCTTTCCGTGACCGGCGTACAGGTGGAAGTGGCGGATAATGGGAAAGAAGCATTGGATAAGTTTGAACGTTCGCCGGAAGGCTGGTATGATATAATCTTTATGGATATCCAGATGCCTGTCATGGATGGGTATGAGGCGTCGAAGCGGATTCGCGCACTGCCCAGAAAAGACGCAGAAAGCGTTTGGATTGTGGCTATGACCGCGAATGCCTTTGTAGAGGATATCCGTTTATCAAGGGATGCGGGAATGAACGAGCATTGTTCCAAACCGGTGGATCCGGAGCGTCTACAGGAGATTTTGAGGGGGCGTTTCCTGTAACGCATTATCATGATAGCAGCAGAGAAATACAGCTCACAAAAGAATAACAATAAGAGAGAGTTGAAGAATCATGCAGCCATATCAGGAAGAATATATTGCGAATATTAAAGATATTGCCGTGATCACAGCGTATAGAAAAGAGAATCATTGTTCCTGTGAGGAATTTTACGAGCAGTCTCTTGAAAATAGAGAACGGGCGAAAGAACTGGCTAAGCGCAATATGAAACTGCTGCGGGAAGGTCTCTTTCCGGTGCTGGATCATATTTTTGACGCCGATCAGGAAACGTTATCGGAATTGTATGATTTTGCCGGGCAGCTGTTAAGCGGTGCGGACGAATTGGATGGCGGACTGTTCTGCCAGATTCACAGAGCGCTGTTAAATTTGGCAAGATTGACGAAAAATCGAGATAAAATTATCGAAGAATTGTACTGGCTTGGTATCGGATATTATAATATATGTAATAAACTGGTGGGTTTGGAGCTCTCGGAAAGCCGGCAGTACATATCCCAGATGCGGTTGTGTTTTGCAGAGGCAGCCGCCTATATAAAATATTTTGACGAGATCGAAGATGCGCAGACAAGGGGTTATATCCTGCGTTCGCGTGCCAATATGGCGCTTGGATTGTTTGCCTCTCCCAGCGAGAAGATCCGCATGGTAAAACGTACGCTGCAGATCCTGCAGGATAAGGGGTATCAGGAGAAAGAGCCGGATCTTCCGTGGGACAGATATATCAATATGACGCACCAGCAGATGGCGGCAAGTATTTCTTACAGCAGGGAAAGCAAAATGACGCCGCAGGACGTGGCGGATGTCATGGAGTCGGTTTATATCGTTTATCAAAAGGGCATGCAGGAGGCAGCTTTGCGGCATGAGAAACCGCCTGTCAGATCGCGGTTTTCTCATTGTGCGATAGAGCATTACTGCGGCTTATACGATATGAAGGAACTGCTTGGCAGAATGGAAGATCTGATGGATGAGGCGGATCTTACGGATTTTTCCGCGAACAGTATGTATGGGATCATTTCTCTGCCGGCATTCTACTGCCAGTTTTTGAACCAATATCCGGAATATCTGCCGGAACGGGAGGAATATCTGGAGAATCTTTATTGTAAGATCATGGATTATGTTGAATCTTTTCCGGAGGCGGCACAAAATCAGACGCTTTATCTTTATCTGCGGCAGCTTGCGTCTACTTTTGTAGAAACGAAGAACAGCATTTCCTATAAAGAGTTTATTTTAAAGCTTCTGATGCGTTTCGAACCGGAGATTTATCTGCATTCGCGGGTGGTGGGACATGCTTCGGCCGCGTTTTGTAAAATTATCATAGAAGAGGAACCGGACTTTTTTGATGATATCGGGATGATCAAAGAAGCTTCGGATCCGGAAGAAAAACGCCGCCTTATACTGGACTATGCAATGGAAGGCGGTCTGCTGCATGACGTGGGAAAATTCAGCTTCATCGTTCTGTATTCCCAGGCGGCAAGGCAGTGGTTTGAAGAAGAGTATGAAATGGCGCACCTGCATACGCTGGTCGGAGAGACATGGCTTTCGGAAAGAGAGTCTACGAAGCGCTATGCAGATGTGGCGTTAGGACACCATTGCTGGTATGATGGTTCCCGCGGTTATCCGGACTCCTACAGGAGACTGGAATGTCCTTACAGACAGATGATCGATATTATAAACCTGATCGATTGGATGAGTACGGTCATGAAGTCTGCCGGACTGTATACCGGTGTGGAAAGGTCTTTTGATGAGACGGTAGAGACGGCCATCACTTTGGATGGCAGGAAGTTTTCCCCGCTGCTGATTGCAAGACTGCGGGATCCCGATGTTGTAGAGCGCCTTAGAGACGCCTTTACACAAGGGCGCAAAGATGCGTTCCGGTGTCTGTATGATACCCAGAAGGGGGATTCTGCGTAAAGGAAAGCAGGCAGCGGCCGGGAATGCACAGTGGTTTATGAAATGTAAGATATGCAGTGTCAGAAACTGCTTGCATCATAGAAAAGAATGTGTTACAATACAGCCATATTACGGAAAGGGGCGGGAAGATGGAGAACTAAACTACTTTTGAAACATGTGAACAGAATCGGACAGGACGTTTTATGCGGCGCCGTAAGGACGGATAAGGCGAAGTGTCTTTCATCATGTTGCCAAGGGTAGGATATGCTTCTAAGTTCCCTCTTTTACTTCTTTGAGTCCGTCACGAAATACAGATCATTTACGGAGTAGATTTTCTGTCGGTGCAGGCTTTGAAAGCTGTTGAAGATTGCTTTTTGCGTATGCGCTCTTTCCGCAGGCAGTATCGGTCCGTGTATTTGGACCGTAAGAAACGGAAGAGATCAAGTAAACAGCGGCGGGAGATTCGGAATCATTTGGCAACGGATGATTCTTTTTTTGTGCCTGAAAATATGCGGGTACTTTCAATGAAGAAAGAAGGCGGATCATTATGGCAAAAATAAGCGTATCAAATTTAACATTCTGCTATGAAGGCAGTTTTGACAATATTTTTGAACAGGTATCGTTTAGCGTCGATACGGACTGGAAACTTGGATTTATCGGCAGAAACGGGAAGGGAAAGACGACTTTTCTGAATCTGCTGCTGGGAAAATATGAATACCAGGGAAGCATACAGACGTCCACGATATTTGATTACTTTCCCTATCGGCTCGATTCCGGCCAGATGAAAAAATGTATGGCGGACTTTATGGACGAGATAGCGGCGGATGCGGAATCGTGGCGGGTGATCATGGAAATGGAGAAGCTGCATATGGATGCGGAGCTGCTTTACCGTCCGTTTGAGACATTAAGCCACGGGGAGCGCACGAGAGTTATGCTGGCGATCCTTTTTTCGAGAGACAATTACTTCCTGCTGATCGATGAACCGACCAATCATCTCGACGCGCAGTCCAGAGAGGTTGTAAAGGCTTATTTACGGCAGAAAAAGGGATTTTTGCTGGTATCGCACGACAGAGATCTGTTAGATGCCTGCGTGGATCATATTCTGGTATTAAACCGTGTGTCGATCGAAGTTCAGAAAGGCAATTTCTCTTCCTGGTGGGAAAACAAACAGCGCATGGATGCCTTTCATGAGGCGGAGAATGAAAAGCATTTAAAGGAAATAGGAAAGTTAAAGACTGCGGCCGACCGGGCGGCCAGATGGGCGGAGAAAAACGAGGATACAAAGATCGGTTATGATCCGATCAAAGAACATGACAGATGTATGGGAACAAGGGCATACATCGGCGCGAAAACAAAGGCAATGCAAAGCCGCATCAAGCAAATGGAAGGGCGGATCGAAAGGGAGATCAGGGAAAAAGAAGGATTGCTGCAGGATATCGAGAAGCCCGCGGAGTTGAAGGTGATGCCTAGAAAGCACTTCAAAGAAGTCCTGGTCAGAGCGGATAAATTCAGTCTCGCATACGGAGAGCATAAAGTCCTGCAGGATTTTGACCTTACCCTGAAACAGGGAGAAAGGGTTCTTCTGCGCGGGGAAAACGGCAGCGGAAAATCCAGTTTCATTAAAGCCCTGCTCCGCAAAAATCAGGCAGATGAAGCGGCCGGGAAAGATTGTGTGGAAAGCGGTGTGCTGCAGACGGCCAGCGGACTGGTCATTTCCTATATTGATCAGGATACTTCTTTTCTAAAAGGGGGTCTGACGGAATTCTGCGTAAAGAACAATCTGGACGAGAGCCTTTTTAAGGCAATCTTACGACAGCTTGATCTCGAGCGGGTACAGTTTGGCAAGCAGATGGAAGAATTCTCGGAAGGGCAGAAGAAAAAGGTGCTGATCGCTTCCAGCTTATTACAAAGCGCACATCTGTATATATGGGATGAACCGCTCAATTATATCGACGTTTTTTCCAGAATGCAGATAGAAGAACTGCTCATACGCTTTGCGCCTACGATGCTGTTTGTGGAGCATGACGTACGTTTCCAGGAAAAAATTGCCACGCGGGTTGTGGATTTTTGATTTTTCCGGTTGAAATAAATAAGTATTTCATGTAAAATAAAAACAATTGGACAATACAGAGTCTTCAGAAGATCAATGTGGAAAGAAGGGCGTTTGGTATGGAATTTTTATTATTAGCCGGAGGTTTTGTAGTCATTATCATCCCTGTTGTTATTTCAGTCGTATCTGCTGTTGTATCGGGAGTTGCGGCGGCTGTAGATGATGAAGGGGAAGATTGAGGATAGCGGTTAGAAAGAGCAGGAGATCTACATGAAAACATGCGAGTATGTAGTAGTCGGTTTTGATGGCGATTATGCAAATCTAAAGCGTATCGATATCGAAAGCGATGATTTGAAACTGGTCGCCAGAGCATTGCTGCCGGACGATATCGTTGAGGGGTCTAAAATTTTGTATGAATATCTGCAGTATAAACATATGCCTTTATAGGCATATGCAGAGAAACTGGGTGAAGAAGCGGGCGCTGTGAAAACAGCGCCTGTTTTTTGTTTTTATGATGTATAAAATATGATGTATAAAAAGCATCATAAAATTGAATAATAGCATCATAAAAGATGCAGAGTAAAAAGCCGGGACAGGATAGAGGGAGAAAGTTATGTCAACTAGCAGTGTGACCTTATATATTAAAGCGGAGCAGAATGTAGAACTGCAGACGGAAGACGTTTATGTCAAAGATATCGGGAAAATGACATGCACGGATGAGCATGTTCTGGCGAAAGTCAAAAGTATTAAACTGCACCGATTTAAAAAAGACGGGGAGAAAAGAACGGTTATCAGCATTTTAAAGGTAATTGAAGAGATCGAGAAAGAATTTCCGAATGTCAGCGTGGAGAATATCGGAGAAACAGACATTTTGATCGAACAGGTGAACGTCGATAAACATAAAGGTCCCGTACAGGCAGTAAAAATAGCTTTTGTGTCGGCGGTCAGTTTCTTCGGTACGGCTTTTACGATCATGGCGTTTCATAACGACATCGGTATCAATAAAGTCTTTTCTAAAGTATATGAGATGGTGATGGGGCGAGCCGGGGACGGATACAGCATCCTGGAACTTTCCTATTCGATCGGTCTGGCAGTGGGGATCATTCTCTTTTTTAACCATATCGGCGGCAGACGGATCACGAAGGATCCTACGCCCATTGAAGTGGAGATGCGCGTTTATGAGACGGACGTTAACAAGGCTTTGATAGAAACGGCAGACAGGGAAGGGAAAACGATAGATGTTCATTAAGCAGATATTTCTTGGGATATTGGGCGCGAGTTTCGGACTGGTCGTAGCGGGCGGGGTATTTACCGTGCTTATTTCCGTCGGCCTGATACCACGGTTTGCGGGCAAGATGCATGTGGCGAGGCATATTTTCATATTGGAAGAAATGGTTGTTCTGGGAACGCTTTTCGGTGATTTTATCAGCGTATTTGGCGATCGTGCGAATCTCGGGAAATGGGTGCTGGAACACCAGCTGTTTGGCAGTCAGAATACGGAAACCGTCTGGCGTATGGCAGGAACGGCGTTTCTGCTCATATGCGGCGTATTTTCCGGTATTTTCGTCGGATGTCTGGCGCTTGCGATTGCGGAGATGTTAGATACGATACCGATCTTTTCAAGGCGGATCGGATTCCGTCACGGACTTGGAATTGCGATTCTGGCCGTAGCGCTCGGCAAGCTGACGGGGAGCCTGATCTATTTTACGCAGGCGGTGTATCTGCACGGCGGCATATAAACGGCGGTATGTAAACGGCAGTATATAAATCAAGGCACGATAGGACACGGCGGCGAAACGGAATGCGCAGAGGAAGGCGGATGACGAAGCGGCAGAGAAATGGAAACGGAAAACAGATAACAGGAAAATTAACGAAACGGAGGGCAATATCCATGGAGCAGAATCAACAAAATGTGAAACAGGAGATAAAGGAAGCGGAAAAGCAGAAATATGAACAGCGTGTAAAATCAGCTACGCCTACGCCGAATCTTTTCTGGCAGATGGGAAAGGCTTTTCTTGTCGGCGGCATGATCTGCTGTATCGGGCAGGCGATCTTAAATTATGCGACAAACGGTATGGGTATCGACAAGGAGACTGCAGGAGCGTGGTGTTCGATGCTGTTAGTGCTCCTCAGCGTGGTGCTAACCGGTTTCAATATTTACCCGAAACTTGTGGAATGGGGCGGCGCCGGCGCGCTTGTGCCGATCACGGGGTTTGCCAATTCCGTGTCTGCGCCTGCAATAGAATACAAAAAAGAAGGACAGGTCTTTGGTATCGGGTGTAAGATCTTTACGATTGCGGGGCCGGTGATCCTGTATGGGATTTTTACAAGCTGGGTGCTTGGGGTATTTTACTGGCTGATGGGACATGCGGCATAGGAAAGGGAATGTCTGGGATGTATTTGCGGGGAAATGAAAGAAATATGTCCCAAAAGAAGTAAATACGTGCAAAATATACATGCCGGCGGTATAATGGAATAAGATCATATCGATGCAGAAAGCGGCTGTAGTAAATGCCGTGAAAGTCAACAGCCTGTAGTTTGCGGCCGGCTTGTTGGCTTACATAACGAATGGAAAAGGAGACGAAGCATGGATAAAAACACTTTTGCAATTACCCCGCCGATGGGGTGGAACAGTTATGACTATTATGATACGACCGTAAACGAGGCGCAGGTTAAGGCCAATGCCGATTATATGGCGGCACATTTGAAGGAATTCGGATGGGAATATATCGTTGTGGATATCGAATGGTATTCTAACGATGCCGGAACAATGAGAGACAGATACCAGTATATACCGTTCGGAGATGTGGAAATGGACGCATACGGAAGATTACAGCCTGCGCCTGCAAGATTTCCGTCATCGGCAGGCGGCAAAGGATTTGCCCCGCTTGCAGAATATGTACATAGTTTAGGACTGAAATTCGGCATTCATATCATGCGCGGTATTCCGCGTAAGGCGGCGCATGAAAACTGCCCCGTTTCCGGCGCCGCAGAAACGGCTGCCAGAATAGCCGACCCTTCGTCGATCTGCATCTGGAATCCGGATATGTATGGTGTAAGGGACACGGAGGATGGGCAGGCTTATTATGATTCGCTGCTGTCCATGTATGCGCAGTGGGGGGTGGATTATATTAAGTGCGACGACATCTGCGACAGCAGACTGTACCGGACAGAACCTTTTTCCGGCTGGCATGAGATCCGTATGCTGCACCGGGCCATCAAGAAGTGCGGCAGACCGATCGTGTTAAGCCTTTCACCCGGGCCGGCACAGATCGATCACGCCTGGGAATACTGCAAATATGCGAATATGTGGCGGATCACTGATGATTTCTGGGACGACTGGAGTCTGTTAAAAGCGATGTTCGCGCGGTGTGAATTGTGGCAGGACCATGTACGGCAGGGCTGTTTCCCTGACTGTGACATGCTGCCGATTGGAAAGCTGGGCAAAGGATTCGGAAACGAGTGGGATACGCGGTTTAACACGGAAGAATTAAAGACCATGATGACGCTCTGGTGCATGTTCCGTTCGCCGTTGATGATCGGCACGGAACTGACGTTATTGGACGAATGCACTCTGTCGCTTCTTACGAATAAAGAGCTGCTTGCGCTGATGAACGAGAACTGTAAAGGAACGCAGCTTCTTAGGACGGATGAATATGTGATCTGGAAAAACAAAGACGGAGAGTCCGGCAGGCTCTGCGCGGCAATTTTTAATATAAGCGATCGGGATGCAGCGCTTTCGGTCAGCCTGGAAGATCTGGAAGAAGGCTTTAAGGCCGGAGAAGATAAGGATTTATATGAAATATGGGATAAGCACAGATCCGTTACGGCTTCGGGCAGGATAGAGACAGTGGTTCCGGCGCATGGCGTGAAGGTTTATCAGGTGGGCTGAGGAAACGTGCAAATCGAAATGGATAACCAAAGGGGGAAGTCAGCATGAATGATCTGTTGTCGAAAATAAGACAAAACACAGAAAACGTCATCATCGGAAAAGAACATATCACGGAGCTTCTTCTGGCGGCGCTTGCCGCAGGGGGACATGTACTGCTTGAGGATGTACCCGGAACGGGCAAGACCGTACTTGCCAAGTCGCTTGCCCGGTCAATGGATTTTGCCTTCGGCAGGATACAGTTTACGCCGGATTTACTGCCGAGCGACGTAACGGGACTTTCCTATTATAATCAGGAAAAAGGAACTTTTGTCTTTAAAGAAGGCCCTGTTTTTACGAATCTTTTGCTGGCGGATGAGATCAATCGTGCAACACCGAGAACGCAGTCGAGTCTGTTGGAATGTATGGGAGAAGGACAGGTGACGGTCGATGGCACGACGAGAACGTTAGAGGAGCCTTTTTTTGTGATTGCGACGCAGAATCCTGTAGAAACGCTCGGCTGTTATCCGCTGCCGGAGGCGCAGATGGACCGTTTTCTGATGCGGATCAGCATGGGAAGTCTGAGTGTACAGGAAGAGCGGCGGATGATCGACCGATATATCCATGACGCGCCGCTTACATCGATCGGGCCGGTCTGCACGAAAGAGGAGATCGTCAGGCTGCAGAAAGAATGCAGAAATATATATGTACATACGGATCTGCGGGATTATATCGTGAATCTGGTACAGGCGACAAGAAAATATACGGCCGGGACCGGCGCAGGTACAGACAGCGGTGCGGGCGCCGGTATTACGCAGGGCGTCAGTCCGAGAGGAACGCTTGCTCTTTTACGGGCTTCTCAGGGATATGCGCTTGTACAGGGAAGAGAATTCGTCGTTCCCGAAGATATTAAGGCGGTGGCCGTACCCGTTCTGGCACACAGGATGATAGCGGAATCTGCATATACGCAGCAGAAGGAATCTGTGATATACGGACTGTTAAACAGCATTTCACTGCCTACGGAGGACTGGACGAAACCATGATCAGTGTGTTGTTCTTAGGATTCATACTTTTATTGTTTCTCTGGAATCTGTTTTTCGCACATACCTGGAATAAAAAAGTCGTCGTGTCGTTTGCCTTTTTACAACAGTTTGTATATGCCGGAGAGCAGGCGCAGATGACGGAATGTGTCGAGAATGGGAAAAAGCTGCCGCTGCCGGTATTGGAAGTTGCCTTTCATATCGATAAGGGACTTTCTTTTTTGGACTGTGAAAATACGAACGTCAGCGACTATACTTATAAGAGAGATATTTTTGCCCTGCTCGGGAAGCAGCGCATTACGAGAAAGCTGACGCTGCACTGCATGAAAAGAGGGTATTACAGCATTAAAGAAGCCGATCTTACGACTTTTACCCTGTTGCATGAACGGAGATATTCTGCGGCATACCCTGCGCAGGCGGAAGTTTATGTGTATGCGCGCAGAACGGATGTTTCGGATATTTTAAGCGCCTGCGAGCGGCTTATGGGAAACGTACAGTGTGCAAAGCGGCTTTTTGAAGATCCTTTTGCATTCGCATCCATAAGGGAGTATACGATCACGGACCCGATGAAGGCCATCAACTGGAAAGCCAGCGCGAAGACGGGAGCGTTAATGGTCAATACGTGGGAATCGACATTGACCGAAAAGGTTATGATCTATCTGGACATGGAGGACAGAGGCATCTTAAAACAGGAGTCGCTGATCGAAGAATCCGTTTCCATTGCCGCCTCTCTGACACAGAGAATGACCGGCCGGGGTATGGAGGTCGGGATCTGTGTCAATGCGGCCGACAGGAACCCGGCAGATGCACGGAAAGAGGAAGCAGGGCCGAGTGCCGGTCATATTTTCATACCGCCGGCCGGCGGCAGAAGACAGCTTGCATTGATCGAGAGAATGCTTGCAAAGTGCAGGGCGGACGCTCAGGTACAGCCATTTGGAGTTCTGTTACAGGAAATGACAGAAGCGTCAGAAATAGATGATGCAGTGATGATCTTTATTTCCAAGAATGCGGCGGAAAATATGACAGCTATTGACACATATGTCGGAAAAGAACGTCATGCGGTATGGGTCATTCCGTACTGCAAGAGCGGCGGTTGTGAAATTGCAGGAAAAGAGAATATCCATCTTGTGAAACGGGAGGTGGAGCAGATATGAGAAAACTGATCAAAAGGACCGCCGGGTGGATTCATACCGTACTCATCATGGCCATTGTTTTCCCCCTGCTGTGCGCGCTTGCCTTAGAGCAGCAGGACATTGCCGGATGGCATCTTTACAGGAAATGCATGCTGATCATTTTGCCGGTTGTTTTGACGGATTATGCAGTGGAAAAATGCCGAAGTATGTTGACTTATCTGGTTATATCTGTTCTGATTTTTATGGTTACGGGCATTTTCGGCAATTTCATCGGACTTTCCCTTCCGTCAATGGGAATGACGGCCGGGTATGTCGGCGTGCTTTCTGTCGAAACCATACTGGTGATGATCGGCAGACTGATGGGCAGGCTGCATAAGAAGGAAAAGGAAGAGGCCGCACAGGAGGCGGTTTCTTCCTGGAAGCCGCCGCGTGATAATCTGAGTGAACCGGATTTTCCGGCGCTGCTCTTTTTTCTGGCAGTCTATATTGCTGCACAGCATGTCAACAATCCGGCGGTGTGTAATATGGCGCTATTTAGCGCGGCAGTGTATGCCCCTGTCGTTTTCGTCTTTCAATATGTGACAGAAACGGAGAAATATCTGTCCCTGAATAAAAGGACCTGCAACCTGCCGTCTAAGAGGATATATGGAATCGGAAACGGCATGCTCCTGTTTTTTCTCTTTGTCCTTGTAATGATCATTGCCATATCCGTATTTACGATTAACGGACGGAGATATTCGGATATCAGGAAATGGCTCCGGGAGAATCAGGTAGATTACGGTGAGTTGGAGTCAGAACGGCAGGATGTCGGAGGAGATCCGATGGAAGACCTGGCAGGGATGCTTGGTGAACCGAAACCCGTGCCGTTTTGGGTTACGCTTTTAACATATGCATTGACCGGAATGGTCAGCATAGCGGCCGTATTGCTCGTAGGCGCTTTGACGATCAGAGCGATACAGGAACAGTTTCGTATTTTCCGGGAGACGAAAGATGAAAACGGCGATATTGTGGAAGAATTGAGAGAAACGCAGCCGCCGCGTGAAAAGACTGCCGGAACAGGACTGCGCAGGCTTTCGGAAAGAGAGCGTATCAGGAAACAGTACCGTAAAACAATACGGCATTACCGGAAAGAGCGGCCGGCTGCACATGAAACGCCTGCCGAAATAGAAGAAAGAGCCGGGGTATCACAGATAGAAGAGGTCAGGGAACTGCATGTGCGTTATGAAACGGCGCGGTATGGAGAGATGAGGTAACGTATGGAAGACTTTAAAGAGCGCAGAGGGGAAGAACGGAAAGGGAAAGTCATGCTTGTCGGCGTGACGGCCCTGTTTCTGTCGGCATTGGGATCTGCATATGGGGTGTACCGCACAGTATTCTGCCATCCCCAAAGAAAACGCCGGGATGTGCACCGGATTCCGGACAGTAATCTGTACAGGGCGCACAGGGAGAAAATGACGGAATGTATAGAAAATATGGAAAAGACGCCCTATGAGGAGGTCAGTATTATTTCAGAGGACGGTCTGCGGCTTTACGGAAAATTATATCCTGGAAAAAAAGACGCGCCGCTTGTGATTTCCTTTCATGGATATCATGGAACATACGCCTGGGATGGGTTCGGTTTCTTTAAGATCTGCCAAAGCAACGGGTTTTCGATCCTGATGGTAGATGAGCGTGCGCATGGAAAGAGTGAGGGACGTGCCATTACCTTTGGGATAAGAGAGCGATATGACTGCAGGCTGTGGGCCGAATATGCCGCGAAACGGTTTGGAGAAGACGCGGATATTTTTCTGGCAGGGGTATCTATGGGAGCGGCTTCCGTCATGATGTCCTGCGAACTCGGATTACCGGGGAATGTGAAGGGGATCATAGCGGACTGCGGATATACCGCGCCGGCCGCGATCATCAAAGAAACCGTACGGGCCATGAAACTTCCTGTAAAGCCGCTCTATCAGCTTATCAGGATAGCGGCCGGTATTTTTGGGCATTTCGACATAGAAGAGGCGGCGGCGCTTACTGCCGTGGAAAGAACGGACATTCCGATGCTGTTTTTTCATGGGAAGCAGGATCATGTCGTTCCGGTTTCCATGGGAAAGGCGCTTTACGAGGCTTGTAAAGCGCCCGAAGAGTTGGTGCTGATAGAGGGGGCGGATCATGCGAACAGTGCGCTGACGGATTATGCGGCATACGAAAACGCGGTTCTGCGGTTTATCAAACGGCACGTAACTTAATGTACTTTCATCCATTCTACCAGTTCCGGAAGCGTGATCGGTCTGCTGTAGAAATATCCTTGAAAACCGGTACAGCCCAGCTGCAGCAGTTTATCCCGCTGCGGTTCGGTTTCCACATATTCGGCGATTGTTTCAAAGTGCAATGTCTTGCCAAGTTCCGTGATAGCCGCGATGATGTCTTCATTCCGGTTGTTTTCCAGGACATCGCGCGTTAAGGAGCCGTCCAATTTTACGACGCCGAAATGATTGGTCTGTAAATACATCAAAGACGTGTGTCCCATGCCGAAATCATCGATCAGGAATTTGTGGCCGCGTTTCTTTAAATGTTCTATTTTTTCCATGATCTCATGCGAAGATACAAGCGCATCCTGTTCTGTGATCTCGAGCCACAGCCGCTTTGGATTGATGCGGTTTTTACGGATCTTTTCTTCCAGACAGTTCTCAAACCCTTCCCAGGCAAGCGATTCATTTGTAACATTGACGGATATTTTAAAGTCGCTGTCGATCACCCGGCCGATTTCGTCTATTGCATGCGCCGATTCGTCGAACAGATAGGCTTCTATGTCATGCAGCATATTGCTTTCCTTGGCAAGCGCAATGATAAGCGGCGGATAGATGAAGCCTGCGACCGGATGCTGCCAGCGCAGAAGCGTTTCGGCTCCGATGCATTTTCCGCGGCTGTCCACCTGAGGCTGGTAAACAAAGAACAGTCTGCGGTTCTTAATAGCGTCTTTTAAGTCTGCGGCCAGAGATCTTGCCACGCCGCCGAGCAGATCGTTTCGCTCCATTAACGGTTTGATGGCTTTGGCCGCTTCCTGTCTTTGCAGTTCCGCAGTCAGGCTGTTGACGTTTTTGACAAGGAGTCTTGCATCCCGTTCTTCGAACAGACGCAGAAACGGCAGATAGAGCAAAATACCCGTCACAAGGCATACTGCCTGCAAAATACTGCCCGCAATGGAACCGGTCGCCTGATAACCGCTTAAAAAGATCGGTGTCGTCCAGCCGACCGTATTGGTAACGTGCGGGACGAGTCCAAGATAAATGGCCCCATAGGATATCAAACACAATATGATCGGGATCATGACAGATGGAATTAAGAAGATCGGATTGAAAACGATCGGAATTCCGAATGAGGCGATCTCGCTGATATTAAAGATAACGGTCGGCAGAGAAAGCCTGGAAACATTTCTGACGCTGCTTTTTCTGGAAAAGAGCAAAATGGCGGTTACGAGGCACAAAACCGCGCCGGAGCCTCCCATCAGGATAAAGACGTCGTGAAATGTCTTGTTATAGATAGAACTGCTCTGTATCGCAAAATGATCCTGCATAATCGGGTCTACGATATTGCTGCCGTGTATGCCGACAAACCACATGCTGTGTTCCAGAAACAGGATCAAAACGGCGCAGATCACGTCGTTTTCTATCCAGCCAAGCAGCAGATCGATGCCTGTTTCAAGCAGTTCCTGTAAGGAGCCGACATGGAAAAGCGCGGTGAATATCTGTCTGAAGAGGGCAAAAAAGGTTACGATGATAAGCGCCGGTATGATTCCCGATACTGCTTCTACATACAGGGTGTCCGCTTCCATGCCTCTTTGCTTGATCCGAAAGAGATCTTTGTCTTTTAGCTTAAAGTACATCATGCCCGATAAAAGGGAGATAAACAGGGCCGTAAAAATATTGACGGTTCCAAGTTCCGTAACGGAGAAATCTTCGTACTGGATACCCAGATATCCGGTCAGGGACATGAGCGTGATCAGCATCAGAATAACGGAGTCTCCAAAACCGACACGTCTGTCTTTTTTACGCATCATGGCATAGCTGAAACTTGTTGTAAGCGAGAGGGCAAGCGCGAACATGTTAAGCGCTGCGCCGCGGACAAAATGCAGAAATTCCACGACCTTACCGTTAAGGAACGAGGAGAGAAAGTCCTGATAGGCCGGAATCGGCAGACTGGCCAACATAAGCGCCATTGCGCCCAGAACAAGCAGGGGAATCAGCATGATCATTCCCTGTCTGACTGCCATAAGCGCCTGATTGTCGTCAAAATAATCCGATACTTTGAACAGGGCGGTCTTGAATCGTTCGTATTTTGGCCGGCTGTCTGTCTGTACATTTTCGAATTCTTTTGTTTTTTCCTCCATTACTGCTACCTCCCTGTAAAAATGCCTTATCGTCATGATGATGATATTTTGATTGTGAGAGCAAACACAGATAATAACATTGTATCATATTGCGTCCCGAAAAGAAACCTGCGGCGCATGCAGAAAAGCAGAATTTATGATTTGACAAGAATAAAATGAAAGAGCTATAATTTGACAGAACATGGATAACAGTAAGAAGACGATATCAATAATATATATAGAAGGAACGGGAATATGAGATCAGTATTAAATGGCTTTTTGACGGCGGTTTCCGCATATTCTCCGCTGCCCGTGCCGGGAGAAAAAAAGAGCAGGGAGACGATGCCTTATATGCTCTGTTTTCTGCCCGTGATCGGTGCGGTCATCGGGTTTATCATGGGAATTTATGCGCTGTATTGTATCGATCATGGTGTTTCACCGGCCGGTTTTGCACTTGCGGGGGCGGCGCTGCCGGTTCTGTTAAGCAGAGGCGCGCATCTTTCCGGCTTTATGAAGACATGGGATGCGCTCGCATCGGATAAAAAACAGCCGGCAGGACGCATAGAGCGTCTGGAAGATGACCGCGCGGGGGTTTCTTCCGTGATTGCGGCTATCGTTTATTTTCTGCTGTATGCGGGCGGCCTGACACTTCTTCGGAAGGAAGAACAGCTCTTTTTTCTGGGAACCGGCTATATGATCTCAAGAACGCTTTTTGGCATGGCGTTCGTATGGTTTCCGTGTGTGGGAAAAGACAGAATGCTCATGGCGGAGCTGCCCGGAGCGCAGAAACAGAATGTCAGAATAACTCTTAGCGTTATTTTAGCGCTGTGCTTCTGTACTTGTATTGCGATTGCGCCTATAATGGGAGTGCTGATGGCACTTCTTTGTATGTGGATATGGACATATTATTTCTATATGTCCAAAAAGCGTTTCGGCGGCATTACGGAAGAGACGGCAGGATATTTTCTGACATTGTGTGAACTCGCAGTTGTGCTTTTTATCGCTGTATTTGCAAAAACAGGCATGTGATGGGCGGATGGAAATGAAAATGACATGTGAGACGGACCGGGAAGGGTGCGTAACAAATAATGGAACAGAAAACGGAATAAAGAACGAAAACAAAGATGGCGTAAGAAGCGGAACGAAAACTGTCTCCGGAACAGGCGGCGCAAAGAAAACAGTCGTCGGGATTCTGGCTCATGTGGACGCCGGAAAGACAACGTTGGCCGAGAGTCTGCTGTATATCAGCGGCAGCATCCGAAAAGCGGGCAGGGTGGATCATCGGGATACGTTTTTGGATACGGATGCGCAGGAGCGGGCAAGAGGGATCACGATCTTCTCCAAACAGGCGGAGTTTTCCTGGAAAGATACGGACATAACCTTGCTGGATACACCGGGGCATGTGGATTTTTCGGCGGAAATGGAACGTACACTGCAGATTCTCGACTATGCGGTGCTGGTGGTCAGCGCTCCGGACGGTGTGCAGGAACATGTGCTGACGCTGTGGAAGCTGCTTTCGCGCTACAGGATCCCGGCTTTTGTGTTTGTCAATAAGATGGATATGCCCGAAAGCGACAGAGGGAAGCTCCTGAAAGAGCTGCAGGAACGCCTTGGCGGATCGTGCATCGATTTTTCGGATGCCGGTCAGAACGCAGAGCCGTCGAAGCAGCAGGAGCTGCTGGAAAATATTGCCGTCTGTGATGAGGATACGATGAACCGCTATCTGGAAACCGGCACGATCGAACCGGAAAAGATCAGGATGCTGATCGCCGGGCGCAGAATATTTCCGTGCTATTTCGGTTCGGCTTTGAAAATGACGGGAATCGGGGCATTTTTGGATGGTCTTGCAGGATACAGCCTGCGCAGGGAATATCCGGCGCAATTCGGCGCCAGGATCTATAAGATCGGCAGAGACAGCGCGGGAAACCGTTTGACCTATATGAAAATAACGGGAGGATGCTTACAGGTAAAGCAGACTTTGTGTGACAAAGAGCGCACATGGGAGGAGAAGGCGGATCAGATACGGATTTATTCCGGTACAAAATACAGACTGGAACAGGAGGCGCCTGCAGGAACGGTCTGCGCGGTGACGGGACTTGGCCGGACCTTTTCCGGAGAAGGACTCGGCATCGAACCGGAGAATGCGGCGCCGCTGCTTGCGCCGGTTATGACTTATCAGGTCATACTGCCTCCCGGATGTGATATGCATCGTATGTATAAGAACTTATGTCAACTTGCTGAAGAAGAACCGCAGCTTCATGTCGTATGGAAGGAGCGGCTTGGCGAGATACATGTTCAGCTTATGGGAGAAGTACAGATAGAAGTTTTAAAAAATTTAATAGCGGAGCGTTTTGGCGCAGCGGTGGCATTTGATGCAGGCAGCATTATTTATAAAGAAACGATAAAGACGGCGGCCCTGGGTGTAGGACATTTTGAACCGCTGCGTCATTATGCGGAAGTGCATCTGCTGCTGGAACCGGGGGAGGCCGGCAGCGGTCTGGTCTTTCAAACGGCATGCAGTACCGATATGCTGGACAGGAACTGGCAGCGTCTGATATTGACCCATTTGGAAGAAAAAGAGCATATCGGTATTCTGGCGGGTGCACCGGTCACGGATATGAAAGTAACGCTGGTGGCAGGCCGGGCGCATCTGAAGCATACCGAAGGCGGCGATTTCAGACAGGCTACCTACCGGGCGCTCAGACAGGGACTGCACAGAGCGCAGTGCATACTCCTAGAGCCTGTTTACGAATTCCGGCTGGAACTGCCATCTGCCATGATCGGGCGGGCCATGTCGGATATACAGGCGATGCACGGCAGCTTTGAAGGGCCTTTCGTAGAAGGAGAAATATCGATCCTGACCGGAAAAGCGCCTGCGGCATCCATGTGGGGATATCAGACGGAAGTGATGTCTTATTCGGGCGGCAGCGGCAGATTTTCCTGTACCTTAAAAGGATACGAGCCATGCCATGATCAGGAAGAGGTACTGGCGCAGACTGCCTATGATGCAGAGCGGGATACGGACAATCCGGCATCTTCCGTGTTTTGTGCACACGGAGCCGGTTTTGTGGTGGACTGGGAAGATGCGGAGCGGTATATGCACGTGGAAAGTCCCGGCATACCGGGCCAAAACGGACAAAGCGCACAGGGCAGTGATGCGGGAACGGACGGACAGCCCGGGAGCGCAAAGAATCCAGGACGGGGAACCCTGCAGGGAACGCCTGCTTCCGATAAAGAACTGGAAGAAATCTTTAACAGGACATACGGCGGCAGGAACGCTTCGGGCGACGGGATTGCGGCAAGAAAAAAATGGGGAAGTCCGAAAGGCTCCCGAAGCGCTCTGGAGCACGACGCAGGGCGAAACGGAGCGGCGGAACGAAACCGGGACGGAAACAGGCAGGAGCGCAGTATAGCATATAAGAAGGATACGGCTTCGGCATCCGGAGAGCAAAAGAAAGAATTTCTGCTCGTCGATGGCTATAATATCATCTTTGCATGGGAAGAATTAAGCGGACTGGCGAAGATAAACCTAGACAGCGCAAGAGGGAAGCTCATGGATATCTTAAGCAATTATCAGGGATACCGGAAAATGACGCTGATTCTTGTTTTTGACGCGTATAAGGTAAAAGGCAGTCCGGGAAGTATCTCTTCTTATTATAATATTCATGTAGTTTATACGAAAGAGGCGGAGACGGCCGATCAGTATATCGAGAAGACGACGCATGAGATCGCGAAGAAACATCAGGTGACGGTGGCGACTTCGGATGGACTGGAACAGCTTATCATTATGGGACAGGGCGCAAGGCGCATGTCGGCAAGAGAATTGAAAGAGGATATTATGTCAACCAATCAGGAACTGCGGGAGCTTTTTTTAGAAAAAACAGATCATCAGAAGCAGTATTTGTTTGACGATCTGCCAAAACATCTGGCGGAACATATGGAAGCAGTCCGATTGGGGAAAAAGGAATTTTAAAAGAAACAGGGCCGGGATATACGGAAGGAAAGGAGTGAGATCATGTATTTGGTGTACTTTTTATTATGGATTGTTTTTAACGGGCAGTTTACGCTGGAGATTGCGGTATTCGGCCTGATCATTTCGGCAGCGGTATTTGCATTTACGTGCAGATTCGCGGATTACAGCATTGCCAAAGAAAAGAATGCGATGCGCAGCGCACTGCGTGTTCTGCAGTATATTGTTGTACTGGTGATGGAGATCGTCAAGGCCAATTTTGCGACCATCCGTCTGATCCTGTCCGAGAAAGAAGAAGCGGAGCCTGCACTTGTTTCGTTTAAGGCGAACCTGCATACACCGCTTGGACGCTCTTCTTTGGCCAATGCCATTACACTGACGCCGGGAACGATCACGGTGCTTCTGGAAAACAATGTGTATACGGTGCATTGTCTGGATGAAACTTTTGCGGAAGGCATCAACCGTTCCGTTTTTGTGGATATGTTGGAAACGTTTGAGAAGAAGTGTCCGGTAGCGGAGAAAACGAAGCAGTAACCTGCAAAACAGGCATTTTCGGAAGGAGTGTTGGAAAGTATGGGAAAAGGAATACCGGGGCTGGACCAGGCCTACCAGTTTCTCTTTGTCGGTGTACTGGTCGTTTTGGCAGTCATGATTATATTGTGTCTGATCCGCGCCATTATCGGGCCGCGGGTAACAGACAGGATCGTTGCCACGAATATGATGGGGACGATCGTTATGGTCATCATTGCCATATTGGCCATTATGCTTGGTGAAGGGTATCTGGTGGATATCTGTCTGATCTATGCGATGATCAGTTTTTTGGCAGTCGTTGTTCTGACGAAGGTTTACATGGGCATTTTCCGGGAGAAGAAGAGGGAGGAACGAGATGGAAGTCATTGAATGGATCCGCTTTATTTTCGGCGCTTTGTTTATGATTTGCGGACTGATCATCTTTCTGGTGGAAATGATCGGCGTATTCCGTTTCCGCTATGTTTTAAACAGAATGCATGCGGCGGCGCTTGGCGATACGCTTGGCATTGCCTGTTCCCTTGTCGGACTGATGATCATAAGCGGTTTTACGTTTACGTCGTTCAAGCTGTTTTGCGTTATCGCATTTTTATGGTTTTCCTCGCCTACGTCTTCCCATCTGATCGCCAGACTGGAAGTGTCTACGGATGAAGCGCGGAAAGAACATTACCGCTTCATAACGCTTGGTGAGTTAGAGAAGAAAAAGAAGGAAGAAGAAGGCCGGTAGAAAGGAATGGTGGTATAAATGCAGGTATTTGTGAATCTGCTTTTGGGATTTTTGATCCTGTGCGCGGTTGCGGCGAGCCTGTCCAAAAATCTGTTGAATACCGTGCTCATATTTATGTCGTACAGTCTGGTCATGTCCATCATATGGATTCTCTTGGAATCTCCGGATCTTGCGATCACGGAGGCGGCCGTAGGAGCCGGTGTGACCAGTGTATTGTTCTTCGTGACGTTAAAGAAGATTCATGCAATCTTAAAGACGGAAGCGAAAGCGGAATCGGAAAAGGGGGAAGAAGCGGATGAGCAGAAAGATCCCGAAACAGGAATATGAGAAGACCCTCTCATTTCGCCTGAGTCGATGGCTTAATGGGGAAAATGACACGTTTGTCGGAAAAGTGGAGATGCAGCCCCAGAAAGAACCGCATGAAGATGACAGTATCGTCATGAATCGGAAAAAAGAGCGGAAACAGCGTATGGAGCGGATCTATGATCTGGCGAATAACTGGGAAGTCAGCGGTTTTGAAAAACTGTATAAGATATTCAGCGCATTCTTTTGTCTGTTCATTGTCGCGATGCTGCTCATTGCCGTTTCCTATCTGCCTTCTTACGGACATGCGGAAAACCCCGTAAACAATGAGGTGGCGGAACGTTATATCGAAAGCGGGTTACAGGAAACCGGAGCCGTCAATATTGTGACGGGCATGATTCTGGACTACAGGGCATTTGATACGCTCGGAGAGTCGCACGTGCTTTTTATTGCGACCTGTACCGTGCTGATCTTACTGCGTAAAGATAAGAAAAAAGATGAAAAAGGAAACGATATTGAAGTAAGCGACCGTATTTATGAGCCGAAAAACGACGTGATCTTACAGACGGCGGCCCGTGTGCTTGTGCCGCCGATCATCATTTTCGGCATTTATGTGATCCTGGGAGGTCATTTGGGGCCCGGCGGCGGTTTCTCGGGCGGCGCCGTGATCGGCGCAGGACTGATCCTGTATCTGAATGCGTTTGGGTTCCGGAAGACGGAGCGGTTTTTTACGGGAAAAACCTATAAGGTGTTAAGTGTGTGTGCGCTTGGCTGCTACTGCCTTGCGAAGAGCTATTCTTTCTATACGGGAGCCAATCATATCGAGAGTATGATACCGCTTGGAAGGCCGGGAGCGATCCTTAGCAGCGGCCTGATCCTGATCTTGAATATCTGTGTCGGGATCGTTGTTGCCGGAACAATGTATACGTTTTATGTTATGTTTCGGAAAGGGGACTATTAAAATGGATTTTGCCAATTTTGTGACCAACTATGAAGAAGCCGTCTCAATGATCTTATTCGGTATCGGGTTTTCCAATCTGCTGATGCAGAAGAATCTGATCAAAAAGATTGTCGGCATGAATATTATGGACACCTCGGTCTATCTGTTTCTGGCGCTGAAAGGTTATATTGCAGGACATAAGGCGCCGATCGTTACAAACGGCGTGCAGAGTGTGGACGCTTATATCAATCCGATCCCGAGCGGCCTTGTACTGACAGGAATCGTTGTTTCGGTCTCCGTAACGGCGCTGATGCTGTCGCTTACGATCCGCCTTTACAACAGATACCATACGCTTGATCTGGACGAGATCTCCGTGATGCTCAAAAAGGAGGGATTGTAATGGCTCTGATACAGAATGTGCCTCTTGTGTCCATTTTGCTCTCTTTGTTTGCAGGGCCGGTATCGTCTGTGTTAGACGGGAAATGGGCGAAACGGCTGAATCTGTTTGTAATCACGTTCATCGGTATTTTATCGGCGGGACTTCTTTCATTTGTCATCGGAACGGATCAGGAATATGTCTATACGATGGGTCATTTTCCGGCGCCCTGGGGAAACGAGATCAGGGTCGGTGTGCTGGAAGCCGCAATGGCGCTGTTTTTCTGCATCATCATGTTTTTGTGTGTGATCGGCGGCGTGCTGGAACGGGAGCGGGAAATAGAGGAGACAAAGCAGAACCTGTATTATATTATGGTAAATCTGCTGTTGTGTTCCCTGCTTGCCCTGATCTATACGAACGATCTGTTTACGGCCTATGTCTTTGTGGAGATCAATACGATATCGGCCTGCGGTCTGATCATGATACGGCAGACGGGAAGGACGATCGAGGCGGCGACCAGATATATGATCATGAGTCTTCTCGGTTCGGGTCTTTTGCTGCTTGGAATCTGTTTCCTGTACAGTCTGACCGGGCATCTTTTGATGAGCAATATCAAAGAACAGGTGACGCTGCTGCAGGCATCGGGAGAATATCATATACCGCTTCTGACCGCAATCTGCCTGATGTCCGTAGGTATCGCGATCAAGAGCGCGCTGTATCCTTTTCATACATGGCTGCCGGACGCCTACGGCTATTCGACGCTGTCGTCCGCGGCAATCCTGTCTTCACTTGTATCAAAAGGGTATATTTTCCTGCTCGTAAAGATCTTTTACCGGGTGATCGGATTTGACATCATCAGGGAGAGCAAGGTGATCAACGTGCTTTTCATATTTGGCATAGCGGGGATGATCATGGGATCCGTCAATGCGATCAGGGCCAACAATATCAACAGAATGATCGCCTATTCGTCCGTTGCACAGATCGGTTATATTTATATGGGATTCGGTCTGGGAACGACGGCAGGCATTATTGCCAGCATTTATCATATCGTTTCCCACGCGGCGACCAAATCGCTTTTGTTCGTGGCGGCGTCGGGAATTACGGACGCCTCAGCCAAAAGCGAGAATTTCTTCGACCTGACCGGGGCAGGGTACCGCAATAAACTGGCCGGGGCGGCCTTTACGGTAGGATCGCTTTCCATGGTCGGTTTTCCGATGTTTTCGGGATTTATTTCCAAGCTGCTTTTTTCACAGGCTGCAATGGGAAACAAACATAAAATATTGATCACTTTGATTGCTTTGGCGATCAGCGTTATTTTGAATGCGGTTTATTTCATGAAGACCGTGATCCGCATTTACACGCCGGAGAAAAAGGAAGTGATCATCGATAAAGGGTTCGAAGAGATCAGTATATGGGAGCAGCCGGCCAAAAGCGCTGCGTTAATATGCTTTATTGCACTGAATCTTTTGTTGGGACTCAGTTCCGAGCCGGTGATCCGGCTGATCGAGCGCGGGCTTGAGATGTTCGGATAATATACGAAACAGTGCGGTTCGAAACTTTCGGGCCGGGAGAGTGATACGGCAAAGTTCATAAATTTTGAACAAGAGGAAAGGCAGGCATGTGGTTATGGATGCGTTTATAGAGGGAATGAAAATGTTTGCTCCGGTATTGTTATCGGGCATGAGCGGGATCGGACTGCTGTTTTCTTCCTTTCGGTCTCATATCCGGGAAACAGAAAACGGGAGTGAAAATGCGGAAAATAAAGAAAGTCCGGCAGACACGGCGGATTCTTTGAAGAAGCTGCATATCTTTGTAGGAATTGTTTTGACTGTAGCAGTCATTATGGCGCTTGTTTCGGTCTGGACGAAAGAAAGAAGCGTTACCCTGTTCTATCTGGCAGACCGGGTTCCGGTTTATTTCCATGTGGATGCGCTGGGAAGGCTTTTTATTACGCTGACGAGTGTGATATGGCTTGCAGCAGGCGTTTATGCATTCCAATATATGAAGCATGAGGGAGAAGAAAAGCGGTTTTTCGGATTTTTCCTGCTGCTCTACGGCGTTTTGCTGTCGCTTGAGTCAGCGGGGAATCTGATTACGTTTTATTTTTTCTATGAACTGATGACGCTTTCTTCCATGCCGCTTGTGATGCATAACGGTTCGAAGGAATCCATTATGGCGGGACTCAAATATTTATTCTATTCGCTGTGCGGCGCCTACTTCGCATTGTTCGGCATTTATTTTCTGTATCAGTACTGTGATACGTTGAACTTTACGGCAGGCGGCACTTTGAATATGACATTGGTGTCAGGGAATGTACAGATACTGCAGATCGCGGTCTTTTTGATGATCATCGGTTTCGGGACGAAAGCAGGCATGCTTCCGTTTCATTCCTGGCTGACGGCGGCGCATCCCGCCGCGCCCGCACCTGCGTCCGCGGCATTATCCTCCATTATTGTAAAAAGCGGTGTGCTTGCTACAATCCGTGCGGTGTATTACATTGTCGGTATGGAATTTATCCGGGGAACATGGGTGCAGACGGTATGGATGATCTTAACGCTGCTCACGGTATTTATGGGATCGATGCTGGCGTACCGGGAAAAAGTGTTTAAGAAAAGACTGGCCTACTCCACGATCTCCCAGGTGTCGTATATTCTGTTCGGTCTTTCGCTTGGCAGCTATATGGCCATGACAGGCGCTCTTTTGCATGTTGTGTTCCATGCTTTTATTAAATGTGCATTGTTTTTGACGGCAGGTACGTTTATTTACAGGACAGACAGGATAAGAGCGGAGGAATACAGCGGCATCGGCAGACAGATGAAGGTGACGTTATGGGGATATACGTTTGCGTCATTGGCGCTTATCGGCATTCCGCCGTTTAGCGGCTTTACCAGCAAATGGTATCTGGCGCTTGGAGCGCTTTCTTCGGAAACAGGGTTTTTTGCGTTCCTGGGGCCTGTCGTATTGCTTGTGAGCGCGCTTTTGACTGCAGGTTATCTGCTTCCTGTCACAGTGAAGGGGTTTTTGCCGGGAAAGGATACCGATATTCCTGTAAAAAAAGAACCGTTTGATAAGATGACGGCAGTCGTTCTGATTCTTTGCATTGTTACCGTTATCCTGGGGATCTGGCCGAATCCGCTTATCCGCTTTGCAGAGCAGATCGCGGCTTCACTTTGGTGTTATTAAAAAGGGGGAAATTCATATGCGTGCATATTATATGGTGATCGCGGTGCTGCTGCCGATGCTTGGCGGGGCGCTTATTCCGCTGATACCCTTTCGAAAAAGAAGCGTTATAGCGCTGTATATGGAGTTTGTCGTACTTGCGACGTCGATCCTGACGTTTCTGCTGATTTTTCACCGCCCGGAGAATGCGTTTGTCCTGTTTCGGTTTACGGGACGGTTAAGCATCAGTCTGCGTTTAGACGGTGCGGGGAGCGTGTTTGCTACGATACTGGCATTTTTGTGGCCGCTTGCGACGCTGTATGCGTTTGAATATATGAAGCATGAGGAACGGGAAAAGATATTTTTTATGTTCTATACGGTAACGTATGGCGTTACGCTCGGTATTGCAATGGCAGAAGATATCGTTACGATGTACTTTTTCTATGAGATGCTTACCATGGTCACGCTGCCGCTTGTCCTGCATACCCTTACAAGAGAAGCGGTGCTTGCAAGCCGGACGTATCTGTATTATTCCCTCGGCGGGGCGGCGTTTGCCTTTATCGGCATGATCTATATTCTGGTTTACGGAACGACGTCCAATTTTACGCCGGGCGGTGTGCTCGATCCGGCGAAGATCGGGGATAAGATGAATCTGCTGCCGTTGATCTATGCGATCTGCTTCTGCGGATTCAGCGTGAAGGCGGCGATGTGTCCTTTTAGTGCGTGGCTTCCCAAAGCCGGTGTTGCGCCGACGCCTGTGACGGCGCTTCTGCATGCCGTAGCGGTCGTCAAAGCCGGCGCGTTTGCCACTCTGCGCATCACGTATTTCAGTTTCGGGACGGAACTGCTGCGGGGAACGTGGGCGCAGAACCTTTTGATGGCGGTAACGGTCTTTACGATCCTGTTCGGATGCAGCCGTGCCGTGAAAGAGACGCATATTAAACGTAGACTGGCCTGGTCAACGGTCAGCAACTTATCTTATATTTTATTCGGGGTCGTGCTCATGACGCCGTTTGGACTGATCGGTGCGCTGCTGCATATGATGTGCCATGCAGTGATGAAAATATGTTCGTTTTTCTGTGCCGGCGCGGTTATTTATAAGACGGAAAGGACATACGTACACCAGCTTGACGGTTTCGGCAGGAAAATGCCGAAGGTTTTCATTATTTTTACCATCGCGGCGTTAGCCCTTATGGGCGTGCCGGGACTGAGCGGTTTTGTCAGTAAGTGGTATCTGGCCAAAGGAGCGGTGGCAGCCGGGAACCCGCTTGCTTATGCAGGACTCGGCGCGTTGCTTGTTTCTGCGCTCCTTACGGCGATCTACATGCTGACGATCGTTGTGCGTGCGTTTTTTCCGGGAAAAGAGTTTGATTACCGGACTGTGGCAGACGTTGCAGATCCGGGCTGGATGATGATACTGCCGCTTGTGGTTTTCGTGATCGTGATATGCCTGATCGGTCTGTATCCGCAGTTTTTGACGGATGCGGTCATGAATGTCGCGGCGGAAGTGTTTCCGTAGGATAGATGGTGGCGCAGGGAGACCCTCCCGAAACGCCAGGGCGCGCAGGCAGCAGCGGAAAAAGTTTCTGCTTTGGGCGCGCTTTCGCTCCGTTAAAAACGCAGCGGTACTAAGTTCGAGAGGCCAAAATGCCTCTCTCACTAAGAACCGGCGTTTTTATAGGGCCCTTCAGCAGAAATCTTTTTCCGCTGCTGCCTGCACGCCCTGGCGTTTCGGGACGGTTCGGGAGTCACACGGGATATGAAAGGAGTTTGATAGATAATGAATGCAAATATGATTCTTCCAATACTGGTGTTTTATCCTTTCGCGGGGGCGCTTCTTTCCGGGATGATAGGCGCTAAATGGGAAAAGGCGAGGGACTTGTTTGCCGGTTTTGTGGTAATCAGTGAGTTTCTGCTCGTGCTTGCGGTTTTTATCATGAACCGGGGGGACGGGGAAGCGGCGGTTCTTTTCAGTTCTTACATGCCGGAGATCTGCGGCCGGGCGCTTTCATTTGAAATGGATGGGTTCAGGCTTGTTTACGTGCTGATCGCGGCTTTTATGTGGATGATGGCAACGATCCTTTCCGGAGAATATATGGCGCATCATCAGCACAAGAACCGGTATTATCTGTTCTTACTGGCGACGCTCGGGGCGACGATGGGCGTGTTCCTTTCAGACGATCTGTTTACGCTGTTTATCTTTTTCGAGATCATGTCTTTGACTTCCTATGTGTGGGTAGCGCAGGAAGAGACGGAAGTTTCGCTAAAGGCGGCGGAGACGTATCTGGCCGTTTCGATCATCGGCGGACTGGTAATGTTAATGGGGATTTTCATCCTGTTTCAGGAACTCGGGACACTGAAGATAAATCAGCTGTCGTTTCTGGCCGAGGCTTACCGGGTGAATACGTATCATAACGGCGGCAGCAGGATGCGGTTATATGCGGCAGGCGCATGTATGCTTTTTGGTTTCGGGGCCAAAGCCGGGGCGTTTCCGCTGCATATCTGGCTGCCGAAAGCGCATCCCGTTGCGCCTGCGCCTGCTTCTGCGCTTTTGTCCGGTATTTTAACGAAAACCGGGATATTCGGTATTCTGATCCTGAGCTGCCATTTGTTTATCTACGATAGAACATGGGGGATCCTGATTTTTACGATCGGTGTGCTCACGATGTTCGGCGGTGCGCTGCTGGCGGTCTTTTCGGTGGATCTGAAGCGTACGCTGGCCTGCTCTTCCATGTCACAGATCGGTTTTATTATGGTCGGTATCGGGATATTAGCGCTCTTATCGGATAAAAACCTGCTTACAGGGATCCTTTCGGATACGGTTTCTCATATGGAAGATCCGTTAGAGGTCTTACATGCCGTTTACGGGACTTTTCTTCATATGGTAAATCATTCGCTCATCAAACTCGTTCTGTTTATGGCGGCCGGCGTGATCTTTATGAATACGCATGCGCTCGATCTGAACGAAATAAGAGGGTACGGACGCAAAAAACCGCTTTTAAAGATTATCTTTCTGACCGGCGCGCTGGCGATCGGCGGCATTCCGTTTTTCGGCGGTTATATCAGCAAAACGCTTCTGCATGAGAGTATTCTGGCTTATGGAGGCGGCGGTCTGATGAAAGCGGCGGAGATCATTTTCATAGTCAGCGGAGGACTGACGGTCGCCTATATGACGAAATTGTTTGCGGCGGTCTTCGTGGAAAAAAATAAAGACGAGGAAAAGCAGAAGCAGTTTGATGAAAACAGACATTATATGAATAAGGCGAGCGGTTTCGCCCTGACGGGAAGCGCGGCTGTGCTCTTTGTGTGGGGACTTTTCCCGCATGCGGTGATGGAGAGGATTGCGGTGTTTGCGAAAAAATTCATGGACTGTATGTATCGTTCCGATGCCAAATCCGAGGTGGCCTATTTCAGTCCGGAAAATTTAAAAGGAGCGTTATTTTCCATTGCGATCGGTGTATTCGTATACTTTTTCATCATACGCCGGTTGATGATGAGGAGAGGCGATTACGTCAATGTGTGGCCGAAGTGGCTGGATCTGGAACATCTGCTCTACAGGCCGGTACTGCTCGGTTTTCTGCCGGCTGTATGCGGTATCGCATGCAGGATCTGCGACAGCTTCGTAGACATCGGCGTGGTCGGGCTTCGAAAGACGGTGTATAAAGATTCACCGCTGCCGTATGAAAGAAAAGAGGGGAATGCGTTTACGGAAGGAATCGGAAAAATCATGAACTTCTTCCAGGAGTTCAGAAACCGTCTGTGGGGAAAGAAACATCCGACGCATAAGGATTTCGTACATCTGACGGCCTCGGGTATTGAGGATTTCCGGGAAAGCTTTATGATCATACAAAGGAGTCTTTCGTTCGGTCTTCTGATGTTCGGTATCGGACTGGCGCTTACGCTTATTTATATTATATTGTGGTAGAAAGCGGACAGACCGGCATCATTGTTACTTTCCTGCGGTCTGTATGGTATAAGATGGAGAACCTATATGAGCAGATTGGATGTTTATGATAACGGGAATAACGGGAGCTTCAGAGGAGGCAGAAGAAGGGGGAACAAACTGACGCCTCATCCGGTCAACCGGACTTACTTCTGGGAAGGACAGGAAATATTCGTTCCTGCGGTCTATACGGGCAGGACGGGGGCTGTTCTGGATGTATGCGTGAAGATTCCGGCGGAAGATATGACCGCGTTTTTGCAAAAATGGCATAAAGAGCTGCGGCTTTCTTTAAAAACGCAGGAAGAATATGAACAAATGGAAGCGGACAATCCGTCCTGTATCGATTTCGGGATAGAGATGTGCTTTGACGGCGAAGCGTTAATGCAGAGCATGCGCAGCACGATCAACTGGTATCCGGAAGAAATCTTTGCGGCAGGAAATGAAGACGGGAAGGAAGCACGTTCTGCCGGAGAATGGGAAAATGACAGGGAAGCGGAACAAATATTGGATGCCTATGGATGCAGCCGGGAATGCTGCTGGCATTTTGCCCGTCTTTCCTATCGGTGGAAGGAGAAACCGCTCCTGTCGCCGCAGCGGATATCTCTGTTGTTTCAGGATGGTATGAGAGACGTTACGGCTGCGCATTTTACAACCGGCCGGCCTTCTTTGGCGGCATTTGGACAATCAACAGATAGACCGGATCAGTCAATCGAATCTTATCCATCGGAAATAAGAATCGTGCATCCGGCTACAGGACAGGAGCATACGCTTACATTATATGCATGTGAGCAGGAAAAACACGATCTGTCCGATATCGGTGCAAAGGGGATGGTTTATCCGGAATATAGCCGGACGCTTACGTATACGATAGCGCCTGCGATAGACCGCGGACTGTTTGACATCAGAGATTGTGCACAAGGAGATTCGCCAAGACCGGCCGGCAGCCGGGCAAAGTCCGGACAGTCAGGCGCTGTGGCTGTATTTGCGGCCGGCAGAAGCGTTGTGCCGGACAAACGGGCGGCAGCTTCTTCCATGCACTTTGAGCCGGTAGAGAGTGTCCGCTGGCGGATCGTGTTCCGGATTAAGCAAAAAAACGATATGCAGATCGATTTTCTGCTTGCAGAAGGGAAGGAGCAGCGGGAGAAAAATCAATAAGAGAAAGGCGTGGTGTCGATATGGATTTTTCATTTCTGGAGGATGCGCATCAGACATGGCAGGACATATGCGTGATCGGCAAGACCATAGAGCGGGCGGAAGGGAACTTTCATATTGTCGGTATGACGTTAACCGATCAGGTAAATCTTTATATCATAGAGCCCTATGACAGAGCAAAGGATACGGACAGACCGGGCAGGGGAATCCGTACGCAGAGACGGATCCTGCGGGAAGACAGGGAGGAAGGATTCAGCTATCTGCATTGCAGCGAGTTTCGTTTCGGTAATAAAAACCTGCAGGTACAGGGCGGCAGCGGAGAGTCTTTGGGATATGCGGAGCATAATCAAAGAACCATACAGTTATTTATGGACATGATCAGTGCCGGCTGGCAGATTCCCGCATGGCTGAAAAATACGAAATGGGACGATCTGATGCTTATTACGCTGACAATGACCGGCGAAGTGAAAAAACTGCCCGGATATTCGCCGGATATGCCTGTGACCATATGCCACGGAATCTCCTGGACAAGGCATATCCTGGAGAAGACTGTTACACTGCAGGTAGGGAAAAGCCGTTCTTTTTCTTTTACGGATCATGAAGGGGATGTTGTCAGATGTTATGTAAACAACGTTTTGCTGATCGACGTGTGGGCGGATATGGAGAAACAATGGAGCGATCCGAAGACAGCTGAAAAATTTTCCCCGGAACAATTGCAGCAGGCCAGAAAATTCAGTCAGGATGCGTTGGAACAAAACGTTCCGAAAGGAATGTGCTATATCGGTGTGGAATATGAATGTACGAAAGATATCAATCTGTCTTTTTATGCGAAACAATTTCTGGGTTCCAGGCCGGAAACGCACAGAGGGAGTTCTTCTATGCTGATGGTGCGCATGAAGCCGGACCGGGAAACAGGGACGCATCATCTTCCGTTAAGGGGTTGTATGATACAGACGCCTGTTGCGCCGGATACGACGATCGTTCCCGCGGAAGCATTTTTCTATATGAAAAAAATTGACAAATGGACGGAGACGGTTTGAGATCCGATCAGGGGAGGAAAGAAATGACCAAGAAAAAAGTGATCGTGGCCGGACATATCTGCCTGGACATCACCCCGGTATTTCCGGATAAAAAAGTGAAGCATCCGGGGGAGATCCTCTCTCCGGGAAAGTTGGTGCAAATGGGAGCAGCGGACGTACATTCGGGCGGATGCGTAGCCAATACCGGCCTGGCTATGAAGATCCTGGGGGCGGATGTGACGCTTATGGGTAAGATCGGAACGGATGCGTTCGGTGATATGGTATGCAATGTACTGAAACGATACGGCGCAGAAAGCGGTATGCTGCGCGATAAGAAACTGTCAACCTCCTATTCGGTGGTTCTTGCACTGCCGGGTATCGATCGGATCTTTCTGCATAATCCGGGAGCGAACGATAGTTTTCTGGCCGATGATATTGCACAGGAAGCGCTGCGGGATATTTCCCTTTTTCACTTCGGATATCCGACGTTAATGCGTTCCATGTATGAAGCAGATGGAGAAGAGTTATGTAAACTTATGAAGCGCATGAAAGATGCGGGGATCGCCACTTCACTGGATATGGCGGCGGTAGATGCCGATTCGGAGGCCGGATGTGCCGATTGGAAAAAGATCCTGCAAAGAACGCTGCCGTTTGTCGATTTCTTTGTGCCGAGCGTGGAAGAACTGTGTTTTATGTTGGACCGTGATCGCTTCATACAGTGGCAGCGCAGAGCGGATGGTGCGGACGTTACGGGAGTTCTGGACGTGGAAGAAGACATAAGGCCGCTTGCGGAGCAGTGCATGGAGTTTGGCGCCAAGGTACTGTTGATTAAGTGCGGCGCGCCGGGGATGTATTATTGCACGGCCAAAGAAGAGATCCTGCAAAAGATCGGAGGCGGTCTTCCCTGGAATCTTTCGCAGTGGGCGGACAGAGCCGGATTTGAGAAAAGCTATGTGCCGGAGAAGATCGTGTCGGGAACCGGCGCCGGAGATACGAGTATTGCGGCCTTTCTGACCGCCGTTTTAGAAGGCTGCCCGCTTGCGGAAGCGCTGCAGCTGGCAGCAGGAACCGGCGCGTCCTGTGTGGAAGCTTACGATGCGCTGAGCGGCCTGAGATCTTTTCCGGAATTGAGGGAAAAAATGAAGAGCGGATGGCAGAAAAATGAATGACATCAAGCGGCCGGGACGTAAAAAACGCGGCAGTATGTCAAAGGTGTGAATATGTGCTATCATAAATTTAAGCTAAAGGAGGAGTTTAAGTATGCAGTATAAGGTTATCGGCGATACAATGCCGGCAGTAGAGGTGGTTTTTGACGCAGCGGGAGAATCCATATATACACAGTCGGGAGGAATGGCCTGGATGTCGGAGGGCGTCACCATGGATTCGAATATGAAAGGCGGCCTGGGAAAAAGTATCGGCAGAATGTTTTCCGGTGAATCTTTGTTTATGGCGACCTATAGGGCTGAACGCGCAGGCAGTATGGTAGCGTTTGCATCTACGGTAGCCGGAGAAGTGCTTCCGATCGACGTAGGGGCAGGCGGCGGTATGATCTGCCAGAAAGGCGCTTTTCTCTGTGCACAGGAAACGGTGAATTTAAGCGTAGCATTTACGAAGAAACTCTCCGCCGGCCTGTTTGGAGGAGAAGGATTTATTTTGCAGAATATCAGCGGAACCGGTATGGTATTTCTTGAAATTGATGGAAATAAAGTGGAAAAAAATCTGGCGCCCGGAGAAGTTCTCAAGGTGGATACGGGAAACGTGGTAGCATTTGAGAAAACCGTAAATTATGAGATTGAAATGGTAAAAGGACTGAAAAATATCGTTATGGGCGGTGAAGGTCTGTTCCTTACGAAGCTGACCGGACCGGGCAGAGTCATTTTGCAGACACAGAATTTCAATGAGTTTGCCGGAAGGATCATTCGGCTGGTGCCCTCAAGATAGGAAAACACAGTACGGTTTCGGAAAGGCACGGAAACGCAGAGGTTGACATTCCGATACGCTTTTGTTAAAATAATCAATATCAAAAATGAAAAAGGAGGTAGTCATTTATGGAAAAAATGAAAAATATCAAAAAAAGCATTGCCAACAACTTCATAGATCAAATGATTACCCCGAATAACCGTAAATAACGGATCATATTTTGCGGCGGTATCATTTGATACCGCGATTTTTTACCTTATAGGAAAGTACGTCGTCAGGTGGACATGGAATCAGAAGGTGACGAAGTCCCTTTTTTATGTCAGGGAATTGTTTTGTGTCTGAAAAGTTTGTATAACCGAATTGTTATCGTATCCCAGGGCCGGAAAATCGCGTCCCTGGGATTTTTATAGGAAATATAGGATAATAAGAGAGGAACAGACAAATGAACGATACAGCAATTATTACGGCGGTTCACAGAGACCGTTATGAAATGAGCCTTGGTACGGAGATTCTGTACGGAAGGCTGAAAAAAGCAGCTTTTTACTATATGGAAAAATCCGCCTCGGAGCCGGTCCGTTTTCCGACAGTCGGCGACAGGGTGGAGATCATGCAAAATACGGATGGAGACAGCATGATCCTTAGTGTTCTGGAACGAAAATCGGTCTTTATGCGCCTGAATGCTACGCAGGGGCTGCCAGATCAGGCCGTAGCGGCCAATTTTGACTATGTTTTTATCACAATGTCACTCAACAAAGACTTTCATATGTCGAAATTGGAACGTTATCTGACGGTTACGGGACAAAGCGGCGGGACGCCTGTTATTTTACTGACGAAAGCGGATCTGATGCCGGAAAGGGAAGATATTCTGGCGCAGATCGCTTCGCTTGCACCGGACATTGCCGTGCACTGCGTCAGTTCTTATACCGGAGAAGGACTTTCGGGACTGGAACGTTATCTGGCGCCCGGGAATACCATTGTACTGCTCGGCTCTTCGGGGGTCGGCAAATCTTCCCTTGTCAATATTCTGACAGGCGCCGAATGGATGAAGACCGGCGGAATCAGAGAGACGGATGCACAGGGGCGCCATACCACGACTTTCCGTCAGATGTTTCCGGTTCCCGAAAAAATCATGCTGCCGGATGGAAGTATCATAAACGGCGGCGCACACATTATCGATACGCCCGGCATACGGAAACTTGTCATGGGAGACGTATCGGAAAGTGCGGAGGGAGAGAGCGGGATCGAAACGGCTTTTGCAGATATCGAAGAGCTGACGGCACAGTGCCGCTTTGCGGACTGCGGACACCGTTCGGAACCGGGATGCGCCGTGAAAGCAGCTTTAGAGAACGGAACGCTTGATATGCGGCATTGGAAGACGTATCTTGCCCTGCAAAAGGAAGAGGAGTATGCGAAAAAGAGGAAACAGGTGCTTATGAAGAAGGCGCAGAAGGCACGGAGACAGAGGTAGTTTAGGGGATATGGGGATATTGAAAAACCTATTATGACTGCCGGAGAAAGGAACAGGTTATTGGAAATGAATCATTATCAGATCATCCCGCTCCCGAAAGAGAAGTGGGAAGGGACCGTTATACCGATGCGGTATACGACGGAAGAATATTATGACGTAAGCATGGAAAAAGAAAGCGATGGCTATGTATTTGAAATGCGCAGGCAAAAATTTGACACGCCTGTCACACATTATCCGGAAGAGTACGATTTCCCGGACAAACTTTATCAGCCGCATTGGGAAAAAGCGCAGGCATGGGGGATTGTCGGACAAAACGGAGAAAAAGAAGAAATGCTTGCCTGCATTGAAACATGTCCGGAAGAATGGAGCAACCGGCTGATGGTTACGGAACTTTGGGTGCATGAGGATATGCGCCGGCAGGGTATCGCTCATGCACTGATGGAGAAGGCAAAAAAGCAGGCAGTTTCAGAGCAAAGAAGAGCGATCATTCTTGAAACACAGTCCTGCAATGTGGGAGCCATCAGTTTTTATCAAAAAGAGGGATTTGCGCCGATCGGCTTTGACAGCTGCTGCTATTCCAATCAGGACCTGGAGCGTAAGGAAGTCCGTATTAATATGGGATATTTTCCGGAGAAAGACGCAAAGTGATGAAGAAAACGTCTGTCATGCGGAAATTTCCGTGCCGGCGGGAAGGATATGTGATAAAATAAATGCAGGAAACTTTTATGCAGCCGACAATTAGACAACCGTTATTTATGGAAAGAATTCTGCAGCCGGTTACGGAGGAACAGGTAAGTGGTATATCGATATTGTGAAAATAGGAATTTTGAAGATCTGGCCAGTGGAAAAGTGCTGATCCACAGAACCGGGTATCCCAGCTTTCCCGTAAGGCTTGCACAGGAAATATTCGGCAGATGTTTACATCATTTAGATGATCCGGAAGGGGTATGTCTTTATGATCCCTGCTGCGGCAGCGGCTATCTGCTGACAATCCTGGGATTCTTAAATTTGGATAAAATAAAGACGATAATGGCTTCTGATATTAGTGAGGAAGCGGTACGGCTTGCCGACGAGAATCTGTCGCTTCTTCATAAAAACGGTCTTGAGCGGCGAATACGGCAGTTAGATCAGCTGCGGCTGCTGCATAACAAAGATTCACATAGCGAAGCACTGGATAGTGCGGCCAACTTACGAAACCTGTTAGCCAATTCTACGCATGAAATAGAATACAGAGTATTTCAGGCGGATATTTTGTCGGAGGCTCCGTTTGACAGCCTGCATTGCAGAGCAGATATCCTATTTACGGATGTTCCCTATGGGAATCTTACGAAATGGCAGAACAGAAATGAGGATAACATCAATTTACTGGATCAGTTATTGCCGGTAATAAGAGACGGCTCAATTGTAGCCATATGTTCAGATAAGTCGCAAAAGTTTCAGTCAGATCATTTTAAAAGATTGGAAAAGCAGGTAATAGGCAAACGTTTATTTCAAATATTCAGGGCAGTGTAACACGAACGAAAGAGGATACAGGCATATGATAATCGGGAATTTTGCAGCATGGAATATACAGAGTATTTTGATCCGGGTCGTTGTTTCCGCAGTTCTTGGCGGCCTGATCGGTCTGGACAGAGGCATGAAGCACCGCGGCGCAGGGACGAAGACGATCACGGTGGTCTGTCTTGGCGCGACGCTTGTGATGCTGACGGAACAGTATATTCAGATCAATTTCCCGGGACTGGCCAATATGAACCGGCTGGCGGCGCAGGTCATCAGCGGCGTCGGCTTTATCGGTGTGGGAACGATCATCATTTCCAAACACCGGGTCAGGGGACTGACGACTGCGGCGACGCTCTGGGCCAGCGCCTGCGTCGGACTGGCCGTAGGGATCGGTTTTATTGAGGGCGGTATACTGATCACGGCAATGATGCTTCTGTCCCTGCATGTGCTTCCTTACGTAGAACGGTTTGCGACCAGACATTCCCGTTACTGTAACGTGTTTGTTGATCTGGAAGAGAGCCGGGACTTACATACGATCATTCAGAATCTGAAAGAGGCGGACGTTGTCATCGATTCGATGGACATGAGTGAGTCCAGAATTGCAGGAGAAGGCATCTCCGTGCATATGGTGCTCTATATGAAAAAGACGGTAGGACGTACGGAAGTGTATGAAATCATAACGAAGTCGGATAAAGTGATGTCGGTGGATTTTCTGTAAGACCTTTTCAAGGTAAATTTATTTTGGTATGCTTAGAACGACTTTAAATCCGCCGTATCCGCTATGGTCTATTAAAATTTCTCCGTTATGCCCTTTTATAATCTGTTTCACAATAAGTAATCCCAAGCCGTGCCGCTGTTTTGCAGTATTCGTATCACAAATCATATAATGCGGTGTATTGTTTAGTCTGTCAATCTGTTCGTCGGAAACTCCTATGCCGTTATCTTCAATGCAAATCTTACAAGTATTGTCATCAGCATCAACGGATGCATAAATCACGCACCCGTTTTCATTGTGGTTTATGCTATTCTGAATCAGGTTTGATACGGCACGTTTCAGTAAATCCTTATCAGCGTTAATGCAACAGGCGGTCAGGGTATCAGCGGTTTTCCATTCAATCGGAAATCTATCGTCAATGTTCGTGTTCATAAAATCCACAATAACCTGCCGAAGAATAGAAATTGCATTTTCCCGTTTCATTGTTAGCGGCTGCATATCATATTCAAGTTTAGAAGCGAGATTGAGGTCGTTAATCAGGTCTTTCATTCGACTGCTTTGCCTTACAATGACAGCGGCTTTTTTTCGCTCAATTTCTAACAGATTTTCTGAATTTTCCAACTGTCCGGCGTAACCCATAATCATTGACAGCGGTGTTCTGACATCATGGGAAACGCCTGCGATCCAGTTTGCCCTTGCAGCTTCTTTTTTTCGTAACTGTTCAGCCTGCATTTGCAATATTTCAGATGTTTTATTGATTTTTTCAGCTAATTCGGAAAATACCCCTTTTTCTTTCAGGCAGACGGGACTGCCGTCTGACAAATTCTGTATTCCATTCGTTATTGGCCTAATGGAACGTAACAATTTTGAATCAACAGCAACATATATGAGGAAAATTAAGATAATATTGACAGCCAGAATAATCATAGTGTTCCTGGGTAAGTCTGCAATAAAGTGATAGTCCCAGCTTGCCCTTGTATGCTTCCAGAATCTGTCTTTGGGAAAGCCTAATACCAATAATCCGTTTTGGGCTTCCCCCGTAAAAGTGGGGTATCCATCTATATAGCCGCGCGTTAGCTGTGCGATCTCTGATAATGTATACTGCATAGGAATATTGCCAGGCAGATTATCTGTCTGCCATACAACCTGCCGTGTATCATTGTCAATAAGGAAAGCCCAGGCATTTTCTTCTTTTAGTTTAGCCATTATCTCGTCGGATATGGAATAGCAGCCATCTGTTAACTGCAATGCGGCTGCTGCATGATCCGCCATATCCCACGGAGAAAATGCTGACGTATTTCTTACGAAGACGACCGCAAAAAAAGTAATATTCAAAATAACCAGAAGTAATATGCTTAACGTCATGATTCCCACAAAGCGGCGTATTAGTTTTGGAATGCTTTTCATATTAACCCTCCATGCCGCCTTTGGGCGGCTCAAATAGAAATAAAAAACGCTGCATTTTGCGTTTTGCCGTGTGAGACTTAGAAGCTCTTCTCACACGATTTCCCCTCTACAATTAACTTATAACCTAAGCCCCTGACTGTAACCAGGGAAACGGGGTGCGAGGGATTTCGCTCTATTTTTTCTCTGATACGGCGTATATGCGCCATTAAAGAGTTTTCATACCCAAAGGGATTGTCGCCCCATGCTGCTTCGCACAATGCGTCAATTGTCACAATACGCCCGGCATTGCGGTATAAGGCAGACAGCAAATCATGTTCTTTTGCCGTCAACGGGATGTGTTCCTCATTTTTAATGACCTCGGCACGCGAAAAATCAATTTGACTGTCATGCAGGCATACAAGAGGATTTTCGTCTTTGTAGCTTCTGCGTAAAATGGCCATGACACGAAACAAAAGTTCTTTTGGCAAAAAGGGTTTTACGATATAGTCATCGGCCCCTAAACCAAAGCCTTTGAATTTATCATCATCTTCGCCGCGGGCAGTCAGAAAAAGAATGGGGTAATCGCCGCTTTTCTTTAACTGTTCCATTAACGCAAATCCGTTCCCATCCGGAAGCATTACGTCAAGTATTGCTAATTCCGGGCGGGATTTTTCAGCTTGTTGTATAGCTTCTTTCACATTTTTTGCCGCTTTGATATTTTGAAATCCGTATTCCATTAAAATGGACAAAACCATATCTAAAAGCTCCTGTTCATCATCAACGAGCAGTATACGTTTATTCAGCAGATAATCTTCATTCACGGTAGATTTCCTTTCACAGCTACATCATACGAGGCAATTGTGAAACGCCGAGGCAGAGGAAAAAGATCTCTGCTGAAGGGCCCTCTAAAAACGCAAGTTACTAAAAGTAACTTTATTCTTAGTGAGAGAGGCATGAAATGCCTCTCGAACTTAGCACCGCTGCGTTTTTAATGGAGCGGGAGCGTGCCTCGAAGCAGAAACTTTTTCCTCTGCCTCGGCGTTTCGCAATCGCCTACTATATCATACCATAGAATTTTGAATTTTTTAGGCATTTCTGAAAATGTAAGGCAGATGTAAGGTAAAGAGAATGTTGTCACAAGGCTGCACTGATATCATGTAAGCAATGAAGGAGGATGTTTATATGGATTACATGATCAGAACAAAACAGTTGACCAAAAAATACAAATCTTTTGTCGCTGTTGACAACGTTTCGCTGAATATTCGGAAAGGCAGTATTTACGGATTTCTGGGTCCGAATGGTGCGGGAAAATCCACTACTATGAAAATGCTCTTGGGATTGACTGCACCCACAAAAGGCAGTTTCACAATCGATGGAAAGCAATTTCCGAATGACCGTCTTTCCATTTTGAAAGAAGTAGGTTCCTTTATCGAATCGCCCTCTTTTTATGCGAATCTGACAGGCGAAGAAAACCTTGACATTATCCGCCGCATCCTGGGACTTCCCGGAAGCTGGGTTGCGGATGCATTGGAGCTTGTCGGACTTTCCGAATTTGGCGGACGGCTTGCCAGAAAATATTCATTGGGCATGAAGCAGCGGTTGGGACTTGCCGGAGCCTTGCTTGGCAGACCCCCTATTTTGATTTTGGATGAGCCTACCAATGGACTTGACCCATCCGGCATACATGAAATCCGAAATCTGATTAAATCGCTGCCCGGTCTTTACGATTGCACAGTTCTTATTTCTTCGCATATGCTGTCTGAAATCGAGTTAATGGCAGACGATATAGGAATACTCAATCATGGTCATCTGCTGTTTGAGGGCAGCCTGGACGAATTGCGGCAGAACGCACTGCAGTCCGGATTTGCTGCGGATGATAAAATCAGCGCCGCTAATTTGGAAGATATGTTCCTGTCTATGATTGATAAAGACAATGCTGGCAGAAAGCAGAGGGCAATGTTATGAACGTCACGATGAGGACATTTGTAATCGAACTTAGAAAAGAAAAACGCACGGGTGTTATTCCGTTAATGCTTGCAGTCGGCATTTTGGGGGCGGCATATGCTTTTGTCTTTTTTCTTGTTCGGAAAGATACTCTTTTAAATCTGCCATTAGCGCCTATGGATGTGCTGCTTACGCAGTTGTATGGCATGATTATGCTTCTGAATATGTTCGGTATTATAGTCGCCGCCTGTATGATTTACAATATGGAATTTAAGGGAAGCGCCGTTAAAAAAATGTATATGCTCCCTGTGAGTGTTCCGCTTATGTATTTCTGCAAATTTATGATTTTAACCATCATGCTCTTTAGTGTAATTGTTTTTGAGGATCTGGTACTTACTAAAATTGGTCTGACGGATTTACCACAGGGCGCATTTGAGTTTGAGACCCTGCTGTTTTTTGCCGGGTATTCATTTACAACGTCAATGCCCGTATTATCTTTTATGGTTTTCGTATCTTCCCGCTTCCCCAGTATGTGGGTGCCTCTTGGGATCGGTGTTGCAGGATTTTTAAGCGGTATGGCATTGGCTGCGTCGGGTAATGTTTTGCTTTGCACACACCCTTTTGTGATTATGTTAAAACCCGCTGTTGCGATGAGCGCACAGCCGGATATTATCGTTGTGATTTTTTCGCTGGCTGAAACGGCTATTTTCCTTTTTTCCGGATTATGGGCCGCCAAATATTTGCGCTGCGAATAGGGAGGTGTAGAATATGAGTTTTTTAGAACTGCTCAAAATCGAGTTTATGAAAGTAAAACGTGGTAAAATGATCCCTCTGATTTTTATAGCGCCGCTGTTGGTCGTGGCTTCCGGCGTGGCAAGCCTGCAAAATTATTTTTCGCCGGAATATACAAACGCGTGGGCGGCTATGTTTATTCAGAGCGCATTAGTTTATTCCTATTATCTGCTTCCGTTCAGCATGATCGTTGTATGCGTGATGATTGTGGGACGCGAAACGGGGAATAACGGAATGTTGAAAATGTTAGCCTTACCCGTCAGCCGTTATGCCCTGTCAGCAGCAAAATTTTGCGTGCTTCTCTTTTATTTGTTTATGGAAATGGTTGTTTTTCTTGTTGTCTTTGTGATAACAGGATTGATTGCAACGGGCAGTACAGGAATTACAGAAGCATTACCGATCATGTATTTATTGAAGTGGTGTGCCGGATTATTTTTTACGATGCTCCCCAGTGTGGGGACAATGTGGGCGATTACGGTACTATTTGAAAAACCGTTCCTATCCGTCGGCTTAAACCTGTTTCTTGTTATCCCCGGCGTATTAGCGGCAAATACACCGCTTTGGATTGTTTACCCTTATTGTTACAGCGGTTATTTGGTTTCCTGTTCCCTGCATGATTTTACGGCAAAGGGCGTTAGCGCCGGTTTTAACCTGTTTCCGTTTTTACCATGTGCAATTCTGGTTTTCGCATTGGTACTTACAGTGGCGGTGAAACAGTTTGGAAAAAAGGAAATGAGGTAAGTTATGGAAAATAAAAGTTCCCGGCGTCTTCACGACCGGCGGATGTTGGATCGTGTGGAGGGGTGACAAACAAATTAGTCTTTTTTCAATTTTGGAACAAAATTTGCGGTATATTACCGTATGAAATGAACTCCTATTCCCCCAAGCGGAGAGAGGAAGAAATTTAATGAATATTCGATAGAAATAGGAGTGTGATTGTGATATTCTGTTAGAAGTACAAATCGGATTTGGAGGTATCAGCGTGAAAAAAATATATTGTATTATAGCACAGTTGATATTGTTGCTATGGTTTTTTTTGGCTATGACAGGATTGTGCTTTGGAAATAAATGTTTAGTTTCGAGGTCATATAAAGATGATGGTATATTTTTTCTAATTTATTTAATAGTTGTGATATTATTCATTGTTAAAGAACGAATTGGTAAATGGTTTGTAATTGTATGGCTTTCGATGTGGTTTGTGATACAGTTTATCTGCCACGAATGGTATACTGTTTTTAATGATGGATTTATGGGTACATTAGAAAGAAAAATTGAGTATTTTTCAGGTACAATACAGTGGTTACAAATAGATGGTAAATATATACCCGATGTATATCATACTATACTGCATATTCTCATATTGTGCGCCTTAATCAGTACCATTATATATTCCATAAAGATTACAAAAAAGAAATAGCTATTCCCGTTTTGTCTAAACGTCAATTACCGAATCACAACGAAATAGTAACATAGCGTTAGAGCGTATAGAAAACAAGTCTATGCGCTCTATTTTATTGTAAAGGAGCAGATTTATGAACAAAGGCAGCAATACACAACATAGAAGCGAGGACGGTTCATGAAGTTGTGCCTGCGGATATTCAGAAACACGCAGGACTGGCACTGACGGACAGAAAATTCAACGACTTACTATCCATTACAAGTTCATAGGGGCACTGGAAATCCTTGAATAATGGATATTTTCCAAGTCAATTATTCCAACTGTTCAGCGGATGCGGCCGGTATGTCTACAGATGCAGCCGGATTTTCTGCGGTGATATTGTCTGCAGAATCAGGCATATCAACTTTTTCCAGTGCAAGGATCTCATAATCCGCGTTTCTGGTAACGACGATGCCGACGGAGGCGATGCCTTCCGGTACATTGTCCGTAATATGCGTGTAGACTTGGGGCGCTGTTTCATCATGGAAGTAAGTAACGATATCCCCTTCATACATGAGATGGTTCGCGGAAATGTCAAAATATAGTCCGAATTGTGTATATTCCGAGAAGTTTTCGGAATGAGTAAAAGAGTACAATAGGTTTGACACCGCATCTTCGCCGCCTTCTATCGTCTGGGAGGAAGACTCTGTAAGCGTTTTATCGGCACCGGATGTTTCGTTTTGAGCGAATACGGTAATTGCCGTTCCGAGGGATAAAACAGCGATTATAATGCTGAATAAGGTTGCTTTTTTATATTTCATAATAGCCACGATCCTTTCTTTTACTGCATTTTTTCCAAATTCTGTTGAAAATAAGATAGGATGTCTTTGGTGTCCGGCCAAAGCGACGAGCGTAAGGGCATAGTCTTTTTTGCTTTTCTCGCCTAAGATTGCGATTACTTTTTCATCGCAGGCAAGTTCCATGTCGCGGTTAAAAAGGACATACATGATCCAAACTGCTGGATTAAACCAGTGCAGGCATACGGCGGCATACATCAGGAGCTTTTGCAGATTGTCGGCTCTTTTGATATGAACAAGTTCGTGAGTCAGGACATACCGTAACTGTGCCTGTTCCGCTGCGGCAAAAATCTTGGATAAAACGATCCTGGGCGATAGGATGCCATAAGCTAACGGTGTGGACAGTCTGTCAGATATTAAAATCCGGACACGTTTCGGAAGGGAAACGATCTGCCGGAGGTCTGCTTCGATTTCTTTTGGAAGGGGCAGAGCGTCCTGTATGTTCCTGCGTTCTTTTAGATAGGATACTGCAAATACAGTAAGAAGCAGGATAACGCCTGATAGATAGAGAAAGCTCAGCCAGGGAAATGCCGCCTGAGAGAGCGCCGTTTCGAAACAGGCGCCGCTTCTTCCGGCAGGCACCGGCGAAGGCAGCGTCTGTCCGGCAGTAAACATATGCAGTCCGTTATCTGCCATTTTGGTCGCAGGGGCAAAAATGCCCCGGGGAATCGGTAAAGAGACGGGCAGCAGGAGTCTTAACAGTGCAATATCCCACAAGAGCATAAACATCTTCTTAGGCAGTCTGTTCAAGGTAAAAAGACGCAGTAAAATGATGAAAAATATCAGGACTGTGCCTGTGACACTCATTTGAAGAAACATTCGTTTCACCTCATTCCATATTGTCTATAAGTTCTTTTAACTGTGCCAGTTCGTCGTCTGTCAGGGTATTTTCGGATAAAAAAGCGGCAAAAAACTTTTGCCTGGAGCCGTCAAACATTCTCTCAATCAGTTCTTCTGTTTCATAGGCCTGAATCTCTTCTTTGGATACTGCCGCTTTGCAGACAAATTTCGGTTCCGTGCGTTCTACGGCGCCTTTTTCGATGCACTTTTTAATGACGGTGTAGGTCGTATTCCGGTTCCAGCCGGTTTCTTCTTTTAGGATGCCTGCAATCTGTCCGGCCGTTAAAGTGCCTTCGCGCCATAACACTTCCATTACTTTTAGTTCCGAGTCAAATAACTTTAAGCTCATATTTGCTCCTTTCGGCTGTTGTCTGTTCGGTTGGAAATCATAAAAAAATAATGACTACTGCAATAGTAATTATGAGATGATACTATCACGATAGTCATGCGTTGTCAAGGGAAAATACTACTGTGATAGTCATTTCGCTCTTTGCTGAAATTTACGACTGTTTTTTGCAGGAACTCATGATTTTTACTATTGAAATTCTTAATAGAAATAGGTAATATATTATAATGAAAGTGGAACGGATGATTTTCCTTCTTTGATCTGTTCTGCCTGTCAGCGCGGAAAGATCAGGGACCGTCAGGAAAGGAAGTCCGAAATATAATATGGGAGTGGATGAAGTGAAGAGTGAAAGAAACAGAAGAATGTTGCATCTTGGACGGAAATTGAATGTTGTGGCGGCAGTTTTGCAGATAGTCAGCATGATAGTGGTCGTCGCTTTGTGTGTTTCCATGTTTTATAGTCTGACAATGGGGTTACTGCGGAATCAATGCGTGAACGGCACCAATATGCTGGCATACCAGCTGGAGCATTATTCCGGCTCAGAGGACAAGACACAGATGTTAGATGAGTTAAAGGAGCAGTTAGGCTGTGAATTTACGATCTTTCATGGAGACGTGCGCATGTATACAACAATCGTGCAGGAAAACGGAGAGCGGGCGGTAGGAACGAAGCTGTCCGGTGAATTGTCGGATCTGATACTTAACAAAGGGCAGTCATATGTGGGAAATGCCCAGATCCTGAATATGGATCATCTGTGTTCATATGTACCGATCAAAGACGATACCGGTAAAGTAACCGGATTGATCTTTGCGGGTATCTCTATGGAAGATGCGGTTTCGCAGATCAGCAACACCATAAAGGCAGCCTGTATTGTAGGCGTGATCCTGGTGATCGTCAGTATTTTACTGTTAGCAGGGTTTATCAGACTGGCAGTTTCCGGTCCGTTATCCAAACTTACGGCACTGGCGCAGACAATGGAACAGGGGAAACTCGGTCTGGCCGATCATAAGGATATGAGCGTAAATATCCGTTCAAATGATGAGATCGGATTTTTGGCACGCACGTTTGAAAATACGATTCACAGGCTGAAAGGATATATCGGTGAAATTGCGGAAATATTGCAGTCTATTTCCGAAGGCAATCTGGTTACCAGTACGAAACAGGATTATGTAGGGGATTTCACTTCTATAAAAGAGTCGTTGGATGGGATACTCGAAAATCTGAACAGTACGATGTCGCAGATCGTGGAAAGTACGGAGCAGGTGTCAAACGGCTCCGAACAGATGGCGGCGGCTGCACAGATGCTCAGCCAGGGAGCGGTAGAACAGGCCAGTGCAGTGGAAGAACTGGACAGAAATATTCAGGAGATTTCTTCACAGGTCGGTCAGACGGCTGACAATGCGGCACAGGCAAGCCAGAAAGTGGAAATAGTCAGTGCGCAGCTTTCGGAAAGCAACCGGAAGATGCAGGAAATGATAAAGGCAATGTCGGATATCAGCGAAAGTTCGAGTGAGATCGGTAAGATCATCAGTACAATCGAAAATATCGCGTCCCAGACGAATATTCTTGCTTTAAATGCAGCTGTAGAGGCAGTTCGTGCCGGATCCGCCGGCAAAGGTTTTGCGGTCGTGGCGGAAGAGGTACGAAAACTTGCCGGTGAGAGTTCGGAAGCGTCAAAGTCTACGACGGCGCTGATCGAGCATTCTATTGCGGCGGTAAAACACGGTTCGGAAATTGCCAGTGAAACGGCAGAAAATCTGCTGACGGCAGTGTCGGGAACGGGTGAGATTGTTGAAACAACAAACAGAATCGCCGAAGCAGCCCGTAATCAGGCGGATTCCATCAGTGAGGTCCAGGAGAAGATCGGCCAGATCTCCAATGTGGTACAGACAAACTCCGCGACGGCACAGGAAAGCGCTGCAACGAGCGAATCCTTAAGCAATCAGGCAGGACTTCTGAGAGATCTGACAAGGATGTTCCGGGTAAAACGCTGAAACGAATAAACGATAATGTATAAAACGCAGGCTTTCAGGCTTGCGTTTTTCTTTCTAAATGCTGTTTGGGATTATGGATGTGCAGGTGGACAGATATGAAAAATATTCATAACATTGAATTTTATAATGGCAGCAAGGAAGAATTACTTCCCGGTTTTGCAAACGATTTCCCCTATATTGCTTCAAGGGCGGAACTTGACAATTATGCAGGGCGTTATGTGCCGTGGCACTGGCACAAGGCCGTAGAACTTTTTTATATGGAAAGCGGCAGTCTTGAATATGATACGCCGGGAGGAGGGGTGTTGTTTCCTGCCGGATGCTGGTAAGAGGACAGGAACCCGTTACGGTAATCAGCCATGCCTGTGGTCTGGGGAGCAGCAGTTATTTTGGGAAAGTTTTTCGGGAATATGCGCACTGTACGCCATTAGAATACCGGAAGAAATGGCAGGATTGTGATATATAAAGGCAGAAATGAAATATTTTTTCCACGTTATCTGCAGTATAATGATTCTGAACTTGCAGAATGTTTATATATGATTCCAGGCGATTGCGAAACGCTTCAGCAGAAACTTTTTTTCTGCCGCGGTGTTTCGCAATCTCCTAATATACGGTTCATAGGAAAGGAGCTAAGATGGAGCTAAACAGACAGAGCGCAGAACTGGCGCTGAAAGAAGCGTCGGAATCCAACCCGGGGGCATGGATAGACCATTCCCGATACGTAGCCGAAGCCTGTAGAAATATTGCGTATCACTGTACAAAGTTATCTGCTGAGCAGGCTTATCTTTTCGGACTGATACACGACATCGGGCGTTATGCCGGGGTGAGTTCGGAAAAGCATCTGATAGACGGTTATCGTTACTGTATGGAGCGCGGCTGGGAAAAAGCAGCGCAGATCTGTATATCCCATGCGTTTATGATACAGGATATTGAGACTTCTATCGGTAAGTTTGATGTCAGTAAAGAGGATTATCTGTTTATGAAAGAGTTTGTCGCAACGGCTGTCTATGATGACTATGACCGTCTGGTGCAGCTATGTGACGCCCTGGCTATGCCTACGGGTTTCTGTCTTTTGGAAAAGAGATTTGTAGATGTGACAATACGCTATGGTTTTCACCCGGCAACAATAAAAAGATGGGAAAAAATTCTGGAGCTGAAAGCGTTGTTTGAAGAAAAGATCGGATGTTCAGTTTATACTTTGCTTCCGGGCGTTGTGGAAAACAGTTTTCGTTAGAATGGCTGTCAGGTATTGCGAAGAAAGATATTTCTTTTGTTTCCCGCAAGATTAACAATTTGTAACAAATTCGTAAAATTTATTTGCGCTCTTTCCCATGAAATGATAATATATAAATAGTATGCGCATTTGCATCATATTAAAAAAACGGTAAATCACAGAATTGTCAGCATGAGAGCGTGAACGGATATGGATCTATTCGAATATATGAGAAATACAAATATGGAAAAAGAGTCGCCGTTAGCCGCAAGAATAAGGCCCATGACGCTTGATGAAGTTGTGGGGCAGCAGCATATTGTCGGGAAGGATAAACTGCTTTACCGCGCGATCCAGGCGGATAAACTCAGTTCCATTATCTTTTACGGCCCGCCGGGAACCGGCAAAACGACGCTTGCGAGGGTTATAGCCAATACGACCAGCGCGGAATTTACGCAGATCAACGCGACCGTTGCAGGCAAAAAGGATATGGAAGCCGTGATAGGGCAGGCGAAGAACGCAGGCGGCATGTACGGCAGAAAAACGATCCTGTTTATCGATGAGATCCATCGCTTTAATAAAGGACAGCAGGATTATCTGCTGCCGTTTGTCGAGGACGGTACGATCATTTTGATCGGCGCGACCACGGAAAATCCGTATTTTGAAGTGAACGGCGCGCTCATATCCCGTTCCGTTATTTTTGAATTGAAACCGTTGTCGCGGGAGGATATCAGAGCGCTGATTGAACGGGCCGTTTATGATAAAGAAAAGGGTATGGGCGCCTATGATGCGCTGATCGATGAAGAGGCCGCAGAATTTCTTGCGGAACTCTCCGGCGGAGATGCCAGGCATGCTTTGAACGCGGTGGAGCTCGGTGTTATGACAACGCCGAGAAGCGAGGACGGGAAGATCCATATTACGCTGTCCGTAGCGGAAGAGTGTATTCAGAAGAGAGTGATCCGCTACGATAAAAGCGGAGACAGCCATTATGATACGATATCGGCGTTTATCAAAAGCATGAGAGGGTCCGACCCGGATGCGGCGGTCTATTATCTTGGCAGAATGCTGTACGCAGGCGAGAGCGTAACGTTTATTGCCAGAAGGATCATGATATGTGCCGCGGAGGATGTCGGAAATGCAGATCCTAACGCATTGACGGTGGCGGTCAGCGCCTCTATGGCCGTAGAACGGGTAGGAATGCCGGAAGCACAGATCATTTTGTCACAGGCAGCGGCTTATGTAGCCTGTGCGCCGAAGAGCAACGCCAGCAGCCGGGCTATTTTCGAAGTTATGGAGACGGTACAGCAGACCGGTAATCTGCCGATTCCCGCACACCTGCAGGATGCGCATTATAAAGGCGCCGCAAGGCTCGGACACGGCATCGGCTATCTATATGCGCATGATTATCCGAACCATTATGTAAAACAGCAATATCTGCCTTATGAATTGTCCGGCAAAGAATTTTATCATCCTTCCGGAAACGGTTACGAGGTGAAGATCAAAGAGCATATGAAACGTATAAAGGAAGAAGCATCTAATGAATCAAAATAAACAAATGGACGATCAGAAGAAAAAGCGGCGGAAGAAAACGATCGATAAAGACAAAGTCAAAGAGAATAAGCAGAAAATCAAAGCCAAAAAGCGCCGGGATAAGGAAAAAAGAGCGCTGTTAAAAAAGCAGATAAAAGAGCAGAAGGCGAAGATGAAGCTGGATGCCAAAAAGGGCAGGGTTTTAGAAGAAGAGATCAAGGTAGAAGAGTCTGTTCTGGTCAATGACGATGGAGCCGTAGAGCGTACGATCAAGGTGGAAGAAACCCTGACCATTGAAGAAAAACCCGAAGAAAAAAAGCAGGAAGAGAAGAAAAAGAAACGGCTCTGGATTTCCGTTTCGGCCGGTACGGCGGCGGTTGTACTGGTCGTGTCCGCGGTGCTGATTGTCAGGTTCCGCATGCAGGCGCTCAGACTTGAGCAGGAAAATGCGGCAATTGAAGCTATGGTACATATGGAAGCTGTCGAGCTTGCCGAATACAGCCAGTCGCAGCACAAGAAAGACCGGATGAAGGACAAGTTAAAGGAAGATGCCGGCAAGGATGCGGCCAGAGCGCTGGCGGATGCGGCACGTTTCATGATAGACGGCGTGCATAACAGGCCGCCGGAAATAGAGCTGACGGAAAGCAATGCGGCGGATTTTGCCACGATCGAGAGCTGCGTCATCAATAACGAGACGGGGAAGATCGATGTGACGATCTCTGCGCCCGGACTTGCGGTCAGTGATGATGGCTACTATTATCTTTTTGAAGAGAAAACATTTGAAACGGAGCTTGTCGGCGACGATTATATTATTGAAGAACAAAAAGATGTTGATTTGACCTTTTCGGTCAATCTTAATTATAATACGGTCAGCTCCAGACTTTTTTCCAAATTTGTCGTTGCGGTACGAAAAGATGGGCAATTTATGGCGATCAGCCAGCCGAAATACATTACAAACCCGGAAGCGATCGCCAAATATAATCCGTCTTTTATTGCAACGTCTTCCAAAAAAGGACTGTTAGTAGATCCTGAGAAGCTGGCAGGAAATGAGCTGGACGATCTCGGCGTCAAGCATGCCGCTTATAACATTCCGCTCAGCCGTATCCTCGGCGAAACGAGCAATGCTTATTATCCGACGGTTTATTATACGTATAACGGACGGACGTATGCTTTTAACGGACAGATTGTAGCGGAATATGACTATATTTTCTCCACGTTGTCTGCGAAAGGTATTACGACGACGGCGATCATTCTGAATGATATTTCTTACGGACATATGGAATTGATTCATCCGTTGGCGCGTTCCGGCGGCAGTGCGCCGTATTATGCGTTTAATGCGGCGGATGCGGATGGTACGACGTATCTGGAGGCGGTCGCGTCTTTCCTGGCGAGCCGTTATTCCGGCGGGGGGCACGGCACGGTCATGAACTGGGTCATCGGAAACGAGATCAATGCCAGAAACGAGTGGAATTATATTCAATATATGGATACGGAGAACTATGTGGAAGAGTATGCGAAAGCATTCCGCATTTTCTATACGGCGATCAAGAGCATCAACGGCAATGCCAGAATTTATATTTCTTTGGACCAGCAGTGGGGCAAGAGCCTTTATTCGAGCAACGGCTACGGTTCCAAGGAGATTCTGGACGAGTTTAACAGAAATATCAAAAACGGCGGCAATATTGATTGGGATGTGGCGCAGCATCCTTACAACTATCCGCTTACGAGCGCAAAAGCATGGAGTACGTCGGGCAAAGCCGGTTCCTACGTTATTGATTCCGAGACGACGCCGGTCATTTCCATTAGAAATATCCATGTACTGACCGATTATCTGCAAAAAGAGGAATTACTGACGGATTCGGGTGAAGTGCGCCATGTGATCTTAAGCGAAATGGGATATACGTCTTCCCAGGGGCAGGATCTGCAGGCAGCTTCTTTCGTATACGCCTACAAAGTCATAGAAGCGAACCAGTATATTGACAGTATGCTTTTCTCCAGACAGACAGACGCCTCTGATGAGATCGCGCAGGGACTTGCGCTTGGCATCAACACATTGGGCGGCGGCCGGAAATCGATCTATAATGCTTTTAAATATGTGGATACCCCCGAATCGGCGGCCTATACGGATTTTGCCCTGCAGGTTATCGGTGTTTCGGGATGGAATGAGATCATCAGAAAGCATTGACATATGAAAAGGACCATCCGCCTGTTATCTGCAAAGCGATGGTCCAAAAGAATTGACTGGAATGATCAAAATAATTGTTCAATCAAGTGCTGGTACACGGCCTGGTTCTTTTTCTGCCAGTTGTCGCATATAGCGGCAGCGGTTTCCTCATCGGGAACCGATAATGTGATATCGACCAGACAAACGCCTCTTTCTTTGGCGGATAAATGGGTTTCATACTCTCCGGAAGTCGATTTGTAATAGTCGGAGAGTATGGACACTTCATTGCGCATGTCCATTTCATTTTCCCTGAAAAAATGATCAATCTTTTCTTTGGTCGAGCTGCTGATGCGGCTCTGGAAATAGTAGAGCGTTTCCCGTCCTTCTTCCGTAATGGCAAGATGCGTGCGGTTGCGGACGGATTTGGCAGAAAGCATCTGGGAGTCCAGAAGCTGTGCAAAGACTTTCTGCAGCGTAAAAAAGTCCATATAACCCTGCTCTAAAATAAAATCGGCCACTTGTGCCTTGGTGATCGGAAAATCGGCACGGTTTAACATATACAGGATGATCAGTTTATAAAAAGTAAGAGAATCTTGTGATAAAGAATCTTGTGTTAACGGGTCGTGTGCCATGGTGATCGCTGTCCCTTTCTCTGCCGGCTTTTTTCTGGCCTGCTTTCGTTTTGTGATGCCGGAGCGTTTTGTGCGATATGCTCAGTTCTTTATATAGAGCCGTCCCTGAAATGTTTCCCGGACTTTCATTTCGTGGTGCAGGGAATTAAAAACATCTTTTTTATGCAGACTCCATAAAGGCGCCAGCAGCAGTTTGCGCGGGCCGTCTCCGGTCAGTCTGTGTATGATGATTTCCGGTGATAATCTTTCTAAAGCGTGGATCAAAATATCGATATACTCTTCTTTGCGCAGAACGCAAACGCGGCCTTCCTGATAGAGAGCCGCCAGATCGGTGCCTTTTAATACATGAAGGAGCTGCAGTTTGATTCCCCATATCTGTGACTGATTCATATAGTCAATCGTTTGCAGGATATCGGTTTCCGTTTCCTGCGGGAGGCCGATGATCGTATGGACGATAACGGGAATCTGAATGGCGCGCAAGGAGCCGACAGCCGTGTCAAAACAGGACAGATCATAACCGCGTCTGATAAAACGGGCGGTCTTTTCATGAATGGTCTGCAGCCCCAATTCTATCCAGACAAACTTGTCGGGAAAATTCTCCTTTATATCGACCAGTAAAGTCAATAATTCTTCCGAAATACAATCCGGTCTGGTAGCAATGGAAATACCGCAGACATTGTCTGACGCAAGCGCCTTCTCATAAACAGCGCGCAGATAGGAGAGCGGCCCGTACGTGTTGGAATAGGCCTGAAAATAGGCAATATAACGGCTGCCGGTCTGTTTGTCGCGTAAAAGCTCTTTTCCTTTGACAATCTGCGCATCAATAGAAAAGGTATCGCTGTGATTTAGGGCAAAATCGCCGCTGCCGCCTGCGCTGCAGAAGATACAGCCGCGGGTATCAAGCGTTCCGTCTCTGTTCGGGCAGGTCAGGCCGGCATTCAGGGCGATTTTATATAATTTTTCTCCGTAGGTGTTTTTACAATAGGCATCCAGAGAATAGTACGGTTTTCCATGCCAGTCGCTATGTCCGTGCATCGGATGCGTTATGCGTGGATATGTGCCTTTACGGCCTGAGCGACCGTTTCCGCTACCCTGGGATCGAATGCTTCCGGCATAACATGATCTTCGTTTAATTCCTCTTCCGGTACGAGTCCCGCAATGGCAAGCGCTGCCGCTAACTTCATTTCTTCCGTGATCTGTTTGGCCCGTCCTTCGAGCGCGCCTTTGAAGATACCGGGGAAAGCCACGACATTGTTGATCTGGTTCGGGAAATCGGAACGGCCTGTGCCGACTACGCGTGCGCCTGCGGCTTTGGCAGTATCCGGCATGATTTCCGGTACCGGATTGGACATTGCGAAAATGATGGCGTCTTTGTTCATGGAAGAAACCATTTCGGGCGTTACGACATTCGGTGCGGAAACGCCGATGAAGATGTCGGCATTTTTCATGGCATCGGCAAGCGTACCGGTTTCATTGTCCAGATTGGTCAGTTCGGTCATCTGCTGTTTTACTTTATTTAAGTCGTTTCTGGATTTGCTGACGATACCTGTGCTGTCACACAGGATCACATTTTTAAATCCGTAGCTTAATAACAGTTTGGCAATGGCAATGCCGGCGCTTCCTGCACCGTTTACGACAACTTTGCAGTCTTCTTTCTGTTTGCCCACAACTTTTAAGGCATTGATCGTGCCGGAGAGCACCACGATGGCGGTACCGTGCTGGTCGTCATGGAAGACCGGAATATCCAGGGTCGCTTTTAAACGTTCTTCTATTTCAAAACAGCGGGGAGCGCTGATATCCTCCAGATTGATACCGCCAAATCCGGGTGCGAGATAGGTTACCGCTTTGATGATCTCTTCCGTATCCTGTGTATCCAGACAGATCGGCACTGCATTAACGCCGCCGAATTCCTTGAATAATACCGCTTTTCCTTCCATAACGGGCATCGCCGCATGCGGGCCGATGTTGCCGAGTCCGAGAACCGCGCTGCCATCGGAGACAACAGCGATCGTATTGGCCTTCCATGTATAAGTATAGGCAGCGTCCGTATCTTCTGCGATCACTTTACACGGTTCCGCTACGCCCGGTGTATAAGCAAGCGCCAGATCTTCCCTTGTCTTTACAGGGGTTTTGGAAACCGTTTCCAGTTTGCCGTTCCATTCTTCATGCAGTTTGAGTGCTTTTTCGTTTGTCGTCATCTTCATACCTCATTTCTTTTTATTGTTTATTGCTATCGTTTGTAAACATCTTTTTAAAAGTAAGATATGTACAGGCAATTGCGGACAGCCTGACATTCTTAATCATATAGTATTTATCTTTTTTCTGCAACAGCCTCTTTCCAAGTTTTTGCATTCATCGATCTGCCGGAGGAAAAAGTGTAACGTGCCCGGAAAGGATTTTGAGATCATAAAAGAATAATAAATAAATTATAAAAAAAATATAAAATTTTCTTTCCATTCCATCATGAATTTGATAAAATAAAATTAATATGTGTCAGTGTACTGCCCCGCGCATATAGACCTGACAGCTCTGTAAGACATAAAGAATCATAAACAGTGAGGTGCGGTACAGAAAAGGGGATATATGCAGAAAGAAAAAGGATTATTGAAGCAACTGGGAATCGGCAGAAAAGAAGGTGAATTTGTCAGTATTGAGAAAAAGATTTCTTCACGGTTTGCACAGACCATATTGATCTGCTGCATCATTCTGGGAGTGGTCACATCTGTTTTAAGCTACATTTCTTCAATCAGCGCAATTTCGGAAACTATCAACAATACGTCAGATGTAGCGGCGGACTATGTGGCCGCCGCTTTAGAAACATATATTGCGATCGCGTATGAAACAGGCAGTATAGCCAGACTGGCCGATCCGGAGAGATCGGCGCAGGAAAAGGGCGATATTTTGGCGCAGAAGATCAAAGAATACGGTTTTGATGGCGGTTATCTTCTTGACAGCAACGGTATCGATGTCATCACCGGAACGGATCTGTCCGACAGAGATTATTTCAAGGAAGCAATGAAGGGCAATACCTTTGTTTCCACGCCGGCGTACAGTGAGGTTACGAAATCCGTATCTTATGCGATTTCCGCACCTTTATGGCAGGACGGTATTCCCGGCACGACACCGGTAGGGGCGGTCGTGTATGTTCCGAACGGGGAATTCCTGAATAATATCATGCGGTCCATTAAAGTCGGAGAGGGCGGCACTGCTTTCATGCTCGATGCCAACGGCATCACGATTGCGGATGTCGATTCCACGCTTGTCGGCGTGGAAGACAGTATTGCGCTTGGCGATACGAATCCGAGGTTAAAAAAATACAGTGCGATCTGTAAGAAAATGGTTGCCGGAGAAAACGGAACGGGTACATATTCCTACGGCGGCGCGACCAAAGTCGTGGCATATTCGCCGTTAAAGGACATGAACGGCTGGAGCATCGGCATTGCGGCTGTCCGTAATGAATTCCTGGGAATGTTCTATCTGTCGTTAGCGGCTACGGTTATTTTCGTCATCATATTTTTGATATTCGGTATCCGGAGCGGCGTAAAACTTGGTAAAAATGTCATTAAACCAATAGCGGCGGTAGTTGGACGCCTGGAACTGCTGGCGGCGGGCGATCTTCATTCCGATACGCCGGTGCCGGAAGAAAATGACGAAACGGCGACGCTGATGTACTGCCTTGCAGAGACCATTCAGGATCTGAAGGTGGTTATATCGGATATCAGTGAACATCTGGCAGAATTATCGGCCGGAAACTTCCTGATCAGTGTCGATGGAGAATTTAAAGGTGATTTTGCACAGATCAGCGAATCCTTCAAAGGGATTATCGCATCTTTGAGTGCGGCAATGAGAGACATAGACGGAAATGCACAGAGCGTACAAAAAGGCGCGATGGACCTGGCAGGCGCTTCACAGGTACTTGCGGAAGGCGCGACCGATCAGGCGAGCGCGATCGAAGAGCTGACGGCGACGATCACGGATATTTCCGAGAAGATCTATGTGAATGCACAGAATGCGGAGAAAGCAAGAACGATCGTTGCCGGTATGAACGGACAGATTACCGAGAGCAACGAATATATGAAGAAAAATACGGAAGCAATGGACCGGATCAGGGAAGCTTCCGACAAGATTGCCGAGATTATCAGCAGTATAGAAGAGATTGCCGATCAGACGACGCTGCTTGCATTGAACGCTTCGATCGAAGCTGCAAGAGCGGGGGAGAACGGAAGAGGATTCGCAGTCGTTGCCACGCAGGTCGGCGCATTGGCGGATCAGAGTTCGGAAGCGGCCAAAAATACGAAAAATATGATCCAGAATGCGATCACAGCAGTAGAAGAAGGGATGCAGCTTGCAAATGCTACGGCGGAATCTTTGCTTGCCGTTGTTGATAACGCACGGATCGTCAATGAATCCATGACAGAGATCGCGGAAGCTTCCGATAATCAGGCCGTTGCAGCGGCACAGATCACGGAAGGCATCAATCAGATCGCGGGCGTTGTGGAATCCAATTCCGCAACTTCGCAGGAGAGCGCTGCGGCATCCGAAGAGCTTTCGAGCCAGGCCGATATGTTAAAGGAACTGGTCGGAAGATTTCAGTATGAAAGTTAAAACCGGTTTGCCCGATTGAAAAGGCTGTGCAGAACGCACGGCCTTTCATAATTTTGCAAAATTGGAAAAAAATCTCTTTCTATTTTAAAAATGTTAGTGTATAATGAATGACAGAGCAAAATGTTTATGGCATTTCAGTATACATATCAAGCATTAGAAATCCCTTAACCAAAGAGTGAAAGAAAATAGTATTGTATTGTCGGCAGAGACATTTTTATATAGTCAGGTGTTTTTCTGATATTATTTGCAAAAGTACAGGAGGAATGTATGAGAGAAAAATATGAGTCATTAGCGCTCGCGGATCTGAAAGAGATCGCAAAGGCGAGAGGGATCAAAGGTACCTCGACGATGAAGAAGGCGGATCTGGTAGAGGCAATGCTTTTGGCGGATGAAAAGGACAAGGCGGAAGGCAAAGAGGTCGCCGTGAAATCTATCGTGCCGAAGAAACCGGAGAGAACGGAAGGGAGTGCGCCCGCGGGCAATACCGAAGAAGAGAAATTTCCGACGGAACTTGACAGCGGCATTGTAGCGCACGGCATTCTGGAAGTCATGAGCGACGGATTCGGTTTTATCCGCTGTGAGAATTATCTGCCCGGAGAAAATGACGTATACGTGGCTCCCAGCCAGATCAGAAGATTCGGACTCAAGACCGGCGACATTCTGGAAGGAAATACAAGGATCAAAACACAGAGCGAGAAGTTCAGCGCCCTTTTATATGTAAAATCCATTAACGGCTATGCACCGGAAACAGCCATGCGCAGAGCCAATTTTGAAGATCTGACGCCGGTTTTCCCCAATGAACGGCTGAAACTGGAGATGCAGGGATCTTCCGTGGCGATGAGGATCATGGATCTGATGAGTCCGGTCGGCAAAGGGCAGAGAGGAATGATCGTTTCACCGCCCAAAGCCGGTAAGACGACATTATTGAAAGAAGTAGCGAAATCGATTACAAGGAATACGCCCGGCGCTCACCTGATCATTCTGCTGATCGACGAACGTCCGGAGGAAGTAACGGATATCAAGGAAGCAATCGAAGGACCGAATGTGGAAGTGATCTATTCCACCTTTGACGAACTGCCGGAGCATCATAAGAGAGTGTCGGAAATGGTGATAGAGCGCGGGAAACGTCTTGTGGAGCATAAGAAAGACGTTGTGATCTTATTAGACAGCATTACGAGACTGACAAGAGCCTATAACCTGACGGTTCCGCCGAGCGGACGTACCTTATCCGGCGGTCTGGATCCGGCGGCTCTGCATATGCCGAAACGCTTCTTCGGTGCAGCGAGAAACATGCGTGAGGGCGGAAGCCTCACGATCCTTGCTACCGCGCTTGTTGAAACGGGCAGTAAGATGGATGATGTGGTTTATGAAGAATTTAAAGGTACCGGTAATATGGAAATGGTACTCGACCGTAAACTTTCGGAAAAGAGAGTCTTCCCGGCAATCGATATCCCGAAATCCGGAACCAGAAGGGAAGATCTGCTGCTTACACCGGATGAGCTGGAAGCTATCAATATTATCAGAAAAGCGCTGAACAGCTTAAAACCGGAAGAGGCGGTAGACAAAGTTTTAGATATGTTTGCCAGAACGAGAAATAACTTCGAGTTCGTCAATATGGTAAAAAAGATGAAATTCATTTAAAAAATACTTGCATACATCCGGCAGCTATGCTACAATGTATAAGCTGTCGGTTTATGTGATCGACACATAAAACAGAATCGTGACGGCGTTTATCTTCGATAAATGTCTGAATATTTTAAGCGGGATCTTATACAGATCTCTTACACAAATCAGGAAAAGGAGCGGGATAACATGAAAGAAGGAATTCATCCTGAGTATTATCAGGCAACCGTAACATGCAACTGCGGAAACACATTCGTAACAGGTTCCACCAAACCTGAGATCCATGTAGAAGTTTGTTCCAAATGTCATTCATTCTACACAGGCCAGCAGAAAGCGGCTCAGGCTCGTGGACGTATTGATAAGTTCAACAGAAAATACGGTGTGGAAAGCAAATAGTCGGGTTAAAAAAGGTTGGGGTGAATATCTCAACCTTATTTAATATCTTTTTATATCCGGATACTGTTTTTTGCGGCAGAAAATATCGTGGTTGACATAAGTTGCACAACGTAAATCGGACGATATTTCAAGGCCGGAACAATGTCGGACACGGAGGCAGATAAAGTGGGTAAGAAACGTAATCGTTATTCCGGAATCGGCGGGCAGGCCGTTCTGGAAGGAATTATGATGAAGAATAAAGAGCAGTATGCAATAGCCATCCGTAAGCCGGATGGAGAGATCGAAGTGGATGTGGATACGTATCACGGGGTCATGCATGACAGCGGACTGCTGAAGATTCCTTTTATAAGGGGCATTTTCAATTTTGTCGATTCGCTTGTACTCGGCATGAAATGTCTGAATTTTTCGGCGTCTTTTTATGAGGATGAAGATGCGAAGGAAACCATGGCAGATAAGGCTTTCCATAGAATCTTTAAGGATAGGGCGGAAAAGGTCTTTATGGGGATTGCAACGGTGTTTTCCATCGTACTGGCCATTGCCGTTTTTATGGTTCTGCCTTATTTTCTGACGGCGCAGTTTCAGGACTATATCAGAAACGCTTCTTTGATGGCGATCATCGAAGGCGTGATCCGTATTTTTATCTTTGTGATGTATGTTCTGTGTATTTCTCTTATGAAGGATATCCGCAGAGTTTATATGTACCATGGTGCAGAGCATAAATGCATCAACTGTATAGAAAAAGGACGTCCGCTCACGGTACGGAATGTCATGAGAAGTTCCAAACAGCATAGACGCTGCGGAACCAGTTTTCTTTTATTTGTTATGTTGGTCAGCGTTGTTTTGTTCTTTTTTATCAGGGTGGACAATCCCGTCTATAAAGTGCTTCTGCGTATTGCACTGATCCCGGTAATCGCGGGTATTTCCTATGAGATTATCAGACTGGCGGGAAAGAGCGACAATATTCTTGTCAGGATTATTTCGGCGCCGGGTATGTGGCTGCAGGGACTGACAACCAAAGAACCGGATGAAGACATGGTGAAAGTGGCGATTGCCGCAGTAGAGGCCGTTTTTGACTGGAAAGCCTATCTGTTTGAGGCGTTTGGTTATGAGATAGACGATTCCTGGCTGGATGACGATGCGGCAAAGAAAGACGACGAAGACGAATAGATTTCGGGAGACAGGGCAGAAGGGTCGGTCCGGAAACAGACAGGATGCGGTAAGACAGGGCAAAGCGGGAACGGATGTGGCGTATGGAGCGGAATTATAAACAGACTTACGTTTTTGGCGTGAAAGAACTGAAGCAGGCGGATATCGCGGAAGCGGAAACGGATGCCAGACTATTGCTTGAATACGTATGCCGATCAGACAGGAATACGCTGCTTGCGCATGGCGACAGAGCGCTGTCCGCAGAAGAATATGAAAGTTATGTAAACTATATTGCCGAACGAAAAAAGCATGTTCCCCTGCAGTATATTACCGGCGTGCAGGATTTCATGGGACTGGAATTCGCAGTCAATGAGCATGTGCTGATACCGCGGCAGGATACCGAGATCCTGGTGGAAGAAGTGATGCGGCATCTGCATGACGGGATGCGGATTCTGGATATGTGTACAGGATCCGGCTGTATTTTGCTAAGTCTCTTATATTATTCCAATGGCTGCAGCGGTGTGGGCGTGGATATTTCCAAAGAAGCTCTGGCGGTTGCCGCACAGAACGCAAGAAAAGTCGGGAAATTAAAAAATGACACAGTGGGAATCTGTGTCTGCGGCAGCAATACGGCGAAAGAAGACAGTATTTCGGCGGAATTTGTACAAAGCGATCTGTTTGAGCGGCTTGAGGAACGGACAGGATCTTTTGAGATCATTGTTTCCAATCCTCCTTATATCCGGAGTGATGTGATCGGGACGCTGATGCCGGAGGTCAGAGATTTTGAACCGCATCTGGCGCTTGACGGACAGGCGGATGGATTGTTTTTTTACCGTCAGATCATCTCTCAGGCCGGGAAATATCTCACAGGCGGCGGCATGCTTTTTCTGGAGATCGGATATGATCAGGGTGAGGCTGTAAAGGCGCTGATGGAGTCGGCAGGTTATCTGGAAGTGGAAGTTGTGAAAGATTATGCGGGACTGGACAGAGTGGTTTACGGTGTCAGGAATGAGGTGACAGCAGGATGTTAGACAGTAAGGGATTTGATCTATGGGCGGATGATTATGACAAGAGTGTCAATTTGTGCGAAGAATCCGACGAATATCCGTTTGCAGGGTATAAGGACGTACTTGGCGGCATATATCAGATCATTAAAAGCGGTTCCGGAAAGAAAATCCTGGATATCGGATTCGGGACGGGAATTTTATCGAAAAAACTCTATGATGAAGGGTACTGCGTTAACGGGATGGATTTTTCGGAAAAGATGATAGAGATTGCCGCAGCCAAAATGCCGGAAGCGGTACTTTGCAGACATGATTTTACGAAAGGACTGCCGGAAACTTTCAAAAATGAACGGTTCGATGCTATTATCTGTACATATGCGATTCACCATTTGAGCGTTTCACAGCAGACTGCGCTGCTTAAAGAACTGAAGGAACATCTTTTGCCGCAGGGCAAAATATTGATCGGGGACGTTGCGTTTGAAACGATGGAAGAATTGGATCATTGCAGAGAAATAAGCAGAGACGATTGGGATGATGAGGAAATTTATCCTGTGGCGGAAATCTTAAGGACTGATTTCCCGGAAGTATTGTTTCAGAAGGTATCGTTTTGCGCGGGAATATTGATCCTGCCCGCTGCTTAGGAAAGGAAAAGAATTATGTTTGATAAATTAGAAGATTTACTCAGAAAATACGAAGAGATCATGAATGCGCTCAGCGAGCCTTCCGTGGCGGACAATCAGGAGCGTTTCCGCTCGCTTATGAAAGAACAGAGCAGCCTGACGCCTATCGTAGAGGCTTATAAAGAATACAAAAAATGCAGTCAGGACATAGAAGACAGTCTTGCGATGCTGGAGAGTGAATCGGACGATGAGATGCGGGAGATGTTAAAAGAAGAACTTTCCGCATCGAAAAAAAGAGTGGAAGAATTAGAGCATGCGTTAAAGATCCTGCTCCTGCCCAAAGATCCGAATGATGATAAAAACGTGATCGTAGAAATCCGTGCCGGCGCAGGCGGCGACGAGGCGGCGCTTTTTGCAGCGGAGATCTATCGTATGTATGTACATTATGCGGAAAGCAGACGATGGAAAGTAGAGACTGCGGAAGTCGAGGAGATCGGTATAGGCGGTATGAAGAGCGTGACCTTTATGGTGAGCGGCCAGGGCGCGTATTCTGTATTAAAATACGAAAGCGGCGTACACCGCGTACAGCGTGTACCGGAAACAGAGTCCGGCGGACGGATCCATACATCGACCATCAGTGTGGCGGTGATGCCGGAAGTAGATGATGACATCGACATCGTTATTGAGGATAAAGATATACGAATAGACGTTATGAGAGCATCCGGGAACGGCGGCCAGTGCGTTAATACGACAGACTCGGCCGTTCGTCTGACACATTACCCTACGGGTATCGTGGTATACAGCCAGACAGAAAAATCTCAGATTCAGAATAAAGCGAAAGCTTTTGCGCTGTTAAAAGCCAAACTGTATGATATCGAGCAGCAGCAGCGGCACGACGCCGAGGCAGAGCTGCGCCGCAGCCAGATCGGTACAGGCGACCGCTCCGAGAAAATCAGAACCTATAATTTCCCGCAGGGACGCGTTACCGACCACCGGATCAACCTGACCATATACAAACTGGATAAAGTTATGAACGGAGATATCCAGGAAATACTCGACGCCTGCATCGCCGCCGATCAGGCAGCAAAATTGCTAAAGATGGGAGAAGAGCAGAATGCCTGATCGGCTGATCAAGGCAGCAAAATTGCTAAAGATGGGAGAAGAGCAGAATGCCTGATCGGCTGATCAAGGCAGCAAAACTATTAAAGATGGGAGAAGAGTAGGAACGTTAATAATCGGTTCATTCTGCAGGGAATGGGCCGATTATTTATTTCCGGCGTCCTGTGTGCTGTCGCGCGTAACATCAAAAATGCAGGCAGATACCGATTTTACCTTGCGGCAAATATATGAACATGATAAAATAAAAATTCAGAGCGGATTGAAATCATGCAAATGAGGAAAAACAATGAAAAAAACAATTATCGTCATGCCGGTAGCCAATGAAGAAGATACTATGGAAGCCATCCTGGATGAAATCCTGGCGCTGCCTTATGACAATCTTTATATTTATCCGGTGATCGACAGTTATTCCAAAGATAAAACGGAAGAGATCATACGAAAGAAGGAAATGCAAAACGACAAGGTCAAATGCATTTTTTATAAGGAATCGAAAGGGGTAGTCAGCTGTTATCTGGAAGGATTCCGGCGCGCGCTGCAGGACGGCGCGGAGCAGATTCTGGAAATGGATGGCGGCGGAAGTCATCTGCCAAAGGAAATTCCGCAATTTTTGAAACAATTGGAAGAAGGATATGACTGTGTGTGGGGTTCCCGCTTCATGAATGGCGGTTCTATGCACGGACAGCGTTTCTATAGACGGATACTCAGTCAGGGCGGTACGATTCTATCCAATCTTGTGCTGGGGACCGGGTTAAAGGACATGACGAGCGGATTTGAGGCGTTTCGGCGTGAGGTACTGGAAAACATGGATTTGGAAGCATTTTTGTCTACCGGACATATGTACCAGACAGAAATGCGTTTTTATTGCAGAAATCTGCGGACAATCGAGGTGCCGATCCATTATGTCGGCACAGCTTCCAGTTTAAAGGGCAGTTCCGTAACGGAAGCGCTCCGTCTGCTGTTTCAGCTGAAGAAGAACGAGAGACAGGTTATGGAGCCGGACGCAGGGAGAATATGATGGAGAAAGTAAAATATCTGATTCTGGGCGCCGGTCCTGCGGGACTTACGTTTGCGTCCAAATTAAAGGAGTACGGCGAAGAGTCTTTTCTGGTACTGGAAAAAGAAAATGAGGCGGGCGGTCTGTGCCGTTGTGTTACGGTGGACGAAAGTCCTTTCGATATCGGCGGCGGTCACTTCCTGGATGTGAGAAGGCCGGCGGTTACGGAATTTCTGTTTCGTTTTATGCCCTTGGAGGAATGGAATGTTTTTGAACGGGACAGCCGTATCCGGATAGGCGGTATGGAGATCGGGCATCCGTTGGAAGCCAATATCTGGCAGTTTGGCTTACCGGAGCAGGTGGCGTATCTGACGTCTATTGCCAAAGCAGGCTGCAATACGGAAGTTCCTATGCCGGAAAAATTTGTCGATTGGATCATCTGGAAACTCGGAAAGAAGATTGCCGATGAGTATATGCTTCCCTATAACCGGAAAATGTTTGCGGACGAACTGGATGAGCTTGGCACCTACTGGTTGGACAAGCTGCCGAATGTCAGTTTTGAAGAGACATTGTTATCCTGTCTGACACACAGACCGTATGGGACGCAGCCGGGGCACGCTTCTTTTTATTATCCGAAAAAATACGGATACGGCGAGGTATGGAAGCGCATGGCGGATGCGCTTTCTGTGCACGTACGATATGGGGCGGCAGTGCGTGCGCTGCACTGTGATAAGCGATGGGTCGAGACGGTAAACGGCGATAGGTTGGAAGCAGAGCGTATTATTACAACGGTGCCGTGGAGAAGCTTTGAGCAGATCGGCGGGATGCCGGAGGAGCTGTACAGTCTGCTTTCCGGTTTAAAGGCCAGTGCGGTGGAGACACGCTACGTACCGGAGAAACTGCCTACGGATGCACAGTGGCTGTATGAACCCGATCCGGCGCTTGCATGGCACAGGATCCTCGTGCGCCATAATTTCTGTCCGGGAAGCCGGGGATACTGGCTGGAGACGAGGAAAGAACGGGTAAAAATGTTTACAGACAGCGGCAGCGCCGGCTTTGCGGGAGAAGCGAATTACAGCTATCTGAACGAATATGCCTACCCCTTGAATACGATAGAGAAACCCGGAATCATGAAGAAACTGCTCGCCTTCGGAGAAGCGAAACAGATTTACGGTCTGGGACGCTGGGGGGAACACTGTCATTATAATTCCGATGCGGTGGTGGAACTTGCCATGCATATGGCAAAACGGCTTGCAGGCGTATAAAAAAGGATGAACAGCCGTTAAAGACCGGAATGCAGATAAGAGGGATGGAATAGAGAATGAAACAGACAATGATGAAAAAAATATGCTGCAGTCTGTTCGTGCTGATGCTTTTAGGCGCAGTGATGCTCGTACTCACACATACGGCGCAAAACAGCGTGCAGACTACAGAAATCCTGCCGCAGATCGACCAAAGGCCGGTCTACGTGGAATGTGAAGAGGGAGCAGTAATCGACGTCTCGCTGGAGGCGAAAGAAGATTTTACGGCAGGCGGCTTTCGGGCGCTTCTTGTCAATATATCGGAGAGCAGCAGGGGATCGCTGCATTTTACGTTAAAAAATGCGGCTTCGGAGATTCTGGTCAATGAAGTCGTTCCGATTGCAGAGATCACACCGGGGCAATGGATCACCGTACCCGGAGACGTTTCTTTTACGGCCGGAGAGAAGTACAGTCTGTCCGTATATACGGACGGCAGCGCTCCGTATTTCATGCAGGTACCGAAAGGGCAGGGAGATATGCTGCCGTTTACGCAGGAGGTCACGCAGGATGGCGTACTATTGGATTGCGGGATTTCTTTGGGCGTCAACCGGATCGAGCCTGTGCAGGTCACGTATGGAGATATCTTCTATTATTCCATACCGTTTTCAGTTCTGTTTGCCGCTCTGGCGCTTCTTTGCATCTGGGCAGGGCCTGCCGGTGTGAAAACATGGGTTTCGAAGATACCGTTCCGGACCTGGATAGACAGATATGGAAACGACATGTTTCTGCTTTTCTTATTCGGCTGCATCTGTATCAGCATTTATTCGAGAGCTTATGTAAAAGGAGTCTACATTTCCGCCGACTCGGCGGGATATCTGCGGGAAGCGGTCAATCTGCGGGCCGGGAACGGATTTTCGTATGATGGCCTGGCCGGATATCAGACCTGGTTTGCCAACTGGCCGGTGTTATATCCGGTGTTTATTGCGGCTGTTATGGCCGTTACCGGAGCAGGCGCCTATCTGTCTTCCAAGATCGTGGCGATGGTCACTGCGGGCCTGATCCTTCTTTTACTGCGGAAGTGTTTCGGGAAAGACGCGTGGATATATGGTCTGTGCCTGACGAATATCGGCTATTTGAACCTGAGTTATTATACATGGAGTGAAATCCCGTTTATCTTGTTTCTGCTGTGCTTTACGCTTATCTTAGCGTATATCATAAAAGAAGAGAATCCGGCGTGCGGATGGTATGCGGCCCTTGGCGCAGCCGGCATCTGCTGCTTCCTGACCAGATATTATGGGATTTTTGTCTGGATCGTGACAGGATTTTATCTGCTATGGATGCTCGTATCCAACCGGAAGAAAATGGTTCGTTTAGGCATTACGGCGTTTGTATCGGGATTGCTTTGCATGGCTTATCTGTTTATGAATAAGATGATGAACGGCATGGCGTCCGGGGTAAGCCGTACGATGTGGTGGGATGATTACCGGGTGCTGACGGATGATCTGATCGAAAGTCTTTTAACAGAATTTTTTAATATTTTTTCTTTGCAGATACCGGAACTGATAGAGGGATTCCCGTATCAGACCAAATTATTTGTGGTTATAGGGATCCTGGCGGGGATTGCTCTGTTCATTTATAAAAACTGCCGTCGTTTTACGAGGGAATCCGTACTGATCGTCATGGCGGTATCTTATGATGTGATCTTTATCGCTATCCGTTACGTTTCTTCCATGGACAGCTTCTATTTCCGCTTTTTTGAACCGGGAACATTCCTGTTTTGTATCGGTCTGCTGGGACTTTTGCTGCCGTATCTGCGGGGAAAAAAGGGATTTCATTTTTTTGCCGGCATGACGGCGCTGCTCTTAGGCTGCAGCGTCTGGTCGATCGTGGCAAACGGCGGTATGAATGCAGACAATAATTATTACCTGGCATTGGAAAAGGAGTGGGATGAGGCATACAGTCAGATTCCCGAAAAGTCGGTTGTTATTTTCAGCGATATCGACTTTCGCTCTTCCTATTACAGGCCGGATGTGGTGTCGGGAGAGATCAGGCCGCAGGATACGTTTCAGGATCTTCAGGAGAAATATTATGGTTCCGATTATCTGTGTATCCGCGCGGAATATGCGGCGGTGATGCTGGAATCGGGAGAATATGAAAACAGCGTGGCAAAGAAACTGCAGGAAGGCGCTGAAGGGAAAGCGCCGGAAGACTATGCGGTGATCGATCTAAGAGACGACACAGATGCAGAACCGGGAATAGCAGGGGATGCAGAACCGGGAATAACAGAGGATGCTAAAAACCCGGAAGCCGTATGCGGACCTGCCGCGGCAATACCGGTTTCCGATCCTGCGGATGACTTTAATCTCCGTGTTGTTTATACGGATGAAACGGACAGTTATCCGCCTGATCTGTATTATGTCGAGAAACTTGCCGATGCCGATGACTGGAAAAATGCCTATCTGATTTTTCTGGAACTGGATGTAATGGGAGAGGCGGATAAATTCACATACAGTCTGATCCATATTGATGATGATGAGATTCCCGAACTGATTGTGGATTCGGGATTTGAAGCGGGCGGATGCCGGATCGTGGCTTATCGTGACAACGGAAACGGCGCTGCACTCGATGTGCTCCAGACCTGCCGCCGGATGTTTGATTATAGGGAAAAAGACGGAATTCTGCGCAATTATGGCGGCAATAGCGGGTTATATTTTGATTTGGTCTATGCGCTTGATGAGCAGAGGTGGTCTTATGTTACCGGCGGTATGTACCGGGAAAATTATGATGATATCCGCTATGACGAAGAAGGCAATGTTGTCGACATCGGCTATCTTTATACGTGGGAGGCGGAAGATGTCAGTGAAGAGACATATTATGCCGAACTGGAGTCGGTGTATGAAACAGAACAGGCGTCCGAGCCGTGGCAGAACTATTATATAGCAGAAGAAATGCGCTCATTACTGGAAACAGGCGATGTTTCTTCGGCAGGACATCGTTACGAACTGATCGTGGACGATGTTACCTGGAAAGAAGCATACGAAGCCTGTAAGAACAGGGGCGGCTATCTGGCGACCATCCTTTCCGTCGAAGAACTGGAGCGGATAGAAGAGCAGATTATCACAGAAGGAGAAACAGATACCTGCTTCTGGGTCGGGGCAAATAAGGTTGATGAAGAGGGAAATTCCATTGGTTATCACTGGCTTGAACCGGAGAGGGCGGCGGAAAATAGCAAAAATTATGATATGCTCGATTTTTATAATGCCCTGTGGCAGAATTTCTGGTATGGAAACGAGCCAAGCTTCTGGATCGAAGGAGAGGGCGTAAAGATCCGCATAAACGAAGCGTATGTGATGCTTATATATAATGAGAAAAACGATTCCTTCGGCCTTTGCGATACGGTAGAGGATATTCTGGCGCTGGATCATTCTTATGCAGGAAGGATCGGTTATATCTGCGAATATGACGAGTAAACGGCTCTTATTACAGAGCCGTTTCTGATACAAATTCCGCATATCTTCCTTTTATCGTCTTTTTTACATGATAGAGCGCTTCGTCTGCATGAGCGAGAAGATCTGTTATCTGCGCTGTTTGATCGTTTGTCCAGGCAAAGCCGCTGGAGGCGCTTATCGTTATGGTATCGGTTTGGGACAGCGGGATTTCTTCTGCCTGGAATGTTTCATAAAAAACATCCAGATACCGGATCAGATCCTCTTTGCTTTCACAGTCATGGAGCATCATACAGAATTCGTCTCCGGAACGTCTGGCGAAGAGAAAATGCTCCGGGGACAGCGAGGCCATGGATGCGGCAAATGTCCGCAGATATTCGTCACCCATATCGTGTCCGTAAGTGTCGTTTATGGACTTGAAATTGTCCAGGTCGATCATAACCAGGGCACATATTTTGTCGGCCGGCATTTTTTGCAGTATTTCTGCGGCCTGTTGTTTGAAATAATCGAATTTATACAGTTTGGTAAGCGGATCGTGTGTATTTTCATACTGCATCTGCTTTTTTTGCAGAACGTCTTTTGTCACGTCGCTGATGATGCCGAGGTATCCTTCGGAAGATCTGGTCATGTGAATGCGTACATATTTCTCTTCGCTGATCTGAAAAATATCCTCTTCTCCTCTAATTGGTGTCTGTGTAAGTTCGTTGATGTAGCGGTCAAACTGTGCCGGACTCTTATACAGTGCTGTCGTCTGCTTCTCGGAGAGGTCTAAAAGGCCGCCAAAACCCGATGTAACAAATATGCGGTTGAGGCTGTTTTCATATTCGAAAGCGGCCAGGGAAATACCGCTTATTTCAATAATAGCGGAGATCCGGTCGGTTAGGTGGGTGATACTCTTGACCATCGTATTGATGCCGCGGCTTAATTCTTCAAATTCCCGGTTTCCCCCTACGCAGACGGCGGTATCCAGATTGCCGTTGGTTATGGCGCTTAAATTGTCAATAATATGATGGATGCCGCTTGTGACCTTTTGCCTGACAAGATAGTTTAAGAGCAGGATCACTGCCGCTTCGATAAAAAGCAGATAGGACAAAGTGGCAAGAAGATTGCGCCACAGTCTCTGGATCAGGATACTCTGCGGCAGGGCAGCGCACAGCAGGACGTCTTCGTATGCTCTGCAAAAAACATACATATTCTGTCCATCGCGGCCTTCTTTATAACCGCCTGTCTTACAGGTAAGCAGACTGCTCAGCTGATAACAGTCGGCGTCAAAATCATTATGTAAACCATCGGAATGTCCAAGTACAGTACCGGAAGCGGCGTCAACAACGTAGAGTTCTTCTCCGATGTCCGTGGGAAACCTGGAAAAAATATAGTCATAAGTGTTTCTTGACTGCGCATCTAACTGTCTGGTCGGTTTGAAGCCTACCTGAACGACTCCTTTGGCTCCCTTTCTGGCAACGCCTACGTACTGCATGATCCTGCCTTCTGCCGCATTAGGCTGGGCATCCTGTACCAGATAGGCGTCCTCGTCCCTGCTTTCCAGAATAGCTAAAAAGGGACGCGTCTGCGGGTGGTTATCCATATCGATACCGATATACTCAGAGACGGAGGAAGACACGATGAATCCGGTTTCATCGATGATATGCAGTTCATCTACATTTAACAGATCAGCCAGATACTGCATTTCCGATACATTCATGGAAACTTCTTTCTGTCTTTCAAATACATAAGCCGCCGCTCTGGCTCTTGTCAGATAATCTTCATCCAGATTCTGGTTTAACAGATGAAGCTCTTCCTCATTGTTCTGAAGCGTATGGATCATCTGTTCCGTTTTGGCATAAAAGGTATCAAATTGTCTGTTTTCCAGCATATTCAGGGTGAACAGAAAATTGATGACAAGGATGAGCATAATAGCCGATGTCATGATGATAAAGGTATATTTGATAAAGGTTTTCTGCATAGGGAAGCCTCTTTTCTGTCTGATTTCTTTTGATGATGCCATGCTCTGCAGGATAATGCGGCGGTAATTTTGACATATTTTAACCTGACCATTATTTATTATACATTATATGACATTTGATACAATCATTTTCGGCATTCTTTTAAAGAAATAAGTATTGTTAAAAAAGTGTTAAAAAAATATAAAAATAGAATAAAACATCTATGGAAAAGATGCTGTCCAATGTGAAAAACAGCATTTCTTTTAAGGTTTTTTGCGAAGAAAGGATATTGACAAATTAAAAAAAGATGATAATATTATATTTCAGGTGAACGAACCCTATTATATTATTATTTTATTAGAAAAATGAGGGAGGAATTTAGGAATGAAGAAATTATCCATGATACTTGCATGCGCACTGACAGTCGGCGTACTTGGCGGATGCGGAAATTCTTTTGATGCGGCAGAGTACACAAGAGCGATTCTTGATAACTCTTACAAAAACGATTCATCCAAGTTTGTTGAGATGAAAGTCGGAACAGCAGAAGAAGCAGCAGATCTTTATGAGCAGGGACTGAAATCCGAAGTGGAGGCGCTTGTTTACTTATCAGGAGCAGGAAGCGCTACAGACGAGCAGTTTGAAGAATTAAAAGGTGTGTTTGCAGATATTTACAAAGCAACCAAATATACGGTTGATGGAGCAGAGAAACAGGACGACGGTTCTTATCTGGTAACGATCACATATGAGCAGATCAATGTACTCGGCCCTGCAATGGAAAGCTATAATGCAGAAGCGGAAACCATGATCGCAAATTGGGACAGCACAGGTGAATATCCGTCTACAGAAGAAATGAGCGAACAGTTCATCGACGTTTATATCGACTGCTTCACGACTGCCCTTGCTAATGCAACTTATGACGAAGCTGCAACAGCAACGCTCAAGATCGAACTGGTAGATAAAGTATGGACACCCAATGAAGAAGACGTTTTGAATTTCGAAACCTCTTTGTTTGATATCGAAGCATTGACAAGCGCAATGCAGTAAAGCGGTTTTACACCATAATTTAGAAGAAAAGAAACCCCCGTCGGCGCAGCCGGCGGGGTTTTTTGCATTTTCTATGGGTCTGTTACGGCATCTGTTTGGAACTGCGGCTTACCGCGAGGAGCTTCTGGCGCATTTCTTCTTCGATCCGTCCCAGTTCCTGTTCCGCGTTTCTGCGTTTGGTCCGTCCATCTTCCTGGATCTTTAAGACTTCGTCCAACGTGGAGATCAGTGTCTGGTTGGTAGCGGTCAGTGTCTCGATATCGACAATGCCGCGTTCGCTTTCCCTGGCAGTTTCGATCGTTGCGCTTTTTAGCGTCTCGGCATTCTTTTTCAGAAGTGCGTTTGTCATGTCGGTCACTTCCTTCTGTGCCCTGGCCGCTTCGCTGGAGTGGTTTAAGCCGATTGCGATGACCATCTGGCTTTTCCAGAGCGGTATGGTGTTGACGAGCGTGGACTGTATTTTTTCGGACATGGCCGTATCGTTGCTTTGAATCAGGCGGATCTGTGGCGCCATTTGCATGGAAATGGTCCTTGTCAGTTCCAGATCATAGATCTTTTTCTCAAAACGTTCACACATGGAGGCAAAGTCATTGGCCGCCTGTGTATCTTCAGGAAGTCCGCTCTGTTCCGCTTTGGAAAGCAGAGAGGGCAGTTCAACGCTTCTGGCCTGTTCCAGTTTCTGTTTGCCTGCGAGAATATACATGGACAGTTCCTTGAAGTAATTCAGATTCAGATCGTACATTTTATCCAACATAGCGGCATCTTTTAACAATGTCACCTGATGAGATTCCATGACTTTGCAGATCTTGTTGATATTGTTTTCCGCCTTGTCGTATTTCATTTTCATGCTTTCCAGTTTATTGCTGCTCTTTTTGAAAAAGCCGAGGAATCCTTTTTCTTCTTCCTCAAATCCCTTTAATTCCGAAACGACGTCCGTCAGCATCTGGCCGATCTCGCCCATGTCCTTCGTTCTCACATTGTTCAGTGCATTTTCGGAAAAGTCAGCGATTTTTTTCTGGCTGCCGGCGCCGTACTGCATGACCATCTGTGTATTGGTTATATCGATCTGCGCCGCAAAATCGTCAACCATTTTCTGTTCTTCCGGGGTCAGTACCACCTCGGGAACTTTGGTCTGCGTCTCTTCTATGATCTGCACAGGACTTTCCGCGGGTAGGGATTTTGTCTGTGCTTCGAACGGTTCTAACGTTAATGCCGGCGCTTCTTTTAACATGTCGTCTAAATTGGTGCTCATGTAATTTTCCTCCATTCGGTTCGATAGGAACCCGTTTATGATGTTCAGGATCTGGTCGTTGAAAATGCCATCTCTTTGGTCAGACCTTCTCTTGCTAACATTGTCTTTAGGACCTGTGCGTCTGTGGTTGCGTCAAATACGGCGTTCTGGAACAGATTGTTCAAAAGTTCCGTAAAGGCCCGGTTGATGGTATCCAACGTATTTTCGATCTCCGCTTTGGCGGAAATGATTTCTTCACCCGGCGCACTGATTCGGTCAAAGTCTGCATAGGCTTCCACCAGTTTTAAGGTAGTAGGCAGATAATAGTCCATAAGCTTATGCATACGATGCATCTGCTCCGGATGATCCTGCAGACCGTCAAATATATCCTTTAAAAGTCCCTCTAAGCGGAACAGCTTGGCGGAAATGGCTTCTCCCGGAATCTGGTCGTTTAGATCCCGCAGCTTGCGGATACACTCCATGCCTTCCGATATCATGGCGTTTAATTCCGTTTCCTGTTCCTGCTGCATATTGGGAGCCTGCTTGTCCGGCTGTTTTTCCGCTTTTTGCGCCAGTGCCTTTCTTTCTTCCGCTTCCCTGATCTTACGGCTGTTTTCCGCATCCAGATATTGCCTGTAAACCGTGTCGTTTAGCATAAAACATGTCATCTGTTCGTCCAGGTGTCCTTCCGGAAACATACCAAGCGCCAGCATTTTCTGCAGATCTTTGGTCACATACCGCTTGCTTTTGCCTGTATCTCTGGCGAGATCTTCCAGTTCTCCAAACATTTTATCTGCGCAGAGCGCCATGTAGCGCGCAGCGCGTTTTAGCCGTTTACGCTGTCCGATGCCCAGCCGCACCATGCCGAAGAAGATGACCAGAAAGATCAGATTGATGATAGATCCGACAGTGTTGACCGTTCCGGCATTGAAAAGCAGCAGATGAATGAACGCCGCGATTCCCGTAATGCCAAGGCCGATGCCGCCGAATACCTGATACAGCACATTGGATACATTTCCGGTTTTGTTGAATCTGACTGCGGGCAAATTCAGATTTCTGCGCTGCGGCATCTGTTTCAGCGCCTGCCGCTGCCGCTGCCTTTCGGCTTCCTCACGCTGCCGCCGTTGTCTTTCGGCCTCCTGCTCCTGTGCGCGCCTGCGTCTTTCGGCCTCCTGCTCCTGTGCCCGCCTGCGTCTTTCAGCCTCCTGTTCCTGTGCGCGCCTGCGCCTTTCGGCCTCTTGTTCCCGTTGCTGTCTCTGGGCGCTCTGTCCCCGGTTTCCATTTGAAGGATCATTCATCGTTTCATGATCCGGGTCCCAATTTTTGCTGATATTAATACCTGCATCTTTTAAAGAATTGGTTACAGCCTGCGTTACTAAATGATTCAGTTCGTTAAAATCTCCGCTTTGCAAAGCCTCTGAGAGAGCGCCTTTTATCCGGTCTCCCATATTGCTCCAATTCTGATTGTCACTCATGTCGGTAGCCGTGCCTTTCTGATGAAAGTAGTGTGTCCCGGCCAACAGAATGTTGTTTGACCGCAGACATTTCCTGCAATCTTTATTATCACATATCATACTTTACTTAGCAATAGTTTCTGTATAATTTCCCGTATGCCGTACACAATAGAAGAAGCAACGACAGGAAGCGAGGGAGAATGAATTATGGATTCAGTCTGGATGGAAAATGTATCGCTGCCCCGGTTTGAGGCGTTAAGAGGAAATGCGGATACGGATGTTTTAATCATCGGCGGCGGCATTACGGGCCTTTTGTGCGCTTATTTTCTGAAAGAGGCGGGTGTGGATTATATTCTGGCGGAAAGAACAGGAATCTGTGCAGGAGTAACAAAGAATACGACTGCCAAGATCACTTCCCAGCATGGTCTTATTTATGCCGATCTTGTGAGAAAACAAGGAATAGAGAAGGCAGCCCTGTATTTGGAAGCCAATCAAAAGGCGCTGTCTATGTACCGTGCTCTCAGTTCCGAGATAGACTGTGATTTTGAAGAGAAATCTTCCTATGTCTATTCTCTGGATGATAGCAGGAAACTGGAAGAAGAGGTGGAGGCGCTGCAGCGGCTGCATTTTCCGGCGGAATTGGTGCAGACAGAAGAACTGCCGTTTCCGACTGCAGGCGCGGTTGCCTTTCCCGAACAGGCGCAGTTTCATCCGTTGAAATTTTTGGCCGGGATCGCAAAAGACTTAAATATCTATGAACATACCTTTGTAAAAGAGCTATCGGAGCATGAGGCTGTTACCGCAAACGGTCGTATTTCTTATAAAAGACTTATTTTTGCCACGCATTTTCCAATCGATAACAAGCATGGCTTGTATTTTCTCAAAATGTATCAGCAGCGCTCTTATTGTATTGCCTTAAAAAATGCGGCGCAGATAAAGGGAATGTATGTGGATGGCTCCGGAAAGGGGTTGTCCTTTCGAAATTACGGTGATTTTCTGCTGCTTGGCGGCGGGGGTCACAGGACCGGGAAAAAGGGCGGGAACTGGCAGGAACTCCGGGAAACTGCAAAGAAATATTATCCGGAAGCATCGGAAGAGTATGCCTGGGCAGCGCAGGACTGTATGACATTGGACGACATACCGTATATCGGAAAGTATTCTCCCGCAATGCCTGCGTGTTTTGCCGCCACAGGGTACAATAAATGGGGGATGACTTCTGCCATGACTGCAGCTATGCTGCTTGCGGATCTGATCATGGAAAAAGAAAATCCGTTTACGGCGGTTTTCGATCCGTCCAGAAGTATGCTGAAACCGCAATTGTTTTACAATGCCGCGGAAGCGGCGGCGGGACTGCTTTCTTTGACAACCAGAAGGTGTCCGCATCTTGGATGCGCTCTGAAATGGAATGAAGCGGAGCATTCCTGGGACTGTTCCTGTCACGGATCACGTTTCGATGAAGAGGGCGCACTGCTTGATAATCCGGCGAATGGGGATTGGCGCAAAGAGAAGGCGAAGCGGTAATGGTGAAGTGGTAATGCTGAAGTTTTCAGGGAGGCTGCGGGGATATCATTCCTGCGAAGGCCCTTGAAAAACGCCGGCACTTAGTGAAAGGGACATTTATCGTCCCTTGAACTTAGTACCGCTGCGATTTTTCACGGAGCGGGAGCGTGCCGCCAAAGGAATGATATCCCCGCAGCCTCCCTGAAAACTTCACCATGATATTTGAAAAGGATGACTGTCGTAGAATATTGTAAGAGAGTGTGGTAGAATAACAATATTGACCTCAAACGACATGGATTAGGGAAAAACGGAAGGAATCAGGATGAACAGGAAAAAGAAAATACTGATCATAGAAGACGATGGCGATCTGGCGGCGATTACGGCGGATATGCTTATAAATTACGGATACGAGACGGCGGTCGCGGGAAGCTGTGATGAGGCATTTGCGATGTTAGGCAGGGAAACGTATCAATTGCTTCTTATGGATATTAATCTGCCGGATGGAAACGGCTTTGATGTCTGCATGGAACTGCGGCTTTTATCCAAAGTACCGGTCATTTTTGCCAGTGCAAGGACGAGCGAGGATGATAAGGTCAGGGGACTTGACGTGGGCGGCGACGATTATCTGGCCAAACCTTATTCTTTAAGAGAGCTGCTTGCGCGGATCAATGCCCTGATGCGCAGGACTTATGGAGAGCAGGAGGATGCGCCTGTCTATGAATTCGGAAACGTCAGGGTGGATACTGCGGCGCGGACGGTGGTAAAAGATGGGGAGGAGATCAGACTGGCACTGCGGGAATACGATCTTTTGGTATATTTGTGCGCGCATCCGCATCAGGTGCTGCGTAAGGAAGAACTTCTGCGGGAAGTATGGGGCGTTTTTTCGGAAGCGGAAATCGCAACCGTGGCGGTACATATCAGATGGCTTCGGGAAAAACTGGAGAATGATCCTGCCGATCCGCAGTTTATCAGGACCGTTTGGGGTATCGGGTATCAGTTTGGAGAAGATAAATGAAAAAACAATATATAAGAACCGTTTTTCTGTTTTTGGTATTTTTGTTCCTTTTTGCGTTTGGCGGCATCCGGATGTTGGGAAAAGAACGCAGGGAGGTGAAAACGGGGACGGATAATGCGCTTGTCCTGCTAAACGAAATAGAGCAGCTTATGCCGGAAGAAAAAGATCCCGCACGGGAGCAGATCATACAGGAGAAAACGTCGCTGTTGAAAGAAACGCTGCGGCTGGAGACGACGGAGGAACAGATTGATAAAGAAAAACGATTTTTGCTCTGTTTCGTATGCCTTGTCGGCCTCTTTTTACTGTTCGTGTTTTGGTTTCTTTATGATAAGATCCTGCGGCCCTTTGACAAACTGGAAGTTTATGCGGAGCGGATCGCCCAAGGAGATCTGGATGTTTCGCTTGCCTATGAGAGGACGAATTTCTTCGGCGCGTTTACCTGGGCCTTTGATCATATGCGCGGGGAAATCATAACGGCGAGGAAGAACGAGGCACAGGCAGTAACGGAAAACAAGACGATTATTGCAGCGCTTTCTCACGATATCAAGACGCCGCTCGCATCGATCAGGGCCTATGCGGAAGGTCTGGAAGCCAATCTGGAGGCGGATTATGAAGCAAGAGAGCGATATCTTCGTGTGATCATGAAAAAATGTGACGAAGTATCCCGGCTGGTAAATGATCTTGTCCTGCATTCGCTTTCCGAACTGGAACGTCTGGAGATCAGGGAGCAGGCAGTAAATATGCGCGTGTTTCTGCAGGAGACGATACAGGATTATGCCGGTCTGTCCATAACCTTGCAGGAACCTGTGCCGGAAGCCGTGCTGTCCGTGGATCGGAAGCGGCTGTCGCAGGCGCTTTTTAACATCCTGGAAAATGCGGGAAAATATGCGCCGGGGAGCAGGATCGATGTCTGGGCGTCGGCAGAAGGCGGCCGCTATGAGATGCATATACGAGATTACGGAAACGGTATCTGTCCGGAAGACATGCCTTTTGTGAAGCGGAAATTCTATCGGGGGAAAAATGCAGAAGAAAAGACGGGATCGGGACTCGGGCTATATATCGTGGACTACATCATGGAGAAAATGGGCGGCGGACTGGAGTTATCCAATCATGCCGATGGACTGGAGGCCTGTCTTTGGTTAGACAGTGGAAAAAATAACGGCTGACCCTGTTTTTTCTTAAAGACTTCTTAATAATTATTCTGCTAAGCTATCCATAAAGGCGGAAACGGACAGAACGACAATCTGCCTGTTCCCGCTTTTTGCTTTGACAGTCATTTATCTGCAGAAAAATCAGGAAAAGAGAGGAAAAACAAAGTATGAATCGAAATAAAGTGATCATGAAAGCGACGGGTTTATGCAAGAGCTTTGCCAATAACGGCGGACAGAATCATGTGCTGAATATGATCGATCTGGAAATTTATGATGGCGATTTTACGGTCATCATGGGTTCGTCGGGAGCAGGCAAATCCACGCTGCTCTATGCGTTAAGCGGCATGGATAAGCCGACGGGGGGCGAAGTGCGTTATAAGGATGCGGTGATCAGCAGCCTGAAGGAGAAAAAAATGGCGCCGTATCGGATCAGGGAGTTTGGTTTCGTTTTTCAGCAGGCGCATCTTGTCAGCAATCTGACGTTATTTGAGAATGTAGCCGTGACCGGATATCTGGACAGACAAATGCGTGAGAAAGAAGTGCGGGAACGGGCTAAGATGCTGTTAGAGAGCATGAATGTAGAGGATGCGGCAGACAGACTGCCGTCGCAGGTATCGGGCGGAGAGGCGCAGCGGGCGGCTATTGCAAGAGCCATGATGAATACGCCCGGCATGATCTTTGCAGACGAACCGACCGGGGCGCTGAACAAAAAGAACACGCAGGAAGTGCTGGATATTTTGACGCGGATCAATGAAAACGGGCAGAATATCCTCATGGTAACGCATGATATCAAGGCGGCCATTCGTGCGACGCGGCTCCTGTATCTGGAGGACGGCAGAGTGACAGGAGAAATGCCCATGGCGCCGTATCGCAGCGAGGATGCCAAAAGCAGAGAAAAGCAGGTGAACGCATGGCTTTCATCCATGGAATGGTAAAGCTGTCAAAAGGGAGGGAAGGATATGAAATATGTAACGCTGTTAAAAGCGAATATCAAAAGCCAGAAGAGCAGTTTTATCGGAATTCTAACGCTTGTCTTTATCATTACGATATCGATGCTTGCGGTCATTTCGCTTTGGATGAATGCGAATGCCTATGAAAACGAACAGATAGACAGGCTTGGATACGGAGATATCACGTACTGGATCAGTGAGATTCCCGACAGAGACAGCCTGCTTACGCAGATTGGCAATATGGAAGAAGTTGAAAAAGCAACCGCAGAGGATGTTCTTTTTTTCGATGAATATCATATTTACAACAGTGCAGATGCAGAAAATAAAGCGCATTCGGGAAAAGATGTCCTGCATATGCATGTATGGACAAAGGAGAGCGGCTATTATATTTATCATGATAATCTGACGGGAATTAATGAGGATGCGGAAGAACTTGCAGATGGAGAAGTATATGTGTCTCCGGCTTTTGCGTCGCTTTATGAGGCCCATATCGGAGATGAGGTGGAAGTTGGTATTGAGGAAGGGAAAGAAACGTTTCGTTACACGATAAAGGGTTTTTATGAAGACCCGGTCGCAGGCAGCGCCCTTATGGGAATGAAGCGTGTGCTGCTGACGGAAAACGATATCAGACGGCTGGAAGAAATGATTCATGCGGCAGGAGAAAATGCTTTGGCGGAAGTTGGCAGCGCCATTCATCTGTATAAAAAAACGGACAGCGGCGTAAAGCTTACGGATTTACAGGAAGCATTGGGTAAAAAGACGAATCTTTTGCAAATGTCCGGATTTTCTTACTCAAAATCTACGATTACCGGGTTTATGCTGATCTTACAGAATATTTTTTCGGGTTTTCTGATTGTATTTGTTCTGGTACTGATGATCGTTGCGCTGCTTATTGTCGGACACAGTATCAGCAGCAGTATCGAGCAGGATTATGTGGATATGGGGATTTTAAAAGCGCTTGGATATACCCGGACGGATCTGCGGGTCGTGCAGTCACTGCAATATCTTACGGCTGTTCTTGGCGGTATGCTGCCCGGCATCCCGATTTCTGCGGCAGTCGTAAAAGGGATCGACAAAGTGACGGTTACCGTAGTCGGCATTCTGATACCGGCGAATCTGCCGGTTGGAGCCAGTCTGCTTTCTTTGGGAATCATCATCGCCGTTATTATGGGTTTTGTTTTTTTTAAGACCGCTAAGATCGGCAGGATCACCCCGATCAGGGCAATCCGGGGCGGTGCGGAAGATGTTTATTTTAAGAGCAGAATGACGGCACAGATTCATAAAACGAACTTGAGTTTTTTCCTTGCCTACAGACAGCTTGTTTCCGGGAAGAAACAGTATATCAGCGCATGTTTTGTAACGGCGCTCCTGGTCTTTTTCTTTTCTCTGACGGTCAGGCTGGATGCATGGATCGGGCCGGATGGAAAGGGACTTATGGATTCTTTTGCCTGCGCGCGCTATGATCTGGGGATCTGCTATGAAGAGAAGGATATCCGCAGGGAAGTGGAAGCCTTGTTAGAGGAACGGGGGCATATTACGGCCTCCTATCAATATAAATTGAGCAGGGGATTTCTGAACCGGAAGGAATACCTGATGAATGTCATTTCCGCGCCGGAGTATTACAATATACTGGAGGGAAGGACCTGTATTTATGAGAATGAGCTGGTGCTGACGCAGCTTGCGGCAGACGAGCTCGGCATCGGGATCGGGGATGACGTAAAGCTTGGCATCGGAGATAAGGAGAAGGAATTTATTATCAGCGGCATTTATCAGTGCACCAACGATATGGGTTCTAATTTCGGAGTGACAAAAGAGGGTTATGAGAGCTTTTATGATGAGGAAATAGACGAATTTTCTTATTACATGTTTTATCTGCTTGCAGATCCTTCCGGACTGGACGAACTCAAGGAAGCGCTTATGGATACTTATGCAGAGCAGCTCATACTGGATGACAGCAGCTGGTCAGGGGCAGATGCAATCCTTACCGTCATTTCCATATTGATGATCTTCATGTTTGGAATCATCGTTATTTTCATACTGGTCACGGTATCGCTTACGGGGAGTAAGATCCTGTATAAAGAGCAGCATGATCTGGGAATATACAAGGCGATTGGATTTGTTTCCGGGAAGCTCCGGCTTGCATTCGCGCTTCGGTTCGGGATGGTGTCTGCGGCCGGTTCGGCTTTGGGGATCGTGCTCAGTGCGTATTTGACGGATCCGCTTGCGAATGTTATTTTGCGTGTCTGCGGGGTCAGTCACTTTTCATCCGAGCTAAGTATGTTTCGGATGTTTATGCCGGCTGTCGTGGTGACGGTGCTGTTTCTTGTTTTTGCCTATCTGGCGGCGGGCAGGGTGAAAAAGGTGGAGCCGGGAATCCTGATCGTGGAATAGAAACAGACGGACTTTATTGACGGATAGTCCCTGTATTTTTCATTCTGTTTGGATTATATGTTGACCGACGGTCGAATAAGTGTTACTCTATGTGTAACATATATTCGACCGTCGGTCATTTTTTGTCAAAAAATGACTGCCGGAAAGGCAAGAGGGAGGAAAGAAAATGACATATGCAGAATTTTTTGCTCAGGTAAAAGGACAGTTTATGGAGGCGGATGTCAGTGACGTAACGGAACATCTGGCTTATCAGTTTAATATTACCGGAGAAGCGGAAGGCATCTTTTATGTAGAAGTAAAGGAAGGAAAGCTGTACGTAGAGCCTTATGAGTATTTTGACAGAGACGCGATGTTTACGGCCAAGGCGGAAACGCTGATGAAGATTGCTTCGGGAGAACAGGACCCGATCCTGGCGGTCACTCTGCAGAAACTGAAGGTAGAGGGTAATATTGATAAAGCGTTGAAATTAAAGGATCTGATCGAGAGCAAAAAGAAGAGCGCCAAAAAGGGCGGTAAGAAATAACGACGAAAAGAAATAAGAAAAGTCGGCGGCAGAACGGGGGAGCAGCATGAAAAAAGCAGTCAAAGGGGCCGTGGCGGCAATCGGTGCGGTAAGTGCGATCGCGCTGGGACAGATAGCGGAAGCGGCATATTTCTACAGACGGACGATGAAACGAAACAACGCCAAAGTAGAGCGTACGATGAAAATGGCGGGAACGGACTGGAGCCAGTATATGGATTTCATTGGGGAGCGGAAGGAAGCGCTGTTGGCAAAACCCAGAGAAGATATTTACTGCCGGTCCGAAGATGGTTTGAAACTGCATGCCACGTATATTAAGGGGAAAGGAAAAGATAAGCTTGTGATATGCTTTCACGGCTATACGAGCGAGGGTATGAAAGATTACATCGGCCTTTCCGGTTATTATTTGGAGCGCGGCTACAGCATGCTTCTGGTAGATGAAAGAGCGCATGGAGAGAGCGAAGGAAACTATATCGGCTTCGGCTGTCTGGACAGACAGGATGCGCTTCTTTGGATCGCATGGGCAGTCAGAGAATGCGGTGAGGACGTAAAGATCCTGTTACACGGCACTTCTATGGGCGGCGCTGCGGTACTGATGGCAAGCGGCCTGAAACTGCCCGCACAGGTGAAAGGCATTATTTCGGACTGCGGATTTACTTCCCCGAAATACGTATTTACGCATGTACTGCATTCCATGTACCATCTGCCGGCTTTTCCGGTCATACAGATTGCAGATTATGTAAACCGAAAAAAGGCAGGATACGGTATGGACGAATGCAATGCGGCAAGAGAAGTAAAGAAGGCTGCTGTGCCGATCCTGTTGATCCATGGGGATGCCGATACCTTTGTACCATGCAGCATGTGTGAAGAAATTTATGCAAACTGCGCCTCTCCGAAGCGGAAGGTGATCATAAAAGGCGCCGCACATGCGGAAAGTTATTATAAAGATACGGCCGCCTATGAAAAGGCGCTGGATGAATTTACACAAGAACTGGCGTTATAAATAAAAGGAAGGCTTTAACCTGGCATTCCGGTTGATTTTGTTGAAAATAAGACAGAAGAAAGGAATAGGTATCTTCTATGATGCGGACAAGAAAAGGATATCCTGTATATCCGCTTACGGTGGCACAGAAATTTCATTTATATTATTTGAATTTCTGCCCGAAAAAGCAGGTGGTAAATATCGGAACGAGTCTGACGATCGAGGTGGAACTGGATTTTAAGGAATTAAAAAAGGCGATCTATAAGGCATACGAAAGATGTGAATCCATGCGCCTGCGTTTTGCACAGGACAAAGAGGGCAATTGGTATCAGTATGTGGTGGACAAAGAGGAACGTGATATTGAGTATGCGGATTTTGCTGGCAAAACGATGGAAGAAGCGGAGAGCATCATGCAGGCCTGGACAGAGATTCCTTTTAAGCACCAGGATGCACCGTTAAACAGGATCGTGATGATCAGGATGCCGGATGGCTACAGCGGTATTTATTTTCTGGCGGATCACATGACGATGGATGCGCAGTCTCTGATCTGCTTTATGAAAGACATTATAGAGATCTATTGCAACGCCTGTTATGAAGGAATCGACTATCCGACGGACATGGCGTCTTATATCGAACAGCTGAAAAAGGATCTGGCCTATGAAGAGGGCTGTAAGGCCAAAACAAAAGATGAGGAATTTTTCCGCAGATTGATAGAGAGTTCGGAGCCGGTCTATAACGGTATCGATGGCCCGAAGAAGTTAGAAGAGGCCAGGAAAAGAAGCGGCAATCCGGATATGCGTGCGGCCGTCAATGTTTCCGATTCTGTGGATGCGGCGCTTGACATTTTCCATTTGGAAGAAGAGCCGACGACGAGATTGATGACTTTTTGTGAAAAATATCATGTTTCGCTTGCCTGCCTGCTGATCATGGGTCTGCGGACTTATTTCCAGAAGATGAACGGCAACGATGATGTATCCATCAATACCGCGATCGCAAGGAGAGCGACGTTGATGGAAAAAAAATCGGGCGGTACGAGGATCCATTCATTTCCTTTCCGGACGATCATATCGGAAGAGAAAACATTTTTGGAAGGCATTTATGAGATCCGTGACAGGCAGAACGAACTGTTCCGGCATGCCAATTACGATCCGGTAGCGTATTTTGCTTATAGAAAACAGTGCTATCCGCTGCCCGGCGGTGAGACGTATGAGCCGATGTCTCTTACATATCAGCCGCTTACACTGCGGGAAAAAGGTCTGGATAAGCTCGGCGGTATCCGCTACAAGACCAAGTGGTATCCGAACGGCGCTACAACGCAGGGGATGTATCTGACGGTCATGCACAGGTCGGATGACAACGGCCTGGATTTTAACTTTGAGCATCAGATCAAAGCGGTGTCCAGGAAACAGCTTGAGTATCTGTATTATTATCTGTGCAAGATCATGTTTAAGGGTACGGAAAATCCGAATCTGCCGATCGGGGATATCATGAAATTAATATAATGACATACGGGAGCTGCGCTGTCCGGCAAAAGGCAGAACGATCCGGGAAGCGGCGGGAAAAAGAATCAGAAAAGAGGGAATGGCAATGTATGAGAAATTAACCAGTTTAATCTGCAATTATGTGGAAGTAAAAAAAGAAGATATCAGACCGGAGTCCCGTTTTATGGAAGATCTGGGTTTTACATCCTTTGATTTCATGAGCATGCTCGGAGAATTGGAAGATCAGTTTGACATTGAAGTGGACGAACAGAAGGCGGCAAATATCAGAACGATCCAGGAAGCGGTGGAATATTTGGAGTCTCTGACGTCATAGTGAGAGTTTAACAGGAAACAGGCGGCATGCGGCGTCTGCGGGGAGGACGGATAATGGTTAGTACGATTCGGGATATTCTGGTTCGGACGGAAAAGAAATATGGAGCGGAAGACGCTGTCCGCTATAAGGCAGGAAAAGGTGAGATTATTGCGAAAACGTATACGGAATTGAAAAGAGACAGTGAGCGTTTCTCATCTGCATTATGTAAACTCGAGGAACAGGGAAGCCATATAGCCGTTACGGGACCGACTTCGTATATGTGGCTGACGGCGTATCTGGGAACGGTAAACAGCGGCAGTGTGGCCGTGCCGCTTGATGTTTCTCTGCCGGCGCAGGAAATGTGCGAACTGATCGACAGAGCGGATGTTACGACATTCGTCTATGACGAAATGCGCCGGGACGTGGCCGATATGGTAAGAGAGCACTGTCCGAAAATTAAAAATCTGATATCGATGCAGCAGGAAACAAGCGGTGAAAGCGGCGGCACGCTTTCTTTGAACGCTCTGTTGAAAGAAGCGCCGGACGGCTGTGACTATCAGCCGCAGCCTGATGAACTGTGTACGATCATGTATACGTCCGGAACGACCGGCAAAAGCAAGGGAGTCATGCTGACGCATAGAAATCTGGCGGAAAATGCCACCTGTCTGGACATGAAGATACCGGAAAGAACCGTGATTCTTTCCGTACTGCCGATCCATCATGCATACTGTCTGAGTATGGATATTTTAAAAGGCATGTCACTTGGGGCCGTGATCTGTATCAATGATTCGCTGCTGCGTGTGGCGAAAAATATAAAATTATTCGAACCGGACATGATTCTGATGGTTCCGCTGATGATAGAGACGATCGCCAAAAAACTGGAAGATGTATCGGGACTGCCCAAAAAACTGGTAAAAAGACAGATTTTCGGAAGCCGTTTTCATACGATCTGCAGCGGCGGGGCCTACTTGAATCCTGCCTACATAGATCTGTTTGAAAAATATGGTATTACAATCTTGCAGGGATACGGTATGACGGAATGTGCTCCGGTCATCAGTACGACTGTGAGCTGGAACATAAAGAAGGAATCGGTCGGACAGCTTATTCCGAACTGCGAAGCCAGAACTGTGGAAGAAGAGTTATGGGTGCGCGGCAGCAGCGTTATGCAGGGATATTACAAAATGCCGCAGGAAACTTCGGAAACGCTTCACGATGGCTGGCTTGCCACCGGGGACCTGGGATATGTGGACGAAGAAGGATTCGTCTTTTTAACCGGACGAAAGAAAAATCTGATCATAACAAAGAACGGAGAGAATGTTTCTCCCGAAGAACTGGAAAACAGGATCGGGGAAAACCGTCTTGTACAGGAGATTCTGGTACGGGAAAATGAGGGTGTCATAGAAGCGGAAGTGTATCCGGATTACGATTATGCGAAGAAAAAGAAAATCTCAGATATCGGTGCGGCCGTGCAGAAGATCATAGATGACTATAATCAGAAGGCGCCGGTTTATAAACGGATCTACCGCATGAAACTGCGGGAGACGGAATTTGAGAAAACACCATCCAAGAAGATCAAGCGCTATTGATAACTGCAAGATAAAAGGCGGTCTCAACGGGATCTGAATATCCCCTGGAACCGCCTTTTCAGGTGATAGAAAACTGTCTGCGCAGTTAGATATCGTACATACAGATGACGTCAGCGATATTTTGAGAAATATGTCTCTTGTTCATTTTTCTGGAAGCGCTGCTGTCGGTCTGTCCGGTACTGCCTGTATTGTCAGTACTGGTTGTTTGGTCGGTACTGCCTGTATTGCCGGTGCTGCTTTGCGGCTGGACTGTATCTGCATAAGGGCATATGCCGTTATCATGCAGATGTGCCTCGTGTCCGTCACAGTAGAAGTAATCGGAATCCGCATAAGGACACACACCGTTACCGTGCAGATGTGCTTCATGTCCGTTACAGTAGAAGTAGTCGGAATCTGCGTAAGGACAGGCGCCATTGTCATGGTGATGCGCTTCGTGTCCGTTGCAGTAATAGTAATCTCCTTCCGCATAAGGGCATGCGCCGTTGTTATGGTGGTGTGCCCCGTTTCCGCCGCAGTAGTAGTAATCTTCTTCCGCATAAGGGCATGCGCCGTTGTTATGCAGATGTGCCTCATGTCCGTTGCAGTAAAAATAATTAGAAGCGGCATTGTTATGATGTCCATTGCCATGATGTCTGCCGTGCGCCTGAACAGTGATGCTGAGCGGACAGTCTGTCGGAAGATCAACAGGTGCAAGAACAAGGACTCCCGTCAAAAAAACTGCCGATACAACATGCATCAATCGTTTCATAAAAACTGCCTCCTTATTTTGATGATACGTTTTCCTTACGATACGTTAATAATACTATGTTCATACATTATAAGCTATGCGCACCGAAAAAGCAAGTGAAAGGCCGCTTTTTCGCGGAATAAATCAGTAATCATTCTTTTTCGGGCAAAGTTGCTCAAGATGCCGTTTTGTGATATCTTAAACATATCGCATTTATGTATACAAAGATTCAGGGGGGGATTGACACCTGAATCATCCGGACAGCGAAAGAATGGAGTTTATAGTTTATGAATCACGATCTGACAGAAGGAACGATTATGAAAAAGCTGCTGCAGTTTGCCTTTCCGATCATGATAGGCAACATGCTTCAGCAGTTATATAATATAGTGGATACGCTGATCGTAGGACGTTATTTGGGAGAAAATGCACTGGCGGCCGTAGGTTCTTCCTATACGCTTATGGTGTTTGTGACGTCTGTTATTCTGGGACTTTGTATGGGGAGCAGCGCTTTTTTTGCCATGCAGTTCGGCGGCAGAGCGCATGACAGACTGGAAAAAGGACTTTATATCGCATTTATCAGTATCGGTGCAGTCGCCGTGGTGTTGAATGTCCTGGTATATGCCGGCATAAAGGGGATTCTTATCTTTATGCGCGTTCCGTATGAAGTGGCGCCTCTTATGAAAGAATATCTTCTGTGGATATTTGCCGGGATACCCGCGGTTTTTCTGTATAATTTTCTGGCGAACCTTCTGCGGGCGATCGGGAATTCTGTTGTACCGCTTTGTTTTCTCGGTGTTTCGGCACTGCTGAATATCGTGCTGGACCTTGTGTTCATCAGATCTTTTGGCTGGGGTGTCGGCGGAGCGGCAGCGGCAACGGTTCTGTCGCAGTATGCAGCGGGGATCGGCATTTTTTTCTATTATCTTTTGAAATATCCGCAGCTTAGAGTCCGGAAACAGAACATGCAATGGGACTTTCGTATTTTTAAGGAACTGGCCGGGTTGTCTTCTTTGACTTGCTTGCAGCAGTCTATTATGAATTTCGGGATCTTAATGGTGCAGGGACTTGTGAACAGTTTCGGTGCGGTGGTAATGGCGGCTTTTGCGGCTGCCGTCAAGATAGACTCTTTTGCCTATGCGCCGGTGCAGGATTTCGGCAATGCTTTTTCAACATTTGTAGCGCAAAACTATGGTGCGGGGAAGGAAGAGCGGATCCGTAAGGGGCTGAAGAGTGCGGTAGGATCGGTCTTTTTGTTCTGCCTGCTCATTACGGCGCTTGTGATCGGTTTTGCAAAACCTCTGATGCAGCTTTTTATCGACAAAGAAAGTACGGCTGTAATCGCGGTTGGAATCGGTTATCTGCAGATCGAAGCGGCATTTTATTTCGGGATCGGAATGCTGTTTCTATTTTACGGTTATTACCGCGCGGTCAATAAACCGGGGATATCTGTCGTTCTGACAGTGGTCTCTTTGGGAACAAGAGTCGTGCTTGCCTATATCTTATCGTCATTTCCCCGGATCGGCGTGACCGGCATCTGGATGTCCGTGCCGATCGGCTGGATACTGGCGGATCTGACCGGAGCGTGGTACTATATAACAGGATGCAGAAGGAAAGAGCGGAAATAAAGAATGATAGGAACAAGAAAGGATGGAATCAGAAATGGAGCAAACGAAACAAACGGAACATACAGAGCAGTTACAGGATCTTTTCACTTTTATTGATGGGAGTCCGACCGCTTTTCATGCCGTGGACAATCTGGAAAAAATGCTGGAAGGGGCAGGCTACTGCCGGCTGGAGGAAAAGGATGCCTGGACCATAGAAAAACGGGGGAAATATTATGTAAACCGAAATGATTCTTCTGTGATCGCTTTTTCCATACCGGAGAAAATGCCGAAAGGATTTCACATGATAGCGGCACACAGTGATTCGCCCTGTTTTAAATTGAAAGAAAAACCGGAGATCACGGTGGATGAGGCATATCTGAAACTGAATGTGGAAAAATACGGCGGCATGATCCTTTCCACATGGCTGGACAGGCCGCTTTCCATTGCAGGAAGACTGATAGCAGGAGACCGAAACGGTATGAAGAGCTTCCTCGTGAACCTGGATAGCGATACGGCGATTATCCCCAATCTTGCGATCCATATGAACGGTGAGTTAAACAAAGGATTTGAATATAATCCGCAGACGGACATGGAGCCTGTCATCGGAGAGGCGTCGGCCAAAGAAAAGCTTTTTGACATGCTGGCAGCGCAGGCGGGAATATCCAAAGAAGAGATACTCGGAAGCGATCTGTTCCTTTATAACCGGGACAAATGCCGTGTGGTTGGTATCGATGATGCTTTTATTGCAGGACCGAGACTGGACGATCTGGAATGTGCGTTTGCCGCAATGACTGCTATGGTCAATGAAGAGCCGGAGGATTATATCAATCTTTGCGTCGTTTTGGATAATGAAGAGGTGGGAAGCGGCACCAAACAGGGGGCTGCGTCCACATTTCTGCAGGACGTGCTGATCAGGATATGCGGCAAACTGGATATGGGAGCAGAAGAATACCGTCGTATGATTGCGGAGAGTTTTCTGATTTCTGCGGATAATGCGCACGCGATGCACCCGAATCATGGGGAAAAAGCGGATGTGACGAACAGACCGCGCATGAACGGCGGTATTGTGATCAAATATCACGGCAGTCAGCGCTATGCGACGGACGCATATTCTGCGGCGGTGATGAAGGATATCTGCAGCAGAGCGGGCGCTGCGTATCAGCCTTATGCAAACCGCTCGGATATTGCAGGCGGCAGTACGCTTGGAAATATCTCGACGGCACAGGTATCCGTCCGTACGGTAGATATCGGCCTCGCCCAGCTGGCCATGCATTCAGCCGTAGAAACGGCAGGGGCAAAGGACATCGCTTATCTGATCGATGCTTTCCGGACTTTTTATCGTTAAAACAGCGGGATCGCAAACGGTTCCATTTCAATGATCGAAGCGGTCTTGGCAATACGCTCTCTGTATTCGGTCGGTGTACAGTTTAGGTAGCGTTTAAAGAGCTTGTTAAAATAGCTGATGCTGTTAAACCCTACGGAAAGAGCCAGATCTGCCATGGAATGCTGGTTGTCCCGGTCGTTCAGGATCTGCTTGCTTGCTTCAAAAATGCGGTATTTCATCAGATATTCGAAAGGGGTCATCTGGATCGTTCGTTTAAAACAGCGGCAGCATTCGCTTTTGCTGACGGAGATGCTGTCGGCAATATCATCTAATGTAAGCGGTTCGGCATGGTGCAGACGGATATAGAGCATCGCCTGTTTGACACGCTGTTCGTTCAGGGATACGTTCGGCGTCTGCGGAATCTTTGCCTGCGGGAGCCTGTTTAGCAGCGCTGCCCAGAACTGACACAGATATCCTTTCGTAATGATCTCATAACCAAAGCATTTTGTCAGGTTAACGGATAAGATCTTGTCAAGCAGATCGAGCATGTTTTTGTGCCATGCGTTCTGTTCTTCGATCAGCATGGTCTTCAAAATGGAGAAACTCTGCATCGGCAGCAGAAAGTTCGTCCGCATGGAAGAATTCGTGTGGCCGAATAAAAAATCCGGATGAAAAACAAGCGAATAATATGTACAGGGATTATTTTCAATGCTGTGGATGGAATGCATAACGTTTTGATTCAGAATGTATCCCTGTCCCGGCAGAAGAACCTGTTCGTCGTCATCTGTCGCTACTTTGGCACAGCCGTTGCTGATCACGAGGATCTCCATTTCTTCGTGCCAGTGCCAGCGAATGGAATGTGTGTGTGTATGCCCCAAATCTACGTGATAAACATTAACGGGATAATCCAGATTTCCGTGCTCCTTTTTCTCATATAAATTATCATAGGTTGTCGCAGAATCGATCTGCGCGGAAGTTTCCTTGATGCTTTCGTTCTTTAAATTCTCATTCTTCAACAATAGGTACCTTTTCTTTCTTTGCCATAGACAGGTAACGATCACAGTCCTTAATACATACGGACAAAGTGGTGAATCGGGATGAACAGTGACATTTGATCGCTTAATCAACTGTGGAAAAAGTGCGACGGGGTGTTACTTTTTCAGTAGTGATGGGCTAATAGTGACAGGCCGAAAATATAAACTCAAAGCGACGGGTTAACAGTGACAGGATGATAATGTATAAATTATAGTAAATAATTAGAACATAATATTGATAGCTATTTGCCCTTACTGTAGCATGTGCAAAATGGGAAGTCAATACTTTTTCCATAAAATAATTGTAAAATATTAACAGAAAATATGAAAATATCGGGAAAGCGATCGTGCGTATTGACAAAATACCCCTATGAGGTATATAGTTTATTTTGTAAAATACCCCATGAGGGTATAGTGAGAAAATAAAACTTCTGTATGCCAGCAAAGCGAAAGGAATAAGATAGGTATGAAAGATACTGTGACGACAGACAAAGAAACATCCTGTCAGTGCGCAGGGGAAGCTGAGGAAATACTCTGCGGATGCTCTCATAAGAAGAAGGACCGTTCGGAGAAAGAATACAAAGATCTGATGAACCGCCTGAAACGGATAGAAGGGCAGGTGCGCGGCATTCAGGGAATGCTGCAAAAAGATGCTTACTGTACGGATGTGCTGGTGCAGGTGGCGGCAGTGAACGCCGCCTTAAACAGTTTCAGCAAAGAACTGCTTTCCAACCATCTGCGCACCTGCGTAACGGAAAATATTCGTGCGGGGAATGATGAAATTATAGACGAACTGGTCATACTGTTACAGAAACTGATGAAATGAGAAGTTTATAATAAGCGGCATAAATGATCTGCAGTACGATCGTGCGGAAAGGAGAGAAAGTCATGGAACAATATGCGGTTACCGGTATGAGCTGTGCGGCCTGCAGCAGCAGAGTAGAAAAGGCGGTATCGAAAGTACCCGGCGTAACGGGCTGTTCAGTCAGCCTGCTTACCAATTCCATGGGCATTGAGGGGAGCGCTTCCCCCGAACAGATCATCGCAGCAGTGGAAGCGGCAGGTTACGGAGCTTCACAGAAAGGGCAGGGCAGCGCCGCTATAAAGGCGTCAGGTGCATCCGCGGACTATGAGGATATGCTCAAAGATAAGGAAACGCCTCTTTTAAAGAAAAGAATGTGGTTTTCCGTCTGTCTGCTCATACCGCTTATGTACTTTTCCATGGGACATATGATGTGGGGATGGCCGCTGCCTGCTTTTTTTGAGGGAAATCATATTGCGGTGGGACTTGTGCAGCTTCTTTTGACGATCGCAGTCATGATGATCAACCGGAAATTTTTCATAAGCGGCGGAAAGGGCCTGCTTCACGGCGCACCGAATATGGATACGTTAGTAGCCATGGGAGCGGGAGCTTCTTTCGTTTACAGCGTGTATGCTCTTTTTGCCATGACGGATGCGCAGGTAAAGGGTAATATGGAAGCGGTCATGGCCTTCATGGACGAATTCTATTTTGAATCTGCAGCCATGATACTGACGCTGATCACTGTGGGGAAAATGCTGGAGGCACGTTCAAAAGGCAGAACGACGGATGCGCTGAAGGGACTGATGAAACTTGCACCGAAAAAAGCGGTGATCATAAGAGAAGGAAAAGAAACAGAGGTTGACATAACACAGGTTGTACAAGGAGATGAATTTGTTGTCAGACCGGGCGAAAACATTCCGGTGGACGGTATTGTGCTCGAGGGATGCAGCGCCGTCAATGAGGCGGCTCTTACCGGAGAAAGTATTCCGGTCGATAAGCAGACGGGCGATAAAGTATCCGCCGCCACTTTGAACCAGTCGGGATTCCTGCGCTGTAAGGCAACGAGAGTCGGAGAAGATACGACGCTGTCGCAGATTATCCGCATGGTCAGCGACGCCGCGGCAACAAAAGCGCCGATCGCCAAAGTCGCGGATAAGGTGTCGGGCGTTTTCGTACCGGCGGTGATCGGCATTGCGGTACTGACATGCATGATATGGCTGTTTGCGGGAGAAAGCTTCGGTTTTGCACTGGCGAGAGGCATATCGGTACTCGTTATCAGCTGTCCCTGTGCGCTCGGACTGGCGACGCCGGTGGCGATCATGGTCGGAAACGGCATGGGCGCGGGAAGCGGTATTATGTTCAAGACAGCGCAGTCACTGGAGCTTACCGGGAAAACACAGATCGTTGCGCTTGACAAAACGGGAACCATCACAAGCGGAGAACCGAAGGTCACTGACATTCTGCCGGCAGGAAGCTGCTCGGAAGAAGAACTGCTCGCACTGGCCTTTTCATTGGAGCAAAAGAGCGAGCATCCGCTTGCTAAAGCAGTCATTGCCGCAGCGCAGGAAAAGGGGATACAGGCCGAAGCCGTGGAAGAATTTGCGGCTGCCGTAGGCAACGGGTTAAGCGGTATCCTGCAAAAAGAAGAGGCGGCAGGCGGCAATCTGCATTTTATCAAGTCGAAAACAGAGATTTCAGAAGAAACGCAAAAACAGGCGCAGAGACTTGCCGGAGAAGGCAAGACACCGCTGTTTTTCTGCAAAGGGAAAAGATTTTACGGGATCATTGCCGTTGCGGATGTGATGAAAGAAGACAGTGCCCGGGCAGTTAAGGAAATGCAGAATATGGGTATAAATGTAGTTATGTTAACCGGAGACAACGAGAGGACTGCAGAAGCGATCGGTGCGCAGGCCGGTGTTGACCGGGTGATCGCCGGTGTTTTACCGGATGGAAAAGAGGCCGTTATCAGACAGCTGCAGAAACAGGGCGCTGTGGCCATGGTCGGAGACGGGATCAATGATGCGCCCGCTCTGACAAGGGCAGATATCGGAATCGCGATAGGAGCCGGTACGGATATTGCCATCGATGCGGCGGATGTGGTGCTTGTAAAGAGCCGGCTTGCCGATGTGCCTGCGGCAATACGTTTAAGCAGGGCAACGCTGAAAAATATCCATGAAAACTTATTCTGGGCATTTTTCTACAACGTGATCGGCATTCCGTTAGCTGCCGGTTTATGGTATCCCATATTCGGCTGGAAACTGAACCCGATGTTTGCAGCAGCGGCAATGAGTCTTTCAAGTTTCTGTGTGGTCTGTAATGCGCTGCGGCTTAATTTCTTCAAAATGTACAGTACCGGGAAAGATAAGAAAATGAAACAGACAGGAAAAAAAGAAAAGGAGAGTAAAAAGATGGAAAAAACGATGGAAATCGAAGGAATGATGTGCGGACACTGTGAGGCAGCGGTCAAAAAGGCATTAGAGGCGCTGCCGGAAGTAACGGAAGCGGTAGTAAGCCATGAAAAAGGAACGGCGATTGTCAGTCTGCAGGCACAGACCGCAGATGACGTGCTGCGCAAAGCTGTGGAAGAAAAAGATTATAAGGTCATTTCCATAAATTAAAAGAGTGGACTTTTTCTTTCGGAATTTGTATAATAATAAAGATACATTATAAATAAGAAAGGCTGGAATGATTATGCAGAAAAATCCGACTTCATCTCATAACGCTGAGTTTGCCATGATGGAAAATGCAGAATACATGAAAGAACAGCGTCAGGAGATATTTCTGGGAAAAGAAGAGGGGTTGGATGTTTCACTGTATTCCAATCCGGAACTCAACTGGCTTCAAATGGAACAGATCCGAATGGGAATTAAGGATAAGGTAGATGTTACGGCATATGCCGATCCTTCTTACAGTTACGAGACCATGAAACAGATCCGGCTTTCTTTTTATTCTTCTAATGATCTCAGCGGGTATCTGGACAGGGGATTCGTGGATGACGAATTGGAACAGATCCGACTGGCGCTGGAAGAAGGACTGCCGATCGAAACCTGGCTGACAGATGATATGTATGTGCAGCAGATCTATGAAATCAGAATCGGTATGTATGAGGGACTGGATGTTTCCGTATATGCCGATTCCAAATATAACTGGATGCAGATGCGCGAAATCCGTCTGGGCCTGGAGAAGAAACTGAAAGTATCGTTTTATACAAACAGTCTGTTCAGTCATTGGCAGATGCAGGAGATCCGTCTGGGACTGGAAGCCGGATTGGATGTGACGCCTTATGCCAGACTGCTCTTTTCCGCTTCGGATATGAAGGAAAAAAGGCAGAATCTGATGAAGGAAAAGACGAAACGGCATGCCGAATCCGAAAAACAGGGGATCGATATCCAGTCATATGTGAAAAAAGAATTCAGTATTTTTGTAGAAGATAACGGAAATAAAGCCTTTGGATTTATACCCTGGATTCCCGGTAATATGGTTACTGCGGAAGATATTTATGATGCCCTGGAAAAAAGAGGAATCGTTGTCGGAATCAATCAAGAAGCCATTACCGACATGATAAAGAAAAGAAGAATGAATGAAAAAATTCTGATTGCCGAAGGGACGCCTGCGGAAGCCGGTGAGAACGGATGGTATGAGTTTTTCGTCCGGCTGGATCTCCCCCGTATTCCGGCTCCGCTTCCGGATGGAGGCGTTGACTACGTCAATATTGAGGCTTTCGAGATGGTTGACGAAGGAGAGAAGATCGCGGTCTATCATCCGGCACAAAAAGGGGTAGATGGACAGAATGTCTTCGGCGAAGTGCTTCACGCGAATAAAGGGATTGAGAAAAAACCGCTAAAAGGACAAGGGTTTACCATCGCACCCGATGGGGTGACATACCTTTCCCGCCTGAACGGAAAATTCGAATATTTGAACGGCCGCATTATTATTTCCAATATGATCGTCGTACGGGAAGATGTAACGGCTGTTACGGGGAAACTTGAAGTTGACGGTTCCGTACATGTAATCGGCAGCGTTTATTCGGGAGGCTATATTTCCGCGACGGGCGATATTATTATCGAACATAATGTGCAGGCGGGCAGATTGATTGCCGGCGGCAATATTATGATCAAAAAGGGAAGCTGTTCCAAGAATGACTGCTTTATCGAGGCCAAAGGCGAAGTTTCCGGCAGTTTCTTTGAAGCTGCCAATATCGAGGCCGGAGGTAATGTAAGGGCCAACTATATTATGAACAGTAATATCAACACGATGGGGAAGGTGATCGTATCCGGCAGCAAAGGAATGCTGCTCGGCGGGAAAGCCTGCGCGGTAATGGGAGTCGATACGTTTAATCTGGGGAATAAATCTCATATCAAAACCTATCTGGAAGTCGGAAGAAATAAGCTTTACGATAAGAAGCAGGCTATGTTTACAGAGAAAAGAGAGCAGATTTTATCGGAATTGTCCATGTTAGAGGAGAAGTGGCATAAGATACTGCAGGAGTTTCCGCCGGACAAAGAACAGGCAGAAACGCTGATCAAGAAACTAAACGCCGCCATTGTGGCGAAAGACCATGAACTGGCCGACCTGGATGCGGATATCTCCAAACTTACCAATCTGACAGATCAGGATATGAAAGCTGTCTATGTCAGAGGAAATGCATATGAAGGGAGTATTATTGAAATCAATACGTTCAAATATATGCTGCCGGCAAATGTGAGCAGGGTTATTTTCAAATTGAGAAATAAAAATGTCGTTATGGTAAAATTATAAAAGAGAGAAGGAGGTATAGGCAGAAAGTGGTACGCGATACAATTTTGATTTTGGAAGAAGATGATGACAGCCGCGCAAAACTGACTGAGATATTTCAGGGAAAATATAAAGTACTGGCATTTTCAAATGAGAAAGACGGAATAGAGATTTTGCGGACACAGGCCGCTTCTTTGGCTGTTGTTCTGGTGAACCTGATGATACCTGCCCGGGATGATTTTCAGGTGCTGAGGCGGTTGAGCGAGAAAATGTTTTTAAGCCGGATTCCGTTTATCATGATCACGAGCGAGCAAACGACCCAGTACGAGAAAAGAGGATATGAATACGGTATCGTAAGTTATATTAAGAAACCCTTTCATACCGGGATTATTAAACAGTTAGTGGACAACGTGGTGGAAGTTTTCCAGTATAAAATGGAACTGGAACTTACGGTAAAGACCCAGACGGAAAAGCTGAAAAAGCAGAACGCCATGTTAAAGAAAATGGCGGAAAAACAAAGACATATGAATGAAGTTCTGATCGAGTCCCTGAGCAATGTCGTGGAATTCAGAAATCTGGAATCGGAACAGCACATAAAAAGAATACGTGCTTTTACAATCTGTCTTGGAAGAAGCGTTATGAAGCTGTACCCGGAATACGAGCTTACAGAAGAAAAACTGGATATCATTAGCTGGGCTTCTTCTCTGCATGATATCGGAAAGATTGTTATTCCGGACAATATTATCTTAAAAGCCGGCAAGCTGACTGCGGATGAGTATGAGATTATCAAATCTCATACGACCAAGGGCGCAGAAATTTTGGAAAGAGTCCTTCATATAGACAGCAAAGTATTTAGTGATTATGCATACGACATAGCGAGACATCATCATGAAAAATATGATGGAAACGGCTATCCGGACGGCTTGAAAGGAGAAGAAATCAGCATCGCGGCTCAGATCGTGTCTTTGGTGGATGTATATGATGCACTGACATCTCGAAGAGTCTATAAGGCAGCCTACGAAACGGAAAAAGCATATCAGATGATCATCAATGGGCAGAGCGGCATCTTTTCTTCTAAATTATTAAATGCATTTACCGAGGCAAGGGAAGAATTTGAAAAGATCGTAAAGAACTACTGCGACGATTGACGGTGAAAGAAACTGTGTGCATCCCGGCCGTATAAAGATATATTATACGACGTCTGTATCATATAATATAAAAACCAGTTATCGGAGCGCTCAGGGCAATCTGAGCAAAGCATCCGAAAACGGAGCGTGCACAGTGGACTCACAGAAATATGAAAATCTTTTAAATCTTGCTTTGGATACCGAGGAATCGGTGAGAAGCAAATCATTGGATCTGAATGTTGGTTATGAAAAAGAGGACAATACCTGGGAGTTGATCGTGAAATATCACGGCAGCTTACAGCAGGGATTGTCCTCTTTTTTTGACCTGCCGCAGGGAAATCTGCTGCGGATAGAAGAACTGATCGCGGGGTATGCGATCCTGACGGTACCGGAGCTGTTCATGGATGCGCTTGCGGCAGTAGAGGAAATTGAATATATTGAAAAGCCGAAAAGACTTTTTTTTCAGATATTACAGGAAAAAACCGCTTCCTGCATCATACCGGGGAGTCCGCTTGCCAATTCGCTGCGTGGACAGGGCGTATTGACAGCGGTGATCGATTCGGGGATTGCATGGCGAAACAGGGATTTTCGCAATGCGGATGGAACGAGCAGAATCCGCTATCTGTGGGATCAGACTTTGCAGGCGGAAACGGTTTGGGAGCGGATCGAACAAAACGAACTGCTTTCTGCAAAAAGACAGACAGAATATGCCCCGCCGCAGGGATTTCTGACCGGTGTGGAGTTTAACCAGGCGCAGATCAACGAAGCGCTCAACCTGTCTTCGGAAGCGGAAGGCAGCCTGTTGATACCGAGCGTGGATACATCGGGGCACGGCACGGCGGTAGCCGGTATCGCCGCAGGAAACGGGATGACGTCAGGCGGTGTGAATGCAGGCGTTGCACCGGAGAGCGAACTGATCATTGTCAAACTCGGCACGCCCAGACCGGATTCCTTTCCAAGGACGACGGAACTGATGCGTGCGCTGACCTATGTTGTCAGAAAATCATTGGAACTGCGCCAACCGATGGCAGTGAATCTGAGTTTCGGCAATACCTATGGTGCGCATAACGGGACGTCCCTTCTGGAACGGTTTATTGACAATGTTTCGGAAATCGGCAGAACCGTTATCTGTGTAGGAAGCGGCAATGAAGGCGCTTCCGGCGGACATACCGGAGGGAGCGTAGGCCGGACCGGGACTGGCATAAGCGCTGTGGACGGAGGCGGTACACAGACAGGAACCGGTATGGGAGCGGCGCCAAACGGCGGAGGAAACGCTGCAGATGGGGCGGCAGTAACAAATGTGGAACTGGTAGTCGGCAATTATGAAACCGGTTTGAACGTGCAGCTTTGGAAAGACTACACGGACCGTTATACCATTCACTTGATCTCTCCTACAGGGGAAGAGTTTTCGGTAGATACGGCCAGTCCGGGGAAACAGACATACTTTCTGGAGCAGACCAGAATCCTGTTATACAACGGAGAGCCGGCGCCGTATCTGACGAGTCAGGAAATTTATTTTGATTTCCTTCCTGCTGCGGATAATCGATATATAGACAGCGGTGTCTGGACTTTCCGGTTGGAGCCGGTTAAGACGGTGACCGGCAATTACACTTTTTATCTGCCATCGGAAACCGTTCGTTCCGGGCAGACACGTTTCGTCCGGCCGACGCCCGATGTCACATTAACAATTCCTTCTACGGCCTCCAAAGTGATAACCGTAGGAGCGTACCAGACCGGACTGGAAGCCTATGCCGATTTTTCCGGCCGCGGTTATCTGTATCAGGACCGTCTCGGCAGCCGTATTGAAGGTTCCTTTATCAAACCGGATCTGGTGGCGCCGGGCGTCGGCATTCTGGCCCCTACCAGAGAGGGGACATATGCCGTCGTCTCCGGCACATCCTTTGCAGCGCCGTTTGTCACCGGGGCTGCGGCACTGCTGATGCAGTGGGGGATCGTCGATGGCAATGATCCGTACCTGTATGGGGAGAAGGTGAAGGCGTATCTGAGAAAAGGGGCGCAGCCGATCAGGGGAGAACGGGAATACCCGAATGAGAGGGTTGGATGGGGGGCGCTTTGTGTCGAAAATAGTCTGCCGGGGTAGAATGGAGTAGTTTTTTAGGATAATAAGCGCTTTATTTTGTGATGTATAGTGTCGAATAAAGTGCTTATTATGCATTGCTTTGATGCTGAATTGACAGTTAATTAAGCTAAATATGAATGATGTTTTTTAAAACAAAGCAAAATTCATGAAGCAATTAAAGAACTTATGTTCGAAAAATGATTGAAGAAACAGAGGTAACATGATATACTTTTACATAGAAAATAAGAATTTGATTAGTACAGTGTGAGAGAAAAAGGATGAGAAAAAATAAAGTACTTGTGGTGCAAAATATCAATATTACTGTTTCAGAGGAAAATTTTGACGATTATATTTGTATAACTGATATTGCAAAAGCCAAAGTTGGCGAGTCCAGAGGAGCAGATGTTGTCAAAAACTGGATGCGAAATAGAGCGACATTGGAATTTTTGGGTACATGGGAACAGATCTATAATCCTGCTTTTAAAGTGGTCGAATTCGACCACTTTAAAAGCGAAGCAGGTTTACATACATTTGTACTAAGTGTTTCGGAATGGATTGAAAAGACAGAAGCGATAGGATTATTTGTGAAACGTGGAAAATATGGAGGAACGTATGCACATAAGGATATTGCATTTGAATTTGCTTCGGCGATCAGTCCTGTTTTTAAACTATATTTGATCAAAGAATTTCAAAGGCTGAAAGAAGCGGAGAATGATGCAAAGAAAATTGAATGGGATGCAAAAAGATTTTTGTCAAAAAATAATTATTTGATTCAAACAGATGCGGTAAAAAATTATTTGATCCCATCAGGAAATTATAAAGAAAATTTAGAGTGGTTGGCATATGCAGAGGAAGCAGATGTTTTGAATGTTGCATTATTCGGATTTACCGCGAAAGCATGGCGGGATGAAAATCCTGAATTGGCAAAAAAGAATAATGTGAGAGACTTCGCTTCAATTAACGAACTTACAGTTTTATCCAACCTGGAAACTCATAATGCGCAAATGATCCGTGAGGGCAGAAATAAGACAGAAAGATTTCAGATTTTGCAAGAGATTGCAGAGTATCAGTTGAATGTTCTTAAAGCGGCGGAACAGATAAAATTGATTGTGGAAAAGTGATATACGAATATGGCGCTTAATTATAATTCAGCTTGGAGAGGGTTATATGAAATATTCAGCAAAAAAACCAGGGATGGGAGTTGCCTGGTCTTTATTTTGACTCGAAAGTAATGACTCGCCGTGAAATATTCAATAAATATAAACTGAATAAGACAATTTATGCCTGTACACTCCGAAATGCCGATTCTCTCTGGGATATCATTGCCGTCTCTTTTGAAAAACTTTGCGAAACTGATTTAAATCCTGATGCGGTGATAGAAAGGCTGCTGTACTGGTTATGGTGATTGGACTTTTTCGTATTTTTGCGGTTTTATGTGCAGCATCTGTCTGCGGAAAGTTCGTATCCCGGATGAAACTTCCTTCCATTCTTGGCTGGCTCATTGCTGGAATTATTTTCGGTCCTTATCTTGCCGGTGTAGTAACGTTAAATATTACAGATGCATTGTGGTATCACATTTTTATTAAATTTTTTGAATGTTTTGCGGGAGTTATGATTGGCCGGGAAATTATTTTTAAGAAAATCGCCCGCTCCGGGAAACAGATTGTCGGAATTACATTCGTACAGTCGATCGGAACGTTTTTATTCGTGACTGTCGTTTTTACCGTTGTATTTCTGATTACGGATATTACGCTTCTTAGGAGCGGTAACCCTGTAAAATCATGGCAGGCGGGGGTGCATGTGTTTTAAATCTAACTGAAAAATAAGGCAGATCTTGAAAAACCTGAAAATAATGATGTAATATATATAATAGAACAATAGCTGATAAGTGACTGGTGAGAAGGAGGTTAACAAGATGGCTAAGATATTTCGATATGATGATGTACCGGTACTTGAAACGACTTCAGGAAAATTAAAAGGATATTTTTATGACGGGGCATATATTTTTAAAGGTGTACCCTATGCCTATGCGGACAGATTCCAGATGCCTTCGGAAATAAGATGGGAAGGCGTCAAAGACGCATCATCCTATGGTTTTGTATGCCCGCTTATGAATCAGGATGTGCCCAGCGCGGAGCTGCTTGTGCCTCATCGTTACTGGCCGCAGGATGAGCACTGTCAGAATCTGAACATCTGGACGAACACGCTGGATGAAAAAGTGAGAAATCCGGTAGTCGTGTGGCTTCATGGGGGAGGTTATTTTGCAGGTTCCTCGATTGAGCAGGAAGCTTATGATGGGTTTCATATGTGTATGCAGGGCAATGTGGTTGTAGTATCCGTTAACCACAGACTGAACATTCTGGGATATCTTGACCTGTCGCCCTATGGAGAGAAGTACCGTAATTCGGGTAACGCCGGACATGCGGATATCGTTGCCGCTCTGAAATGGATTCATGAAAATATTATGTTGTTTGGAGGGGATCCGGACAATGTAACGATATTCGGACAGTCCGGCGGCGGTATGAAGGTTGCAGATCTGATGCAGATTGCAGACGCGGACGGACTGTTTCACAAAGGTTTCATTATGAGCGGTGTAGGAAGCGCATCCCTGCAGCCCGTCTGCACGGGCGACGGACGGGAAATTACAGCTTCTTTGTTAAAGGAACTGGAACTTAGAGAAGATGAGGTTGAAAAATTAGAAACAGTTCCTTATGCCGAACTGGTCAGGGCATACAAGAAAGTAAGTCCGGCAGTCGCTGCGAAAGGCGGTTATATCGGCGGAGCGCCGTTAGTAAATGATTATTACAAGGGCAGCCCGCTGGACTTCGGTCTGCGGGAACATGCCCATGATATCCCTGTTATGATCGGTTCGGTATTTGGTGAATTTTCTTTTGCGCCGACAGCCTATAACAAAAAGGAACTGACGTCTGCAGCTATGGAAAAAATCATTATGGAAGTTTACGGAGACCGGACACAGGAAATGATGCGTACATTTGCGGAGGCATATCCGGATAAGAATCCTGTGGATATTCTGAATATCGACCGGGCAATGCGCCAGCCTTCCAAGCAGTTTGCGAAGCTGCATGCGCAAAAAGGGAATGCAGGAACTTACCTGTATGAATTCACTTTGGAATTCCCATTCATGCATGACAAAATCGCATGGCACTGTTCGGATATCCCGTTCTTCTTTCACAATACGGACCGTGTGGAAATCTGTGGGATCCCCGGGGTAAGCGATGAACTTGAAGAGCAGATATTCGGCGCGTTTATGGCATTTGTAAAAGGCGGCCGGCCGGAGCATGATAAGCTGCCCGCGTGGCCGTCTGTAACACCTGACGAAGAGCCTACCATGATTTTTGACAGAAAGTGCGAAGTCAGAATGAATTTTGACGATAGTCTGTATACCTTGATCGACAGCATCCTGCCGCCCTTTAATTTGATGGAGATTATGGCCAACCAGGATATACAGCACTGAGAAAAGAACATGTAGAATATGGCAAAATATGAGAAAAACAGCGCCTGCATCGTTGACAATTTATACCCGGTACGTTACCTTAAATACAGAAATACATCAAATCTATTTCCTGTGGACATTTTTCGGGAAAAGGATGCCCGTTTCTGCGGGCAGAGGGGATCTTCATGAAAAGAGCCATAAAAAATACCGTACTAACGATATTATTTTTTACTTTAGGCATTTCCACTGCTTTCTTAATATATCTGCACTTTTTTGCATCCGGTGACAAAGATCTTTCGGGGGAGTGGACTGCCAATCTGGATATGACGGAGCAGGCGGCGGTCAAAGCGCTGATCTGGCTGCAGGATATAGAGGCCGTTTCTGTCTCTATGGAAGATATGCGATCGTATATGCAGGGATTGACTATTCGGGTCAATCTGACTTTCGAGCAAACCGGCCGTTTCGCAGGAACCTTCCGGAGTCATGTTTCGCCGGAGAGTTACGATGCCTGTAAGCAGGCGGCATATGAGGGATTTGCAGAGGCTTTTAAGGATCTTTTGATCGAGAGGCTTGATATGGCGGGTTATACGGGCAGCACGGACGAAGAGGCGATCGAGGCTCTTGTAACCGAGACTTTCGGGATGTCTACAGTTTCTTATCTGATGTCCTGCGGTCCTGATCTGCTGCCTTCTCTGGAAGAGCTGCAGGATCAATATGACGGCAGCGGCGCCTATGAAGCTGCAGAAGGGATCCTGACCAGAACTTTCGATGAGGGAGGGCCTGTCAGCGTAAAAGCGGAATGTTATATCCGGAAGGACGATACGCTGGTTCTGTCCGAAGAAACCGGTGCTGTTTCTGACCGGTCGTGCTTTGATCATTACCCTATGGTATATACCTTGCAACAGCCTCAGAAGCAATAATGATTGTGCATTATGTCATGACTGACAATCAATATTCTGTTTGGGAAAACAGATGGGAGGAAGATAAAATGAAACCTGTCCTGCAGAAAATAAGCGCCGTTATATTAGCCGCAGTCCTGCTGTGCCTCATCCTGCCCGCCAGAGCGGATGCAAGTTTCGGAATCCTCGGGACTTGCCGGGTGGAAACGGATACCGGCGCCGCAGGCACTGTTAAGACTCTGGACTATAATTATGATCACAACACGTACTTCTCTTTACGGGATATGGCAATGCTTCTTAACGATACGGACAAATCTTTCTCTTTGGAGATTACGAAAAATGCCGTTTCCCTGAATCCGGGAAATACCTATATTGCCGTAGGCACAGAAAATGCGCCCTGGGAAGAGGGGGAAGCGCCGGAACTTTCTCTGCGGCGGAATGAATTTACAATCCATGAAAAAAAGGTGTTTTATTATACGCTGATCGTAAGCCTGCCTTCCGGCGGTTATGACTGTTATATGATGGCTGCGGATCTGGCCATGATCCTGGATATGGACATTGCCGTTCCTGCTGCGGATTCTCTGCAGATCCATACGCAGGATCCGTTTCATATCGCTCCGGATGCTTTGGAGCAGGCCGGATATTTTTACGGAGTCAACAGTGTACTGGCGGGAGATGCCACGACAGGGGAGCTTTATTACCAATATCAGTCTGATACGCCTTATCCCATAGCCAGTACTTCAAAACTGATGACTTGCCTTCTGACTATGGATGCTGTTTTTGCAGGACAGATTTCTCCTGATGATTTAGTCACTGTTTCTGATGCGGCACAGAAGCTGTCCGCTTCAGATGATGGAGTGATTCCCATGGAAGCGGGAGAACAGATTTCCGTACAGGATCTTTTGCTGGGCGCTCTGCTGCCTTCCAGTAATGAATGCGCCCTGTGTCTGGCGGAGGCTGTTGCCGGTTCGGAAGAGGCATTTGTGCAGATGATGAATCAGAAAGCGCAGGAACTTGGACTTTCCGAGGCTGTCTTTTTTAATTGTCACGGACTGCCTTCCTACACGGAAGATCCGCTCCCGGCTAAACGCCAGAACCGTATGAGTGCGGAGGATATGTTCCGTCTGGTATCGCATCTTTTGAAAGTATACCCGCAGATTACGGATATCACGTCTCTGGAAGAAGCCGTTTTGGAGTTTCATGATCTTGAAGTGCGTAATTCCAATCCGCTTCTGCGGAATATGCCTGAAGTTACCGGTTTGAAAACCGGAACGACCAACAAAGCCGGGGCCTGTCTGGTTACGTCGCTGACTGCAGACGATGGGAGCATGGAGCATGATCTGGTAGTCATTGTTCTCGGAACGGAGGATTCCGTGGAACGGGGACGTGTTTCGGGGGTATTGGCACGGTACGCGCTACACACATTTTATATGGATATAGAGGGGCCGGAAGCCGGCGGAGCCGTTCAGAATGCAGATAATCTGCCTGTACATGCCGAGGTGGCAGTGGGGAGGATTCTTCGGACCGCACTCCAATAAAGAATATCAGATGAATGATAGAAAACAGGCTCAAGCCGATAGACTTGAGCCTGTTTTCATGTTAACGGATACGAAACTGTCCGATCAATTGATTCAGCGTCTGCGCCTGATTGGACAATTCATTGGATATAGACGCACTTTCTTCGGCTGCAGTGGAATTGGCCTGCGTTACTTTGGAAACTTCCTTGATCCGGTTTTCCACGGAAGCGATCATTTCCGATTGCTGTACACTGGCCGATGCGATCTCGTCCATAAGCGCCTTGATGGACTGAATACATTCACTGATAACCTGCATTGCGGAAATTGCCTGGTTGGAAGATTCCGTACCTGTTTTAACATCCTGGATCGAACGGCCGATCAGTGCGCTGGTGGAGCTTGCCGCCTCTGCAGATCTGGAAGCAAGGCTTCTGACTTCTTCCGATACAACAGAGAATCCCTTTCCGGCTTCGCCGGCTCTTGCTGCCTCAACGGAAGCGTTCAGCGCAAGGATGTTTGTCTGGAAGGCAATATCTTCAATTGTCTTTATGACACTGACGATCTGCGCGGAAGAACGATCGATATTTTTGTTGGCCGTGAGCAGCTGCTCCATTTTGGTATCGGCTTCAGAGGAATATTCTGCGGCTTTATCTACCAGATCACTCGCATCACTGCACCGGACCGTACTGTTTTGGATCTGGGCGGTAATGTCGGTCATGTTGGAAACCAGCCGGTTGATGGAATCTTTCTGCTGCATGGTTCCCTGAGAAAGCGCCTGTGCACCTGATGATACCTGATTTGCACCGTTATTTACCTGACTTGCGATATGGGAAATATCGCACATGACATCGGTAAGGTGTGTGCGGATACTTTGCAGGCTTTGTGACAGAATCTGGAAGTCGCCGATATAGTAGGACTGATTTTGAGTAACATCTACGGCAATATTGCCATCCGCCATTTCCCCTAAGATTCGTCCGATATCATCGATCGTTTTCCGCAGGCAGTCACAGACGAGGTGGATCGTCTGCGCGATCATGCCGATTTCATCTTTCCTGCCGAAGAATCCTTTTAAGTCCTGGTCGGCGGAGAGTTCCAGATTACCAAGACGCCGGATCGATTTTTCCATGATCATAAGTTCCCGGCCTTCCCGGTACAGGATAATTAATGTGACAAGTACAATAAATATGCCTACAAGTGCGCATAAGGTGCCGACTGTCGTGCGGATGACTTCCACTTCTTTGTAGACTTCGGACGCGTTGTCGCGAACCATGAAGACCCAGTCGCGGTCTTTTAAATATTTATAAACAACAAGCTGATCTACGCCGTTTTCATCCTGATAGGCATAAATTCCGGCCTGTGTGTCGCCGTCTGTTTTAATTTTATCAAGGATCTCCAGATAACCGGGGTCCGTTGTTTCGGTATTCAGCATGGTTTCGTCCTGATGATACAGATATGTACCGGTTTCGGCATTCAGAAATACATATTCGGTGTTGGGAAGTCCCTCGATATCCAGATCTAAGAGCACATCCATCAGGCGGCTGGCATAAACGCCGGAACCTACATAGCCGATGCACTCATTGTTTTCAAAAATAGGATAATACATGGATATGATCATGCTTCCTGTACCCGGAGATTTCATAATTCCCAGATTGGTCAGTTCCGGAGAAGCCAGGATCGTATCATGGAACTCTTCTAAAGAATCGCCGGTACGCGTTGTCATGCCTATGGCGCCCTGGGAAGTGTGTGTCAGAATGTAGGTAGAAGGCGTAGCAATGTATAATCCTTCAAAGATACCCTTGATTGCGGCAAAATCTTCCGTATACTGTTGTCCTGTCTGTACAAGAGCAGGATCTTCGGGACTTGCAAGAAGCTCGCGTACCTCGCTGCTCAGTGCAAAGGCCATCATATATTCTTCTGCGGAAGCTACATAATCATTGATGATAGATGCCCTTGATTCTACGGCATCGATCATTTGATTGGTAATGTCGTTCTCTACAATAGCAGAAACACGATCGGAGACAATACGCCAAAGCAGCAGCATTCCAACAAAAGTGATCACAGTAGTAATAATGCCGATGCGAGTGGCAAGTTTGCAATTACTTAGAAATTTCATAAGACACCTCTTTCAGTATAGATTTTAAGCACAAATATTTAACACGAGTTTCCTGTTTTTTCAAGACTTTATAGTGTATATATAGTGTATAGAAATGCGTACATTTTATATCCGCAGGGATGAACAAACTCTGATTTTTCGGTCTGTTTGCGGAAATCTGCACAATATTTGAGAACGGGGTTGTTTTAACGATATAACAGTTATATAATGTAGCCATATTGGATATAGCAGTTCCTGTTTATCGGCAGGGAGGAGACAGAAATATGTTTCGGTTTTTGATATGTTTTATTGCGGGACTCGGAGCCGGACTCGGTACCGGCTTTGCAGGAATGAGCGCCGCGGCGGTGATCAGTCCGATGCTCATTACCTTTCTGGGACTTCCGGCATATGAGGCGGTCGGTATCGCTCTTGCGAGTGATGTCCTTGCAAGCGCTGTCAGCGCTTATACATATGGTAAAAATAAGAATCTTGACGTCCGTAACGGTCTTGTTATGATGGTCACGGTTCTGCTGTTTACCCTGTTTGGCAGTTTTATCGCAAGTCTTGTGCCGAATACTGCCATGGGGAGTTTTTCGGTATTTATGACATTGCTTTTAGGGATCAAATTCATAGTCAGACCGGTAATGACGACGAAAGAAGCCATGAACAAAGTCGATGGCAGGAAGCGGATCATCCAGTCGGTCATCTGCGGCGCTGCCGTCGGCTTTATCTGTGGTTTTATCGGCGCAGGCGGCGGCATGATGATGCTGCTTGTTTTAACGGGTATATTGGGATATGAATTGAAAACGGCGGTCGGCACCAGTGTTTTTATTATGACATTCACTGCCTTGACCGGATCGGTCAGCCATTTTGTGATCGGCGGCATGCCGGACATGTGGTGTCTGCTGTTTTGCGTGATCTCGACGCTGTTATGGGCCAGGATCGCGGCCAAATTCGCCAACAGAGCCGATGCGGCAGTGCTGAACCGTGCCGTCGGAATCGTGCTTGCCGTTCTGGGGGCAGCCATTTTGACTGTCAATTATCTGAACTGATGTTTAAGAAGGGGCCGATCGGACCTGACGCCTGATATGATGAAAAAGCACTGCAGCAGATGCGCTTTTTCTATATATTGACATTGTATCATACGATTGATAGAATAGAAGCATAGTGGGTTCGTGAGTATACAGATTACATAGTGTAGGGAGGAAACGGTTATGTACCATTGCCGCGTTCATTTTTATTTTATCGGATCAAATTGCAGAGTGGCGGATGTGATAAAGGAGATGGCGCCGTTAGAGCATTTTACGCACGAATTTTCAGAAAACGGCGGCGGTTTAGAAGACCTGGCGGCCGATGCAGACGTCATATTTGTGAATCTTCAGGGTTTGGATGCGGAAAAGACACTGCGTGAGCTTGCAGAAAAGAAGAAGCAGGGAGCAGAAGTGATTCTGCTTGCGGATAAGGATGCGTTTATACATCTTGAAGACAATCTGTCAAAGATAAGCGATGTATGGACTATGCCGATGTCGGATCAAGAGATCGAATTTCGTTTCACCAAATGGCAGCAGGCATGCAAAATGCGCAAGGATGCATGGCAGACGAGCCATTATCTGGAAGAGACGATTAATCACATTCCGAATCTGGTATGGTATAAGGATAAAGATGGCGTTCATGAAAAGGTGAACGACAGCTTCTGCCGGACGGTCAATAAGACGAAAAAACAGGTGGAAGGCAGGCGGCACGCCTATATATGGGATGTAGAGCAGGACGATCCGGCCTGTATCGAATCGGAAAACGAAGTCATGACAAAGCGGGAGACCTGTATTTCCGAAGAAACGATCCAGACAGGGGAAGGATTAAGGACTCTGACTACATATAAATCTCCGCTCTATAATCTGGATGGCAGCGTTATGGGAACCGTCGGCGTTGCGATCGACGTAACGCAGGAGCGGGCTTACGAAAGAGAAATTCTAAGTAAGAACCAGACGCTGGAAACGATCTTTACGACGATAGACTGCGGTGTGATGCGCCATACGGCAAACGGAGAAAGGATCATCAGCGTTAACAGAGCGGCTTTAAAAATATTGGGTTATGAATCTCTGGCCGAATTACAGGAGGCCGGATTTGACATGGTTGCGCCTTCTGTTGTGGAAGAGGACAGAAAGCGGCTTGAGGAATGCATCATGTCGCTGAAAGAAGCAGGCGATAACGTCAGCGTGGAATATCGTGTGAAACATAAGAACGGGGATATTCTGCATGTCATGGGCAGCATCAAACTCCTGGTGGAGAACGGGGAGTTAATATACCAGCGTTTCCTGTTGGACTGTACCGAACAGAAGATGCAGGAGAAGAAAAAAGAGAGACGGCATACCGAGCTGATCCGGGCGCTGAGCACGGATTACAGTCTTGTATGCTTTGTGGATCTGCATACAGGGTGCAGCATTCCGATACAGAACAATGACGAGAATGAACGTGCGTTTGAAGCCATTTTCAGCGGAGAAGCGCCGTATAAAGACTGTATGGAGCGTTATATACAGGAATTTGTTCACGAAGAAGACAGGGAAATGCTACGGGAAGAGTCTTCCTTGGAGAATCTGCAGAAAGAACTGTCGGAGAATCAGATCTGTTATATAAGTTACCGGACTTATAGAAACAATACGGTCAAATATTTCCAGATGAAGGCCGTATATGCGGGCAACGACGAGGGAGAGAACGGGATAGTCCTGGGTCTGCGCAGTGTGGATGCAGAGACCCGTAAAGAAATGGAGCAGAGAGATCTGCTTGAAAATGCGCTTTCACAGGCCAATAGAGCGAGCAAGGCAAAGAGCGTATTCCTATCCAATATGTCGCATGATATCCGTACGCCGATGAATGCTATCGTCGGATTTACGAATTTGGCCATTTCACATATTGAGAATAAGGATCAGGTGGCGGAATATCTGCAAAAGATCATGACTTCGGGCAATCATCTGCTCAGTCTGATCAATGACGTACTGGATATGAGCCATATCGAGAGCGGCAAGATCCATCTGGAAGAAAAGGAGTGCAGCCTGCCCGACATTCTGCACGGACTGCGTAATATTCTGCAGGCGGATATTCATGCCAAACAGCTGGAACTGCAGATCGATACGGTAGATGTTCTGGATGAGGATATTTACTGCGATAAGCTGCGTTTAAACCAGGTGCTCCTGAATCTTCTCAGCAATTCGGTGAAATATACGGGCGCAGGCGGTATCGTCAGCATGCGGATCACCGAGAAAGCCGGAGCGCCGGCCGGATATGCCAATTATGAATTTGTGATCAGAGATACCGGTATCGGTATGAGCGAAGAATTTGTACATCATATTTTCGAGCCGTTCGAAAGAGAGAAGAATACGACGATCAGCGGCATTCAGGGAACCGGACTGGGGATGGCCATAACGAAGAACATCGTCGATCTGATGAACGGTTCTATCAGTGTGACAAGTAAGCTGGGCGAAGGCACGGAATTCAGGGTTTCCTTTATGTTCCGGCTGCATGCCGAAGCCAAGGAAGCGCAGAAGATACCGGAACTGAAAAACTGCCGGGCGCTTGTAGTAGACGATGATTTTAACACCTGTGACAGTGTTTCCTATATGCTTGGGCAGCTCGGCCTGCGTGCAGAATGGACCTTATCGGGCAAAGAGGCGGTGCTTCGTACCCGTCAGGCGATCGCGCGTGAGGATGATTACAGCGTTTATATCGTTGACTGGCTGCTGCCCGATATGAACGGTGTGGAAGTAGCCAGAAGGATCCGCAAGGAGACAGGAGGCAATGTGCCTGTCATCGTGCTTACCGCTTACGATTGGACAGATATTGAAGAAGAGGCCAAGGATGCCGGCGTTGTGGCATTTTGCAGTAAACCCCTGTTTTTATCGGAATTAAGAAACTGCTTGAATTCCGTGATCAAGCCGGATCAGACAGAAGAAAAGATAGTTGAAAAAACAGGCGGGAAGCGTAATACGGGACGGATCCTTCTGGCCGAAGATATTGACTTAAATCAGGAGATCGCCGTGGCGATTTTAGGGGATGCCGGATTTACGACGGAAGTTGCCAATAATGGACAGATCGCCGTGGATATGTTAAAGAAGTCAGAACCCGGATATTATAAACTGATCCTTATGGATGTCCAGATGCCTGTAATGGGCGGTTACGAGGCAACCAGAACGATCAGACAGCTTGAGAACAAGCAGCTGGCATCCATACCGATCATTGCCATGACGGCCAATGCCTTTGAGGAAGACAAGAAGGAAGCCCTGGAGTGCGGCATGAACGGGCATATTGCCAAACCGATTGATATTGCGGTACTGCTTTCTACCCTGGATAAGATAATGGACTAAGCGTGTATGGGAGCTTCAAAATGGATAATTGTTTGCGGCTGTTTGAGGCACAGACGGCAGAGTGGTTTGAGAAAACGTTAGGCGGACCTACGCCTGTACAGGAACTGGCCTGGCCTGCTATTGCCGCCGGCGGACATGTGCTGGTATCGGCGCCTACCGGAACCGGTAAGACACTTTCCGCCTTTCTGGTGTTTCTTGACAGAATGAAGAAAATGGCGGAACAGGGGACATTAGAGCGGGAATTATGCCTGATCTATGTTTCGCCCCTGAAATCGCTGGCCGCGGATATCCGTGAGAATTTGAAAAAACCGCTTTCGGGGATCGGTGCGGAAGGCCTGCTTACGATAGGCATACGTACCGGAGACACAACCCAGAGCGAAAGACAGAAGATGGTGAGGAAACCGCCGCATATTCTGATCATTACACCGGAATCTCTTTATCTGATGCTGACCTCCAAAACGGGACAAAATGTCTTATGTACGGCACAGGCAGTCATCATTGATGAACTGCATGCACTGATCGATACCAAAAGAGGGGCGCACCTGATGCTTTCTCTGGCCAGACTCGATATTCTGTGCAGAAGAAAGCTGCAGCGCATCGGATTGTCTGCGACGATCTCCCCGCTTTCCGGAGCGGCGCAGTATTTGGCGCCGGAGCCGGTTTGTATCGCAGCGCCTTCTATGGAGAAGAAAATAGAACTTGAGGTTCTCGGTTCTTATGTAGATGTCAAAAAGAGAAAGAAAGACCCTCTCTGGCAGGAACTTTCCGCGCTCGTATACCAATACTGCGAGGGCAGAAGGAGTGTTGTCGCCTTTGTGGAGGGCAGAAGATATGCAGAAAAACTTGCATATTATGTAAATTTGATGGGCGGAGAAGATTTCGCCAGAGTACATCATGGAAGTTTATCGAAAGAACAGCGTCAGGAGACGGAGCAGGCTTTACGGGAAGGCAGGCTTCGTCTTTTGTGTGCAACTTCGTCGATGGAGCTTGGCATCGATGTGGGAGAGATCGATCAGGTGCTGCAGGTAGGCTGTCCGCGTACGATTTCAAGCACGATGCAGAGGCTTGGCCGTGCAGGACATAATCCGTTTCGTACAAGCACGATGTATCTGTTCCCGCGGACGCCTGCGGAGAGTCTTTTATGCGGCATGACGGCGGAACTCGCGCGAAAGGGTTATGTAGAAGCGATGAATCCGCCGGAGGCATGTTTTGACATTCTTGCACAGCATCTTGTTTCGATGGCGGCCTTTAAAGGGTATGAAGTAGATGATGTGATGGAGATCCTGCCGAGAGCATGGCCCTTCCGTAACGTGACAAAAGAGGATGTAAAATCGGTGCTGTGCATGTTGGCGGGAGATTATGAACACAAAAGGGACGTACCGGTCCGACCCAGGATCCTGTATGACAGGATCAACGAAAGAGTGGAGGGAGACGGGTACAGCAGAATGCTTGCCGTTTCTGCAGGCGGTACGATTCCGGATAAGGGACTTTATACCGTCCGCACCGAAGACGGCGTCAAGGTCGGTGAGGCGGATGAAGAATTTGTATATGAAAGCAGGGTGGGAGACCGCTTTATATTAGGCGCTTTTGCATGGAGGATCCTTGATATCGGCAAAGATACGGTAGCGGTCACTCAGGCTCCTGTAGAAGGGGCAAGGCTTCCTTTCTGGAAGGGAGAAATAAAAGGAAGAAGCAAAGAAACCGGCAGATATTTCGGACAGATCCTGCGGACGCTGCAGGAAGCCGGTTCGGATAAAAGGATGGAGCGTATCTTGGAGGAGATGGGACTGGACGCATCGGCTGCAAAACTTTCCGGACAGTATCTGCAGCGCCAGATCGCGCACACGGGAAGCCTTCCAAATGACAAAACGATCGTGGCGGAGCATTTCGTCGACCGGTCCGGCAACAGCCAGCTTATGTTCCATTCGATTTTCGGAAGGCGCATCAATGCACCGTTAGCGCTGCTTGCGGCGCAGCGCATCAAAGAAGAATTCGCCATTGACGTAGGCTGTGTAGATGAAGAGGATGGCTTTTTGCTGTATTCTTATGGGGACAGGGCGCTGCCGGAACGGGCGCTTGAGCGTATTGTGCCCGAAACGGCCGAAACGATTCTGTCGCTTTTACTGCCGTCTACCCCCCTTTTTAATATGGCTTTCCGCTATAACTGCGGACGGGCGCTTATGATGGGCGTACGTAAAAGCGGAAGACAGCCGCTTTGGATGCAGCGCTTAAAAAGCGCGGAAATGTTAGAGTATATCGTGCGGGAGGATGACCATCCGCTGATCCGCGAGACTAGAAGAGAATGTATGGAACAACTCTGGGATGCGGCAGGCGTAACAGAACTTCTGTTTCAGATCCGTTCCGGTGAAGTGACAGTGCGGGAGATCTATACGGAAACACCTTCGCCGATGTCGCTTCCCCTGCAGTGGGAACAGGAAGCGGCCGTCATGTATGACTATGCGCCTACACCCCGTGGGATACATGCCGCAGTGGAAGAGGCGCTGCGCAGGCAGTCGAAAGAGATGATTGCGCCGGGAGAGGAAGAACTTATGCAGGCGCAGGAACGGTCGAAACTGCCGGCGGATGAAAAGCAGCTCCATTCGCTGCTGATGGCCGAAGGCGATCTTGCAGCGGGAGAACTGGACGTGCCGGTGGAATGGCTGGAAAAACTGGCCGGGGAAGGCCGCGTATGCTATTTGGAACAGGGACTCTGGATTGCTGTAGAGCAGGAAGAGGAATACAGGACCGCACTTGAGAGCAATGCCGCCGGAGAAGAAGCGCTGCATATCGTCCGTCGGATGCTGCGCTACCGCGGCGCGGCTGACGTGCGGCAGACGGCGCAGCGCTACGGCTGGCAGGAAGAAGATGCGCGGGCGGTTTTAAAAGAACTATGCCATAGAGGAGAAGTGGTTGAGACTTCCAAAACTCAAGAACCGGATGAAAAACTCTACTATCATAGCATAGTTTATAAACGTGCCGGCATGCGGACACTGCAAAACAGGAGACATGAAATTTCCACATGTCCTTCCGAAAGTTATGCGGCGCTTGTCATGTCCCGGATCAGGCGCAGCGCTCCGCCGGAAGAATGTCTGCACGATGCGCTTACGCTGCTGTCCGGTACGGCATATGCGGCGTCTTTATGGGAAGAAGTGATACTGCCGGCGCGGACTGTGAACTACCGGGAAAATATGCTTGATGCGCTGCTTGCGTCCGGCACATTTTTCTGGCATCTGTGCGAAAACGGGAAACTGCGGTTTGATCCGCTTTCGGATATCGATTGGGATGCGGCGCCGGAAGTTCTGCCAGATATGCCGCTTACGGAACAGGAGTGCCTTATGGCGGAGATGCTGAGAAAACGGGGAGCCTGTTTTATGCAGGCATTAAACGGCGTGCTGCCGGAAGGTTCCGCATATGACGTACTGCTTTCCCTGATGGAAAAAGGAATCGTAAACGCGGACAGCTTTGCGCCTGTGCGGCTTTTGCTGAACCGGAAAAAGATAGAGAGATCGGCGGCAAGGCAGCGGGTGGGAGCACGTGTAAAGGCGCTGCATGCGGGACGCTGCGATCTGGTACGGCCGCTTAAAACCCTGCCGGTAGAAGAACAGATGGAGCGCTGCTTTGACAGGTATGCGATCCTGTGCCGGGAAACGGCCGCCGCTTACGGCCTGTCGTGGCAGGAGGCGCTTTCGGTTCTGCGCGTCAGAGAATATACGGGACAGGTCAGAAGGGGCTATTTCGTGGAAGGACTGTCCGGCGCGCAGTTTATCCGGACAAAGGATTTCGAAGGGGTAACGGCGGCGCTGCTTCATCCGTGCGGCGGGACCGTCTGGCTGAATGCGGCGGATCCCATGCAGCCGTGGGGAAAAGTACTGCCGCACGCAAAAGAGAGGGCATTTACCAATGTGCCGGGATCTGCAGCGGCATTTCGTAACGGAATACCCGCCGCAGTCTTTGAAAGGCAGGGGAAAACGCTGCGTGTTTTTGCATTGGAGGGACTGTCCGAACTGATCGCCCTGTTCGCGGAAGAATACAGGAAGGGCAGACTTTATGCCGGCAGGAAAAGGATCGTTGTGACGGACTATCCGAAAGAGGCGGCACAGGCGCTTGCGGGAAGCGGTTTTATGAAGGAAATGCAGGATTATGTTCTGTACCGCTGAATTACCATAATTTTCTCGGATATTTTGGTGCATAATATTGACAATTGTGGTGAAAAAGTGTTATTTTATTAGTAATTGAGAAACTTTTGGAAATAGTGTGCGTTTATCGTACATGGTTGCCTTTATTTTCCGGATGGAAGAAAATGTTGTGACCAGATGATTTATCAGGAAATTTATGAAGAAATATAATGCAGGAGATGGTGCGCGAAAATGGAGACAGTGAACAAAAAACAGCAGATTTTGATTGTTGACGACGAAGAAGTAAACAGAGAAATACTCAAAGAGATGTTCCGGGAAGGAATTTATGAGCTGATCGAAGCGGAGAATGGCGAAGACGCTATTTCCAAGCTGAAAGAAAATGACAATATCGTACTGGTGCTTCTGGATATTGTAATGCCTATCATGGATGGCTTCGGCGTATTGAAATATATGCACCAGCAGGAGTTATTGGATCCTATTCCGGTTATCCTGATCACAAGCGAAGATGCGCTTGACAGCGAGGATCAGGCATATTCTTTCGGTGTTGCGGATGTTATACATAAACCTTTCTATCCCCATATCGTAAAAAGAAGAAGCAGAAATATTATCGATCTGTATCAGCATAAACATAATATGGAGGTCCGCCTGAAGGAACAGGAGGAAGAGATCAGGGAGCAGGAGAAGAAGATCCGTGAGAACTCCGAGTTTATGATCGATACGCTCAGCTCCGTTGTAGAGGCAAGAAGCGCAGAGACGGGCGAGCATACGAGAAGAATCAAATATTTTACGCGGATCATGTTAAAATATCTGATGAAATATTATCCGAAATACGGCATAACACAGGAACAGCTCGATGAAATTGCCAGAGCGTCCGCACTGCATGATATTGGCAAGATCGGTATTCCGGATGCGATCCTGCTGAAACCGGGACGTTTGACCCCGGAAGAATTTGAGATCATGAAAACGCATACGACGATCGGCTGTGAGATCCTTGAAAAATCCTATAAGGACCAGACCAGCGAGTTTTACCGGTATGCATACGATATCTGCCGCTATCATCATGAAAGATGGGACGGTAAAGGCTATCCGGACCACTTGCAGGGAGACGAGATTCCGATCTATACACAGGTAGTTGCCATTGCGGATGTTTATGATGCGCTGGTAAGTCCGAGAGTTTATAAAAGTGCCTATGCCAACGGCATGGCATATGATATGATCATGAACGGGGAGTGCGGTCAGTTCTCACCGGATGTACTGGAATGTTTTGCGCTTGCTAAGGAAGATTTCTTCAATGTTGTAGAAGTAATTAAGATGTTTGATTTTGCATAAAAAGCCAGAAACAGGCAGCAAAGAAAAGGGGTTTTTTGCTGCCTGTTAGCATTGACACAGTCTGTAGGGGGGATATAATGGAATGGAGTGAAACCGGCGCTTTTCCGATCGAAGACGCGTTGGAGATGATTTTCATATTTGACCGGACAGGAATTATTTTATATGCGAATGCTGCGGCTAAGACGAAGTTGGAATACGAAGAAGAATTGTGCGGCAGGCATATCACCGATATTTTTCCGGGCACGTTTAAATCCGCAGACGGCGGCTTTGAGACGGAGTATCCGTTTGGACATAAGCTGCAGAGCCTTGTGGCATATCGTAAGAATCTCACCTGTTTCCCGGTGGAAGCAAGAATTATTGAAAGTGAAGAACAGAAGGAAAAGTATATCTGCATGGCCAATGATGTTCTGGAGAAAGAATATCTGAACCGTGAGATTACACATGTCAAGCAGGAAGCGGAACAGGCGCTGAAAGTAAAGTCGGAGTTTGTAGCCAATGTAACGCATGAACTTCGTACGCCGGTCAACGGCGTGCTCGGCAATACGAAAGAACTGCTTGAGAAAGTAAAAGACGAACATATTTTAAAGTCTTTGCGGCTGATAGAACGCTGCTGCGGCGACATGAATAAGATTATCAATAACATTCTGGATTTTTCCAAACTGGAAGCGGGGAAATTCACGTTAGAACCCCGCAGGTTCCATTTCAGGAATATGCTGGATTACGTAAGATCCCAGCATATCAATAAACTGACTGAAAAGGGACTTGGTTTCTTTATGACGGTATCGCCTCAGATACCGGAATATATTGTCGGAGACGAACTTCGTATTGTACAGATTTTGAACAATCTTTTATCCAATGCCCAGAAATTTACATCGGTTGGAAAGATTACCGTAGAAGTCGTCAGAACCGCTCGTGTAAATGATAAAATAGAATTGTTTTTTATTGTAAAAGATACCGGGATCGGTATCGACAAAGCCGATAAGGATAAGCTTTTCCAGAGCTTTTCCCAGGTGGACGCCTCTATTTCCAGGAAATACGGCGGTACGGGACTGGGACTGAATATCTGTAAACAGCTCGTGGAATTAATGGGCGGCAAGATTGAAGTAGAAGGAGAGAAGAATAAGGGAAGTATGTTTTCTTTCTCAATCTGGGTAGGGATCTGCGAAGAGGAAGAGCTGCCCGTCCAGGCGGAAGACGGCGAGGCGGCGGCCCGTGCGAATCTGTTTGCGATGCCTCCCGCAGAAGAAGAGGAAAGCAATCCGGAAGACGTGATGTGCTACGGAACACAGGAGAATAAAGAGGCCTTAAAGAAAAATCTTTCGAAACTGATCCTGTGTGTCGAGATGGAAAACTGGGAGAAGGCGGAAATGTTCATGGAAACGATCAGGCAGCTGACACAGAATGCGCCGCGTGAAGTAAGCCGTGTGATCCTGAAATTAAAGATGGCGGTACAGAAGGAGAATTACGAGAAGGTCAATGCCGGATATGAAGAAATCAATACGCTTCTTCAATAAAGAAAGTATTTATATCGCTTATTACATAGAAACTTTTCAGATAAGAAGAGAGGTGTATATATGGGGAATGAAAACAGGACTGCGGGAATGGAAACAATACTCATCGTAGATGATGTTGAAACGAACAGACTTGTTTTGGAAGAGATCATAAAAGATATGGGATGTTCGCCGGTTCTTGCGGAAAGCGGAGAAGAGGCGCTTACTATGGCCAAAGAACATATGCCTGAGCTGATCTTAAGCGATATTTCCATGCCGGGCATGGATGGCTATGAATTGTGCAGACTTTTGAAAAACGATAAGAATACCCGGAATATTCCCATTATCTTTATCTCCGCATTCGACGATCCCATGGATATTGTGGAAGGTTTTCTGCTTGGCGGAGAAGATTATATTACCAAGCCTTTTATTCCGGAAGTCGTACAGGCGCGTGTAGGCGTTCATCTGCGTCTGCATGAAGCCAAGAGCGAACTTATGGAAATGAACAGGCGGCTGCAGATTTCTCTGAGCGAACAGTTAAAGCAAATGGAACTTGAGAAAAAGAATATTTTGTACGCGTTGGCCAATATTGCGATACAAAATACCGATTACGAAGGTGATTATATGGAACGTCTTCGGCGCAACTGCGGGATACTGGCGCAGGGAATGCAGCTTTCACCGATGTTTGAGGATAAAATATCAGATGCCTATGTGGACACGATAGAACTTGCCACACCGTTATGCGATATCGGTAATATCGGGGTTCCGGTGGAAATTCTGAAAAAGAAGACGGAACTCTCCGAAGAGGAACGCTCGATCGTACAGAATCATACGAATATAGGGGCAAGACTTTTAAGCGATCTGTATGTGAACAGCGATTATAACGAATTTATCTCCACAGCGATTGATATTGCCAAATATCATCATGAAAACTGGAACGGGAGCGGATATCCCGATGGAATGCAGACGGAGAAAATACCGCTTGCAGCGCAGATCGTCTCTATTATGGAACGCTATACATCTCTGACGGAGAAGGGCGCTCACAGCAGAGAAGAGGCGCTTGCTGTTATGAAGGAAGAGGCCGGAGTGAAATTTAATCCGGATATATATGATATATGTTGTAAAATAGCGAGACAGCTATGCTAAAATAAGTGTAAGATCAGTTCGGGGGAATGGAAAAATGATGCTTACGGATGATGAGCTGAAAAGAATTTCTGTCTTTATGAAACAGCGCTATGGCATAGAACTGGGACAGAAAAAAGTGATCGTAAACGGAAGATTACAAAATTATGTCAAGAAAAACGGTTTTAACAACTATCACGAATTCATGGATGCGGTGGAACGTGATAAGACAGGGGTACAGGAAAAGATTTTAGTCAATTTCCTCACAACGAATCATACATATTTTATGAGGGAATTCGAACATTTTGATTATATGAGGAATGTGGTACTGCCCTGGCTGCGTACCAAGGAGGCGAAAACGAAGGATCTGCGCATCTGGTGCGGCGCGGCGTCCACAGGAGAAGAACCTTATATGATCGCCATGGTCTTGTCCGATTTCTTTGGTCTGGAGAGAGATCAATGGGATAAGAAGATACTGGCGACGGATATTTCCACCAAAGTTTTACAACAGGCCATGCTGGGCATCTACAGCGGGGAGCAGCTTAAGAATCTCCCGGAACAGTGGAAAAGACATTTCTTCCATTCGGTTGCGGGCGGCAGTCAGTATCAGGTGACGGATGAACTGAAAAGGGAAGTCATTTTCAGACAGTTCAATCTGATGGATCCGCTTCCATTTAAAAAGAAACTTCATGTTGTATTTTTGCGCAACGTGATGATATATTTCGATGATAATACAAAACGGGATCTGGTTCAGCGTATCTATGATCTAATGGAACCGGGAGGTTACTTTTTCATCGGAACGACGGAAACGATTGACAGAAACAGTACGCCTTTCCAGATCATTCAGCCGTCGATATTCAGAAAGAAGGAGGGAATGTAACGTTATGCAGCCGATTAAAGTATTGATCGTAGAAGATTCAATTGTGTTTAGAGAACTGCTTGTACAGAACCTGAGCAGAGATCCTGCGATAAAGATCGTGGCAACTGCAAAAGATCCATTTGAAGCAAGAGATCTTATTCTGGCGCATAAACCGGACGTCATGACTTTGGATGTAGAGCTTCCAAGGATGAACGGAATCGATTTCCTGCGGAAACTGATACCGCAGTATCCTCTGCCCGTAGTTGTTATCAGCGCGCTCAGCGACAAAGTATTCGATGCAATGAATGCCGGAGCGGTTGATTTTGTAGCGAAACCGGCCGTATCAAACAGACAGCAGTTAGAGGATTTCATCAAGAACGAACTTTTGGTAAAGATTAAAATCGCCTCTACGGCAAGGATCAGTAATATCAAGAAGACTGTGTTGATGCAGCAGGAACAGCAGCAGAGTCTTTCTGTTAAGAGGAACAATCTGATTGTGGCGATCGGCGCGTCTACCGGCGGAACAGAAGCGATCTTTTCCGTTGTGAAGGATTACGGAACGGACATTCCGGGTATTGTCTGCGTACAGCATATGCCGCCGAAATTTACGGAAATGTATGCGAAGAGACTGAACGACCAGTGCCGCATCTCGGTAAAAGAGGCGGAGCACGGCGACAGAGTATTGCCGGGGCACATGCTGATCGCACCCGGCGGAGACAGGCATATGCGCCTGATCAAGGTGAACGGAGCCTATCAGGTGGAAGTGAAAGAAGGACCGAGAGTGAACGGCCACTGTCCATCGGTAGAAGTTTTGTTTGAATCTGTAGCCAAAGCAGCCGGAGCCGATGCCGTAGGCATTATTTTGACAGGTATGGGAGGCGACGGTGGAAAAGGACTGTTATCCATGCGTAAAGCGGGAGCCAGAACGATCGGACAGGACGAATCCACTTGTGTAGTTTATGGAATGCCCAAAGTTGCATATGATTTGGGAGCGGTAGAATTCCAGGAAAAACTGGGTGATATCGCCGGACGGACATACGCATTGTTAAATAAAATGTAAAGGAGAAAGGATATGAAGATTCTATTAGCCGAGGATGATTTTGTCACAAGGAAATTTATGGTTAATTTCCTGTCAAAGTATGGTGAATGTGACGTTACCGTTGACGGAATGGAAGCGGTCGATGCGTTCATGATGGCTTTGGAGGACGGAGAACCCTATGATTTGATATGTCTTGATATCATGATGCCTGTCATGGATGGATATCAGTCTCTTGTGGGTATCCGTAATCTTGAAAAGGAAAGAAACATTCCCGAGGATAAGGCAGTCAAGGTCATTATGACGACTGCGTTAAATGACGAGGCAAATGTCAAAATGGCATTTGAATTGGGATGTACCATATATTCCGGTAAACCTATTGACCAGGATAAATTTGAACAGGCGCTTAAAAAACTTGGATTGGTCTGACAAAAGAACTTAATGAGAATATGCAGGAAAGGAGAAGGATATGGCAGAAGAATTTAGTACAGACGGCATGCTTGATATGTACCTGTTTGAGAATGGACAGTTATTAGAGCAGCTGCAGGAAATGGTTCTCGACCAGAAAGATGCGGACTGCTTTGATGAAGACAGCATCAATGAAATATTCAGAACCATGCATACCATTAAAGGATCCTCCGGTATCATGATGTTCGATGAAATAACGGCAGTAGCGCATAAGCTTGAAGATATTTTTTATTACTTGAGAGAATCTCATCCCGATAATGTGCCACATCTGGAGTTAGTGGATCATGTTTTGGAGGTAGAGGACTTTATCTCGAATGAAATGGAGAAAATCCGCAACGGCGATCCGGTAGATGGTGAATCCGGTGAGATCGTTGCAACACTTGACGAATTCCTTAATAAGATTAAGGGAGGCGGCGGAAGCAGCAAAGGCGGTAAGAAGAAAGGGGAGGCGATCCCCGAAAACAAACATGAGGAGCCGAAGCAGTTCTATATTGCTCCCGTGGCTACGAGTGCGAGCCGCTTTTACAAAATCTACGTTTCCTTTTTCCCGGAAACGGAAATGGCAAACGTACATGCATATAAAGTGGTATACGCATTGAAGGAGATTGCGGAAGATCTGCTTTACTCTCCGGAAGATATCATTTCGGATCCGGATACCGCAGAGACGATCATTAAAGATGGATTTAAGATACTGCTGCAGGCTCAATGCACGGAAGAAGATATCCGTAAGGTCGTCGGTGTCGGATATGATATTGATAAAGTAGATATTATCGAATGCAAAGCAAATGAATTTTTGCAGGGATTTGATTTCGGCGAGCATGACGATATACCGGTTATGCCGACGATCGATCTGGATTCCAGTGTAGAGGAAATCGATGCACGTTCGAAAACAGCTGATGGAGATGTACCGAAGGAAGAAAAGAAACCTGAGAAACCGGCGATCGCACCCGGCGATTTCGTTATCAAATCCAAGGAACCCGGCAAGCAGAAGAAACTGGCAAAAGATAAGCCAAAGACTGAAAAGGCATCTTTTATCAGCGTCAATGTAAGCAAGATGGATCAGCTGATGGAACTTATCGGAGAACTTGTTATTTCAGAGTCGGTCGTATTACAGAACTCAGACTTGAAAGTACCCGGTTTGAATCTGGATAACTTTAATAAGGCGGCAGCGCAGTTATCCAAAATCTCGACGGATCTGCAGAACGTTATTATGTCGATGCGAATGGTGCCTCTGGCAAATACCTTCCAGAAGATGAACCGTATTGTTTTCGACGTATCCAGAAAACTTGGAAAAGATATTGAGTTCGTCATGGTCGGTGAACAGACGGAAGTGGATAAGAATATTATTGAACATATTTCGGACCCGTTGATGCACATTGTCAGAAACTCCGTAGACCATGGTATCGAATCCAAAGAAGAACGTCGTGACAGCGGTAAGCCGGAGAAAGGCAAAGTGATACTTTCAGCGAAAACAGAGGCCGGCAAGGTATGGATCAGCGTAGAAGATGACGGAGCAGGTCTTGACAGAGACAAAATTCTTGCCAAAGCAAGAAGACAGGGTATCCTGGACGACACGAAACCGGACAGCGCTTATTCAGATAAGGAAGTATACCAGTTTATTACACTGCCCGGCTTCTCGACAAACGAAGTCGTTACGGAATATTCGGGACGTGGCGTCGGCATGGATGTCGTAGTCCAGAACATTCAGGCAATCGGCGGCGCGCTTGAGATTGAAAGCAAGAAAGGCTTCGGCAGTATCATGAGCCTGAAGATACCGCTTACACTGGCGATTATAGATGGTATCGTTATGGAAATAGGACATTCTTCTTTCGTTATGGAAACAGGCGCGATCAAAGAATTTGTCCGCGTGAAAGAAGATATGATGATCCATGAGCCGAACGGCGACGAATACATCATGATCCGCGGGGAGTGTTTCCCGGTACTCAGACTTGGCCAGTGGTATGGATTAGAGGAGTACAAAGAATCTGTAGAAGAAGGCGTTATGTTGATCCTGGAGGTAGAAGATAAGAAAGTATGTCTTCTTGTTGATAAGCTGATCGGAGAGCAGGAGATCGTTGTAAAACCGATTCCGTCTTACATTAAGAAGGTAAAAGGTTTGTCCGGCTGTACACAGCTTGGCGACGGAAGTATTGCCCTGATCTTGGATGCTCCGGGATTGATTGAATAAAATGAACAGAAAGGAACGGTATATCGCATGGAAGAAAGAAGTGAATTAAAGAGACAGGTTGATGCTGGCAGTGCTTCCAACGAAAGTGATACACAGAAAGGAAAGTACATGACCTTTAAGTCCGGTAACGAATTTTTCGGACTGGAGATCCAATATGTTAATGAGATCATTCAGCTTCAGGCTATCACAGCAATTCCTGAAACGGAAGATTATATTAAAGGTCTTATTAACTTACGTGGTAAAGTTATTCCTGTTGTTGACGTCAGACTGCGTTTCAAACAGGAGCCGTTTGAATACAATGACAGAACCTGTATTATCGTTATAAACATAAAGTCCATGATGGTCGGACTGATTGTTGAAAAGATCGCGGAGGTTGTGGAGATTAAAGAAGATAATATTCTGCCGCCGCCGAATGTCGGACGTTCTGACAGAATACAGAACAAATATGTTTATGGCATCGGTAAAGTCGGAGATACGGTCAAGCTTCTGTTAGATCCTGATAAACTGTTGAATGATGAAGATCTATCGGTTGTTGAACAGGCAAATGAAATGAATATTGATGAAGAATGAGAGGTATAAAATATGAAAAACATGAAGATAAAAACGAAATTGATATTGGGATTTGCCATTCCCGTTCTGCTTACGATGATTACTGTATTATTGTCGATCTGGATCACCAAGGACTGTGTAAAGACACTTGCGCAGATGAATGAAGAGAGCGCGGTAGAACTGAACGAGCATTTTCATGAAAATCTGAACGATGAACAGAGCGCGGAACTGATGCAGATTGTAAACGAAGGAAAAGATCACAGAATTGAGCGTATGGAAAGCCTTATGGGTATTGCCAATCTGATCAGCGCCGGACTTTTGGCAGTTGCGGTTATTCTGACACTGATTATTTCAACGGCTCTGATCAAAGTGATCATGCGTTCTATCAGAGATCTGTCCAGTGCGGCGCAGGAGATCGCTATGGGACGGGTTAATGATATCCAGCTCCAGAAGTATAACAATGATGAGTTCGGCGAATTGATCGATGAATATATTCAGGTAATTGACAATATCAAATATCAGGCGAATATTGCCGAAGAAGTAGCAGCCGGCAACTTAACGATAAGCGTAAAACCGGCGTCTGCTGACGATATGTTAGGTAATTCCTTAAAGAAACTGGTAGAAGATAACCTGAATGCTATGAGCAATATCTCTGAGGCAGGTTCCCAGGTAACGATCAGCTCTTCTCAGGTAGCAAGCGCAAGCCAGGCACTGGCACAGGGTTCTACCGAGCAGGCAAGTGCGATTCAGCAGATCACGGCTTCCATCGATGAGATCGCAGAGAAGACGAAACAGAATGCAGAACAGGCTAATGAAGCAGCATCTCTGGTAGCGAAAGCAATTGAAGACGTTCAGCTTGGTAACAGACAGATGCAGGATACCATGAGCGCTATGCAGGATATCAACAAAGCATCCGAGAATATTTCCAAGATCATCAAAACGATCGACGATATCGCATTCCAGACGAATATCCTTGCACTGAATGCGGCTGTTGAAGCTGCAAGAGCAGGAGAAGCAGGTAAAGGTTTCGCAGTAGTAGCGGAAGAAGTAAGAAGCCTTGCGGCAAAGAGTGCTGCTGCATCGGCAGAAACTGCTGATCTGATTGAAGATTCCATTGAGAAGGTTAATTCCGGTTCCAGCATTGTAGACAGCACATCCAAGGCAATGGAAGAAATTACCAAGGTTGTACAGGACAGCGAAATGATCATTAACGGTATCGCAGAATCCTCCAATTATCAGGCAACTGCGGTTGCGCAGATCGAGCAGGCGATCACACAGGTATCACAGGTTGTACAGACCAACTCCGCTACAAGCGAGCAGTGTGCGGCAGCCAGCGAAGAACTTTCCAATCAGGCATCCAGAATGAGAGAGATGCTCTCTATCTACAATCTGGGTTCCGGAAGCGCCTCTTCTTACAGAGGCGGCAGCAGCAGTTCCTATTCAGCGCCTTCGGCGGCTGCAAACGAGCAGGTTATCTCTCTTGGAGATGATTTCGGAAAATATTGATCTAAAGTGTTTGACAATTAAAAATTGTTTGATTCCGGCACAGGAACGGAAGTTTCTGTGCCGAATTCATAAATAGAGGTAATACCATTTGCACAATTGTATGAGAAAGGAGCGTGCAGAGAATGAGTTTATTTGAGGATTTAAAGGCACTTGATGTAGATGTTGACGGCGGATTAAAACGTATTAATGGAAATGAAAAATTGTATACAAAATTACTTGGTTCTTTTGTAAAATCCATCAACACATATCATGTAGAAACGGATTTTGATGGAAACGATTATGAGGATGTCATAGAAAAGACGCACGCGATCAAAGGCGTTTCAGGAAATCTCTCGATTACGCCGGTATATGAGTCTTATACAAAGATTGTCGATCTGCTGCGTACTGGCAAGCCGGAGGAAGCAAGGGCGATCTTGGAACAGATTTTGCCTGTACAGGCACAGATTGTAGAATGTATTGAGAAATATATGGAATAAAGCTTAAATTCCCGGATAGGGGGGGTGTAAAGGGTGGATAAAAAGACAATTAATTTTTTCAGAGCCAGTATAGCGAGTGTTGTGATCATCAGTATTCTGGTGTTTGCAGGACTGACGATCTTTATGTCCAGGAAAACGGAAGCGTCTATTGAAGAGATCAGCTATACCTATATGGATGAAATTTGTCTGCAGATTCAACAGAAATTTCAATCGATTATTGATCTGCGTTTAAAGCAGGTTGAAGGATTGATCGAAAGGACACCGCCGACTGATGCGCTTTACGATGAGGAACTGCTCGAAGAGTTACGGTTCAGCGCGGAGATCCGGGGATTTTCTTATTTGGCATTTTATGCAGGGGAAGACTGTGAGAACGATACGGAAGTTATTTTAGGGGATAAAAAAGATATCTGCATTGACGATCATATTATGGAATTACTGGAAAAAGAAGGACATGCCATTGTTTCGGAACCCTATACGGACGACGAGAAATTCATTCTGTTAGGTGTAAAGGCAGCCTATCCGATGAAAGATGGCGGTGAAAGCATTGCGCTTGTTGCCGGTTTTCCTTCCGGCTATTTGAACGATGCGCTTTTTCTTAACGATAAAGATGCCAGAGCTTCTTATCATATTATTGATAGGAACGGCAAATTTGTTATCCGCAACATGGACGTTTATAAAGAGAATTATTTTGACCGTGTTGCGGAAAGTTATGAAACTTATAATGGAAAAACATCAGAAGATTATATCGTGGAACTAAAAGAGGCAATTGCATCCGAGGAAGTGTATACGGAACATATCATGATTGATGGAGAAGAGAGCATTATGTACTGTACACCGCTGCCGGGAAATGTGGAATGGTATCTGATCTGTGCGATGCAGAACAGTTTCCTGACCAAAACGATCACGGATCTGGCGGCGCTTCGTGTGTGGGTCACTTTTTTCTCGATCGCGATCATCTTCGTTGCGCTGGCGACTATTTTTGTACTGTATTACCGGCTGACAAGACGTCAGATCGCGGATCTGGCTTTGGCAAGAAAGGAAGCGATCCGTGCCAATATGGCCAAAAGTGATTTCCTGGCCAGTATGAGTCACGATATCCGTACACCGATGAATGCAATCATCGGTATGACAGGGATCGCACAGAAAAATGTCGGAGACGAGAAAAGAGTGGATGAATGTTTAAGGAAAATAAGCCTTTCCAGCAAGCATTTGCTCGGCCTGATCAACGACGTACTGGATATGTCGAAGATTGACAGCGGCAAAATGGTATTGTCTTCGGTTCCGATGTCGCTTCGCGAACTTATGGATGATATTGTCAATATCATCCAGCCGCAGGTGCGCGAAAAAGGACTGATCTTTGATGTTTTTATCAGAGATATTATTTCGGAAGATGTGATCTGCGACAGTGTGCGGCTGAATCAGGTACTGCTCAATCTCCTGTCTAATGCGGTGAAATTCACACCGTCCCATGGAAATGTGCATGTGCATATGTATCAGGAGCAGATAGAGACGGATAATGATTTTATCAGGACGCATTTTCTCGTATCAGATACGGGAATCGGTATGTCTCCGGAATTTCAGGCGAAGATATGGGATACTTTTGCCAGAGAGGAAAACGAGCAGGTTCGTTACATTGTCGGAAGCGGTCTCGGTACGTCCATAGCCAAAAAGATCGTGGATCTTATGGGCGGAACGATCGACCTGCAAAGTGAACAGGGAAAGGGAAGTACATTTCATGTTACCCTGACGCTGCAAAGGGCAGATGTCAGCGAAACGGATATGAAGCTGCCCGACTGGAATATACTGGTGGTGGATGATAGTAAAGCGTTGTGCGAAAGCGCCGTTGCCAATCTGAAAGAACTCGGCACTCATGCGGAATGGGCGCTTGATGGCATGACCGCAGTCAATATGATCGAGGAGCGTCATACGAAAAATGACGACTACCGTTTCGTATTGATCGACTGGAAAATGCCCGGTATGGATGGGGTGGAGACCGTTCGCGAGATCAGAAAGCGTGTGGATATCGATATTCCTATTTTCCTGATTTCCGCTTATGACTGGAGCGAGGTGGAGAGCCATGTGGAGAAGTCCATGATAGAAGGTTTTATCTCCAAACCGCTTTTTAAATCCACATTGTATCATCGCCTGAAACAATATATGGATAATTTTGATAAAGATATGGAACAGGAAGGGGCATCAGAGATTGACCTTACCGGTAAACATATTCTGCTTGCGGAAGACATAGATTTGAACTGGGAAGTCGCAAGCGAGATCCTTTCCGTAACTGGCGCTGAGCTGACCAGAGCGGTCAACGGAGAGGAATGTCTTGCATTATTTGACAATTCCGCTCCGGGGTATTATGATGCTATATTGATGGACATTCGTATGCCGATCATGGATGGTTACGATGCTACCAGAGCAATCCGGGCATTGGAGAGGCCTGACAGCGGTTTGCCGATTATCGCGATGACGGCGGATGCTTTTTCCGATGATGCTCAGCGCTGCTTAGCATGCGGTATGGTGGCGCATATAGCCAAGCCGATCGATGTGAAAGAGTGTATGCGTGTCCTGCAGCAGTTTTTGGGTAATCACACTGAAAAAGGAGAGAACGAATGAAAAACAAAGTAGTTACAGCGTTGTTGATGGCAACTGTAATGTTTGGTTTGACAGCTTGTGGAGGGTCTGCGGTCCCCAGCGCGTCTGATCTGACGAAAAGAAACAGCGACGAGCAGGAAGATGATGCCGCAGAAGATGAGACAGAAGAGGATACGGAAGAAGAAATAGAAGGTACGAAAGAAGAGGAAAAAGAAGACAAGGAAGATAAAGAGGATAAAGAAGAGAAAGAGGATTCGAAAAAGGCATCCGGCATTGTTTTCGGTTCCGATGAAGCCAAAGGCTATACCGGGTTCGAATATCTGCTTGAGGAACTTGTTTCTACATCCAATACCAAATCCGGTGATAAAGTAGGTTACTCCGTATTTGTTCCGGATGGCGATTATCCGAGCGTTTCCGGTTCCTCTGCAAGATGTGACCGCATGGGCGTTACGGTGTCCGTTGATATTGATCCATATCTTCAGTATGACTGGGAAGACTATACCATGTGTGAAAATCTGGATGAGTATGTGGAGAGTGAGCTGTCCTATTCCGATTATTACGGATTGGAAGTCGGCGAGTCGAAAGAGATAAGCGACGACTGCGCGATATGCGAAGTATCTTATATGGACTACGATTCTTATGATGATGTATATACGCCGTTTTATCAAATTTTCTGCCTGCGCGATATGGGTGATGACGTTATGGCCATGATTGATATCTGCATTGAGGCGGAAGAAACGACAGGCAAGACACAGTCAATGTTAGATGAACTTGCTTCTTTCTACGAGATCGATATTAATTGGGACGAATCCTTCGCTGAGGCAAAGAAGACTGCATTCGAAAACAGCGACGAATATAATGCGGATGCCTTTAATTTGGGATATATTTCTTTTGAACTGCCGGATGGCTGGGAGAAAGACGAGGATGAAACGTCTTATGATGAGATCGTCTTCGGACCAAACGGCGATGCGCTCAGTTTTGGTTATATCTCTGTGGCCAAAGACTATATTGCCGATGATGGCATGATCGATGATATGCTCGACGATCTGGAATATACGACGAGTTATTTCGAGGAAGCGTTTGGCGACGAAGTAACGGATCTTGTCGTAGAGGATGCAGGGGAAACGTTCCTCGGCAAAACGATCAGAATGGAAATGCTGTTGGAAGATGGAGACGGTTATGATATCGGTATTTTCTATCTCGCACAGGACGGTTATACGCAATACGCCGTTTACGGAGTAGTATGGGCCGGTGAAGGCGAAGATGCGGAAAGAGAAGTAAGAGAAGCGCTTGATATGCTTTTTGAAACAGGACAGTTAAGATAGTCGGAAGCTCATAAGCTCAGTATGAAAGCAGACGACAGTATAAGGGTATTGATACGGATACCGGTTTCCAGGGTATGGAAACCGGTATCTGTCTTATGGAAGGTATGGTATGAAAATGTTATGGAATGTGTGGAAAAGGAATCAACGGAAGAACTGGAAAAAGTATCGTCTGGCGAAAAAGATCCTGGCAATGGTCATGAGCATCAGTACAGCGTTTGCGCTGACGGCCTGCGTTTCGGCAAGACCTGCCGCATCTGATCCGGATGCAAGAAGGGAACAGGCGAGGGAAGAGATCGCATCCAACAGCAAGGAAGACGAAAAGGAGGAAGCGATTCAGGATACAGAACAGGAAGGGAACGGGGAAGCGGACAGCGGCGGTAAAGACACTGCGGATGAAGGCGGCGCAGGGACAGGTATTGTGTTCGGATCAGAAGACGCGGCAGGCTATAGAGGATTTCAATATCTGACAGAGGAGCGTATTGCCACGTCCAGGACCGATTCCAAAAAGGAAGCGGCATTCAGCGTCTATATTCCGAAGGAGGAACATCCGCGCGTATCCGGCTCATCTGCAAGGAGCGAGAATGCGGGCGTCTATGTGAAAGTCGATCTGGAACCGTATCTGCAATATAAAGCCAAAGACTATTCGCTGCGCAGCAATCTGCAGAAATATGTGGACAGGGAAATAAATTATGATGACGATTATTTTGACATTGTGACTGGAAATATTCAGGAAACCGGTCAGTCCGCAGTGTGTGAAGTCAGCTATATGGAGTATGACGCCTGGAACGAGGAATATTTGCCTCGTTATGCGGTTTACGGTCTTTATCTTCTGCATGATGATATCATGGCGCTTGTTTCAGTTATCGTAAATGAAGAAGATACTACGGATGGGACGCAGGCTCTGCTGACGGAACTGGAAGCGTTTTATGAGATGGAGATTGGCTGGACGCCTGATTTTGCAGGAGAAAAACAGGAAGCGTTTGATCATAAAAACAGCGCTAATAATTTTGAGGTCTACTCTCTTTCTTTTACCCTGCCGGAGGGCTGGATGATCGATGAGGAAATGAGCGACGATTATGAGACGATGATCGTTCCGGGCGGCGATTCGGAATCGGCCGACGAATGCATTGCACTCACGCAGTCGGAAGATATGACCGGCATGCTCGACTGGCTGTTGGAAGATCTGGAAATGCTGAAAGAGGAAATGGAAGAGGATTTTATAGATGAATCCGATTATATGGAGATAGAGGATATTGGTATGACCTTTTTGGGCCGTACCATCAAAATGGAGATGGCAGAGCATGTTGACGATCATGTGGAAGCCGGCGTGATGTATGTTGCGGAAGATGATAACAATCTGTATATGATCTATGCTTATACGGTTTTGGAAGACGGAGAGGAAACGAAATTATCAGAAAGCGTTACGGAAGCATTGGAAATGCTTTTTGAGACCGGAAGGATAATGGACAGCATGATGTAAGCATTCCGGCACTCTAATCATCTATAAAAATCATAGAATATTAAGAATTTGCTAATCTGCTTTTAAGAATATCATATTATGATAAGAAAAAGGGGTACGCTATGACAAGATATATACATAAGCTGAAAATACTGCTTTTTACGCTGTTTCTTGCCCTCAGTATGAATATGGCCGGTATTGTGCAGGCCGTACACGCGGACGGTATACGGACGACGGTCTATATCTTATCGGCGGCTCTTTTTTTCCTGTATGCGAATATTGCGCCCCTGACGTTATATCCGGAGAATAAACGGATGGGAGGGAAACGTCTGAAACGTCTGGATAAAGGCGCGTCTCTGCTTTTTTATGCAGGGTTGACTATGACAGTCAGTACCATATGGCTGATCCGGCTTGCATTTTGCCTTTCCTTTGAAAACATGAAAGGCATCCTGCTCTATGTGCTGGCCGTTCTGCTCTGTCTGTGCGGCGGGGGAATTCTGTTGTGCAACGGCAGTCTGCGTCTGTTCGCTTCTTCCCTGCAAATGGGAATCCGTTACCGGCTGGCGCTGTTATTGCTCTGGTGGGTACCGATCGTCAATCTGTTCCTGTTTGGCAGGCTGTACCGGCTGGCCTGCATGGAATATGAGACGGAGCTGGAGAAAGAAGAACTGAATGCCGTTCGTAAAAAAAGCGAATGCTGTCACACAAAATATCCGCTCCTTATGGTACATGGAGTGTTTTTCAGAGACGTACGTTTTTTCAATTATTGGGGCAGGATTCCCGGCGAATTGATGAAAAACGGTGCACAGATCTATTACGGAAATCAACAGTCTGCGGCGTCCGTAGCGGAATGCGGACAGGAACTGGCCGGGCGGATAAAACAGATCGTATCGGAGACCGGCTGCGGGAAACTCAATGTCATAGCACATTCCAAAGGCGGTCTGGATATGCGGTATGCCATAAGCAGATGCGGCGCGGCGGAATATGTCGCTTCCCTGACGACGATCGATACGCCCCACAGGGGATGCCTTTTTGCGGATTATCTTTTGCAGAAAGCCCCCGAACGCTTACGGCTGTATCTGGACGGCAAATATAACGCGGCGCTTCGCAGATTCGGAGATGATTCGCCGGATTTTCTCGGCGCCGTGACGGATCTGACGGCAGAGAAATGTCTTGCGAGAAACGAAGAACTGCCCGATAGCGGACAAGTTTATTACCAAAGCGTGGCGGCGGCAATGCGGGGAGCTTACAGCGCCCGTTTTCCGCTGAATCTGACATATGATCTGGTTAAACGCTTCGATGGGGAAAACGACGGACTCGTTTCCATATCGTCCGCTTTGTGGGGCAACGTTTATCAGGAATTGCATTTGAAGGGCAGACGTGGGATATCTCATGGTGATCTGATCGATCTGAACAGGGAAAATATCAGGGAATTTGATGTAAGAGAATTTTATGTAAACCTTGTGAACGATCTGAAGAAAAAAGGCTTCTGATCGTATACGGTAAGAAGGAGTCTGTATGAAAAAGGAAATATTATGTATTCTATGCAGTTTATTTTGTTTCGGCTATTGCTTTCTGATATACAGTATCAAATCCGGAACGCGCTTTTATCTGATATGGGGAATGGGCGGCGTCTGCTTTCTGGGACTTACCGCTTTTTTGCATTTTGATCTGTGGAGCAGGATGCCTGATGTTTTGCAAAAGATTACCATCATCATGTTAACATTGGGCATACTTCTTTTTGTTGTAACGGAAGGCTGTATTATAAGCGGTTTCCATGCAAAGGGAGAGGAGGGCCTGGACTATATTATCGTGCTTGGGGCACAGATCAAGGAGAACGGACCTTCCGCCGCGTTAAGATTCCGTCTCGATACGGCATACGACTATCTGGTGGAAAACGAGAATACGGTCTGTATCGTTTCCGGCGGGCAGGGTTCCAACGAACCGTGTTCCGAAGCAGAAGGCATGTGCCGCTATCTGATAGAAAGAGGCATTGCCCCGGCACGTATTCTCATGGAGGACAAATCCACGGATACTTCTGAAAATATTGCATTCAGCATGCAGTTTCTTGACAAAGAAAATGACAGTGTGGGGGTCGTGACCAACAACTTCCATGTCTTTCGCGGCGTTCATCTGGCAAGACATATGGGCATCCGTGAAGTATGCGGGATTTCCGCCCCCTCCGATGTGTATTTCCTGCTCAACAATATGGTGCGGGAATTTTTCGGGGTCATGAAGGATCTGGTGTATGGGAATTTGCTTTAGGTTTGCAGGATGGACAGAAAACGGCTCGGAAAACGGCAGGGCGGAGCAGTTACAATTCCTGCGAAGGCCCTTGGAAAACGCCGGTGCTTAGCGATGTATCTTTCGAGCTTAGCATCCGCTGCGATTTTTCACGGAGCGGGAGCGTGCCGCCAAAGGAAATGTAACTGCTCCGCCCTGCCGTTTTCCGAGCCGTTTTTCATGACGTTCCGTAGAAAGTATTTTGTTTTTTCCGGCGCTGCCTTGAATCGCGCTTCTTTTTTTGGTAAGATAATATGGTAGGAAGAACATGAGAAAAATTCATTTTTAACGATACCGGCATGCGTGATAAGGCTGCGGGCCTTATCCGGAAAATGGCGGAAAGTACGATAGCGTAAGGATATCAAGATGAAGAAAAAAACAGTACTGATCATAGGCATTACCATAATGTTACTTTGCGTAGGATGCGGCGCACAGGAAAAAACAGATAATGTCAGCGCGGGCATGGAGGCAGTGCGAAATCTGGAGTATGAGACTGCTTTGGGATATTTTCAGACAGCGCTTGGCGAAAAAGAGGACGAAAGACAGATCTGCCGTGGTATGGGCCTTGCCTATATGGGGTTGTCACGGTATGAAGAGGCCATTTCCTTTTTTGAAAGAGCGCTGCTTTTAAGTGACGGCACGGTGCGGGATATTGATTTTGACATCAACTATTATCTGGCAACGGCCTATTTCAGAAACGGACAGACGGAGGATGCGGTCAGAGCTTACGATGCCATTCTGGCGCTGCGGCCGAAGGAAAAGGACGCTTATTATTTAAGAGGATGCGTAAAACTATACAGCGGTGATTTTGAAGGCGCCAAACAGGATTTTGATAATACGATGAGCGGAGACGCCAAGAACTATGACCGTCTGATCCAGATCTATGAGGTTTTGGTCGATAACGGTTATAAAGAAGCCGGCAAAGAATATTTGCTGCAGGTCATCTCCGACAACGAGAAATCTATTTCAGACTATGATCTGGGACGTATTTATTATTATCTGGAAGATTATGAAAATGCCAAAGACTGTCTTTTGCGGGTAAAGATCACGGACAATTACGAAGTGTCCCTTTATCTGGGAAGAACCTACGAAGCGCTTGGAGATTACAATTACGCCTCCAGCATTTACGGCGATTATACGCTCAATGATCAGAGCAAAGCGGAGATTTATAACCAGCTGGGACTGTGCCGTATGCAGATGGGGGAATATGAACTGGCGCTCATGGCGTTTCAGTCCGGGATGGCGATCGAGGGCAATGAGATGATGCAGACCCTGAAATTCAATGAGATCGTGGCTTATGAGTATATGGGTGATTATACGACGGCCGCAGTTCTTATGAGCGATTATCTGAAAACTTATCCGGATGATACAGCCGCTCAGAGAGAGAATCAGTTCTTAAAAACAAGATAATGATGTTTGTTGACAAGTACAAGGGGCAATGATACTATATTTAGTAGATTCAGTAAGAAAACGAAAAAAGAATGGAGGTTCCCTATGGAAAGTACTTTCTTAAGAGTAAAAGGAATCATCAAAAAGGATGATAAATACCTGTTATTGAAAAGGTGGGTGGATGACCGTATTCCCGATCCTTTTGTATGGGAGTTTGTCGATACGGAAGTGGGGCACGGAGAAGCGCCCGATGAAGCGGTACTGCGCGCGATTCAGGAGCAGTTGTCAATAGACGGTAAAATAGAGAAAATTGAATATACATGGTCAAGCGTACTGGGGGATACCCACTGTGTCGGTATCGCTTACATCTGTTCTATCCCGGAAGAGGAAGAAAGACATATCGTGCTGGCAGAAGATTACGGCGAATATGAATGGGTGACAAGAGACCAGTTCGAACTGTATATTGAAAACCAGTTCGTCCTGCAGGATCTGAAAGATAAGACTTTATAGGACAGAAAGCAAAGGAGCAGGAAGTATCCATGATAAATAAATTGATCCGTAATATCCAAAAGACCGGCGCACCGATCGTAGTCGGACTCGATCCGATGTTAAGCTATATACCGGAACACTTGCAGAAACAGGCATATGCGGAATACGGCGAGACGTTAAAAGGCGCTGCGGAAGCGGTCTGGCTTTTTAATAAAGAGATCATCGATCATATCCATGATCTGATTCCGGCAGTAAAACCGCAGATCGCCATGTATGAGCAGTTCGGCGTGGAAGGTATGATCGTTTTCCAGAGAACGGTGGAATACTGTAAGAGTAAGGGACTTGTCGTGATCGGTGATGTCAAACGCGGCGATATCGGTTCGACTTCCGAGGCATATGCCGTGGGACATCTTGGCGGCGTACAGGTCGGCAGTAATTTCTGCAGGGGATTCGATGAAGATTTTATTACGGTCAATCCGTATCTTGGTTCCGACGGCGTAAAACCGTTTATCAAAGTATGTAAAGAAGAGAAAAAAGGTATTTTTGTCCTTGTAAAGACATCCAATCCAAGCAGCGGCGAGTTCCAGGACCGTATCGTGAAAGAGACAGCGGATGGCGCGGACAAAGAAGATGACGGACAGAATACGGCAAAAGACAGGCCGCTTTATGAAATTGTCGGAGAAAAGGTTGCCGAATGGGGCGCCGGCTGTATGGGAGACGATTACAGCTATGTAGGCGCAGTTGTCGGCGCAACATATCCCGAACAGGGCAGGATCCTTCGTAAGATTATGCCCAAAGCCCTGATTCTCGTGCCCGGATATGGCGCGCAGGGAGGAAAAGGCGCAGATTTGGTTCATTTCTTTAACGAAGATGGACTCGGAGCGATCGTGAATTCATCACGAGGCATTATTGCGGCATATAAACAGGAAGAATATGCGAAATACGGCGCTGAGAGCTTTGCAGAAGCATCCAGGGCAGCAGTGGCAGCCATGAAAGAAGACATTGCGGGAGCGTTTGCGAAACGCTGAAATATTGACGGCAGAGAGATAAAACAGACGGGAAACGGCCTGGTCAGATCAAAGGAACAGGCTGTGGGAAAGGCAGAGGGTATCAAAATGGAGAACTATAAACAGGAATTTATCGAATTTATGGTAGACTGCCAGGTTCTTAAATTCGGCGATTTCACATTAAAGAGCGGCAGGAAATCTCCTTTTTTTATGAACGCGGGAGCTTATGTGACAGGCGGAGCGCTTAACAGACTCGGCGAATATTATGCAAAGGCGATTCATGATCACTATGGACTGGATTTTGATGTATTATTCGGACCCGCTTATAAAGGAATTCCCCTTGCAGTAGCGACCGTCATGGCCCTTGACAGACTGTATGGAAAAGAAGTAAGGTACTGTGCGAACCGGAAAGAAGTAAAGGATCACGGCGATACGGGAATCCTTTTGGGCAGTAAATTAAAGGACGGCGACAAAGTAGTCATTATCGAGGATGTGACGACTTCGGGCAAATCGATCGAAGAGACTTTCCCGATCATAAGGGCGCAGGCCGACGTGGAGATCAAAGGCCTGATCGTATCTTTAAACCGTATGGAAAGAGGACTCACCGGCACAAAAAGCGCGCTTGACGAGATCAAAGAAAAGTATGGATTTGAGGCCAATGCGATCGTTACCATGGAAGACGTGGTTGCCTGCCTGTACAATAAGCCGTATCAGGGAACCGTATATATTGACGATACGTTAAAAGCGGCCATTGATGCATATTATGAGCAATATGGTATAAAATAATCCCGATCGGATGGGGGAAATTGTGAAAGGATTGGTGGCAGGATGGAAGAAAAAACATATAAAACAATGGGCGGTGCAGGCGCAATGAACATTGCAGTCGGGGTCACGGCACTGGTAGTTGGCGTTACGAGCGGCATTCTGCTTATTATCGGCGGCGCCAAACTTTTAGCGGGCAGAAATAAAATTATATTTTAAAAAATGAACAGGTATTTCTTGTAGAAATGCCTGTTTTTCCGTTTGGTGCAGAACTTGCCGGAAGTACGGGCAAAAAGTAATAAGGAGTTTTCTATGAGTCGTAAAAACAGTTTTATGTTTACGAATAAAAGTCATTCGGACAAGGGGATCATGGCGACGATATTGGGAGTCATTTCTCTTGTCACGCTTATTTATACGCTTGTCATGAGTTATCGGAATAACGGTAACATTCCAAGGCAGTATGGGGCGGCGGCTCTTCTTGTAACGATTTTTGCGTTTGTCGGCGCAGGACTCGGCATGGTTTCGAAGACCGAGCGGGATAAATTCTATTTTTTCTCCTATCTGGGGATTTTTTTGAATGTGCTGGCGCTGCTTGTTGTGAGCGCTATTTTGTATGCGGGGGCATACGAGATCGGCGGATGATGCCGCCGTGATCCGCACCGTAGAGAATTTAAGCCATGAAACGGCAGGATTTTTGCGGCCATCAGAATAAATATGGCAAAAGAATAACAAGTGTTATGGAGGGTGTTATGCAAGAAACAATAACAGCAGAAGAAAGAACGGAATTGGAAAAAGAGCGCTTTGCCTTAGCGATAGAGCGGATCGGACAGATACCGGGAGAAGAAGGCGGCGGTATTTACCGGGATTATTTTGTGAAAATGGCGGAATTTGTGCTGTTTTTAAAAAGGACATGGGATTTTAGAGCGGATGGCAGTCTTTATACGGCTTCGTTAGAAGAGCTGCAGAGGCGTAACCAGGCGCTCTATGAAGATATTCTGCCGGAAAATTATGAAAGCAGCTATGCGAATCCATCTTATGCGGCAGAGCGTTTCGGAAAAGAGATCGGCCGGCTTCTTGCCTTTTTATATGCAGAGCTTCGCGGCATGATTCCGGCTGTTTATGAGCAGTCCGTATTCCAGGCAGTGATCCGCATGGAGCTGTTGCTGGAAATCTATCAGATTGTGATAACGGCAGAAAATGAGCCGGATACGAAAAATATGGATGGAAAGAACGCGGATGCAGGAGAAAGCGCAGAAGAGGCGTCCGCGGCAGGAAATGCGCTTGCAGAGGAAATCAGGCAGGCAATATATTGGTACATCAGTGATTATTATGAGGAAGAGAGTGCGGAAAAAGTGGCGGATATGCTGCTTCCGGAGCGGGATTTCGCTGCCCGCATCATTATGGAGAGCGATCTGTCCGATCTGCGGTATCTGTATTATTACGGTGAATATGTGTCGGAGAATGAGCTTTTGACGGCAAAGCATATGCTGGAACTGCCGGAGGAGACTGTTCGGCTTATGGCAGATACGTATACAGAGGGTTACCGGATCGGTTTCGAGACGGGAAACAAGGACATATCGATCAAAAAGACTGTCAATATCCGTTTTCCGCTTGGTTTTGAGCGAATGATCAGAATGGCGGTCCGCAATTTTGAAACCATTGGATTAAGAGCCGCTCTCTATCGCTCCGCCCAGAATATCTTCCGTGGCTGGAACGTCAATAAGATCGGCTATTTCGGTGCAAACCCGAATAAGCAGTTTGATTATGACCACAAAGAGGATCTGGCGCTTTTCATGGACAAAAAGCTGGTGGAACGGCGGTTGGAATGCATGCAGAATGTCTGGGAACAGTTTCAGGAAGAAGCAGGCGTATACGGCGGTCCGGCTTGTGTGGATATTTTCGGAGAAGAGCCTTTCGTGCCGCGAAATAAGGAAGCGGCGGCCAAAATGAGCGCCAGACAGCAGAAAATGTCCGTGGAATATATGTCCAGGGCAGGAGTATTGCAGAACCGATATATCAAAGGAGACGAGACCAGCTTTACGATCATTGCATTTCCGGCCCCGGATATCGGCGCGCACTATGAGGAAATTTTCGACGAGATCATTCGGATCAACACATTGGATTATAAACTTTACCAGCGCATCCAGCAGACGATCATCGATACGCTCGATCAGGGCGATCATGTGATCATAAAAGGAATGGGAGAAAACCGTACCGACCTGAAGGTAAAACTGCATACGTTAAAAGATCCGCGCAGAGAAACCAACTTTGAAAACTGCGTGGCAGATGTCAATATTCCTGTGGGAGAAGTATTTACGTCACCGCAGCTTGCCGGAACGGAAGGACTTCTGCATGTGACGAGAGTCTTTCTGCACGAACTGGAATATAAGGATTTTTCGCTTCGTTTTAAAGATGGCATGATCACGGAATATGACTGCGCCAATTTCGAAACGGAAGAAGAAAACAGGAAATATATTAAGGACAATGTCCTGTATCATCACGATTCGCTGCCGATCGGGGAATTTGCCGTCGGCACGAACACGACGGCTTATGTCGTGGCGAGAAAATACGGGATCGAAGATAAACTGCCGATCCTGATCGCAGAGAAAACGGGCCCTCATTTTGCAGTTGGTGACACGTGTTATTCTCATGCGGAAGAAGTGAAGGTATACAATCCGGACGGTAAAGAGATTATCGCCAAAGACAACGAAGTCTCACTGCTTCGCGGCGAAGATATGATGAAAGCTTATTTCAACTGCCATACCGACGTAACGATCCCTTATGATGAGCTGGGAGAGCTGTCGGTAGTCACCGGGGATGGGAAGCGTATTCCTATCATTGCAGAGGGCCGGTTTGTTCTGGAAGGCTGTGAACCGTTAAATGAAGCGTTTTCACAGGAATAGGAAATTGCCCGGCCTGCAGCGTAAAAATATATTGCGCATTGACAGAAAATCTAGTACACTAGAAAAAGAAATATATTGCTTTTCCACAATATGTTGTGGAAAGTGTCATTAGAATACAAGGAGGCGTAACAGCATGGCACAGGTAGGAATTGTAATGGGCAGTGATTCGGATATGCCCGTAATGGCGAAAGCGGCGGACATTTTGGAGGAACTGGGTATATCTTATGAAATGAAGATCATATCCGCGCACAGAGAACCGGACGTGTTTTTTGAGTATGCTAAAAGCGCGGAAGAAAAAGGCTTTAAGGTGATCATTGCAGGCGCCGGCAAAGCGGCTCATCTGCCTGGTATGTGTGCGGCCATCTTCCCGATGCCGGTCATCGGCATTCCCATGAAAACATCGGATCTTGGCGGTGTGGATTCTCTGTATTCCATAGTGCAGATGCCTTCCGGTATCCCGGTAGCTACCGTTGCCATTAACGGCGGCCAGAATGCGGGCATTCTTGCGGCTAAGATACTGGCTGTGTCGGATGCGGCGCTTTTACAGAAATTGAAGGACTATACGCAGTCGTTAAAGGAAAGCGTACAGAAAAAGGATGCCAGACTGCAGGAAACCGGATATAAAAACTATAACGCGTAATGGAGCATTGATTGAGCAGGACTGAGTAATTGAGTATAAGAGAGGATACAGATATGGACTACAAAACAGCAGGCGTTGATATTGAGGCCGGTTATAGATCAGTGGAACTGATGAAAAAATATGTGAAGGAAACGGCAAGACCGGAAGTCCTGGGCGGGATCGGCGGATTTTCAGGAGCTTTTTCGCTTGCAAAGATGAAGGATATGGAGAAACCGACACTGGTTTCCGGAACGGATGGTGTCGGAACGAAGCTGAAACTGGCATTTTTGATGGATAAGCATGATACTGTCGGTATTGACTGCGTAGCTATGTGTGTGAACGATATTGCCTGCGCAGGCGGTGAACCGTTATTTTTCCTGGACTATATTGCATGCGGCAAAAATTTCCCGGAAAAGATCGCAACGATCGTAAAAGGAGTATCCGAAGGCTGTTTACAGGCCAGTGCGGCATTGATAGGCGGCGAGACGGCGGAGATGCCGGGATTTTATCCGGAAGACGAATATGATCTGGCCGGTTTTGCAGTAGGGATTGTAGACGAAAAGAACCTGATCACCGGAGAACAGATCAAACCGGGCGATACGCTGCTCGGCATCGCTTCTTCCGGTGTGCACAGCAATGGTTTTTCTCTTGTCAGAAAAGTTTTTGACATGACAAAGGAGAGTCTGGCTACATATTATGAAGAACTCGGCACAACACTTGGAGAAGCGCTGATCGCTCCTACCAGAATCTATGTGAAAGCGCTCCGTTCTTTAAAAGAAGCAGGTGTTATTGTAAAGGGCTGCAGCCATATTACAGGCGGCGGCTTCTATGAAAATATTCCGAGGATGCTGCCCGAAAATGTACATGCGAAGATTATAAAGGACAGCTATCCGATTCTGCCTATTTTCAAATTGTTGCAAAAGACAGGCAATCTGGAAGAGAAAATGATGTATAATACTTATAACATGGGAATCGGCATGGTGCTTGCGGTGGACTGCGCAGACGCGCAAAGGGCAATGGAAGCGCTGCAGGCGGCAGGCGAGACGCCTTATCGTATCGGTGAGATCACTGCCGGAGAAAAAGGAGTTACGTTATGTTAAAGATCCTGGTATGTGTGTCCGGCGGCGGTACGAATTTACAGGCAGTTATCGATGGGATCGCCAAAGGAACGATCGAAAATGCACAGATCGTCCGTGTGATCAGCAACAACCGGAATTCCTATGCACTGACACGCGCTAAGACAGCGGGAATAGACGCGCTTTGCATATCACCGAAAGAATATTCTGACAGGGAGCAGTTTCATGAAAGCTTTCTGACGGCGGTTGAAGAGGCTGCGCCCGATCTGATTGTGCTGGCCGGTTTTCTGGTCGTACTTCCGCAGAAGCTGATCGAGGTTTACAGGAATCGTATCATCAATATTCATCCTTCTTTGATCCCTTCTTTTTGCGGTACCGGCTTTTATGGCCTGAAAGTGCATGAAAAAGCATTGGAGAGAGGCGTCAGGGTAACGGGCGCTACGGTGCATTTCGTAGACGAAGGTACGGATACGGGACCGATCATTTTACAAAAGGCGGTGGCTGTGGAGGCGGACGATACGCCGGAGTCATTACAGCAAAGAGTTATGGAAGAAGCGGAGTGGCAGATACTGCCGCAGGCTATTCAGCTGATCGCCGGCGGCAGAGTAAAGGTAAACGACGGTAAAGTACGGATAGATTGAAAGAGAGGCAAAGTTGCGCAATGAAAGTATTGATCGTGGGCAGCGGCGGCAGAGAGCATGCGATTGCCGCAAGCGTTGCAAAAAGTAAAAAAGTCGATAAGATCTATTGTGCGCCGGGGAATGCGGGAATCGGACAGATCGCAGAGTGCGTTCCGATCGGCGCCATGGAATTTGATAAAATAACCGCTTTTGCCAAAGAAAAGGCCATTGACCTGACAATCGTAGGAATGGACGATCCGTTGGTGGGCGGTTTGATAGACGAGTTGGAGAGCGCGGGACTGCGCGCTTTCGGACCGAGGAAAAATGCCGCTGTTTTGGAAGGAAGTAAGGCTTTTTCCAAAGATCTGATGAAGAAATATCATATTCCGACTGCGGCATATGAAACCTTTGATGATCCGAAGAAGGCGCTTGCGTATTTGGAAACAGCTGTTATGCCTGTTGTGTTAAAAGCGGACGGACTGGCGCTCGGCAAGGGCGTTTTGATCTGTAATACACTGGAAGAAGCAAAAGATGGCGTAAAGACCATCATGGAAGATAAGAAATTCGGCGCCGCGGGCAGCCGTATGGTTATTGAGGAATTTATGACAGGCAGGGAAGTTTCCGTTCTGTCTTTCGTAGATGGCAAAACGATCCGCATCATGACTTCCGCACAGGATCATAAACGCGCGGGAGACGGCGATACGGGACTGAATACAGGCGGCATGGGAACTTTTTCACCGAGTCCTTTTTATACGGAAGAAGTAGACGCTTTTTGCCGGAAATATATTTATCAGGCTACAGTAGACGCTATGGCATCGGAAGAGAGGCCGTTTCAGGGGATCATTTTCTTTGGTCTGATGCTGACGGATAAGGGGCCGCGCGTCCTGGAGTATAATGCGCGTTTCGGGGATCCGGAAGCGCAGGTGGTACTGCCCAGAATGAAAAACGATATCATTGATGTGATAGAGGCTTGTATCGATGGCACACTGGATCAGATCACGCTGCAATTTGAAGAAAATGCGGCAGTCTGTGTGGTTCTGGCATCGGAGGGGTATCCGGTTTCTTATGAAAAAGGATTTCCGATCGGGGGATTGGAGAAGTTTGAAGGAAAAGACGGCTATTATTGTTTTCATGCGGGAACGAAGGAAGATGGACAGCAGATCGTTACAAACGGCGGCAGAGTGCTGGGAGTGACTGCTACCGGCAGGGATCTGCATGAAGCAAGGGAAAACGCTTATCAGGCCGCAGAGTGGGTAACTTTTGAAAATAAATATATGCGGCATGATATTGGAAAGGCTATTGATGAGGTATAGAATATCTGTAAGGTGAGAAGGGGGAAGGAATATGAATCACATAACGGATTTTCAGGATAACGATATATATAACCGCCCGACGAAGTGTCCGGAATGCGGCGGTGTCATGGTATTCAAAGGGTGCGGGGAATATCGCTGTGAAAAGTGCAGGTATGTGGCTTATGATGATTACGGCAAGGTACGTAATTACGTAGAAAAGCATGGGGGCGCTACCGCGGCGCAGGTAGCCGATGCTACGGGCGTAAAACAGAAGACGATCCGGACGATGTTAAAAGAATCCAGACTGGAGATCGCCGAAGGCTCCAACTCCTTTATGAAATGTGAAATGTGCGGGGTAAAGATCCGTTCCGGAAGGGTATGCCCCCAGTGTGAGGTCAAGTATAAGAAGGCTCTTGAGGAGAAGGCTCGCGAGAAGAACGAGAAGATGATGGCCGGATTCGGTATGGAACGTTTCGGCGGAGAGGAAGGCGCGAAGCGATTTACGCGTGATAAGCAGTAGCAAAGCAGAAAAAGAAAGAAACAAAAGAAAGATACGGGGTATCAGAATGGGAAAAAAGTGGAAACATAATAAGGTAAGCGTATGGAAGGGCCTGTTGGTAACGGCATGCGCGGTATTGTTCTTTGCGGTACAAAAAGATGTCTGTTTCGCAGAGACGACGGGCAAAATAAAGGTGCCATCGGCGACGGTCAGGCAGAAGGCTGATGTGAACAGTGATTCTATTGCCAGCTCTTCCCAGGGAACGACGGTCACGATCCTCAGTGAAGCGACAGACTCTGCGGGAAACCTGTGGTATGAAGTCTATGTAGACAGCAGTAAAAACGGATTTATCCGTGCCGATCTGATAGACAAAGATGCTTCTACAGAAGTTGTCTCAGCCGGAACGACAGATGGTTCTGCAGCATTGACCGCGTCGGCGGGAACTGCGTCGGGAGCGGAAGTGCCGCCGGAGACAGCGATGGATGCCCAGTATGCTACGATAAAGGTGCCTAATGCCAAGATCAGAAGCGGCGCTTCCACAAGCAAAGGCGTTGTGGAAGGACTGCCGGAAAATACGCAGGTGATCATAAGCGGACAGACAGCAGGCAGCGACAAACCCTGGTATTATGTTACGTTTACAGGATCGGATGGTACGGAGAAGACCGGTTATGTCCGTTCCGATCTGGTAACTTTGGGAGATATGCTTCCGCCGCCGGAGCCGGTAGAACAGCCTGCAGAGCAGCCTGCGGAAGAACCGCAGCCGGAACCGGAACCCGTACAGAATGCAGATTATGAACTGGTTTATAAGGCAGATGATGCCGGAGAATATACATGGTATCTTTATGACAGAACGTCCGGTAAAACGTATCAGCAGAAACTGGAAGACCTGTTGGCGGCTGCACATGCACAGAGCCTGAATAACGCATTGGATGCGGAAACGGTTGCCAAACAGCGCATTATCATCATTGTAATGATCGTAGTCATCGTTCTGCTGGCTGTTGCGGTAACGATCATGATCTTTAAGCTGCGGGATGCCTATTATGAGGATTATGAAGACGATGAGGACGAAGAAGAGGATGAAGACGAAGAAGAACCCGACAGAAGACGGGAAAGCGTAAAGCGGGAAGAGCGGAGACGCGAGGGCAGAAGCCGTGAGGAGCGGGGCCGCGAAGACAGAAGCCGTGATGACAGAACCCGTGAAGATAGAAACCGTGAGGAGAGGCGGCGTGAAGGCAGAGAACGTGACGCGAAACGGGAACCGGCAAGAAGAAAAAGTCCCTCCCGTGAGGAAAGACAGGCTCCGCCGCGCAGAAGACCGTCTGATTCCGGCAGAATACCGTCAAGAGAAGTTTCTTATGAGGAAGACGATGCAGCGCCGGTAAAGACACAGCCGAAGCGGAAAGCGAAAAACTTCATGGTTGATGACGATTTTGAGTTTGAGTTTTTGAATATGAAGGACAGCGGAAAAGACATGTAATGCGTAAAGCATGATCAAACATGGGAACGATAACGATAGGGGACGGTTGCAATGAAACCGTCTCTTTGTTATAATGAGATCGTGCTGGAACGGAGGCACTTATGATACTGGAAATTGATTTTAACAGTGATGAAGCTATCTATTTACAGCTGAGGAATCAGATCGTTCTTGGAATTGCGACGGCAAGGCTGAGAGAGGGAGATGCGCTTCCTTCGGTAAGACAGCTTGCAGACAATATCGGAATCAATATGCACACAGTCAACAAAGCGTATTCCGTGCTCAGGCAGGAAGGTTTTGTGAAGGTGGACAGGAGAAAAGGCGCGGTCATCGCAATAGATATTGACAAGATGCAGGCTGTGGAAGAGATGCGGGGAGCTTTACAGGTGATTCTGGCAGAGGCCTGGTGTAAGAATATATCAAGAGAAGAGATACATTCTCTGATCGATGAAATCTATGAAGATTATGGAGGAGTATGATCATGCGTCCACAGTTTACAGATAAGGCACAGATGGCATTGGCATATGCCGAACGTGCAGCCAGAAATTTGAAACAAAGTTATGTCGGTACAGAGCATATTCTTCTCGGTCTGTTGAAAGAAGGTACAGGCGTTGCGGCTACCGTTCTGATCGAGGGCGGTGTGGAAGAATATCGTTTAAAAGAAATGATACAGGAACTTGTCGCGCCGGAGAGCGTCGTCATGCTGGCGGAACGCGACGGTTATTCGCCGAGAGCCGAAAAGGTGCTTGATGAAGCGCGCAGACAGGCTGAACGCTTCCACAGTGATAAGATCGGCACAGAGCATATTCTTCTTGCCCTGTTAAAAGAAGGTGAGAACGTAGCGGTCAGGATCTTAAATACAATGGGGATATCCATTCAGAAACTTTATGTGGAAGTGCTGGCGGCTATGGGAGAAGATAAATCCCTGTATAAAGAAGACCTTGGGAGAAAACAGAACAGAAAAAAGGGTTCTGTATCGACATTGGAACAATACAGCAGGGATCTGACGGCATTAGCCAGGGACGGAAAACTGGATCCGGTTATCGGCAGAGAAGATGAGATCCGCCGTGTGATACAGATCTTAAGCCGAAGGACCAAGAACAATCCCTGTCTGATCGGAGAACCGGGCGTTGGCAAGACCGCGGTGGTAGAAGGTCTTGCAATGCGCATCGTAACGGGCGATGTGCCTTTTACCGTGCAGGATAAGCGCGTTATGACACTTGATCTGTCGGGCATGGTAGCGGGAAGCAAATACCGCGGAGAGTTTGAGGAACGGATCAAGAAAGTGATCAAAGAAGTGATAGAAGATGGAAACATCATTCTTTTTCTGGATGAGATACACACGATCATCGGCGCCGGCGGCGCGGAGGGGGCAATCGATGCTTCCAATATTCTAAAACCGTCTCTGGCCAGAGGAGAGATCCAGATGATCGGGGCGACAACAATCGCGGAATACCGTAAGTATATTGAAAGAGATGCCGCACTGGAGAGAAGATTCCAGCCGGTGACCGTAGAGGAGCCGACGATAGAGGAGGCCCAGAGGATTCTGTTCGGCGTTGCGCACAAATATGAAGAGCATCATAAAGTGATTATCGATCCGGATGGCATCATGGCGGCAGTCGCGTTATCCGCCAGATATATCAACGACAGAAACCTGCCGGACAAGGCGATCGACCTGATCGATGAAGCGGCGGCGGCAGTACGGCTGCAGAGAGCCAAACAGCCTGATAAACTCAGATTTTTGGCAGCAGACATCGAGCGGATCGACAGGCAGATCGAACGCTCGATCAGAATAGAGGCATTTACGCAGGCCGGAGAACTGAAAAAACAGCAGGATGAACTGATCAAGAAGTATGAGCGAGCACTGAAACGGATAGAAAAAGAAGAGCGTAAGAAAGATTACCGCATCGGTGAGAACGAAGTTGCGGAAGTCGTTGCGCTCTGGACAAAGATCCCGGTGAAAAAACTGGCGGAAAAAGAAAGCGAAAGGCTCCTGAAACTGGAATCCATTCTTCATAAGCGCGTGATCGGTCAGGAAGAGGCGGTGTCTGCCGTGTCAAGAGCGATGAGAAGAGGACGCGTAGGATTACAGGATCCCAACAGGCCGATCGGCTCTTTCCTGTTCTTAGGACCTACCGGCGTTGGGAAAACAGAACTCAGCAAAGCGCTTGCGGAGGCAATGTTCGGTTCCGAAAATGCACTGATCCGTGTTGATATGTCGGAATATATGGAGGGGCACTCCGTGTCCAAAATGATCGGTTCGCCTCCGGGATATGTAGGATTTGAAGAAGGCGGACAGCTCAGTGAGAAGATCAGGAGAAATCCTTATTCTGTCGTTTTATTCGATGAGATAGAGAAAGCGCATCCCGATGTCTTCAATATTCTGCTCCAGGTATTGGATGATGGGCATATTACGGATTCTAAGGGACGCAAGGTCAGCTTTAAGAATACGATCCTGATCATGACTTCCAATGCCGGTGCGCAGCGGATCATGGAACCGAAGAATCTCGGCTTTTTATCAGGAGAGACCGAGAAACAGGACTATGAGAAAATGAAGTCCAATGTCATGGAAGAGGTGAAAAAGATCTTCAAGCCGGAGTTTATCAACAGGATCGACGAGATCATGGTATTCCATCCGCTCAACCGCGACAATATGAAGCAGATCGTATCGATGCTTTCCAGAAACCTGACGAAGCGCTGCAGAGATCAGATGGATATTGAACTGACGATAACGCAGGGATTAAAGGACTATATCATAGAAAAATATATGGATGTTAAGATGGGCGCAAGACCGATGAAGCGGGCGATCCAGACGGAGATCGAAGATACGCTTGCGGAAGCGATCCTTTCCGGGACGGTAGAAAGATTTGACAGTGTTTCAGCCGTTTTAAAAAATAAAAAAGTAACTTTCAGAGTACACGACAGCGAAGATTAAACAATAAAGGACTTAGGAGGAAAAACGATGGCTGTAGTAGAAGAATTGCTTCGTGCGGAAGCAGATGGTGCGATCAGTTTTGGCAATCACAGATTGGATGCCAAGGCAAAAGTGGAAAATTTCGAGCATAAAGGGGATCTGTTAAAGGTTAAGACCTATAAGAGCATCACGAAGCTTGAAAAGAACGGTATGTTTTCTTATGAATCCGTGCCGGGTACGAGTGTGAATCACTTTGTGGAGAAGGAAAACGGTGTGGAGTTTCAGGTGGAGGGCGACGAAGATGCGCAGATCACCGTAGGACTGGAAGATGAAACAGAATATGACGTGTTTGTAAACGATACGGACATCGGCAGAATGAAGACCAACCTGGGCGGCAAATTGAATATCAGCGTGGAACTGTCCGGAGCGGGAGAGGTTACGGTAAAGATCGTAAAATAAAACGCGGGACAGGATCAATCTATGGCAAAAGCAAAAATAACAACCGTATTTTATTGCCAGAACTGCGGTTATGAATCTTCCAAATGGATGGGACAATGTCCGGGATGCCGGGAATGGAACAGTTTTGTGGAAGAAAAAGTTAATACGAAGGGTACCGCCTCCAAAGCGTCGCAAAAGGCGGCGGGAGAGGCCGGGAAGCCCTCCAGGCTTTCCGAGATTACCCTGCGGGAAGAAGAAAGAATGTCCACGCATATCAAAGAACTGGACAGAGTGCTTGGCGGCGGTATCGTTCCCGGCTCGCTGATCCTGGTCGGCGGCGATCCGGGCATCGGCAAGTCTACGCTGTTATTACAGGTGTGCCGTCATATGGCGGCAGATAATAAAAAAGTGCTGTATATTTCCGGAGAAGAATCGTTAAAGCAGATCAAGATCCGGGCGAACCGTATCGGAGAGTTCGGGGAAAATCTGTTTTTGCTCTGTGAGACCAATCTGGATACCATCGAAGAGAATATCCGGCATCTGATGCCGGATATTACGATCATCGATTCGATCCAGACGATGTACCAGGACGCCGTTTCGGCCGCTCCCGGCAGCGTTTCCCAGGTCAGGGAGGCAACGAATGTTTTTCTGCAGCTTGCAAAGGGCCTTGGCGCTTCTATTTTTATCGTAGGACATGTGACCAAAGAGGGAACCGTGGCGGGGCCGAGAGTTTTGGAACATATGGTGGATACGGTGCTGTATTTTGAAGGAGACAGACATGCTTCCTATCGTATCCTGCGCGGCGTAAAGAACCGCTTCGGATCCACGAATGAGATCGGTGTTTTTGAAATGAAGGAGCAGGGACTTACTGAGGTCGCCAATCCGTCGGAATTTATGCTGGAAGGCAAACCGGAGGGGGCAAGCGGTTCCATCGTTTCCTGTTCTATGGAAGGAACAAGGCCGATCCTTTTTGAGATTCAGGCGCTTGTCTGCCGCAGTAACTTCGGTTTTCCGAGAAGACAGGCGATCGGAACCGATTTTAACAGGGTCAATCTGTTAATGGCCGTTCTTGAGAAAAGAGTGGGACTGCAGATGTCAGACTGCGACGCATATGTCAATCTGGCAGGCGGTATGCGGATTGTGGAGCCGGCGATCGATCTCGGCATAGCGATGGCGGTGGCTTCCAGTTTTAAGAACCGCCCGATCTTCGATCGTATGGCAGCGTTCGGGGAGATCGGATTGAGCGGAGAGGTCCGCGGGATCAGTATGATAGAGCAGCGCATTCAGGAAGCCGTCAAGCTGGGATTTACGACCTGTGTCATTCCGAAAGTATGTTTAAGGCAGATCAGGGAAATGAAAGATGTGAAGATCATCGGCGTGGCGTCCATTCAGGATGCAATTGATCTGATCTAACAGGATATGACAGCCAAAAAAGAATATTTTATTAATAAACTGTTAACAAACACCCGCTATATATTTTCAAACGGCCTTTTTTATGTTAAGATAGATTGAAAATCAAAAAGACGTAGAAAATCGCGGGAATTACAGGTCAATTTCCGCAGTGCAAGCCATGAGGCCTGTATTTTTTATATTATGGGAAATTGCGACAGCGTAAAGAATAGATCGTCGCTGCCGGGCGGCGGTTTTTACGTATAAATGCGTTTGGCCGGTGGGCAGGCGTGCTGCAAATAGAGGAGTCACTATGAATGAACAGATGCAGAATTCTCAGACGGAAGAAAAGGGTCCTTCTGAGAAGGCAGGAGAAACGGCTGCCGTCAGGAAAAAACGGCGTTGGAGCATTCCCCTGCTGATATTGGAAGTTTTTGTTTTATTTATAGCAATCGGCGTATTGTATGTTATTACCACAACGACAAAGGAAATAGAACGTACGGATATCGATACGGAAAATATTGTCATAAATGAAGAAGTTGTAGAGACGAAAGTAGAGCGTGAAGAGGTTCAGGAACTGAAAGGTTACAGGAACATCGCGCTGTTCGGCGTAGATGCCAGAGACGGGGATCTTGGCAAAGGAACCAGAAGCGATACGATCATTATTGCCAGTATCAATCAGGATACCCATGAGATCAAGCTGGTTTCCGTATACCGCGATACGTATCTGAATCTCGGCAATGACAGTTATAATAAATGCAACGGCGCATATGCCAAAGGCGGTCCGGAGCAGGCGATCACCATGTTGAATATGAACCTGGATCTGGATATCACGGATTATGTAACAATCGGTTTCAGCGGTCTGATCGAAGCGATCGATGCACTTGGCGGTATCGAGATGGAGATCACGGAAGCGGAGATCAACCATTTGAATAATTATCAGCTATGTATGGCGGAAGAAATGGGCGTCGATTATATACCGGTGACAGAGACCGGCGTGCAGACGTTAAACGGCATGCAGGCAACGGCGTATTGCCGCATCAGATATACGAAGGGCGACGATTTCAGACGGGCGCAGAGGCAGCGTGACGTATTGGGCGCCATGATGATTAAAGCGCAGGATGCTTCGTTGGCGACACTCAAAGATGTAGTGACGGCGGTACTGCCCTCTGTCAATACGTCATTAAATGTCAATGAGATCATCAGCGTTCTTAGTTCGGTTGCGGAATATAATGTTGTTGCTTCGGAAGGGTTTCCGTTTGAAAGAGAGCGGACCAACGCGACAATCGGCAGCAAGGGGGACTGTATTATCCCGCTTACACTGGAAGAGAATGTGGAACTGCTGCATGAACTGCTGTATAACGGTGAGCGCTATACGCCTTCTAAGCAGGTTACGCTGTTAAGTGAGGAAATAGCGGAACAGACGGAAGAATATACCAATTAGCAAGATACGGAATTGTATGATAGAGAAAGAAGTCGCTGCAGCAGTTTGATGATAAGTTAAGCTGCTGTTTTGATGTAAGAACCGAAAGGATTTGGCCTGGTATGAAGAAATTACTTGTATATTTAAAAGATTATAAGAAAGAAACTGTTTTGGCGCCGCTTTTTAAGATGCTGGAAGCGGGATTTGAACTGTTTGTGCCGCTTGTTATGGCGGCAGTCATAGACCACGGTATTGCAGATGCGGACATTCCTTATGTGCTGCGAATGGGGCTTTTGCTTGTTCTGCTTGGACTGATCGGACTGACATGTTCTATTACCGCGCAGTACTTCGCAGCCAAAGCGGCGGTCGGCTTTTCAACCAAACTAAAACATGCGTTATTTAAACATATTCAAACGCTTTCCTTTTCGGAAATGGATATGCTCGGTACCTCGACGATGATCACGCGAATGACGTCTGATGCCAATCAGGTACAAAACGGCGTGAATATGGTACTGCGTCTCTTCTTACGTTCGCCGTTTATTGTCTTTGGCGCAATGATCATGGCTTTTACCATCGATGTGAAGGCGGCATTTATTTTCGTTATAACGATACCGCTTCTGTCCGTGGTTGTTTTCGGAATCATGATGATAACGATGCCGCTTTATAAAAAAGTGCAGGCCGGACTCGATAAGATACTCGGTAAAACAAGAGAAAATCTGACCGGTGTCAGAGTGATCCGGGCATTCCATAAGGAAAAACAGGAAACGGAGGAATTCGAGCAGGGAAATGCAGAACTGACACACAGGCAGCTGTTCGTTGGAAAATTGTCTGCTTTGACTAATCCGGTCACTTTTGTTGTAGTCAATGCGGCGACAATCGCCCTGATCTATACCGGCGCGGTCCGGGTCGATACGGGATATATTACGCAGGGTGAAGTTGTAGCGCTCGTCAATTATATGTCGCAGATTCTGATCGAACTTGTAAAGCTTGCGAACCTGATCATTACGATCACGAAAGCGCTTGCCTGCGCAAACCGTATCGAGAGTGTTTTCGAAATACAATCCTGCATGGAATGGAAGGAAAACACCGGGAGAGAGAAAGCAGGCATTTCAACCGCCGGTGAGGCGCCCTGCGCCGTGGAATTTGATCATGTATGCCTGACCTATCGCGGGGCGGGAGCGGAGTCATTGAGTGATATCCATTTTAGAGCCGAAAAGGGACAGACCATTGGAATTATCGGCGGCACCGGCTCCGGAAAATCTTCCCTGGTTCATCTGATTCCCCGCTTCTATGATGTGACGGCAGGTTCCGTCAAAATAGACGGTATCGACGTAAAAGACTATGCAATGGAAGAACTGCGGGAAAAAGTCGGTATGGTCATGCAGAAGGCGGTTCTTTTCCAGGGAACCATAAGGGAGAATCTGGCATGGGGAAAACCGGACGCATCGGAAGAAGAGATGAACAGCGCCCTGGAAATTTCTCAGGCAAAAGAATTTGTGGATGCCAAACCGGGCGGTCTGGATGAAAGAATAGCACAGGGCGGCAAGAACCTGTCCGGCGGTCAGCGCCAGCGTCTGACGATCGCCAGAGCCGTTGTCGGACGGCCGGAGATCCTGATTCTGGACGACAGCGCTTCGGCACTGGATTATGCGACTGATGCCAGACTGCGTAAAGCAATCCGGGAGATGGAAGGGAACGCCACCGTCTTTATCGTATCGCAGAGAACTTCCTCCATTCAGCATGCGGATCAGATCATCGTACTTGAAGATGGGAAAATAGCAGGAATCGGCAGGCATGAAGAACTGCTTGAAAACTGCGAAGTATATAAAGAAATCCATTATTCACAGGCCTGAAGGCAGAAACGCCTGTAGGAAGCGCCGGGCGATAGCGGCAGGAAGCCGACAACAGGCGGTGATGCCGGTAAGAGGAAAGAGAAGCAGGAAAGGAACGAACAACAATGGAAAAGGCACGCGGAAAACAGAAGGAAACCATTAAAAAAGTGCTGCATTATATCAAAAAATACTGGCTCTATCTGGCAGTGTCAATCATAGCCGCAGCAGTTACCGTAGCATTTACGCTGTATCTGCCGATTCTCACAGGATATGCGATCGACCTGATCATAGCCAAAGGACTGGTAGATTTCGCCGGGATACTGGCAATCCTGAAAAAAATGGCAGTCGTTATTTTAATTACGGCATTTGCACAGTGGATCATGAACGTATGCAATAATAAAATGGCATACTGTATCGTACAGGATATCAGAAACGAAGCGTTTCGCAAGATCGGAATCCTGCCGTTAAAATATATTGACGGGCACTCCTACGGAGAGATCGTAAGCCGCGTGATCGCCGATGTAGACCAGTTTTCGGATGGTCTTTTAATGGGTTTTACACAGTTTTTTACGGGTGTTATCACGATTCTCGGAACGCTTGGATTCATGTTGAGCATCAATGTCGGCATCACGGTTGTCGTCGTGATCATTACGCCTCTTTCTTTCCTGGTAGCAAGCTTTATTGCCAGAAAGACATTCACGATGTTTAAGCTGCAGTCCGAAACGAGAGGAGAACAGACGGCTTTTATCGATGAAATGATCGGGAACCAGAAAGTCGTGCAGGCTTTTTCCCATGAGGATGAGTCGCTTGAAAAATTCGATGAAATTAATGACAGGCTGCAGGCTGCGTCTTTAAAAGCCATCTTTTTCTCTTCCATAACGAATCCTTCCACCCGCTTTGTCAATAACCTCGTATATGCGGGTGTGGCGATTACGGGCGCGGTGCTTGCGATCCGCGGGGGCATCAGTGTAGGACAGCTTTCCTGCTTCTTAAGCTATGCCAATCAGTATACGAAACCTTTCAACGAGATATCCGGCGTGGTGACGGAACTGCAGAATGCGTTGGCCTGTGCATCGAGAATATTCGACCTGATCGAACAGGAGCCGCAGGTTCCGGAACCGGAAAATGCGGTGGTCCTGCGGGAAGTCGATGGTACGGTTGCGCTTCATGACGTCAGCTTTTCCTATGTGCCGGAGAAAAAACTGATCCAGCATTTTAATCTGGCCGTGAAGCCGGGACAGAGAATTGCAATTGTCGGTCCTACCGGCTGCGGAAAGACAACGATCATTAATCTGCTGATGCGTTTCTATGATGTGGACGAGGGCGCTATCTGCGTGAGCGGGCATGATATCCGGGAAGTCACGAGGAAGAGTCTGCGGGAAAGCTACGGTATGGTGCTGCAGGAAACCTGGCTGAAGACCGGAACCATACGGGAGAATATCATTATGGGGAAACCTGATGCCACGAACGAAGAAGTGATCGCGGCAGCCAAAGCGTCCCATGCGCACAGCTTCATCAAACGGCTGCCAAACGGTTATGATACGGTGATCACGGAAGATGGCGGGAATCTTTCTCAGGGACAGAAACAGTTGTTATGTATTGCGAGAGTTATGCTCTGTCTGCCGCCGATGCTGATCCTTGACGAAGCGACATCCTCTATCGATACACGAACCGAAATTAAGATTCAGCAGGCTTTTGCAACCATGATGAAAGGCAGGACCAGTTTTATCGTAGCGCACAGGCTGTCTACGATCAAGGAGGCGGATGTGATCCTTGTTATGAAAGACGGTAATATCATCGAGCAGGGAAATCATGAGACGCTGCTTGCCATGGGCGGATTTTATGCGAATCTGTATCAGAGCCAGTTCGCGAAGGTATAAACGGCGAACGCCTTATGTGCATTATGCCGGATACAGCTTTAAAAAGCACCTTTTGACACCCTAAGCCTTTAAATAAAAAAACAACTCTGCATGATCTGTAGAGTTGTTTTTGTTATTTTTCCAGTTCTTCGTAGTAAGAAGCATCTTCGTTGTAATCCATATATTCCGAATGGATATTGGTGATCACGCCGTTTTCCCAGCTAAAGATTATGTAATGATAAGCGACGGTATGATCCTGCAGATATTCTGCCGAACTTAGAAGCGGCAGAAGTTCGATCCGTTCAATATCGTTCGCTTCACATATCTGTCTGATCGTCATGGGAAGTCCGTCAATGAAAAATGTCGGCAGAATGGTTTTGATAGAATCCGTAAAAGGAATCTCATCATTCGGGATAGCCTGATAAGGACCGTCGTCTATAGTCGTCTCAATATTATAATCGCCATAGGCTTCCAAAAAAGCCTCCGGTGTTGCACCAATGCCGATTCCCTTACTCGTAGTATTAGATTCCAGATTCAGTTCATAATCGGCTTCCGTTAACAGCAGCGTTTCTTTCCCGCAGCCTGTCAGCATGATCACCGAAAGTAATAGAATGATAAATGACTTTTTCATAACAGGGGCAGTAGGAATCGAACCCACATCGATGGTTTTGGAGACCACTGTTCTACCTTTGAACTATGCCCCTATGCGCGGTAGATTAAATGAGATTTAATCACCGAGCATTATTATAGCATAGTTGGTCAGGATTAGGCAAGAACTTTTTACAGGATTATCATTTGTATGATAGAAAGCATAATTTTGGTAAAATTTCGGGATGTATGTTGCGGGCGGATGTGTTATGATATATATGGATTTCAGGCACTTTTTGACATCTTAGCCAACAGGTTACGACAATTGAGGACAGGCAGTGGAAGCGGCAGTGTGGATGCGGACGGTAACGCGCTTCTATGGAAAAAGAAGAAAGCTTGATATTCAAATATAAAAGGGGGATGATTTAACAATGAAGAAAAAATTAAATTGTTTTTTAACATTGATTGGACTCTGTATGATGACCGGACTGACCGGATGTGGAAACAAGGGAGAAGGAACAGCAGCGGAGGATGTACAGACTGCGGAGAATACAGCAGGGGGCGATACGGCAGACAGCGACGCAGATAACGCTTCGGATGATCAGACGGCGCAGAATACTGCAGGGACAGAAACAGCGGATAATAAAATATCGGCCGTTATATATGAGCTGCCGACGGAACCGGAAGAGGCCGGGGTCTATGTGGAACCGATCGAAAATCTGCCGGAAGATTTTATCAGAGGCGTGGATATCTCCAGTATCATTGCACAGGAAGAAAGCGGCGTTGTCTATTATAATGAAGAAGGGCAGGAACAGGATATTTTTCAGACGCTGGCGCAAAACGGCGTGAATTATATCAGGGTACGTGTATGGAATGATCCCTATGACGAAGATGGCAACAGTTACGGCGGAGGAAACAATGATACGGCGACGGCGGCCGAAATCGGCAGAAGAGCGGCGGCATACGGCATGAAACTGTGTGTGGATTATCATTATTCCGATTTCTGGGCGGATCCGAATAAGCAGCAATGCCCGAAAGCCTGGGAAGGCATGGAAATCGAAGACAAATCGGAAGCACTGTATCAATTTACCAAAGAAAGCCTTGGACAGATCATCGATGCCGGGGCCGTAGTCGGCATGGTGCAGATCGGGAATGAAATAAATAACGGCATGTCGGGAGAGATCGACTGGGGAAAACGTCGTCAGTTAATGCAGGCCGGTTCAAAGGCCATTCGTGAAACGGCGGCGGAAACGGGACAGGATATTCTGATCGCGGTTCATTTCACGGATGTTTCCGATAAAGAAGGGACGCTTGCTAAGGCACAGAAACTGCTTGATAAAGAGATCGATTATGATATTTTCGCCGTTTCCTATTATCCGTTCTGGCACGGCACACTGGAAAACCTGACCGATACGATGCGTGCCGTTTCCGAAACCTATGGGAAAAAGGTGCTGGTAGCGGAGAATTCCTATCTGTATACGACACAGGACGGAGATGGTTCCGGCAACAGTGTGGATGCAGGCGGCGTTGTACCGGAGTACCCGGCAAATGTACAGGGACAGACGAATGAGATCAGAGATGTCTGTGCGGCGGTTGCCGATGTCGGAGAAGCAGGCATGGGACTTTTTTACTGGGAGCCGGCCTGGATCCCGGTAGGCGTTTATGATGCTTCGGCTTCCGATGCGGCAGACGTACTGGCAGCGAATCAGGAACTATGGGAAAGCAAAGGCTCCGGCTGGGCGTCAAGTTATGCGGGTTCCTATGACCCGAAAGATGCCGGCAAGTATTATGGAGGAAGTTCCTGGGATAATCAGGCGTTATTTGATTTCGAAGGCCATCCGTTAGAATCTTTGAAGACATTTAAATACCTGCAGTGCGGTACGATTGTTGAACAGGCTGTGGAGAGCATTCCTACGGTGGAGGTAGCTGTCAGCCTCGGTGCAGAGCTTGCAATGCCGGAGAAAGCGACGGTCTTTTTTAACGACAGAAGCAGCGCGCAGATGGATGTGATATGGAATGAAGAGGAACTGGCCGTTATTGATACTTCCGTAAGCGGAGAGTATGAAGTGAGCGGGACTTTTGCGGATATAGGGACTGAAGTGGACGGAAAAGAGCTGACTTCGACAACACAGGAACTTTTAAAAGAAGAAGCTGTAACGGCTGTTATACTTGTGAATCAGATCAATCTGATCGCCAACGGCAGTTTTGAAGAAGCGGATACTTCGATGTGGGAGATTGATTCCGAGGGCAGCAAGGTGACAGATTTCCAGGACAAAGAGTCGGATGCCTACAGCGGTACCATAGCATTGCATTTCTGGTCGGAGAGTGAGATCGCCTTTACGGCCAGCCAGACGATCACCGGATTGGAACCGGGAACCTATGAGTTCGGATTATATTTACAGGGCGGTGATGCGGGCAGCAATGCACAGATGTATATTTTTGCAGATAACGGCGCGCAGGAGCTTACGCAGGAAACGAAAATCGATGGCTGGTGCAACTGGCAGAATCCGGTCATCCCGGATATTACGGTAGGTGAAGACGGTACGCTGACAGTCGGAGTATCCATTCAGTGTGCAGCGAAGGGCTGGGGTACTTTGGATGATTTTTATCTGTACAAAAAATAGAGGTGACAGAGTCTGTACAATAAAGCGTATTGATTGATGGAAAGCAAGATATGGCTGATGGAAAGCAAGATATGGCAGTAAAAAGGCATGATAAATATCATAAAAGAGGCAGTACCGGTATTTTCCGGTCCTGCCTCTTTGGGTGTCTGCTATCTGCTTTCCAGGATTGCAAAATCCCATCCGTTCAGTGTTATGGTATCTCCGTCTTTCATTTCTTTCTCCTGCATTAATAAATAACAGTTGTTTCCATGATAGGAAACAGTCTGTACATCATCCGAGTAATTGAAATAGTAGGTGATCTCTCTGCCAAAATCGTTGATGCCTTTTTTGATAATGATGGGGAACTGTTCCTTAGCTGGCGTTATGCCTGCGTCCCGGCACAGGAAGCGGAGCAGTTCTTTTAAAACGGAGGGGGCAAAATAACATCCCGCATAAGCGGCGCTTCCTTTGCCGAAATGATTGTACGTGACTGCGCTGTAAGCATTCCAGTGAGGATGCTTATAAGATGCCAGGGTAGAGGCGGTGGAAGGTTTCAGCAGTTCCATCCAGTATTGCACCGCATGATCAGCGTCTTTGTCCTGTGAAAAAGTCATATCCTGCAATCCTACATTGACCGCATTCGTGTACTGGTCATAAGTCATGCCGAATACATCGGTCAGTCCATGCGGCTGGTCATCATGATAAATTTTTAACATGGGATCGGAAAACGCTGTTTTGAAGGTGGAAAACAGGTGCCCGCCCTGCTCTACGAAGCTGCGCAGTGCCTGAATGAGCTTATCGGAAGCGCTGTAAAGCGCCGGGGTAATCAGTAAAGAATACTGACCAAAACGGTCAATATCTGTATCGCATAAAATGTCGCATTCTACGTTCATATGATAGAGTGCATCGTAGATCCACCTGACCACATCGTTATATTTTAAATTTTCATGGATAGAGAACCACTGCAGTCCCGTAAGCGATTCGTTGGAAACTACGAGCGCTGCGGGAGATTTCTTTTGCAGATTCTTTAAATGTGCCCCGTACCGGGCAAATTCCTGCCCGATAAGACAGGCTTCTTCATAAGTTGCATTTTCTTTTAAATTATGGCTTAGGATGCCTTTCCAGTAAGACTCAATGGCGTTGTGGATAGAATGCCAGTGCCAGTACATGACGGAATTGGCGCCGGATGCAAGGTGGCTGAAAGCCTGCATGCGCAGTTGTCCCGGATAGTGAAGCCAGCCGAGGTTGCCCTGTGCTTCCGTTTCCAGAATAAGATAATTGTCCTTTTTGAGAGAGCGTGCGATGGCGCCGCCCAGGGCAATTTCCACGCCGGTAAGGTCCTGCGCGGAAGGATGATAGATGTCGCATCCGGCCACGCTTACGGCTCCTGCGGCCTTCCACTGATCGACTTCGGGCTGCAGTCCGTAAGAGAATCCGCGCCAGTCATAGTCGAAATTCTGGGTAATGAACTGGTCCGGACGGGCATATTCTTTCACAATTGCGCTCTGCCATGCAAGGAAGTCCGTTACAAGCTTCCGTTGAAATTTCTGATATTCCGCGCCGAGACTGCCGTTTATGGTACCGCGCACATCAGGGAAATCTTCCCAGGCATTGATGCGATTGCTCCAGTAATCCAGACCGAACGCGTGGTTGAGGTCGTCTAAGCTGTCATGAAAAAGTTCCTTCAAATAATCGACGAATTTGGCCTGTGCGTAGACGCTGCATGTATCATAGGACTTGGTTTCGTTATCTAACTGAAAGCCGATCACGTGTTCATAAGGACTTACTTCTTCCATCAATCTGCGGATCAGGCGTTCTGCATATTGTAAATAAACCGGATGGGTAATATCCATATTCTGCCTGCGTCCATACCGCTCCGGCGCACCGTGTGTTTCTGCGATGATATCCGGGTATTTGGCGGCGAGCCAGGCAGGGATCGCATAAGTGGGCGTTCCCACGATAACCTGAATGCCATGTGCGAGGGAAGCCTGTAACATACGGTGCAGATGGGTAAAATCAAACACTCCATCCTGTACTTCCCATGTACTCCATGTGGATTCCGCAATACGGATCACGTTGATATGCGCTTTTTCCATAAGCGCCATATCGGTTTCGATTCTGTCATACGGCAGATATTCGTCATAATAAGCCGCCCCGAACAATAATTTTTCTGCTTTCATTTACCCTTCTCCTTCAAGATAGACAATGTTTTTAAGTATGATAGCAGAAAAAAGGCATTCATGCAACAATCCGCCCATCTTCGATGCGCACGATTCTGTCAGCCATCTGAGCGATTTCCGGGTTATGGGTGATCATTACGATGGTCTGTTGAAATTCTTTGCCCGTCATTTTTAAAAGACCGATGACATCATTGCTTGTTTTGGAATCCAGGTTGCCGGTCGGTTCATCAGCCAGAATGATAGAAGGTTTGGAGGCGAGCGCACGGGCGATCGCCACACGCTGCTGCTGCCCGCCGGAGAGGTTGCCCGGCAGCGCATCCAGTTTATTTTCCAGACCCAGCAGTTTCACAACCTGCATGATAAATTGCCTGTCGGGTTTTTGTGCGTCGAGTGAAAGCGGAAAAATAATATTTTCCCATACGGTCAAAACCGGTATCAGATTGTAATTTTGAAAGATAAAACCGATCTGTTTCCGGCGGAAAACGGCAGCCTGTTCGCTGTTTAAACCTTCAAGTTCCGTATTGCCGATGCGGATGCTGCCCTGCGTCGGGGTGTCCAGACCGCCCAACATATTTAAAAGCGTCGATTTTCCGCTGCCGGAAGTTCCGATGATCGCGGTGAATGTACCGCGTTCGATCTCCAGATTGATGCCATCCAGCGCTTTTACCATAGTATCGCCGCTGCCGTAATATTTTTTTAAATTAGTTGTCTTTAAGATATTTTCCATAGCCGTTTCTCCTGTTCTGAAATAAATTATGAATATCATCATGCCGCGCGAAGCTGTTCCACAATACTGCCTTTGTGGAAAAAGTGCAGTGTCAGGACCGGAACGATGCCCGCTATGAGAAGCAGTAAAAGGCTGACCGCCAGCGCGGGCAGCAGGGTAAATTGAAAAGTATACTGCCACATGGAGGCAAGAATACTTCTTACCAGGGTCAGATTCAGTATGACAGACAGTATCAGGCCGGACAGGCATGCGCCGGCCGCATAGTAAAGACTTTCCAATACCATCATTTTCGCAAGCTGTCTTCTTGTCATACCGATACTCTGCATCGTTGCAAATTCGTGCCGCCTGATCAATATGGATGTGATCAGGGTATTGATCAGGTTCAGGATACCGGCGATACCGAAAATGATACTGACAAGACCGCCGACGAAGCGGATCGCTTTCCTGTTTGCTATCGCGCTTTCCCGTGCGGTCCGGGAAGAAAGATAATGAATGCCCGTATCGGTCTGTTTCCTGTAAGCATCCAGAAAGGCGGCTATATCATCCTGGTATTCTTCGTCTACATTGAATGAATATTTATAAATAGACGGTTCATCGTATAATTCCAGCCAAATATCGGACGGAAGGTAGAGGAACAGGCCGTCCCCGCCGACTTTGTTAGGACCGCTGCAAGTATAACCGATTTCCATATCGTCGCCGTTTAGAGCCGCTTTTGCGAGCACCGGCAGTTCCATGACAGGCGTTCCATTCTTATAAACCGTGATGACCTCACCGATTTCCGCAATGTCCATTATTTCAAGGAACGACATATCTACACGGTTGATATTGACGCCGACAAGCACCCCTTCTTTCTTCTCCATTTTTTCATAGAGTTTATGTGCGTCGGTCTCTCCCTCCCGCAGATCCATTCTGGCAAGGGCGGTTTCTTCCATGCCATAGACATTGCATAACGGTCGGCCGTCGCATCCGAGTCCGAAAACTCTGCCGGAATCATCACTGCAGAAAGTAAGGTCGTTATAGAGATAGAGATTGTCCGAAGTCAGTTCATTAGAGGCGTGCGGGAAATCGTAGGTGACATTGACGTCATCCGCGGTATTTTTATAAATGGGCGATCCGTCTGTCACGCCGGGTTCTGACGAAATATCCGCGATCGTCTGCGAAGACAGCGCTTCGCTGCGGCGTGAAAATCCTTTCTGGTTGTTTGTGCTGACTGCGTTTACAACGGCAAAATCCGTACGCATCATATAAGCAGTCTGTTTTTCAATATCCATGCTGTTTGCGGCTGTTTCTACACAGTTTAGAAGAACAACGCATAGCATCAGTGAAAGGATGATGAAAATACTGCGGCGTTTGCTGCGGCCAAGGTTCGACCATGCCAGGCGTGAAATATTTGAAAAAGCGGCGCTTTTTCTGTCCGTGCGTTTAAAACTCTGTCCTTCCGTATAGCGGAAGGCTTCAATAGGAGGTGTGTCTGCCGCTATACGGACAGGCTTGCGGGTACTTAAAAATATGGTCAATGCCGTTAAAAAAGCCGAGATCAGAAAGATTACGGGGGAGGGCGAAACATCCGCGGTAATGTTCTGGTATTCGGTGGAAAAGGTGTTCATAATGTCCGGCAGAGCGGCTTTGCCGATAAAGAAACCGATAAACAGGCCAAGCGGAATGCCTGCACAGGATAACCAGAGCGTCTGGCGGTTCATCAGTTTCTTTACCTGACGTCTGCTCATACCGATAGTACGGTAAAGTCCGAAACGGCGGATCTCCTGCATCACGGCGATGTCAAATACGTTGTAAATAAGCAGATAGCCGCAGAAAATGAACAATAGGATAAAGGCCGCTCCCATAACGAGGATTTTAAGGTCGATCGTCTGATGCGTAACATTGTTCATAACGGCATGCAGATAGGCAGGATTTTCATGCTCCGGTGTTCCTTCCAGGCTGCAGGCCAGCGCATTCATCTTTTCCTGCAGCCGGATCGGACTATCGGCAAGGATATCGGACCAGTACGTTCCGGCCAGCTCAAAGTCGTCAGGATAGGTATATGCAAAGATATCCGGATGCTCATGAACGAATGCACTTGCGCCCCACATGACGCTTAACTGGTCGTTTAAGGATTCATACCAGCCGCTTACGGTCATGGGTATGCTGTATTCTCTGCCATGAGCCGTAAATTCAATGATCACTTCCGCACCGACCTGCGGTTCCACGCCAAGATCACGCAGCGCCATGTCGGAAGCTACGATCTCATCAGCTTTTTCCGGTACATTTCCGTGACTGGGCATACAAAATGTCAAGTCTGCCTGTACTTCGTCCAATATATCAAATTCTGTATTATGAAGTGATGCGTTTGTCAGAAAACCGACCGGCATCCGAAGGCCGGCCGATTCGATGAAATCTGCCTGCCGCATGGTTTCGAACTGTTCCTTGTTCATATTGCGGAAATCGCCATCGGATCTGCTGAGTTTCTGGATCTGCTGCATCAGCGTCATAGACTGCATCGTACCGACGCCGATCGAGATAATGGAAGTGAAAAGAGAGGCAGAAAGAGTGATCGCCGCTGCGGCGATCAGATTCCGCAGCCTGCCTGCAGCGAAACTGCGTTTGGTAAGAGTCATTAACATTTCCTGCATTTGTGTAACCTCCTGAATTTTCTATTCAGAGCATACCATATGAACGTTACATCCGCGGTACGAAAAAGGTACATTTTTGTGCCTTAATTAAAGCTGTTTTCGACGCGGCCGTTCTGAAGGTGTATGACACGGTCTGCAAGCTGGGCCAGTTCCGGATCGTGCGTGATCAGGATCAAAGTCTGGTGAAATGTTTCGACAGTCATTTTCAGAAGTCCCGCTATATTCTGGCTCGTTTTGGAGTCAAAGCTGCCGGTCGGTTCGTCTGCCAGAATAAGGGAAGGTCTGGTAATGAAGGCGCGTGCGATCGCGCTGCATTGCTGTGCGCCGCCCGAAAGCATATAGGGATAATCGTTTAGCCTTTTCCGTAAGCCCAAGAGCGTCGTGATCTTTTCAAAAAATGCTTTATCCGGACGCGAATCATCCAATGCGAGCGGAAACAGAATGTTTTCTTCTATGGTCAGTTCGGGTATCAGATTATAATCCTGAAAGATAAATCCTACTTTTCTGCGGCGGAAAACAGTCAGTTCCTCTTCGGTCAGCGAAGCTAAATTGACGCCATCAACGAAAACGGAACCTTCCGTTGGTTCATACAGACCGCCTATCGTATGCAGAAGCGTAGTTTTGCCGGAACCGGAGGCGCCGGTAATGGCGGTGAACTTTCCTTTTTCGATGGAAAGATCGATGCCGTCTAATGCTTTAACCAGATAAGCGTCTTTGCCGAAATATTTTTTCAGGTTATGCGTTGTGACGATATTCATTTAATGATCATGCCTTTCCTTTAAGAGAAATACGGAAAATGTGCTGCCTTTACCGGGTTCGGACTTTACACTGATATATCCTTTCTGTCTGGTAATGATGCTTCTTGCCAGGTACAGTCCCAGTCCGACGCCCTCTTCGGAGGATGTTTCCGGTGTTTTGTAGAAACGTTTGAAGATATCATGGTAATGTTCCGGCGCAATGCCGATCCCTGTATCCGTAATGTCGATGCGGGTGTAAAACTGCCATGGACGGACGCTGATATGGATGCCGCCGCCTGCCGGCGTATATTTTACGGCATTATCCAGAATATTTTCCAATGCTTCCGCCGTCCATTTGACATCGTGGATGACGTTAAGATGTGCGTCACAGTCAACGTCGATCTGAATGTTTTTCATATCCGCCCTGGCCCAGATACCGTTGACGGCCTGTGCGATCGTATGATACAGGCTGTTTTCTTCCATATGCAGCAGGAAAGTACCGGTTTCAAGACGCGACATTTTGATGAGAGAATGCATCAGAAAATCCAGCTTGTCAATCTGCGCTGACATGGCGGCAAGGAATTCGTCCTGCTTTTGGGCGGACAGTTCATGCTGCTCTAAGATATTGGCGAACATGCGGACATTGGCGATCGGTGTCTTTACCTGGTGGGAAATGTCGCTTACAAGTTCCTGCAAGGTCTGCCTGTCCCGTTCGCTCTGTATCTGGCCTTCGTGCATTCTGTCATAATACTGCAGAAGTCTGCCCTGTACTTTGGAGACCTGGGAATCTTCATAAGGCCGGAAATTCTCCGGGGGCCGCCCGTCCATGAGCGCATCGATCGTCTCGCAGATATCATTGGCGAAATCGGACAACTGTCTGCTTTGCCTCCGGTTCCATGAAAACAGGGATTTGATTTTTTTCATATGAAAACCTATGCCTTTCTTTCAGCCTGCGGTATTTGTTTGCTTATATTATGCCTTTTGGAGTGTCCGGTACATTTCATTTTTGGGATGTCCAGATATAACCCATGCCCCGGACTGTCCGGATATAAGAGCGCCCGGGGGTTTCTATTTTGCCCCGCAGCCTGTTCATGGTCACGGTAAGCGTATGGTCGTCAATATAGCTGCCGTTGCAGTCCCACAGTCTTTCTAAAAGCGTCTGTCTGGTGACGATATTTCCGGCATTGGTCAAAAGGAGCCGCAATATTTTATATTCGTTGGGCGTGATGGCAAGCTTCTCACCGTTTCGGATGGCAGATAGCGTTCGAAGATCCAGATGCAGAAATCCATCGTTGAAGCAGCAGATATCCGGGTCAGTGTCGGAAGGAAGGCGGCGCAGAGCAACTTCTATGCGGCGCTTTAAGATCTGCATGTTAAAAGGTTTGGTGATATAATCATCCGCACCGAGATCAAAACCGTTTAGCACATCCTGTTCCAGGTCATTTGCGGTCAGGAAGATCACCGGGAGTCTGGGCAGAATTTCTTTTATCGCCAGACAAAGATCGAAGCCGCTGCCATCCGGCAGATTCACATCCAGAATGGCCAGGTCAAAGGTTTCGCACTGCATAAGCAGGCGTGCCTTTTCACAGTTATAGGCGGATACCGTCAGATAACCGTCCGTATCCAGTTCAAAACATAACCCTGCATGCAGGGCCGGATCGTCTTCCACAATTAATATTTTAAACATCTGCTCATTGCTCCTGTAAGCGTTCTTGAACTTATTATACTGATTTCTGTCTGTTTGTAAATATATGAGAAAAGAAATCGGCGGCCATCCGGCAGAGAAGGAAATGCCTTGACTATATTCCACAAGTAGAATATAATATAGGCAGTCAGGAACAGACGCAGGAAGAAACCTGCAGACCGGGAGAAAGGCAGGGTAATAATCATGGAACATACACAGGACAGAAAGGGTTTCAATGCCAATCAGCTGAAAATGATCGCAATCGCGGCTATGACGCTTGATCATGTGATATCGGTCGTTTTTCCGAATTATCCGAAAGACTGGTGGATTCTCGTCTGTCATATGATCGGCAGGCTGACCGCGCCGATCATGTGGTTTTTTATTGCCGAAGGCTATCATTACACACATAATGTCAAAAAATATGCCTCCAGACTATTCCTCTTTGCCGTGTTTTCCCATTTTGCTTATAATTTTGCATTCGGAATTCCCTTTCTTCCGTTTCAGACTTCAATATTTAATCAGACCAGCGTGATCTGGCCGTTGGCATGGGGACTGACGGCTCTGGCCATTATGGACAGCAGCGTATTAAAACATTGGATGAAAGTACTGCTTGTTGTAGGGATCTGTCTGATCACTTTCTGCGCTGACTGGAGCTGCATTGCTGTTATGGCAGTCATTTCTATCAGTCAGAACCGCGGTGATTTTAAGAAACAGATGACAGGTATGGTCGCCTGGGTTGCTTTTTATGCCCTGGTTTATGTTCTGTTTATCGATAAGGTGTACGGAATCCTGCAAATGTTCGTGATATTGTCCATTCCGTTCTTAAAAAAATACAATGGAGAGCGCGGTTCATGGAAAGGCATGAAATGGTTTTTCTATCTCTATTATCCGCTGCATCTTATCATTTGCGGTGTGATCCGCGTGTGCCTGCACGGAAATGCCGGTATTATGATCGGCGGATAAATGCTTCCCAATTTTCCGCATATCGGTTAAAATGGAATCAATAAAAGAAATCGGGAAGGGTATGGGATGTTAAAACACGGGATTCTGGGATTGTTAAATTATTGCGATATGACGGGATACGAAATTATGGAAGTATTCCGGGATTCCCTGCGTTTTTTCTGGAATGCCCGGACAAGTCAGATTTACAGGGAACTACAGGGACTGGAAGGAAAAAAGTGGGTCAGTAAGACCCTGGTGGCACAGGCAGGAAAACCGGATAAAAAAGTCTATTCTATTACGGAAGAAGGAAAAAAGGAACTGCTTTTGTGGCTTGCGGATGAAAAGATAGGATTTACGCATAGGGTGCCGCTTTTGATGAAGACTTTTTTCTTAGGGGAGCGGAGCAGAGAAGAGAATATTGCTTATTTTAAGGGGATTATAACGTATTGCGAGATGTTTTTGAAAAATCTCGCACCGGTGCCGCAGAGCATTGATGCCTACGGCAGTAATCTTGATGATCAGGAAAAAGCATTATATTGGAAAATGACGGTGGATTACGGACGACGGAATATGATGATGTGCGCAGACTGGGCAAAAGACTGTATAGAACAGCTGGAAAAGCTGCCGCGGCAGAGCGGATGAGAAATCATCCGAAATGCCGCGGTTTTGTTTAACAAAAGAATGACTCGCGAAGCGTGGCATTCGTTGTTTTTTAACGGCAGATACATTTTAGAAGTCCCTGCAGACGGCAGATGCCTTCCGCCTGCGAAACAATGATCGATTCTAAGACTGGCTGCAGCTCCGGACAGATTTGGCATTGCAGTGTGATCTCGGAAAATGCAACGGCGCCCTCGTGATGCGGAATCATTTCCCGCAGGAAGTTGCAGTCTACGGAGTTTACGGATGCGGCATCCCGCATACGCCGGAACATGGTTTGGAAGACCTTATCTGCGGCATTTCGCCAGGAGCATAGATCTTCTTCGCAGTTACATTTTTCACTGCAGCAGGCAAGCATATTTTCCATGTCGGCAATGCTTTTCGTCTGTTCTTCTATGATATGACAGGCAATCTGCTCTATCTCGGGGTTGGTCGTATACTTTTCAATATTCCTGGCCATTTGAATGGCCGCTTTATGATGCGGGATCATCTGCACGATAAAATTGTGGGAAATGCTGTCGCATAATCTGGCATGCGTCATGCCGCGGATCATTTCATCGAGGATACAGCGGTAAGTGTTCAGGTAATTCTGTGTATTGCGGCTGAGAGGAACGTTTTTATTGCAGGATCTGTTTACTCTGTTCATGAGTCGGAGTTTCCTTTTCGACATTTTTTTCATTATGTAATATGTTATGCGGGAGGGAGCAGGGGGGTGAAACGGATAGCAATTGAAACTTATGTACTTTATTCCCGCGGGTCATTATTTGTCCCGCTGCCTGCGGCGGGGACTTTGACTTTTGTTATCAGCTACGGTATTCTAAGAGAAAGAACTGCTGGAATCTGCTGGGAAATGAAAAAAGATATGCGATTTTAGCATTGAGAGATCAGAAGCCGGTTTGTCTGGTTTCGCTCCAGTACGGGTATGTGCGGATGTCGGATGAGGGAGACATTTTGCTTAATGTGGAAGATTACGATGGCATGTATGAGCCGTATGATGATGGCGGCGGAGCCATGATGCTGCATACGTGGAAAGATTCTTATCTGTATTATGAGGACGGTGCATATAAAGAGTATGGCGCAGCCAGAATAACAGAGACAGAGTTTTTGTCTTATCAGCATGCACAGACATTGAAAGAGATAATTGAGGAAGAATTGTATGGGAACCGAATGAGGAAATTGAAGTGGTGTATTAACAGGGAATGGAGAATCTATAGACATAGGATGTACTTTTATGGAGGAAACAAAGATGACAGACGATAAAAATCTCACGATCGGCGATATTGCCGAAGAACTCGGGGTATCCAAAACGACCGTTTCCCGTGCGATCTCCGGCAAAGGACGGATCGGAGAAAAAACGCGGGAGAAAGTTCTGCGCTATATCAAGGAGCATGATTACAGACCGAACGTCATCGCCAAAGGACTGGCCCAGTCCAGGACCTATAATATCGGCCTTGTGATTCCGGGCAGCTATCATCTCGTAGAGCTTCCTTTTTTCCAGAACTGTATGCTCGGTATCGGTAAAACGGCCTCTATGCTCGATTATGACGTGCTGATCTCCGTCGTGATGCCGGATGATATTTCAAGGCTTCGCCGCATTGTGACCAATCATAAAGTAGACGGTGTTATTTTAACCAGGACCTTACTGGAAGATGCTTCGGTAGCATATTTGAAAGAAGCGGGCATACCGTTTGTGACCATCGGAAGCACCGGGGACGATGCAGTCGTGCAGATCGACAACGATCACAGAAGCGCCTGCAGGGAACTGACGGAAAGCATGCTGGCGCAGGGCCTTGAGAGGATCGCTCTGATCGGCGGCAGTCAGGGATATGTGGTAAACGACAACCGTCTGGGCGGTTTCCTTGACGCATATGAAAAATCCGGTCAACAACCCGTAAGAGAACAGATTTTTCTGGATGTGGAAAAAGGAGAGGAAGTAGAGGCGATTGTCGGCAGTCTGCTGCAGAAAGGGATAGAATGTATCATTACTATGGATGATTATCTGTGCAGCTGTGTATTAAATACGCTGCGGCAGAGAAGAATAGAAGTACCGGGGAGAGTGAAGGTAGCCTCTTTCTACGACAGTTCTCTGCTGGCGAACAATATTCCTTCGATCACGTCCATTCAGTTTGATGTGGAAGAACTCGGAGAGAGAGCCTGCAAAACACTTTTGCAAATGATCGAAGGAGAAATGACAGAGCCGCATGCGCTGCTTGGCTACCGGATATCTTTGCGGGAATCGACGGCATGATTTGTGCAAAATAGATAATTTGGTATGTGTGAAATAGGCAAATATACACATTGACAACAATAGGTGCGTCTGTTATTCTAAGCACATGAACAACCGATTGCGCATTGGTAAAATCAAGGGAAAAAGCGAAAAATGGAGGGCAATATGGAGAATAAGTTTATTGTAAACATTATCCATCGTCCGGAAATGGTTCCTGAATATGCAGAGAAGGTGACCGGACACGGAAAAGAAGAAGATATCAGCAGAAAAGCATTGTTGACGGAGTCTTTGGACATTTTTAAAACACAGCAGGCGATCGCGCATAAGAACGGCCTGAAAACGACGATTCAGATGACATATGCTTCCCTGTTCAATGACGAGGCGGTTGCGCTTGCCAAAGCAGACCATGAGAAATACGGAGACGAGATCGCTTTGTCTTTGCTTGGACTGCCCTGCAAGGAATTTCGTGAAAAATATAAAACAAAGGATTTCTGTATCTGGATGTTTTCCATGGAAGACAAGATCTCAATCGTAAATGACGTTTTCGGCAAGTTCCATGAGCGTTTCGGTTTTTATCCCGAATCTACAGGTTCTTATTATATGGATGCCGATCTGGTAAATTATATCAAGGAAAAATATCCGATGGTGAAATGTGCCGTTGCAACCTGTTGGGAAGAGGGGCCGAAGGCATATCATACATGTAATAATTCCTGGTATACTTTCATGGATGGCGGCCCGTGGGCGCCGTGGATCCCGAGTAAACAGAATGTGCACGCTCCGGCAGCCAATGAAGCGGAAGACAGCGGTATCGTGGCAATCCCTCACTTATCGCGGGACCTGATCGCATGTTATGACGGAAACGGCTCCAATTTCGGCACGCATCCGCAGAACGTACTGCGCAGCATGAGCTATGACAGCAAGACATGGGAATATCCGTATTTATATAATCTGATCGACCAATATCGTGACCTTGCAAAATATAACAATGGTTATGCTTACAATATGATGTTCGTAGGCCCCGGCTGGATGAACAAAATGGGCCGCTGGGAAGCGCCGTACGAGCTGTTATTAAAGTCTTATGAGGACGGCATGGCATATTACGGGCAGCTGAAAAAGGAAGGTAAGCTGGACGATATGACAATGGCCGAGTTCGCTGACTATTTCCGTGGTAAGAGGACGCTTACCGAGCCGGAATGCGCTCTTTGGAGAGATATCTTATATGGTTCGGACAAACAGTTATTCTGGTACTGTGATCCTTATATGAGAGTCTGTGCGAATATGGATCAGGGCGGCGCGATCGTTGATCTGCGGCCTTACGCGGCGAAACTGGAATGGCCGGTGGGAATCGGCACCAAACATGTTACGGATGCATCCTATCCGTTCCTGATTCAGGAAAAATACAGGGCCGGATACTTTACGCATTATGCAGGAGAAGGCACGGTAAGAAGCGCCAAGCTGACATACAAAGGCGAGGAAGTGGATCTGTGTCTTTGCAGGACGAAAGCGCATTTTTCCGAGGAGGAAAATGCTTCGGGAGAAGGGAAGACGAGAATCCTGACGCTTGATCCGGTGGATATCGAATTCTATGATCTGACCGTGAAACTGCAGACGAAGATGTATTTTGAAGAAGGCAGTTCCGCTGTTAAGATTGAAAGAACTGTTCTGGAAATGAGCGATCCGAATGCGGAAGTGGAGATCAACGAGTATATGGTAGCATGCTACGGCACAACGGAATACTCCGAAGATATGAGCAATATCACCCTTACCTGTACAAACGGTACGGACAGCAAAGAGATCCGTTACGCATATAAATGCCGTGAAGAGCAGATGGAGGGCGCGTCGGAAGTGATTTCTGTGATACCGGAGATTCAGACAAGAGTTTCTTTAAGCTGTGAGAAGAAGGAAGCAGTCGGCTATATCAAGGAAGGGTATGCTTTCTCACCGATGTTTACGTTAGGATATACGACCAAGTTAAAAGATAAGGAGGTATTTGCGACATGGCTCAATCTGGCAAAGGCAAATTAAATTACAGATGTCCCTCCTGTTTTATGAGAGATCTGGATATCGATATGTTTTATGATAAAGACAAAAAGGAATATCACTGTATCCGCTGTCAGTATGTCGGAACGGAAGAGGATGTTCTGGAGAAAAACGAGATGGTCAGGTTCCGTTATAAGGATGCAATGAAAAGGTTTACGAAATTTGATTTTGATTAAATCAAATGTTGTCCAAGCTGAGAAAAGGACTCAGCATCAGTATAGATAATGGATGGAGATATGATAACGGATGAAATTTTTAAAGGGTATGGATATTTCTACGCTGCAGGAAGTGGAAAGCCTGGGAGGCAGATTTTATGATCATGGCGTAGAAAAGGATGTTTTGGATATTCTGAAAAGTTATGATGTGAATGCGGTGCGCCTCCGGCTGTGGAACGATCCGTATACGGAAGAGGGAAAACCCTACGGAGCGGGTACCAATGACCTGCCGACGACGATAGCGCTTGCAAAGCGGGCGCTTGCAAAGGATATGGAAGTGCTGCTTGATTTCCATTACAGTGATTTCTGGGCCGATCCCGGGAAGCAGAGAGTTCCCAAGGCGTGGCGCGGCATGGATCTGGAACAGCTGGAAGAGGCAGTGTATCGCTATACCAAGGAAACTTTAGAGACGATGCGGAAAGAAAATGCGTTTCCCACACTGGTACAGGTAGGCAACGAAGTGACAAACGGACTGCTCTGGCCGTATGGGCAGGTGCCGGATTACGACAATCTGGCACGGCTGTTGAATGCCGGCATCAGAGGCGTCAGAGCGGTAGACGATAAAATTCCGATCGTTATTCATCTGGATAACGGCGGGAATAACGCACTTTACCGGGAGTGGTTCGATCACTTTATGGAAAAAGGCGGGGATTTCCAGATCATCGGGTTGTCATACTATCCATTCTGGCACGGAACCATGGATGATCTGCGTAACAATATGCATGACATTGCGCTCCGTTACGGGAAAGAACTGATGGTGGTGGAAGTGTCCATGGGATATACAATGGAAGATTATGCCGCTTATGAGAAGCTGGAACCGGAGGAGCGAAAAGGTATGGCTACAAAACCCGAACTGGCCGAAAAGATAGAATATCCGATGACAAAAGAGGGACAGAAACGATTCATGGAAGATTTCTGTAAGCTGTTAAAAGAAGTGCCGGAAGGAAAGGCAAAGGGATATTTTTACTGGGAAGCCGCATGGATTCCGGTTGTCGGCTCCGGCTGGGCTACGAAAGAAGCGATCGCCTATATGGACGAAAAAGGCCCCGGCGGCAATGAATGGGCGAATCAGGCGTTGTTCGATTATGATGGCAACGCACTGCCGGCACTCGAAGCGGTCAGGGACTTTGCAGTCTGATACAGCAGGACTGCCATATCAGCATAGGAAGGGTTCGCCGCGTGTGATATCCGATGTCTTGACGGGCCCGGTGGAATTTCTGACAATAAGCTGGGGACGCAGCAGATTTTTGCAGACGGATACATGGTTGATTGCGGAATGCAGGGTGTAAAAACCGCATTTGCCAAGCTCAAGGCGTTCCTGTCTGACAGTCGTTAAGGGCGGTTCCAGCCGTGCAGAGACAGGAATATCGTCGAAACCGACGATACTGACATCTTCCGGGACCCGAAAGCCGTGTGCCTGACATTCGTCCAAAACGCCCGAGGCAAGCAGATCGTTTCCGCATACAATCGCGGTAACGCCAAGGGAAAGCAGCTTCATTACATGGGGTTTGGCAGCGGCGGCCACGTAATAACCGTAAGGCATCCATTTTTCGTCAATTTCCAGATCGTGAGCCGCCATGCTTTCAACGTAGGCCTGTCTGCGCTGCTCTGTGATCATGGAATGCCAGGAACCGCTGATCATGGCGATCTTACGGTGGCCGAGGGCGATCAGATGTTCAATGGCGTCGTCGATGCCTTCAAAGCTGTCGGTGCCGATATAGCTGACATTGGGATTTTTGCGTACGTAATTATCGAAAAGAGTCGTCGGTATCGTGGTGGTCTGAAACTGCTCCATCCATGCGTCCTTCAGAGCAAATCCTACGATGAAAGCGCCGACGTAGCTGTTTTTCAACATGTAGGTATCATATTTCTCCGAAGCCTGGAAGGCGGGCGTGACAGGTACGACAGAAACGTCGTAATTAGCGGGATAAGCGGCCTGCTTGAACCCGAGGATGATATCATAGCCGAATTGCTCGACAGTCTGATAGTCCATGTTTTCGATGAAGATACAAAGTCTTTGGTTTTCTTTGGTACGCATCTGTCTGGGCATATAACCCAGTTCTATGGCAGTATCAAATACGGCCTGACGGAGCTGTTCGCTGATGTCGCTGGCGCCGTTTAGTCCTTTGGAGACGGTACTGACCGAGATGCCCAGTTTATTTGCAATATCTTTAATGGTAGCCATAATAAATTCTTCCTTGCATATAATATTTTTTTCAGTTTCCTAAAAATAAATATATAAATAAATATATTAAAAAAAAAAACATTTTTCAAGAAAAACAGATATGATTGTCAAAATTGACAAAAACTCTGCAAAAATAACATGATTAAATGACAAATTTACTATAAATTGAGAAACTATAGTTGACATTTTTCTTTTATAGTGATACATTTAGTATATCACGAAAGTTTACGAAAATATTCGCGATATATTTCAGTTGTATATCTTGCCAGAATTTATTTATTATGATATAGGATGTGGCAGCACATTTTATATAAAAAATCACAGGCGTTATACAGACGTCAAAAAAGCAACAAGGAGAGAGAGGAAAAAGTTATGAAGAAAAAAGTATTAGCAACAGTACTTGCAACAGCAATGGTTGCGGCATCTCTTGTTGGTTGTGGAGGCTCTTCCAACGAAACCGGCGGAGACAGTACACCGGCAGCAGATGATTCTGCAGCAGCAACAGATGACAGCAGCGCAGCAGACAGCAGCGCAGCAGACAGCAGCGATGCAGCGGCAGACAATGGCGATGCGGCAGCAGACGGCGGCAGCGAAGCCGTTGAATATGGTTCCGGCACGATCACGATCTGGGTGGCTGAGAACGTTGTTGACTTTACAAATGAGAAAGCAGCAGAATTCTTTGCAGCAAATCCTGATATGGCAGGTTATACGGTTACCGTTGAACCTGTAGGTGAAGGTGATGCAGCAGGCAACATGATCACTGACGTTGAAGGCGGTGCAGATATGTACGGTTTTGCACAGGATCAGATCACACGTCTTGTTTCGGCAGGCGCTCTGTGTCCTATCACAGGTGACAATGCAACATTCGTATCCGAGCAGAACGATGCAGGTGCGGCAAGCGCGGCAGTAGTTGGTGATATGACTTATGCATATCCGATGACATCCGATAACGGTTACTTCTTATATTATGACAGCAGTGTTGTAACAGATCCTACTTCTTTAGAGAAGATCGTTGCTGACTGTGAAGCGGCAGGCAAGAACTTCTATATGGAAATCAACTCCGGATGGTATCAGCCTGCATTCTTCTTTGCTACCGGATGTACATTAACTTATGATACAGACAATGACGGTAACTTTACAGCATGCAATATCGATTATACGTCTGATGCAGGTTTGGTTGCACTCAAAGAGATCATTGAACTGGCTTCTTCCAAGTCCTTCCAGAATGGTTCTTCCATTTCCAGCGGTACAAACATCGGCGCTATCGTTGATGGTACATGGGATTCCGAAGCAGCAAAAGAGATCTTCGGCGACAACTATGCTTGTGCAAAACTTCCTTCTTTCGAAGGTTCTGATGGAAAGACTTATCAGCTCAGCGGTTTCGGTGGATTCAAACTGTTAGGTATCAAACCGCAGGAAGACGCAGGCAAACTTGCAGTATGTCATGCACTTGCTCAGTATTTAACAGGTACGGATGTACAGCTTGCACGTTATCAGGCAGCAGGCTGGGGTCCTTCTAACGTAACGGCACAGCAGGATGCAGCAGTTCAGGCAGATGAAGCTTTATCCGCACTGGCAGAGCAGCTTGCAAACACAATTCCGCAGGGCAACTACCCTGGAGATTACTGGAACCTGGCAACAGCTCTTGGTGATGACATTATTTCCGGTACTTTAAGCACATCTTCAAGTGATGACGACTTAAAGGCAGCACTTCAGAACTTCCAGGATACCTGCATTTCTTATGCACAGTAATTATGATCATTAAGTGATTATGATAAATGATATCCGGCAGGGAGCATGCTCTCTGCCGGGTTATTAAATGAATTTACTATATAATTTATTTCATAAATAAGTTAGGCATTACTTAGTCGGGAGGGATTTGAGTATGGGAAAAGATGCGAATTCCGGTAACGCTGGCAAGAAAAGCAAAAAGAATCCGGTTGGCAAATTTTTCAGTGGATTGGGAAATGATTTAAAAGAACTCGGTCTGACCTTTACAGAGGGAGACTGGAAGACAAAAGTATCTTATCTGATCATGGGATTTGGGCCCCTGATGCGTAAACAATTTGTAAGAGGTATTGCTTATCTGGCATTGGAAGCAGTGTTTATCTTCTATATGGCTTCTTTTGGAGTACACTATCTGAAAGACCTGGGGACGCTTGGAACCATTGCAAGGGTTTTGAATGATAACGGTACCTATTCTTACAATGATAACAGTTTTTTGATTCTGTTATATAGTATTTTAACGATTATTATTATCTGTGCTTTTATTTTTGCATGGAGAATGAATATCCGGGAGAACCGGAACGAAGAGAAGCTGCTTGCGGCGGGAAAGGCACTTTCTTCCCCGAAACAGGATCTGTATTCTCTGCTTGATTCTCATTTTGATAAAACATTATTGGCATTGCCGGTTCTGGGTATTTTCCTCTTTACCGTACTGCCGATTATTTTCATGATTTGTATTGCTTTTACGAATTATGATCAAAAACATCAGCCGCCGACGAATCTGTTTTCCTGGGTTGGCCTGGAGAACTTTCAAAACCTGTTTTCTTTCGGCGAGCAGGGAATCGGTTCCACGTTCTTTACGGTACTTAGCTGGACATTGATTTGGGCGTTTTTTGCAACATTCCTGACCTATTTTGCAGGTATGGGTGTTGCGATTATGATAAATAAGAAGGGAATCAAATTCAAAAAGCTTTGGAGAACGATCCTTGTTATGACGATCGCGGTACCGCAGTTTGTTTCTCTGTTATATGTTTATAAAATGTTTGCAAACGATGGTTTGATCAATACGTATCTGATGAGATGGGGCTGGATCGAGTCCCGCATTCCGTTCTGGTCAGATCCGCTGTTATCTAAGATCGTTATCATCGTGGTCAACCTTTGGATCGGTATTCCTTATACGATGCTCATTACAACGGGTCTGCTGATGAACATTCCGGAAGACTTATATGAAAGCGCAAGAATTGACGGCGCAAGCGGATTCCAGATGTTTAGAAGCATTACGCTTCCTTATATGCTGTTTGTAACGGGACCGTTCTTACTGACACAGTTTACCGGTAACTTAAATAACTTTAACGTTATTTACCTCTTAACGCAGGGTGGACCATATTCCATGGAACTTTCCAACAAAGCGGGATATACGGATCTGCTCGTTACCTGGCTGTATAAGATGACGGTCAATGATACAAATTATCGAATGGCCGCCGTGCTCGGTATTATGATATTCGCTGTAACCGCAGTAATTTCTCTTGTTGTGTACGGTATGCTGCCGTCCGTAAAAGATGAGGAGGGATTCCAATAATGAGTAAATCAATGAAGACAAAAAGAACTATCGGTAATGCGATTACCTATATTGTATTGATCGTGATCAGCTTTGTTTGGTTATTCCCGTTCGTATGTCTGTTTCTGCAGAGTCTTCGTTCCTATAATGAAGGCGGAGGCGGTATGGTAGAATATCTGCTGCCGAAACAGTTTTCGCTGGATTCCTACGCATTCCTGTTAAGCGAAGAGAGCCAGTTCATCCGCTGGTACGGCAATACGCTGATTATTGCGGCTTTTGTGGCATTATTCCAGACGATCGTTGTATTGTGCGTAAGTTATGCACTTTCCCGTATGCGTTTTAAAGGCCGTACGTTTTTGATGAAGTTCTGGTTGATTCTGGGGATGTTCCCCGGATTCCTGACCATGATCTGTCTCTACTTCCTGTTAAAGCAGTTTGGTCTGACGCAGGCAGGTGCGATTCCGGGATTGATCCTGATTGCAGTGGCAAGTTCCGGTATGGGATATTACGTAATAAAAGGATATTTTGATACGATACCGAAAGCGCTCGATGAGGCGGCAAGAATCGACGGTGCGTCCAGAGCGAGAGTGTTCTTTACGATGATCATTCCGATGTCCAAACCGATCATTATTTATGCGGCGCTCGTTGCGTTCATGGCGCCATGGTGTGATTATGTATTCGCTTCCTATGTTGCATTCGGTTATTCCGACAGCTACAACGTAGCGGTAGCGATGCAGCGCTGGGTATGGACCAATGACTATCAGGGATATTTCACAAGATTCTGTGCCGGCGGTATGCTGATCGCCGTACCGGTTACCATTCTCTTCATATGCTTGCAGAAGTACTATGTTGAAGGTGTTACCGGCGGTGCAGTGAAAGGTTAAAAAAGATTTTTCCGTTCGCCGGAAATGGAGGCGTAAGAAGGAAACGTCAGAAAAGTATAAAAATGCAGGCTGTCCCGTGACGGTCTGCATTTTTCAGACATATGCGGCAAAGCGCCTGCATTGTGCGGCGGACGGTCTGCGGGCAGGAGCAGTTTAATGATGATAGAAGCGAAAGAAAGGAAATGGACATGGCTATCAGGATGAAAAAAGCGACAGCGCTGATACTGGCATACTGTATGATCTGTCTGACAGCATGCGGAAACGGCGGCGCGCAGGGGAATGGAACAGATCCGGCTGATACGGCGGGAACTGCCGGAGAAGTCGGTATGGACAGCGCGGCGGAGAATACAGCTGAAACAGGGGAGAGTACAGATACGGACAGTGCGGCGGAGGGGGCGCAGGAAGCTTCCGATACAGCACAGGAGCCGGATATTACCGATATGATTCCGCTGCAGGTGATCGACGACAATTACCGGACTTATTATGAGGTGTTTGTCTATTCTTTTTATGACAGTGACGGCGACGGGATAGGAGATCTGCAGGGTTTGATTTCCCAACTGGATTATATCAACGATGGGGACGATACAACAGACACGGACCTGGGATGCAACGGTATCTGGCTGATGCCGGTGAACCCTTCGCCTACTTACCATAAATATGATGTCACCGATTATTATGATATCGATGCCGCATATGGAACGCTGGAAGATTTTAAAGAACTGCTTGCGGCCTGTGAGGAAAGAGGGATCAAAGTGATCATGGATCTTGTGTTAAACCATTCCTCATCCGAACATCCGTGGTTCGTAGAAGCTTCTTCCTATTTAAAGGCATTGGGGGATGACGAACCGAATATCGAGGACTGTCCTTATTTTGACTATTATCATTTTACGAAGGAACCGGCTTCGGGGTATGAAGCGCTGCCCGGGACAGACTGGTATTATGAGGCGCGTTTCTGGAGCGGGATGCCGGATCTGAATCTGGATTCGCAGGCTCTGCGCGGCGAGATCGAAGATATCTGTAAATACTGGCTGGATATGGGAGTCGGCGGCTTCAGACTGGATGCGGTCAAAGAATATTATACGGAAAGCATACCGGATAATGTTGCATTTTTAAGCTGGCTGACTGATGCAGTCAAAGCTGAAAAGGAAGACGCCTACCTGGTTGGAGAGGCATGGTTGGATATAAACGGATTTTCACAATATTATGCCAGCGGGATTGACAGCCTTTTTAATTTTTCCTTCGCCGGTGCGGAAGGACTGATCTGCAAAACCGTCAAAGGCTCTTCCACGGTGCGCTATGGAGAGACCATAGCCTCTTTGGACGAAACATTCGGGCAATATAATGAAGATTATATTGACGCGCCTTTTTATACCAATCATGATATGGCGAGAAGCGCAGGCTACTATGTAGGAGAAGATGCCGTAAGTCAGTTAAAGATGGCGGCCGCAATGAATCTTTTTATGAACGGTTCGGCATTCGTTTATTACGGAGAAGAGCTTGGCATGAAAGGGTCCGGAAAAGATGAGAATAAGCGTGCACCGATGTGTTGGAGTAAGAATGCCGATATGGAGGGGATGTGCGACGGCCCCGCCGATATGGATGCTTTTGAGATGAAATACGAGAGTCTGGAAGAACAGTCCAAAGATCAGGATTCGATTTACTGTTATTATAAGAAAGCGATCAGGATCAGAAATCAGAATCCGGAGATCGCAAGGGGGAAGGTCGAATATTTAAGCGGGATTTCCAATGAGCGTTTCTGTATTCTGAAAAAAACATGGGAAGGCTCCGAGGTAGTTTTGATCTTTCATACGGGAGCCGAAAGCGGAGAATTGGATATCGCAGGTCTTACCGTGAATGGAGAAACCGTTACACCGGATCATATATGCGGCAGTCTGGAAACCGGAGAAGAGAAGTGCAGTATAGCCGATTCCGTACTGACAATGCCGGGATATTCTGTTCTTGTATTAAAATAGCGTGTCGCTGAAAACAGCAGAGCGTAGAAAATAGCATGTATGAAAAATAAAAGACAGCACAACAAAACCCCCGAAGTTAATAACCTCGGGGGTTTCGTTGTGTAAAAGGGGAATTCTTCCGGAATTGCTATTACCCGACTTGACTTCCGTAATCAAGTCTATCTCTATAATATAGATTAAACAGATAAAAGTCTACGAATATATTGCAAAAAAATAACACTATATTAGCATTTCATGTCGAAACCGGGAGATAAATGAATGCAATATAGAATAAAAAGAAGTAATTTCTTCCAAAACTTTACGAAATATTGCGGGAATGCAGTCGTAAAAATAAGATTGAAATTTGCATCTAATTAGTGTAAAGTAGTAGTAGCGTATTCGTGATAAAATCAAGGAAATATGCGAATACAAATATAAAGTGTAAAGGAAGATGGAGTATGGGAGAGAGTGCAAAAGATAAGGGCGGTTGGCGCACGAATAAGTGGGTCCGTGCGGCAATTCCCGCGTTACTGCTTCACTGCAGTATCGGTACAGTTTATTGCTGGTCAATTTTCAGCCAGGAGATTGCTGATTATATCGGCTTTACAAAGGGAGCGACAGAATGGGCATTCAGTTTTGCCATTTTTTTCCTTGGTATGTCTGCAGCGTTTCTTGGCAATGTCGTGGAAAAGGATATTCATAAATCCTCTTTGATCGCGGCAATCTGTTTTGCAGCCGGTATGGCCGGAACAGGATTTTTCATTTACTACGGCGGTCAGCATCAGGCCAGTCCGATAGCGCTGATCGGAATCTACATATGTTATGGTTTTATCATGGGTGTCGGTCTCGGAACCGGATATCTGTCACCGGTTAAGACATTGATGCTCTGGTTCAAGGACAGAAAAGGTCTGGCAACAGGGCTTGCCGTTGCAGGTTTCGGCGCTGCAAAGGCGATCGCAAGTCCGATCATGCAGGGTATGCTGGACGGTCTTGGTGACGGCGGTATTTATAAGATGTTCTTTATTCTGGCGGGCGTTTATTTCGTTATGATGTTCGTCGGGCATCTGCTCCTGAAGAAGCCGGATGACTGGCATGAACCGCAGAGCAAAGATAAGAGCCAGGGTATTATGGCGGTTTTGAAAAGCAAACCGATCACAAATTATATCGGTATCTGGCTGATGTTCTATATTAATATCACGTGCGGTCTGGCGCTCATTTCACAGGAGAAAATGATCGTGAAATGCATCGGTCTGGCAAGTTTTGCAGGCATTATTTCAACGGTATCCGCAATCTTTAATGCAGGCGGACGCCTTGGATTCTCCGCATGGGCAGACAGCATGAAAGACAGGAATACGATCTATAAGCTGATCTTCGTTTTGTCTATCGCATTTACGGCAATCGTCATGCTGACAGGCGGTATCAAAAACGGAGAGGGCAATACATTGCTGATCATCCTTGTTCTGGGACTGATCTTTGTTGTTAACGCAGGGTACGGCGGCGGATTTTCCAATGTACCGACGCTGCTTTCCGATCACTACGGTATGGGAAATATCAGTGCGATTCATGGTATCACGCTTTCTGCATGGGCTTTTGCAGGATTGACCGGTAATCAGATGGCAACCTGGATTGTCAGCAAATTCGGTGCTCCGGTAGATATTGAACATGCGCTTGCCGACGGAACTGTAGAGACTATCACGGTTAACCCCACAGGTTATCAGACCGTACTGTATGCAACGATCGTGTTATATGTTATTGCGCTTGTACTTTCTATGGTTTTGGTAAAACCTACAGGGAAAGAAAAAGCATAAAAAGATCTGAAAAAAATGAAAGAAAAATAATAGAGCAGGCGGAAAAACATTTGTTTTTCCGCCTGCTGTTTTAAACGGTATTTTTATAAGGCATACATGCGTTTATCAATCATATGACAATTATTTCAGCAGATAGGCTCTCTGTCTTGTAATTTCCTCCGGTATTTCCACGCCTGTATTTTTCAGCTTCTGGCAGAGGTTATTCATATGATGGACTTTCTGGGAAAGTTTGATATCGTAACGATCCATTGTTTCTTTATATAATGGGTTGGCTTTGAGCTTATCCCGGATTTCTTTGGCAAACGGACAATGTGTGAACAAAATGGTACGTGCCACTTTGTTCAGACGAGGTGAACCGGCGCCTTCATAGATGATCCAGGACTCATAGTCACGGATAAACATTTCCTTATAACTGTTCTTGGCTTTCTGCATGCTGAGTTTGACTTTGTCTTTCGCATCGGCAGAGAGCTCTCTGTTTTTCTTATAGAACTGGATGTAATCGAAATACTCACTGGTAAGCGAAGGTTCGGATACGTCGTTCCACCTTGCGCCCTGGATACGTTTGCACATTTCCCAACGGTATTCTCCGGTCAGACGGACAAGGATGTTGCCCAGGTCTTCCATCTGGAAGAGAGAAAGCATCATACGGGACGGCGTCGTACGTTTTCTTCCTTCGATCTCCTGCCACATAACGCCGCGGATACCGACATTGGGCATCAGAATGACATCAGGCAGGATTTCCACGCCGATGGATTCTTTGGCGATACCGATATCCGGATTGCTGTACATGGTGTCTCTGTAATAGGCGCCGAAATCGGTAGCGCGGATCTTTTCAAAGCTTGCCGCGATCTTGTCGGCGGAGACAAGTGAATCCGGAAGGTCTTTCAGGACATTGCTTTCCGAGAAAATAGGACAGAAAATACTGATACGTCCAAAGGTTATTTTGTTAACGGACTGGAACATATTATCCAGTTCGAACTGTACTTGTTTGTTCCGGTCCGAAAGCATAGGCGTTTCTTCAGCGGCAGTGATCTTGCCGGTTACCTTCAGTTCGTGTACATATGCCGCATAGTCATTGTCGAATTCGTTACGGCACGGCGCTTTTTTGCCTTCATAAACGGCTTTCAGCCACTCATAGGCAGTATAGACGTTTCTGGAAGGATCGCTTGGCAGCGAGTCTACGATGGAATAAAGATAAGCGGCATTTTCAAGTCCGGCCAGATTCTCGTCCACATATCCGAAATTGAAGAACATTCTCACAATCTTAGGCACATTGGAGTCGGTGAGACTCTTGAAAAATGCATTGGAGTACACTTCGTAGAACAGCTTGGTAAGAGTCAGGCGCAGCTTCCTGCAGGCGTCATCGGAAGCGTTTTTGTCTGTCAGCTTGCTGTATTTTTCAATGTTGGCCTTGAATGCGGAATTCGTTTCTTCGTCACACTGTGCATAGAGCAGTATCGTATGTAAGGATCCCGTCAGATCCGGTACATCGTCTGCAGCGGCCTGATCAGCGGGCGCATCGCCGGCCTGACTCAAAGCCTCCAGTTTTTCTTTATATTCTTTGACACGGCTCTGGTACATATCTTTGTCGATCGAATCCTGGCTTTCAAGCTGGATCATCATTGTACCGAGCGCTGCCGTAATAGCAGTGGAATCTTCGCTGTGCGCACCGATCTTGTAGAGCGTGCTTGCATACAGATCAAAGAAGTCGAGGCGGTTTTCGCTCATCAGCAGATTAACGATATCAGCCTTATAATCATAAAGCTCACGGGATACGGAAATGATGCCGTAGACATCCTGACTTGCTTTTAAAAGCATACCAAGAACAAAATCCGCGATCTGTGATTTGGCGGATATACTTTTCATAATACGCTGTAACTGTCCGTAATATTGGTGCAGCCAGGCGGGTACGTCCTCTTCAAGAACCAGTTCCGACATGGTTTCCAGACCCGGAAGGACTCTTGTGGCCAGTCCGTGTTTTGCTGTGAAACGGCAGTATTCGGAATAACTTTTCATCAAATATTGATAGAAATTATCGCAGTCGAAGCGCATCAGCTCATACTGGTCAAGAATATCCTGCAATTGTCTGAATAATGAGGATACGATCAGATTGGACAGATCGGATTTGGTCCGAAGCAGTTCGGACAGACTTCCGTTTGCGCATGGATAGGATGCAAGCGCGGTATCCTCTGTCGCCTGATAGGATATAAAGTAAGAATCGTAGAAGAGCTCGCAGACTCCTATGACATCTCCTTTTTGTAGATAAAACTCACCGCCCGGGTAGGAAGCGCGTACGGATCCCTTGGCGATAACGTGCAGGGCGGCGATAGCCTGCTCACTCTGGATCAGCTGGCTTCCCGCCGGAAATTCTTTCACTGCCATAAAAATAACCCCTCTCTATTTATACTCAAGTTAACCTTATTATAAGACGTTTGCAGGATAAATACAAGAAAAAAGAAAGGAGTTGGCAGGGATAAAAAAAGGCGGGAAGAGAGGGGCATGTCCTCCCGTATGCTTACCAGTTCATAAGGGTCTTTATTTTCTGTGTTAACAGCCAGGCAGCTTTCTGGTGTGTCATCATGCATGGATGATAGTTTACGACGTAACCGTCTGCGTCAGTCTGCATGGGAAAATGCAGGACATCGATCTTCGCATCGTGATTTTGTTTCCGGAAAGATGCTACGGCTTTATCAAGATAGGGGTGCAGCCGTTCGTTCATGAGTCCGTAAGTGCATAATATGACGGCTTCCGGGTTCCGTGCACGGATTTCTTCAAGAAATTGCCGATAAGATAGGGCAAACTCTTCTTGTCGCTCTTTGATATCCTGACAATAACTGTCGTCGTTCGTGCCGAGGTTTATGACGATCAGGTCAGGAGAAAAGTCGTTAAAATCCCATAAGGCGCCGGTGACAGAGCGTGTCTGATAAGTGCCGTGGGAGAAGCCGACAAGCGGATAGAAGGGCGGCAGGAGGGCATCGGTATTTTTTTCATTGCTTTGCGTATATCCTGAGATGACGCCGTGCCCGCTGTAGGATACCAGACTGTAGTCGGCATGGAGCGCCTCAGCCGTTAAAGCGGCGTAAGCTTTTAAAGCATCTTCCGTTCCGGTCGCAAAAGGATGCGCCGGGTCATCGTCGTCTATGCCGTAACCGCAGGTGATGGAATCCCCGATAAATTCTATTTTCCGGTTTCTTTTTCCGGCAGGAGTACAGGAGGCATTCTCATCAGCCGTAAGTTCCTTAATGCCGAGAATGGACATGGGAGCTTCCGACAGTTTTACGATACGAACATGACAGGTTATGGGAGTCTCATTGTCGATCAGAGTGTATCGGGTTTCAGGCTGTGTCATCAGTTCGTCGATTACGCGGATCCCATCGAGGAATACCGCAAAACGCGCTTTCTCTTCCTGCGTTTGCGTACCGGCGCTGTCGTCTCCCGCAAGCAGGAGAGAAAGGAGACTGCCCTGAAAAAGAAATTCGATGCCGCTGCCGGAAAGAGCGAGCCAGAGAATCCCATCATAAGATAATGTTCTGCCGAGATATTTGACATGCCGGATATCCGCGCTGATGCTTTGAAGTTTGTTTGTTGACTGTACATCGTTTGAAGCGTTCGTGTAAAAATGATTCATCATGATATTGCCTTTCTGTTTCAAATCGGTTTCTGCCGGTCTGCCTGCAGGATGCCTGCGGACCGGAACATTTTTACTAATTGTAGCACGTATTTTACGCAAGGGCAATTTTTGTACTGTACTTTTAACAAATATATGATAAAATATTTATGACATATCTGCTTTTTATGGAAGTATCATGAAGCGGCAGGGAAAGGTAACAGTGATCGATATGGCGATGGAAAAGGAAGATATTGAATATAGAAGACAGATTGTACAGGAATATAAGCCTGATGTAGAGGCACTGATCCGTTATCTGCCGTGGCTTGAAGAGAAGGCAGGCAGTATTGTTTCGGAAACATTTACCGGTTCCGGCATCAAGGAGCATTCTATTGCATTTCCCGTTTATGATTCTACACTGCTTAATTTTGTCAAGACGGTGCAAAGAACAAGACTGCTTGACAGAAATTACCGATATATCTATTCCAGGCATGGACTCCGCTCGGCTAAAGAGGAACTGCAGGCAGTTTCGCGTTCGGACATTACGCATATGGACGTACTGAGAGGTATTTTGTCCAAGTATGTAATGGGCGGCATGACCAAAGGAAGAATGTGGACCGAGGCGGTAGAAAACGGCGTTTTTCTGCATGTCGTACGCAAAATGAAAGAAAATCTGGAGTTTTGGGACAGGCCGATGGGATAAGCATAAGATATAGTAAAGAAGAATGGGGATTACGGTTATGGGAGAGAAATCACTACAAAAGAAACAATACATATTAGATACTGCTAAGAAGGTATTTGTGGAAAAGGGTTATAAGAATGTGACTATGAAAGACATTGTGGCGGCCTGTGATATCAGCCGCGGCGGCCTGTATCTGTATTTTGGCAGTACGGAAGAGATCCTGCTTGCGGTATTGGAGCAGGATGCGAACGAAACCGACGATATTTTCATGAAGAGCATTACCGAGGACGATTCGGCGGCCAATATTCTGACGCTGTTTTTGAAAGAACAGAAAAAGGAGCTTCTGCGCAAAAAAAATAATCTGGCGATGGCGGTTTATGAGTATGCGTTTGAAAATAAGGACGGAGGGGCCGCGATGCTTCGTAAACAGTTTGAAGCGGGGGTAAGGGTCATCGAGAAGCTGATCACGTCCGGTATTGCGTCAGGAGAGTTCTATTGTGAGAATCCCAAAGGCGCCGCCAATAATATTATGTATGTTCTGGAAGGAATGAAAGTCAATTCCCAGACAATGGGGATTACGGAAGCAATGGTAGACGAACAGCTTCTTTATATAATGGAAGGCCTGGTCATAGATGTAGAATAAACACGGAGGAATCAGATTCATCATGGGAAATGTAAAGCGTATTTATGTAGAAAAGAAACCCCCTTTTGCGGTAAAGGCAAAAGAACTGAAGGAAGAGATCGGCAGCTATCTGGGTATTACGGCTGTAAAAGACGTCAGGGTACTGATCCGTTATGACGTCGAGAATATCTCCGATGAGATTTTTGAAAAAGCGTGCAGGACCGTCTTTTCCGAACCGCCTGTCGATATTCTGTATAAGGAAGAGATTGAGGTTCCCGCGGATGGAAGAGTCTTCGGCGTGGAATTTCTGCCCGGACAGTTCGACCAGCGGGCCGATTCTGCCATGCAGTGTGTGCAGTTTCTGAAAGAAGATGAAGAACCGGTGATCAGAACTGCTGTCACTTATTTAATAATAGGACAGATTTCCGAGGATGAATTTGAGAAAATAAAAGCATATTGTATCAATCCGGTGGATTCAAGGGAAACGGATATGGTAAAACCGGATACGCTGATCACGGTTTATGACGAGCCTGCCGATGTGGCGGTCATGACGGGATTTACCACGATGCCCGAGGCGGAGTTAAAGAAACTGTATGACTCGCTTGGATTGGCGATGACGTTTAAGGATTTTGTTCATATACAGAATTATTTCACGAAAGAAGAACACAGAGACCCGACCATGACGGAGATCCGTGTGCTCGATACGTATTGGTCGGATCACTGCCGTCATACGACATTCTCTACGGAATTAAAAGACATTACGTTTGATGAAGTGAAAGAAACGGAAGATGGCAGTAAGAAAGTCGATTACCGGGAGCCGATCCGGGAAACTTATGAAAACTATCTGAAAACGAGAGAAGAAATTTTTGCAGGCAGGCAGGATAAATTCGTCTGTCTGATGGACCTGGCGCTTCTGGCAATGCGTAAGTTAAAGAAAGAAGGGAAACTGGACGATATGGAGCAATCGGATGAGATCAACGCCTGCTCTATTGTCGTACCTGTGGAAATGGATTACGGTGACGGTCCGGTAAAGGAAGAATGGCTTGTCTTTTTCAAAAACGAGACGCACAATCATCCGACGGAGATCGAGCCTTTTGGCGGGGCGGCTACCTGTCTCGGCGGTGCAATCCGCGATCCGCTTTCGGGCAGAGGCTATGTCTATCAGGCTATGCGCGTGACCGGTGCGGCCGATCCGACGGTGCCCGTAGCGGAAACTTTAAAAGGAAAATTATCACAGAAGAAGCTGGTACGCGGTGCGGCAGGCGGCTATTCATCGTATGGCAACCAGATCGGTCTGGCAACCGGTTTCGTAAAGGAGATCTATCATCCCGATTATGTGGCCAAGAGAATGGAGATCGGTGCGGTCATGGGTGCCGCGCCGCGCAAAAATGTGATCCGGGAGACATCCGATCCGGGCGATATCATTATTCTTCTGGGCGGTCGTACAGGGCGTGACGGCTGCGGCGGCGCCACGGGGTCTTCCAAAGTGCATACGGAAAGTTCCATAGAGACATGCGGGGCGGAAGTACAGAAAGGAAATGCGCCGACAGAGCGTAAGATACAGAGACTTTTCCGCAGAGAGGAAGTCAGCAGACTGATCAGGAAATGTAACGATTTCGGTGCCGGCGGCGTATCCGTAGCGATCGGAGAACTGGCTGATGGACTGATCGTGGATCTGGATAAAGTTCCGAAAAAGTACGCGGGACTGGACGGCACGGAACTGGCTATTTCGGAATCACAGGAGAGAATGGCAGTCGTTGTGTCTGCCAAAGATGTGGATGAATTTTTGGAGTATGCGGCACAGGAAAATCTGGAAGCCGTGACGGTTGCGCATGTGACGAAGGAACCGAGACTGGTGTTATTGTGGCGCGGTAAAGAGATCGTCAATATTTCCAGGGCATTTCTGGATACGAACGGCGCACATCAGGAGACTTCGGTACGTGTGGACATGCCGGTACCGGAAGACAATTATATGAAGAAGATATCTTCTTCCGCAGTGGGAAAAGCACTGCAGGAGAACGATGTAAAGAAAGCATGGCTGACGCTGCTTGGCGATCTTAATGTATGTTCCCAGAAGGGACTTGTGGAAATGTTTGACGCCTCTATCGGTGCAGGCAGTGTCTATATGCCTTACGGCGGTAAGTATCAGCTTACCGAAACACAGGCCATGGTGGCAAAACTTCCTGTTTTAAAAGGAAAGACGGATACCGTAACGATGATGAGTTACGGATTCGATCCGTATCTGTCCAGCTGGAGTCCTTATCACGGCGCTGTTTATGCGGTGACGGAGTCCATGGCCAAGATCGTTGCAAACGGCGGAGATTATAAGACGATCCGCTTTACCTTCCAGGAATATTTCAGACGGATGACAGATGATCCAAAGCGTTGGAGTCAGCCCTTTGCGGCACTTCTTGGCGCATATAAGGCGCAGATCGCATATGGGCTGCCTTCTATCGGCGGCAAGGATTCTATGTCCGGAACTTTTAATGATATAGATGTGCCTCCGACACTCGTGTCATTTGCCGTGAATATTTCCAGGAAACAGAATATGATCAGTCCTGAGCTGAAACGGGCCGGCGATAAACTGGTACGTTTCCATATTCCGAAGGATGAATATGATCTTCCTGATTTCAAAAAAGTGATGGAAGTATATGATTTCATACTGCAGCTCATGTCGAAAAAGAAAGAAGCGGCTGACGGTTCCGATAACAGAAGCGTGGCAGCGGCTTATGCGCTTGATGCAAAGGGCGTGGCAGCGGCAGTCAGCAAGATGGCATTCGGCAATCAGCTCGGCGTTGCGATAGAAAGCAGTCTGACAACAGAGGATCTTTTCGGAAATGCAATCGGAGATATCATCGTGGAAATGACTGCGGAAGAATATGCAGAGTTTGACCAGGAGAGTATGAGAGCTAAGAGGCAGCTGCTGTTTGGAAAGGAAATAGCTTCGCTTGTCGGTACCGTAACGGAGACGCCTGTTTTCACATACGGCGATATGCAGATCAGCATGGAAGAGGCTTTAGAAGCATGGACTTCCAGGCTTGATAAAGTATTCCCTTATACGGCTTTGAAAGATAAGACTCCGGTGGCATCGGAGCTTTACCGGTCACAGGATATTTATGTCTGCAGGCATAAAGTGGCAAGACCCACTGTATTTATCCCGGTTTTCCCGGGAACAAACTGTGAATACGACAGCGCCAGAGCATTCGAGAATGCCGGTGCGGATGTTATTACGAAAGTATTTAAAAACATGACAGCGAAAGATATCACAGAGAGCGTAGAACTCTTTGAAAGTTCCATCAGGCAGGCGCAGATTATTATGTTCCCCGGCGGCTTTTCGGCCGGCGATGAACCGGATGGTTCCGCGAAATTCTTTGCAACGGCGTTCCAGAATGCCGGGATCAAAGAAGCGGTCATGGATCTGCTGTACAAAAGGGATGGTCTGGCGCTTGGCATCTGCAACGGCTTCCAGGCTCTGATCAAACTGGGACTTGTTCCTTACGGCGATATACAGGGACAGAAGGAAGACTCACCGACGCTTACCTTTAATACCATCAACCGTCATATATCCAAGATGGCTTATATTAAAGTGGTATCCGATAAATCTCCCTGGCTGCAGGGAGCCGTGCTCGGCAATACTTATGTAAACCCGGCTTCTCATGGCGAAGGCCGCTTCGTAGCTTCTAAAGAATGGATCGATAAGCTTTTTGCAAACGGGCAGGTCGCTACGCAGTATGCCGATGCAGACGGTAATGTATCCATGGATGAGAACTGGAATATCAACGGTTCGTACGCTTCCATAGAAGGCATCACATCGCCTGATGGACGCTGCCTGGGTAAGATGGCGCATTCCGAAAGAAGAGGGGATGGCGTAGCCGTAAATATTTACGGAGAGCAGGATCTGAAGATATTTGAATCCGGGGTCGCTTATTTTAAATAGGCGCCCGGACAACAGGTAAACGGTGTTTTTCTATGTCTGCTGAAACGAAAACGATTCGAAGAACAGAATTTACAAAAGCGATGAAAAAAACACATACGATTTGGCTGCCGGATATGTTGCATTATCATAATGAACTATTGCAGGCAGCCTTTTTTTCGTGCGGTTATCGGCTGGAGATCATGCCTGAAGCCGCAGGTCTCGCCAAATACGCGCTTCCGTTTATCAGCAATGATTATTGCTATCCGTCCATATTGATTATAGGGCAGGTTCTGGCGCTTGCGGCGTCTGAGGATTTTGACATCGCACATGCGGCATTTATGGAGCCGCAGACAGGAGGAGCATGCCGGGCAGGCAATATCTATCATTCTATGATCCGGTGTCTGGAAAGGACCGGGTATTCAGAAGTTCCCGTAATTTCGCTGAATCCGTTTGGAGAGGAAAAACATAAAGGCTTTACGATCACGCCGAAGCTTCTTATGTGCGCTGCTTCGGCGGTCTGCTACGGTGATCTGCTAATGATGCTGACACAGCAGGTCCGTCCATATGAAAAACAGGCCGGGCAGGCGGAAACATGCAGACAGAAATGGATCGGTCTTCTTTCCGCAGAGATTCGCAGAGGCCGAAACATTTCACGGGCAAAAAGAAGAGAAAAATATCGTGAGATCGTGTATGATTTTCAAAAGATTCCGCAGGAAAAAAGGAAGTTAAAGAAAGTCGGCGTTGCGGGGGAAATCTATATGAAGTTTTCACCGATCGGCAACGAACATCTGGAAGATTTTCTAAAACAGGCAGGTTGTGACTACCGCCTGGGCGGTTTTTTGAATTATGTGATCTATTTAGTCGACAGCGAACTGGGGAAAGAGTGTGCGCAGAGTGATCGGAAAATCTATAAAAAGGTCTATCGGGAGATGATCCGCTATCTGCAGAAAGTACAGGAAGATTTGTACCGGGCCGTAGACGCTTCCGCAGTGTTTAAACGGGACGCGCTGTTTGCCGATATGAAAGAAAGCGCATGCCGGCTGATCAACAGCGGCTGTAATGTCGGAGATGGCTGGCTGATAGCCGGCGAAGTGGTTGACCTGATTAGTCAAGGGTGCGGACATATTTTGGTCCTGCATCCGTTCGGCTGCCTTGTCAGTCATGTCTGTATCAGGGGAATCATGAAGAAGCTGCATGCGCAGTTCCCGGACATCGATATTCAGGCGGTGGAGTATGACTATGATTCTTCGAAGACACTGCGGGAGAGCAGGATCCTGTTGGGACTTGGAAAGTGACAGGGCGGATTTAGAAGGTATATAACACTTCAAAAATATATCGTTTATGCACGATACAGCATGATTATTGCATAATTTGTGTTTTCAAAAGTTCCGGCATTGAAATCACACAAGGTCTTGTGCTATAATAAAACGATTACGCAAAAGAAGTATGGCCTGCAGCAGTTTATGACGAACAGCAGCTTACAGGCCGGGAAAGGATATAGGTATTCAATGAAGGCATTCTTAATTTTGGAAGATGGCACCGTATTTACAGGAAAACATATCGGTGCGCAAAAGGAGATCATCAGTGAGATCGTTTTTAATACTTCTATGGCGGGGTATCTGGAAGTGCTGACCGACCCTTCCTATGCAGGACAGGCAGTCTGCATGACTTATCCGCTTATTGGAAACTACGGGATCTGCCGTGATGATATGGAATCGAAAAAGCCATGGCCGGACGGATTCATCGTCAGGGAACTGAGCAGGATTCCCAGTAATTTCAGATGCAATATGACAATTCAGGAGTTTCTTGCGGAAAACGGCGTACCGGGAATTGCGGGGATCGATACAAGGGCGCTGACCAAGATTTTGCGTGAAAAAGGCACGATGAATGGGATGATCACCACCAATGAAGCCTATGATTTAAATGAAATTCTTCCGAAATTAAAAGCATATACGACAGGAAAAGTAGTAGAGATTGTGACCTGTAAAGATAAATATGAATTAAAAGGCGTAAAAGATATCGCAGAAAACGGCCCGATCTCGGGAAGTTCGCATTTTGATGCAAAAGCGTATGCCGGCAATGTGCCGGAGAAGAAGCCGAGTATGGTGCGCAGTATCAACGGGCAGGGACTAAAAGTGGCGCTGCTTGATTTTGGCGCCAAAGACAATATTGCAAAATCACTGGCGGCAAGAGGATGTGACGTTACCGTTTACCCGGCGCTTACGAAGGCGGAGGAGATTATAGCCGCGAAGCCGGATGGTATTATGCTCAGCAACGGACCGGGGGATCCGAAAGAATGTGTGAGCGTGATCGCGGAAATTAAGAAATTGTATGATACGGATATTCCGATCTTTGCCATTTGCCTGGGGCATCAGCTTATGGCGCTGGCAACGGGTGCAGATACGTTCAAGATGAAATACGGGCACCGGGGCGGCAATCATCCGGTGAAAGATTTATCGAGCGGACGGGTATATATTTCTTCTCAGAACCACGGTTACGTAGTGGATATGGACAAACTGGATCCGCAGGTGGCCGTACCGGCCTTTGTCAATGTCAATGACGGTACGAATGAAGGACTTGCTTATACAGGGAAGAATATTTTCACGGTGCAGTTTCATCCGGAAGCATGTCCGGGGCCGCAGGATTCGGGGTATTTGTTTGACCGGTTTATAGAAATGATGATAGAGGCGAAGAGTAACGCTAAGCAAGCATAGGGCGAAAAACAGAGAGAATCGTAAGATGGAGGAGAAAAGATGCCGAAGAATCCGAATGTGAAGAGAGTGTTGGTGATTGGTTCCGGACCGATCGTAATTGGGCAGGCGGCGGAGTTTGATTATGCAGGGACACAGGCATGCCGTTCGCTGAAAGAAGAAGGAATGGAAGTTATTCTGGTTAATTCTAACCCGGCGACGATCATGACGGATGGCGATATTGCAGATAAAGTATATATTGAACCTTTGACGACGAAGGTACTCGAGCAGATCATTATCAAAGAAAAACCGGACAGTCTGCTGCCTAATATGGGCGGACAGGCAGGATTAAACCTTGGTATGGAGCTTGATGAATCCGGATTTTTGGCGGCCCACGGCGTGACACTGCTTGGAACGACGGCCGCAACGATCAAAAAGGCGGAAGACCGTCTGGAGTTCAAAGAGACTATGGAAAAAATCGGAGAGCCTTGTGCTCCTTCGCTGGTCGTGGAAAATATAGAAGACGGCGTTACGTTTGCCGAAAAAATCGGTTATCCGGTCGTTTTACGTCCGGCTTACACCCTTGGCGGTTCCGGCGGCGGAATTGCCGATAATCAGACCGAGCTTGAGGAGATCCTTGCCAACGGCCTGCGTCTTTCCCGGGTGGGACAGGTTCTGGTGGAACGCTGTATTGCCGGCTGGAAGGAAATCGAGTATGAAGTTATGCGCGATGGCGCAGGCAATTGTATTACCGTATGTAATATGGAGAATATCGATCCGGTGGGCGTACATACGGGAGACAGCATCGTAGTAGCGCCTTCGCAGACGCTCGGTGATAAAGAATATCAGATGCTCCGCAGCTCTGCGCTTAACATCATCAATGAGCTGGAGATTACGGGAGGCTGCAACGTACAGTTTGCCCTGCATCCGACCAGTTTCGAATACTGCGTGATTGAAGTAAATCCTCGTGTGAGCCGTTCTTCTGCTTTGGCTTCCAAGGCAACGGGTTACCCGATTGCTAAAGTCGCGGCCAAGATCGCGCTTGGTTATACGCTGGATGAGATCAAAAACACGATTACAGGCAAAACATATGCAAGCTTTGAACCCACTTTGGATTATTGTGTCGTAAAGATTCCGAGACTTCCTTTCGACAAATTTATTACGGCAAAACGTACTTTGACGACGCAGATGAAAGCAACCGGCGAGGTTATGAGCATCTGTGATAATTTTGAAGGCGCACTGATGAAAGCACTCCGTTCCCTGGAACAGCATGTGGACTGTCTGCGCAGCTACGATTTCTCGGAGATGTCAAAGGAAGAACTGTTAGAGCGCATGAAGATCGTGGATGATCAGAGAATCTATATCATTGCCGAGGCGGTCAGAAAAGGCATAACGTATCAGGAAATCCATGATATTACTATGGTGGACGAATGGTTTATTGATAAGATCGCGATTCTGACAGAGATGGAAGCGGCGTTGGAGAAAGAGCCGCTTACGATAGAATTGTTAAAAGAGGCAAAGCGCCTGGAATTTCCCGATAATGTTATTGCAAGGCTGAGCGGTAAAACGCAGGATGAGATTAAGAAGATGCGTTATGAGAACGGCATCACAGCGGCTTTCAAAATGGTAGACACCTGTGCGGCCGAGTTTGCGGCCAGCACGCCGTATTACTATTCCGTGTTCGGTTCCGAGACGGAAGTAGAAGAGACGCATCCCAAGAAAAAGGTACTCGTGCTCGGTTCCGGCCCTATCCGTATCGGACAGGGAATCGAATTTGACTATTGTTCCGTTCATGCGACATGGGCATTTTCCAAAGAAGGGTATGAGACGGTCATAATTAATAACAATCCCGAAACGGTCAGCACAGACTTTGACATTGCGGATAAGCTCTATTTTGAACCGCTTACGCCGGAAGATGTGGAGAATATTGTCGATATTGAAAAACCTGACGGTGCGGTCGTACAGTTTGGCGGACAGACAGCTATCAAACTGACGGAAAGCCTGATGAAGATGGGCGTGCCGATCCTTGGCACCAGGGCAGAGGATGTGGATGCCGCGGAAGACAGAGAGCTGTTTGACAAGATTCTGGAGGAAACGGAGATTCCGAGAGCAGCGGGCGGTACGGTCTATACGGCGCAAGAGGCCAAAGCAGTGGCAAACAGACTCGGATATCCGGTTTTGGTCCGTCCTTCTTATGTGCTTGGCGGACAGGGGATGCAGATCGCGATCTCCGATAAAGAAATTGAAGAATTTATGGCGGTCATTAACCGATACGAACAGGATCATCCGATTCTGGTAGATAAGTATCTGCAGGGAAAGGAACTGGAAGTCGATGCGGTATGCGACGGCACGGACATCCTGATTCCCGGTATCATGGAGCATATCGAGCGGACGGGCGTCCATTCCGGCGATAGTATTTCTGTCTACCCGGCGCCGACTGTCAGCGAGAAGGTGAAAGAGACGATCGCGGAATATTCCAGGAGACTGGCTAAGGCTCTGCACGTGATCGGTTTGATCAATATACAGTTTATTGCGGTAAACGACGAAGTTTATGTGATCGAAGTGAATCCCCGTTCTTCCCGTACGGTGCCGTATATCAGTAAAGTAACAGGCATTCCGATTGTAGATCTGGCGACGGAGGTCATTATCGGCAAAAAGATCAGGGATCTCGGTTATGAACCGGGATTACAGCCGGCAGCCGATTACTTTGCCATCAAGATGCCGGTATTCTCTTTTGAGAAAATCCGCGGGGCAGAGATCAGTTTAGGACCGGAAATGAAATCCACAGGCGAATGTCTTGGTATTGCAACCACCTTTAACGAAGCGCTCTATAAGGCCTTCCTTGGTGCAGGCATCAATCTGCCGAAATATAAGAGAATGATCATTACCGTAAAAGATGCCGACAAGGGAGAAGCGATCGATGTCGCGCGCCGCTTTGAGAAACTCGGCTATAAGATATATGCAACCAGAAGTACGGCGGCGGCTTTAAATGATGCCGGTGTGAAGGCGAGGAAAGTAAATAAGATCTCACAGGAATCACCAACTGTCATGGATTTAATTTTAGGACATGAGATCGATCTCGTGATCGATACGCCGACACAGGGGCGTGATAAGAGCCGTGATGGCTTCCTGATCAGAAGGACTGCGATCGAAACAGGAGTTTACTGCATTACGGCCATGGATACGGCAGACGCATTGGTATCCAGTCTCGAAAATGCGGCTTCGCAGGGAGAACTCAATCTTGTTGATATCGCAACGATTGCGAGGCGGACAGGCACAAAATGAAAGCCGTCAATGCAGGAGAGAGCAATCAGACAGAATGGTCTGCAGAATGGACGGATGGCGTTAAAGTAAATGAATGCGGTAAGAAATTATCAGAAAGAACTGGATAAAATAATAGAGCAGATATCAGAACTGCCCGGAGAGGGCGTACAGGATATTTCCGTACCGACTCTTTTTCTGCACAGCTGCTGCGCGCCGTGCAGCAGTTATGTGTTAGAATATCTGCGGACCTTTTTTCGAATCACCGTTTTTTTCTATAATCCGAATATTACGGAAGATACGGAATACCGTAAGCGTATGGAGGAACAGAAACGGCTGATTGCCTGTTATAATGAAAGTCTGACATCACAGTCGCAGGAGATTTCTGCGCAGGGGTATCCGATCGGCATTGTGGAAGGCGATTATGATCCGGACTGTTTTTACAGAATCGCCAAAGGACTGGAAAAGTGCCCGGAAGGCGGGGAACGCTGTTTTGGCTGTTATGCACTGCGGCTTAAAGAGACCGTATCGCGCGCAGCAGCAGGGGGCTATGATTACTTTACAACGACGCTGACGATCAGTCCGCTGAAAAACGCGGCCAGACTGAACGAGATCGGAGAAGCGCTCGCGAAGGAGTACGGCGTTGACTGGCTGCCCTCCGATTTTAAGAAGCGGGGCGGTTATCAGCGTTCCATTGCATTGTCAAAGGAGTATGATCTTTACAGACAGGATTATTGCGGCTGTATTTATTCCTATAAGCAGCGGCATGGAATGCTATGAAAAATAAATCAGATTAAGAGAAAGGCAAGGTTAGTGTGAAAAATAGATTTTCACACGCGAATTTGCGCCTGAGGCGCAAATATCGCAGGTTGAGAGAAAGGCAAGGTTAATGAATGAAAAAATTTTTGGATCTGATTTCGGAGGAGATGCAGAGTGCATTTGAAGCGGCAGGCTATCAGGCCGATCTGGGTAAGGTGACGCTGTCAAATCGTCCGGATCTGTGTGAATACCAGTGCAACGGCGCTATGGCAGGAGCCAGGCAGTACCGCAAGGCGCCGATCATGATCGCGAACGAAGTGGCAGAGAAATTAAAAGAAAGCATGGTCTTTTCGGAAGTTACGGCAGTGCCGCCGGGATTTTTGAATCTCAAGGTAACGGAAAGCGTGATAAAAGATTATCTGCAGGGAATGTGCGGAGCGGAAAAATACGGTTTGCAGATGCCGGAGCAGCCAAAGAAGATCATAATTGATTACGGCGGACCAAACGTTGCGAAATCTCTCCATGTGGGGCATTTGCGGCCGGCCATCATCGGCGAGAGTATCAAGAGAATCTGCCGTTATGCCGGGCATGAAGTGCTTGGAGATATTCATATGGGAGACTGGGGTCTGCAAATGGGCCTGATTATCACGGAATTAAAAAAACGACATCCGGAACTGCCTTATTTTGATGAAAACTATCAGGGCGAATACCCGGTTGAAGCGCCTTTTACGATAACAGAGTTAGGGGAAATCTATCCGACTGCCAGCGCAAAATCCAAAGAGGATGCGGCCTATAAGGCGGAGGCTATGGAGGCAACCCATAAACTGCAAAACGGCGAACGTGGTTATCGTGCGCTCTGGAAGCATATCATGAATGTGTCTGTGGAAGATTTGAAGAGAAACTACAGTAATCTGGAAGTGGAGTTCGATCTTTGGAAAGGCGAATCCGATGTGCAGGATCTTATTCCGAATATGGTGGATAAGATGAAAAAGGGCGGTTACGCCTATGAGAGCGACGGCGCATTGGTGGTAGATGTAAAGGAAGAAACCGATACCAAGGAAATGCCGCCCTGCATTATCCTGAAGTCGGACGGAGCGGCTTTATATAATACGACTGATTTGGCAACGATCATGGATCGTATGGACAAATATCAGCCTAATAAAATGATTTATGTAACGGATAAACGTCAGAACCTGTATTTTGAACAGATTTTCCGCTGTGCAAGGAAAACCGGATTGGTGAAGCCGGAAACGGAACTTCTGCATATCGGATTCGGTACGATGAACGGCAAGGGCGGCAAGCCTTTTAAAACAAGAGAAGGCGGCGTTATGAGCCTGGAAAGCCTTATTTGTGAGATCAATGAGGAAATGTACCGTAAGATTACAGAAAACCGTGCTATGAGTGAGGAAGAGGCTAAGGAGATTTCCGGGATCGTGGCGCTTTCGGCTGTGAAATATGGCGATCTGTCTAATCAGGCTTCGAAGGATTACATTTTTGATATTGACCGCTTTACCTCCTTTGAAGGTGATACGGGCCCATATATTTTGTATACGATCGTCAGGATTAAGTCCATTCTGCATAAATATTTTGAACAGGGAACAGGCCAAAAAGATACAGATACAGCCGGATGTGTCAGCGTATTAAAAGATGACGGAACTCTCGATCCTGCTGCGCTGAAGACTGCGCAGAGTCCGTCAGAAAAGGCACTGATGCTTGAACTTACCCGTTTTCATGCGATGATAGAATCCGCATATGAGGAAGCTGCACCGCATAAGATATGCGCTTATATCTATGATCTTGCGAACGCCTTCAATCATTTCTATCATGAGACCAAAATATTGACGCAGGAAGATAAGGTAAAGCAGACCGGTTGGATAGCATTACTTATGTTAACCAGAGATGTTCTGGTAGATTGTATTGATCTGCTTGGTTTTTCCTCGCCAGAGAAAATGTAATAAGAAGATGAAAAAAGTACAAGAAACCTCTTGACAAAACATGTCAAACAATTGTATACTAGCAAAGCGGGTTGCGAAATGGACGACCCGCTATCGAATGGGATCTTAGCTCAGCTGGGAGAGCATCTGCCTTACAAGCAGAGGGTCATAGGTTCGAGCCCTATAGGTCCCATTTCCTTGAAAATTCCAGTACAGGAATAAAAGAGGATAGATTAGTTTCATAATGAATATGGCGAGATAGCTCAGCTGGCTAGAGCATACGGTTCATACCCGTAGTGTCGAGGGTTCAAGTCCCCCTCTCGCTATTACCTTTGAGAAAGCGGAAAGTCTTGACTTTCCGCTTTCTTTATGTCCAGATATGGCTCCCATCGGAGACACTTCTGTGCTGTTTCTTTTTGGATACAGTCCTTTTTTAGGTGAATATCGCGAAGATCTGCTCCATTGCATTTTTCTTGATTGTCAGGGGAGTGAGAAACGCCGCTTAATAGCAGCTGTATGAAATTTTCATTTTTCATTGCTGCCGACGTGCCGTGTCAGCTTCGTTTGTTGATTGTGCCCGTATTTCAAGGCTTTTTTGAGAGGATCGGGAGATTTATAGTAAAAGTTTTATTTGCTATAAGATTTTATCGGGGTATAATAAATAAAGAAATCAGATACTTGCGTGCTGTGTATACACAATGTATTGATATAGCACATTTTGGATAATATAATATTGTAAGGAAGGAGTTGATACTATGGCAACAACTAATATAACAATAAGAATAGATGAGGGTTTAAAATCGCAGTTGCAGGAGCTTGTTTCTAATCTTGGAATGGATATGACGACTTTTTTTACAATATCGGCGAAACAGGCGGTAAGAGAACAGAGAATACCGTTTGCTATTTCTATGGATGTTCCTAATGCAGATACAATCCGAGCTATTGATGATGTGAGACATGGAAGAAATTTAAGCCGTTCTTTTTCTTCAGTGGAAGAGCTGATGGAGGATTTAAATGCTGAAGATTAGATATCACACATCTTTTAAAAAAGATTATAAAAGGGTTATTAAAAGAGGATATGACACCAAGTTGATGGAAGAAATTATTCAAAAACTGGCAAGAGGAGAACAGCTGCCAGAGAAGAATAAAGATCATTCTCTCGGTGGAGATTATATTGGATGTAGAGAATGTCATATTACACCAGATTGGTTGTTGATTTATGAAATTAATAAGGGAGAATTAGTATTATATCTTACAAGAACAGGAACACACAGCGATTTATTTTGAAATGGAATACGGTCAGTTGCAGACCCAAGTTTGCGGGAGCAGGAAGAATCAGCGTGCCGGTGTAAGTAAAAATAGAAATTGTTGCAGAAGCGGTCTATGCGTATCATAAGGTTAAAGGATATGAAGTCAAAACTTTTGATAAGAAGCTGAATAAGTTGCTGGGCGAATGAAATGCCAGCAACTTATTTCTATAATATGGTACGCTATTTGGATACAAACCGGATACAGAGGCGTGACGATGTGCGTTTCCTCCCTTCCTTACTGGATTTTGGTTTTGCGAGAGCGGTTTAAGTCCCCCTCTTGCTATTTAAGAATACCGATTGTTGAGATGGCGGCTAATATAGCGGATGAGAGAGGTATTGCTAATGTAACTCTAAAAGTGCTGGCGGCAGAATTGGGAGTAAAATTCCTATCTTTGTACAAGCATTTTAATGGTGGACTTGATGAACCGAACAAAGAACTTATGCTGTACGGCTGCCTCATAATAGCGGGTGCTGCACTGCTTTATTGGAAAGTGATTGAAAAGAAACCTTTGACTGCAATGCGATTGTCAAAAGAAATTGGCACTTATTTTATTGGTATTATTTTAAGCATTTTTAATATGCAGTCCGTAGGCGGCAGCATTTGGAATGGCAGCATATATGGAATTGAAGCGAGTGCAGCTGCGACTATTGTATGGACTTTTGCGGCTGTGTTGGTTTTTGTTATAGGCAGAAAGACCGCAAGTAACGATTATTCAAGAATCAGGGCCGATGAATTTGTGAAACAGGATTAGCACAGTTCGTTGACTCTGTTTTTTATAGAAAACAGATGGATGTAAAATATTGCGAATGGATAACACGGAAAGTTTAACCCCACCTCCTGTAAAGCAAAATGAAAAAGTATGGTAAATCCCCATAATTTAGAGTAAAATAAGTTTTGTAGCAAAGGCAGAGGCGTTGTAAAAAATGAAGGCCGCAAAGCGGTTTATATGATAGGTAAGGGGAAAGGAAGAATTGTATGGAGAAAAAAATAAAGATTCGTGAGGCATCCATAGAAGATGCCAAAACATTGGATGAAATGCTGACACGGCTTATTCGTCATGAGGCCAATTATGATAAGAATCTGAATGATCAAAGTGTTGTGAAAGATAACTACAAGGAAAGGATCGGCGTAGAAGGGCATAAAATATTTGTCGCCGAAGAAGAAGGCAGAATAATTGGTTTTCTTTACGGATTTGTTTATGGTATTCCCGATATGTGGAAGGAACCGATAGCAATACTGGATGCATTGTTTGTGGACGAACAATACCGCGGAAAAGGATGTGCGCATATGCTGTTTGAGGAGTTTAGGAAATTTGCCTGCAGGAGCGGTGTTTGTCGTATCGAATTGAAGGTGATTTCAGAGAATGCGGATGCTCTGAGACTGTATCAGAAGTTGGAGTTTGTCGAAACAAAGAAATATATGAGCCTTGTGTTGTAAAGTATGTGAATTATTTTTGGGAGGTATATTAGTGGGAAACTGCAGACTGCTCTTATTTGATCTGGATGGGACATTGCTCCGCAGTGATAAGACCATTTCACAGGCAACATTGGAAGCATTACATAGATGTCGGGAAAAAGGAATATTAATCGGAATATCTACTTCCAGAGGGGAACAAAATGCGTTATCTTTTATAGAGGCATTACAGCCGGATATACTGATTGCAAGCGGCGGGGCGCTGGTAAAATACCATGGCGGCCATATATACAAGGCTGAGTTTTCCAAAGAGGAAACAAGTCGGATGATCGCAGCCGCCCGGGAAGTATGCGGTGCAGAGTGTGAGATAACGATTGATACAGTAGATGCCCACTATTGGAATTACAAGATTGATCCCAGGAAACAAGATCAGAGCTGGGGAGACAGCATCTATACGGATTTTGCAGATTTCCGGGAAAGCTCCTTAAAAATGTGTGTAGAGATTTTTGAGGAGTGTCAGGCAATGCGTCTTAGGGAGTTATTGGACTGGTGCGACTGTATACGTTTCTCAGATGGCTATTGGTATAAATTTACTAAAAAAACGGCAACAAAAGAGCGGGCGATTCAGGAAATATGTTCTGTATGCGGCATAAGTGCAGAGGAGATAACAGCTTTTGGAGATGATTATGCTGACATCGGTATGCTTAATTTGTGTGGGACAGGTATTGCCATGGGAAATGCCATCAGTGAGGTAAGAGAACAGGCGGATCTGGTAATTGGGAGTAATGATGAAGACGGTATAGCAGAGTATTTGGCCGCAATTTGAAGTGCAGGAAACAGGGATCGACATCTGACGGTTATTGCCGCAGCATTATGTCCCTGCAGATAAAGAAAGGAGAGAGGAGCATTACGGTGAAAAAAGCATTGTTTATCGGAGGAACAGGAACGATCAGTACCGCCGTTGTAGAGCGGCTGGCGAAGGAACGGCATTGGGAGATCTGGCTTCTGAACAGGGGAAACCGTAAGGCGGATGTTCCCGACGGCGTTCATCAGATCATCGCGGATATCAACATGGAAGAGGATGTGGCGGCGAAGATCAAAGATCTTACATTCGATGCGGTCTGTGAATTCATCGGTTTTACTGTAAATAATCATTAAGAATGACAAAAAAGCAAAAAAGTGAAAAAATCCGAAAAACCCCGAAAAATCATGAGTACGGATATTTATAAAGTGAAAATTGTCATTTTAAGTGAATAAAAATTGAACCTCAAAATACGAGTATTTCTACTCGTATTTTTTGTGCTTTAATAAATTTTAAAGTTTTAAAATGCAAAAATGCCGTAAATATAGCCTTTTAAAGAAATTGTAAAAATTGGTTAAACTTCTTTTTAAGTATGGCAATCAAAGATTAAGGAACTTTTTGCGAATTTGCGAAATTTAGTTCCGAAATCCTTAATCCGCATAAAATCTAGTGTTGCGTTTAAAATAAAAAATATTTCGGAACTAAAGCGAAAAATATGTAAAATGCAAATCTTCCTTTATTATATGCGTCTTATTAGTTCCGTAATCGAAAAAAGTTTACGGATAAATCCGTAAATATGCAAAAAAATAAAAAATAAAGATAATTCTTCCATATTTTTTTAAAAGTTTAAATGGATTTTAAAATTTGTTAAATAAAGTTTCAGTGCTTCTTAATTACAGAATTACATAATGAAACTTCAATATAATTATTCACTTTATTCTTAGAATATTGATCTAATAAAGAATAGGATTTGACGAATGCCAGTTCTTCTTCTGTTAAATAATCATTTATGCATTTTTCATTACCAGTGATTAGAAAATCAATTGACACATTAAAGTAATTAGCTACTTTTACTACTTTATCGTATGATGGTTTGCTATTATCCCAACGGCTAATTGTGCCATTTGATAAATTTAAGGTACGCTCTAAATTTTTAAAATTTGTATTATTCTTATCACATAGAGATTGAATATTCTCTACTAATCCCATTAAAATCACCCCCCCCTTGGTAGACTATTTGCTACTTTTTGCTTGACAAGTAGACTTGAATATACTAAAATCTAATTACGGATAAATCCGTAGACTACAATCTACATATTAACATGTTACATAGTCTGCAACAAATACAAGATGTAGACTGTCTTAATCAAGATGTATTGCATCTGGAAAGGAGAAGATAGGAATGTCGAAATGCACAAGGTGCGCTCTTGAAAATGGAGTAAAAAATCTGGATGGGATAACAGAGAAATGTATCTGAATGAGGGCAGGAACCAGATGCCCGGATTATGACGAAAGGCCAGATATGGACAGCATTGCCTGTGAAAAGATTCCTCAGAGTGGAATGAAGATTCTCCGCCGGCAGAGAAATCCCGTTTTGAAAGTTCCGGCCAGTTAGCAGGAGCTTCTGAGGCAATGGTGAAGATACATAGACACTTGCTAATACAGCCATTCATCGGATTCATTGGCATCCAGATACTGCCTGGTATCTTCATAGGTCTTTTTATAGCAGTTAATGATTTCCGGCAAAGAAGATGATGAGAAATCTTTATCTTTCAGCTGTATTTTACATTTGAAGGAGGGAAAACAGAGATGTTTAAAAAAATTTACAGCGAACTTGTTTTAATACGAACAGAGCTGATCGCAATAAGAAAAGGACTCCAAAGCCTGAGAAAAGCAATGGAGCCTGTGGAAAGAAAAAGAGGCTATATTATGGTAGGAATTGACTGGTGTGGTGAAAATGAAGCCGATTTTTCAAGAATGACTGGCTGTGAAAAAAGAAAATATTATGCAGACAATAAGAAACTTCAGGATGTTATTAGGGAATATCGCCAATCCCGCCAATGTCAATCTGGGCATACTTGAGCAAAGTTTTACGCAGATAATCATGATAGACCGAGATAGAGGCGAGAGCGTGCATCTGAAGGTATTCTTGAAAGTACAAATCCTGATGTAATTGCCTGTTAGAATATTTTAAATCTTCAATGTCGTGAATAGAAAGAGGTTTGGAATGTATCTGTTCATTGCATAAATATTTGTACAAATCATCAATAGAAGCCATCATTTCATCAATGTGCATAGGTTATTATCCTCCTTTTAATGTGGTGTTATCAGGAAGATTATAACATAAATCCCGTAACGGGAAAAGGCATACAGCCGAAACAGCGGAGCAATCCGCTGTCTGCCGGAAATAGCCGCCCGGCACTGATGAGGCAGGCTGGAAAGAAAAATGGAAAGAAGGTTGAATTATTATGACAGTAGGAAAAATTTATAACACAGATTTCGCAAAAGACAATACAGAAATATGTATTCGTCAGGGAGACAACTTTCATGTGATTGCACGGGGTAAATGGTACGAGGATCATATGCTGAATTATCTTAATTATGAAGTGGAAAGTTTCACATGGCAGGATGATAACAAACTATATATTGATGTTAGTGATGAGGATTAGATTTCACTTCAAAAAGCAAAGTAGACAGCGATCTGTCAGAAAGGAAAGAGCATGAAAAAGAAGATTATTGAGGTTTTGTGTGAAATAGCCGCCGGAGTATCAATAGTTGTCATGCTGTTTTCCCTGTATATAATAATGGCGGCGCTGGGATAGGAGAGTGACTGAGGATGAGCAGAAGGAAAATGGACGGAAATGTTGGCGCGTTTCACAGGATGGCAGCGCAGAACGGCCTTACATATGCAGAAGCGCAGATGCAGGAGACACGCGAGCTGATCGGGAAGGTAAGAGCGCCCAGGGGAGAGGATCCGGATGAGGCCCCGTATCAAAAGGTATCTGCCAGGAACGCACTAAGAAAAGTGAATGGATGACAGGCCGAAACAGCGGATCGTTCCGCTGTCTGCCGGGAATGGCCGCCCGGTACTGATGAGGCAGGCCGGAAAGAAAAAAAGAGAAAGGGGGCACCAGAATGCCGCGGAAAAGACCACTGACAGAATTAGGGATACAGATAAGGGCAGATCTTGACCGGAGAGGGTGGACGCAGCGCGATCTTGCAGATAAATGCGGCGTCAATTACAGGGTGATCAATGACGTGATGACAGGCTATAACAAAAATCCGGAGAATATCGCCAAAATAAAGGAGTGTTTATCATGCCGGGAAGAAAAGGATGCCGTATGAAATGGAAAGAGCCGCATCCTTGCAGATACGGCCTGGAAAAGTCGAATCGGAATAGGAGTATCGATCCGACACTTTAAGAGTAGCATTGCATCATAAAAATGTCAAGCAAAGAAGGTGAGAGATTGGAATACCTGACAGTAAAAGAATACGCGGACTTGCGGGGGTGTACAGAGCGGTATGTCAGGAAATTGATAGATGTAGGCCAATTAACTGTAGAAGAATCCTGGGGAAACCGTGGGAATAAAGGTCTTAACTACCTGATACCGCTTGCGTCGATCGAGGAAAAACTGCAGATCAAATACAGGCACATCCAGAGCCGGAAAGAAAGCGCGGGAAAACCGAAAGCGGTGAAGCCGGCAGTGCTTCCGGACGTGGAACACCTGACTGCAGAAGAACGCGAGGAGATCACTTTCTGGCAGGAGATATTGCGTGAATGGAAGGCATACAGGCCGCCCGGACACAGCCGGAAAGAGGCTACGGAAGAGTTTGTGCGGTATCTGCAGACACGGTATCCGGATACGGTGTTCTCCGAGCGGATATTGTACAGGAAGGATAAGGCCCTCCGCGAACACGGCTCCGCCGCACTGGTAGACCGCAGGGGCAAGCATGGGAACCAGAAGAAAGGCATACCGGATGAAGTTTTTGACATCTTTGAATATTTTTATCTGGATCAGAGCCGGAAGTCCATCCAGCTGTGCATGAACCTGACGGAGTTAGAGATTAAGCAGCATCCGGATAAATATGTGCAGAGCCTTCTGCCGTTGGCGTCACATGCGTCTTTTGCAAGAAAGATAGAGAGGAATATCCCGGTACCGGTGCTTAAGTATTACCGTTTAGGGGAGAAACGCTTTAAGGATGAATGTGGGAATTACATAGAGCGCACCTATGAAGATCTGCATAGTAATGACATTTGGGTCTGCGATAACCATACGTTTGATATTTTTGTTAATAATGGTGAGTCTAAGAAACCCGTAAGAGTTTATCTGACAGGCTTTTTGGATGTCCGGAGCCGAAAAATGGTCGGTTGGTATGTGACGGATGCACCCTCATCAGATGCGACACTGCAGGCTCTCAGGAGAGGAATCACGGCTTATGGTATACCGAAAAGGATATATTCCGATAACGGGCGTGAGTTCCTTACGCACGATATCGGAGGCAGAGGATTCCGGAAGAGCGCAAAGACAGATGAACATGAACCGCCTACGATATTAAAGCATCTGCAGATTGAGTTTAGGACTGCACTTGTCAAGAATGCCAGAGCAAAGATTATTGAAAGGGCGTTTTTAGAGATAAAAGAGAGTTTTTCCAAGTTGTTCGAAGGCTATACGGGCGGGAACATCCTTGAAAGGCCGGAGCGGTTGAAAACAATGGGGAAAAAGGCTGAAAACTTTCTTGCTATAGATGATTTCTGCCGATATGTGGATACATTTCTTTCCGGCTGGTTTAATAAACAGTCTCACAGCGGCACCGGAATGAACGGGAAGAGCAGGGATGAAGTCTATGCAGCGTATCTTTATGAACAGCGTATGGCCACGCCGGAAGAACTTAACCTCATGATGATGCGTACTACGCGGATGCAGACCGTCAACCGTGGTGTCAAGATCAAGTTCTACGATACAAATATCAGATTTTATTCAGATGAACTGATCATGCAGCATGATCATGAAAAAGTCTACGTCCGCTATAATCCTGATGATCTTGCGGAAGTCCGTATTTATGATGAACAGGACAGATTTTTGTGCACGGCGAAGCAGCAGGATAAACTCAGCTATTTTGCATCCAAGGATGAAGTCGGGGAACGCATGAGGGAGAACCGGACGCTTGAAAAGACCGTCAAGGCGTACAAGAAACAGAAAGGCATTGAGGCTGATGATGCGCTGGAGCTTATCATGCGGGAAGCAGAGGCCAACATGGCGGCAGGCGAACAGCTTAATCCTAAGATCATTACACCGATCAGAGCGATCGATGATGATAATGATACAAACATACTGGCACAGGCAGCAGGCGGGACGATAGAGCCTATCGACTGGACTGCAGCACTGGAAAGAATGGAAAAAATGAAAATGGAATAGGAGGAAAAGAACATGGAACAAACAATGTTAGAAGAGGAAAGGGTAAAGATGACGTATGAAGAAGCAGTAGCATTTATCAGGAATTATATTACAAATTCCGAAAAGACACAGACGCAGGCTGCGCAGGAGCTTGGAGTTTCTTCCGGAGCGCTGTCAGCGTTTCTTTCAGGAAACTACAAAACGCCGCACACGATCATTTGTAGGATTGAGGACCTTGCCAGAATCAGTGTACAGAAAAAAGTAGCACCTAAGGCACCGCCTTTTCAGGAAACGACTATCAGTAAATGGGTAGAAAATACTATCAGGTACAGTCATCTGCAGGGAAAAATATCTGTCGTATATGGAGACGCCGGAATCGGCAAGACGGAAGCATATAAGCATTATCTAAGCAACAATTCCCTTGCAGTTGGTATAACGATATCACCTACTTATGCATCTATAACTGGCGTAAATGAACTGATAGCTGAACAGCTTGGAGTGCGGGAACGGGTATCGAGGCGGCAGACCGCAGAAATTATCAATAAGTTAAAAGACTCCGGAAGAGTGATCATAATTGATGAAGCACAGCATCTTACAGTAAGGGCACTGAACCATTTAAGATGTATTTCGGATGAAAGTGGTGTCGGAATATGTCTGATCGGTAATGATGATGTTTACAGAAAGATGAAGGGATCCGGAAAAGCGGATTTTGCACAGCTGTTTTCTCGAATAGGAATGCGCAAACCGGTGCTTGTCAGCAATATTACCAAAAAAGATGTACAGTCAGTATTTGGAAATTTTGTGTCAGAACAGGATGCTCTGGATCTGCTATATCGTATTTGCGGAACAAATTACGGCTTACGTGGAGCAGTCAATGTATTTATTAATACAGTAGCAGTATTTGAACAGATAACGGCACCAAATCTTACAAAGATGATGCGGGAAATGAATATAGGGTAGGTGATGGTTATGGCAGATTTAAGTGAATTGAAAGAACAGTACTGGAGAACAGTATCCCGGACACGAAAGTCCGGCAGGATTGCAGGAAGCGTCAAAGACCGGATAGAAAGCGAATGGAAAAGGTATGATGAGGATGTCATTTCTGAAGCACTGCGGATCCACATTAACAGATACAAGACGTACAAAGAGCAGTATACGATCGGGATCATGCGTAATCTGCAGAAAAAGAAAGATACTACGGGCCGGATAGGAAGTACAAATAAATTCGGTAATATGATGATGCAGGATTATGATATGGAAGCACTGGAAAGGGAACTGTTGGCAAATTAGTAGCGGAAAGGAGAAACATATGGCAATAAAAGGCGCGAAAACGATAGCAGAATTTGCAATCAGGCAGTGGATGCAGGAACATAACTTCGTCATGGACTGTTTTACGCTGTCCATGAATGGAAATGAGGGAGTCATTACGGATGAGGCGAATGAAACGCTGACAGTAGTATATGATCCCGGAACAAAACAGGTTTATGCGGATGCTTAAATAGGAACGATTTAAAGGAAGGAGAGAATATTATGGCAAGAAAAAGAGTTACAGAGCCGCAGCTTAATAGCTGGGAAGAGGTAGACATCTGTTTGAAGGAAATGGGGGATGCAGAAAACGAAATTTCTAAAATCGAGGCGGAAATGAACAAGCAGATAGCCGAAATCAAAAAAGCGGCGGAAGAAAGCGCTAAAGGGCATAAGGAGATCATCAAATCAAATGAGAGTAAGATCAAGGAATTTACCGGAATCCACAAAGAGGAGCTGAAAGGAAAGAGCAAAGCGCTCACTTTTGGGACGGTAGGCTTTCGGATCAGCACGCGGCGGCTGCTTCCCTCTGCGATCGGAAATGTGATCCTGAAACTGCGCGAGAGGGGAATGTTTGACTGTATCAACGTAAAAGAGAGTGTTGACAAGGATGCGATCAAAAAGTACGGGGAGGAAGATATTGCGGCGATTGGCGGTTATCTTCAGAAAAATGATACCTTCTGGTATGAGACAGATAAGGATGCCTTAGCAGCTAAATGACAGGGGGAAAGGTATGGGAAGAAAAGGAAAAGTCATTTCGACCGGCCAAATGAGAAAGATATATGCGCTTGCCAGAGAGCGCGGCATGGACAGCGATCTGCTCCACGCATATATACATGCGCATACCCAAAAGGACAGTATGACGAAACTGACACTTTCCGAAGGAATCAAGATCATTGAATCCTTGGAAGGAAAGTCATCTGACAGCGCAAGTTATAAGCAGATGCAGTTTATCTTCGGCCTGATGAAAGAATTAGGGTGGGTAATGGAATCAGGAGACCCAGATACCGACAGACTGGACAGATTTTTACAGTCGCCCAAAGCCAGAATCAATCTTGGGAGCTATAAATGGCTGACACGCGATAAAGCCGGTAAGACTATTGAGGCGTTAAAAAGTATGCTGGAGCGGGATAAAAAGTCAGCTTGCGAAACAGGAAGAGGTGAGCTATAATGAGAAAGTCAGGATATAATGAGATGACCGAATCAGCAAAAAAGGTCTTTGAGGAGTTAGAGCCTGACGATCTGCAGGAGAACCATAAGGAGATCGCTGACGTAGTCGGTTTTGATAATCTTATAAGACTGATAGATCATTTTGGAGGGAATCAGATTTATATCCCGCAGAAGTATGAGTTGTACCGTCAGAAGATGTATAAAGAGATCATCGATCAGTATGACGGAACTAATGTCAAGAGGCTTGCTACAGAGTACGGCGTGTCGGAAAAAACCGTATATACGATCATAAATGAAAAACTGGCAAAAGTCAGCAGGCAGAAACAGCTGGAAGGACAGTTATCATTTGCGGATATAGGAATCGAATGTCCGGAATAAAAATTGTAATTTACAATGTTAAAAGGATAGACTGATAAGAGATAATAGCCATGTACAGGAAACTGTATGTGGCTGTTTTTTTATTTAAAATGATAGATTGGAGGAAGAAAACACATGATTACATTTACAACAATGATGTCATTATTAGCAGTATTTGCGGCGGTGGCCTCATTACTGACAGAAGGAGTAAAAACTTTTTTAAATGAAATGAAGATCAGCTATGCGTCCAACATACTGGTGCTCATCATTTCGTTGGTTGTTGGCTGCGGCGGAACGGCATTATACTACGTGAACTACCAGGTGCCTTTTACTGCTTTAAACAGTGTTTATATCGCGCTCATGGGCATATCAAACTGGCTGGCATCTATGCTTGGTTACGATAAGGTAAAGCAGACGCTTATGCAGATCGCAGAAATGGGTAAGAGGTAGTTGTTATGGAAGCATTAAAGCATGTAGGAGATATTTCACAGTATAACACAATATTTGATTATGATCGGCTGAAAATACATTTTGATGCAGTAATTGTAAGGATCGGATATCGTGGATATACAGCGGGAACGATCAAAGAGGATGCGCTGTTTAAAAAACATATGGCCGGACTAATAAAAGCAGGGATCCCGTATGGATTTTATTTCATGTCGCAGGCGGTTACAGAATCTGAGGCGATTGCGGAAGCCGATTATTGCAGGGAAATGGCCAGGGCATATGCGCCGGCATATCCTACATATTACGACTCGGAACTGTCTAATCCGAAAGGAAACGGCCGGGCGGATCATTTGAGCAAAAGAGAGCGTACGGATATAGCCAAAGCGTTTTGTGAAAGATTGCGTGAACTTGGCGTCAGGCCCGGCGTATATGCCTCGAAATCATGGTTTTCTGACAGATTGAATGTATCGGAGCTGGCTGCTTACAGCATATGGGTGGCACAGTATAACAATAAATGCAGTTATACGCTTACGCCGTATGATATGTGGCAGTATACGAGTAAGCATCAGATTCCGGGTTTATCCTGCATGTTTGACCGCTCATATTGCTATACAAATTTTGAGGCAGAAGTCCGCCCGATGATCGGAACACAAATGCAGCGCCTGGTAGAAGGCATAAATGGCTATAGTCTGAAAAATCAGGGCAACAAGGTATTTCAGATCGACGGGCAGAAAAGCAATTTTAAAATACGCGAATTCCGGTGCAAGGACGGCAGTGATTGGATTCTGATTGACAGTGAACTGGTAAGAATCCTGCAGCGCGTTAGAAATCATTTTAATGCCGCGGTATCGATCACCAGTGCGTTCCGGACAGAAGCTCATAACAAGAGCGTCAATGGTGCAACATCATCTTATCATGTGAAAGGGCGCGCGGCGGATTTTACAGTGACTGGCATAGCAAACCGCGAAGTAGCAGGCTATCTGGAGTCGATCGGCGTAAAAGGGATTGGCCTGTATGATTACGACGGTGGATTCGTCCATGTGGACACGAGAGATAAAAAGTATTACTGGAAACAGGATCAAAGAAATGCAAAGTATTATGGCGTTTCCGGGTTCAGTTCTTTTGAGGTTTATATGGTAAATGGAAGCATGGTCGCGACAGTGCGTCATAATGACCGGAATGAATATGTAAAGCTCCTGCAGAAAGAACTTGGAATAAAAGCAGACGGAATCTTCGGTCCAGCGACGGAGGATGCAGTCAGAATATTTCAGAGGACACACGGACTGAAAGTGGATGGCATCGTCGGGTATAATACATGGAGCGCGTTGCTGTAAGAAAAGGAATGCTATCATGACGGATAAAAAAATGAAGGCAGTATCAGCAGCTATATATTTCATAGCAGGGTTTCGCGTCGTGGCAGGCATATCGTATATAGGGGGACATTTCATGGATGGAATGACGATGACAGAAACGATCAAATTTATCACAGAAGTAGGCATAACGCCTGTTTTGTTAGTACTTTTTGTATGGTTCTTTATCAGCAGGTCAAAGGATGATGATAATAAGGTAAAAGAGGCGTACAGGACGGCGCAGGAAAATATGGAAAGCAATAATGAGGCTCTTAGGGAGAGGGAAGATTATCTTCTTACTGAAAGCGCCAAAAGGGAAGAGATCATCAGGCAGGAATCCGAGCGTCGGGAAAATCTGATCAGGCAGGAGGCGGAAAAGCGGGAAAGCATCCTTATGATGAGTCAAGACAGGATGCTGGATACGTTGGACAATATCGCATCATCCCTCAATAAGGTGGAAAGCACATTGACAAAACTGGAACAATCCTATACTAAATCGGAGGCGCGTTTGGACGTAATAGAGAGGGAAATGCGGAATGGATGCAATAAAGATTGCGGAAACTAAAATTCTGCGCGGAAGCGTGATAGAAAAACTATATATGACATACGGAACTGACATCAGGATAGGGGCGCTCAAAAATGCGCTCCGGAGTAAAGGTCATATATTGGATGATGAGCTGAAAAAGGTCATATTTTATCTTGGAGGTGAAGGGAAGCGTTATATCCACGTAGAGGTAAATAAGGATAACTGGACAGACAGCATGATCTGGCTGACTCCGGCAGGGGTCAACCTTGCAGAAAAAGATATAGAAGATATAGGAGTGGTGTTCAATGAGTAATTTATTGGAAGTAGCGGCGAAGGAGATTTTGAGAAAAGAGATACTGCAACTTTGTTTTTCGGCAGCGCCCAATGGGTGCAGCATGGATGTTTTACGGGCGGCATTTACCCATAAGGCCGAGGATACTGCAGAACTGGAACGGCAGGCCGATTATCTGCAGCAGAAAGGTCTCGTATCGATTTCTGATGTTGGAAATAAGACGCTGAATCTTTCTATGAAGATAGTAAAAATTACGGCGGCCGGGATTGATCTGTTGGAAGGGAATGCAGAACAGGTTAAAGGGATCGGTGTGTAATTATGGGAAACGAGAGAAACCGGAGTCACGGTAAGATAGAAAACCTTCCCGATACCCTAAAGCGGGAAGTAGAAGAAAAACTGCTTACCGGGGAAACGTATGAAGATATTGCATCCTATCTGCAGGAAAATGGCGAAGAGATACATTTTTCAAGCGTAGGACGTTATGGACGGAAATTTTTGAAGAAATTTGAATCTGTGCGGATTGCCAAACAGTATGCGCGTTTGATCGCGGAGGATAATGCAGAGCGTCCGGCCACGGAACTGCATGAAGCCAATAACCTGATCGCCAGCCAGCTGATCATGCAGGCGCTTGTGGATGATGACATGGATGCGGATGAGCGAGCGGGGATCGCAAAGAGCATAGCGAGTCTTCAACGGGCACAGGTCAGTAATGAAAAGCTGAAACTGCAGGCAAGAAAAGAACAGGGTGCCGTACATGTAGCCTTAGAGCTGCTTAAGGATAAAGTATACGGGGAACTTGGAGAAGCCTATCCTGATATAGCCGATAAGCTGCTGTTATTGGCGGAACAGACTGAGGCAGAAATGGAAAAACTGCAGTAAGGCCGTAAAATCGATTTTGAGATATTTATAAGTGGAAACGGGTATTTCTCTGCGAAAATCAGTTAAACATGAATTTAACGAAGTTAAACGCATTGAGAGGGATAAAAAACAGATACCCTTACTGCGCCCAAAAATATGAGGACAAAAATGTAAAGCGGGTGGAAGAATGAGCTGGAAAGCAGATGCTGCAAAAATGTATTTTGAAGGCCGCACTGTCAATGATATCGTAGATATAACCGGAAAAAGCAGGCAGGCTGTATCCGGTTATTTGAATACCCTGCCCGGATATGCCAAAGAAAAGGAAAGGCGCAAACTGGCAAATAAAGAAAAACGCAGGAAATATAAACGGGCAAAAAACAGACAATACAGGATCCAGATGGGAGTCAACAGGGATACCATGAAGAGGGAACATGATATCGCGGCCATGATATTATCGCATGAAAAATATTGATTTCATTAGAAGAGTGTTGATTTTAACACTCTTTTAAAATGATTTGAAATTGCTTTTATTATAGTTAAAGAAGAGGCTTTATATGGGAATAGCGGCAGAATACCGGGCAAAAGTGAATAACAGCGGCATTCCGGAGAAAATCTTGAAGGCAAAAGAAAGTTTGTGGGAGTATAACAAACTGATTAATCCTAAATTTTTTAAAGAAACGCGTCCGCATTTAAAAATCCTGGCAGATACGCTGCAGGCGATCTTTGAACATCGGATTATCAAGATGACTGGAGAAAAGGACTGGCATCTTATCAGCACAGAAGAGAAGCAGGCATTAGATGAGCAGCAAACAGAATATGAAGCCTGCCGGAATCTGGCAATTGATATCCCGCCAAGACATGGGAAAAGTTACAGTTTGTCACAATTCTGTGACTGGGTATACGGAAAAGACCGGGAGCAGAGCATCATTGCCGTAACATATAACGAAACTCTTGCCGGCCGATTTTCCGTAAACGTCAGGGACGGAATAGAGGCTACGAAAGAAGATGATCGTTTCACGGTGTTTAATGATGTATTTCCAGATACGCACATTAAATATGGCGATAGTGCAAAAGGTATGTGGTCGCTGGAAGGGCGCTTTTTTTCCTATCTTGGTACCGGATTTGGCGGGACGATAACGGGCGTCGGCTGTTCCATAGGAATCATAGACGATCCGGTTAAAAACCATAGCGAAGCGTTTAATGATGAACTGCTTGATGCGCAATATCTTTGGTATACAGACACGTTCCTTTCTCGATTGGAAGAGGATGCCATACAGATCATCAATATGACGCGCTGGAATTCCAGAGATCTTGTAGGACGTGTTCTTTCGGATGAAGATGCAGGAGATTGGTATGTGCTTGAGATGGAAGCCTGCCTGAACACAAAAACTCACGAGATGCTTTGCCCGGAACTGCTTAGTTGGAAATCGTATCTAAAGAAAAAGTCCAAGATGTCGCTTGTGATATTTATGGCAAATTATCATCAAAAGCCTGTGGATTTACATGGGGCCTTATATCAGAAGTTTCAGGAATACGATCATTTGCCCATGGATAATGAAGGAAACTGCCTGCTGGAAGAAATCAAATCATACTGTGATACTGCAGACGAAGGTAATGATTTTCTGTGCGACATTATTTATGGTACCTATAATGGAGAAGCCTATATACTTAACGTGATATTCACGGATGAAGATATGAGTAAAACGGAAAAGCAGGTGGCGGAGGCGTATTATCATTGGCATGTCAGCTGGGCCGATATCGAAAGCAATAACGGCGGCCGGGGATTTGCGAGAGCGGTAGCACGTATTTTAAAAGATGAATATGGATCCAACTATACGCACATAGAGTCCTTTTATCAGGGGGCAAATAAGATTGCAAGGATAAAGAGCAACGCCACATGGGTACAGGATCATATACATTTTCCCAGAAACTGGAGGGATAAATGGTCGGATTACTTCTTAGCGATGAAATCTTTTCAGGCAAGTAAGAAAAATAAGCATGATGACGGCCCGGATGCAACGACCGGAGTCGCTGAAAAAATGAGCCAGGGAAGTGGTAACTGGCTCTATTAGACGGGAGGAAACAGCATGTTAGACAGCAGCGCGATCATGACTGCCATTTCTGCAGATAAATATAGCAAAAAGAAGAGACAGGCAAGAGTTGGGCAGGCATATTATGACGGACAGCATGATATTCTCAACATGCGAATCTTCTATATAGATCAAAACGGAAAGGTGCAGGAAGATACGACTCGGAGTAATGCCAGAATAAAGCATCCGTTTTTTCAGGAGATTGCAGATCAGGAAGTTGCATATATTTTATCCGGCGGGATCACATTTAGATCGAAGAACTATCCGGATCTGGAAAAATGTCTGGAGAAATATTTCGGGGATATTTTTATTGGACAACTGCAGGAAGTTTTGATCGATACGGTAGTGCGGGGATTTGGGTACCTTTACTGGTATAAGGATGAGAGGAATCAGACAAGATTCTGCCATGCGGATTCCATGGGGATTGTAGAGGTCAAGGATGGAGATACAACGGATACGGTAAACGATTATATTATCAGATATTATCCTGTGGCGGTAAAAAATAACCGTACGGCAACCAGAGTGGAAGTATGGGATGCCAATATGACATACTATTATATCATGACTGGAGGAACCTTGGAACTGGATAAAAATATCCCGGTTAATCCATTGCCGCACATTCTTTATAAAGGAGAGAGCGACTATTATTATGAAGAAATGAACAGACTTCCGTTTGTCCGTTTGGATAATAACCGGAGCCAGCGTTCCGGACTTAGTAATATTAAAGATATCATAGATGATTATGACATCATGAACAGCTGTCTGACAAACAATTTACAGGATGTTGCGGAAGGAATTTATGTTGTAAAAGGATTTAGAGGCACATCTTTAGACGAACTTGTATGCAACGTAAAGGCAAAAAAGGTAGTAGGCGTATCGGAAAAGGGTGATGTGGATATTAAAACAGTCAATATTCCATACGAAGCCAGGAAAATCAAAATGGAGATCGATGAAAAAAATATCTATCGCTTTGCCCTGGCTTTTAATTCCTCGCAGTCTGGCGATGGCAATATCACAAATATTATATTAAAAAGCAGATACACGCTGCTTGATATGAAAGCCGGCAAGCTGATTACACGGCTGAAAGAATTCCTGCAGATCCCGCTTAACATTGCCATTGATGAGATCAATGTAGCAAATCAAACGTCCTATACACCGGAAGATGTAACAATAGAAATCAAACCGATCGTACCGACAGATGAGAAGGAAGATGCTGAAATAGCACAGTTACAAGCTGAAACGGTACAGACAAAGGTCAGTACAGTGCTTGATATAGCACCGCTTGTAGATGAAGAAACACTTTTGCAGGAAATATGCAGCGTTATGGAACTGGATTATGAGGATGTTAAAAAGAAGATGTTACAGCCGGATGAAGCGGCGGCCATACGCGAGGTGCTAAGTCTTGAATAGATATCAAAAACAGGTGCAGTTACGGCTATTGGAAATAGAAGAGGAAAATAGGAAAAAGCTGACTGCAAATTATAAAAAGGCTCTGAATGAAGTAAAAGAACAGGTGCATAATATTATGGAATCGGCGGGGGGAGAGGAATTAAAGAACCGTCGTGCAAAATGGCATCAGGTTTTAGCAGCACAGCTTGAAACGATACTGAAAAACCTCGGAGAGCAGAACGTAAATGATATGACCGCTTACCTCGACAGTATGTACCGAGAAGGATATTTAGGATGCCTTTTCGGGATCCACCAGGACGGTGTCGGACTTGTTCTGCAGATCAATGAGGATAAGGTAGGGACATCCTTATTTCGGGAAACCAAAGAGCTTAAATTTTCTAACCGGTTATATAAAAATGCAGATGAACTGAAAAAGAATCTGCGTGAAGAGTTGGCGAGAGGGTTTGCGGCAGGCAGGGATTACATATCGATTGCACGGCAGTTATCAATAAGAAGCGGTATCAGCCTTGGAAGGGCCTGTACGATTGCCAGAACAGAAGGGCACCGGGTGACAGAAGAATCCCGGTTTGACTGCATGAAAGAAGCGGCTGCTCAGGGGGCGGACATAATTAAGCAATGGGATGCCACGTTAGATAATGTTACAAGAAGAACACACCGGGAACTGGACGGCCAGTGCAGGAAAGTGGAAGAGGAATTTGTGATACCCTCTACGGGTGCACGGGCAATGTATCCGGGTGGGTTTGGGATTGCCAAAGAAGATATCAATTGCCGCTGTGTATCATTATCGAGGGCAAAATGGGCACTTAGTGAGGAGGAATATAAATACTGTCGAAAAACTGGGACGATAATAGGCCTGAAATCAGAACTTTACAGTGACTGGAAAAATAAATATAATAAATCTGTAGATATTCTTTTTTCAAATGCGGCAGGAAAAAGTGATGCGAATACGATAGAAGATAAGATCAGGCTGTTGGAAACATTGAATAATCTGCCGTCCAAGGTTACACAGTCGCTTGTGGATGTAGAGTACAGGTTTGGAGAAGAACGCAGCAGATGCGATCTAATCAATGGCATTGTCTATTTGGGACAGGGAACAACAAAGGATGTCATGCTGCATGAGATCGGCCACTTGCTGGAGAAGAGGTTGTTTGATCCGGATGAACTTTATAAGATGAAAAAGAAGTATACGGAAGGATTGTCAACAAAAGATGTAGTCAAAAAAGTATACCAGACAGAAGGCGGAAAAGATGTCATCATAGACATTCTGAAATGTTCACACTTTTTGGAAGAATATCAGGGGCGGCTATATACGTCTAAAAAAATCAAAGAAATTAATGCGGATGGATCCATAAATGTAGAAGCTCTTGGAGAATTTATTTCGGTAATGACACCTGTATATTTTTTAGAACCAGAAAGATTCAAAAAAGAGCATACAGAGCTGTATAATTTTATGAGGAGATATCTGGAGTGAGTACAAAAAAAGAAGAATTTTTAAAGATCAAAACATACGAAGAGTTTGATAAAAGGCGGGAAGAGTTTCGAGACATGGAATGGGATGAAGAACTTAGTGAACATTTTCATACTTTTTTTGAGGACACAGAAAGCTTTGACGAAGACGGACTCTATTTAGAGGCCTTTTATCCTAAAGATCCCACGGAGAAAAATACAGAACAATAACAGTATGATCTCCTGCTATATTATACAGGAATTGCAGGATATTATAAATGAAAGAAGACCTTCGGGTCTTTTTTTAGTACAAAAAAACAGGAGGATTACAAAATGGATTTGGAAAAGATTTTGAAAAGTCAGGGTTACACGGATGAACAGATTCAGGCGATCATGAGCGCGATGAAGGAAAATAGTATCTATACATCCGATGTGGAAAACCCTGGAGAAGAGATCAGAAAACTGCAGGATGAAAATGACCGGTTAAAGACGGAGAAAGAAAAAAAGCCTGAAAAAGTCAAGGAGACTGATCCTGCGCTCAACGAGATGGTCAAACAGATGCGGGAAGAGGTCAAAAAGACTAAGCTGGCCGCGGTAGCCATGATAAGTCTTACTAAAGCGGGAGCCAAAGATGTGGATTATCTGATGTACAAAGCGGAAAACGACGGTGAACTGCAGAAACTTAATGTAGGCGAAGATGGTAAGATCAACGGTGTGGATGAAATGGTGAGCGGACTGCAGAAAAACTATGCAGCATATTTTGTTGATGCTGATAAGGACAAAGAAACTCTTGTCCGCGCGCAGGTAAAAAAACTTGAGGTCGGACAGATGCCGGATGAGGAACCGCAGACGCTTGAAGAAGCAATTGCCCAGAAATATTCTGGAGAAGAATAAGAGGAGTATAACGATATGATTACATTAGAACAGGCGAAAGTTGGAAGAGAGGATAAAGTAGACCAGCAGGTTATCGACTGCTTCAGACGCAGTTCTCTGCTTCTTGATAAGCTGGTATTTGATGACGCGTTGGTACCTGGGGGAGCGGGTTCTACATTGACATATGGGTATCAGAGAGTAAAAACCCCTTCCACGGCGGCATTTCGCGAAATTAACAAAGAGTATGAACCGCAGGAGCAGACAAAAGAAAAGCACGAGGTAGAAGTGAAGGTATTTGGCGGCGCTTACGAGATCGATCGTGTCATCGAGGGCACCAGCGGAAAGGCATCCGAAGTTGCGCAGCAGACAGAGGCAAAAGTCAAAGCGGCCTGCTGTCTGTTCCAGAAGACGGTCATTGATGGTGACAGTGCTTCCGATAAAAAAAGTTTTGATGGTTTGGATAAAGCGCTTAGAGGGACGAATACGGAGATTAATGCAGGATCGTATATCGATATATCGACAGCAGCGCTGTTAGATCAAAATTATAAGACGCTTTTAGATTTGTTAGATGAATTTTTGGCAAGTCTTTCCGGACGTCCGGATTGTATCATGGCTAATACATCGATGCTGACTAAGTTAAAAGCGGCGGCCAGAAGAGCAGGGTATTTGACGCATTCAGAGGATTCGTTCGGGCGGAGCGTTGATTCGTATGACGGCATTCCTTTTATGGACATGGGATATTATGCGAAGAAAAATGACAATGGAACATATACAGAGATGCCCTGCGTGCCGATTCAGGCCCGTACAATCGGTACAGATGAAGTTACAGGACTCACAGATATTTATGCACCTGTAATCAATATAACAGGATTTCATGGCGTTACTGTGAAGGGCAAAAAATTTGTATCGCAGTATTTGCCTGATTTTAAGACACCCGGTGCGGTAAAAAAGGGTGAAGTAGAAATGCTGGCAGCCTGTGCGCTGAAAAACAGCAGAGCGGCAGCTGTACTGCGTAATATTAAAATTAAGTAGGTGAAGTCTATGGGAAGAAAAAGAACGCAAACAGGTAAAGTGGATTCAGTTAATGAGAAGCCTGTAGTTATGACGGAAGCGGATCGGAGTGAAGAGGAATCTGTAGTCGTACTGGAAGCGAATCAGGGTGAAGAGGAATCTTTGGTTGTAGCGGAAGCGGATCCGATCAAAGGGGAACCTGTAGCCATATCGGAAGAAACTCCATCCAAAGAAACAGACAACGAATCCGAAGTAAACGAGCCGGCAGTAAGTCAGAATTATAAAATCATATGTTGTAATCTGATCAATGAATCATTTGGCGGAGTCACCTTTCATAACGGGATCGCGCATACAAATGACAGCTATACTGCTTCATGGTTCCGGAATAAAGGCTATACAGTAATAAGGGAGTAATAACAATGATAGTAAGTATACAGGATGCCTTGGACTATCTGAAAGCGGATATCCCAGAAAAAGAATTGCGAAGAAAAATTAATGCGGTGGAAAGCCTTATACGTGATGAGACTGCAAATAATTTTCAGGAGTGCCGGATGCGTTTCTACGCTCCGGCCGCTGGTGGAGTCATCAAAGGCAATAGTCCCTATTTGTCCATAGGAGACAGCATTGAGATCGGCGAGTCAATTAACGAAGGAATCTATACGGTGGAAGCAATCATGGAAGCAGAAATAGGACTTGACCACAGACTCTATGACACGCAACACAATATGATCACGAAGATTGTGTATCCGGAAGCTGTTAAAGCTGGTGTTTTAAATATGCTTCAATGGGAGTTAAATATGCGTTCTAAAACGGGAATCAAATCAGAGACCTTATCAAGGCACTCTGTAACTTACTTTGATATGGACGCGTCCAATAGTCTGGATGGATATCCGGTATCGTTAATAGGATTCTTAGAGCCATATTATAAAGCGAGGTGGTAGTGGTGAGTCATATAGGCGGGAACACAGATGCGACTGTCCAGATCGGTATGGTACAGCTGAATGATCTGGGGAACGAAGTGACGGAGTGGGAGAATGCCTTCCCTATTAAAGGATTCCTCGATCTGGCAAATGAAGGAACGAACAGTCATAACCTGATGCACAGAGTAGAAGATGCGGATTATATTTTCCTATGTAATTATTTTGCTCCAGTTGTAGGCAAAGTCAAATTGACAGCGGAAAACAGCCGTCTGATTATAGCCGGAGAAGTCTATGAAGTAAAGGTATATGATGATCCTATGAATCTTCATGAACATATGGAAATCTATTTAAAATATATGGGCGGTCAGTCATGAGCGTAGATTTTAGAGATAATCGCGAAGAAGTAAAAGAAAAACTGCGTCAATGCGGCGTGGCATGGTTGTACGAGGCGTCAGGAGAACTTAGCAGTCAGGTCATGCGGAATCAGAGGGTACGGACTGGCCGAACAAAAAGTTCTTGGAGAAACATAGTAGATGAAACAAAAATGGAAGCCTATGTTGCTTCGGATGCCATGAATGCGGTGTATGAAGAGTTTGGAACCGGTGAGTATGCTCTTGGCGGCGACGGACGAAAAGGCGGCTGGTGGTACAGAGATGAAAGAGGAAAGTACCATTTTACAAAGGGAAAACGGCCGCAACGTCCGTTATACCATGCATATATAATGCTTAAGGAACGGATCATAGCCAGGGCGAAAGGAATCTTTCGGGAGAAAATGCAATGAGAGTGATCAGTCAGGTGATTGCCGACCAGATGAAAAAATGTAATATCAATTATTCCAAGGGGAAGAAAAGGGGTAAGATAACATACCCCTATTTTGTTGGGCAGATATATCTTCTGGATTCCGGAGATGAAAGTGGAAAGCAGGAGTATGAATTACTTTTGGACGGATTTGACAGGGATCCGGATGAAAGTAAATTTCTGGAAGACATAGAAACCATTGAGAAGGCATTCCCGGCAATAGGCGGTTATGTTTTCCAGGATAGAAAAAATCTCATCATGATCAGCTATGATACCATGATTCCGGATATACCTACAGATCCGGATGTAGACCTTAACAGGGCGCAGATAAAATTGAAGATTACAAAGTGGAGGTGTTAATGAAGTGAGCGTATTCGAAAAATTTAGAAAATCGGGAATCACAGAAAGTACAACTAAAAGTTTGCTGTTAAATGCAGCAGTTTTGTACAAAGATCTGATTTATAATCAGACAGAAAAGAAGTGGAGCGGAACATTGCTCGGTGCTACGTCTGGCGGTACCAAAGTAAATATATCCAGCGACTATCAGGAAATCGAAATCGACGGAGCTATTGTAAAAGTAGAAGGCCTCACACAAAAACAGGGAGAAGAAGGTTCGATCGAAGCCAATCTGGTCGAAGTGACAGAAGAAAATCTGAAAATGGCGATCGTAGGAGAAGAAAGGGAGTCAGATGTAGAAGGATACAGCCTGATTGAAACAAAGGCATTATTGGAAAAATCCGATTATATCGGAAACATTGCCGCTGTTGGGACACTGTCAAATGGCAGTCCGGTCATTGTTATCATGTCAAACATGCTCTGTACCAGCGGGTTAGAGATGGATACAAAAAATAAAGATAACGTTGTTATGAAGGTAAAATTTGAGTGTCACGCCGGATTTGAAGATGCGCATGATACACTGCCTATCCGGATTTATTATCCGAAAGAGGCAGCAGGCCGGGAAGAAATGCTGATCTATACACAATCGGATTTAGAAGCGCTGACTGTATCCCAGATTGAATCATTGGCTGCAGAACGTGGATATACGCTGACTGGATCAAATAAAGATGAAAAGATTGCTTCGTTTATTACTCAGCAGGATGGAGGTGAAAAATAATGGGACATTGGGAAGAATCGCGGGCAATGTTGGATGATGTTGTTGTCAGTGTTAATACCAGCGAATCATTGGACGAACCACGTACATTACAGAATTATGTAGAGGATATTGTAAGTGAACTACCGGATAAACCATATATATTGCGGGATCTGCAGGATGGTGATTTATTTCCTTTATTAAGGATCCTCAAAAAAATAGACATAAAAGAAATTAAAGCCATATTTATGAAGACATTCAAAGAGGAACCTGTACCGGAAGTGGATCCGGTCAAAGTATCCGGCGAAGCTGAAATAGAAAATGTTGGACTTGAAATAGCTCTGGATATAGCAGATGTATTGATAAACAATCTGACAGTAATTGAGGATGATATATATGAGTTATTCTCAAAAATTTCTAATACTCCGGTTGAAAAAATAAAGGAAATGGAATTTGGCACGCTTCCGCTCATGATGATTGAGACGTTTTCCAAAGCGAGAAATGCCAATTTTTTCAAGGTGCTCTCCAAATTTCTGTAATAGGAGAATTTGAGTTTATGGACTTGTTGTATTCAAGATACGCAAGTCCTTTTGAATTTGCAAATTCCTATATAAAACAGGGAAGATTTGGAGAATTTGTTTCAGAAATCTTAGCAATGGACTATAGACGGAAGAAACAGGAAAAAGAGAAAGAAAATGATGACAGATTGTGGAGTGTTTATATATTCAGTCTGTCGGACAAATCGTTTTCACAATGGAAAGAGGATCTGCAGATGGAAGAAGGCAGATCAATGGAAAAGCAAACGGAGAGGAGTGATGTTGTAGATGCGGTGAGAAGATCGCAAGAAATACTACGCGGTTTTGTCCCGGAATAGGAGATAATGTATGGAATTATTTTCATTACTTGGGAAAATAGCGATAGATGCCGGTGATTCCGTCGGTGTGCTGGATAAAATAGCAGATAAAGCGCAGTCTGTCCAAAAGGGACTGGTATCATTTGGCGAAAAGGTGCAGTCGGTAGGAAGCAAAGTTTCCAGCGCCGGTACCAAGATGACGCTTGGAGTGACGACACCACTCATGTTTTTGGGTAAAGCAGCTGTTTCGACAGCTGCTAACTTCGAATCGGCTATGTCAGAAGTTGCGGCGATCTCCGGTGCGACAGGCGATGACTTTAAGGCCTTGGAAAACAAAGCCAAAGAAATGGGTGAAAAGACAAAGTTTTCTGCCTCCGAAGCAGCAGAAGGTCTGAAATACATGGCTATGGCAGGCTGGAAAACCAGCGACATGTTAAATGGACTGGACGGTATCATGAATCTTGCTGCGGCATCGGGGGAAGATCTTGGAACTACATCAGATATTGTAACAGATGCGCTTACGGCTTTTGGACTGTCGGCATCAGACAGCGGACATTTTGCAGATATACTTGCGACGGCGTCAAGTAATGCCAATACTAACGTATCTATGATGGGTGAGACATTTAAATATGTGGCTCCAATAGCCGGGGCAATGGGGTATTCAGCGGAGGATACAGCCTTAGCTATCGGACTTATGGCAAACTCCGGGATCAAAGCAAGTCAGGCCGGAACGTCGCTACGCTCGATTATGACAAGATTAGCAAATCCGACAAAAGATTCAGCGGCTGCGATGTCTGCGCTTGGTATATCAGTTACAGACGGATCCGGGAAAATGAAGAGCCTGGAAGAAATTCTGATCGACATGAGAAATGGATTTTCCGGACTTACGGAAGAAGAAAAGGCATCTTATGCGGCTATGCTTGCCGGGCAGGAGGCCATGTCGGGACTGCTGGCAATCGTCAATGCAAGCGGAACGGATTTTGAAAAACTGGTCTCAGCTATTGGCTCCGCAGATGGCGCCGCAGGAAAAATGGCCGCTACGATGAATGATAATCTTTCCGGCCAGATTACTTTGTTAAAAAGTCAGCTGGAAGCATTGGCAATTCAATTTGTGACGCTCATCATGCCTTATTTAAGGCAAGGCGTAGAATGGCTGCAAAAACTTTGTACATGGATATCCGGACTGGATGATCATACGAAAAAGATGATATTAACGGTTGCGGGCATAGCGGCGACTCTTGGGCCGGTGCTTATCGTTGGCGGCAAGATAATAACCGGCGCTGGGAAAATCATATCCTGTATATCCGGTATTATAGGGGTTACGGGAAAGGTAGTGCCTGTGATTGGCAGTGTCGTATCCGGAGGCGGGAAAGTAGTAACAGGAATTGGCTCTCTTGTCGGGAAGATAGGCGGTGCACTGATTCCGGCGATAGCAGCTATTCCAGCACCTGTTTGGATTGTAATAGCCGTTCTGGCCGCATTGGTAGCGGCCGGAGTTGCCGTTTATAAAAACTGGGACGAGATCAAAGCATGGGCATCCAACGTGTGGGGATCAGTCAAAGAGACCGTTGGAAATGCAGTAGATGCGATTAAAGGATTTTTTCAGGGAATTGGCGAAAAGTTTTCAGAAATGAAGGAAAATGTCACTGCCAAAGCACATGAACTGAAAGAAAATGTTTCCCAGAAATTTTCCGAACTAAAAGAAAATGTTATAGCGAAAGCAGTAGAGATAAAAGACGGGGCAGTTGAAAAGTTCCACGAACTGAAAGAAAATGCGTCCGAAAAAATCAGTGAATTAAAGGAAAAAATAGCATCCAAATTTGAGGAAATAAAGAGCAACGCCGCCGAAAAGATTTCTGAACTGAAAGAAAATGTTGTATCTAAAGTCGAAGAAATGAAGGAAAACGCAACGGTTAAGGTGCATGAGATGGGAGAAAAGATTTCATTCGGCTTTCAGGAGATGAAGGATAAGGCTGCCGAAAAGTTTAATGATCTGAAAGAAAGGTGGACATCCAAGTTTACCGAAACGAAAGAGAAGATGATCTCTGAGGCCGAAGAAATGAGACAAAAGGTCGGAGATAAGCTAGAACAATTCAAGGCATCTGCTACTGAAAAGATAGAATCTTTTAAAACTGCTGCAGTACAGAAATTTGAAGAAATGAAAAGCCGGGCAGGGGAAAAGATCGGGGAACTCTCCAGAAAAGGCGTTGAAGGATTCAATACGATAAAAGAAAAAGGTAGCAGTGCAATAAGCAGTCTGAAAGATTTTATGGTAGTAAAATTCACTGAAATGGGTTCGGCCGCTGGCAGTAAATTTTCTGCAATAGCGGAGAACGTAATGGGAATCTTTTCCAGGGCAAAGGATGGACTTGCACACATTGTCGAAACTGTAAAAGGATTCTTTAATTTTGAGTGGAAACTGCCGTCGATCAAACTGCCTCATTTCAACATCAGCGGAGGTTTTTCTTTAAATCCGCCGTCTATTCCGTCAATAGGCGTAGAATGGTATGCGAAGGGCGGCGTCATGACAGAACCTACAGCATTCGGCCTGAATCCATATTCCGGGAATGTTATGGTAGGCGGTGAGGCCGGAGCGGAAGCGATTGCTCCTATCGAGACGTTAAAAGCATACATTCGGGAGGCAGTGAGCGATAACAATATGCAGTTATATGGTATTTTAAATGCCATATTAATGCTGTTAAACAAATATCTCCCGGAACTTACAGAAAAGCAGATTTTGTTAAATACGGGAGTTCTGGTGGGAGAGCTAAGTGAACCTATATACGACGAATTTGGAAGAATCTCACATAACAGGGGGCGGCGTAATTAATGTATGGAGCCAGATTTGATAATAAGAACATAAAAGAATATGGAGCAATAATGAATTATGCCAGAATTACACCGCCTGCGGTCAAAGAAAATTATATCGAGATCCCAGGCGGGGATTCTTCCATTGATCTGACAGAGGCCGTTGGCGGAATAACTTATTGTGATGGATTGATGGAATTTAAGTTCACCTTGTTTGACTTTTGCAAAAAAGAGTCCATGAAGAACTATTTGCATGGAAAAAGAATGAATATCATTCTGGAACGGGAACCGGAAGTGTACTATGAAGGCAGAGTTTCCTGCAACATGGATATATGGTTAGGAACATGGTACGAACTTGGCTTTACAGCCAGAGTAAGACCCTATAAATGGGAGATCCATGAGACAATCCATGCAGACAGTGTCAATGATGATACAAAAGAAGTAATCTTGGTCAATACGCGAAAGCCTGTGATACCTAAAATAATAGTCATTGGTAACATAAATATTTTGTACGAAGGTAAGCGGTATATTATGCAGGAGGGTGTATATCAAAGTCCGGAACTTACACTGTATGAGGGAATAAATAAATTGGAAATATCCGGACAGGGAAGTTATAAGATCATATACCGAAAGGGGCGGTTGATTTGATAATAATTACATGTGGTGATAAAGAAATATATAATCCGAAAAACCCGTATCTGCAGTTGATCAACCCTAAACTGACGCTGGAAGATAATGCGGCCGGAAGCCTTACTTTCAAAATATATGAAACAAATCTGCATTATGAGTCGATAAGAAAACTTTATCCAGTGATCTCCGTCATCCGAAATGATTCTACTATATTTAAAGGCAGAGTTATTATGGATCAGCAGGATTTTTATAAAGGAAAAAGTGTAGAAGTTGAAGGGAAACTGGCATTCTTCAATGATTCTTATATGGAGCCGTTTTCTTTTTCTGGTTCTCCGGAAGAGCTTTTTCGCGTGCTTATAGAAAACCATAATGCGCAAGTGCTTCCTTGGCAACGTTTTAAAATGGGAATCATTACAGTCAAAGACGCTAATGATTATATTGTACGGAGCAGTGAATTTGTATTGAACACATGGGAAGTATTAAAAACGAAATGCTTTCAGTCTACTTTGGGTGGTCATATCCGAATCCGTTACGAAGCAGATGGTGATTATGTTGACTGGCTTGCGGATTATGAAAAAGTATCCTCCCAAAGTATTGAATTTGCAAAAAATATGATTGATCTGGCTTTGACTGTGGACGCTACAGAAACATATACCGCCATACGTCCTGTTGGAGCAGATATGGAGGGGAAAAAGGTAGATATATCATCCGTCAATGAAGGAAAAAACTACCTTATTAATGAAGAAAAGGCAAATACGTATGGAGTTATATATGCACCGAGCGACGCATCAACATGGGAAGATGTTACAATTCCGGCCAATCTTTTGAAAAAAGCAAAAGAAAAACTTTATGGTACATTTACAACATTAAAAGAAACGTATGAAATAAAGGCCGTTGATTTGAATCTGACGGATGAGAGTATCGAAGCGCTAAATATTTATGAGTATGTTCCGGTAAAGAGCAATACACACGGCATTGATGAGAAATATATACTTAACAGAGCAGAAATCCATATAGCGGAGCCACAAAATTCCGTCTATCATTTAGGAGCCAGCAAAAGAACTTTTGAGGATGTAAGTAGTCGTAGTAAAAATGATAGTTCTGTTAGTATTCCAAAGGACATCAGCGCTTTTAATAATGATAAAAACTATGTTTCAGAAGATCAGGCTAAAGGTATGCTGGAAGGATACATGCAGGCTGAGGATGTAGAAGATATTATTCTGCAGCGTATTGAAGAACTTCCGAGCGGTAAGGATGGTGCATCAGCGTATGACTTAGCAGTAAATAGTGGATTTGCCGGCACAGAAGAGGAATGGATTGCATCATTACAGGGGAAGGATGGTAAGACACCAACCATAAGGATTGGAAATGTAACTACAGGAAATCCGGGGACTGCCGCAGGAGTGACAAACATCGGCACGGATACAGACATTATTTTGGATTTTATCATACCACAAGGTGCATCCGGATCAGGCAGCGGAGGAGTGACAACGTTGACCTATGAGGAAACGAAAAATTTCTTAGATAGTGATTCTGATGAAGATATCGGATCCGGTGATAATATTTTATCTTACGACGAAACATTAGAATATCTTAACAGTGAAAACAATGTAGATATATAAAGCAGGAGGAGAAGACAGGTATGAGTATTCCTAACCTACGGGCATTGCGTGACTGGTGCAACGGTAGATTTGCACGGACGCATGATATAGAGGAGATGGCAAAAAGCATGATAATTAACGGAACTCAATATTATCTGGACAAAAATAATGATAAGTGGGGTGTCAATACTGACCCGGCACGGGGTGCAGATACATTTGTCCCTTTTCCGGATGACGGCGGTTCCAACCCTGGAAGTGGAGGCGGGCCGTCATCAATTACTTTAAAAATAGATACAAATTCATCGAGAGTTGCGGCTGTTAGCGCATTTTGTCCAAATTATTATTTTCCTATTCAGGATGTAAGTAAAATAAGGAAAGTAATTATAAAAAATATATCAATACAAGCAGCCAGATCAACGACAAGCCTGCCTACAAACCGATTCTACTTCAATGTATGGGGGACAAAACAAAATGAAACGGCAGGGGAAAGAATACATCAACTTAGTGCAGTCAGTCCGAATGTGTATACAGGGAGTGATATTGAGATTGATTTGACGGATTTGAAAACTATCGATTATGTACAATTTAACTTCACCAGTAATGGAACCGGTTACTCTATTAATTATTATTATACACTTAAGGCATCCTGTGAAATAGAAATCATATTGAATTAAATAATATAAAGGAGATGAAGGAGACGTGGCGACATTAAAGATACAAGTAAAAGGACAGCTTTTAACGGTGCTTACACAGGATATCATAGCAAGCGGAGATATCAATATAGATCGGTGCGAGTTTTCATTCAATAAGGATTGGCAGGGATATGTTAAAACAGGTGTATTTTATCAGGATAAATCAAATGTACAATATGCCGTACTGGATGAAGATAACACATGTGTAATTCCGGCGGCCGCTATGGCAAAAGAAGGTGATCTGCATATCGGAGTTTTTGGCATTAACGGGCCTGCGCTGCTTACATCGACCGTAGGGATCCACTTTATAAAGGAAGGTGCAATATCCGGAGCCGATATCAGTACAGATCCCAGTGATGATGTATTTCTGGCTATTATAGCGCAATACCAGCGCATTGCAGAATTAATGCATAAATATCAAGAGACTGCACAGCAATTCATTAACGAAATGAATAAGCAGAATAAGATTCTGGAGACATTAAATGCATTTGATGTTGTAGAGATAAAAGAACGCTTGGATATCATCGAAGGTAAAATAATTGAATACAATGATCAGGTAAAACACCTGATCGACCGTGAAATAATTATCCGGGATGTACCGATCCGCTTTGTCGATGGTGTGTGTGAAATACAAAACGATATTATTACGTCAAAATCATTATGCGATGTATACTTCGATGAATACTCTTTTGAGTATGCTTCGAAATCTCTTATTTTAGTATCATCATATGACGGATATATATGTATAACCAGTTCGGTACCTATTGACGAGGATCTGACAGCCAGCATATTGATTAGGGGGTATTAAAAATGTTAGGAAAAACAAATATTTCAACAGTAGAAAAGGGAGTAATTGTATCGGATATTGAGGATTATAGCTGGCTGTCTGCAAATATACAAAGTGTAAATGAAACATTTATTAAAGTTATTTACGCAAATAATGTACTTGTAGCCATTACAGAAAACGGCACAGTAGCCTGTACAAAAGACGGTGAAAATTGGGAATGCAAAAAATTAGAACTGGAGAATGGTGATTTCTTTGAGTTGACAGATATCGTATACGGGAATGGCAAATACGTGATCGTAGGATATCATACAGATCAGGAGACATATATACATGGACTGATAGTTACAACGGCCGACCTAATAGAGTATCAAATAAAGACCAGTGCTGAAACAGAGGAGTATTTTAATTCTTCCTCACTTTATACAAAGTTTGTTTCCGTATCAGTAGTGGATAACAGCTTTGTTATATGCTACATAGGATGTAAAAAAATAAGCAGCACAAGTAAAATGGAAGTCTCAATATATGCGGCCTTTACAGATATGAAAGATACGACTACAATTAATCAGATAGATTCAGGTATAGAGGTTGAGAATAGTCGTATTAATTTCAAAAATATAACAGAAAACACTACATTTCAGATTGCGAAAAAAACGAACGGGGATTTCATATATTATAGGAAAACATGCTATAATAACAAGTACTTCCATAGCTTATATGTTTCTAACAAAGGTACAGGATTTAGAAATTTAATACCTGTTGATTTGAGTGAGGCTGTTATGGGACACACAAATCTATCAGCAGATCTTTTTTCAGTGTTTGAATGCAAGGATAACTTATATTCTGCATCTAATACATCATATTTGGATTATGAAGTGGCAAAGATTATCGGCGGAACAGAAAAAGTTGCTATTTCTACTAATATTATATATGAATTTGTAAATGCAACATATTTTGATAAATGTGAGGTCTTTATCAATAGTCATGAAATGCTTGTTGTCAAACGAGGGGAAAGCCTTGAGAATAAGACGCTTCAAGATATGGTAGAGATAACATACGATTTTTCAATGAAATATATTGTAAAGGCCTTTAATAAGATGTACATCTTCGGGACTGGTGGAAATATACTGGTTTCCAGTAACGAGAACAGAAATGAGGATTCCCTTGCGGTGCAAACTATGAGTGCTATGAGAGCTTTATATGATGCAAAGATATATACGAATGAGAAGTATGAAGAACTGGATACACGCCTCACAGAGTTGGAAAGACAATTGACAAATACGTAGTGAGAGATTAAATTGATAGTTTTTTAGCGATTTTAAAAGATATTTTAAAGCTCTTTAAAAAATGTTTATTTATGCTTTAAAGACATCTATAAGACCCTGATATTGTGGTCAAATAACAAATAGATTGTAACCTACAACGAATTGTCATTCTAGGTGAGCAAAATTGTCATTCTTTTTGCGCGCTTATATTTACGCTGAAAGATGTAGAACGGGATTACAGGTTATTCCGGGGAAAGACACGGCAGTATATTTATATCAGTTCCGCTTCCGCCTATCATAAGCCTGCGGCAGGATATGTCATTACGGAGGGAACGACGCTTGCCAATCCGTATTGGCAGTATTCAAGGGATAAGATCGAGAGTGAAGCATTTCTGATGAAAAAATACCGGGAGGAAGGTTTTCCGGTTACCATCGTGAGGCCAAGCCATACTTATGATGAAAGAAGTATTCCGTTGGGAGTACATGGAGAGAATGGTTCCTGGCAGGTGATCAAACGGATGATGGAGGGAAAGCCGGTCATTATACAGGGCGATGGCACATCCCTCTGGACGCTGACGTTCAATCGGGATTTTGCCGCAGGCTATACCGGCCTTATGGGAAATCGCCACGCTATCGGAGAAGCATTTCATATTACCGGAGACGAAACGCTTACATGGAATCAGATTTACGCAACGATCGCGGATGCGCTGGGCGTAAAACTGAACGCCTATTACGTAGCCTCGGAATTTCTGGCGGAAGCCGGGAAGGCATATGGCTATGACTTTACGGGAAGCCTGATCGGAGATAAATCCGTTTCATCCGTTTTTGATAACAGCAAGTTAAAAAGAGCCGTGCCGGATATGAGAACGACGGTGCGCTTTGACCAGGGTGTGCAGATTGTACTCGACTACGTGCTGTCTCATCCTGCGGAATGTCAGAAGGAAGATCCGGTGTTTGATGAGTGGTGCGACAGGGTTATCGATGCCCTGGAAGAAGCAAAACGGACGATGTTATTAGGGTAGAGGAATCTTTTATAGGAATGGCGGCAGACAGACCGGGAGAAGGACACAGATGAATTTAGACAATATCAAAATTGCGGATATGAGGATCATACTGAATAAAGATACTACGCTGGCGCGTTATTATCCGTTAATTCCATGGAAAGAAACAATAATTGAAAGATTGATGGGAAACGGTATCCTTTTTAAGTCCCAATATGACGAAATTTATGATTCTGATTTTGAAAGGATCAGGCAAATTACGGAGATGCAGGAAGGGATCGACGAAAGTTTTCATGCCGCTCTTCATCTGCACGATTTTAAAAACAGAAGCATAAAGGAATTCAAATCCATCGGTTCCGATGTCATTGCGGAAGTGCTCGCACATGGGTACAGAAAATCATTGGATATTATAAAACTGGCTTTTGAAAAAAGTGAAGAGGAAATGTCAGAGATTCTGTATATTGGCAGAACGGATGTCCGAAAGATCTGCGCTATGTGTCATTTGATGAGACTTCCCGGGGTAAAAGATACTCGGGCAAGTTTATACTATGATTGCGGCCTGCAAAGACTGGATGATTTTAGAAACAGTACACAGGATAAAATTCTTGAAACGATCGCAGATTATATCGGTCATTCCGGATGTGGGAAAAGTGTACCGCAGAAAAAGGAACTTGCAACACAAATTGCGGTAAGCAGAATCTTACCATAACAGCAGTGCTGATCATTAACGGGAGAAGAGCAAAGCGCTTCTCCCGTCTGTTTTTTAAGAACTTGTACTGTTATAGTGCTTCAATCCCTGTTTCCAGAGCGCTGCCGTAACGAGTGAGAACAATAACACCGTGCCTGTCCCGTAAACCGCTGTCTGTGTATTCATTTCACCGATCATGCTCTGTACCGGCAGTGTAGCCATGATGCCGTAGGGAAGGATCAGATAGAAGATCACTTTATAGATACCGTAGAGGGCAGTTCCCGGTACTTTCATGCACAGGTCGATACCGGCTTCTTCAATTTGTTCCATTCGGGCCATCGAGACAAGGTACAGGGAAAAGGAGCGGATGACCATTTCTACCTCATAATACAAAACTGCCATAATGGCCGTCCAGAATACATAACTGAAAATGGCTGTCAGTGTCAGCTGTATCTGCAGTATCCGGATACCGTATGTGATCATACAAAGACTCATGATAATTAATGGTACGGACCCCGGACTGATATTTTCAAAAGTCAGGTGAAACAGCGGACTCACGGGTTTTGACAGATACAGATCGAATTCACCGGATCTTACTTTGTACGGTATATTATTGACACCGAAGAAATAGATGGTCATATTGACCGCGTTCAGCAGGGAAAAAGTGCCAAGATATAAGATCATTTCGCCCTTTCCCCATGTGCCGATCGTGTCTACATTGGCATATACCGCTTCAAACGCCAGCAGCTGAATGACAAATAAACTTCCGTCCACCAAAAAAGGTCCGAAAAAGTCAAGTCGGAATACCGTTAATCCATGCACCCGCAAATAAAAAAGCTCTCTAAGTACACGCAAGTTTTTCTTTATATTATTTTTCATATTCCTACCCCATCATACTTTCTTAAATATTTTTTCCAGGTGACGGTGATCACGAACTGCATCGCCAGACACCAGACTGCAATGACCGCGACTCCGGCGGCAGCCTCGTTTTGATACATTCCGGTAAGCAGCATGGCCGGCAGATATGTTACGTAATAAAACGGCAGCAGCTGCATGACCTTTACGATGGCGTCCGGAAACAGCGCAAGAGGAATGATCGTGCCGGTGATCAACGCGGCAAGATTGTTCTTGATCATTAAAAATGTTCCGATCCCCTGATATTTTAAGGTGAGCAGTCCTAAATAGAAGTTTAGCTGCACCATAAACAGCATGCCGAGGGCGGTTATGATCAGGGCGCACAGGATCACGCGGATATCTGTAGAAAATACAAAACGGATTCGAAATATCAGGATCCATATGATGGCTGCAAGAAAGTCAAATACGCTGTAGAACGCTGCGATACCAAATTCCATGGCCGCAAAGTATTTTTCTACGCTCACAGGTATGACAAGGTATTTCGAAAAGGTTCCGTTTCGTATGCGGTCATGTATTTCACGGCTGATGCCCTCAGACATATCCAGTTGGGATAAAAAGGAACTGATAATGTAATAGGACAGCATACTGTGAAAGGTAAATTGTCCGACCGTTTCTTTATTCTGAAAAACCATCCCCCATAGGAGGTATGCAAAAAGAATTTTGGATATGGTAAAGATCATGTTGAACAGGACATCGGCTCTCCATACCAGTTGTGTTTTCATATATGTTTTGGAAACTTCAAGATATTTACGCATGACATGCACTTCCTTCCTGATATATCCGTTCGACGATCACGCCGATCTCTTCTTCTTCGACTGCAATATCCTTCGTATCATATTCCATAAGCTCTGCCAACAGATCTTTAGCGGATCTTTTGGATACTTTATAAATCTTTTTATGCAGTGTGTTTTCAAGCAGTACGGCATTTGGCGTTTTTAATGTGATATCCATGTCCTGCTCATCGAAGGTGACGATAATTTTTTTGTTCTTTTGATAGCGGTTAAACAGCTCCTGTGTTTCGCCATCGTAAATTTTACTGCCGTGGTTGACGACGACCGTCCTTTTACATAACGCTTTGATATCTTCCATATAATGAGATGTCAGGATAATCGTGGTGCCGTTCTTTTGATTGATCTCTTTTAAAAATTTACGGATCTGTTTGGACGCCACTGCATCTAAACCGATGGTCGGTTCATCCAGAAACAGTATTTTGGGGTTATGAAGCAGTGCCGCGATCAGCTCCATTTTCATTCGTTCCCCTAAAGACAGTGTTCTTACCTGAACATCCATAAGATCTTCGACGCCGAAAAGCTTCACAAAATAATTCTTGTTTTTTTGAAAATCTTCTTCGGAAATCTCATATATTTCCTTAAACAGACGCAGCGTATCATTGAGCGTCAGTTCAAAAAACAATTGGCTTTTTTGCCCCATTACGACGGCATATTGCTTTTTAAATTCGTTCTTCAGATCATTCGGATAATAGCCTAACACATCAAGATGCCCCTGCGTAGGGGCAATGATGCCTGTCAGCATTTTAATTAATGTCGTTTTCCCGGCGCCGTTTGGACCGATCAGACCGATGAATTCTCCTTCCGATATGGACAGATCGATCTGGCTAATGGCTGTTTTCTCTTCATACTCACGTTTCCATAAGCCGGTCAGACTTCCCCGGATTCCTTCTTTTTTCTTATATCTGCGGTACGTTTTTACTAAATGATTGGTTTCGATTACTGTACGTTTCATTTTTTCATATCCTTTCCTGATGATAAATTTGATACTGCCTTACAAACCGGACCCTGCATGTTTTGCAGGAATCTCTTTTTGGACAGAAAAAGACCATGGTAACCCTTAAAGCGTAAGATACCATGGTCTTTTTTATAGTAATTTTCTATCAGCAATTAGCTGCCGGCAATGATCTATGATTCTTTTTTCACAACACGGATAAGATAGGATAAAAAGAGCATGACTATACAGCCATGCTGATCGCGTTTGTAAAACTATATACCATAATATTAAGCGATTGTAAGGCAAATGCAGACAGAACAAGCTGTCGGCAAGTGGGCAGGCTCTTGAACATTCAAACATTCAAACATAAAACCGCCCTGCAATATTCAGTTTGCAGCTTTCTCCATTACAATAGCACTTAACATAAACTTCCTCCTAAATAAATTTCTTTTACGATTTTAGCATAGCTCTCTTTTGGCTGTCAAGAGGTATGCTGTACGATGTCAGGCATTTTCCCTTATAAATTCCGTATTGTCAATAAAATCCCGATGTGGTATGATTACACCGTATTGTATCTCGATTAAGAGAATAATAACAGGAGGAAACGTACCATGAAAAATGAAAAAACTTATGAACTGGTGCTGACTGCACTGTTCACCGCCATTATTATCATAATGGCATTCACACCGCTGGGATATATCCCGCTTGTTGTCATCAACGCGACGATCATTCATATCCCGGTCATCCTTGGAGCACTATTTCTGGGACCGAAGAAAGGTGCATTTTTAGGATTCACATTTGGTTTCACAAGCTTTATCAACAACACATTCAAGGCGGTTACACCGTCGGCTTTTGTATTTTCACCCGTTCTTGCGGCAAATGTTGTCGGTGTTTCGGGTATTTTTAAGAGCCTTTATATCTGCTTCATACCGAGAATTTTAGTCGGCGTCATACCGTACTTTGTGTATATTCTCGTTCGGAAGCTGTTAAAAGACGGACAGAAAGTATGGGGGATTGTGATCAACCTTGCGGCTTCCGTTCTTTTGTCTGTTTCCCTGATCATATTCTTAAAACGTATGTTACAGGATAAGGCAGACGAAAATATGTGCATGACGATCAGTATGGCAGTCGGTATTGCGGCGGGGGTACTGCTTTTTGTTGTGCTGACGATCGCCGGCAGAAGGAAAGCGTCAACGAATATTGCGCTTGCCTATGCGGGACTTACAGGAGCATTTACCAATACATTGTTTGTTATGAGCGGTATTTTTATTTTGTATAAAGATGCCTATGCACAGGCGCTCGGTATTGCCGGGGAGGCGGTATTTGATACGATCATGGGGATCATCAGTTTTAACGGCGTCATAGAAGCGGTAGTGGCTGCGGTCATCATTGCTGGTGTAGGGATCGCGTTAATGAGGGTAAAACCTATCGATTAAACAGAAAGGAACATAGTGAGAAGATGATTTTGGCAGTAGATATCGGGAATACTAATATTGTGATCGGCTGTATTGAACAGGAAAAAATTCATTTTGTGGAAAGAGTCTCAACCAACATCTCCAATACGGAACTGGAGTATGTCGTATCGTTTAAGACACTTTTAGACCTGTACGGCATCGAGGTGAAATCCATTACGGGGTGCATCATAGCTTCCGTAGTCCCGCCTCTTAATAATGTCGTAAAGACGGCAATGGAGAAGCTGCTGCGCATTTCGCCGCTGCTTGTGGGGCCGGGCGTGAAAACGGGACTGAATATTCTTATGGATAATCCGGGACAGGTCGGTTCCGATCTGATTGTCAATGCGGTTGCAGGATTACAGTATTACGGTGCACCGATTATTCTGATCGATATGGGAACAGCGACGACAATAAGCGTGGTAGATGAGAAAAAGAATTATATCGGCGGAATGATCCTTCCGGGGGTCAAGGTATCTCTGGATTCTTTGGTAAACCGGACGTCCCAGCTGCCAAAGATCAGTCTGGAAGCGCCCAAAAAAGTCATCGGCCGGAATACGATCGACTGTATGAAAAGCGGCATCGTTATGGGACAGGCGGCCTGTATCGATGGAATGATCGAGCGGATCTGGGAAGAACTCGGACAGCAGGCTGCTGTAGTCGCAACCGGCGGTCTTGCGGGCAGCATTGTGCCTTATTGTAAGAAAAAGGTCATTCATGATGATGAACTGACGTTAAAAGGTCTGTATATTATATATTGTAAAAATATGGAACAGGGATAAACGGTCTGTATGGCGGCATGTGCGTCATTTAATAATATCATGACATATAACGGGATGTTTGGAGGAAACAGGATGCTGAAGGGAAAACATATTATACTTGGGGTAACAGGCAGTATCGCGGCGTATAAAATCGCTTCGTTAGCCAGTATGCTGAAAAAGGGCGGAGCCGATATCACCGTCATTATGACACAGAATGCAACAAATTTTATCAATCCGATTACATTCGAAACTCTGACCGGCAACAAATGTCTGGTAGACACCTTTGACAGAAATTTCCAGTATAGTGTGGAACATGTCTCATTGGCAAAGCAGACAGATGTCTTTATGATGGCGCCTGCTTCCGCCAACGTGATCGCCAAGGCGGCGCACGGCATTGCAGACGATATGCTGACAACGACGCTGCTTGCCTGCGAATGTACGAAGATTTTTGCTCCGGCAATGAATACGAGAATGTACCGCAATCCCGTTGTACAGGATAATATTGAAATATTGCGGCGCTACGGCATCGAGGTGATCACGCCGGCCACGGGTTATCTGGCGTGCGGGGATACCGGAGAGGGTAAGATGCCGGAGCCGGAGTTTTTGTATGAAGCGATCGTAAACGCGCTGCAGCCAAAAGATATGAAGGGTAAAAAAGTACTTGTGACGGCGGGCGCAACCAGGGAAAAGATCGATCCCGTGCGTTATATCAGCAATCACTCTACCGGAAAAATGGGTTATGCCATTGCCGGAGCGGCAATGCGGCGCGGCGCGGACGTTACGCTGGTAACGGGGAAGACCGCCCTGCAGCCGCCGGCAGGCGTGCATACGATCGAGATCCTGTCTGCCGCACAGATGTTTGAGGCCGTCAAAGAGCGGGCCGGGGAACAGGACATTATCATCAAGGCGGCGGCGGTGGCGGATTATACGCCGAAGTTTCCGGCAGAGGAGAAAGTGAAGAAAAAAGATGGGGAACTGACGATAGAACTGGAACGGACGGAGGATATTCTCGGCTTCCTCGGAGCCAACAAGAAAACAGGTCAGTTTCTATGCGGATTTTCCATGGAAACAGAAAATATGATAGAGAATTCCCGTAAAAAGCTGGAGAAAAAGAATCTTGACCTGATCGTGGCCAACAATCTCAGGCAGACGGGAGCCGGTTTCGGAACGGATACCAATATCGTTACGCTGCTGTCGAAAGAAGAAACGCTGCAGCTTCCGATCATGAGCAAAAAAGAAGTGGCGGATGAACTGCTTACTTATATTATGAATCATTTATCGTAAGACAGTGTTCGCAGGAAGGGTATGGCAGCAAAAATGAGAATTGGAACAGGGTATGACGTACATCGTCTGGTGACTGACAGAAAATTAATAATCGGCGGGGAAGAGATTCCTTATGAAATGGGACTGCTTGGACATTCGGACGCGGATGTCCTGCTGCATGCGGTCATGGATGCACTGCTTGGCGCGGCGGCGTTAGGGGACATCGGGAAGCATTTCCCGGACAGTGATCCGGCATACAAGGGGATTTCCTCTGTCAAACTATTGGAGCATGTGGGCGCTCTGCTCGAAAAACATCTTTTCCTGATAGAAAATATTGATGCGACGATCATTGCACAGGCGCCTAAAATGCGTCCGTATATTGAGCATATGCGCCGGCATATTGCGGATGCACTGCAGATTGAAGTTTCACAGGTAAGTGTCAAGGCGACGACGGAAGAAGGACTCGGCTTTACGGGAAGCGGCGAAGGAATCGCAGCGCAAGCTGTCTGTATGCTCTCGACGCCTGCGGAACTTTATGACCGTGACGCAGTGCAGAACCGGGGCTGTGCAGGCTGCGGCGGCTGCCCGCACGAGATGGCCGGAAAGTAATGCAGTACTTTATGCATCCTTGCCAAAATCGGCATAATATGCTACTATTTTGGAATAAGAAATAGAATCTGCAGGGGGGCCGACATGAAGTACAAAACTTTGGTAACAGGCAAAAATGCAACGATTATAGACGATTTTTTTATTCAAATGGACGATACGTTTGAGGTGATTTCCACTTCGACGCGTTTCGGGGATATTATGCGGCATGTCAAATACTTTAATCCGGATCTGTTTGTATACTGTTTGAACAATGAACCGCGTGAGAGTATCAGCCAGATGATCAATATCAAGAACAGTCTGCTGCGGTCAGGGACGACGATGGTTCTGATCGGCTCAAAAGAAGAATGTGATGAATTTGAGAAAATTGCCGTCAATGTTGCTTCCTTAACAATTACAAAGCCGTTTACAGCAGTTTCCATTCAGGAAACGATCATGAAATATATACGGGACAGGGAAACATATTTTGAGGCGAAAGCCGCTAAAAAAGCAGACGAGGAAGAAGAATTCCTTAGAAGCATGGAAACAGACATAGAAAAGAAACCGTCTCAGGCAGAAAAAGAAGATACGAAAAAGCCGGATGATATCATAGAATTAGCTGAAAAAATAGAAGAATTAAAGAAAGCGCTGGATGGGGAAACCGCAAACGAAAAGGAAAATGTCGTGCCGGCTGATGAACCTGCACAGCGTAAACATATCCTAGTAGTAGATGACGATCCGCTTATGTTAAAGATGTTAAAAGAACATCTGCATGGTGAATATGATGTGGCGACAGCGGTAAGCGGAAAGATCGCGCTGAAGTTTCTGGAACGTAAGAAGACGAATCTGATCCTGCTGGATTACGAGATGCCCGGTGAAAAAGGACCGGGGATTTTGGAAAAAGTACGTGCCAATGAGGCAACCAAAGATATTCCTGTAATTTTCCTGACAGGCGTGTCAGATCGTGAAAAAATTCAGGAAGCGCTTGTTTTACGTCCGCAGAGTTATTTGCTCAAACCGATCGACAGAGAGAAACTGATCGAGGCGATCACGAAAGTCATAGGATAGGTTTGGCGGGAAGGGTCTGATCATAAAAAGGATAGTTGAGGAAGAGAAGAAAGGGCGGTTTTGCGAAAATGGATTACGAATTATATTTGACGGATCTGATCGATAGAAAAGCATTGCAGAATATACAGGACGCCTTTTCTCAGGTAACGGGAGTTGCCGCGCTGACAACGGATACAAATGGTGTGGCGGTCACGAACGGGTCCAATTTTTCCGATTTTTGCATGAAATATACAAGAAATTCTCCGATCGGGTGTATGCGCTGTGCGCAGTGTGACAAAGAAGGCGCTAAGACGGCGTTGGAACAGGGGCATCCGGTCGTTTATACATGTCATGCGGGGCTGCTTGATTTTGCGGCGCCGATTATGGTAGGCGACAAAATGGTGGGATGTTTTGTCGGCGGGCAGATCTTGAAGGAAATGCCCGATATGCAGAAAATAAAAGAAACCGCGGCCGAACTGGGGATCGATCCGGAAAGCTATCTTGAAGCAGTGAAAGAGATAAAGATTGTGGAGCAGGATACGATTGACGTTGCGACGAAATTTTTAGTTGCGATCGCGGAAGTCCTTTCGGATATGGCCCATAATAAATATCTCGTTTATCAGGCCAATGCGGATATTTTGAGGACGTCAAATATGAAATCCGATTTTCTGGCCAATATGAGCCATGAGATCAGGACACCCATGAACGCCGTGATCGGCATGGCGGAAATGGCGCTGCGGGAAGATCTGCCCTTAGCGGCCAAGACTTATATCAATCAGATCAAAGAGGCCGGGAAATCACTGCTTACCATCATCAATGATATTTTGGATTTTTCCAAGATCGAATCCGGCAAAATGGATATTAACGTAGTGGAGTACGAACCGATGTCCGTTGTCAGCGATGTCAGCAACATTGTTATGACAAGACTCAAAGGCAAGGACGTGGAACTGATCTTAAATATTTCTCCGGGACTGCCGGACAGACTGCTTGGCGATAACATCAGGATCAAGCAGGTTCTTTTGAATCTGGCCAGTAATGCGGCGAAGTTTACAAACAAAGGAAAGATCACGCTGACGATGGATTATGTCAGGATAGCGCCTGATAAGATAGAACTGCATATTTGTGTGGAAGATACCGGGATCGGCATCAAAAAAGAAGACAAGGAGAAACTTTTCCAGTCGTTCCAGCAGTTAGACAGCAAAAGAAATCGTAATATCGAAGGAACGGGACTCGGCCTGGCGATATCCAAGCAGCTTCTGCATTTGATGAACGGCGAGATCTGGGTGGAAAGCGAATATGAGAAGGGCAGTAAGTTTTTCTTTAAACTGCCGCAGAAAGTCATCAATGATACGCCGTGTATCTGCGTAAAAGAGCCGGATGTCCGTATAGCGGCAGGGCTGTTTTCCAACCGCTATGTCAGGGAGCGCTTTGCGGAGGATGTACACAGTCTCGGCGTAGAATATAAGGAACTGTTTTCCGAAGAAGAACTGGATACGATTCTTGACGGTGATAAGAAATGCTTTCTGTTTATCGAGCAGCCTGTGTTTACAGCGGCCGTTGAAGCATTTATTAAAGAAAACACACAGATCACGGCAGTTTTACTGATTGATTTTTTTGACAGTGTGAAGCATACGATCCCGAATCTGCATGTGGTGAAAAAGCCGCTCTTTATTCTGACGATCGCCATGATACTCAATGAGGAAAGCATGTATTTTGACGACAGTGATGCAGAAGTGAGCGAGTTTGATTTTATTGCGCCGGATGCGGAAGTTTTGATCGTAGACGATAACGCCGTGAACCTGACGGTGGCGGAAGGACTGCTAGAGCCGCTGAAAATGAATGTCGACACGGCGATCAGCGGAAAAGAAGCGATCGATAAGATCAGCAAATACCATTATGACATTGTTTTTATGGATCATATGATGCCCGAATTAGACGGTGTGGAGACGACTCGTATTATCCGGCGTTTTCATCAGGAATACAATGACGTGCCGATCATTGCGCTTACGGCCAATGCGGTAGATGGAACGAAAGAAATGTTCTGTCAGGAGGGGATGAATGATTTCGTTGCCAAACCGATAGAACTTCGGATCCTTGTGTCGAAAGTCAGACAATGGCTGCCGATCGAAAAGATACAGAAGGTGTATATGCTTGGAACCGCTCCGAAAGAGAATGAGCCGGCCAATATCGTGGTCGGGGATCTGGATGTGTCCTATGCCTTGAAATTCTTGGGGAACGAAGATCTGTTCTGGTCTGTTCTCAAAGTATATTACCGTGCGATAGAGAAGAAGGCAAGGCTGATTAAGACACTGGAAGAAAAGGAAGACTGGACCGGTTTTACGATAGAAGTGCATGCTTTGAAGAGTTCCTCCAAACAGATCGGCGCGATTTCTCTGTCAGATAAGGCGGCTGCGCTGGAACAGGCGGGTAATGCAAGGAATTCGGCATATATACATAGACATACCGATCCTATGCTGGAGCAGTATCTGGGTTACCGCGCTGTATTGAAACCGTATTATCCGGAAGAAGAGGAGACGGATACGGACAAAGAACAGATTTCAGACGCAGGTCTGCTGCGGTGCTTTGCCGATATGAGAGTGGCGATGGAAGATCTGGACGTAGACCGGATGGAAAGCGTCGTGCAGGAAATGAAACATTATCATTACGAAGACTGGCAGCAGGAAATGTTTGCACAATTAAAGGAAGCTGTGGAAGAAATAGAAGTTGATAACTGTGAAATCATTTTACAGGAGTGGGAAAACAAATTATCTTCCGTGTAAAAGCTGTAATCCTTGACCAAAGCAGATAGACTGCATATTCTGATAGTATAGGAAGCTGACCGCGGATAATTCGTCTCAGAAAGCCGGAGACAGGTTGTCCGCTTTTTCCTTACGGAGAAGTCCGTTGAGGGACGGCTCTTTTTTCTCTTAACTTAGTAAAGGAGTATTAGTAGAATGGGATTTATCAGTTATATACGTGAAGAGATAAAGCTCATAAGAGAACGTGACCCGGCCATACATTCCAATATGGAAGTTTTTCTTTATCCGAGTTTCAGGATCATGCTGTATTACCGCGCTGCGCACAGACTGTATGTAAAGAAGCATTTCTTTTTAGCCAGGTGGGTATCGCAAAGAGGCGCCCGCAGGACGGGTATCGAGATCCATCCGGGAGCGCAGATCGGAAGAGGTTTTTTTATTGATCATGGAAACGGCGTTATTATCGGTGAGACTACGATTATCGGCGATAATGTAACCTTGTATCAGGGTGTTACGCTCGGCGGAACAGGCAAGGAGCAGGGCAAAAGACATCCGACGATCGGCAACAATGTCATGATCAGCACAGGCGCGAAGATACTTGGTTCTTTTACGATCGGTGACAACAGCAAGATCGGCGCCGGAAGCGTCGTGTTAAAAGAAGTGCCGCCCGGCTCAACTGTAGTGGGCGTTCCGGGACGCGTCGTAAAGCGGAACAATGTTTTCCTGCCGCAGGAGGAGATGGATCAGATCAATCTGCCTGACCCGGTTACGGAGGAACTGGCGCTTTTGCAGCGTGAAAACGAGGAGCTGACCAACCGTCTGATCGATCTGGAACAGGATGTAAGGGAGCTAAAACGAATGAAACGGACAGAGCAGTAAAAAATATCAGGAGGAGTTTCTATTATGAAAATATTCAATACGTTGTCTAAGACAAAAGAGGAGTTTGAACCGAGAGAAGCAGGTAAGGTCAGCATGTACGTATGCGGGCCTACCGTTTATAATCTGATCCATATCGGAAACGCCAGACCGATGGTCGTTTTCGATACGGTCAGAAGATACATGGAATACAAAGGCTATCAGGTCAATTACGTTACCAATTTTACGGATGTGGACGATAAGATCATCAAAAAGGCGAAGGAAGAAGGCGTAGAGTCTTCCGTGATCGCCGAACGTTATATTGAAGAATGCAGAAAAGATATGAAGGCGCTTAATGTAAAGCCTGCCACGGTTCATCCGAAAGCGACGGAAGAGATCGGCGGAATGCTCGATATGATCCATACGCTGATTGAGAAAGGCCATGCCTATGCGGCGCCGGACGGTACCGTATACTTTAAAACAAGAAGCTTTAAAGAATACGGCAAACTGTCACATAAGAATCTGGACGATCTGCAGGGCGGCAACCGTTCCCTGCTTGTTTCCGGAGAAGATCAGAAAGAAGATCCCCTTGATTTCGTACTCTGGAAACCGAAGAAGGAAGGAGAACCCTACTGGGAGTCTCCGTGGTGTAAAGGACGTCCCGGCTGGCATATCGAATGTTCCGTTATGAGCAAAAAATATCTGGGAGACGAAATCGACATCCATGCCGGTGGAGAAGATTTAATCTTCCCGCATCATGAAAATGAGATCGCACAGTCTGAGGCCGCAAATGATAAGGTATTTGCGAAATATTGGATGCACAATGCCTTTTTAAATATCGATAACCGGAAAATGTCGAAATCAGATGGCAATTTCTTTACGGTCAGGGACATCGGTGAAAAATATGATCTGCAGGTGCTGCGTTTCTTCATATTGTCAGCACATTACAGAAGTCCGTTGAATTTCAGTGCAGATCTTATGAAAGCGGCCGAAAACGGCTATGATCGTATTGTGACAAGTGTTGCCAATCTGAATTATCTTCTGCAGACAAACGAAAGCGATGCGCCGGACAGCAGTGAAACACAGATGACTCAGCAAGAAACAGCGGCGGCAGAGGAAGCGAAGCGTTTTGTCGTTAAGTTTGAAGAAGCTATGGAGGATGATTTTAATACGGCGGATGCAATTTCTGCGATTTTTGAGCTTGTGAAATTCACCAATACGAATGTGACGGAACAAAGCAGCAAAGCATTTATCAAAACGTTAAAAGATGAGATCCTCATGCTTTCCGATCTCTGCGGACTGATCGTAGAAAAGGAAGCCGAGATCCTGGATGACGAAGTCGAAGCGTTGATCCTAGAAAGACAAGAGGCAAGAAAAGAGAAGAACTTTGCGAGAGCGGACGAAATCCGCGGACTGCTGCTTGAGCAGGGGATCATTCTGGAGGATACCAGAGAAGGTGTGAAATGGAAGAGAGCATAACGATACTGGAGGCCATTAAGAAGCAGTTTGACTGTAAGGGAAAAGATATCAGAACGTATTCGCCTCTTACACTGGCATATATCGGAGACGCCATATATGATCTGGTCATTCGGACCGTTGTCGTAGAGCGTGCCAACCGTCCGGCCAGCCAGCTCCATAAAATGACGACCCGGTATGTGAATGCGAAGACGCAGGCGCGAATGATAGAATTGCTGGAAGAACAACTTTCCGAAGAGGAACGGGCGGTTTATCACCGCGGCCGGAATGCGAAATCCTATACATCCGCCAAAAACGCCTCCATTGCAGATTACCGGAAGGCCACCGGACTGGAAGCCTTGTTAGGATATCTGTATTTACAGGATAAAACGGACAGGCTTCTTATGCTTGTAGGTTCTGCTCTGGAGAAAATGGATATAAAAATATAAATGATAAGAGGAATGAATATGGGATATACGGAGATGACGATCGAGGGACGAAACGCTGTTATGGAGGCATTCCGTTCCGGGAAAACAATAGACAAGCTCTACGTACTGGATGGCTGCCAGGATGGCCCGGTTCTCAGTATTAAGCGAGAGGCTAAAAAGCAGGATTGTCTGATAAAATACGTAAAAAAAGAGCGTCTGGATCAAATGTCCGAGACAGGCAGACATCAGGGCGTGATTGCGCATGCTTCGGCATATCATTATGCGGAGGTGCAGGAAATACTGGATAATGCAAAAGAGAAGGGAGAAGAACCTTTTCTTTTTCTGTTGGATAACATTGAGGATCCGCATAATTTGGGAGCAATCATCAGAACGGCGAATCTTGCCGGTGCGCACGGGGTGATCATTCCCAAAAACCGTGCGGCGGGACTGACGGCTGCGGTAGCCAGGGCTTCTGCCGGGGCGTTAAATTATACGCCCGTGGCAAAAGTGACGAATCTGCGTCAGACGATGGAAGAATTGAAAAAAGAGGGGATATGGTTCGTCTGTGCCGATATGGGGGGCACCGTAATGTATGATTTGAATTTAAAAGGACCAATCGGTCTGATTATCGGTAATGAAGGGGAAGGTGTGGGAAGACTGATAAAAGAAAACTGCGATATGGCAGCGTCCATTCCCATGAAAGGAAATATAGATTCTTTGAACGCTTCCGTAGCGGCGGGAGTGCTTGCCTACGAAATTGTCAGGCAGAGATCAGGTATAAAAAAATATGAAAAAGGCAACTGAATTTTTATTAATAGGAATTTTCGTTATGACGGCGCTTTTGGCGGCTGCAGTCGGACTCAGGGCATATTCCGGTTACGTGGAGAAAGCGGCCATGGAAGAAGAAATGCAGCAGCAGAATCTGGAAGAATTGATGGCCAGAAATGCCGAGGCACAGCAGCGTGTTATGGAAATGCAGTCTGAGATCGCCAATATGGCGGAAGATCCGGAATCGCTGCAGCTTTTTATTGATGAAACGGTGAACGCGGCCAATGATGTACAGAGCAAAAAAGAACAGGGGGTGTCGGGAAACATCCTGCCGTCTATGCCGGGTTCCGTCTCCGGTAATACAGGTACGGGTGACAGTGCATCTACATCGGGCAATATGTCCGTCTCCGGCAACTGGTCTGTTTCAGGGAATCTGTTTTTCCCCGGTATGGGATCCGTTTCGGGGAATATGTCCGTGTCAGGCAATATGTCCGTCTCCGGTAACGGAACCGTTTCGGGAAATACAACCGTTTCCGGCAATATGGACCCGTTCGGTTTTCTGCTTGGAAGCATATCCGGTAATCAGTCGGATGTCAATTACTATGATGGCAATATGACAGGAAGCAGTATCTTTGACGAATGGCGCTTTATTTACGACCAGCCGGAAATGACGTTGGAAGAGCGAAAGGCTCTTCGGACTTCTTATCAGGAGACGCTGGAAGTCAACCAGGCGGACAGAGAATGGATTGCAGAAAACAGATATGATTTTTCCGGTATGAAGATTGCCTGCCTTGGCGACAGTATAACTGCGGCAGCCAATCTGGAAGAGGAAGAAAATTACGTACAATATTCCTATCCCCAAAAACTGCAGGCGCTTTTGGGTGCGGAAGAAGTGCTTAATTTGGGCATCGGCGGTTCGTCGATCGGCAGATACTGGGCGGACGCATTTGTGGACCGTTACACGGAGATTCCGCAGGATACCGATATCATTATCGTTATGGGCGGTACAAACGATGGATTCTGCGTTTCCGATAAGGAGTTCGGCAGTCTGGAAGAGCGGGCTTTCCGTACTTTCTGCGGGGATCTGAACGAGCTGATGAGCGGACTGCGGACAAATTACCCCGATGCGGTTATTTTCTTTGCAACGCCTCTGCCCAATGTGCTGCAGGATTATCTGATGAGTGAACGGGAATACCTTCTGCCGCAGAAAAAATTTGTGGAAGTGATAAAAACACTGGCGAAAGAATACGATATTGAGGTAATAGATTTATATAATTCCAATATTCTTGACTCTCATGATGCCAATGTCATTGCCGAATATATGCCGGATGGCGTACATGGTAATCCGACGGGATATCAGGTTCTTGCAGAGCACTTTGCAGGAGAGATCGTGAAGTACTATAACGAAGACAGTGATATTGCAGACAGCAGTATGGTAAGCAGCAGAAGTGTGAGCGGCAATCAGACGGACAGTGATCGTTTAAGCGGAAACGGAGCGGATGATACGGAGCTGCAGGACAATACAGACCGCCCGTCCGGAAACCGTTGGGAACCGTGACAGGGAAAGCGGTAATCAGGAAAGTCCCGGCCGGGAAAAGAACAGGAAGAAGCACAGTGAACATGCAAAATGCATAGTTAAGCGGGGATGAAAGCCGGATGAAAGAAGAGTATGAACAATACAGTGATGAAGAACTGATGGTGCACTTGCGGGACGGCGAGGCCGGTATTATGGACTTTATCATGAACAAATATAAAAATCTTGTGAAAAGCAAAGCGAAATCCATGTATATCCTCGGTGCGGACAGCGATGATCTGATCCAGGAGGGCATGATCGGCCTGTTTAAGGCCGTGCGCGATTTTGACAGCGGCCGGGACGCCAGTTTTTTTACATTTGCCGATCTGTGTATCTCCAGACAGATGTATACGGCCGTGCAGGCTTCCAGACGTCAGAAGCATATTCCTTTAAACACCTATATTTCCCTCTATGCCACTGCCAGAGAAAATTCCGAGCGAAGTGAAGAGGATATGACGCTTGTGAATATTCTTTCCTTAAAATCGGAACAGAGTCCCGAAGAAATGATGATCGATAAGGAAAATGTAGAACAGCTGGAAAGAACGATCGAAAAAGAATTAAGCGGTTTCGAAAAGCAGGTGCTCGACCTGTATCTGACGGGAATGCGCTATACGCAGATTGCCAAAGTACTTGGACGTGACGAAAAATCTACCGACAATGCGCTGCAGCGTATTAAGTCAAAATTAAAAAAAGCGATTCATTCGGGATATTAAATCTCATTTTTTTCCAGACTTAGAGAGAACTTAAAGATTGCTCTGCTATACTGATTTCATCATATTAAGAAAGGACAGTAAGATGAGAACAGTAAAAAGCAGAAAAACAAAAGAGTGCATAAAAAAGAGGAAAAAGACAGGAAGAGTACGCGGAAAAATATTGACAGTCTGCGGTACGGTCATGGTAATCGGACTGCTTTGCGGATGCGGAGAAAGTGAAAATGAAGAGAGAACGCCTGTAACCGAACTTGTTCATACGGACACAGAGGGGGGAGAAACACCTGATGCAGATGATATGGCAGCAGAGCAGAGAACGACAGAGGATCTGCCGGCCGGAGAGTCCGGCGCTGAGGCACAGTCACTTGAGAAAGTTACGGGGAATGTAAAAAGTATAGGAGATCAGGATATTGTTATCCGTCGGTCATTTGAAGAGTCATCGAACGGAACGGATATGGATATTCTGGTTGCTCCGGCAGAAGGAAGTGCAGATGAGGAATTGCTTACCGTTTTAGTTTTGGAAACAACCAGATATGAAGTACATACGGTTAAAAACGGCGGGGTCAACGGAGACGCTGATGTAGAAACCCGTGAAGGCAGCCTGGCGGATCTCAAAGAAAAAGCGGCCGTAAATATATGGGGAAACTTTGAAGGCGAAAATTTCCTTGCACAGCAGGTGATCATTTTTTATTTTGTATAAAAAGGAAAAGCAGAGTAAATGAACAGGATGCACCGATAATGCCTATTGACAAATCAAAATACCTTATGATACAATACAATTCGGTAAACGGACAGGGTCTGTTTACCGAATATATTTGCTGATGTAGCACAGTCGGTAGTGCGTCGCATTGGTAGTGCGGAGGTCACGGGTTCGATTCCCGTCATCAGCTTGTGAAAACCCGGATGTTTCCGGGTTTTTATTATTCATAAGAATGGCCCGCAAAGCGCGGCATTCGTTGTTTTGGTGTTGCATTTCATGTTTTTATTACATTACTGAACTGTCTAAACTTTGCGCGGCAGCACGATCCGTCAGCGCATTTTCCGCATCTGTTCCGATAATCCCTGTTTACACTGCCCTGGTTCTCTTTTCTGCTGCTCTTTGTCAGCTGACATTTGAATAGAAAAGATAAAATTTTTAGAGAATTCGAAAACTTTTTCCGGTGTCAGGACAAATTATACATGCAAGGGCAAATCTTTGCAAGTCGGCTTGAAAGAAGAAGGAGGATGGCTGCTATGAATAATAATGAGTTCGAGCGGTTTGTCTTGAAGTTCGGAAAGGATATTCTGCGGTTTTGCCGGATGACGGCTCAAGGGGTAGAAGATGGGGATGAACTGTATCAGGACACGATGCTCAAACTGCTGGAGAAAAGGAAAAGACTGGACTCTATGCAGAATACAAAGAGTTACGCTTTATCCACTTCAATTTATCTTTGGAAAAATAAGAAGAAAAAATATGCAAACAGGATGAGGCTGGTTCCGATCGACAGTATGGATGAGATGTCTGATGAGGGATATGGGTTTGCTGATTATGATAACGAAGTTTCCCCGGAACGTATTGTATTAAAGCAAAATGAGATAGATATGATTCAGGGATTCGTTAAAACCCTGCCGGAGAAGTACAGAATACCAATCTATCTGTATTATTCAGCAGATATGCAGATAAATGAGATATCTAAGATTCTTGGACTGCCGGAAGGAACCGTCAAAAGCCGGATGCGGAAAGCAAAGAAACAGTTAAAGGAAAAATTGGAGGCGATAGGATATGACAGATGAAAAATTGAATCAAATCTTAAAGCAGGCCCTTGCTCCTGAAATAAGTGACAGAGAGATCCGGATACATAGAAGGAGGAAGGATAAAATGATGAAATTTGGTAACATAGGAAAAGGTGCAGCGGCGGCCGCGGCTGCTGCTATAATCGGAATTGGCGGATTGGGATATTTTAATCCGGTACTTGCAGCAAAGATCCCATTGATCGGAAAGATTTTTGAGAAGGTTGAGGATAATGCCACATATTCGGGAGACTATACGGATAAGAAAACTGTCCTCACAAATGAGGATCATGCGGGAAATTTGGATACATCGGACTATACCGTATCTGATCAGGGGATCACACTGACTGCATCAGAAGCCTACTGTGATGGATATTCCATATTCCTTACAGTAAATATTGCATCAGAAGATGCAGATTTTACGCACATTCCCCAACATTATACCGGTATGAAAGCTGCAGATGACCGGACAGCTGCAGGATTTTATATAGACGGAACATGGAGTGTGGATGGAAGTGCGCCCGAATGGATCGAAAATACGTTTGATGGACAGGTGATCGACAGCCACACATTTGCGGGTATGCTGAAGATAGATCTTGCAGAGAAACACACGGGCAGCGGCGAACTTAACTTAAATGTAAACGGTCTTGGTCATGATGATGACAGGATGCTTGACCGCGAGGAAATAACGGCATCTCACTGGACGGAGGGCAGCTGGAACATTGTCATTCCGTTTGAGGTAAACGGAACGGATATAAAAACAATAGAAGTGGGTGAGAAGGAGGGGAATATTACGCTTGAAGATGTCGTGGTATCTCCGTATCAGGTGATCGTTCATACGGCGACACCGGGAGAGCAGAGAGAACTGACAGACGACAGAAGGGAAAAACTGCTTTCAATAGATCCCGATATGACGGATGCGGAGATGTTTGAACTGCTTGGATGGTCTTATGAACCCTGCTACACAATCTGCTTTGATCAGGATGGGGAAATGCTTTACGCAGATACGGAAATGGCTGGCAGAGCCGGATTTGCCGTTCAGGGGAAAGAGATAAAAACATTGTATGTCTTTATTTTTGACAATTTTGATGACTGGACGCAGCTGGAGCAGGAAGGAATGAACAGCAGCGCTGCAGATAAGGCGGTCATTGCCAGGGAAATACATGTAGAATAAGCGGACAGAAATTCTAAAGGAAAGCGTTTGTTGACAGAAAATCAACGGACGCTTTTTTGTGTGTACATTAATAGGGACGAATTTAAAATTATTTTACATTTTAGAAACATTTTTGCGATATAATTTTTATTATTTGAAAAGGAAGTGTAAAAGTTGGCTGAAATATTAATTGTAGAGGACGAACTGTCTATTAATGAACTGATACGCAGAAATTTAAGTCTTACAGGGCATCATTGTACGCAGGCTTTCGATGGATTATCTGCTGTCACCCTGTTGGAGAATGGAAAATTTGATCTGATTGTTCTGGATATTATGCTTCCCGGACTGGACGGTTATCAGGTGTTTGAAAGAGCTTTTGGAACGCCGACCATTTTCCTGACAGCGAAAAGCGAATTGACCGACAAGCTGAGAGGGCTGGCTATGGGGGCAGATGATTATCTGACAAAACCATTTCAGATGCTGGAACTGGCAGCAAGGGTGGAAGCGGTACTGCGGCGGACCAAAAAAGCTGAGTCGGAATTTATGATGGGTGACTTGAAATGCGATTTTGACAGACATCAGGTTTTTCTAAATGGAACGGCAGTTGAATGTACCCCTAAAGAATTTGAGCTGTTGGAGGTACTGATTAGAAACCGGAACATTGCTCTTTCCAGAGAAAGGCTGCTTAACCTGGTATGGGGATATGATTTTGATGGAGGTACCCGTACTGTGGATGTCCATATACAGAGACTGCGCCATAAACTGCATTTGGAAAATCAGATCAGAACAGTATATAAGCTGGGATACCGATTGGAGGTCCATGAATGAAAAAAAAGATTTTTTTCGTTGCACTGATTCTTTTTATTGTGTTTCTCAATTCGATGATTCTGATTGTTTCAAACGTTATCCTGAAGGACAAACTTTCTGCTGTCCGGGACAAATGTCTGGCAGAGCATTATGTCATTGCATCCTCTTTGATTGGAGACATGCAGGCATTGGAGCAGAGGGGAAATCATGTGGAAGAAAATATAGACAACCTGATGCATACGTATTCGCGGTATCTGCAAGGAAGGGGAAACGGACTCGCAGTGGCTTTTTCGGGGGAATGGATTTACGAAAGCTCTGGGTTTGCATCGGAAGAAAACATGGTTTTTCCGCCGGATACCGGATACAGTCAGGAACGGCTTGTTTATATGCAAAATGGAAATCGTCCGTTTCTGTGCGTTTACGGCAGCTTTCCGGCTCCGTGGCAGGATTACGGACTTATGTATACTGGAAATCTGGACGATATCATTCAGTCATGGCGTTATACGAAAAATATTCTTTTTCTTACAGGCGTTGTGGTAATCCTTATGATGTCATTCTTTCTGTTTCAGTTCCTAAATATTATTTTTCGCCCGTTAAGGCAGATTTCCAGTACATCCGCAAAGATTGCAAATGGAAGTTACGGCAGCAGGATTCCGGTTTATGGAAAGGATGAGATTTCCGGTGTGGCGCACAATTTTAATCTTATGGCAGAACAGATAGAAAATCAGATCAGACAGCTTAAAGAGGGAGCAGAGCAGAAACAGCAGTTTATTGACAATTTTTCCCATGAACTGCGAATTCCTTTGACTGCGATTTATGGATATGCAGAATATATCCAAAAAGCGCTTATGTCAGAAGAAGAACGCTATGAATGTACGCAGTTTATCATGTCGGAATGCAGCAGGCTCCAAAACATGGCGTATCAGCTTCTTGATATGGCATTGCTTCGCAGGGAGGATATGAAAGAGAAGAACTGTTCTGTGAAAGAGCTTTTTGCGGAGTCGGAAAAAATTATGTACATGAGGGCAGCAGAAAAGAAAATAAGCCTGACTTATGTTTTGCCCCAAAATTACATGATCCGGGGAAATATGGAACAGCTTCTAATATTAATGAATAACCTGATTGATAATGCTGTAAAGGCAAGCCGGCAGGAAGATGAAATCTGCATCTATGCCTATGCGGAGGAATCTGCCGTTGTAGTGGAAGTCGAAGATCATGGAACCGGTATGGAGATAGAGCAGATACCACATATAAAAGAGGCTTTTTATCGTGTTGATAAAGCCCGAAGCCGCGCCGCCGGCGGGGCGGGGCTTGGACTTGCTATCTGTGAAAGAATTGTACAGATTCATCATGCGGATATGTCATTTATTTCTGAACCGGGAGTAGGGACACTTGTGAAACTGTCCTTTCCAGTATCATGAAAAATTCTTTATTGAAAAGCGGATTGTTTTACAAGTCTGCAATAACATGGATATTTTTTGGATACAGAGAGGTTTTATAGTGTATGTATCAAAACAAATCGGAAAGGAGTTTCACTATGAAAAAGAACGTATTAAAATTGACAGCGGCAACATTTGCCATTATTGGTGCAGGTATTATCCTTTTTAATTCGGCGGCAGAAATGGCGCTGGCGGCGAACAATGGAAAGGTGGAGAAAGTTCCCACCAGTTATCAGGTTTCGGACAGTCTGGAGACGGCGTTGCCGAAGCCTGAAACAAAAGAGGAAGACGGCGGAAAAGTAAACTATTTCGTAAGTATGGACAGTCTGAATACCGGAACGCCTACGGATACGGATCTGACAATGGAAGAAGCGGCTGAAACAGGAAATCAATATCTGAAGAATATTTATGGACTGGATTTAGAGGGCGCTTATGTATACATGCACTATAATCCCGGAACCGTAACTTTTCCCCGGGCTTTTTGGGCAGGAGATGTTTTGTTTCAGAAAGAGCAGAAACCTGAAAGTACAAGATGGACATACATGATAGATGCTGTGACAGGAGAACTCTTTAATATCTGCTATGGCAGACAGTTAGACGTAAGTGTTTCGCTTGCCTATGATCCCGCATTGGAAAAAGACTATCATCTATATGCAGAACTTGCTCAAAAGAAAACGGAGGAATGTAAGCTGCTGGACAGTCCGGTAGACAGGGTAGAGTACAATTGCCAGGGATATTCCGGAAACGATCCGACGATCACAGTGGATGTCATCGCTAAGAACGGTGAAAGTGTCAATATGTCTTTTTCGAGCTATGATCAGACGTTTTTAGGGTTAATCACAGATACTTCGCGAAGAATATCGGAATCTGCACTGGACAGTCTGGCGGTATCTGTTGAAACAGAAAAAGTCGAGATCGATGGAGTAACGTGGAAAACGAGCATTGCAGAATAGCAGATAGACATGAGAATCAGATAGAAATCATAAAGCGTTTGTTGGGAAATACCAATAAACGCTTTTGCATGCTGTTGCAATCTTTTTTTGTTGGATTAAATCTGCGGGACTGTTATAATGAATTAAGAAGGAATATAAAAGAAAGGTGTTTGGTGATGTTAAAAAGGAGTATGAAAGAAACGATTGTCCGTGTCGTCATTTTACTTGTGGGACTGACGATCGCTCATTTGGGTGTAACGCTGTTTCTGCTTGCGGATCTGGGAGCGGATCCCTTTAACGTGTTGGTGCAGGGAGTTTTCAGAATGCTTGCAAAAGTGACGGGATGGGGATTGTTGACACACGGTTATACGCATATCTCCATATGTTTTCTGATCATCTTGGCTCTGCTTATCGTTGACCGCAGTTATGTGAAGATCGGAACGATCCTTTGTATGGTATGCGGCGGTCCGATCATCGATTTTTTTACATATCTGCTCGGTCCTTTGTTTACAGAAGAGAGCGGATTGTGGGTGAAACTGCCGGTGCTTGCCGCCGGATGCGTTATTCTGGCGTTTGGTATGACGATCGTCATAAAGTCCGATGCGGGAACGGGGCCGAATGATCTGGTCGCGCTGGTGATCAGCGATAAAGCACATGCAAAGTTCAGCATTGTGCGAGTGATTGTGGATGCGTCTTTTGTTGCTGCGGGATTTTGTCTCGGCGGTGTTTTCGGGATCGGGACGATCATATGCGCCGGCCTGGTAGGGCCGACGGCAGGGATATGTCTTCCTGTCAGTGAAAAGATCGTGGATAAGGTTCTGGGAGGCGTTCTAAAATAAGGAGGAATCATTGTGAAAAAGAGTACAGTTTATATGTTGGGAATGATCTGTCTC
>CAJTUZ010000002.1 GCA_910579735.1 uncultured Lachnospiraceae bacterium
TTATACATCATATCCTTGTGTATTAGGTGTCAACTAAAATGATACAACATCATTCAGATGTTGTCGGCAAGGTATGACAGCGAGCAAGAGGAACTGACAGCCAAGATAAAGGAACTTGAAAAAAGTGCCATAGCGGACAAGGAGCAGTTATCTTCCATTGAGCAGTTTGCGGAGCAGATAAGCGGTTATGCAGGAATAACGGAACTCAATTTCAAGATAATCAACCAACTTATAGAAAAAATTCTTGTTTCTGAACCCGTAGAGATAGACGGGCAGAAAATTCAACGACTTACTATCCATTACAAGTTCATAGGGGCACTGGAAACCCTTGAATAATGGATATTTTCTAAGTCACCTATTCCAACTATCCAACAGAACTTGACAAAACTGCGCAAACCGGACGGGAAAAGTGAAGTAAGCCGTACAAATTCCCCGTAAATATCATAAAGGAGATGTACAAGCGCAGGAATGATGGTAAGATGAGACTGATGGAGAAAATGATAAGGGGGCTGTTTTGATGTCTGATAAAATACTGATCGTTGATGATGAAGCCGAAATTGCAGATTTAATCGAAACCTATCTGCAAAACGAAGATTATTCCGTCTACAAGTTTTATTCTGCACAAAAAGCATGGGAATGTATTCAGACGATGGAATTTGATCTTGCCGTTTTGGACGTTATGATGCCGGATATCGATGGCCTGACCCTGTGCCGGAAAATCAGGAACGAGCATACCTATCCGATTATCATGCTGACAGCCAGGGATGGTGAGATGGATAAGATTACGGGACTTACGCTCGGAGCGGACGATTATATCACCAAGCCTTTCCTGCCCCTTGAACTTGTGGCAAGAATAAAATCGCAGCTTCGGCGGTATAAAAAGTATAATCCGGCACATACGGAAGCGGAGGAAAACGACATACTGATCCATATGGGACTGGTAATGAATGTGAGAACATATGAATGTTCTTTAAACGGAAAGGCTCTCGTGCTGACGCCGACAGAATTTTCTATTCTGCGTATTCTTTTGGAGAATAAGGGAAGTGTGATCAGTGCAGAAGAATTATTCCACAGGATATGGCAGGACGAATATTATTGTAAGGCAAATAACACGATTCCGGTACATGTGAGACATTTGCGGGAAAAATTAAACGATACGTTGAATAAACCGATGTATATTAAGACAATATGGGGAGTTGGGTATAAAATTGAAGAAGCCTGAAAAAGAAGAATACGCAGTATTTCAGAAAAAGATCATGCGCCGGTTTTGTTTTGGTATTTTCATTTCGGTATTTATCGTGATGCTTCTGTATTTATTTCTGTGGAAGCAGCGGTTTGGAGACTGGACTGTCAGCCTGTTGGAATATTTCATGAAAATAGAGCATGAACAGGCATTCTATATATACCATAGTTATTTCAGAGGTTATAAAGAGGTCTTTTTTGTTACGGCGATCGTGATCGTGTTTGTCTTTTTACTCTGGTATTTATTCCGATGGATGACCCGGTATTTTCAAGAGATCAATCGGGGAATAGATGTTTTACTGCTGGAAGATGCCGAATCTGTTCATCTGTCTTCGGAAATGCTGCCTTTTGAACGGAAACTGAATGAAGTGAAGCAGGAACTGGAGAAACAAAAGGCAGAAAAAGAGAAGGCGGTACGGCGTAAGGATGAATTGGTCATGTATCTTGCCCATGATATCCGTACGCCTTTGACTTCCGTGATCGGTTATCTGAATCTGTTGGAGGAAGATTCGGACATGCCTGCAAAACAGAGGGCAAAACATGTGCATATTGCGCTTGAAAAAGCGAACCGCCTGGAAGAGATGATCAATGAATTTTTTGAGATTACCCGATTAAACTCGGGGCAGATCCGGTTATCAAAGGAGAGCATCAATCTGTATTATATGCTGGTACAGTTGTGTGATGAAATGTCCCCTGTTCTGGCTGTTCATGGAAATACAGTGGCGCTGCACCTCGATGAAGATATGGACATCTGCGCTGATCCGGATAAGATTGCAAGAGTATTTGGGAATATTTTAAAAAATGCGGCGGCTTATAGCTATCCGGGATCAGAGATCATCATTACGGCCGAAGAAGCGGACACGTATATGACCATTTCTTTTCAGAATAAAGGGGAAAATATTCCGGAAGAAAAACTGTCGCTGCTGTTTCATAAATTTTACCGTATGGATGCTTCCCGTGTATCGGATACAGGAGGAACCGGTCTTGGACTTGCGATCGCAAAGGAGATCGTATCTTTGCATGACGGTGAGATCCGGGCGGCGAGTGAAAATGAGACGATCACATTCACCCTCCGGCTGCCGCTTCCCGAATAAATGCTCCTTCGCACAATCTTAATATTTTCTTAAACTTTTTTTCAAATAGTGTTAAAGTTGATCATGCGCCTGTTCAGTACAATGAGTACTGTACAGGCGCATGATTTATTTTGCTGCGAAAGGAGAGTTTCAATATGGGAGAAAGAAACAGCAGAAATGTGCGAAGGCGTAAACGCATGAAGCAGAAACGACAGATGTGGTCTGTTGTGATATTCCTTCTTTTTTGTATTACGGCTGCGGCTTTTATGGGAGGATTTGCTGCCGGTTGTTCATGGCAGAAGAAAACAGGACGCAACGGCACGGTGCAGTACGATTCCGGTGATGAGGTCCCGGATGAACAGTGGAACCTGTTACTGGTCAACAGACAGAATCCGGTTCCGGATGGGTATGCGGTGAATCTGGTGGAAGTAGAAGGCGGCGAGTGTGTGGATGAACGTATATACGAACCTTTGATGGAAATGCTGGAAGATGCGAGAGAAGCCAATTGGGATCAGCTGCCCCGCGTGGTCTCCGGGTATCGGACAGCAGAAAGACAGAAACAGCTTTATGATGAGAAACTGGACGAATACAGGAAGCAGGGATATTCAGATGAGGAAGCGAAAGAACTGACCAGTCAGCAGGTAGCGGAGCCGGGTTACAGTGAGCATCAGCTTGGATGCGCGGTAGATATCAATGGCGCGACGTATGACGTTTATTTCTGGCTTCAGGAAAACAGTTATAAATATGGTTTCATTTTCCGTTATCCCGGATACAAAACAGAGATTACCGGCGTAACGGAAGAAGTCTGGCATTACCGCTATGTAGGTGTTGAAACCGCGGCAGAAATGTATGAACAGGGTATTTGTCTGGAAGAATATGCAGAAAGGATGGAGATGACAAAATGAAAAAGACGACAGGATCGGGAAGGCTTTTTTTACTTTTTATAATGATCATATTGCTTATACCGGGATGCGGAAAACAGGAGGGGATGAAAGATGCTGCCGGATTGGACAGCGGGGAAGAGAGCGGCGGAGAACAGACGACAATGGGCAGGTATGTGGAAACGGAAACCGATCTGCCGGTACAGTTGGAGGGGCCTGCAGGAATCTATAAGATGTCGGCAGGAAAACTGGTAATCTTTGACGGACAGGGGAGTTTTCTTGTGTCGGAGAACAATGGAACTTCCTGGGAGAGCAGCAGCAGACAGTGGATTTTACAAAAAGCTGCCGACGCTTATGTTATGGATGCGAAGATGGATTCTAAGGGTACCATCGGTATGATATATGCGGAAAATACCGAAGAAAGCGATACCTCCGAATCCATGTTCCAATCCGTTTTAAACTGTGTGCTGCTTATGCCGGACGAAACGGTTATTCCGGTTGACTTTTCAAATAGCGGATATGAAGAAACCATCGACAGATTCTGGATCTCGGAAACGGACCGGTATTTTGTGACAACGATGGAGGGAAGCATCTATGAAGTGAAGGAAGATGGCAGCAGTGAATTGTATCTGCTTACGGAAGGAAGTCCTCAGACCATACAGTTTCAGGGAAATCTGATGATCATAGACGGATATGATTTTAAGTCTCCGCTTCTTTATGATATGGAAAATAAAGAATATATAGAAGATGAAGTACTGGAAGCGTTTGTGGCAGAAAATTATGCGGACAGAGGTTTTAACGGCTCCGGCTGGCATCAGCTGTGTCTCTTTCCGGGAGAAGAAGGCGTGATCTATCTGGCAGGAGAAAACGGACTGCACCGGCATGTTATAGGCGGCGCTGCAATGGAGCAGATCATCGATGGAAGATTGTCACGTCTTGGCAGTCCGCAGTATGGTATTGCGGGTATGGTATATTTGGAAACAGGAGAATTTCTGGCAGCGTCCAGTCACGGAACACTGATAAAGTTTACATATGATCCTGATAAGGAGGCTGTTCCGCAGGAGAGGCTTAAAGTATACAGTTTGGAAAAAAACGGCGATATGGATGCGGCAGTATCCTTTTATCAGTTACAGAATCCGGATGTTTTGGTGGAATATGAAATCGGCATGGAAGAAGGGGAAGCCGTTACTATGGAAGATGCGGTCAAAAAGCTGAATACGAAGATTATGGCAGGGGAAGGGCCTGACATATTGATGTTGGATGGACTGCCCATGGATTCTTACATAGAAAAAGGGATACTTTATGATCTGCATGATATGGCTGAAGAGTTCGACGGAGAGGTATTTGAAAATCTGTTCCTTGCGTTTGAAGAAGAAGACCGGATATATGCGGTTCCCGGACAGGTCAGATTTCCGGTTCTGCTGGGAAAAAAGAGCGATATTTCCGGTCTGAAAGGGTTGTCCGCCATGGCAGACGGTATCGAATGGATGCGCAGAAATGATCAGGGAAATGATCTGCTCGGTTTATGTTCTGAAAAAGCGGTTATGAAAGTTTGTGCGATGGTTTCTGCCCAGCAATGGAAGAGCGGGGGGGAAGGAATCGACATGGACGCCATAGAAGCGTTTCTGATACAGGCCAAACGTATTTATGAGGCACAGATGAACGGGTTGGATGAAGAAAATACGGAAAGACTTTTTTCGGCGAATGAAAATTATACGCAGAACGCAGGGGAAAACTGGGCATACGATCTGATCAATTATGGATTTTATATGGATTATGCGGCAGGTTATTCCGATATTTTTGTCGGCGTAAGCGGCTCGCCGCGCAGCTACACGGAAATGATTTCCGTATCTAAGGTGAAAGGATTCGAAGATACCGTGCTGGTACCGATGGAAGGGGAAAACGGACGTGTGTTTATACCGGAAAACATTTTGGGGATCAATGCGGCGACACAGAAGATGGAGCTGGCAGAAGACTTCATGAAAACGTTTTTTGGTAAGGAAAATCAGTGTCATGTAAGCGGATATGCAATAAACAAAGAAGCATTGGAAGACGCATTTTCTCCCGGTACAGATGAGATCGGGGAAAACGGGGAATATGGAAAGATCGGTATGATCTATGAGGACGGCCGGGAACTTCTGCTGGATATTTTTATACCTGCGGAGGAGGAGATTGCCGTGGTGAAAGAGTGGATGGAGTCGGCCGGGGCAGCTTATATAGAAGATAGAGTTATGGAGGAATGCATTTTTACGGAAGGCTCTGCGTTTATTCTTGGCGGGCAGAAAATAGACGAGGCGCTGGAGGCCATTGAAGAAAAGCTGGCGATTTATATGACCGAATAGGATCAGCGCTTTATGCCGAACTTGACAAAACTGCGCAAACCGGACGGGAAATATGAGATGTGTATATGATATGATAATCATGTTTTCATAAATATCAGGTGTTTCACAATTGCCTGTTTCATGAACGAAAGAAGGGAGAATCTAATGAAAGCAGCAGTTTTAGGAACGGGTTTCGGCGCATACCATGTGGAGTTATATTCGAAAATGCCGCAGATCGACAGTATTGTCGTATGGGGAAGAAACGAAGAGAAATTACGGGATCTGCAAAATAAGCATCACGTTGAAACCACAATGGATATGGACAGAATCTGGAATGATGGTAAGATTGAATTAGTGGATATCTGCCTTCCCAATCATCTGCATAAGGAAACGGCGTGCAAAGCGCTTCATGCCGGAAAGCATGTTTTTATCGAAACGCCCGTAGCGGAGTCTTTGGCGGATGCGGAAACTATCCTGGAGACAGCGGAGCAGTGCGGCAGAAGGGCGTTTGTAGACCTGTTTGTGCGGTTCGAATATGCCTATCAATATCTTTACCAGGTGATAAAAGAAAATAAATACGGCCGCCTGAAGGAATTACAGGTAAAAAGGGAAACGCCGCCCTGGTGGGGAAATCTTGACAGCGCGCATATCGGACTGAATCTCATGATACATGATATGGACTTTGTCATAAGATGCATGGGAGAGGCAAAGCACATTTCCGTAAACGGGATCGATGTGCGAAAAGAGCAGTCGTTAGTAACGGCCTGCTTACAATATGAAGATTCCAGCGCTTATGTCAGAGGCGCTTCGGCGATGCCTGGGGCATATCCTTTTTCCGTTGGTTACGAGGCCGTTATGGAAAATGCAGTGATCCGCTTTTATGAGGATGGCTGCGCCGATGGACGGACGGACACGAAACTGGAATTGTTCCTTGCGCATGAAAGAACGGAGATTCCTCTGCCGCAGACAGACTGCTATCAGGCAGCGCTTTCGCATGTGATACAGTGTCTGAAAGAAGACGCGGCATCCTGCCTTGCCATCGAAGAGGCGGTCCGTACCCTGAAAGCGGTGTTGACTATGAATCAGGCGATGGAGAAATGAGCATGAGGAGAAAAAGGAGACGGTTTTAATGGAATGGATCAATATGCTGCAGAAGGCGGTTTGCTATACGGAGGAACATTTGCTGGAAGACATCCGCTTTGAGGATGTGGCAAAAGCGGTGAACGTATCACCGTATGAATTCCACAGAGCATTCAGTTTCATTACCGGCATGACTTTGAATACTTATATCAGAAACAGAAGACTTTCCCTGGCAGGACAGGAGCTTCTCGGGACGGATTTAAAGATCATTGATATTGCCATGAAATACGGGTTCGAAACACAGGATGGATTTACGAAGGCATTTACGCGTTTTCATGGGATCGCACCGAAATATGCCAGATCTGCCGGCGCGCAGCTTGTATTATTCGGGCCGCTGACGCTCAGAGTTTCCTTTGAGGGCGGCAAAAGGATCGATTACCGGATCGAAAAAAGGGACAGACAGAAGTTTGCGGCAATCGTCAGAGATTTCCCGATAGAGATCATTCACGAGGACGGCAATCACGATATTTCCGATTTTTGGGAGGAATGTTATGCCTGTGGCCGGATCGATGCGCTTAAGTCGCTGCAATGTGCAAAGAAAGGCAGGCTGTATGGACTCTGCGCACCGCTGCACGGACGGGAAATGAGCTTTGCATACGGCGTGGGAGTATTGCTGCATGATGAGCCGGCTGATGAAGAAGCTCTTTTCCTGAAAGAAAACGGGTATCAGTACTGGGAAACGGAAAGCTGTACGTATGCAGTGTTCCGGTGCATCGGAGAAGATGGAGACTGTATCGGCGAAGCATGGGAGAGATTCTATCAGGAATTTCTCCCTTCCGGCGGTTACCGGGTTTGTGAAGAAACGGATTACGAGGTATATTTTGATGAAAGTACGGACGGATTATTCTGCGAACTGTGGATACCGGTCTATGTCTGCCGCCCGAACCATTCATACTGATAAAATTCCGGTATCCACGCCCCATGATTATAAAAGGTTTTTTATTTTCTCCCTTTTCGGAAAAGTGTTCCTAATGCATAAATTTTGAAATATTTGGTGTTTTTCCTTATTTGGCTGATATTTTTGCAAAAACGCTTTCAATGACAAGCGTTATTGTGATAATACCACCCACCACAGAATAATAGTCTTTTCCAAATACCAAAGGCAGTAACGAAATAATTGCCGCTGCCAGTGAAAGCCAAAAAACAGCCTTGCGCATTTTTTCTAACTTTATTGAAATCAATGCAAGCAGTAAAATGATGCAGGTAAGTAAAGCAGTTATAAATGGCGCAAAATTAGCATACCCAAACGGCGTTAAATTGAAATATGAAAATGTTTCCCTTACTCTTTCTGTTGGCGATGGTGCAAATACTAATACCGCTCCGCAAGGCAAAATTTGTAAAATAATTGTAATAATCGGCAATATTAGCAATCTAATTTTCTTCATAGTCTGCACCCCCGAAAAAATTTCGATTTTTATATTTAATTATAAAATATTTATCTGCCATTTACAATGTATATCGAAAAGTTATTACTCAATGGGTACACAATTCCGAAAAGGGAGTTTATTTTTGACAATGAACGTACATCCTGCCCGGTTCGGCTTCGCCTTCGCCATGTGCCATACACAGGAATTCCCACCCATATCTTTCATAGAACGATGTATGATCGGTCAGCAGATACAGCGTGGAAATGCCTTTGTCTGCCATATCTGCGCAGGCATGGCTTAGCAGCTGTCCGGCGATGCCGCGGCAGCGGTAATCGTCTTCCACATAGACTGCGCATACATTGGGCGTCAGGTCTTTTCTGTCATGAAAATCATTTTCAATTACGCCGAGTCCGCCGATGATCCGTTCGTGATCCATGGCGATATACCACTGCGGAACGGCATCAGCATTTCCGATACATTCCTCCATGCTTTCCAGATAGGCTTTGAGCGGAATTCCCCATTTTTCGTGAAACCAACGTGCGGCGTCCTGCTTTAACGAAGGATGTTCCCGGATTTTCAAAATCGTGTGTGCCATAGGTCGTGTCCTCCTTTTTCCTCAAAATACAGACTGTTTAGTCTGTGTTTATTGTATCACGCCATGTCGAAAATTTACAATACTTTGACAGGGGATACGGGTATCATGTGAGTAGTTTATATTCATAGGAATAGGTGATTGCGAAACTCTGAGGCAGGCCGGCAGTAAAAAAGATTTCTGCTGAAAGGCCCTTTAACAACGCCGGCACTTAGTAAGAACTGCATTTTATGCAGTTCGAACTTAGTACCGCTGCGTTGTTAACGGAGCGAAAGCGCGCCTCGAAGCAGAAACTTTTTTACTGCCGGCCTGCCTCAGAGTTTCGCAGCCGCCTAATTTATAGGAAGAAAGAGAGGAAATTACAATGGGAAATGCAAATTTGAGCGTATGCGGGACAGATTGCCGTACGTGTTACTGTTACGGGGAGATGTGTAAAGGATGCAGCGAGTGTGAGGGGAAGGTTTTCCATGTACCGGAAGGACAGATGTGCGCAATTTATGAATGCAGTAAGTGCAGCAAAGGATTTGGAAACTGTGGAGAATGCAGCGAGGCGCCGTGTGAGATCTGGATGAAGACAAGAGATCCTAAATTTTCCGATGAGGAATTTGATGAGAATGTGAAAATGAGGGTACAGGCTTTACGGGACAATGTGTAAGCGCTGCAAATGCACGCCGGAAGTCTTCATAGGATAAAACAGGCTTTTCTGCCGGTATATTCCGGCAGAAACCTGCTGTCATAATTCTTCATATTCGATTTCTCTTTTGTCCAGAAATTTTTTCATGGCATCATCCCACAAACGGTCTACGGTCTTATCCATAATGAAAGTGTGAAAAGCCGTGCCGGTAACCAGCGTCAGCGCCGTGCCGTCGTATTTAACGGTCAGTACGAGCGCTTTGATCTGCTGCGGAGTGATGGCCGTTTCTTCTTTTTTCAGAACGGAAGCGACATAGTCCGGTATCAGATGCAGGACGAACCGGAAGGCGCTGGGCGTACGCGTTCCCCTGATCAGAGAATAGCAGACGGGCCGTATCTGTTTCCATGCGGTAAAGTCATATGGCCGTATCTCTCTGTCTTCCCATTCTTCGGTAGAATAAAAATCTCTGTTCTGATGGCCATCGATCAGAAAGGTATTGTAGGTGCTTATGGAAGCTTCTTCAATCACAAAAGAATCAAAGGCTTCGGAAGCAAGCAGTTTTCCCATAAATTTTTTCACGTTGGTAATCTTTAATGCGATCATAATAAAAGCGGTACTCCCTTTGATGAAACAAAATTAGTATATGACAGAATCCCGGTAAATAATAGGCGGTTTTATATAGGCAAGTTCACAGGGGGCGTCCGGATGTTTCATGCGATAGACGATCTGCATGGACAGCCGTTTCCCAAGAAGGCCTGTTTTGACGTCGGCAGTGGTTAGCTGTCCGTCGATATTCGTATATTCGCGGCTGCCGTCATAACCGGTTACGATAATCCCGTTCGGAATGCGTTCTTTGTGGTCCGAAAAATAGCGTTTCAGAAAATGCGCGATAAAGTCGCTGGCGCAGATAAAAGCCTCCGGCAGTTCTTCAAGAGAATCCAAAAAGCTGCTCAGTTCCTGATAATAGGAAAAAATACCGATACTGCGGGTCAGGCATACGCGTTCGTTTATTTTGATATGGTGATCCTGCATACAGTGCACGAAACCTCTGTAACGATCCAGATTGGTCATGGCATATTGGATATCGCCGATAAACCCCAGGCTGGTGACGCCCCTTTGGATCACGGATTTTGTGATGCTGTACAAGGTGTTATATCCTTCTAAAAGTACCAGATCACCCCGCAGATCGTAAGTTTTCATCTGTGGAACGGTATCCAGAAACACTTTTGGAAGTTCCAGTTCGTTGATCATTTCCGTAAGTTTTGCATCATAAACGTTTAGTATGATAGCGCCCTGAACCGCTCCGTTTGTCAAAACAGATGGAAGTATAAAATCTTCGGTATAAGCGGCAGGCATGTATGTATACATCAGATGGATATTGTGGTAGGACAGCTCCTGTGCCATACGATGGATGATATTTGTCCAGAAGGTTGCAGAGTCAGGTCTTGACACGATAAGAGAGACTGTTTTTTCCTCTTCGGAGAGAACAGTTTCCATACCTGTTTTCAGATATCCCATTTCTTTTGCTTTTTCCAGAACATTTTCCCGCAGAGAAGCAGACACGCCGGTCTGGTTGTTAAATACTTTCCAGACGGTGACCCGCGAGATGCCCAAAGAATCTGCGATGTCCTGCATTGTCACTTTGCCCATAGAAATTCCCCTATAATCTCTTTAAATGTAAATTATTTTATATTTTTCTTTACTATAACATGGTTTCAGTATAGCAGTTTTTCATTTGAAAAGCAAGGTTGGTTAACAAAAGTTAACAAATAATTAAAGTAGTAGGGAGTAAAAAGAAAATATTAAAATATATACATAGAAAAAGTTAATAAAAAATAAAGTAAAAATTTATATATTTTGACAAAATAGATAAAAAAACCGAAAAAACACGGTAAATTAATTGACAGTAGAAGGTTGTTCTGTTAACATTTGATTACAATAAAAGTTAAAAAATAAGTTTACAGGGAGGCGTGAGAGGATGATGAAAATAAAGAAGCGCAGAAGAGGTTCCTGGAGCAAAAATGACACAGAACTTACGTTGTTGGCTGTTCCGACAACCGTATGGTATGTGTTGTTCTGTTTTATGCCCATGTTCGGACTGATCATAGCGTTTAAGAACTATAAGGCGGTGGGCGGCAGAAGCTTTTTCAGCAATATCATGCACAGTGAATGGGCAGGTCTCAAGAACTTTGAGTTCCTGATCAGGTCCAATGATTTGTTTATCATATTACGCAATACGATTCTGTATAATCTGGTGTTTATCATATTGGGACTTATTTTATCCGTTGGTCTGGCGATCATGATAAGTCTTTTACATAGCAGGAAAAATGCCAGGATCTATCAGACGCTGATGTTTTTTCCTTATTTTATGTCATGGGTCGTAGCGGCATACTTCGTGGACGCTTTCCTGAATATGGATAACGGCATGCTCAATAATATGATACGGGATTCGGGCGGCACGCCGATGCGGTGGTACATGATGCCGAAAGTCTGGCCTTTTATTCTGCTGTTTATGCAGATATGGAAAAATACCGGTTATAACATGGTTATCTATCTTTCCAGTATCTCCGGTATTGACAGTACGCTGTATGAGGCAGCAGTCATGGATGGGGCGAGCAAGCGCCAGCAGGTATTCTATATTACGCTGCCCTGTCTGAAAAATGTCATTATCATGATGTTTATTTTAAATGTAGGTAAAATATTCTATTCGGATTTCGGCCTGTTCTATCAGATCACGCAGGGGGCGCAGGGGTCTATCTTCAATGCGGTGGCGACGATCGATACCTATGTGTACAACGCGCTGCAGTCCTCTACCCCGATCGGCATGACATCGGCGGCGACTTTCTTCCAGTCCGTATCATGCTGCATTACCATACTGTTGGCGAATGCTTTGGTAAAGAGGATCGATAAGGACAGTGCGATCATATAGTCGGTAAGCATAAAAAAGGAGGGATAAGATGGCAAAGCATAATGAAGCGGCGGAATCCGCATCCAGACTGAATCGGATCAAACCGCAGACGAATCTGTTATTTAATCTGCTGTTTATGTTCTGTGCAATGGTCTGTATCATACCGGTAATATTTGTGTTCATCATCTCCATATCGTCGGAGCAGTCTATTAAGATGAATGGATACCGGTTCTGGCCGGAAGGGTTTGCCCTGGATGCATATGAATTTATTTTTAAAGAAGGCAGAATGATCCTGCAGGCGCTGGGGGTTTCCGTGACCGTGGCGGTAGTCGGCACGCTGATCGGTCTGGCATTAACGAGCACTATGGGATACGTGCTTTCAAGAAATTCCTATAAACTAAACGGTTTTTTGTCTATGGTGGTTTTCATTCCGATGATATTCAACGGCGGTATGATCTCTTCCTATGTTGTGAATACGCAGTTTTTACATCTGAAAGACAGTATATGGGCATTGATCCTGCCGCTGTGCGTATCTTCTTTCAATGTGGTCATCTGCCGGACCTTTTTCAAGACCAATATTCCGGATTCGGTCATAGAATCGGCGCAGATCGACGGTGCAAGCCAGCTTCGTATCTTTACGCAGATTGCGCTTCCGTTATCGAAGCCGATGCTGGCGACGATCGCCCTTTTTCTGACTTTCGGATATTGGAATGACTGGTTCCAGTCCTCCCTGTATATTACGAACACGAAACTGTTTTCGTTACAGGCGCTTTTGGATCATGTACAGAGAAACATTGAAATGATGGCGAAGAATCCGGCCATGGGGCTGACGATGCAGCAGTATATCAATAACATGCCCAAGGAAGGCGCAAGAATGGCTATGGCAATCATTATTATCGTACCGATCGCATGTACCTATCCGTTCTTCCAGCGTTATTTCATATCGGGACTTACGGTTGGAGCAGTGAAAGGCTGACAATATACATCAATTTCAAGTAGAAAAGGAGAAGAGGTATGAAAAAGAAAAATCTGATGGCACTTACAATGGCATGTGCGCTGAGTATCGGCGCACTGGCGGGCTGCGGATCCGGCGGTGCAGACACAGGCGGGAAACAGGATTCGGGCACGGCGGGAACAAACGGCACATCGGCATCCGCGGCGGACAATGCGGATACGTCGGCTTCCGGGACAGATGATGCGGCGCAGGCTTCCCCGGAAGAGACAGTGACGTTAAAATGGATCCAGGTAGGAAACGGTATGCCGGCCAATTATGATGCATGGCTTGAACAGATCAATCCCTATCTGGAAGAAAAGATCGGCGTGAATGTGGACATGGAGATCGTGCCGTGGGCTGACTGGGATAACAGACGAAGCGTGATCACCAATTCCGGCGAAGCGTTTGATATTCTCTTTACGGATGCCGGACGTTATAATTCCGAAGTCAATACAGGCGTATTCATGGATATTACGACGCTTGTAAAAGAGGCTTCTCCCGAACTGTATGCGATGATTCCGGAAGACTACTGGAAAGCAGCTTCCGTAGGAGGTAAAGTATATGCTGTTCCGACATACAAAGACAGTTCCGCAACGAATTATTTTATCTGGGACGTAGACATGGCGGAAAAATATGATATCGATTACAAAGGAATCAACAACTATGCCGATCTGGCGGCAGCGCTCAAAACAATCAAGGAAGGGGAAGGGGGAGCGCCGTATTATATGTCTAAAAACGGCGCCGACTATCTGATTTCCGGTTTTGACCAGCTTGGCGCCGGTCTTCCGGTACTGGGCGTCAAATATGACGATGAAACGAAGACGGTCGTAAATCCTCTGGAAGATGAGGAAGTGATCGAACAGCTTGGCATCATTCATCAGATGTATGTGGATGGCATTATAAACGGCGATGCACCGACGGCAGACGATTCTAACGGGTACCGTACTTTCTTCACAGCACAGGGATGGAGCGGTGCAGCGAAGTCCAACTGGGGACCGAACAACGGGATTGAAAACTGCGAAGCAGTCAAATTCGGCAATACGCTGGTATCCAACACGACTGTAAGAGGTTCTTTAAACGGTATTTATGCAGGCTGCAAAAATCCGGAGAAAGCATTACAGCTTTTGGAACTTGTCAATACGGATTCCAAGGTCCGCGATCTGTTCTACTATGGCGTGGAGGGTGAGAACTTCGTCTATACCGCGGACAATAAAGTGGAGAAGCTGAATACGGACTGGTCTATGGCCGGTTATACACAGGGTACCTTCTTTAACGTCACACAGCTTGCGGAAGTGGAAATAAACGAATGGGATGAAGTAAGAGAACTGAATGCACAGGCAGCGCCGTCCGTGATGCTTGGATTCGACATGGATACAGGCGAAGTGGAGACGGAACTGGCAAACTGCAGGGCCGTATATGAAAAGTATAAGAGTGAACTGTGGACCGGCGCACAGGATCCGGCAACACTCCTGCCGACACTGATGAGCGAACTGGAAAAAGCCGGCTGGGAAAAGATCCGTGAAACAGCGCAGGCGCAGATAGATGCAGCAAAATAAATAATGTTACATATGTTATTCAATAAAATATCAGGCAGATAAGCGGTACGAATGAGCCGCCGCAAAATCGGAAAGATCAGATTTTGACGGCGGCTTTTGGCTGTATCTGTCAGGTGTTATGAGAAAAATTGACAAAAAAGCAGGGGGTAATTATGAGTAAGATTATTGGGCGGTCATTGTCTGATATACCGTGGGAAGAAAGGCCGGAGGGCTGTGAAGCTCCCATGTGGCGATACAGCGGCAATCCGATCATCGGAAGAAATGGCAATAAGGTTTCGAACAGCGTGTTCAACAGCGCGGTTGTTCCTTTTGCGGAAGGCTATGCGGGGGTGTTCCGCTGCGACAGCCGTTCGATCAGCATGGATATTTATGCAGGAAGGAGCAAAGATGGCATTCATTGGGATATTGAAGACGAGCCGATAGAATTTGAAGGCGCCGATGGAGAAATACTGAAAAGAGAATATCGTTATGATCCGAGAGTCTGTTTTCTGGAAGATAGATATTATGTGACATGGTGCAACGGCTATCATGGGCCGACGATCGGCGTGGCCTATACATATGATTTTAAGAAATTCGTACAGCTGGAAAATGCATTTTTACCGTTTAACCGCAACGGCGTTTTATTTCCGCGCAAAATAAACGGTATGTATATGATGCTGAACCGTCCGAGCGACAACGGACATACTCCTTTTGGCGATATTTTTGTCAGCCAGAGTCCGGATATGGAATTCTGGGGCAGGCATCGTCATGTGATGGGCCCTGTTCCGGGAGATCTGTCCGCATGGCAGTGCACCAAGATCGGGCCGGGTCCCGTACCGATCGAGACCGATGAAGGCTGGCTTTTGATCTATCATGGGGTAATCAATACCTGTAACGGATTCGTATACCGGATGGGAGCAGCGCTGCTTGATCCGGATGAGCCGTGGAAAGTGCTGCTGCGGTCAAAAGATTATATTTTAGCGCCTCATGAATATTATGAGTGTGTGGGAGACGTGCCCAATGTGACATTTCCCTGTGCGGCGCTTACCGATGCGGCTACGGGCCGGATCGCCGTATATTATGGGTGTGCGGATACGGTGACGGGCATTGCATTTACGACGGTGGAAATGTTATTATATCATTTAAGAGAGCATCATATTTGACGAGGATGAGGAGACGGAGATGGATTTTCTGGATAAAAGAGTAAAAGGCATCTGCGGGGAGCTGCAGAAGTTAAAAATAAAACAGCGGTTTCCGGTTACGAAGTGGCAGTATAAAGAAGGAAATTTTATATATCCCGGGGATGCTTCGGCGGATGAAAAAGCATGGGAGCCCTACGATGGCAAGACAATGCACTGGTACGGACCTGACAGACATTACTGGTTTCGGACGGAGGCTGTCGTACCCGAAGAAATGGACGGGAAACCGTTATGGATGCATGTCTGTACACAGATCGATGAATGGGATGATGCGAAAAACCCGCAGTTTCTGTTATTTGTCAACGGAAAAATCGTGCAGGGGATCGATATGAACCACAGGGAGGTTCTGCTGACGGACAAGGCGGAGGCGGGAGAAACGCTTACGTTGGAGCTGCAGGCTTATACGGGAACGCTGCATACGGAATTTTCCCTGCTTGTGCAGCTGCAGGAAGTGGATGCGGCGATCGAGAAGCTCTATTATGATCTGTGGGTGCCGTCAGCGGCGTTCGGTCGTATGGACGCGGACGATAAGAACCGGAAGGATATCGAGAATATCCTGAATGAGACGATCAACCTGTTAGACTTGAGGTCGCCTTATTCGGAAGCGTTCTACCGCAGCCTGGAAGATGCTTCTGCATATATCGGACAGGCGTTATATACGGATATGGCAGGATATGAGGATGTAACGGCAGCCTGTATCGGACATACGCATATCGACGTGGCGTGGTGGTGGACCGTTGCCCAGACGAGAGAAAAAGTGGCGAGAAGTTTTGCGACCGTTTTGAAGCTTATGGAAGAATATCCGGAGTATAAGTTTATGTCCAGCCAGCCGCAGCTTTATCTTTTCCTGAAAGAACGATATCCGGCGCTTTATGAGAAAGTGAAGGAACGGATACGGGAAAAGCGCTGGGAACCGGAAGGCGGCATGTGGGTGGAAGCGGACTGCAACCTGACTTCCGGAGAGTCTCTGGTGCGTCAGTTTATGCACGGCAGGCGTTTTTTTAAAGAGGAATTCGGCGTGGATAACAGGGTGCTCTGGCTCCCTGATGTATTCGGTTATTCCGGTGCGCTCCCGCAGATCATGAAAAAGTGCGGTATTGATTATTTCATGACCACGAAGCTGGCATGGAATCAGTTCAATAAAGTGCCTTATGATACGATGCGCTGGAGAGGGATCGATGGAACGGAAGTTCTGACGCATCTGATCACGACGCTCGGCGTGGAGCAGCCTGTGCAGAATTTCTTTACGACGTACAACGGCATCCTGCATCCGGATGCGATCATGGGCGGGTGGATGCGTTATCAGAATAAGGATATCAACAATGATATTCTGATTTCCTACGGATACGGCGATGGCGGAGGCGGCCCGACAAGAACCATGCTGGAAACATCGAAGCGGATGAGCAAAGGGGTAAAGGGAATCCCCAAAGTGCGCCAGGAGTTTGCGCGGACATGGTTTGAAGAACTGGAAAAGCGGGTGTGGGATCATAAGAGACTCCCTGTCTGGGAAGGAGAGTTCTATTTCGAATATCACCGGGGGACTTATACGTCTATGGCCAGAAATAAGCGTTCTAACCGAAAGGCGGAACTTGGCCTGATGGATCTGGAGCTTCTGGCGGTTATGGCACAGGACACAATGGCGTACCCGGCAAAAGAACTGGATGCGATCTGGAAGAGCGTGCTGTTAAATCAGTTCCATGACATTCTGCCGGGCTCTTCCATTCAGGAAGTCTATGAGGTGACCAAAAAAGAATATGCAGACATTGCCGCTTCGACTGCGGCATTGATAGATGCGCGGATGCAGGCGCTGGTACCGGATGGAGAAGGCGTGACAATCTTCAATACGACGGGAAAAGTGCGTAATGATGTGGTAAAACTTGACGCTGTCGGGGCGGAAGCGCTTTCGGATGAGACAGGCGCCGTTTATCCGGTACAGAAGACGGATGATGGAGCGATCGTCTATGTGAAGGGACTGCCCGCGAAAGGATATAAAGTCTTTGCGCAGATTAAAACCTTGCCGCAGATGCCGGAGACGCAGACGAAGAACCCGTTTACCCTGTCGGGCGGCGGATGCCTTGAGACGCCCTATTATACGGTACAATTTGATGAAAACGGATTGATCAGCGCAATCTATGACAAAGAAAATGACAGAGATGTCATAAAGACGGGAGAACGGGCGAATCTGATGCGGATGTATGAAGATAAGCCGATCTATTATGACAATTGGGATATCGATATTTATTACACCGAAAAATATTGGGACGTGACGGAGCTGGAAAGCATGGAGTGGACAGCGCTTGGCCCTGTACGGGCAACGCTTATGCTGACACGGAAGATCAGTCAGTCTTTGATCAGGCAGAACATTCATTTCTATGCGGACAGCCGCAGGATCGAGTTTGAGACTTATGTGGACTGGAAGGAGCACCAGCATCTTTTGAAAGTGCATTTTCCGGTGGATGTGCATACGGATGAAGCGGCTTTCGATATCCAGTTCGGTAATCTGACCAGGAAAACGCATTGCAATACCAGCTGGGATAAAGCGCGTTTCGAAAGCTGCGGACAAAAGTGGATGGATCTTTCGGAAGGCCATTACGGCGTCAGTCTGTTAAACGACTGCAAGTACGGTCATTCGGTAAAAGATGGCAATATGGCCTTAACGCTGATCAAGTCGGGGATCGAACCGAATCCGGTGACAGATCAGGAGGAACATTTTTTCACTTATGCCATTTATCCGCATGCGGAAAACTGGGCGGCGGCAGGTACGGTGAGAGAAGCCTATATGCTGAACCAGCCTGCCTATGCGGTAAAAGGCGGCGTTCCGGGAATGCAGTTTAGTCTGGCAGAGGTAGATCGGGAAAATATCATTCTGGAAACGATCAAAGCAGCGGAAGATGGGGAAGGCACGATTTTCCGCATGTATGAGTCGGAAAATGCCAAAACAAAAGTCTGCCTGACGGTAAACCGTCCGTTTACCAAAGCATATCTGTGCAATCTGCTTGAGGAAAACGAAGCGGAGGCGCGTGTGGAAGAAAACCGGATCCTGTTTACCTGTAATCCTTATGAGATCGTGACCGTGAAGATTGTATAAAAACAATATGATGCATCATTGTATAATGGGAGGACACAGCAGAATGTATCTGATACCAAAACCGAAACAACTGATCAAAGGAAAAGACCGCTTTTATATAAGCGGCAGGACACGCATCGTACTCGATGGCGCATTGCGTCAAGAAGGCGATATCTGCGTTATGCTGCTACAGGAATGCATCGGGAAATGGGCCGGATTTACCCCGGCGCCCGGGAAGGGAAGACAAAGTGCGGGCGATATCTTTCTAACAATCGATCCGGCGTATCAAAAGCAGGAATACCGCCTTGTCATAGCGGAAAACGGGATTACGGCGGCCGGCGGAGACCGTGCCGGACTGCTGTATGCGGCGGAAACATTGTGTCAGATCATAGAGCAGCAGGGCGGCGCGCCGGAGTGCGTGGAGATCCTGGATGCACCGGATATCGGACACCGCGGCTATTATCTGGATGAAACAAGAGGAAGAGTCCTGAAATTGGAGTATTTAAAAAAGACAGTGGACAGACTGTGCCGTTATAAGATCAATGAATTTCAGCTTTATATCGAACATACGTATATGTTTGAAGGATTTTCCGAGATGTGGCGGAACGAGACGCCGTTAACGGCACAGGAAATTCTGGAACTTGACAGATACTGCAGGCAGCGCTGTATTGAACTGATCCCATCCCTTGCAAGTTTCGGGCATCTGTATATGCTGCTTTCCACTAGAAGCTACGGAGAACTGTGTGAATTGGAAGATTCGGTAAACCGCCCGTTTTCCTTTGAGGACCGTATGCAGCACCATACGATCAATGCATCGGACGAGCGGGCGCTTCCGCTGATCAAAGGGATGATAGAAGAATATATGTCTCTTTTTTCCTCGGATAAATTCAATATCTGCGCGGATGAGACATTTGACCTGGGTAAAGGAAAGAGCAAAACCCTGGCGGAAGAAAAAGGAGTGCACCGCATCTATATCGACTATGTGAAAGAATTATGTACGTTTTTGAAAGATCACGGCAAGACCCCCATGTTCTGGGGGGACGTGATCTGTGCAGAACCCGGGTTGATCCGGGAACTGCCCGAGGAGACGATTTGCCTCACCTGGGGATATGCGAAAGACCAGCGCGAGGACGAGAGCAGGGATATGGCCAAAGCCGGCGCCAGCCAATATCTTTGTCCCGGTGTCTGCGGGTGGAACCAGTGGGTCAATTTGATAGAAGACTCCTACCATAATATTACGAGAATGTGCGGCTATGCCGAAAAATATCAGGCTGTCGGCATTTTGAATACGGATTGGGGCGATTTCGGCCACATCAATCATCCGGCATTCTCCGTACCGGGTATGATTTATGGGGCGGCCTTTTCCTGGAATCACGAGACTGTGCCTTTTGAAGAAATGAACCGTCAGATTTCCAGGATAGAGTATCATGACAGATCGGAACAGTTTACAGGCATCCTTGCCCAGATTAGCAGGAATTCTCTGTTTGGATGGGAAACGGCGGTTGTATACTATGAAACTGCACGGAAAAAAACGGGAACGAAAAGCGCTTACGGACTGCCGGATTTTGGCGCATCCTGTAAAAGGGAGGCTGTTCATGATGCCAATACGGCGTTAGAAGGACTCAGGCGGCAGTTAAAAGAAAACGCAGTCTTTATGGATTCCTCCTGCCGCGGCGTATTGCAGCTGTGCGACGTGACGATGGAAGGGATAGCCATATGGAACGAAATCGGCGCTTTCGCTGCGGATAAGGAACTTGGCAAAGCTTTGCAGAGACCGGAACAATCGGCCCTGGAACTGGCAAAAAGACTGGAAGTCTGGTTTATGGACTATAAAAATCTGTGGCGCGAGACCGCCAAAGAAGGCGATCTGGGACGCATTTCGGAGATCGTGTTCTGGTATGCGGATCTGTTGAGAGAGTAGAGAGAAATCCAGGGAACCAAAGCGGCGGCATATGCTCTGTATGACTTTTTAATCACAAGATTTTTTCGTGGTTAGTGAATATGAATAAATGTAAAAAGGTTAATATTTTTTCGACGTATCATATGTAAATTGCCCGGCCAAAAGGTGATAAATACATTGTCCAAACAGCCGTATGCTTGTAAAATCAAGAAGTTTGTGGTAGTATGAAGATACAAAAATGAAAGGGAAAGCAGGTAGGAAGATTGACAGTGACGGAACAGATAGACCGGAAACATCAGGAAGATTTACAGAGACTAAGGGACTTTCGCCTGCTTGATGATGATTTCCTTACAAAGTGTTTTGAAGGAGATACAGCAAGTATAGAACTGGTATTGCAGATTGTGCTTGAAAAGCCGAATTTAAAGGTGTTGGATGTTCGTACACAGGTATTTGTGGAGAATCTGCTAAACCGTTCGGTGAGGCTGGATATCCTGGCTGCGGACAGCACAGGGGCAAAACTGAACGTAGAAGTACAGCGTTCCGATAAAGGAGCCGGGAGAAAAAGAGCAAGGTACAACAGCAGCATGATGGACGCGTACCTTTTGAAGAAAGGCGAGGATTTCGACAAGCCGCCCGCCGCTTTGGATCCCTGGTTTTTTACAAAATGCGGAAAATCTATTTACAGAGCGTAGGAAGTCGTGTTATCATAAGTAGTAATTAAAACTATGTGGAATGGTAATGGAGGCTTTACTTTATGAGTTATAAGATTATCGTAGACAGTTGCTGCGAGCTGCCGGAACAATATCACAAGGATGAGCGGTTTCAGTTTATTCCGCTCGGATTGGAAGTGGGCGATTATCAGATCATGGATGACGAGCACTTTGATCAGGCTGAATTTCTTGCGCAGGTTGCATTGTATCCGCACTGCCCGAAATCTTCCTGTCCATCGCCGGAGAAATACATGGAAGCCTATAGGGCGGATGTCGATAATATTTTCGTTGTGACGCTCTCTTCTCATTTGAGCGGAAGTTATAACAGCGCCGTGCTGGGCAAGAATCTGTATCATGAGCAGTACGGGACGAAAAATATCTATGTATTTGATTCGGAATCGGCCAGCAGCGGCGAGACGCAGTATGCCATGAAGATGATGCAGCTGCAGGAACAGGGCGTTTCCTTCGAGGAGACGATCGCGGAACTGGAAGCCTTCAGAGACGAGATGAAGACCTATTTTATACTGGATAACCTGGAAACGCTCCGTAAGAACGGGAGACTGACGGGTGTGAAAGCGATGGTCGTATCGACGTTGAATATCAAACCGATCATGTGCGGCAATCACGGCGTGATCGAGCAGAAGAGCCAGGCGATCGGGATGAAGAAAGCCATTGGCAAACTGGCGGATATCATGGTAAAAGAAGTGCCTGATATTACGGAAAGAACGCTGATGATCTCACATTGCAACTGCCCGGACCGGGCCGGTTTCATGCAAAAAGAACTGCTTGCCAGAACGAAGGTAAAAGAAATCGTCATTATGGATACCGCAGGCGTCAGCAGCATGTATGCCAATGACGGCGGCATTATTGTTACAATATAGACATAAAGGGAAATCAAATATCAAGGGAAATAAAAAACGGCCGTAATTTTACGGTCGTTTTTGTATAAAGATAACGGGAATCCGCAGAGCGGACTGCCCGTTATGATGATCCTATTTTAGAGAAATGCAAACTGGATCGGCGAATAGATCAGGAGTGCCACGATCGCTATCTGCAGAAACAAAATAGCCGGCATACCATAGAGAAAGTACCAGTGTCTCGTTTTATGATGAAACAGATGCATACCTATGGTAGTGCCGAGACTGCCGCCCATCAGGGCGATGACAAACAGCGTGGATTCAGGGATGCGAAAGGCCCTTTTCCGCGCTCTTAGTTTGTCGATGCCCATAATGAAAAATCCGGCCAGATTAACGATCGTCAGATAAAGAACAATATATGAGATAACACTCATAAAAACCCTCTTATTTCTATTAGTTTTTGCCTTCCGTTTCCTGCATCTTCATGGCGCGTACCTTGCTTGCAAGACCAAACAGATTGATGAAACCTTCTGCGTCATGATGATCGTACAGATCTCCCGTCGTAAAAGAAGCAATGCTTTCGTTGTACAGAGAATACGGTGAGGAGGTTCCTGCTTTGATGATGTTTCCTTTGTAAAGCTTGAATTTCACTTCGCCGGTCACATACTTCTGTGTAGATTCGATGAATGCCTGCAGCGCCTCACGAAGCGGTGTAAACCATTTTCCTTCATATACGACCTGCGCAAATTTGCTGCCAAGATCCGCTTTCATAGCGTACGTGTCACGGTCAAGGATCAGCTCTTCCAACTGCTGATGCGCTTCATACAGGATCGTGCCGCCGGGTGTTTCATAAACGCCGCGGGATTTCATACCGACAACGCGGTTTTCTACAATATCAACGATACCGATACCGTGTTTTCCGCCAAGTTCGTTTAAAACGGTAATGATCTCGGATACTTTCATTTTCTTACCGTTTACGGACGTCGGAACGCCTTTTTCAAATGTCATGGTCACATATTCGCCTTCCTCGGGAGCTTTCTCAGGCGTGGTGCCGAGTACCAGAAGATGTTCATAGTTCGGTTCTGCCGCAGGATCTTCCAACTCGAGACCCTCGTGGCTGATGTGCCATAAGTTACGGTCGCGGCTGTAGCTGCTGTCTGCTGAAAACGGTAAATCGATACCGTGGTTCCGGCAGTATTCGATCTCTTCTTCACGGGAATTCATGTTCCACTTGTCATTTCTCCACGCCGCAATAATTTTTAAGTCGGGAGCAAGCGCCTTAATGCCGAGTTCAAAACGGATCTGATCGTTGCCTTTGCCGGTTGCACCGTGGCAGATTGCCGTAGCGCCTTCTTTACGGGCGATCTCCACCAGTCTTTTGGCGATCACCGGTCTTGCCATGGACGTGCCGAGCAGGTATTTATTCTCGTAAACGGCATGGGCCTGTACGCAGGGAACGATAAAATCATCACAGAATTCATCTGTCAGGTCTTCTATATATAATTTGGCAGCGCCGCTTGAAATAGCTCTTTCTTCCAAACCATCCAGTTCTTCGCCCTGACCGCAGTCAGCACATACGCAGATCACTTCATAATCAAAATTTTCTTTTAACCAGGGAATGATAGCGGTAGTATCAAGTCCGCCTGAATAGGCAAGTATAATTTTTTCTTTCATATTATATAAGTCCTCCCTCTTATTGACTTTCTGAAAACAATATACAACAATCGTAAGGATAACGCAAGTATGATTTCTGTTATCGATTCGCTCCTTTTGACACCCTCATCCTATCTAAATGGAAAACAATGATAAATTTTGTGTACTATCTTAAAATAGTGTGATAGAATAGAAAATGTTGAATTAAGGCGGCGAAAGGAACAGGGAGGTCTTTTGGCATGGTACGGGCGATGACGATAGAGGATTACGACGAAGTACGGGCACTTTGGATGTCGATAAAGGGTTTTGGCATCCGCAGCGTGGATGATTCCAGAGAGGGCGTGGAAGCCTTCTTAAAAAGAAATCCGGGCAGCAGCGTAGTGGCCGTAATGGATGGCAGGATAGTAGGTGCGATCCTGTGCGGACATGATGGCAGAAGAGGCTGTCTGTATCATGTCTGTGTGGCGGAGGACCACAGAATGCGCGGTATCGGCAAAGAGATGGTCGTGTTTTGCATGAATGCCCTGAAAAAAGAACGGATCAACAAAGTTTCCCTGATCGCCTTTACGAAGAATGACATCGGCAATGCGTTTTGGAAGCAGATCGGCTGGACCAGACGGGAAGATTTGAATTATTATGATTTTACGCTGAATGAAGATAATATTACGGCGTTCAATAAAGAATAAAGAATAAGGAATGAAGTTCTGCTAAGGCAGCGGAGGACGCTGCCTAAGTAGAACTATGTCATTCCTGGCAGAATCGCCCAATGCGATTCTGCCGGGGAAGATAAAAAATAAGAAGGTAATTGTGAAACTCTGAGGCAGGATAAAGAGTAAGAACGGAAAGGGGTTTGGAATATGGAGATTATAAAGGGCGGAGTAACCGCGGCGGCGGGATTTGAGGCAGCCGGAGTGGAAGCCGGAATCAAATATCAGAACAGAAAAGATATGGCGCTTGTTTACAGTCAGACACCGTGTAAGGCGGCAGGCGTTTTTACAAGCAATATGGTGAAGGCGGCCCCGGTCATTTGGGATAAAGAGATCGTGGAGCATTCCGCGTATGCGCAGGCTGTTGTCGTTAATGCAGGCATTGCCAATGCCTGTACGGGATCTGAAGGATATGCCTGCTGTAAAAAGACGGCGCAGGCCGCGGCGGAGTGTTTAAACATTCCGGAAGATGCCGTACTTGTGGCATCTACGGGCGTGATCGGAATGCAGATGCCGATAGATAAGATCACGGCAGGCGTTAAAAAGCTTGCGGATGCAAAAAAAGATACAATGGAAGCCGCGCAGATGGCGGCGGAAGCGATCATGACGACGGATACTGTCGATAAACAGGCGGCTGTGACGTTCGAAATCGGCGGCAGGACGGTAACGCTTGGCGGTATGTGCAAGGGATCCGGCATGATCCATCCGAATATGAGCACCATGCTCTGCTTTATCACATCGGACATTGCGATTTCCAGAGAACTGCTGCAGGAAGCGCTGCGTGAAGATGTAAAAGATACATTCAATATGATATCGGTAGATGGAGATACTTCTACAAACGATACGCTTATCGTACTTGCAAACGGGTTAGCCGGCAATCCCGAAGTGGTGAGCAGAAACGAAGACTATGAGAAGTTCAGACAGGCCCTGCATTATGTTACGATGACATTGGCAAAGAAAATGGCGGGTGATGGCGAAGGCGCCACGGCGTTATTCGAAGCCAAAGTCATTCATGCCAGGACGAAAGAGGATGCACGGATCCTGAGCCGGTCCGTCGTTAGCTCCAGTCTGACGAAAGCGGCGATTTTCGGGCATGACGCAAATTTAGGACGGGCTTTTTGTGCGCTTGGATATGCCGGTGTTGCGTTCGATCCGGATCAGGTGGATCTGTATCTGGAAAATGAAGACACGAGCCTTCCTGTTTACCGGGGCGGCGTGATGCTGTCTTACAGCGAGGAAGAAGCGACGCGCATACTTTCTTCACCCGAGGTCAGGATTCTTGCGGATATGAAGATGGGGGATGCCGAAGCAGCAGCCTGGGGCTGCGATCTGACTTATGATTATGTGAAGATCAACGCGGATTATCGCAGTTAAAAGAAATATTTGGTCCGCAGTGCAGATATGACTGCAGGAACGGGAAATCCGCAGGAACAAAGAGAAAAGGAAAAAGAGACATGGAACAAAAGGAAATGAATATGGTCCTTAATAAGGCGGAAACACTGATCGAGGCGCTGCCTTATATTCAGCAATTCAACAGAAAGATCATTGTTGTAAAATACGGCGGAAGCGCCATGAGCAACGAAGAACTGCAGAAAAATGTCATTAAAGACGTTACACTGCTGAAACTGGTAGGGTTTAAACCCATCATCGTGCACGGAGGCGGTAAGGAGATCAGCCGATGGGTTGGAAAAGTCGGCAAAGAAGCACAATTTGTCGGAGGTCTGCGCGTAACGGACGACGAGACGATGGAAATAGCGGAAATGGTCCTCAACAAGGTCAATAAGAGCCTTGTCAGCATGGTACAGGAGCTTGGCGTAAAAGCAGTGGGCATCAGCGGGAAGGACGGCGGTCTGCTGGTGTGCGATAAAAAGTATGCAGACGGACAGGATATCGGTTTTGTCGGCAATATTACAGCAGTCAATCCCAAAGTGTTATATGATCTGCTGGAGAAAGATTTTCTGCCGATCGTTGCACCGATCGGATTAGACGATCAATTTCAGACCTATAATATTAATGCAGATGATGCGGCCTGTGCGATTGCCAAGGCGGTATCTGCAGAAAAGCTTGCTTTCCTGACAGATATAGAAGGACTTTATAAGGATATTAACGATAAATCATCTTTTATTTCCAGATTGACGGCTTCCCAGGCGGAAGAGCTGATTGAGGGCGGTTTTATCGGCGGAGGCATGCTGCCTAAGCTGGCCAACTGTACCGAAGCGATCAGAGAAGGAGTCAGCCGGGTGCATATTCTCGATGGCAGAATTCCGCACTGTCTGCTTTTGGAGATCTTTACCAATCACGGTGTTGGTACGGCGATCGTTGCGGATCATGAGGAAACCGATAAGTCATAGATGTCCGGTTTCAGGAAAGAAGGGAAATGAGCATGATGAAGATGAAGGAATATATCGACGAGGCGGAAAAGGCGCTTCTGCATACTTATAACCGCTATCAGGTCGTTTTGGACAAAGGGGAAGGCGTTTACTTATACGATATCGAAGGAAAGAAATACCTTGATTTCGTTTCCGGCATCGCTGTTTTTGCACTCGGCTATCAGAATAAAGAGTATAATGACGCCCTCAAAGCACAGATTGATAAAGTCATCCATACATCCAATTATTATTATAATGTGCCGGCGATCGAAGCGGCGAAGAAGTTAAAAGAGATTTCAGGGATGGACAGGGTGTTTTTTACAAACAGCGGTGCGGAGGCCGTTGAAGGAGCCATTAAGGCGGCAAGAAAATATGCCTATTTAAAAGATGGCGGCACAGATCATGAGATCATCGCCATGAACAATTCTTTCCACGGCAGGACATACGGGGCTCTTTCCGTAACCGGTAATCCGCATTACAGAGAGGCGTTCGAACCGATGATCGGTAATATCCGCTTTGCCGACCTGAATGATTTCGACAGTGTACTTTCGAATGTAAATGAAAAAACATGTGCTATTTTATTTGAAACGGTGCAGGGGGAAGGCGGTCTTTATCCGGCATCGGAAGACTTTATGCAGAAGGTGAAAAAGCTGTGTGAAGAAAGGGATATTCTGCTGATCCTTGATGAAATACAGTGCGGCATGGGAAGGACAGGCTATATGTACGCATGGCAGAAATTCGGGATCAGGCCGGATATCATGACAACAGCCAAGGCGCTTGGATGCGGTGTTCCGGTCGGCGCTTTTCTGATGACGGAGAAGGTGGGACAGCATTCTCTTGCGGCCGGGGATCATGGTACGACATACGGCGGCAATCCGCTTGCCTGTGCGGCGGTCTGCAAAGTGATCGAGTTGTTTGAAAAAGAGCATGTGCTCGATCATGTCAGAGAGGTAAGCGCATATCTGGAAGAGAAACTTGACGAGCTCTGTGCGGAATATGACGTTTTTGAGCAAAGGCGGGGGACAGGATTGATGCAGGGCCTTGTCTGCAGAGAACCTGTGCGGGATATCATTGACAAAGCTATGGCCGGAGGACTGATTCTGATCAATGCCGGCAGCCATATAATCCGTTTCGTGCCGCCGCTTGTCATTACGAAACAGCATGTTGACGAAATGACGGGCATATTACGCGAATGTCTGTAATATAAATTTCTACCCGAAAACAGGAGGTGCGGACGGTGACTTTGAAAAAAAGACTGACCACTGTTTTATTGCTTGCCTGTGCGGCGGCCGGTATTTTTGCACTCAGCCGGGCCGGATTGCTGCACCGGGCGGATGAAACGGAAGGGGAACAGGAGATACAGGATACACTTTTCGGACACAGGGAAACACTCTATTTATGGTATACCGACGAAGCGCTGACGGATTATCTGAACAGCGTGGCGGTTTCTTATAATGAATACCAGCAGGATGCCCGCGTGATTCCGGTCTATACGTCGGGCTCCGAATACCTGGAGACGATCAATCAGGCATCTTTACAGTCTGAGGAGGTGCCGGATCTGTATATTGTCGGAAACGATTCTCTGGAAAAGGCATATTTGGCCGGACTGGCTTCGGAGATCAGGCTGTCGGCGGGAAGTGCGGGGATGGAGCAGTATTTTCCGGAAACTGCGCTGCATGCAGTTACCTATCACGAGAAGCAGATTGCGTATCCGTTCTATTTTGAGACAAGCTCGTTTCTGTATAATAAGACATATCTTGAAGAATGGGCGCGCGCGCAGATAGAAGCGGAGATGGATATAGCGGCCGCGGAGGCTGCGGAAGCGGCGCTTGCACAGAACGGTGCAGAGCCGGAGGAAGCCGGCGGATCCGAGGAGGGGGAAGATGCGTCTGCCGGATCAGGGGAGGAAACCGAAAGCGCTGACGGCGTTGATGAGACGATGACAGGACCCGATGAAAATGCCGTGGCGGCGCGCGTGGAAGAGACACTGCCGAAAACGATAGACGATATCCTTTCCTTTGCGGATGTTTATGACGCGCCGGAACAGGTTGAGGCAATCTTTAAATGGGATGTGTCCGATATTTTCTATAATTATTTCTTTGTCGGCAATTATATCGATGTCGGCGGCCGTGCAGGAGACAGAGACGATTCGATCAATATTTATAACGAGAACGCGATCCGCTGCATGAGAGTTTATCAGGATCTGAACCAGTTTTTCTCGATCGATACGGAAGAGATCAGTTATGCGGATATTTTACAGGATTTTATCGACGGGAAGATCCTGTATACGATCGTGACCACGGACGCGCTTGCCAAAATAGAAGCGGCAAAAGAAAACGGAGAATTTCAGTATGAGTACGGCACTTCTCTGATACCCGATGTAAACGGGCAGTTAGAGTCAAGGTCTTTATCGGTGACGCAGTGCGTAGTGGTGAACGGTTATTCCATGCATAAGGATATGGCCAATGCGTTTGCCCAATATCTTGCCTGTCAGAATGCCTACAATCTTTATGACAGGACCGGTAAGATACCGGTACTGACCGGCGTGAAGTTTGCCAATAGAAACGCCGAGGCATTTATCAGGGAATATGAGAAATCCATACCCAATCCCAAGATGATAGAAACAAGCAACTACTGGGTGGAAATGGAGATCGCATTTGCCAGGATCTGGGAGGGCGAGGATGCCAATGCGGAGTTAAAAGCGCTTTCCGAGAAGATCATGACGCAGGTAAAAGGCGAGGCGTATACCGAAGAATATATCGATATGCCGGAAGAAAATGATGATGAGGAGCTTTCCGAACAAGAACAGACAGGAGAAGAGTCCGAAGATACATCCGGCGAATAAGTCGCTGCATATTTTAGAAAAAAGAGGAAATGATAATACAAGATGGCTTTGGCTGTCTTGTATTTTTTTGAATCATTTGGTTGACGCCTGTTGCTGCGGCATGGAGTCAAAGAAAGGATAACAGAAGTTATGTTTGGATTTTTCATTGCGCTTCTTTCCGGCGCGCTTATGAGTATTCAGGGAGTTTTCAATACACAGGTCACCAAAGCGTCTACGATCTGGGTGGCAAATGCTTTCGTCCAATGTACGGCTCTGCTTGTCTGTCTGGGGGTGTGGCTTGTTTCGGACCGGTCTTCTTTCGGAGCGCTTTTTAAAGTACATCCCAAGTATATGCTGCTTGGTGGTGCGATCGGTGCAGTGATCACTTATACGGTCATTAAGGCGATGGAGATGCTGGGCCCGGCCAGATCGGTCATGCTGATCGTTGTTTCACAGCTTGCCGTGGCTTATCTGATCGAATTGTTCGGGTTGTTCGGTGTGGAAAAACAGCCTTTTGAAATGCGGAAACTGACCGGTATGGGTCTTGCGATCGTAGGAATTATTATTTTTAAGTGGACATAGTCTTAAATTTATTTTACAATAAAAATACAGTGCATAGCGGGGACGTCCTGTGCCCTTTTATCGGGCAGAAAGGAAACTATGCATAAAATTCGTATTTATTTGCTGAAAATAGGGATTATTTTATGGATCCCTGTATTTATTTTGACTGCATGTACCGGCAGGGATGAGATCCTATTAGAAAGAGATGAGATCAAACTGGAGCTTGACGAGAAACAGGACTCTGTGCCGGAGAGCGGCTTTAAACAGACCGGTACGGGACAGACCGGGCCGCAGGAAGATATTCCGGGACAAACCCTGCCGGCAGAAATATATGTACATATTTGCGGTGCAGTCATTCATCCCGGTGTTTATGCGCTTTCGCCGGACAGCAGAGTATTTGAAGGGATAGAGGCGGCCGGCGGTTTTCGGGAAGATGCCTGCGAAGACTTTATCAACCAGGCGTCGGTCTTACAGGATGGTCAGAAACTGACCGTACCGACGACGGAAGAAGTACAGGAGGCCAAAGAAGCCGGTACATATGACGCGTTGCCGGAAACCGGAGCGGCAGAAGAAAGAGCGGACGGACTGGTGAATATCAATACGGCATCGGAAGAAGAACTCAGCGCGATTCCGGGCATCGGTGCGGGAAAGGCGGCTGCCGTCGTGCGTTACAGGCAGGAAAACGGCGCTTTTGCATCGATTGAGGACATTATGAAAGTAAGCGGCATCAAAGAAGGGACATATGAGAAAATAAAAGATAAGATCACTGTAAATTAGAATAAAAGAGCGGAAAAGAACAGGGGGTTCGTTTCAATCCGCAGACTGAGGGGGAGGCTTTAACAGCGATGGCAAACAGGGTTTTGGTTGTAGATGATGAAAAACTGATCGTGAAGGGGATTCGTTTCAGTTTGGAGCAGGACGGCATGGAAGTGGACTGTGCCTATGACGGCGAGGAAGCGTTGGAGTTTGCAAGAAATAACAGTTATGACATGATTTTATTGGACGTCATGCTGCCTAAGATGAGCGGCTTTGAAGTATGCCAGCAGATTCGGGAGTTTTCCAATACACCGATCGTCATGCTGACCGCAAAAGGGGAAGATATGGACAAGATTCTGGGCCTTGAATACGGCGCGGACGACTATATCACGAAACCTTTTAACATATTGGAAGTAAAAGCAAGAATTAAAGCGATCATGCGCCGGACAACGCGGAAGAGCGAAGAAAAGAGTTCGGCAAGGGTCATTGAAAACCGCGATATGAAACTGGACTGTGACGGCAGAAGAGTCTATATAAAAAACCGGGAAGTGAATCTTACCGCCAAAGAATTTGAAGTGCTGGAACTGCTTATCAAAAATCCGAATAAAGTATACGGCAGGGAGGATCTTTTAAAGATTGTCTGGGGCAGCGACTATCCTGGAGATGTGCGTACGGTCGATGTACATATCCGAAGACTGAGAGAGAAGATCGAAGAGAAACCGAGTGAACCGATGTATGTGCATACGAAATGGGGAGTAGGTTATTACTTTGCTTAAACTGAATTTCAAAAAAATAAATGTTCTGCGCAGTCTAAAACCGCGTATTTTTCTGATCGTGCTTATTGTCGGTCTGATACCCTGTATGATGATGCGCAGCGCGATCCTGCAAAATTACGAAACCCGGGCCGTCAGCGTGCGGATCTCGGATGTGCAGGCACAGTTGAAAATCCTGACCAATCATCTGATCACTTACCGTTATCTGCAGGACAATTCCTCGGAGGTCGTAAATGCGGAATTGGATCAGTTATCCAATCTTTATAACGGACGGGTGCTGATCATCAACAATGATCTGAAAGTCGTAAAAGATACTTACGGGATCAGTGAAGGGAAAACGATCATTTCAGAAGAGGTCATCCGCAGCCTGAAAGGTGAAAATGTCAGCCAGTACGATTCTACCAACGGTTATATCGAGATGACGATCCCGATCATGGATACGTTGGCGCCGACAGGGGATGATCCTGTACCGGAGAGCATTCTTGCCAAAGGCGTTATGCTGATCAGCGTATCAACCGATAATATCTCCACTACAATGGGAATTCTGAGCAGACAGGCGATTGTGATTGAAGTCATCGTTGCAATTGTGGTCTTTATTGCAGCGGGATTTATTTCCTATGCCCTTATCAGGCCGTTTGAAAAAATAACGGATGCGCTGAGCCAGGTGAAGGAAGGTTATACGAATGATCCGATATCCGTTACCGATTGTCTGGAGACAGAGCATATCGGAGACGCGTTCAATAAGATCTTAAGCCGAATGAAAGTTCTCAATGATTCCAGGCAGGAATTTGTTTCCAATGTCTCCCACGAATTGAAAACGCCCATCACATCCATTAAGGTATTGGCAGATTCCCTGCGCGGTCAGGAAAATGTGCCGATTGAGGTATACCAGGAATTTATGGAGGATATTGCAACGGAGATCGACAGGGAGGACAAGATCATTAACGATCTGCTTGCCCTGATCAAAATGGACAGAACCAGTACCGATCTGAATATTTCGCAGGTAGATATCAATATGCTCGTGGAATTTATTATGAGAAGACTGCGGCCGATTGCTATCAAGAGGGATATAGAGCTTGTGTACGAAAGTATCAGACCGGTCACCGCTGCCGTGGATGAAGTTAAAATAACACTTGTTATAACAAATCTGCTGGAAAATGCCATAAAGTACAATAAAAAGCATGGCTGGGTCAAGGTAACGCTTGATGCGGATTATCAGTTTTTTACCGTGGAAGTGGCAGATTCGGGAATCGGTATTCCGGCGGATTCCATAGAACATATTTACGAACGTTTTTACCGGGTAGATAAGTCCCATTCGAAGGAGATCGACGGCACCGGCCTTGGTCTTGCCATTACAAGGAGCGCTATACTGATGCACAGAGGGTCGATCAAGGCAGTCAGTGAAGAAGGGGAAGGAACGACGTTTACGGTGAAGATTCCGCTTACTTATATTTCAGTTACGTAAAGCGGCCGCGAATGAGAGGAAGATAAGGAGAGAAGGATGTATATGCGTATGAAGGATGTGGGAATGCGCCTTTTGGCACTGGTGCCTGTCGTGATGTTCTTCTGTCTGTCAGGCTGCGGCAGCCGGGGGAGTGTGGAGACGGAGTACGGAAGAGTATATGATATATATTATGTAAACAATGAGGAAACCAGGATCTTTGCCGATCCGTACCAGACGGCAGCGTACAACGACCAGACTCTTTTAGACGAGCTGCTTGTAAAACTTGCGCAGGAGCCGGAAAAGGGAGAGTATAAAGCGCCTTTGGCGGAAAATTTTGAGCTGATCGGCTATACATGGGATGGCGGACAGCTTACGCTCAATTTCGACGAGCACTATAAGGAAATGGACAAGATCAAAGAAACGCTGGTGCGTGCCGCCATTGTCAGGACGCTGTCGCAGGTAGGGAGCGTGAATTATATTGCGTTCACCATCCAGAATGAGCCTCTTGTAGACAGCAGCGGCGTGGCGATCGGCATGATGTCTGCCGATACGTTTATCGACAATGCCGGAAACGAGATCAATACGTATGAAAAAGTCAATCTACGCCTGTATTTTGCCAATGAAAACGGTGACATGCTGGTAGAAGAGAATCAAAGAAACGTCGTTTACAGCAGCAATGTTTCTTTGGAAAAACTTATTGTAGAGAAACTGATCGAAGGACCGTCCGCAGTCGGCAGCTATCCGACGATCAATCCGGCGACAAAAGTCATCAGCGTAACGGTCAACGATAGAATATGTTATGTCAACTTGGACGAATCATTTCTGAGTCAGCCCTATAATGTGACAAACGACGTTACGATCTATTCGATCGCCAATTCCCTCGTGGAATTATCCAATGTAAATAAAGTCCAGATCTCCATTAACGGAGAGACGAACGTTCTCTATAAAGAAAGCGTCAGTCTTACGAATATTTTTGAAAGGAATCTGGATTTGGTTGAAAGCGCCGCCCCTGCGGCAGAATGAGAGGTACTATGAGAAGACCGGTCTGTCTGATCGGTCTGGCTTTCGTAGTGATCATCCGTTTTTATCTGTATCTGTTTCCGCTTCCGGAGCCGGATCTGGAGTGGGCGGACAGAAAGAAAGTGACACTGACGGGTCAGGTCGAAAAGAAAGAATATCGCATCTCTAATCAAAAAGAAGTTCTGGTTATCTATCTGAAAAATGTTCAGACTTACCATCCACAGTTACAAATATCAGGTGTTATATGTTATATGGATACGAAAGAAGAACCCTGCATGGGCAGTTATGTTAAAGTACAGGGGAAACTGCGTACTTTTGCGCAGGCGACCAATCCGGGAGAATTTGATGCAGGACGCTATTATCAGATTCTGGGATTACAGGCCAGACTGCAGAATGCCGTAATATGCAGTGAAACGCCGTATTATGACAAATTGCGGGAAGGACTGTATAAGATCAGGTGTTATTTTTCGGTGCTTATCGATGCCTGCTATACGGAAAAGGACGCTTCTGTCATGAAAGCTGTTTTGCTGGGAGAAAAGAGCAGCCTCGACGAGGAAGTGAAAATGCTCTATCAGTTAAACGGCGTAATACATATCTTAAGCATCAGCGGACTGCATATTTCTATTATCGGTATGGGATTCTATAAAATACTGCACAGATGCAGATGCCCGATGGCGCCCGCCGTTTTTGGTTCCATTGCATTCATGTATTGCTACGGCGTCATGACCGGTATGAGCATTTCGGCGCTGCGGGCAGTCATGATGTTTGCCTTCCATATTGCTGCGGGATTGTTCGGGCGGACATACGATATGCTGACGGCCATGACGGTCTCGGCTGTTACGGTGCTCCTGCAGCAGCCTCTTTACCTTTACCACAGCGGTTTCCTGTTTTCTTTTGGAGCGGTCCTGGCGATCGGATTGTTTCTGCCTGTGCTTTCGGAGAATCTTTTGCGGGAAACAAAATATGAGAAAGTCATGGCAGCCAGTCTTTCGGTATCTTTTATCACATTGCCTGTATATCTGTGTTTCTATTACGAATATCCGCTTTATTCCCTGCTGCTGAATCTGCTGATTATTCCCGGAACAAGTGTTATTGTATACGATGGTCTGTGCGCACTGACCATGGCATCCTGTTGTCTGCCGCTTGGAAAATATGCGGGACTGCCTGCCCATTTCCTGCTGTCGGCGTATGAGATATGCTGCGCTTTGACATTAAAACTGCCCGGGAGCAGGAATATTCTGGGAAAGCCGGAGGACTGGCAGATCATCCTGTTTGCGGCAGTGGCTGTGATAGTGGTCTTTGCCAGTGAAAAATGGACCAAACTGCAGTTCTGGCTGTGTATATTGTTTGCGGTTATGTCTCTTACACTGCGCACCGGGAACGGGCTGCAGATCACCGTCATAGATGTCGGGCAGGGAGACGGCATTTATATAGCCGATGAAAAGGGCGGACATTATCTGATCGATGGCGGCAGTTCCAGTAAAAGTGATGTAGGGACTTATCAGATACTGCCCTTTTTGAAGGCAGAGGGCGTCGACAGCCTGGACGCCGTTTTTATAACGCATATGGACAGTGATCATTATAACGGCATTGCTTCGTTGATAGAACAGATGAATCAAAACGGCGTTATGCTCAAATGCCTGATCCTGCCGGATATCGGAGAGGGCAGCAAGGGAGACAAATACAGGGAATTTGTAGAACTGGCCGGGGATCAGGGGATTGCGGTGCAGTATATTCATAAGGGAGATGTGCTGCGTCACGGGAAACTGAAACTGACCTGTCTGCACCCGGAGCAGGGAACGGAGCAGGAGACGAATGCAGCGTCCGTTGTTTTATATCTGGAATACGAAGCATTTACAGCGCTTTTTACCGGAGATCTGGAAGGAAGCGGAGAAGAATCGGTAAGGCGGCAGTTAGAACACCGTGCGGTATCCGGGAACACACAGATCACACTGTTAAAAGCAGCGCATCATGGTTCGGGGAATTCCACGGGGGAAGCGTTTTTAAAGACTGTGATGCCGGAGATTGTCCTGATCTCTGCAGGCAAGGATAATCGTTACGGACATCCGCATGAAGATCTGTTGCAGAGACTTTCACAGGCAGGATGCCGCGTCTATATGACGACGGAAGGGGGAGCGCTTACGGTGACATATCGAAACGGGCGCGTGCGGATGGAAACGTTCGTTGGGGATTAGGATGTTTCCCGGAGGGTCTTCCGGATCGTTTCCCCAAAATCAATTTCATGGAATAAAATATTGCCAAAATGATACAAGAATGATGCAAATATGATGCAATTACAGTGTATGATTAAATTGTGAAACAAGCTGTCAGGATGATCTGTTTGGAAAAGTAAGAGGAAAATACACGATGAAAAAGAAAATGACGATACTTGGAATTGCATTGATAACGGTGATCTGTTCGGCCTGCTCGGTACGGGGAACAGAAAAAGCCGGCACGCAGGCACAGGATTCTGAAGGCAGCGCGCAGCATGAGGAGAAATATATTGTAAAAGATCAGGAATACCTGTATTCTCCATACGGAGATATCGGCCAGTTAGGAGAGGAAGGGAATTACTTTTCAAAGGATTATCCGACACAGAACGAAGTGGAGACCGTGGCTTATCAGACGAAAGCCGATGTGACGCATGACGGGGTGGAAGATTTAATCCAGCTGTCCATTTATTCGGAGGATATCGTGCAGGCAGAAGATTTTTACACCGGTTATCTTGGCGTAGCCTATGTGAAAGTATTCCGCGGCCTGGCGGATGGAGGCTATGAGCCATATCCCCGTTTCATCAGCCGCGGCTTCGACGCTTCCCATGTAGGAAACGGAACGATCTGTGTGACGCATAAAAACGGGCGGGATTATCTGCTTCTCAGCACGATTTATGAAATGCAGGGAGAAGCCGCATATGATTATGCCGTGATTTATATTGATGATAAAGAAGGGATTGTCATGGAGGACAGCGCAGGCGCCGAATTTGCAGTCTGGCAGGAACTGCATGATGACTGGCCCGAAAAGACGCACAGAAAAGATGTGATACCTTCCTTCCGGAAAAAAATAGCGCCCTGGATCGAAGACGCTACGATTCTGGTTTCATTTGATATGGACAGTGATCAGGATCTGAGCAGTATCATCGAAGAGTGCCCGGCCAATGTGTTTTTTGATATGGTGTGGGAAAGAGAGTGGTAGTGCTGTCCCGGTGCCTGCAGTTTCCCTTCATCCGTTCGGAATGTTTTCTATTTCTCCAATAAATAACAATTGTTACAACATGTATTTCGGAGTATACTAAATAATAGATGCTTATGATCCGGTTTATTATTTGGTAAGTTTATTATTTGATAGAAGAAACGGAGGTATTTTCATGTGCACGGCGGTAACCTATAAAACGAAGGATTTTTATTTTGGCAGAACATTTGATAATGAATGCTCTTACGGAGAAGAGATCGTTATGACACCACGTAATTATCCGTTTCGATTTCCTGGAATGGATGGTATGGACAGGCATTATGCCATGATCGGCATAGCGCACGTCGAACAGGATTATCCGCTGTATTATGATGCCGTAAACGAAAAGGGACTCGCTATGGCAGGCCTTAATTTTCCCGGGAACGCATGTTACAATCCGCCTGTGCAGGATAGGAAAAATATTGCGGTTTTTGAACTGATCCAGTGTATTCTCAGAAATTTTGCCTCAGTCAGGGAATGCAGGGACTGGCTTAAAGAGGTCAACCTGACAGACGTTCCTTTCTGTGAAAATCTTCCGGTCGCAACGCTGCATTGGATAATCGCGGACCGGGATGAGGCACTTACACTGGAAGCGGTGGCGGAGGGACTTCGCATCTATGAAAATCCGGTCGGGGTGCTGACGAACAATCCGGCTTTTCCCGGGCAGATGCTTTTTCTGAACAATTATATGCATCTGTCCGCGAAACCGCCGCAGAACCTTTTTGCAGAAACGCTGCCGCTGCAGACTTACTGCAAGGGAATGGGAGCGATTGGACTTCCCGGGGATTTATCTTCTCAGTCAAGATTTGTCAGGGCGTCTTTTGTGAAAATGAATTCGGTGTCGGGAGATTCCGAAAACGAAAGCGTGGGGCAGTTTTTTCATATTCTTGGTTCCGTAGAACAGCAGGCCGGATGCTGTGAACTGGAAAACGGCGAATACGAAAGAACGATCTATACATCCTGCTGTAATACGACGCGGGGAATCTATTATTATACGACCTATGGAAACCGGCAGATTACAGCGGTGGATATGTATCGTGAAGACCTTGATGAAAAGAATCTTATCCGCTATCCGTTAATCGAACAGGAGCAGATTCGTATACAGAATTGAATGAAACGGCATTCGATAGTATAATGGTATGAGAACTGTGATACGGAAATCTATACAGACGTGGAAAGGATGCTGCGGTTTCTTTACGCCGCCCCATACAGAAAGGCACGGTCATTGATATGCAGAAACTAAACGAGGAGATAAAATCAGGGCAGCTGCGGCAGATCTATCTGCTTTACGGAGAAGAGGACTATCTGCGCAGACAATACCGGGATAAATTAAAGACGGCGCTTTCCGGTGAAGAGGATTCCATGAACTGTCACTGCTTCGAGGGAAAAGACATAAGTGTGGGCGAATTGATCGATCTGGCGGAAACGATGCCGTTTTTTGCGCCGCGCCGCGTGATCATCATAGAAAACAGCGGTCTGTTTAAGCACGGCGGCGAGCAGCTGGCAGAATATTTGAAAGAACCTGCCGAGACGGCTTTTTTTGTCCTTGCGGAAAAAGAGGTTGATAAGCGGAGCAAATTGTTTAAATCCGTTTCGGTAAAAGGACGTGCGGTGGAATTTAAGGCACAGGATGAGAATGTTCTCAAACGCTGGGTGCTTGGCAGCCTGAAAAGAGAGAATAAGAAGATTACGGAACGGGATCTGGAGTTTTTCTTGGAGAAAACGGGTACAGGCATGGAGAACATCAGCAAAGAACTTGAGAAACTGATCTGTTACTGCATGGATAAGGATGTGATAGGCAGGGCGGATATCGAGGCCGTTTGTACCAGACAGATTAACAATCAGATCTTCGATATGATGAATGCGATCGCGGAGAAAAGGCAGAAAGAGGCCATGGAACTTTATTATGATCTGCTTACCCTGAAAGAACCGCCCATGCGTATTCTTTTCCTGCTTGCCAGACAGTTCAATCTGCTTTTACAGGTCAAAGAACTGAAGAAAAAAGGGTATCCGGTGAAAACGATCGGTGAAAATGTAGGCCTGCCGGGATTTGTTGCCGGCAAATATGTGAACCAGGCGGCCAGATTTTCTGCGAAAGATTTGCGAAAAGCGGTGACAGACTGCGTGGAGGCCGAAGAAGCGGTTAAGACCGGAAGGATGAATGATGTCCTCAGCGTGGAGCTTTTGCTTGTGAAATACAGCGCAGCTTCACCTGAGAATGCGTGAGCGCGGGACGGCATACTTTGCAGGAGCGGACTATTACATGCAGATACGGATTGTAAGATACGGATATGAAGATGCATTTTTTTGAAAAGTTATCATTTCGTGGGAAGATCTTTGCAGGAATGGTCGTTACGGCCATAATACCGATGCTCAGCGGTTATTTACTGCTGCTTCAGGTGTTAAATATGATCTACCAGAATTATCTGAATACAGAGGCGGAGAGCACGCTTGCCATAGCCGAAGAATCGCTGGATCAGGCTTTTTCGGAGATTTTTGATGCCATAGCGGCGTTATGCGAAGAAGAGGAGATCGCTTCGTTTCTGTCATCGGAGGACTATGCGGGGACCGGGAATATATACCGGAAGCTTTATACGGCTGCCGGAGAGTGTGTCAATTACGGAAGTCTGTCGCTCTATGACAAAGAGGGCGCCCGCAGGATGACGGTGGCGGATAATAAATATATCAGTGAAAAATTGTCGTTAAATTGGAATATTTTATATAAGGCCGAGAAAAATACGGCGGAATATGTTATCTGTAACGCCCGCCTGTATGAGGGGGATAAAAAGACAGAGTATCTGCGGATCGGACGGGCCGTACAGGATGAAGATGGCATGGCGGCGGGGTATGTGGTGGCAACGATCATCAAAGAAAATTTCGACAATATGCTCAAGGGGCTCGGCAAAGAGAAAGAAGGCGTAATATATGTTATGGATGGCTTTCGCGAAATCGTCTATTTTTCGAGCGAGAGTTATTCGGAAGAGATCATAAGCGTCAGAAACGAATTGCTGGAAATGGAAAAACCATGTATGAGCGTCAGAAAAGACAGCTTTTATTACATGGACTATATCGAAGAATATAATATGTACATTATGTACCGCCAGCCGATCGCTTTCTTAAATCATATGAAAAAGTATGTTTTGGGGATCGCGGCCGTTTCGGGCGTACTCAGTCTGTTCGCCTGTCTTATGCTGTCCTATCCCGTCAGCCGTCTGATCTATAAACCGATCAGGAAAATGCAGTATGCGATCGGTGAGATCAAGCAGGGCAACTATCAGATCCATATTGAAGCGGGCAGCAGTGACGAATTTGGACAGCTGACGGAAAGCTTTAATACCATGTCCGAACATCTGGCAGCCAATACGGAGCGGCTCATACAGCGGGAAAGGGAGCTGAGCAATGCGAATATCAAGATGATGCAGGCGCAGCTGAATCCGCATTTTCTGTACAATACACTGGATACCATGAAATGGATTGCCAAGGGAAGCGGACTGCAGGAGATCGTTTCTCTTTCCTCCAATCTGGCGCAGATCCTTCGGATGAGCATATCCGCCAAACCGGAGATCAGTCTGTCAAAGGAAATCAGTCTGGTCAGGGCTTATACGGAAATACAGAAGATCCGGTTTGAAGGTAAATTTGAGTTGTTTGTGGAGATACCGGACGAACTGGCGGACTGTATGATTCCGAAACTGATCCTGCAGCCGATTGTAGAAAATGCCATTCTGCATGGATTTGCCGAATATGAAACCGGTACGGTGCAGATCTGGGCACATATTCTGGATGAAGAGAAGTTCCGGCTCTGTGTGGAGGATGACGGCGTGGGCATGGAAAAAGAAAGAGAAGAACAGTTAAACAGCGGCAGTCTGTATCCGCAGACTGAAGTCTCAGGGCATGAAAGCATCGGATGCTATAATGTAAACGAGATCATCCGCTTAAACTACGGGGAAGGATACGGACTTTATGTGGAATCGGAAAAAGGCGCCGGGACGAAAGTGTTCCTGACACTTCCGATCAGGAGAGTCTAGGTTATAGCTATGTATAAGGTAGTTGTAGTAGAAGATGAAAAACGGGTGCGTCAGGGTATCGTTATGGGAACGGACTGGTCCGGGATCAACTGTATCGTGATGGGCGAGGCATCAAACGGCGAGGAAGGCGTCGAGATCATCCGGAAGTGCAAGCCGGATATTGTGATCACGGACATTCGGATGCCCAGGATGATGGGAATCGAAATGATCGAGAAAGTTCATGAGGAAGGTCTGGAACCCTGCGTAATCTTTCTGTCTGCCTATGGTGATTTCGCGTATGCCCAGCAGGCCGTGAAGCTGGGGGCGGCGGATTATCTCTTAAAACCGTTTTCGGATGGAGAACTGGAAAATGCCGTGTTGAAGATCGCAGAGAAAAACAGGCGGGAAGAAGAGAAAAGAGAACAGCCAAACGGCGAACTGAAACTGGACCGGGGCGATAAGAGCAAGTATATTATGGACGCCATCGCCTATGTGGAACAAAATTATGCAAATCCCAGCATTTCCGTACGGGATGTGGCAGACAGCCTGGGGATCAGCGAGGGGCATTTGAGCTTTTTGTTCCGGAAAGAGACAGATTCCACCCTGATGGCATATGTGACAAAATGCCGGATGCGGGCGGCCATGAATCTGTTAAAGAGCTACCGGCACAAAGTATACGAAGTGGCGCAGCAGGTAGGTTATCGTGACATTACGTATTTCAGTAAGACCTTTAAAAAATATGTAGGCGTTTCGCCTTCGGAATACCAGAACAGATACAGCCCCGAATAGATCGGGGCTGTTTTGACGTCTGGCAGAGCAAAACAGGAAGATATCGGAATATTCTGTCTGAAAATGTCGGAATTGTTAAACATATCGGAGTTTTGTCCAGTATACTTCTTTGTGCATTTTGTATATAATTTGATTGTCGGTGAAACAAAAGTGATGCGATTTCACATACCATATAGTGGGAGGACCAGATTATATGGCGGCAATGTAACAGAAAAGATAAAGGAGGAAACAGTTATGAGAAAGAATGTCATGAAAAAAGTGACAGCAGCAATTCTGGCGGCAGCTATGGTTTTGTCGCTGACAGCCTGCGGTGATTCCGGGAAAGAGCCTGACAGCAGTACGGATACAGCGCAGCAGGCGGACAGTGCGGATACAGCGGATACGGCAGATACAGCTGATCAGACAGCGGCGCCGGAAGGGGAAGAAGCGGGAAGCGCATCCGGTATGGACGAGCTGATCGCGGCGGCACAGGCAGAAGGCTCTTTGACAGTCTACGGTTCCTGTGAGGAAGCATATCTTTCCGCTGCATGTCAGAAGTTTGAAGAGATGTATGGTATCAAGGTATCTTATCAGAGACTTTCTACAGGTGAGGTTTATACGAAGATCGAGGAAGAAGCAGGCAATCCTTCCGGCGACGTATGGTTCGGCGGAACGACGGATCCTTACAATGAGGCGGTAGCAGCAGGTTTACTGGAGCCTTATGCGGCGCAGAATGCTTCCCATCTGATCGCGGATACGTATAAGGATGCTGACGGCCACTGGTACGGTATCTACAAAGGTATCCTTGGCTTTATGGTAAACAAGGAAGAGCTTGACCGTCTGGGACTGGAAGTTCCGAAGGACTGGGAGGATCTGTTAAAACCCGAATACGAAGGTCTGATCGGTATGTCTAACCCTTCCACGGCAGGTACTGCCAAACTGGTCATCAACACCATGGTTCAGACAAAAGGACATGATGAGGCAATGCAGTATTTCCAGGAACTGGACAAGAATGTATATCAGTATACCAAGAGCGGTTCCGGCCCGTCTAAGATGGTAGGCCCGGGAGAATGCGTTATCGGTATCGGTTTCTTACATGATGGCATTACCCAGATCCTTTCGGGTTATGACAATATCGAGCTGGTGATCCCGGCATCGGGAACAAGCTATGAGATCGGTGCAACCGCTATTTTCAAAGGATGCAAGAATCCGAACGCGGCAAAACTCTGGATCGAATACGCACTTTCACCTGACTGTGTCGATATCGCAAAAGAGAATGAATCTTATCAGTTCCTCGTGATTGATAATGCAAAACAGCCGGAAGAGGCTGCACAGTTCGGTCTGGATCCCGACAATGTGATCGATTATGATTTCGAGGATGCAAAACAAAATACTGCAAAATATGTAGAAGATTTTTTCGCAGCAGTGACGAACGGTTCTGCAGATTCTGCCGACAGCAGCAGATTCCTTACGGAGTAAGGAGAGGTGCTTTCCAAAACAGCAAGATGGAAAGCTGCTGCAGCGTAATGACTGGTAAGCCGGGAGATGGTACTTGTACCATCTCCCGTTCACTGAAAGGAGGTAGTGGGGATGGCATCTAAAAGCAGAAGTGCGCAGTTAGACCGTAAGAAGTTATTTTCCGACCCGGTCACAGTGGGAATGATCGTCATTCTTCTTATTTTTCTGACCCTGTTTATCTGTTATCCGTTATTTGTATTGTTGATCGACAGTGTTTACACGGAAGGAAGCGTGACGTTAGACGTTTTCAGGCGCGTATTGAATATGCAGCGGTTCCGTACCGCATTTGGAAATACGGTAGTATTGGGGTTTTTGACAAGTATTTTATCGACATTGATCGGATTATTGTTTGCTTATGTGGATGTTTATGTAAAGGTAAGAAGCAAAGTGGTAGGGAGACTGTTTCAGGTAGTATCGCTGCTGCCGGTCGTTTCACCGCCGTTTGTTCTGTCTTTATCAACGATCATGCTGTTTGGGCGAAGCGGTATTATTACCCGCTCACTCTTACATATTTATGATTCGAATGTATATGGTCTGAAGGGAATTGTTGTAGTGCAGACGCTGACCTTTTTCCCTGTCTGCTATATGATGTTAAAAGGCCTTTTGAAAAATATCGACCCGTCTTTGGAGGAAGCGGCAAGAGATATCGGCGCTTCACGGATGAAAGTATTTTCTACAGTGACGCTGCCTTTATTGCTGCCGGGACTCGGCAACGCCTTTTTGGTTACGTTTATCGAATCCGTGGCGGATTTTGCGAACCCGATGTTAATCGGCGGCGATTATGATACGCTGGCAACGACTATTTACTTACAGGTAACAGGCTCTTACGATTCGACCGGCGCTGCGGCTATGTCCGTCGTATTGTTATCGCTGACATTAATACTGTTTTTCGTACAAAAATATTATCTGGAAAAGAAAACAGCGGCAACTCTTACCGGAAAGGCTTCCAGGGCAAGAATGCTGATCGAAGATAAAAGCGTAACGATCCCGCTTACGATCTTTTGTTCTCTCGTAGCGGCGTTTGTTATTCTCATGTATATTATGATTCCGTTTGGTGCGTTGTTTAAGCTGTGGGGGCGTGACTATTCGCTTTCCCTGAAGTGGTTTGAATATTTATTTAAGTACAGCGGATTTAAGGCATTTAAAGATTCCTTTATTTTATCGATTATCGCCGCACCGATCACGGCACTGCTGTCGATGGTGATCTCTTATCTGGTCGTAAAAAAGAAATTTAAGTCCAAAGGTTTCATAGAGTTCATATCCATGCTGGCTATGGCGGTTCCCGGAACGGTACTCGGTATCGGATATATCAGAGGATATGCCAACGGTATTTTCCATACGGGCATTCTGAGCGGTTTATACGGAACGGGACTGATCCTGATCATCGTATTTATCATACGAAGCCTGCCGGTCGGTACGAGAAGCGGTATTTCCGCACTGCGCCAGATCGATAAGTCGATCGAAGAATCCGCCTATAATCTCGGAGCAGGAAGCGGCAAAGTATTTATGACGGTGACGCTGCCGCTTATTAAAGATTCTTTTTTCAGCGGTCTGGTAACCTCGTTTGTCAGAAGCATTACGGCGATCAGCGCCATTATCCTGCTTGTGACGCCGCAGTTTTTACTGATTACCTGTCAGATCAACGAGTTTGCGGAGAAAGGATATTACGGCGTGGCCTGTGCCTATGCGACGATCTTGATTTTGATCGTATATTTCTCGGTACTGTTGATGAATCTGTTTATCCGTTTCTTCGGAACGAGCAGGAAGATAAAGGAGGAAAATTAATATGTCGGAATCAAAAGGAATTCGTTTGGAACATATTTCGAAAATATATCAGGACCCCAAAACAGGCAAAGACTTTAAAGCCGTGGATGATACAAATCTTGTCATTGAGCCGGGAAGTTTCGTTACGCTTCTTGGGCCTTCCGGATGCGGTAAGACGACGACGCTCAGGATGATTGCGGGTTTTGAAAGTCCGGATGAAGGGGAAATCTACATCGGGGATGAGGCGGTCAACGAACTGACGCCCAACAAGCGGGATACGGCTATGGTATTTCAGAGCTATGCATTGTTTCCCCATTATAACGTGTTTGATAATGTAGCGTATGGACTGAAACTTCGTAAGATGGATGCGGAAACGATCCGCAAAAAGGTCATGAAGATCCTTGATTTGGTGGAGCTTGGCGGTATGGAAGCGCGTATGACCAATCAGCTTTCCGGCGGGCAGCAGCAGAGGGTCGCTCTGGCCAGAGCGCTTGTCGTAGAACCGAGCGTATTATTATTTGACGAACCGCTGTCCAATCTGGATGCCAAACTGCGTGTATCGATGCGTACCGAAATCCGTAATATCCAACAGCGTGTGGGCATTACGGCGGTGTATGTTACCCATGACCAGAGCGAAGCTATGGCGCTTTCCGATCAGATCATCATTATGAACAAAGGCGTGGTAGCGCAGATCGGCACGCCGCAGGAGATTTACTACCATCCGAAAGATGCTTTTGTGGCAAACTTTATCGGCGAGGCCAATTTCCTGAAAGGGAAACTGGAATCCAAGGATGGAGATAAAGGCGTCATGCGTATCTATGATCAGAACGTTGCCGTGGAAAATGTAGGGGAACTGGCCAAAGGTGATGAGTGTATGCTGGTTCTGCGTCCGGAATCCGCTGTGCTGGATACGGCAGGACAACTCCCCTGTCAGGTGACAATGAGCTGTTTTATGGGTTCCTATCAGCATTATCATGTGAAAGTGGGAGATTTTATCGTACAGATCATGGATTTTAACCCGAAGCATAAGCGGATATTCTGTGTCGGAGAAAGTGCGTTTATTAAATTTGATGCCTGTGACAGCCACATTCTGAAAGCATAAAAAGGCGGTTCAGGTTGATAAAACAAAAAAAGAAGGATAGAGGAGGAGCAGCATGCAGGGATATTTAGAAGCAGTCAGTGCAGAAACCAGAATATTGCTAGTTTTGTCGATCATACTTTTTGCTGGTTTTATTATGACAAGGCTGACGAATACCTTGAATCTTCCGAAGGTCAGCGGTTATATTCTGGCGGGAATCCTGATCGGACCGTGCGGACTGAATATGATTCCCCAGAATATGATCGACGATATGAGTTTTATCAGTGACCTTGCCCTGGCGTTTATTGCCTTCGGCGTAGGGAAATTTTTCAAAAAAGAAGTCATCATGAAGACCGGCAGTAAGGTTTTGATCGTTACCTTTTTCGAAGCGATGACGGCAGGCGTGCTCGTAACACTGTTTTCCCGTTTTGTTTTCGGTCTTGATTCGGATTTTGCACTGATCCTCGGCGCAATAGCGACGGCAACGGCGCCGGCCAGCACCATGATGACCATCAATCAGTATAAAGCCAAAGGAGAATTCGTCAATACGCTTTTACAGATCGTGGCCCTGGATGATGTAGTATGTCTCCTGACGTTCAGTATTGTGTCCGCCGTTGCAGGCGCTTCCGGAGGGGAGGGCGTTACGGCGCAGGAGATCATGATTCCGGTTGCCTATAATCTTTTGGCGCTGCTTCTTGGATTTTTCTGCGGTTACTTTTTGAGCAGGCTTTTGATCCCGACAAGAAGCAAAGACAACCGCCTGATTCTTGCGATAGCCATGCTGGCCGGGATTTCGGGGATCTGTACGTATCTGAATATTTCTCCGCTCCTGTCCTGTATGGTCTTTGGCACATCGTACATCAATCTGACCAGGGATAAGAAATTGTACAGGCAGCTCAATAACTTTACACCGCCGGTTATGTCCCTGTTCTTCATTGTATCCGGTATGAAACTGGATATCCGCATGTTGGGAACGGTCGGGATGATCGGTATAGCATATTTCGTGGTGCGTATTGTCGGTAAATATGTCGGGACATATGTCGGATGCCTGGTAACCGGAATGAGCAGGGAAGCACGCAGCTATATGGGACTGGCTCTGGTGCCGCAGGCAGGCGTGGCGATCGGACTTGCATTTCTGGGCGAAAGGCTTTTGCCGGATACACATGGACAGCTTCTGCTGACCATTATCCTTTCATCTTCGGTACTGTATGAAATGGTAGGGCCCGTCTGTGCCAAACTGGCATTGATCTTCTCCGGCTGTATTACGTTAGACAAGGCCGGGAAAGAAGAGACGGATGCCGGGGAGCAGATGGCGGTCGACCTTCTGACGGGTGAAATGGAGCTGCAGGAGGCGGAAGAAGAAGGCTTATTCATAGAAACAGAAGAAACGGAAGAGGCGGAGGAAGGCGGTCCGGAGAAAGAGGTTTCCGTGGCAGAACATCTTCAGGAACTGGAAATGGGCGTGGAGAATCAGGAACTATATGATATCGAAAGGGAGGTTGCGCCGAATAAGTCCGATAAACCGGATAAAAAAGAACATGCGTCCAAACCGGACAAGCATAAAAAGAAGAAATCCGGAAGAAAGAGATAGAAGACGGCCGTAAGGAGAGCATATAGCAGGGATGTTATAGCTCTCTTTTTTATTCCTATGAAAATATTCACCATGAAGGGACGATCCGTGATATAATAAACGCAAGTCCGCTGACTTGTGTTAGGACATGATACGATATGAAGTCTGACGGCTGGATTTACAAAAGAAGGGGGATTTTATGTTTTCAATTATATGGTCGATTGTTGTATGTTATATTGTTATCAGGATAATCAGGCAGAGAAATACGCAAAACGGGAGCGGCGGCACGAATCAGGGGATGCCGCAGGGACGTCTGCCCGGTCAGGGGGGAGCTTTACCCGGGAACGGCGCTCATTCCCGACGTGTACAGCAGTCCCGGCCTATGCCGCAGCCTCAGCAGATACAACAGTCCGTTCAGTCCCAGCCGGATGAGCCGGAAGCCGGTTCCACATTGGAATATCTGGAAGAAAAAGCCAGACAGGATGCAATAGAACATGCCAGAGAAAAAAGGGAAGAGGCACAGCGACTGCATAAAAATTACGGCGGCCTGCGCGTTGCGGAGCGATTCTATGAAGGCAGTGCGGTGCCGAACGGAAAACGGTGTGTCGTCTGCGGTTATTGCGGTGCGGAGAATCTTGTGCCGATGATGCCGAGAGAACGCTATAGCTGCTATTTTTGCAGGGAGGCGGTTAATTGATTGGAAAAATAGATGTCAGGCAATTGCGAAACTGGATTTTAGAGTCACGAGTCTTGTCAAAATGAATAAAAACGGGGCTCCGATGCAGTGGCAAGTCACCCCTTATTTTATTCATTTTGCCCAAACTCTGTCTGTGAAAGCAAAGTTTCGCAATCGCCTAAAAATAGATGTTTTTGAAAGGAGATATCAGAATTATGAGTAAGATTGATGAAGTAAGAGCAGAAATGGTCGCAGCAATGAAGAATAAGGATAAAGAGCGGAAAGATTCGCTTTCCATGCTGCTTTCCGCATTGAAGAACAAGGCGATCGATAAAAGAGAGGATCTGACGGAGGCGGAGGAATTTGAAGTGATAAACCGCGAGATCAAACAGACGAAAGAAACGCTCGAGACAGCGCCCGCCGACAGAACGGATATTAAAGAACAGTGCGGGAAACGCCTTGCAGTCTATCAGGAATTTGCGCCGGCGCAGATGAGTGAAGAAGAGATCAAGGGCACGATAAAAGAAGTGCTGGAGGCTCTCGGCATTACCGCGCCTTCCGGAAAAGACAAGGGAAAAGTGATGAAAGAACTGATGCCGAAAGTAAAAGGCCGCGCGGATGGCGCGCTTGTAAACAGGCTGGTTGGGGAAGTGTTAGGATAAGAGGAGAAAGAGTGAACGAAAGAAAAATCGGGAAACTGGCTGAATATCTGAGAAAGACCAAACATCTTAGAATGAGGGACGTTTATCAGGGCGTATGCTCTGAAACGGCCTATATTCGGCTGGAAACAGGTGAGAGTCTTCCTGAATTTATGACGCTTTCCTATATCTTTTCCAGAATGGGGAAGTCAGTCAATAAAGTCTCGATGATGGTAGGTTATAAAGAATATGAGATTTATTGTGTGCAGGAAAAGCTGGAGAAAGCTATTCTGGAAGGCCGCTATCAGGACGCAGGGAAAATACTCGACAGCTATCAGAAGCGGAAGACGGCGCCGCTTCCGCCTCATCAGCAGTATATTCTAAAAATGCGGGCGGCTATTATGCTTGAGCAGGGAAAGTATGCGGAGGCACAAAGATACGTTGAATGTGCGGTCGAGAAAACACTGCCGCAGTTCCATATGGATATGCTCGACGAATATCTGCTGAGCGAAGAGGAATGGACATTACTTTTGATGTGGCTGCAGTGCAGGCTTTATATGGGGGATAAAGCGATTTACAAGCAATGTAAAAAGATATTGAATATTTTAGAAGAAAGTAAAATAGATTCGGAAATAAAAATATCTTTGTATCCTAAAGTGGTATGGCTGCTTGCAGAAAGTATGCGGCAGGAAGGAATTGAAGAGCAGGCAGAGAAGATTGTCAGAAAAACACTGGAATTATTGGTGGAAAATACCTCTCTGCTTTTCTTTTTGCCTATTTTGGAGATTTTAACGCAGGTTGCCGGAAAGAAAAATGACGAAGCTGAACTTGCAAAGATCAAAGCCTATATCGCTGCACTGAAATGGAGTTATCAGAGCAGTGGGGTAACAGTATTTGATTCCAAAATTTATCTATGGGAAATAAACAGACAAAATAAATTGTATCTGTTGTCTGAGACGGTTAGACAGGAGCGAAAACAAAATAATCTGACACAGGATACGCTGGCTGAGAAGGCGGGACTGGACAGTAAGACTCTGTCGCGGATCGAGAATGGAGCCAATTTCCCTAAACCACGCACTTTTCGCAGATTAATGAATGCAATTAACTGTGAATATGATATTTACAGGACTAATTTAGTAACGGATGATTTTTCTCTGCTTGAAATAGAATGGAAGATTTCAGGGGAGATTATGAGGGAAAATTACAAAAAGGCAAGAAACCTGCTGAAAAAAATGAAAAAAGGACTTTCGCCTGAATTTAAAGAAAATCGACAATATATTTTATATATAACGATTGTACTGGACGTTCAAGAAAAAAGACTGGATTTGCGCGAGGCAATTATTTCATGCATACAGGCATTTGAAGTGACACGTCCGTTTGTGCAGGAACGGTTTGAAGTAGCGATGCTTAGTGTACAGGAGACGATAATTGCCAATTTTATTGCCAAGCTGTACCGCAGGCAGGGGGATGAGAGTCGTGCGATCATTTTGCTGGAACATGTTTTAGCAGGATTCGATAACAGTGAAGTAGAAGATAAATATCATTATAAAGAACTTGCGCTTGTATTGGAAAATCTTTCACATTATTGTGAAACAAGTAATGAACTTGAAAAAGCTTTAAATTATTGTAACAGGGGAATTAAGCTGTTATTATTATGCGGAAAAGGAGGAATGCTTGGAAGCTTCTTGATGCAGCGTACCTATATTGGAGAGAGATTGAAAAAGGACAATGATACGTGCAGGAAAGAGTACGGTATGGTATATCAAATTCTGGAATTAATGCAAATGGAAAATGACAGATGTGCATTGCAAAAGTATTACAGCAATCGTTATAACAGAAATATTGTTGACGATGCCGGGATTAATCAGAGACACAATATAGATACGTATTAAAGCGTATCTATATGTGACTCATTGATTTCGCACGTAGAAACAGACCACGGATTTTCAAAAGGACATGAGAAAATATTAGAAAAGAAAGATGAAAATCCATTGATCACTAACAATAAAATAATGACAGTTGCAAAATTTTTCATTTTTTTCATACGATAACCTCCGCATATTCGGACATAACGTGCCGTATAGATCAATAATACGGAATTGTATGTCGCAATTTGTTTTAATTTGTATTTATTTGTAATATATCTTACTTGGTAAAAAAGGGACATACCAAAACACGAAGTTTATAACTTCAATTTTTGGTATGTTTTTCTTTATATTGAAAATATAAAATAACCCAAATCATTATATGGGAGACAGTGTTATGAAAGGTATCTTTTATTTTCCGCCCAATTGGTGTCATTCTCATCCTGATATAGGCATTCCGGCAGTGATGCCGCATTTGCAGGAATTTGATATGGAAGTTTGTGATTTGAATGTGCAATATCGTATTTATCAAAGGAGCAGAGAAAATCTGGATAAATGCTATGAACGTATCGGCAGCACCAAATCTCCGGGATTGTTGAAAAAGTACGATATGATATACCGTTTTCTTATTGAGAATAAGGTTAAGGTAGAATGCATCCTGCATGATATCGAGCGTTTTACTGATTTGGAAGAATATATGCTGACTTCTTTGTATGAAAGGCATCTTCAGCTTTTCCATAAGACTGCTTACGAAAAAGATGATAATATAGATCTATTGAGAAAGATATCCGATATGATGGAAGTTATAGACGATATAGAAAAGAATTATTATCTGGATTTTTATATAAGTTATTTTAAAGAACGTGATCTCAGCAAGACGGACGTTATTCTGGTGTCCCTTGCCGGCACACAGCAAATGGTCTCATCATTTACTTTGTGCAGATATCTGAAGAAAAATTATCCGAATATCAGGATAATAGTCGGAGGCCCTCCTTTTTCAAAAATCATTCACCAAATTGATCAAAACTGGCGTATTTTGTTTGAAAATATATTTGATTATATTATAATTTATGAAGAAGAACATACGATTCCGGCTTTATTAAAGCGCTTGAAAGAGCATAAAGATATAGAATCTGTGCCCGGTTGCATATATATGCAAGACGGAATGGTCATTAAGACTGCGGCGGATGAAAGCAGCGTAGATATTACAGATGACCATTTACCCGATTTTAGCGGTTTCTATCTGCCTTCTTATAATGTACCGGAGGTTGTTCTGCCTTATGCGGCTGCCGGAGGATATAATGGGAAAGAACGTACTTTGGATGATCCTCAATTTGAATGTACGGATGATTTTCCTATAAAGAGTATGGAGAAAGTCATGGACGATCTGCGCGTTTATCAGCAAAGGTATGGCGCAAAATATATTCATTTTGTTGATAAAGAGATTCCGCCCGACGTAATAGAGGAGATGTGCCATGCAATTCTGGAAAAGAAAGTGGATATGAAGTGGTCTATCCGCATAAAGCCATCCAGGCAGTATACAGAAAAATTGTGCTGTTTGATGAAACGGGCGGGAGCCGTCTATGTCTGTGTCGAGTTCTGTCCTCCGGGCGTACGCATGGCCGGAGATAAAAGGAGCGGACCAGAAGATATAGAGCTGACATTGACCAACATGAAAAAAGCGCATATATGGACGCATTGCTTTTTACTCAATCATTTTGAAACGGAAGACTATAAAAGCAAGTGGGATACATTTGGTTTCGTGCATCATCATAAAAATATTTTCAGTTCTATCGACATGGTAAATGACTTTGGCAATGATATTGAATACATGGGTTCTCCGGCGTTAGAGACGCAGGAAGATGGTATTTTAGGATATCTGCATCAAATAAACTTTTCATCCTGTTTCTTTTATATGCGTGTATTTGAAAGAGAACATCTGACTTTTTGGATGTCAGAAAAACAGGAATTTTTGAATCCTGTCTTTCTGCAGAGGGAATATCTGAATAAGATGATGTATAATAAGAATTTTCTGTTGAAAAAAGTTTCGGATGGAAAATTGTATCTATATTCGTTAATAACGGAAAAATTTTATGTATTGCCGGAACAATATGAAGACATTATTGAATATTTTGATGGGGATACAGAATGGCTGGACGAGTGGCCGCAGACGCAGATTCCCTCTGATAAAGAAAGTATTATTCGGTTTTTGATAGATGAATTATACGGCAGTACAGATGTATTGCTGTAGAGAAAAGCTGTCTGTTTTCGTTCCGGGATTGTAAAAGTATGCTGATATTATCCAATACAACATGCCCTGTTTTATGTTACAATGGTATTTATCTGGAGCATAAGGAACAAAAGGAGACTTTTCATGGAACAGCAGCCTTCTGTCTTAAAGGAAATCCGTCAACACGGATCTATCGTACCCATTCGATGGGAAAAGGCACTTTTGAATTTAAAAGCAGAGCGTGTAAAGAAATGGCAGATGAGAAAATATCCGCCGAAAGAATAAGTCGAGGTATTTGAGAATGATTGAGATATGATGACAGGAGGAATAATGGGGAAAATAATTAAGGACACAATTCATGCAAATGGAATAGATATTGGAATTTATACACAAGATTTTGAAAATGAATTTATTTCATTGACAGATATTGCCCGGTATAAAAGTGATGATCCAACGGCGGTTATACAAAACTGGATGAGAAATCGGGATGTGATAGAATTTTTGGGATTATGGGAAAGACTTCATAATCCGGATTTTAAACCCCTCGAATTCGAGGGGTTTAGAAAGCAGGCAGGAGCAAATGCATTTACAATGTCACCAAAGAAATGGATAGAGGCTACAGAAGCTATCGGCATTGTTTCAAAAGCAGGGCGTTATGGCGGGACATATGCTCATAGTGATATTGCCATGTCTTTTGCAACTTGGATTTCCCCTGAATTCCAGCTATATATTGTGAAGGATTACAGGAGATTAAAGACAGATGAGAATAGTCGCTTATCTTTGAACTGGAATTTAAATAGGGAAATATCGAAGTTGAATTATAGAATACATACGGATGCCATTAAAGATAATTTGATCCCTCCTGAATTAACACCTGCACAAATAGCCTGTACTTATGCTAATGAAGCAGATATGTTGAATGTTGTTTTATTTGGAAAAACTGCAAAACAATGGAAGGAAGACAATCCGGATATGAAAGGAAATATGCGGGAGATAGCTACATTGAATCAATTATTGGTGCTTGCGAATCTGGAAAGCTATAATGCGGTTTTGATTAATCAGGGAAAGAAACAAGTGGAGAGAATGGAGTTGCTTCGGCAGTTGGCAGTACAGCAACTGCAGACTTTGGAGACGGTAAGTTTAGACAATTTACCACAAATAAAAATGGAATTACAGAAAAGTAAACAGGTGGGTTCCTGAAAAACTTGTGGAAAAAGGCAATACCGTTTACAGGCTGGTCAGTCTGCAAATATAAATTTAGTAAGAAAAGGAAGGGATCATGATATGAACAGAACATGGTGGAAGGAAGCGGTTATTTATCAGATCTATCCGCGCAGCTTTATGGACAGCGACGGTGATGGGATCGGCGATCTGCAGGGGATCATCAGCAGATTGGACTATTTAAAATATCTGGGGATCGATGTCATCTGGCTCTCGCCGGTGTATAAGTCCCCCAACGATGACAATGGATACGATATCAGCGATTATCAGGATATCATGGACGAGTTCGGGTCAATGGAGGACTTTGACGAGTTGCTGGCGGCGGCTCATGAGCGCGGGATCAGGATTGTTATGGACCTGGTGGTGAACCATACATCGGACGAACATAGATGGTTTGTGGAGAGCCGGAAGTCCAAAGACAGCGTATACCGTGATTACTATATCTGGCGTGAAGGCAAAGACGCTCAAACACCGCCTAATAACTGGGGTTCCTGTTTTGGCGGACCGGCATGGCAGTATGATGGGGAAACAGATATGTATTATCTGCACCTTTTTTCCGGAAAACAGCCTGACTTAAACTGGGATAATCCCAAAGTGCGTGAGGAAGTGTTTCGTATGATGACATGGTGGTGCGATAAGGGGATCGATGGTTTTCGCATGGACGTCATCAACATGATCTCCAAGACGGAGGAGATGCCGGATGGCGAAGTACATGGTCTGTACGGCAGTTTTGATCCTTATTGTGTGAACGGTCCCAATGTTCATAAGTACCTGCAGGAAATGAATGAGAAAGTACTGTCAAAATATGATATCATGACAGTTGGAGAGACCGGCGGCGTGACTACGGAGTTGGCGAAACAGTATGCCGGTGAAGATACCCATGAACTGAACATGGTATTCCAGTTTGAGCATGTGGAAGGAGACGGCAAATACGGAAAATGGACGGATGAGAAAATACCGCTCATTACGCTTAAGAAAATCATGTCCCGCTGGCAGTGCGAGCTTTACGGTAAGGCATGGAACAGCCTGTTCTGGGATAATCACGACCAGCCCCGTGCTGTCTCGCGTTTTGGCGACGATCGTCCCCGGTTTCGGGAGATGTCTGCGAAGATGCTTGCCACCTGTCTGCATATGATGCAGGGTACGCCTTACATCTATCAGGGAGAAGAGCTTGGCATGACGAATTATCCTTTCCGCAGTCCGGAAGACTTCCGTGATATCGAGAGCATCAATGCATACCGGGAATGGTGCGGGAAAGGAGCGGTATCCCATGAAATATTCTGGCCCTGCATTACCTTTAAGAGCCGTGACAATGCAAGGACGCCGATGCAGTGGGACGATTCGCCGCAGGCAGGCTTTACTGCGGGCAATCCGTGGATCGCGGTCAATCCCAACTATACGCAGATCAATGCAAAAGCGGAGACTGCGGATCCCGATTCTGTGTTCCATTATTATAAGAAGCTGATTGCACTCAGAAAAGAGAACCCGATCATCGTATATGGCAGGTATGAGCCGTTGCTGGAAGACAACGGGGAGCTGTTTGTTTATACAAGAGAATTGAATGATGAGAAACTTTTGGTCGTATGCAGTTTCTGTGACTATGAAACAAACTTTGCCGTTCCGGCGGAGTTTGCCGGAGCCTCCTGCCTGATCTCCAATACGGGGGATGCGTACGGCGAAACCGAAAGAACGCTGAAACCGTATGAGGCTTTTGTACTGCATAAGAAATAGAAAAAGGGTAAATACCCCGCTGTCTGCGGCGGGGTATCAGTCCATTTTTCGCAAAAGATCGATGAGCGGTACGGCATATTCCTTTGATGAAATATCATATGAACCGGAGATTGCCTTTTCAAAAGCCTTTTCATCTTCCGTTTTCTTCTTTTTTCTCCCGATCATGATAGAAGCGACTTTCATCATAGCCTTATCGCCGAAACCCATTTTTTCATAACACAGTCCGCTCTGCATATAAAAATGCGGAATTTTCTTAAGATCATCGGCGCCCAGGTTGTTTTCCCAGAATTGTGCGATTGTGCTCGCAGCGCCATTAGGGGAGGCTCCTGTCGAGAAAACGATAAAGTTTTTGGCCGTGCTTTTTTCAAACATCGTTTTCGCCTTCTGATATCCCAGAAACATACCCGCATGCGCACGGCTTCCGAAAACAACGGTGTCATAAGAAGACATTGTTTCCGGAGTGGTCTTCTGGAAGTCAGCCAGTGTACACGGGATCTCTTCTGCGATCATTTCCGCATATTTTCTGGTAAAACCGGTTTTACTGAGTGTGGTGATCAATATTTTATTGTTCATATTCATTTCCTTTCTGAATCTGTCGTACAAACGCATCATAAGCGATTTCCTGTTTTTCAAAAATTTCGTCGGCGGAGATGCCCGGAGACGAAGACGCAAATATCGTACCGAGTCCGATCGTATAGATGAGCATATGCAGATGAAGCTGCTTTGCCTGCTCTGTGCTGATTTGCAGATCGCGCGCGATACACGGGGCGACACATGGATCTGTCTCTGAGCGGTACAGCTCGTCTAAAGAAGAAATTCCCTGTCTTTCATGCAGGATAAAAATCTTGAAAATATGCGGTTCTTCTTTGGCCAACTGTATATATGCCTGACCCGTAGTGCGAAAAGGATCTTCCGCTTTCCTGTGTGCGGCCGCATATGCCTGTACGAAATCTCTGACCCGCAGGACGACTTCCTGCCGCAGTCCTTCCATATTTTCGCAATAGCTGTAGATCGGTTGAACGGAACAGCCTAATTTCCGTGCAATATTTTTGATCAGCACCTGTTCCATACCGTCTGTCCTCGCAAGGGAAAATGCCGCATCTACGATCATTTCTTTGGTGATCCGTTGTTTTGGCAAACTAAAACCTCCTTTCATGCTGCCTGCTGCGGGGCATTCAGGCTGCAGAATATCCGTACAATAATATAAATCATTTATATAAATTGTTTATATAAAAAGATTATATTAAATATTTTTTTTCCTGTCAATTTGAAAAAAATTATAAAACAGGGCAATTTCTATTTAGATGATCCGTTTTTTCTATGATAAGATAAGGGCAGGTGAGCCGGAGCGTGCGGCGGGACTTTCCATGCGGCATGCAAAAACGCACTTACTATAACCCTAAGAAGGAGCCATTTTATGAAAGACACTCTTATTGTCAGGAAAACGATATCCTATATAGAAGCGCATTTATCCGAAGACCTGACCCTGGACATTCTGGCCGATGCACTGCATTATTCCAAATTTTATCTTGCCAGGACATTTGCGGAAAATATGGATTGTACCGTTTACCAGTATATTAAAAAACGTCGTCTGACGGAAGCGGCCAGAGAACTGGTCCAGACAAAGCGGCCGATTGCAGACATTGCTCTGGAAGCGCATTACAACTCTCAACAGGCTTTTACCCTGGCATTTAAGCGGACTTATGCGTGCACCCCGTATATTTACCGGGAAAAAGGTGTTTTCTATCCTGTTATAAAGTCCGTTATGATAAAGTCCGTTGCAGAACGGACATGGAATCAGAAGGTGACGGATGCGGCCGGAAATATATGTATGGCGAAAAGGGGGATTGCGGCATGAGCATGATACCTTATGTGGTAGAACAGACAGGACGTGGAGAGAGAAGCTACGATATTTTTTCAAGGCTTTTATCAGACCGGATCATATTTCTGGGGGAAGAGATAAACGATACCTCCGCAGGACTTGTGGTGGCGCAGATGCTGTTTTTGGAGTCGCAGGATCCGGAGAAGGATGTGCAGCTTTATCTCAACAGTCCGGGAGGATCCATTACGGCAGGGTTTGCCATTTATGATACGATGCGTTTCATCAAATGTGACGTAGCCGTTACCTGTATCGGCCTTGCCGCCAGTTTCGGCGCTTTTTTGCTGGCAGGAGGTACGAAAGGAAAACGCAGCGCGCTGCCTGATGCGGAAATTATGATCCATCAGCCTGCGATACATGGAAACGGTATTCAGGGGCAGGCTACGGATATTCATATTGTGTCCGAGCATATGCAGCGAAACAGAGAACGGCTTAACCGTATTCTGGCAGAGAATACAGGGAAAACGGCCGGGCAGATCGCGGTCGATACGGAAAGAGACTATTATATGTCCGCACAGGAAGCACTGGAATACGGTATCATCGATCATATTATACAGGCAAAGCGATGAGCGGGGATCACAGATCCCAATAGCCATCGTCTACAAAAAGCATTTCCGCCTGTTCATAGACATCGCTGTCCGGAATGGTTCCGTCTATGGAACTGCTCTGCGGTGAAAAGGTTTCCTGGCGGTAAATCTGCCATGTTCCGTCCAGAAACCTTTCATCGATGATCTCCAGGCTGTTTTCGTCTGTGTATTTCTGGGTAAGCCGTGCAACATGGCACAGGCTGCCGTCTATATATTCATAACGGTCTACGTAGTGCAGGTTGGCCCCGCCTCTTGAAAAACTGTAAATACTTTGCTTATCTTCTCTGATCTGCGGCGTGTCAATTGCGCTGAATTCCGGTACGTATACATAGCAGCTCTCATCGGCATCATAGACAAAAAGGGAACTAAAAGATGCCGCACCCGTACCGAAATACCCCTGATCGCATACCAGATCGCAGAGTCCATCAAAATTCCAGTCTCCAAATGACAGGAAAGTATCGTAAAATACACCGTTAAGCAGAGAAAAATCTACGTAGTCAGAATCCAGGCAGGAGGAATCAATACACTGATAAACCTCTTCAGAGTCTTTTTCAAACACCAGCACCATGAATTCGTTCTGTTCTATATCAATAGATTCTCCCGCTGCTTCTGCGGCTGTTTCCATGTTCAGGTATTCTACAACGACATAATCATACATATCTCCGACAATTCTGTAATGGCAGTAATACGGCAGTCCTGTTGTTCCTTCCGAATATTTTGTCAGGAAACTATTTTCTGACAAAACAGGGGAGAGGATACGGCAGGCCAGTCCGTTGTCAAGAGCATATTCGTAAGCATACGCAGTTTCTTTACAGCCGATGGCAATGCTGACATTGTCTTTACTGTCACTGTTTCTGTCCAGAAAGGCATTTTCGGCGATGGAAATTACGCTGTCCGGAATATTGATCAGACGAAGATCATAAGAAACATATTCTAATAACTCTGATTCCAGAGTAGTAATGCCTTCTGAAATTGTCAGTTCCGTCAGATGATACGTAAAGGAATCTTCCGTGCCGAGGCAGTTTTTACCAAGCACAGATACCGGTTTGCCGTCAATAGAGGCGGGAATGGTGACGTGACAGGGATTTTGGGTATTCAGGATTTCGTCATATCCCGTGATCCGCAGCGTGCCGTCGGATAGTTCTTCATACGTGAAGCATGCGGCGTCCGTATTGCCCTGCGCCTCTTCCAGGGCCATGGATTCTTCGGCCGTTTCTTTTGCCGTTTCCGGAAGAATATCGGCGCTCTTTCGGGTTACGCCGGCAAGCGTGCAGGAGACGGAGAAAGCGGGATAGGTATTTGATATAGAATACTTTGCGGCCGAAACGCTCAGGGTCAGTAAAGAACCGATGAGAGCGGCACAGAAGAGTAATTTCTTTTTCATAGGGGGTTCCTTTCGTCATGTTACCGGAGTCCTAAAATAAGTTGTTTTTAATGCGGTATTATATAAGCGGTATTATAGCACGAACCGGCGGAGTCTGTCTATTATCCTCCAGGATTTCGGCTGTGTTCCAAAAGGTAGGGCGGGAGCATGCCGACAAGAGAACCATCTATCTCATACGCTCTTTCTCTGCCTTTTGGAATAAAGTACAGTTTATCGGACATCACTTCTGCTATCCTGCTAATATAAAATTTTGTATTGTAAAAATCGAACATTTGTTTTATGCTAAAGACAGAACATTTGTTCTGATTTGATGCGGAAGGAGGCATATGATTCTTATGAAGAACAGGAAGAGCAATATTTCATTTGGAATCGCCGTTTTATTGTCGGTTCTGGTTATTGGATTCTGTACAACGGAAACCGTGATGAGTCAGAGTAAAGCAGATGACAGAAGGAAACAGCAGTATTATGCGGAGATGGAAGAAATCTATTATCACGATCTCAGAGGACTGTTAGAAGAGAGCGGCTACTTTAACAGCGGCATTACGATCAGATGGGTATCGGAAGAAGGGGAAGGAAGAACCTATACGGTCATGATACATCACAGAGAAATCGACCTGCTTAGCAGCTCGGAGAAGGAAGCTTTGATGCAGGCGCTTTCTCAGGCGGAATTCGATGATCAAAGCTGTCGTTTCTTATATGAGTTTCTGACCGTATAAAGTGAAAGAAATCGTTTTGAAATGAATGACATTTGGCTGGTTTGGGATTATAATAATACGGAAGATAAATAAGCAGTCCTGTCATACCCGACCGGAGCGGGCAGGAGTCCGGCGGTAAAGAATACGGACTGAGAGAAAGGTATGGTCATTCGTATGAGACATAATCCACAGCCACAGGAAATATACAGGCATTTTAAAGGCAATCTGTACCAGATCAGATGCCTTGCAAAGCATAGCGAAACAGAAGAAATGTTAGTCATATATCAGGCAATGTACGGAGATTTTCAGATATATGCGAGGCCGCTTGCTTCTTTTATGGAAGAAGTGGATACAAAGAAATATCCGAATGTTTCTGCAAGATATCGTTTTGAATTACAAGGCGCGCAGGGGGAAGATCTGACTAAGCAGGAATTATCCGTGGAACTGTCGCCCGTTTCCGGCCGGGAGACGGAACCCGTGCAGGCGCCGGAAGCTGCAGCATATGACGAACAATTTGAAACACAGGAAGAATTGAATATCGATCCTCTGGTATTACAATTTCTGGACGCGGATTCTTATGAACGGCGGCTTGAGATTTTGCGTATGCTTCATAATCGTATCGACCATGATATGATTAATACGATGGCAGTCGCAGTGGATGTTGAGATCAAGGATGGGGATATTGAAAGCAGATATGAGGAACTGAAAAGCTGCCTTTTAACCTTTGAGAAATATGAGTGTAACAGGCTGCGTTCATAGAAGCAGACAGCCTTATGGGGGCATACAACATCCGTAAGAACAGGCGGCACAGGAGAGAACAGTGTGTGTGATCCTGACAGAGAATTAACAGACAGAGGAACGAGAACTATAAACGAAAAACACCGTATGTCGCGAAATTAATTTTATGTCAGGAGGGGCAGTATGTCTTATGATTTGGAAAACAGGCTTGTAGTAGGAGTTTCTTCGAGAGCCTTATTTGATCTGTCCGATGAAAACGAAATTTTTGAAAACAACGGCGTAGAGGCTTACTGCCGTTATCAGGTAGAGCACGAGGACGAAATATTAAAACCTGGGCCGGGTTTTCCTCTGGTGCAGGCATTGCTGAATCTGAATCATCTGCCGGGCCGGGAGAACTGTGTGGAAGTGATCATCATGTCACGGAACAGTCCGGACACATCGCTTCGTGTTTTTAATGCCATAAAGCATTACGGACTGCAGATCACGAGAGCGGTTTTAGCAAGCGGCGCTTCACTTGCACCCTATTTGGAAGCATTCAAAACAGATCTGTTCTTGTCGGCATATGAGGATGATGTGCAGAGCGCAATAGATTCCAATATTGCCGCAGGTATTATTTGTACCGACGGCATCCATACATATGACTGTGAGCATCAGATCAAACAGATTCGTATTGCATTCGACGGGGACGCCGTACTTTTTTCGGATGAATCGGAGCGGATCTTTAAAGAGCAGGGATTAGAAGCATTTGAGGAAAATGAAAGAAAGAATGCCGATAGTCCGCTGCAGGCAGGACCCTTTGCCAGATTTTTAAAGATATTATCCGAGCTGCAGGGGGCATATGCCGTAGAAGAGGCGCCGATCAGGACGGCGCTTGTTACATCCAGATGCGCGCCGGCTCATGAGCGTGTCATTCGTACGCTGCGTGCATGGAACGTCAGGATAGACGAGGCATTTTTTCTCGGCGGCATTCAGAAAACGGATGTGTTAAAGGCTTTCGGAGCACATATTTTCTTCGACGATCAGGCTGTGCACACGAAAGGGGCTTCAGAAGTAGTCCCTGCCGCAAGGGTGCCGTATAAAAATAAGGAGTCGTGGGATGATTCTTCATGATGAACAGAAACTTCCATTCAATTTAAAGGAGATAGCGAAACCGCTGCTTGCGTGGTATGATAAAGGAAGGCGGATATTGCCGTGGCGTGAGGATCCTTCGCCTTATCATGTATGGATTTCCGAGATCATGCTGCAGCAGACCAGGGTAGAGGCTGTGAAACCCTATTATGACAGATTTATGCGTGAACTGCCGGATATTCGGAGTCTTGCAGACGTGGAAGAAGAGAAACTTCTGAAACTATGGGAAGGACTCGGATATTATAATCGTGCCAGGAATTTGAAGAAAGCGGCGGAGAAGATCGTAATGGAATATGACGGACAGATGCCCGGAAGTTATGAAGAGCTTGTCAGCCTGCCGGGTATCGGCAGTTATACCGCAGGTGCTGTTTCTTCGATCGCTTTTGGCCGCGCACATCCTGCGGTAGACGGGAATGTTCTGCGGATATTGGCAAGGCTTCGTCTGGATGGGCGTGATATTTTGGACGCAAAGGTCAAAAAAGCAGTAGAAGCGGATATTGCCGGAGTAATGCCAAAGGACCGGCCGGGGGATTTCAACCAGGCGTTGATGGAACTTGGCGCGGTAGTCTGCGTTCCGAATGGGACGGCCAAATGTGATCTTTGTCCGCTTGGCGGGTTCTGCCTTGCAAGAAAAGAAGACAGGGTCATGGAGTTTCCCAAGAAGGCAAAGAAAAAGCCGCGGCACATCGAGAAGAAGACGATACTGGTCATCCGGGACGAAGACAGAGTCGCAATCCGTAAACGGGACGATAAGGGACTGCTTGCGGGAATGTATGAATTTCCTTCTATGGAAGGCAGCCAGAGCGCAGGAAGGGTGATCGCATATTTGAAGGCTATGGGCGTTTCACCGCTTAAAATTGAAGAACTGCCGCCATCCAAACATATTTTCACGCATAAAGAATGGCATATGACGGGATTCTATATACGAATAGACGAGTTGGAGCGTATGGAGCCGGAAGAAGAACTGCTTTTCGTGACGCCTGATGCGATAGAAAGAGAGTACCCGATCCCCTCGGCTTTTGCAGCGTACACGGCTTATGTGGGGATACAGAAGCGTGTTACTTAGTGCACATCGAAGAATGGAGAGAAGAACATGAAACTTTTATCAATAGCAATTCCGTGCTATAACTCACAGAATTATATGCGCAAATGCGTAGAATCTCTGCTGACGGGCGGGGAAGATGTAGAGATTCTGCTTGTGGATGATGGTTCTGCAGATGCGACAGGAGCCATTGCCGATGAGTATGCGGCGGAGTATCCGGGGATCGTGAAGGCGATCCATCAGGCAAACGGAGGACATGGGGCTGCAGTCAATACAGGACTTGCACATGCGTCCGGGTTGTACTTTAAAGTGGTGGACAGCGACGACTGGGTAAAAGAGAGCGCATATCAGTCTATTTTGCAGACACTGCGTGAGATGGCAGGCGGGAAAGCGGTACTCGATATGCTGATCAGCAATTTTGTCTATGAAAAAGAGGGCGCCAAAAAGAATAAGGTAATGAAATACCATCATGCCCTGCCCAAGGATCAGATCTTTACATGGGAAGATGTCAGACACTTTCATAAAGGACAGTATATTCTGATGCATTCCGTTATTTTCCGGACGAAATTGTTGAAAGAATGCGGACTGAAACTGCCCGAGCATACGTTTTATGTGGACAACCTTTATGTATTCGAACCGCTTCCGTATGTCAGGACAATGTATTATCTGGATGTCAATTTCTACAGATATTATATTGGAAGAGAAGATCAGTCCGTCAATGAAGACATTATGATATCCCGTATCGATCAACAGATCAAAGTCAATAAAATCATGCTGGATTATCTGGTAGAGAATAAGGCGGAGATCTGCAAACGGCGCAAAATGCGTATGTATATGGTAAACTATCTGGAGATCATTACGGTAATATCCTCTGTTTTGCTGATTCGTTCCGGTTCAGAGGAGAGTCTTGAGAAAAAGAAAGAACTTTGGGAATGTATAAAACAGAAGGATTTTCTGCTTTATATCAGACTCCGTTACGGTATCATGGGTAACTCCATGAATCTTCCGGGTAAGGGAGGCAGAAAGATTTCTGTTGAAGCATATAAGATCTGCAGGCGTTTCTTTAAGTTCAATTAATCATAAAGCCGAAAAGAAAGGGTCAGAGTGCCTCTGACCCGGGTTTTCTTCTATGTTTACTTTCGTAATTATGCTTCATATTCAATAAAATATCGAAACGGTAGACGAGCAGATACATGATCGCGGCCATGATAAAAGCGGTCATAACATCGAATGCGGAATGCTGCTTTGTGAACATGGTCGACAGGATGATGGAAATACAAAGGATCAGAGAAGCGAACCGGATTCCTTTGTGATTTGCAAAATGCCTGCTTTTGGTGATCGCAAAATGACAGCCGAGAGAATTATATACATGAATGCTTGGCCAAAGATTCGTGGGTGTGTCCGCACGATAGATCATGGCTACAAGATCCGTGAAAATATTGTCTCTTGGCATGATAAACGGTCTTAAATGGTGACCGTTTGGAAATAAAGTGGAAACAAGCAGAAAAACCGTCATTCCCGTAAACAGAAACGTACAGCATTTAAAGTAGTCGTCCTTATCTTTAAAAAAGAAATAAGCGACCGTAACCGCAACATAGACAAACCACAGCAGATACGGAATGATAAATACTTCACAAAATGGGATATAGTCGTCTAAAGCAACATGGATCAGTTTATAATGTTTCACGGTGCGTTCCAGATGGCCGAACCATGTGAGATAAATAATGCCATAGATCAGCAATGGTATTGCATGTTTATATTTAAAAAAATATTTCATGATTTATATCGTGTCCTTTCCCCGGCCTGCGAGTTTGGGTCGAATGCGCACATAATAAATATCTTTTGTTATCAAACCTTATCTTAGCAGATTGCAGGAAAAAGTCAAAATCATTTTTGCATAAAAAAATAGTCTGCTTTCCGGAAAAAATAGCTAATTTAGACAAGAAAGGTCAATTGCTGTTTTTCACAGGATAAATAGATGTGGTCAGCCTTGAAATAGACTTCGCCATCCGTATGTACCCAGAGCGGGATAGAAGTCTTTATTTCCACTTTATGCGCCCGGTAATGGGAAATATGCGGAAACAGATAGTGTTTGCCAAAGAAAGCGGTAGGAAGGGCAAACAGGATGACCGGTTTGGCCAGATTGCCGACAAAACACAGATCGAGAAGGCCGTCCTGACTGTCGGCCTGGGGACAGAATCGAAAACCGCCCCCCTCAAACTGGCGTATCATAGAGGCAATAAACAGGAAACGTTTGACACGGATAGGCGCCTGATCGTCTAAACGAAGTTCACAGGAAACCGCTTTGGCGGTAATGAGCTGTTTCAGCGCTATGCCAAGATAGGTCAGCTTGCCGAGTTTCAATTTATTCAGAATATCCTTTACGCGTGACGACAACGCTTCTTCACATACTGCGGCATCAAAGCCGATACCGCTGCTGACGATAAAATACCGGCTTGTATCAGCAGGAAACCGGCCGGATAGATCATTTTCCACTGTCCGTCTGTCTGTTGCACTGTCCGCCGGATTTTCGCCGCGCCGGATACAGGATCCGTATGTCAGGACACCGATATCCGCTTTGCGTATGACTCTGTCTGATAGAATTGTATCCAGTATCTTGAGCGGGTCTTTGTCGAGGCGCATGTCTCTTGCAAGATCATTGCTCGATCCGGTGGGTATATAGCCGATCCGTACTTTGGAGAAATCCCGGATGCCCTGTAATGCTTCGTTTATCGTACCGTCTCCGCCCAGTATGATGAAATCAACACATGCGTCATTTTTGGTAATATCCCTGACAAGCTCTGCAACGTGGCCGTTGTGGGTCGAGATCATAAACTGATAGGGAATCTGCCGTTTTTTCAAAACAGGTTCTATTTTTTCCCAGATCCTGATGCCCCGTCCCGATTTGGAAGCCGGATTCATGATAATATAGTACATAAGTCAGTCCTTTTCTTTCGTTTTGCAGTTATTTTCCGTCTCTGTCAGTGTATCATGTTTTTTCGAAAGTAGGAAGAAGATATTGCACGCCAATCCTACCTTGTGATATACTTACATTGTTTTTTGTGGATAAATCAGGATAAAGAAGTATAAAAAGAAAGGCAGGAGCAAGAATGTATTCATTTGATGAAGTAAAAAAGACAGATCCGGAGATCGCACAGGCAATCGTGGACGAGCAGCAGCGTCAGAATTCCCATATTGAGCTGATCGCATCGGAAAACTGGGTAAGCAAGGCGGTTATGGCGGCAATGGGAAGTCCGCTTACAAATAAGTATGCGGAAGGTTATCCGGCCAAAAGATATTACGGCGGCTGCGAGTGCGTGGATGTAGTGGAAAACCTGGCAGTTGAGCGTGCAAAGGAACTGTTTGGCTGTGAATACGTGAATGTTCAGCCTCATTCCGGCGCGCAGGCCAATATGGCGGTATTTTTTGCCGTTATGGAACCGGGAGACACTTTTATGGGAATGAATCTGGATCACGGCGGGCACCTTTCCCATGGTTCACCGGTCAACATGTCCGGAAAGTATTTTAACTGCGTGCCTTACGGCGTAAACGACGATGGATTTCTGGATTATGATAAAGTCAGAGAGACGGCATTGGAATGTAAACCGAAAATGATCGTGGCAGGCGCTTCTGCTTATGCAAGAACGATAGATTTTAAACGGTTCAGAGAAATTGCCGATGAAGTCGGCGCAGTTTTGATGGTAGATATCGCGCATATCGCAGGTCTTGTGGCGGCAGGTCTGCATCCGAGTCCGATTCCGTATGCGCATGTAACGACAACAACGACGCACAAGACACTGCGCGGACCCCGCGGCGGTATGATCATGTCGTCGAAAGAAGTTGCAGATAAATATAATTTTAACAAATCTATTTTCCCCGGGATCCAGGGCGGTCCGTTAATGCATGTTATCGCAGCCAAGGCAGTCTGCTTTAAAGAAGCCCTTTCTCCGGCGTTTAAAGAGTATCAGCAGGGAGTAATCGACAATGCGCAGGCGCTTTGTAAGAACCTGCTTGCAAGGGATATTAAGATCGTATCCGGCGGTACGGACAACCATTTGATGCTGGTTGATCTGACAAACTATGACCTTACGGGAAAAGCAGTGGAGAAGCTGCTTGATGAGGCACACATTACCGCTAATAAGAATACGATTCCGAACGATCCGAAATCTCCGTTTGTAACAAGCGGTATCCGTCTCGGTACACCGGCCGTTACTTCCAGAGGCTTAAATACAGAAGATATGGAACAGGTGGCGGAGGCGATCGCTGTTGTGATCAAAGAAGGTGAAGCGGGAATCGAGAAGGCACGTGCCATTGTGAAAGGCTTAACGGATAAATATCCGCTTAACTAAGGAGAGAAAGAGAGGATTGACAGGGCAATGATTCAGGTAGCAGTTTTAGGATACGGTACGGTTGGAAGCGGTGTCGTGGAAGTGATCGAGACCAATAAAGAAGATATCGATAAGAAGGCGGGAGAAAAGTTAAATGTAAAATATATTTTGGATTTAAGAGATTTTCCCGGCGACCCCTATGAGAATAAAGTGGTCCATGACTATAATATGATAGTAAATGACCCGGAAGTTTCCGTTATCTGTGAAACAATGGGAGGCATTAAGCCGGCGTACGACTTTACGAAGCAGGCGCTGCTTGCCGGAAAAAGCGTCTGTACCTCCAATAAGGAGTTAGTCGCCAATCACGGGCCGGAGTTGATTCGGATTGCCAAAGAGAATCATTGCAACTATTTATTCGAGGCGAGTGTAGGCGGAGGTATTCCGATCATCCGTCCGTTAAATTATTCTCTCACTGCGGAAAAAATTGATGCGATCACAGGTATTTTGAATGGTACCACCAATTATATTCTGACAAAAATGGACGAAAACGGCGCTGATTTTGCCGATGTATTGAAAGAGGCGCAGGATAACGGTTATGCGGAGCGCAATCCCGAAGCGGATGTTGAAGGGTATGACGCCTGCAGGAAAATTGCGATCCTTTCTTCTTTGATGAAAGGAGAGCATGTTCATTACGAAGATATTTATACGGAAGGGATCACAAAGATATCCCAGGCTGATTTTGCTTATGCCAAAAAGCTGAATCATTCCATTAAACTGCTTGCCCTGAGCAAAGATACGGACGATGGTTTTTTTGCCATGGTAGCGCCGTTTATGATACCGAAAGAACATCCGTTATATAGCGTAAAAGATGTATTTAACGCAGTTTATGTACACGGAAATATGCTGGGAGATTCTATGTATTACGGACGCGGTGCAGGCAAACTGCCGACGGCAAGCGCCGTTGTATCCGACGTAGTGGACTGCGCAAGACATCCAGGTAAGACGATCATGTGCTTCTGGGATGTTGAGAGAGTTACGTTAGCGGATATTTCAGCCATGCACCGCAGATTTTTCGTACGCGTGAGCGCGGACCGGAAAGACAAGGCGCTTTCGCTGTTTGAGAATATTTCGCAGGTGGACGCGGGATTTGCGGATGAATTTGCTTTTACGACAGATGTGATGACGGAAAAAGAATTTGACGAAAAGATTTCCGCACTTGGCGGGAGCATCAACAGGATCCGTCTGGAAAGCTGAAAAAGGAGCACGGATATGAACAGGAAGTATATAATAGTGTTGGGAGACGGTATGGCGGATGAACCGATCGAGGCTCTTGGCGGCAAAACACCGCTTGCCTATGCCGCTACGCCCGCTATGGATGAACTTGGCAAATGCTCGGAGATCGGTATGGTCCATACCATCCCTGCCGGGATGAAACCCGGTTCCGATACGGCGAACCTCTCTGTTTTGGGATATGATCCGGAAAAATATTATTCCGGCCGTTCTCCTCTGGAAGCGCTGAGCATCGGCGTTCCCATGAAAGATACGGATATTGCACTGCGCTGTAATATCGTGACGATTTCCGAAGAGGATGTGCCTTTTGAGGAAAGAACGATCATCGATCACAGTTCAGGGGAGATCAGTACCGAAGACTGTGCCGTTTTGCTTGAGGCGGTTAAAAAAGAGCTGGAGAACGAGACATATCGATTTTATGCAGGAACAAGCTACAGACATTGTCTCATCTGGGATAAAGGTGAGGTTGTGGAGCTCACACCGCCGCATGACGTACTGACGCAGACGATCGGACAGTATCTGCCGGAGGATGAGACGTTAGCCTCCATGATGAGAAGAAGCTATGACATTTTAGTAAATCATCCCATTAATATAGAACGGAAAAAACAAGGACTCAATCCGGCCAACTGCTGTTGGTTCTGGGGCGCCGGAACCAAACCGATGCTTTCTTCCTTTGAGGAAAAAACAGGCAAAAAAGGCATGATGGTCTCGGCTGTAGATCTGTTAAAAGGCATTGCCATTGGCGCCGGTATGGGCGTTGCGCATGTGGAAGGAGCAAACGGCGGCCTGCATACCAATTATGCGGGAAAAACACAGGCGGCGCTTGATGCGCTTTTAAATGACGGTTATGATTTCGCCTATATTCATCTGGAGGCTCCGGATGAAATGGGACACCAGGGCAGCGCAGAACGGAAGGTACAGGCGATAGAATATCTCGATGGAAAAGTCGTGGCGCCTTTGCAAAAAGCATTGGAGCAGGCGGGCGTTTCCTATCGTATGCTGATACTGCCGGATCATCCGACGCCTGTCAGGGTCAGGACCCATACATCAGACAGTGTACCTTACATGCTTTATGACAGTTCGAACAAACTGGATAAAACATGGAATTATAACGAAAAAGAAGCTGAACAGAGCGGTAACTTTTATGCGAAAGGGCATACACTGATAGATCATTTATTTGAAGTATAAGAGAGGGGCATGGTTGTAGAAGATGAAAAAAGTAGTGAAATTTGGCGGAAGTTCCCTTGCCAGTGCGGAGCAGTTTAAAAAAGTCGGAGAGATCATCCGTGCGGATAAGGAGCGGAAGTTTGCGGTACCTTCCGCACCCGGTAAACGATTTGATGGCGATACGAAAGTGACGGATATGCTGTATGCGTGTTATGATCTGGCAGAATCCGGCAAAGATTTCAAAGAACAGTTAAAGGCGATCAGGGAGAGATATCAGGAGATTATCGATGGCCTTGCTCTGAAAATTTCCCTGGACGACGAATTTAAGACCATTGAGAAACAATTTAAGGATAAAGCAGGCAAAGACTATGCAGCCTCCAGAGGTGAATACTTAAACGGTATCATTATGGCAGCTTATTTGGGATTTGAATTTGTTGATGCGGCAGGCGTCGTAAGATTTGACGAAAACGGTGATTTTGATGCCGGGACGACCAATGAACTGATGCAGGCACGCCTGAATGCACTGGATGCGGCGGTAATTCCGGGATTTTACGGAGCGTATGCCGATGGAAGCGTTAAAACATTTTCCCGCGGCGGTTCCGACATTACCGGATCTATCGTGGCAAGAGCGATCAAAGCTGACGTATACGAAAACTGGACGGACGTTTCCGGCTTTCTGGTAGCGGATCCGCGTATCATAGACAATCCCGAAACGATAGAGACGATTACATACAGAGAACTTCGGGAACTTGCTTATATGGGAGCGGGCGTATTGCATGAAGATGCTATTTTCCCGGTAAGAAGCGAAGGGATACCGATTAATATCAGAAACACGAATGCACCGCAGGACGAAGGAACATGGATCGTGGAAAGCACCTGCCAGAAACCGAAATATGTTATAACCGGTATAGCGGGCAAAAAAGGTTTCTGTTCTGTAAATATTGAGAAAGACAGCATGAACTCGGAGATCGGATTTGGACGCAAAGTGCTGCAGGCGTTTGAAGAAAACGGCATTTCATTTGAGCATGTACCGTCCGGTATCGATACCATGACTGTTTTCGCACATCAGGATGATTTTATGCACAAAGAGCAGAAGGTGGTTTCCGGCATACACAGACTGGCTGATCCCGATTCGATCGATATCGAGGCTGATCTTGCGCTCATTGCAGTCGTAGGACGCGGCATGAAATCGACAAGGGGAACGGCCGGAAGAATATTCTCTGCGCTTGCGCATGTGAATGTCAATGTAAAAATGATAGATCAGGGTTCCAGCGAGCTGAATATTATCATCGGTGTGGCCAATGCGGATTTTGAAGTGGCGATTAAGGCAATTTATGATATTTTTGTATTGTATCAGCTGTAAATATTGACATTTTTCACAAATATGGTATATTGGAAACATGGATTATCTTACAATATTCCTAATAGTTTGGTGAAAAAGGAGTCGTTTTATGGCAAGTTCAACAGATAACGCGTTGGTATATACAAATGATAACTGTATCGGGTGTAATAAATGTATTTCCGCATGCCCTGTTTTGACCGCAAACTATGCGGTGGAAGAGAATGGCAGAAATAAGATTGTAGTTGACGGCAACCAGTGTATCAGCTGCGGCGCCTGCTTTGATGCCTGTGAACATCAGGCCAGAGGTTACCGCGACGATACGGAACGGTTCTTTGAAGATCTGAAGAAGGGAGAGAAGATATCGATCCTTCTTGCCCCTGCTTTTCTGGCCAATTATCCGAAGGAATATGCATCCGTGCTGGGCGGACTGAAGAATCTCGGCGTGAACCGCATTGTCAGCATCAGTTTCGGTGCGGATATTACAACGTGGGGATATATCAAATATATTACCGAGAATAAATTCTATGGCGGTATTTCCCAGCCGTGTCCTGCAATCGTAAGCTATATCGAGAAATATATTCCGGAATTGATCCCGAGACTGGTTCCGGTACATTCACCGATGATGTGCGGCGCCATTTATGCCAAAAAATATATGAAGATACCGGATAAACTTGCTTTTATCAGTCCCTGTATTGCCAAGAAAGCGGAAATTGACGATCCGAACTGCGGCGGTTACATATCTTATAATGTTACGTTCGATCATCTGATGCGGTATGTCAGAGAACATAATGTTTCCGGTGCACCTGCTTCCGATGAGATTGAATACGGACTTGGCTCTATTTACCCTATGCCGGGCGGCCTTAAGGAAAATGTTTACTGGTTCTGCGGGGAAGAGGTTTTTATCAGGCAGATAGAAGGAGAGCGCCATGCATATGAATTCCTGGAAGATTATAAAGAAAGAGTGCTCACCGGGAAAGAACTGCCGTTTATGGTAGATGCCCTCAATTGTGCAAAAGGATGTATTTACGGTACGGCGGTGGAAGAAGAGAAGACGAAGCATGACGATACGCTCTATGAGCTGCAGAAGATCAAAGAGGCGAGTAAGCGTAACAGTAAGCAGAGCGCCTGGGGCAGGCATCTTTCGCCGAAACAGAGACTAGACCGTTTTAACAGGCAATTCAGAAGTCTGAATATCAATGATTTTATCAGACATTATACTGACAGATCAGCGGGGGTTGGCATCAAATATCCGGATACTTCCGAACTCGACATTATTTTTGATTCCATGGGTAAGGATACGAAGGAGCAGCGTACGATCAACTGTTCAGCCTGCGGATACAGAACCTGTAATGATATGGGGGCGGCAATCTATAATGGCTGTAATGTGAAAGAAAACTGTATCCATTATATTAAGGACGAAGTAAACCGCGAAAAGATTCTGGCAGAAGAGCTGTCTGCAGAGATGAGAGAGAAGAATTCACTGATCGAAGCCAAGAACGAGCAGATCGCACAGCTGATAGACGAAGTCGCAGACGATTTCGACAGCCTGGATATTTCGATTGGTGAAATGTCCATTGGAAATAACAGCAATGCGGAAGAAAGTACCGGAATTTCCGCTTCCATGAGTGATGTCGTGACATTCTGTGACGAATTGAAAACCGCACTGACATCGATTCAGTCATTGTTAGTGAAGTTGGAAGAGAACAATCTGGAGATCACGAATGTAGCGGAAGAAACGAACCTGTTAGCCCTGAATGCAAGTATAGAGGCAGCCAGAGCAGGAGAATCCGGCAGAGGATTCGCGATCATTGCGGAAAACATCAAGAAACTGGCAGATTCTTCCAAGGATACGGCAAGTGACAGTGACAGGAATAAAGAAGAAGTCCAGGATGCGATCAACAACCTGTTTAGCGATACGGAGAAATTGATTTCGATCATCGATGGCGTAAATATACGCGTAACCAATCTTGCGGCGTCCACCGAAGAGATCGCAGCGTCGGCAGATATGGTCAGTACGATCTCTGCCGATTTGAGAGAGAAACTGAATCGTCTGCATAACAATGCATAAATAAACAGAGACGGTACATAAAAACGATATAAGAAATATAAAAAAACGGCGTAACCTGCGGGTTATGCCGTTTTTGTTGTGCGCCTAGCGGCGCACGTTTCTAACGGGTGAAAGTCCCCAATTCGCCCTGGTAGTGGGAAGGATACAGTAAAGACCAAGGGTGACTTTAAGTGCAAATTTTTTAGCTTCTTTGAGTCATACAGCTTTCTCAGATTCGTTTCATTCAGGGGGATTTCATAAGCATTATGGATAGATTCTGTCCATGGTGGAATCCGCCTCTGAGCCTGTTATGCAGTTCATCTACAGGATACTGTCCGACAAAGATGGTAGAATTGTTGTGGCTGCACTGTCTAAACAGTTCATAGATCCTGTATGTGTGGTGCCACAAGATGTTGTGGTGGTTCTGAAGGTGAAAAATATCATTTCTGAATGGATCTCAAGTGGGAAACTGATGGCTCCCAAGATAGATAATATTCAGTCTTGACAAATCCATAAAATCTGCTATATTTTAAAAAAGTCAATTATTTGACTGTACGGTAATTGACTTTATAGGAGGTGGATGATATAACAAAGGAAACCAAGAAAAACGCATATCTGTATTGCAAATTTCGGGATGAGCAGCTTGCGTTGTATGATGAGTACGCTAAACGCCACGGAATGCTGATGAAAACGCTGTTAGTCGTCAATGTTCTATATTATGACGATTTCTATGGCAAGGGAGGTGTGACGCAGACGGAGATCTGCCAGCGCACCTTTCAGGCTAAACAAACAGTCAATCTGATTATACGAAATCTTTTAAGTGAGGCGTATGTAACTGTTGAAGAGCGAAAAGAAAATAAACGGGAGAAATTAGTACGGATGACCGAAGCTGGCAAAGCTTACTGTGAAAAAGTTGTCCGCCACATTACATGGGCAGAAGATACGGCTATGTCTATGTTTACACAGGATGAACAAAAACAGCTAATTGATCTCTCACGGACATTTACTAAAAATCTGACAGAGCTTATGGGTCGAGAAACGGAGGATTGAATTATGGAATTTTATGAAGCAATTAACAAAAGAAAAACGACGAGGGAATTTTTAGATACGGAAGTCGATTTTGAGGCCATTAAAAGAATTTTGGAAGCAGGAAACAAAGTCCCCACCTGGGACCATAACCGTAATTGGCAGTTTATCGTTTTAAGGACCGACGAAGAAAAAGAATATGCTTTTTCCGAAGCCAAAGCTATTGCGGATAAATTCGATGCCGATAGGTATCTGAATATGCCCAGACCTTATCAGATTACATTGGGGCAAAAAATGTACGGCTACGCTATGCCCAGGCAATATACTATGCTGAAAGAAGCGCCATATGCGGTTATTCCTTTATTCAAATCAAAGGAATTGAACGGCGAGTATGTTTCAAAATTAAATCCCTTTGCTACGATCTGGTGTGTGATAGAAAATATTTTTTTAGCGGCAACAGCAGAAGGGCTGCCCTGCTCAATGCGCATACCGCTGAATAAAGAACACGATATAGTCAAGAAAAAACTGAAAGTGCCACCGACCTATATGATACCCGTATTTATCGGTATTGGCTGCGCAAATCCCGAAGAACCGCAATTAGAGCAATATAAACCTGACATAGATAAACAAATACGATTTGGTAGATGGAAATGATTATTAAAGTAATCGAAGCAAAAAGTGTGATAACAAAATCTAATCTGCCCGTATGTGATTTTTCAGTAAATCCTTATACGGGTTGTGAACATGCCTGCAAGTATTGCTACGCCTGTTTTATGAAACGTTTTACAAACCATCCCGAAGAATGGGGCGAATTTGTGGATGTGAAGATTTGGCAGCCAATCAAGACCCTGGGCAAATACAAAGGCAAAGAGCTGTTTATCGGCTCGGTAACAGATCCCTATCAGCCTATCGAGGAAAAATACCGCCGCACCCGTACATTGCTGGAAGAACTGCAAGGCAGTGGGGCAAAGCTCTGCATTGCCACGAAGTCCGATTTGATTTTACGGGATTTAGACATCATCAAAACATTTCCCGATGCCCGTGTATCGTGGTCGGTCAATACGCTTGATGAAGGGTTCAAGGACGATATGGATAAGGCTGTATCTATCAAAAGCAGACTTGCCGCTATGAAAGCATTTCACAATGCTGGGGTTCGCACAACTTGCTTTATCTCACCTATCTTTCCCGGCATTACTGATGTTAAGGCGATTATAGAGCAAGCAAAAGAACATTGCAACTTGATCTGGCTGGAAAATCTAAATCTGCGTGGCAGTTACAAATCGGTCATTTTGGATTATATCCAAGAGAAATATCCTGCTCTTCTGCCGCTGTATCAAGATATTTATAACCAAGGTAGCCGCAGTTATTGGGAAACACTTGACACGGAGCTGCAGGAATACGCTGCTGAAATCGGTCTCGATTATGTGACGAATGATGACAGTATGAGCCGCCCTTTGGATGAGCCGCCTGTTATTGTCAACTATTTTTATCATGAACAGATCAAGAAATCGGCACAAAAGGAGAGGATGGCAAATGCCTGAGTTACCAGAAGTTGAAACAATAAAAAGAGTCCTTGAGCCACAGCTAAAGAGCCTGGAAATTTCAGATATTACCACAAACCGTACAGATATCATAGCATATCCGTCAGCAGAAATTTTTTGTCAGAAAATAAAGAATCAGACGATTTTAGCCATGGACAGGCGGGGGAAATTTCTGATCATTCTGCTTGAAAGCGGTGATAAAATCATCCTGCACCTGCGGATGACGGGCTGCCTTCTCGTAATGCTGCATGATCATCCGCAGGAAAAACATACGCATATTATTTTTCATTTAAGCAATGGAAGCGAACTGCATTTTTCCGATACTCGCCGTTTCGGACGGTTCTGGTACATCCAGAATCATGAGGCGGATACATACAGCGGAATCTCAAAGTTAGGGTTAGAGCCGTTCGATAAAAACCTCAGCGCCGGATATTTGGAATCAAAGTTTGGCAGGCGTAAGAAGTCAATAAAGGAATGCCTGCTTGACCAAAGCGCGGTTGCAGGGATAGGAAATATTTATTCCGATGAAATCTTGTTCCGGGCGAAGATACGTCCCTCACGTTCTGCAAACAGTTTAAATGGATGTGAATGGGAGCGGCTTTCAGCGGTTATTCCCGAATGCATGGCTTTCTTTATTGAAAAAAATGCGATAACTCCAGAAGAATATCTGGAGACAAAGGGACAGGATTACCGTAATACACCGTTTTTGCAGGTGTATGGGCATGACGGCGAGGCCTGTCCGGTTTGTGGTGAAATACTTTGCCGTACTGTCATCGGCGGTAGGAGTAGCGTCTATTGCCCAGGATGCCAGAGGAACTTGTAATTTCAGACGGAGGGGGGCACCTTCCGCAACGGAGCGAAAGTCAGCACAAAGATTTAAAGCCGGAAGCGGCCGGGGTATTGGGTTTGTTCCAGATGCCTCCGACTGCTTTTTCTGTGCGTGGAAAAGAGTACATTTTATTATGGAAAAAGCCGTGGATTCTGGTAAAATATGATGTGAGGATGTTGGGTGCAAAAAATAACGATAGCCCTTCTGAAAAATGGGTTATCGTTAAATTTTACACTATGGAATATCGAAAGTGCGGCAATTTCAACTCAAAAAACGACAGCCGCCACGCAAAAATTGTATCAATCTGGACACGCAATATGGTGTGAGAGGTCGGGAAAATTCATCTCTAATTTTCCCTTCTACTTGATTAAAAGATAATTCCCGATGGATTAACTATCGGCTGCGCTTTGTATTGCGTTTATGTATGCGGTAGGATTTGTTATGTTTTTTAATATCCAAGGTCTTCCGCGACCAGATATACCTTGATCCGGCCTGTGTGTCCGCTTCTTCTTGTAACGACGATCTGGTTACAGAAACATTCCGGAGAAAGGCAGTCAAGACAGTGTCCCGCAGCGGCACAGGGGAGATTTCGGCTCAGGCGGACCGCATTGGCCGGCGAGGCCATATTTCTGACGCGGGCAACGCCGCTTTGAACATCTGTAACGATCTTATTCATTCCGGCAACAACAATGACATGACGCGGACCCTGTATGAGACAGGCAACACGATTACCGTTTCCATCAATATTAATCAGTTCTCCGTTTAATGTAATGGCATTGCTGCTCATCAGATAATAATCCGCAAGGACCGTTTTGGCATAAAGCGCTCTGGCTTCTTCAGGATCTGCTGCAGACGATCTGTCGATCAATTCATAGCTGCCGCTCTTAACCGCCTCCAATAATCCCGTTTCTTTGATCGTTTCGCTGCCGCCCCAGCTGACCACGCTTCCCTGTGGAATAGAATCGACGATCGCCTTTACGCAGTCGGCTCCCTTCTCAAAATAATATCCTTCCATATTTCTTTTTCCCAGATTGGTAATAATGGATTTGGCCATGGCGGCAAAAGCCGCTGTTTTGTGTGACATGATGATAACCCCCGTTCTTTGTATATGATAATATTCTATCAGGTTTACCTTGCAAAAAATAACTGTAAAAATATGGTAAAAACATAAAAAGTATGATAATAATGCAAATAATAGAAAAAAATGTAAAAATAAAAAGAAATTTCAAAAAATGTGTTGACAAATTAAAAGTCCGTGGTATAATAAAATCATAAACAAACCAATTCACATAGATATCAACATAGACGTGGTTCCAAAGAAATCGTGGGAAAAGAGAAAAGAATTGGAGTTGGAACTGCATCTATAGAAAGAGAGGTATGGTCCGCCGAAAACGTAAATTAAAAAATCCATTTTGAAGTACAAATGAATAAGGAACTAAAGACAAGGCAAAATAGAAGCGGTGATGAGCCGCATCTATAGAAATCGTAGTCGAGTACAGAAGAGAAAGTAACGCAGAACAGAAGAAAAGAAAAGAGAAGAGACGTTACAGTATATGCATACGAGAGAGAAAAGGAAAGAGTACGAAGGAAGAAAAATGGAGGTATAGGCCGTTGGATAGTATAGTTTAGGAGCGGGTGTTAGTCGAAAGGATTAATACCCGCTTCCTCGTTGTGTCTATACATGTCAGTTAAAGAAATAAAAAGACAGAAATAGTGCGAAATATAAAAATTATGTGGTAAAATGTATAGAAATAGGTTATTATATACTATATCTTGTATAGGATTATATCAGGGTTCGTATCTGGGGAAAAGAGACGGAATGGCATATTTGGAATGAAAAGTGGAAATTGGAGGTCTGTATGGGAAAACTATTTAACCGGAAGAAACATCTTTTCTCAGAAGGGGAATTGGATGATGATATAGATGACGATATAGAAGAAATTGATGAAGACGATGATGATTTGGATGAAGATGACGAAGATGACAACGACGACGACGATGAAGACGACGACGATGACGATGACGACAACGATGACGAAGATGAAGACGACGATGACGAAGATGAAGATGACGACGAAGATGAAGATGACGATGACGAAGATGAAGACGACGATGACGAAGATGATGATGACGATGACGACGAAGATGACGACGACGTAGAGGAGACGGATGATCCGGAGAGCCGTCGTTCTTACAGGCGAAAAAGAAGGATTCGTAATCAGATCATTTCTTATTGTGTTGTTTTTGTGCTGTTTGCGGGACTGATTGCCGGAGGAGTGGCTGTCGGACGGAAGATTTCAGCAGTGTTTAGAGAGAAAAAGCTGGCGGCAGAAATGGAAGCGGCACAGCTTGAGACTGAGCAGGAGCATCAGCCGGAAGATATGGTTATTGAAACACCACCGCCGGTAGAAGTGGAGGTACCGACGCTGGACGAACAGTTGGAAGAAATCGTGAACAGCAATATTTCGACAATGCCGATAGAAGATAAAGTGGCAGGATTGTTCATTATTACACCGGAGGCTTTAACGGGTTATACGACTGTAACACAGGCCGGAGAAAGCACGCAGGAAGCGCTGCGTCAGTATGCTGTCGGCGGATTGATATACTTTGCGCAGAATATAGTGGATAAAGAACAGGTGACGGAGATGCTGGCCAGTACGGTATCCAGAAGCAGATATCCGATATTTCTTGCGGTAGACGAGGAAGGCGGTTCTGTAAGCCGTGTGGCGAACAGTGATATCGAAGTGACGAAAGTAGAAGATATGGCCGTGATCGGCGCAAACGGTGACACGGCAGCGGCCTATGAAGCGGGTGTGACGATCGGCACTTATTTGGATGAACTGGGATTCAATTTAAACTTTGCCCCGGTGGCGGATGTGACAGTACCGGCGGAAACAGAAGGTACGCAGAATGGAGTAATAGGCGGCAGATCATTTGGATCGGATGCTGCGGTCTGTTCGGATATGGTCAGAAATGTTGTGGATGGAATGCAGGGAACAGGAGTCAGTGCATGTCTGAAACATTTTCCGGGGATCGGTGCAGCAACGGAGGATACGCATGAAGGCAGGGTAGAATTGGATAAAACGCTGACATCTATGACAGAGACGGATTTTCTTCCGTTTCAGGCGGGAATTGAAGCCGGAGTCGATTTTATTATGGTCGGTCATGTGATCGCTACATCGATTGATACGGAAGTTGTACCATGTTCTTTGTCAAAAGTCATGATTACGGATGTACTGCGCGGAGAACTCGGCTTTGATGGCGTTATTATAACAGATGCTTTGAACATGGGGGCGATCACAGAAGAGTATACGTCCGAAGAGGCGGCCGTGTTGGCGATCCAGGCGGGAGCGGATATGCTGCTGATGCCCGATGATTTTGTGGCCGCATATAATGGATTATTGGCGGCAGTGCAGGAAGGGACAATTTCGGAAGAGCGCATAGATGAGTCTTTGCGGAGAATTTACCGTATCAAATGTGCTGACAAGTTGGAATAGGATCTTGCCTGTTGGAGAAGTCTGTTATAAGTTGAAATTGTCTGAATAGTATGTATATTTAAAAATATTTATTAAATAGATAAAATTTTATTTTTACCGTTGACAAAAGAAAACAAATGTAGTATGCTATTACTTGTCCGAGTGATGTAGTCATCACGAATCAAAATCTCATTACTTAGACAAGTATTATGCGCGAGTGGCTCAGTTGGTGGAGCACGACCTTGCCAAGGTCGGGGTCGCGGGTTCGAGTCCCGTCTCGCGCTCTTTTTAATGAAGCGGAAACGTTGAGTAATACAGCGTTTCCGTTTTTCTTTGTGTCTGCGAATTTGAAGACAGTCTATAAAGCTTTCGATATGAGGTTATATGTCTTTGATTCCTTGAGGCTGTAAAAAATCCCATGTCTATGGGTAAAAACTTTGTTGATATGAATAAGATATGTAAGATTTTGCTGTCGAATAGAATTGCTTGCATGTTGTCGAATTTTTTCTGATAATAGTAATGTCAGTTTATTTCTATTTATATACTTTATATTTTTGTACGCCAATTAGGCATTAGCAGCAGGGAGATGATATATGAGCGCTGCTCACACACGCCCTCCGGTATAAGGCTGGATATTTCTTGCAATACTACTAATGCCGATGGGATAAGGTATGGCTGGAACGTTTTTGGCAATGTATGATGTTCCAAATTGTAGGCTTCCTGTAATTCGGGTTTTCCGACAATATCTCCCATAGCCATTACACCGCTACAAAGCACTTTTCCAATGCTTTTCCACCCTAAATGTTTTTCAAGATGTTCATACCAATAAAGAGTTTCTTCAAAGCCGTAGCCCTCGGCTGCCATAATGAGAACACTTTCCTTTTTAGGGTTTCGATAATTAGGGTCACATTCCGCAACAGCAAATAAGCGGTCAAAGGCAGTTTTTAACTGACCGCTGATAGTCCAATAGTAAAGCGGTGTTGCAAGAACAACTATGTCCGCTTCCTTGTAAACAGGGTAGATTTTATCCATATCGTCTTTTTGGACGCAAGGGCTGTCCGGGTTTTTACCACCGCCAAAACAGCCTTTACAGCCGTTTATGTTCATGCCGTCAAGGAAAAACTCTGTCACGGTGTTTCCTGTTTCCTCTGCGCCTTTCTTAAATTCTGTCGTTAATGCCGTTGTATTTCCGGTTTTTCTTGGACTTCCATTGAGAATTATAATTTTTTTGCTCATAATTACCTCCCTTAAATTGCATTGGCTAAATCAGCCGATTTTTTGCAGCCCTCGGTTTTGTCTATATCGCCAACATTTAATACGCCGGGAATTAAAACCTCGCCTACCATTTTCCATTTATTCAATGCCGCCATACGCTCAATAGGAATACGAACGCCGTCCATGACGGACATATCATCTTCTTCACAACAGGTAATCAGCGCACATTCCTTTCCTGCAATATCCTTGCCGCCTACAACCATAGAAAAGATACGGTCAATAACACCTTTAATCTGCGCCGGGATAGAATACCAGTAGACAGGCATGGTAAATACGATAACGTCCGCTTCAAGAATTGCCGGTGCAATCGTGTTGAAGTCATCATCAAAAGTACAGGCTTTTCCAGTGGAAAAACAGGTTTCACACGCCCGGCAGCCGCCCACTTTTTTTAATGCAGCGTCAAACCGTGTGATTGTGTGCCCCTTTGCTTCGGCTGCCTTGATGAAAGCGTCTGTCATAGCAAAGCTATTCCCGTTTTTCCGGGGGCTGCCCGTTATTACAACTATTTTTTTGCTCATAAAAATATGTCCTCCTTATTCTGCGAGATTGACTTTCTCTGCCTTTGATATTATAATCTTAGCAAGAATTAGAGTAAAATCAAGTACGCACATATAAGTGCGATACTTACAATTAAGTTATATACTTACCTAAAGGAGAGTGTAAAAATGAATGAACGCTGTATTGCAAATGAATGTCTTGAAACGACAGGTTTCAGCTACACATTGTCATTAATCAATGGCAAATATAAAATGACTATTTTGTATACTTTAATGGAGTTCGGAGTTGTCCGTTTTAACGAAATGAAAAAATATATCAGTGAAATTTCGTATAAGACTTTAAGCTCCACTTTAAAAGAATTAGAAGCAGACCAATTAGTGCATAGAAAAGAATATCCACAAATCCCGCCAAAGGTAGAATATAGCTTAACAGAGCGTGGAAAATCTTTAATTCCTATTTTAGACGGAATGTGTGAATGGGGTGATAAAAACAGGATATAAAATGGGGAATGAGAGGGATTCCATGTCCCAAGAGAGCGAGAGGGCGAATTCGAGCCAAAATTCATCCCCAAATACCAGAGGGATATCTCCGGCCTTGAAGAAAAAGCGATCTCCCTACATGCAAGAGGCATGATTACAAAGGGTATCCATGACCAGATACAACATCACGTAATGGAACTGTCCGCTAAAATGGTTAGTAAGATCACAACCACAACAGTGTGAAAGAATAAGAAGACCTTTTTAAGGGTCAGAGCTGAGTAGTACAAACGCCCCGCAGCAACGAGAGGGTAGCAATGTGGTTTGAACGGAGATGTGGGAAGGCTGCAAAAGGTAGACTTCCCATGGTCTTAAAGAGAAAGCCCGCGTCTTGAGACGCAGCCAAGTAGGGCGGACTTAGAGCCCGCGTCCCTAGCCACCCGTTTTACAGGTGGGGCGACTATATTTTTAATTGACGTTTGTAAATCTCCACTCTGCGAGTGCCTGCGGTAAAGGGATATCAGCATTGCTGATTAAAGCTCTGTCTGCAAACAGGAGAAATCATAGAGGATTATCCAGACGATTTTCCTTACCCCAGCTGCCTTGTTTTCGGACATACGAAAGAGATAGACATATTGCATATTGTTGTCGGTTCAGATAGCAATAATTTGTTTTTTATAACGGCTTATTTTCCAAGCACTGATAAATTTGAAAAGGATTTAAAAACTAGAAAGGGGCAGTAATTATGTGTATGTATTGTAAATGTAAGACGACAATTTCATCTTTGACAACTCATGTGGTCAATTATAAAAACTGTATTATCATCATCAAAAATGTGCCTTGTGAAGAGTGTGAGCAATGTGGCGGGAAATATTATTCGGATGAGGTTGCAGAGCAAGTGGAATCTCTTGTAAATACAGCAAAACAGCTTATGCAGGAAATTGCGATTATTGATTATTCAAAAGAGGCATAAAGCTGCACAAAAGTGTTGAATCCATTAACTTGGCATTTATTTCGATTTTAGAAAAATCCATGGAATTCTTCTAAAAATAATTGATCTGTTTTAAAAATTTATTCGGTAAGATTTCATTCGATATGATCTTTCATTTCGTAAAAACGATACAATTCCTCTTTATCATCGTTTAAATCTTTATACATTCTTTTTGTGTTCAGGAGATATCCGGCCTTTTCAATCACTTTCCAGGAGGGGATGTTTTCATTCCTCACAGTAGCGATGATTCTTTTTGCATGATAATGCTTTAGAAAATATTCTGTATATGCTTTAACCGCTTCAACAGCATAACCATTGTTTCTATACTGCGCCCCGACAAAATAGACAATTCCTGTTTCCCGGAGATCTTCATAATAGGAACAACCAACAGAACCAATGACCGCAGCCTCATCTTTTAAGGTTATAGAATAAGCCAGATAATCCATATTCGGATTATCTCTATGTGCAAAATCTTTTGCCTCGGTTATCCATTTTGCGATCCAACTGCCGCAGTCTTTGTCAAAGCCACAGTCGTTTAAAGTTCCGTCTGCCGCCATTATGGCAAATAGTGTCGCATCATCTGTTTCTATATCACGGATCAACAATCTCTGTGTTTCAATCTGCATACAAGAACTCCTGCTTTTGCCGCCAATTCCTTTGCTTTATCTATCATAGTCTGCGATATGTCAAAATGTGTAACTGCATTTCCTTTTTTATATGATTCTTTTGGATAATATCATCGATAAGGATTTCCTCTCGGCGGCTTTCCCATTCACCTTTATCCGGCATATTCCATAAATATTCCGGTATTTTTCTGCTATAATCCATAAATCTTTCGGTATAATCTCTTTTTGCGTTCTGGAAGGAAATAGTTCTCCCAGACTGCCATTTCCTTTATGGTATAGCGTAACATATTTTAATCAAGCCTTCCACCGTATGTTTTTTTATAAAAAAATATGAGCCGCCGCCGGGCAGCTGCAATATCTTCCCACAGAACATTATGAACCCTGATAAGGGCAAAAACAAAGGATAATTCAGGAAATTCATCTGTAAATTCTGATCTGATTTTATGCGGGTTAATTCCGGTAGATGCTTAACAGGGACGCTGTTAAATTCAACGTTTCTTTTTTTTTACATCTGATATATAATAGTATCAGAGTAATAGTCGGAAAACGAAACAGAAATGAAGAGAAAAAACAGATAAAGGGAAACGAGTATGATGTTTCGTAAAAAGGCCGCAGTCAGGCCATATGATAAAGAAAACAGGAAGCCCGTCATTAAGTGCAGCATTTGTAACGGAGAGCAGGTAGCCGGTTTTAAGGATATTCATACCGGAAAGTTTGAAGAGATCATGCTGATCAAAAACGACAGGGACCTGGACGCATTTATGCAGTTATATGATGTGAAAGATATCAGTAAAGAATATTAGACTGGACTAAAGAGGGGACACGGCATGAAATTTTTGAAGAAAATCTTATATGCAATACTTATATTTTTTATGTTATGCTGCGGCATTATTTTCTTATGCGCTATGAATCCGGAGCTTTCGGAGAAGATTGCCGATACGCTGAAGCTGGAAGAGGACAGGGGCGTCAATGCCAGTCCGGCTGCCGGCAAGGGAAGCTCGCTTGGCAATGATAACAGTATTTACAGCGGGCAGGCACAAAGTACGGTAACGGAAGATATCGATAACGATACGGAACCGGCGCCGGAAGCCGTAGAGCAGCCTGAAACACAATCGCAGCCTACATATGCGACAGGTCCTGATATTATGACAGAGGCGGAAGGCCTGCAGGACATGGATACAAAAGAGCCGTCAGTTCCTTATGGAATTACGGCGCCGGCCGATGTGGCGGGTAAGAACGGATATCAGCCGATACAGGATGAAAATACACAGATCGATGATGAGGAAGCAGACCGGCTGATCGGTGAGATCGGGCCCGGTCAGACGGGAGATGGCCTTACATTCGATCCGCTTTTTTATCCCTATTATAGTATGCTCGATGCACGCGGACAGCATCTTTACAGGCAGATTTATGCGAACGCGAACGCTTTGACCGAACGTTTTTCTCCGATAGAGGATGTTTCGGTAGGTTCTTTGCGGAATGTGTTTGCGGCAGTTTATAACGATCATCCGGAACTTTTCTGGGTGGATACGGCATATTCCTGCAAATACAGAAAGAACGGGCAGTGTGCAGAGATCAATCTGCAGTTCAATTCTACTGCAGATAATCTGTCGCAGGAGAAAGCGGCGTTTGAAGAGAAGGCCAAAGCGATTATAGACGGGGCCGGGGATCTTGGCAGTTATTATGAAAAGGAAAAATATGTGCATGATACGCTGATTGCACAGGTAGACTATGCGGCTTCCGCCAAAATGAACCAGAGTGCATACAGCGCGCTTGTAAACGGAAGAACGGTCTGCGCCGGGTATGCCAGAGCTTATCAGTATATGCTGCAGCAGCTTGGAATTCCCTGCTATTATTGTACAGGGTATGCGGGAGAGAGCCATGCATGGAACATCGTCGGTTTAGAGGACGGTTATTACAATGTGGATACGACATGGGATGATACCGGTTCCGGTACATATGACTATTTCAATAAAACGGATTCCGATTATATGGGGACGCATTTAAGACAGGAATTATCGGTCAATCTACCGCCCTGTAACGGAACGGCCTATCGGAATCTGGAGAAAACATCTGATGACGATACGGAAGGAAGCGGGACATCATCCGATGGCAGAAGAAGTCTGTCGGAGCTTGGGATAGCGCCGGAAACGGCTTTATCTACGCTGGAAGATTATTATAACAACTGTTATCAAAATATTGTGCGGGCCGGAAGAGGACAATTCAACTTCTGGAACGTGGTAAAAGGAGATAATGTTTTTCTGGATGTATATGGGGCCTATCAGACGGAAGACTACAGACAGGGGTATATGGAAAGTGCGATGACGGAGGTAGATGGCTCGTTTTATCTGGTCAACTGGACGATCGAGTCATTGCAGGATGGTTATTATCTGATCACGCATGACGTAAATATACAGTAGGGTGTGCCGGTCTGCAGCAGGCGGATATGCGGCAGCCGGGCAGAAATAAAAGGTAAGAAGCAGCAGTACGCAGGAGGAAACTGGTAGTATGAAAGTATTAGTGATTAACGGAAGTCCGAAAGGAAAGGACAGCATTACATTTCAAACGGTGCGTTTTTTACAGAGAAAATTCCCGAAGGATGATTTTGAGATCATTCATGCCGGTGCGCAGATCGCGTTGTGGGAGAGGGATATGTCTTCTTTGAAAGAAGCCGTCGAATCGGCGCGGATCATTCTTTTTGCCTATCCGGTCTATACTTTTATGGCGCCTTCACAGCTCCACCGTTTTATTACACGCATGAAGGAGCAGGACATAGATTTTTCCGGAAAATATGCATTGCAGATAACGACGTCCAAGCGTTTCTATGACGTGACGGCACATCGTTATATTGAAGAGAATTGTAAAGATATGGGGATGCGGGTGCTTCGTGGGTTTTCCGCAGACATGAACGATCTTTTGACAAAAGAAGGGCAGCTTCAGGTCATCACATATTGGAATTATGTGAAACATATAATAGAGCAGGAGGCTTCTCCGTTTGAAGAAGAAACGGACGATACGCCCTTTAATCAAAAAAACGGAAAGCACCGCATTATCATTGTGACGGACTGCTCAGAGAAGAATGAGAGGCTTCGACGGATGATCATAGACTTTCGAAAGGCGTTTCCTTATGAGAGCCATGTTGTCAATCTGCGTAAATTTGCTTTTCGGGGCGGGTGTATGGGATGTTTTCATTGCGCGTCAGATGGCGAATGTGTTTACAAGGATGGTTTCGATGAGCTGCTGCGCGGTAAGATTCAACGTGCGGACAGTATCGTTTACGCTTTTTCCATAAAAGACCACTCGATGGGAACCGTGTTCAAGACTTATGACGACAGGCAGTTCTGCAACGGACACCGCACCGTGACTATGGGAAAACCGACGGCTTATTTGATCGATGGAGAGTTTTCACAGGAAAAAAATCTGCAGATGATACTGGAAGCGAGAAGTCAGGTGGGCGGAAACTTTCTGGCAGGTATTGCGACAAACGAAGGCGTGGGAGCCGATTCTACGAAAACTTGTGCAGATAAGCTGGCCTATGCGCTTACACATCGGATCCGCGTCAACAGAAATTTTTATGGTGTGGGCGGTATGAAGATATTTCGTGATTTAATTTTTGAAATGCAGGGGATGATGCGGGCTGATCATAAATTCTACAAAGCGCATCATTTATATGATTTCCCGCAGAAGAAGGCTGGTACGATCCTTTTTATGAAGCTGGTCGGATTGCTTCTTAGAATGCCGCAGAGCAGGGCACAAATGCAGGCAAAGATGACGGAAGGCATGCTGGCTCCGTATGAAAGAGTGATCAGAGGGAAACAGCTTGGCGACTGAACCTTCGAGGATAAATAGTTAAAAAGGAAAATAAGATAAATAATGAAATTATATCAGGATTATATTTTTGACCTATACGGAACTCTCGTGGATATTCGGACGGATGAAGAACAGCGGGTGTTATGGAATAAGATGTCACTCTTTTTCGGTTATTATGGAGCTGTTTATGCGCCGGAAGAATTGCGCAGGATGTACCGTAAACTTGTTACGGACAAAGAAAAAGCGCAAAAGGCAGAAAAAGAACGATGCATGCAGATCGTTCAAAAGGAGCAGATTCATTATGCGCATGAGGCATATCCGGAGATACCGATAGAAGAAGTTTTTGAGGAGTTGTATGAAAAGAAGGGAATTCGGGCCGGTAAAGAGCTTGTACTCCATACGGCACAGATGTTCCGGGTATTTTCAACGCATCATGTCCGCTTATATGCCGGGGCAAAGGAGCTGCTGTCCGAGATACGCAGGAATGGCAGAGGTGTTTACTTATTATCCAATGCACAGCGTGTTTTTACGGAATATGAACTGCGGTATCTGGGGATTTACGATAGCTTCGATGGCATATTGATCTCATCCGATCATGGTATCAGAAAACCCGATGTAGAATTTTTCCGATTGTTATTTGAGAAGTACCGGTTAGATCCGGAGAAATCTCTGATGATCGGGAATGATCTGGATAATGATATAGCCGGAGCCAAAAGAGCGGGAATGGATACTTTTTATATACATTCCGCTATTTCGCCCGCGCTGAAGCGTGAGGTGGATGCAGACTATACAATGATGCGTATGAATCTGAGCAGTCTGACAAAACAGTTGTTTTCATAACAGGAAAGAGAAAAGGAGGTATGAGATATGGATAAGAGTTTTGTTTCCAAAATAGGAGAAACGCTTTCCGTGAAAGGGAAGGAAGTAACGGATAAGGCCAGGAATCTGGCAGAGATCGCCAGTCTGAAGAGTCAGATCAATGCCTGTGAAGAGGTGGTAAAGAAAAATTACATGGAGATCGGAAGGCGTTACTATGAACTGCACGGCACAATGCCGGAAGATGAGTATGACGAACAGTGCAGGGCAATTACCAATGCACAGGGCGGGATCGCTGAACTGGAAGGTAAAATAAAAGAAATCAAGGGTATCTGATAGGAGATACCCTTGATTTTTTATATAGAGATTTGATTTTGGCTTTTTATGGTGTGGGCTGCTGTTCCGGTGGCTGCTGTTCCGGTGGCTGCTGCTCCGGAGGCGGTGCCGGCTGCTGCTGTTCCTGCTGTGCTGCTGCCGCGGCGGCGGCTTCTGCTGCAGCCTGTGCGTTTCTGGCATCGATTTCTGCGCGCTGCGCAGCAATGACCTGTTCATAATTCGGATCCATATAAAATTCCGCACTGTGCGGGCAGATATTGCCGGTTTGTTCCGTTGGCACCATGGATATGGAACCATCTTCATTGATCACTTCCGTCATGGCGTTGGGAGAACCGCTCTGTAAAGCGACGTTTTCGATCAGCGGTAATTCCAGAACACTGTCTATTTTGAACGGACAAAATTCCGTAGCAGGCTGATTCGTATATTCACAGATAGGACCGGAATAATGAATATCACATGTTTCTGTTGGAACAGTGCCTTCCGCAAAATATTCCGTTCGAAGCGTTCCGTTGCACAGGCCATCGATCGGCAGCTTGCCGGAACGGGTACATACCGTGGCCGTAACAATGCCGCTTGGTACGTTGAAGGACTGATTAGGCAGTTCTTCGTGGATCTTGGACATAACGGCGCGCCATAGCTTCTTGGCGAGATTTTTCTCATCTCCGCTCAGTTTAACGTTGTTGTCAAAGCCGGCCCAGGTCGTAGCAGTATAATAAGGCGTATATCCTGAGAACCAGACGTCGTTATAGTCGGAAGTCGTACCTGTTTTACCGGCGATCGCCATGCCTCCGAAGCGTACGGAACCGCCGGTACCGCTTACGACAACGTCCACCATGGCGTCCGTTAATAAGAAAGCGGTCGTTTCTTTTATGACCTGCTTGGACTGCGGCGCTGTGTTATCCAGGATGACATTGCCGTCGTGATCTAATACTTTGGTGTACAATTTCGGTTTGATATAGGCGCCGCCGTTTGCAATGCATGCATAGGCTGCATTCAGTTCTTCATTGGTAACGCCGTTCGTAATACCGCCGAGCGCTAATGACTGCTGGATATCGGAGAAGATTTCGCCGTTGATCTCTTTACGCTCTTCCAGGGTAGTAAAACCGAAATTGATCAGGTAATCAAAGCCGAGCTGAGGCGTGATCCAGGTAAGCGCCTTGACCGTTACGACGTTCATGGACTCTCTGATACCTTCCCGCAAAGAGGAAATACCACGGTATTGCTGACCGTACCAGTTGCCCACCGGACGTCCGTTGGCATAGTTAAACGGTGCGTCGTCTATTACGGTAGCAAGCGTTAATCCGGCACTGTCCAGAGCCGGTGCATAGGTCGATACGATTTTGAAGGTGGAACCGGGCTGCCTTTCCGTATCGGTAGCGCGGTTGAGCGTCCGGCTTCCGGATTTGGAACCGCGTCCGCCTTTCATGGCAACTACATAGCCTGTGTGCTGATCCTGCACGACGAGAGAAACCTGCGGCTGCGGTGTTAAGGAAATCGTTTCGCTGAATACTTCGTCGTTGGGGCCTAAGATCGCTTCTTTATAGAAGTCGATATCGATATAAGCTTCATCCTGTGAAGAATATATCAGATTATAGCCGGTTTTGGATTCCCGCCAGAAACTGCGGAACATCTCCGTACTGTAATTTACTCTGTCGCCGTTTTCTTTGATGACGGTCAGATCATAATTGAGATACCACTTGGTATTGGCGGGGAAATTGCTTTCATCCGCAAAGGCTTCATCACAGATTGCCTGAATGGCGGGATCCTGCGTGGAATAGATTTTCAGCCCGCCGCTGTATAATAAGGTATAAGCCTGCGTTTCGTTATATCCTGCCGCGATCAGATCTTCCAGAATATCATCCGTAAGCGCATCTACGAAGTATGTAGTTACGGTAGATTCGCCTGTTTCGGAGTCAACGATCTGAATACGGGAGTAAACGTCGTCTGCCATGGCTTCTTCAAATTCTTCGTGAGAGATATAACCCTGTTCTTCCATATTGGTCAGGACTTTTTCGCGGCGTTCCGCATTTTTATCCGGATGGGTGATCGGATTATATTTGGTGGGGTTCTGTGTGATGCTGGCGATCACGGCGCATTCCGAAAGCGTCAGATCGCTGACGTCTTTGTTGAAATAGCGTTGTGAGGCAGCCTGTACACCGAGCGTATTCTGACCGAGGTTGATCGTATTCATGTAATTGATCAGAATATCGTCTTTCTCCATGACTTTTTCCAGTTCCAGGGCAAGATACTGTTCCTGAATCTTACGCTGCACCTTTTCCGCAAAAGTATTTTCACTTGTCCAGTCCGTAAAAACGTTATTTTTCAAAAGCTGCTGCGTAATCGTGCTGGCGCCTTCCGAAAACTTAAATTTATTTTTGATGCCGACCACGGCTGCACGGATGATACCTTTGATGTCGATACCGTTATGATCATAGAAGCGCGCATCCTCAACCGCAACAAATGCGTGCGCCAGATCCTCGGGAACCATATCCATGCTGACCGGGATACGGTTGGAGTCCGTAGACACCAATTTGGCTGTCTCATGGCCTTCTATATCGTATACAAAGGTAGAAAAGCCGGACGGCGTAACGTCAATATTTCCGATATCGGGCGCCGTAGCAAGGATACCCTGAAAAACGCCGATTCCCGCGCAGGTTCCCAGTACTGCTGCGGACACAAAGAAAAGAAGAACAACCTGGATAAAAGTAAATCCCAGCTTCTTCCCCCACTTTACCGTTTTCGCATTAAGGGCCTTCTGTTTCTTCCTGACCCCTCTTTTACCGTAATTCATAATACTCCTCCTAAACCCCGTCTTCCATAACCGGGAGTCGTGAACCAAAAAGTTTCTCGGCCGGCTTTTTAAACCAATACCTAAGGTATTCCGTCATGGAAGAATTGCCAATCGGCAATTCTTCAGGGTGAATATCACCCTGTGAATATCACCCTGTGAATGTCACCCTGTGAAACCTAGAATTTCTTGTGCGGCATCCTTATGATCACAACCTGAATACTCCGTCATGGAAGAATTGCCGCCGGCAATTCTTCAGGGTGAAACATAGAATTTCTTTGGCGGCGTCTTATGCCGCCTTAGAAATTCTTTTCACCCTATTATAGCAAAGATTAATACCCAAAGAAAGGATTTTTCTTCCTTTTTAATGATATATTAAGAATTGTTCACAATTTTATACACTTTTATTCCGGCATGTGGTAAGATTAAAAAATCGGAGTTACAGGACAGGAGACAGATAACAGAAGTTATGGAAAAAGAAAGCAGAAAAGAGCCTTATAAGATCATCATAGAAGGCGGAACGGGACAGATTGAGGAAAAGAAGTCTGTTTTTATCGCCAATACCACGCCGGTGCAGACGGAAGAAGAAGCTATCGCCTATATAGAGACGATGAAAAAGAAATATTGGGATGCAAGACACAACTGTTATGCCTATATTTTGGGTGATAAGGCGCAGGTGGTGCGTTTTTCGGATGATGGGGAACCTTCGGGGACTGCGGGGAAACCGATTCTGGAAGTTTTGCTCGGTATGGAAGTGCGCAATGTCATGATCGTCGTGACCAGATACTTCGGCGGGACACTGCTTGGGACAGGGGGCCTTGTGCGCGCTTATACGCAGGCGGCGAAAGCCGGGATGGAGAACAGCCGCATCGCCACAATGATATATGGCGTCTGTCTGCATATTACAACGGACTATAATGGGATCGGCAAGATTCAGTACATTTTGGGAATGAGAAATATTACGATAGAGGAGCCTTCCTATACGGATGTCGTTTCGCTCAAGGTTAAGGTTCCGTATGAAGCGCAGGAGAGTATCCGGAAGGAAATAACGGAAGCTACCGCAGGAAAAGCGCGGATCGAACAGGCAGAAAGCCTTTACTTTATACAGGAATAGATACAGAAATCTGTATATAATAGCAGGTGTATTGTAAATGACCGGCAAGGAGGCGGAGGTATTGTTATGGAAGAAATCTTGGAGTTACTGAATGCTGGACAGTATGCGAAGCTGCGTCAACTCGTTACGGAGTATAACGTGGCGGATATCGCCGCCTATATGGAAGGAATGGAACAGGAAGATCTGCTCAAGCTGTTTCGTATCCTGCCCAAAACCATGGCAGCAGATGTATTTTCCTATCTGGAGATCGAAACGGAGCAGTATATCATTACTTCCCTGTCAGAGAAAGATGCCGCCAATATTATCGATAATCTGATGGCGGATGATGCGACGGATCTTCTGGAAGAAATGCCGGCAAACGTCGTCAAGAAACTGCTTGCTCATGCCAGTCCGGAAACGAGAAGGGATATCAATCATCTGCTGCGTTATCCGGAAGATTCGGCCGGCAGTATCATGACAGTAGAATACGTGGATCTGAAAGAGACGCTGACGGTGGAAGAGGCGATTGCCAGGATCAGAAAAGTCGGCGTAGACAGTGAAACGATCAATATCTGCTATGTGCTTGACCAGAGAAGAACATTAGTCGGTACGGTGGCGCTCAGATATCTGCTTCTTAGTGAGCCGGATTCCATTATCGGTGATATTATGCACGAGAACATTATTTCTCTGCATACAATGATGGATCAGGAAGAGGTGGCAAGGCAGTTTAAGAAATACGATTTTACATCGATGCCTGTCGTAGACAATGAAGATCGTTTAGTAGGTATCATTACGGTGGACGATGTTGTAGATATCCTCGAAGAGGAAACAACGGAAGACATTGAAAAGATGGCGGCAATCGTGCCGTCGGACAAATCCTATATGAAAACAGGTGTTATTGAATCGTGGAAAAAGCGCATCCCGTGGCTTTTGCTTCTGATGATATCGGCTACGTTTACCGGCAGCATTATTGCCTCTTTTGAATATGCGCTGAGCCGTTACGTCGTATTGACGGCCTTTATCCCGATGCTTATGGATACCGGGGGAAATGCGGGCGGTCAGGCCAGCGCCGTGATCATCCGCGGTCTGTCCCTGGACGAGATCCATTTTAAAGACTGGTTTACGGTAGTCTGGAAAGAGATTCGTACGGCAGTCCTGTGCGGTCTGACACTTGCCGGCTGCAACGTTGTGAAAATGCTGACAATCGATGGCGTAGGCATCCGGGTGGCGCTTGTGGTCAGCCTCACTTTATTCCTTGCCGTTATTGTTGCGAAGGTGGTAGGGTCCACACTGCCGATGATCGCCAAAAAAATAGGAATGGACCCGGCCGTTATGGCGAGTCCATTCATTACCACGATCGTTGATGCGATCTCTCTATTGATCTATTTCAGCATTGCAACGGCAGTGCTCGGGATATAACGGCAATGCCCTGTACCGCTGATCGTACCGCGCGATAGATAACGCATGTTGTTAATTAGATTTCGCTGCGGCCGAGATAGCGGCTCTTTTCCGAAGCGTCGGATCAAGGATCTTTTTCCTGATGCGGAGATTTTTCGGGGTTACCTCTAACAGCTCATCCGTATCGATAAATTCCAGGGCCTGCTCTAAACTTAAAACTCTGGGCGGCGTTAAGCGTAGCGCTTCGTCTGCGCTGGAAGAACGGGTATTGGTGAGCTGTTTTTTCTTGCAGACGTTTAATTCAATGTCTTCGCCGCGACCGTTTTGTCCGACGATCATGCCGGAATAAACTTTCGTACCGGGGCCGATGAACAGTGTACCGCGTTCCTGTGCGTTATAGAGTCCGTAGGTAATGGCTTCGCCGGCCTCAAAAGCGATCAGGGAACCTTGTTTTCTGTATTGGATGTCTCCTTTGTAAGGGCCGTATCCGTCGAAAATGCTGTTCATGATGCCATTGCCTTTTGTATCGGTCATAAATTCGCTGCGGTAGCCGATCAGTCCTCTGGAGGGAATCGAGAATTCCAGACGGGTATAGCCGCCGGAAGCCTGTCCCATATTTTTTAATTCGCCTTTGCGCTGACTGAGCTTCTCGATCACAGTGCCGGCAAACTCTTCGGGCACATCCACATATGTCAATTCCATTGGTTCGGTCTTTTTCCCGTTTTCGTCGGTCCTGTAGAGAACTTCCGCTTTGCTGACCGCAAATTCATAGCCTTCTCTGCGCATATTTTCAATCAAAACGGATAAATGCAGTTCACCGCGGCCGGATACTTTAAATGCTTCCGTCGTTTCGGTTTCTTCTACGCGCAGGGAGACATCCGTGTTGAGTTCGCGGAAGAGTCTGTCGCGAAGATGTCTGCTGGTAACATATTTTCCTTCCTGACCGGCAAGAGGAGAATCGTTTACGATGAAGTGCATGGCAATCGTCGGTTCCGAGATTTTCTGGAACGGAATCGGTTTCGGGTTTTCGGGAGAACAGAGCGTATCACCGATATGAATGTCGGAAATACCGGAAATCGCCACAATCGAGCCGACGCCGGACTCTTTTACCTCGATCTTGTTCAGGCCGTCATATTCGTAAAGCTTGCTGACCTTTACTTTTTTCAGTTTATCCGGTTCGTGGTGATTGACGATAACGACTTCCTGATTCACTTTGATGATTCCGTTGTCAACCTTGCCGACACCGATTCGTCCGACATATTCGTTGTAGTCGATCGTACTGATCAGTACTTGTGTACCGGCTTCCGGGTCTCCGCATGGCGCAGGGATATGTTCCAGGATGGTATCAAATAAGGGCGTCATATTTTTGCCCTTTACGGTGATCTGCGTCGTGGCGGTGCCTGTTTTGGCGGATGCGTAGACAAAAGGACAGTCTAACTGTTTGTCGTTGGCATCCAGATCCATAAGCAGCTCCAGCACTTCGTCAACGACCTGGATCGGTCTGGCTTCCGGCCGGTCGCATTTGTTAATGCATACGATAACGGACAGATCCAGTTCCAATGCCTTTTTTAACACGAATTTCGTTTGGGGCATAGGGCCTTCAAAGGCATCTACGACCAAAACGACGCCGTTTACCATTTTCAGGACACGCTCTACTTCGCCGCCGAAGTCTGCATGGCCGGGGGTGTCGATAATGTTGATTTTGACATCTTTATACATAACGGCTGTATTTTTTGACAGGATCGTAATGCCGCGTTCGCGTTCCAGGTCACCGGAATCCATGACACGTTCCGTTACCTCCTGATTTTCGCGGAATACGCCGCTTTGCTTTAGCAATTCGTCAACCAGAGTCGTCTTGCCGTGGTCTACGTGGGCGATGATCGCGATATTTCTTACATCTTCTCGTATTGTATTCATTCTGATAATATCCTTTCTTTTAAACTCAATCAGCAGACGATTGCGAAACGCCGGGACGTGCAGGCAGCAGCGGAAAAAGATTTCTGCTGAAGGGCCCTATAAAAACGTATGTTACTGAAAGTAACTTTGTTCTTAGTGAGAGAGGCATTTTGGCCTCTCGAACTTAGTACCGCTGCGTTTTTAACGGAGCGAAAGCGCGCCCAAAGCAGAAACTTTTTCTGCTGCTGCCTGCACGCCCGGCGTTTCGCAATCGTCTGAAACTCAATCAGTATAGCACTACAATAGGGAAGATGCAAGCAATAGTCGAAAGAATGGAGAGGAAGTCTCTGTTTGTGAAAGGCATCGCGTTCATTTACGCGTTTCATGACATTTTTTTCTGTCGGATTTTAACTTTTTCCATGATTTTATCTGCGGTTTTCATACGCAGCCTACACATCATCTCTGTATTTTGAAAAATTTTACGCGACAACTAACAGTTCTACTTTTATGCTCCCATCATATATTGTTAATACAATACAGGAAAAAATTCTTAAGGAGTAAGGTCCTTGAAAAAAGAAGGGAGAACTAAACATGACAGATAAGGTAATTGAAAACAACCAGGTGACGATAATGGGAGAGATCGTAGGTGATTTCATATTCAGTCACGAGATCTTCGGAGAAGGATTTTATATGGTAGACATCAGTGTGGACAGATTGAGCGAGTCTACGGATATTATTCCCGTTATGGTATCAGAGAGGCTGCTCGATGTAAATGATGATTATAAAGGATTAAAGATCAGTATTACGGGGCAGTTCCGCTCTTATAACAGACATGAGGAGAAGAAGAACAAACTGGTTCTTTCCGTGTTTGCAAGAGAGATTGAATTTGTGGACGATATCGAGGAGAGTGCGAAAACGAACCAGATCTTTTTGGATGGCTATATATGCAAAGCTCCGATCTATCGGAAAACACCGCTCGGAAGAGAGATTGCGGATTTATTACTGGCCGTTAACAGACCGTATGGCAAATCGGATTACATACCATGTATCTGCTGGGGGAGAAACGCAAGATTTGCCAGCACATTTGAGGTAGGCAGCCGGTGTGCGATCTGGGGCAGGATCCAGAGCAGGGAATATATGAAAAAAATTTCGGAAGACCAGCTTGAACGGCGTACGGCTTATGAAGTTTCGGTCAGCAAGTTGGAGATCGTGGAGGATGAGCAGGACTAAAAAAGTTGCGTTTTCGACATAATTGTGCTATGATAGACATCAGATTCAAATGCTGATATTATGAGGTGCAATATGGAAAAAGGCTTGATTTATATTTACGGCGGTGAAGGGCATGGCAAGTCACCGGCGGCACTTGGCAGGGCACTGCAGTCGGCGTGCAGAGGCGAAGATGTTTTGATCATTCGTTTTTTGAAGGGAAGAGGTCTGTCCGATTCCGATTTTATAAAGCGGCTGGAGCCGGAGATCAAGATCTTCCGGTTTGAAAAGTCCGACGAAAATTTTGTCAATCTTTCCGAAGAGAGAAAAGCGGAAGAGATCTGCAATATCAAAAACGGGTTGAACTTTGCCAAAAAAGTGATGAATACCGACGAATGCAGTCTGCTTATTTTGGATGAGGTACTGGAACTGGTCGATAATGACATTATATCCGTGGAAGAGTTAAAGACTCTTCTGTTATGTAAACCTGAAGGAATGGATATTATTATGACCGGTGCAACATTGAATGCGGAGGTTTGTACGCTTGCGGATGAGGTGACCAAGATAGAGACAACGGTACGTGACCGCGGATAGATCAGGAATACTGTCTGTTGACAGGAAACAGCGATAGTGTTATGATAAAGCCAATAAAAGAAGTTGATAGAGGTTGCATTTTTTATCAGTAGGAATGCGGATGCGGGAGGCGCAGGAGAAACATTTTGAAAGGAAAAGATGCCGAAGGGAAAGATATCCTGCCGGTTTTTCTCTGGGTATGCAGTTAAGAGCTGTATAACTGTCATCGAATCAGATGGGGCGCTATCCGAATATTTAGAAAACAAATATTTAGAAAATAAAAGCTGACCCGTTGTGATCAGCTTTTTTTGTATAGTAGGATGCAGATTATAGCGAATTGTTCAGGAGGAGAAAGTATGGCAATTTTTGAAGGCGCAGGTGTAGCGATCGTTACACCGTTTCATGAAGACGGCAGCGTGAATTTCGAGAAATTCGGAGAACTTTTGGAGGAGCAGATCGCAAACGGGACGGATGCGATTATTGTATGCGGGACGACAGGCGAGTCATCCACACTCACGCATGAAGAACATTTGGAGGTCATTAAGTACTGTGCACAGAAAGTAAACGGCAGGATTCCCGTTGTGGCGGGAACGGGTTCCAACTGTACGCAGACGGCAGTCTACCTTTCCCAGGAAGCAGAGAAGTATGGTGTGGACGGTCTTTTAGTGGTGACGCCTTATTATAATAAAGCCACGCAGAAAGGTTTATTCGAGCATTTTAAACAGGTGGCGGATTCCGTGAAGCTGCCGGTCATTTTATACAATGTACCGAGCAGGACAGGATGCAATATCATGCCGCAGACGGCGGCAAAGCTCTGCAAAGAGGTATCCAATATTGTAGGGATCAAAGAAGCAAGCGGCAATATTTCTCAGATAGCCAAATTAGCGGCGCTTTCGCCGGAGATCGATATTTATTCGGGCAACGACGACCAGATCGTTCCGATCATGTCGCTTGGCGGTAAAGGCGTTATTTCCGTACTTTCCAATGTGGCGCCGGGACAGACGCATGATATCTGCGCCAAGTTTCTGGCAGGGGATGTGGAAGGCAGCCGTAAGGAGCAGCTTCGCGTTCTGGAGCTTTGCGAGGCACTGTTTTGCGAGGTAAATCCGATTCCGGTCAAAGCAGCGCTCAACCTTATGGGTAAAAATGTCGGATCGCTGCGGCGTCCGCTGTGCGATATGGAAGAGGCGAACGTGGAAAGACTGCGCGCAGCTATGGAAAATTGCGGCCTGCTCTAAGTTTGTGAAAACGGTCGGAGGAATAGCTGTCATGCAGTATCCGGCAGAGTCAGGAAGAAAGGAACGGACTAAAATATGACAAAAGTGATTATGAACGGCTGCAACGGCAAAATGGGACAGACGATCAGTTCTCTTATTGCGGCCGATGAGGAAATAGAAATTGTGGCGGGAATCGACGCCTATGATAAGGGTCAAAATGCGTATCCTGTATTTACGGATATTCAACAGTGTGAGATAGCGGCAGATGCGCTGATCGATTTCAGTACGGCGGCGGCAGTGGATAAACTGCTCGATTACTGTGTGGAGAAGAAGCTTCCGTGCGTTCTGTGTACGACAGGACTTTCGGATGCACAGCTTGCTAAAGTAGAAGAGGCGGCCGCTAAAACGGCGATCCTCAAATCGGCGAATATGTCGCTTGGCATCAATATGCTTTTAAAAATGCTGAAGGAAGCTGTTTCGGTCCTTGCACCGGCCGGCTTTGACATAGAGATCGTGGAGAAACATCATAATCAGAAACTGGATGCGCCGAGCGGTACGGCGCTTGCACTGGCCGATTCCATGAAAGAAGAGTTGGATGATGGGTACGGGTATGTATATGACAGGAGTACGAAACGGGAGAAGCGCAGCACAAAGGAAATCGGAATCAGCGCTGTCAGGGGCGGAACCATTGTCGGCGACCATGATGTGATCTTTGCAGGAGCGGATGAAGTGATCACGTTCTCCCATAGAGCTTATTCCAAGGCGGTTTTTGGCAAGGGAGCAATTCAGGCTGCCAAATTTTTAGCCGGAAAGCCTGCGGGAATGTACGATATGAGCGATGTGATCGGGTAGTCCTGCCGGGGGAAACACGCAGTCCCACCGGGGTAGAAAGGGGAACACATGGACGAATTGGAGCAAAGATACTTAAAGAGCCTGGCGAAACAGTATCCGACGATCGCGTCGGCTTCGACAGAGATCATTAATTTGCAGGCAATCTTAAGTCTGCCGAAGGGAACGGAACATTTTATGACCGATATCCACGGAGAGTACGAGCAGTTCAATCACGTACTCAAAAACGGTTCCGGTTCCGTAAGGCGTAAGATAGACGAGGAGTTCGGCAATACATTAAGTAATAAAGATAAAAAGAGTCTGGCAACGCTTATTTACTATCCGGCGGAGAAACTGGATATCATTCTGCGGGAAGAGGATGAGAGCGGCATCGAGGACTGGTATAAGATCACGCTTCACCGTCTGGTGCAGATTACCAAAGGAGTCTCATCCAAATATACCCGTTCCAAGGTCAGAAAAGCGCTGCCGGAGGATTTTGCCTATGTGATCGAAGAACTGATCACGGAAAAGAAGGAGATTCAGGACAAGGAAGCGTATTATAACGAGATCATCCATACGATCATCCGGATCGGCAGGGCGCCGGAATTCATTACGGCGCTGTGTCAGCTCATACAGCGTCTGGTCATTGATCATCTGCATATCGTAGGCGATATTTATGACAGAGGTCCGGGACCGCATATCATTCTCGATACGCTCTGTCATTATCATTCCGTGGACGTGCAGTGGGGCAATCATGATATTGTCTGGATGGGAGCGGCCAGCGGTCATCTTGCCTGTATCGCCAACGTCATCAGAATGGCGGCCAGATACGGGAATCTGGATACGCTTGAAGAGGGATACGGCATCAATCTGATTCCGCTTGCCACGTTTGCGATGGAAGTATATAAAGATGTGGACTGCAGCGCTTTTGCCATCAAATACAATACGGAATACGATACCAAGGACTTGAGTCTGGACATGAAAATGCATAAGGCGATTGCCATGCTGCAGTTTAAGCTGGAAGGCCAGCTTATTATGCGCCGTCCGGAATTCGGTATGCAAAAGAGGCTGCTTTTAGAGCGTATCGATTACGAGAAAAAGACCGTGACGATAGGCGGGCAGCTTTACCATATGAAAGATACCGATTTCCCGACGATCAACAAAGAGCGCCCGTATGAGCTGACAAAGGGAGAAGAACAGCTTATGGAGAGGCTGCGTCAGGCTTTTGTCAAGTGTGAAAAACTGCAAAAGCACGTCAGATTCCTTTTTTCCAAGGGCAGTCTTTATAAAGTATATAATTCCAATCTGTTATACCATGGCTGTATGCCGATGGATGAGGAAGGAAACTTCCATAAAGTCAACGTATACGGTGAAGAATACAGCGGAAAGGCGCTCTATGACGTACTGGAACATTATGCCAGAAAGGGATATTATGCGCATAATAATCTGCAGGAAAAGTTAAAAGGGCAGGATATCATCTGGTATATCTGGGCGGGTCCCAAGTCGCCCGTTTTCGGAAAAGACAAAATGGCAACTTTCGAACGCTATTTCGTCGAGGAGAGCGAAGCTCACATAGAAACCAAAAACAGCTATTACAGGCTGCTTGATAACGAAGAGGTCATTAATAAAATATTGACGGAATTCGGACTGGACATAAGTAAGTCGCATATCGTCAACGGGCACGTTCCGGTGGAACTGAAGAAAGGAGAGACGCCGATCAAGTGCGGCGGCAAGCTCCTGATCATCGATGGCGGCTTTTCCAAGGCATATCAGGATAAGACGGGGATCGCCGGCTATACGCTTGTTGCCAATTCTTACGGAATGCGTCTGGTTGCGCATGAGCCGTTTGAGTCGACGGAATCGGCGATCAAAAACGAATCGGATATTTTTTCGGATTCTATCATTCTGGAAACAAGTACGATGCGCCAGAAGATCACGGATACGGATATCGGTGCGGAACTGCGGGAGAGCATCCACCAGCTGGAAGTGCTGCTGCAGGCTTACAGAGACGGTACGATCATCGAAAAGGAAATATAGAAAAATACTGACAACATATACAGGAAGAACCGCATACGGCGATTCTTCCTGTGTTTTTCTGTTGTTATCTGTTTCTGGTTGTTCTGCTTGACATAGGCTGTGTTCTTGTGCTTGTGTTGTTTAAGCTGGAACCGTCCTGCGTTGTGTTTCTTGCAGAATCATTGTTGTTATTATCGCCGTTATCATTGTTGCCTGTCACATCATCCACTACGTCGCCTACACCGTCTGCAACATCATCTACAGCATTTCCGATGGCATTGCCCGCATCATCTACCGCGTCGCCTACTGCGCTTCCTGCATCACCGACTACGGAATTGTCATTGTTTGTGCTGTCCGTGCCGTTTGTTACGGAATTGACATTGTTGTTTGTGTCACCGGTCGTTCCTGCCGTATCGGTACCGCCTGTTGTATTGGTACCTGTCGTGCCGTTCGTATCGGCCGTGCTGTTTGTATTGTTCGTACCGGCCGTGTTGTCTGTACCGGCTGTGTTGTTTGTACCGGTCGTATTATTCGTACCGGTTGTACTGCCTGCCGTGTCTGTGCCGGTCGTTCCGGTATCCGAAGCGGAATTATCTGCCGCGTCGTTGTTTCTGTTACCGCAGGCTGTCATCATGGACATTGAAAGAACCATGAGAGAAGCGAATAACAATGTTTTTATTTTTTTCATGATTTCACTCCTTTACTAAAAGATAATAAAATATAATAAAACAGAAATTGTGAAACTTCCTGTTCTTATGTTATTATGTCAGATAGATGATAAAATATACAAAATAAAATAAAGGAGATTGTTTATTAAAAATGGAATTTCGTCCCTGTATTGATATTCACAACGGAAAAGTAAAGCAGATCGTTGGAGGCAGTCTGAAAGACGCCGGCGATGCCGCGCAGGAAAATTTTGTTGCAAAGCAGGATGCGGCTTTCTATGCGGAACTATATAAATGTCATGAAATTAAAAACGGACATATTATTCTGTTAAACCACAAGGGGAGCGAATATTATGAAGCCACGAAAGAACAGGCATTAAAAGCCTTATCCGTGTATCCGGAAGGGATGCAGATCGGCGGCGGCATCACAGCGGAAAATGCGGCGGAATACCTGGATGCCGGCGCTTCCCATGTCATCGTGACATCCTATGTGTTTCGTGATGGGCGTATTCATTATGAAAATCTGCACAGACTATGTAGAGAAACCGGCAGAGAAAACCTTGTTTTGGATTTGAGCTGCCGTTGGAAAGATGGAGACTATTATATTGTAACCGACAGATGGCAGAAGTATACGGATGTTGTTCTTAGTGAAAAAACGATGGACGAGCTTGCCGCGTATTGCGATGAATTTCTGATCCATGCGGTAGACGTGGAAGGAAAAGCGAACGGGATTGAGCGGAAATTGGCGGAAATGCTCGGAAAATGGAAAAAGATTCCGATCACTTATGCGGGCGGCGTACATTCGTTTGAAGATCTGCGTCTCTTAAAAGAGCTGGGGCACGGTCATATTCATGTAACGATCGGGAGTGCGCTTGATCTGTTCGGGGGAACGATGAGATTCGAAGATGTGCTGGCCTATATTAAAGGCTAGCCGATATCTTATGGAAAAAGAAATCTAAAAAGAGATACTGAAAAACCAAATAAAGAGGATGCCTCTTAAGCTGATTGCAACTGGTCAATATCATTTGACCGGCAGCTCTTGAGACAGCCTCTTCCTTTAATCCGTCATAACAATATTGCTAATTCTAAATAAAATGAATCATTTATATTTAAGAAAAGGCACATCGTGATACTGATTAATTCATACGACGGAACTCTTCACGGAAACGAAGTTCATCGTATGTTGGACGCAACTGTTTATAATTTTGTTACGTTAACTGCCTGAGGTCCTTTTTCGCCATTTACTACTTCGTACTCAACAGCAGCGCCTTCTTCGAGAGATTTAAAGCCTTCCATGTTCAGTCCTGAGTAATGAACGAAAACGTCGTTACCCTGCTCATCAGAGATGAAGCCGTAACCTTTTTGGTTGTTAAACCATTTTACTGTACCTTTGTTCATCGTAGATACCTCCAATAATCTAAAATATATCTGTTGTGTTGTGCAACACCCATAGAATATCACAAGTATTTCCAAAAGTAAAGCATTATTTGTCTAAACGTTCGAAAACTAGCTGATAACCATCGTTTCCGTAATTTAATGAGCGGTTTACGCGGCTGATTGTGGCAGTGGAGGCGCCTGTTTTATCCGCAATATCCAGATAAGTCTGGTGATTTCTTAACATAGCGGCGACTTCGAATCTCTGAGAAAGGGACAGCAGTTCATTGGCCGTACACAGATCTTCAAAAAAATCATAGCACTCTTCTTTATTTTGCAGGCAGAGAATCGCTTCAAACAAATGGTCTGCGGCATCGCTTTTTAGTTTTTTATGCAAAATATTTCACACCTTTCTTTCATGCATGGTACTTTTGCACGTTAATACGTTGCAGATTTCATGTATGCTTACTATAACATATTCGTTTTATAATGTAAACTCCCGTATGAAAAAACAAATCTAAAAAACTTGCCATGTAGTAATAAAAACTATATAATGTTATCATAACCGCAAGTTTTGTGACTTGCGTGATAAAAAGATGCAATATGAAAAGTATAGATTTGGAGTTTGTAAGAGGTATTCATATGACGATTAAGATAGAAGATTTGTTAAACAGCATTTTAGAGAGCCTGGACAGGATCGTTTATATTAAGGCAGAGGACATTCCGGGTATAGATCTGTATATGGATCAGGTAACAACGTTTATGGAATCGCGCCTGCACAGTACAACGAGGCATCCGGGAGAAGATAAGATACTGACCAAGACCATGATCAATAATTATGCCAAGAACGATCTGCTGCCGCCTCCTGTCAAAAAGAAGTATTCCAGAGACCATGTTCTTTTGCTGATATTTATTTACTATTATAAGGGAATTCTCTCCATCAGCGATATCCAGGAACTGTTAAGACCGATTACGTCCCGTTTCTTTAATAACGGTGAGGAATTCGATTTGGAAACGGTGTATGAGACGGTATTCGGACTGGAGCAGGAGCAGGCGGAGGCGCTGAAAAAAGACATTATCGAGAAGTTTCATATTTCGGAAGAAACGTTCCGGGACGCGCCCGAGGACAGCCAGGAGTTTTTACGCATCTTTTCCTTTATCTGTATGTTAAGTTTTGATGTCTATGTAAAAAAACTGATGATTGAAAAAATGATAGACAGTCTGCACGAGGCAAAAGCAAAAGAGCACGCCGCCAGAGAGCAGAAACCCAGGACAACCAGACAACCCGATGACAAATGATTCGTCATCGGGTTGTTTTTGGGTAACAGGGTTATTATTCTGCCGCTTTTTTGGCGAAAGAGGTATCTACAAGTTCTTCATAGGCAACTCTTTTTTCCAGTTCGCCGGCTTCTTCCAGAATGTTCTGCAGCAGTGTAAAACTTTCTTCCGTAAAGATCAGGTCCGATTTCCATGTATCCTGCGAAGCATAACGCTCGACAATGGTCGTGATGGTGTCCAGATCCGTTTCTTCAAACTGCGGGGCTATGACGGCCGCGATCTCAGCTGCGGAATGGCTCTGCACATAATCCATGCCTTTTTGCAGGGCATTGGTGAAGGACTGGATGATCTCAGGATTGGCTTCGATATAGCTTTTTTTCGCGGAAAAAGCGGTATACGGGACATATCCGGAATCTTCTCCGAGAGAAGCGACTACATAGCCGTCCCCTTTGGATTCCAGAGCGGTGGCATGCGGTTCAAATTCTACCGTAAAATCGCCCTGCCCGCCGGAAAAGGCTGCGGCTGTAGAGCCGAAATCGATGCTCTGGTCAATGGACAGATCGGCAGCGGGATCGATGCCGTTCTTTTTTAAGATATATTCAAATACCATTTCCGGCATACCGCCTGCCCGGCCGCCCAGGACGTCTTTGCCAAGAAGCATGTTCCAGTCAAAGTTGTCGATCGGTTCTCTTGCTACGAGGAAATTACCGGCACGCTGTGTCAGCTGGGCAAAGTTTACGGCATAGTCCGCAGACCCGCCGATATAAGTATAGATCGTACTTTCGCTTCCCATGAAGCCGATATCCGCTTCGCCCGTCAAAAGGGCGGTCATCGTTTTGTCGGCGCCGAATCCTGTGATCAGGGTCAGATCGATACCCTCTTCGGCAAAATAGCCTTCTTCTATGGCGACATACATAGGCGCATAGAAGATCGAGTGCGCCACTTCATTCAGGGTGACGGGAACGGCATCCGTAGAAGGCGCCGCTTCTTTTTTATCGGTGCTGCATCCGCAAAGTAATGTTACCGCACACAGCGCGGTGAGAAATAAAGATAGAAATTTCTTTTTCATAGACCTCCTGTGTCTGTCAGACAGATTTTTTGAAAATACTTAGTTTATTATATCGGTCCGCCGCATATTGGTTCCAAAAACATCTTTCGCGCCGTCATGGTTTGTGATATAAAAGAATAGGTTGTTATCAGACGATTGCGAAACGCCGGGGCGGCGGGCAGGGAGAAAGAGTTTCGCAATCGTCCGGAACAGGTCATTACAAAAGAAAGGAAGAATGAATATGCTGTGGATTTGGCTTGTGCTTTTTTACGGTGTGATGAAGGGCCTTCGTGAAATTGTCAAAAAGAAGGCGTTAGAGAAAAATTCCACTGTGGAGGTGCTGTTTTTATATACGTTTCTTGCATTTTTATTTGTCGTTCCCGATGTGAAAAATGCGATGGGGCTGGAGGGGCGGTACTATTTTTATATCGCGGTCAAATCTTTTGTGATCTTTTTGGCATGGATTTTCAGTTTTAAGGCCATCAAAAAAATGCCGATCAGTCTGTACGGCGTACTGGATCTCTCGAGAGTGCTTTTTGCTACGCTCTTAGGCGTTATCGTATTGCAGGAGACGCTTGGCGTCTTACAGACGGTCGGTCTGATTCTGGTGTCGTCCGGCCTTTTGCTGTTAAAATACAGGCCGGGGATGTTTTCGGGGAAAAAAGCGGAGAAAAAAGAAAAGTCTGTAGATGTTAAGATCATCATTATGGCATTTTCATCCTGTCTGCTCAATGCGGTATCGGGTCTGCTCGATAAGATTTTGATGAAAGACATAAACAGTTCTCAGCTGCAGTTTTGGTATCTGTTGTTTCTGACGCTCATGTATTTGCTCTTTTTGCTTGCGACAGGTACGTCGGTGCATGTAAGGAGCATGTTTGGAAATTACTGGATATGGCTGTTAAGCATCATGATCGTTGTAGCGGACAGGGCGCTTTTTTGGGCAAACGGCATGGAGGGGAGTAAGATCACGATCATGACGCTTTTAAAGCAGTCAGGCTGTATCGTGACGATCCTTGCGGGACGTTTCCTGTTTGGAGAAAAGAATACAGGACATAAGCTGCTATGCGCCGCAGTCATTCTGGCGGGAATCGTGATCGGGACAGCATAGTTTATCCCGGTGAAAGTGCGATCCGTGAAAATGTCTTGTGTGACAGTTTTATTTTATGATATAATGGACTGAACGTCTGCGAAACTGGCGGCTCTAAGCTCCGGTTTCGCCATTGCCTGTATCATGAACATTACTGATAAGGCATGTCTGCATATTCGACAAACGGCGGAAATACAATCAGAAAAGTGTGAGGGATTTGAGATGGAACGAGAGAGAAGTGAAGTGAACAGAGTGGCCGCATTCTGCCACACAATCATTGCGATCGCGCTGTTGGGATCTTATGCGCTGGAAGTAGTAAAAGGAGCCAGAACGATAACCTATTATGCGGTTTTTGCCGTATTGGCGGTGATACCGGTCATTGCGGAATGGATTCTGTACAAACGGAACCATGCCGACAGGAAAATACAGCACGTTTTGGGTTTCGGCTATGCGATTTTGTACATATTTATAATTTTTACCACGACGAATGTGACGGCTTTTACATTTGCGATTCCGCTTTATGTGGTCATCACGTTATATTCTGATTTAAAATATTGTATCGCCCTGTCTGCGGGCGGGTTTATCGTTAATGTGGTCTTTACGGTCTATCAGGCGGTGACTGTGGGGATCGCGGCGGAAGAAATGGCTACTTACGAGATCCGCAACATCTTGATGCTGATCGTGGCAGTATTCTTATGTATGACGACGGATGTCATGTCGAAGATCAACAAGATGAAAATGAATGAGATCGAGAAAGAAAAAGAGAACGTTTCCAGACTGTTAAATAATGTCATGAGCATTTCCGGCGATATGTCCGAGGGGATCGTAGATGTCAGGGCACAGATGAGGGAACTTGGCGATGCGGTATCCGAGACGAGAAACGCCATGGAAGAAGTTTCCTGCGGGACGAGCAATACTGCAGATGCGATTCAGAAGCAGTTGGGGCAGACCGAAGAGATCCAAAGACATATCAAGCGGGTAGAGACGGTATCGAAAAATATCGGTGAGAGCATGGATCAGACCAAGACAGATATCGCAAACGGCAAGAACAGCCTCGACACCCTGCTTGCACAGGCGGAATCTTCCGAACAGGCCGGCAATGAGGTAGTTACCGATATCAGCGCCCTGGAAGAATATATGAAAAACATGCAGTCGATCATCGAATTGATCACCAATGTAGCAAGCCAGACCAGTCTGCTTGCCTTGAACGCCAGCATCGAGGCGGCGCGCGCGGGAGAGGCGGGAAGAGGTTTCGCCGTTGTGGCATCGGAAATCTCCAGTCTGGCCAATCAGACGCAGAATGCGACGGTCAAGATTACGGATGTGATCCATAATGTATCCGACAAACTGACTATCGCGGTCAATGCGGTACAGCAGCTGATGCGCAACAATACCAGTCAGAACGAGGCTGCAGTAACGGTTGCGGACAGTTTTGAAAAGATTACGGAAAGCACGCGCAGCGCGGATGAACAGAGCAGAATGCTGGAAGAAGTGGTTGCAAGCCTGGCCGGAGCCAATGCCGGAATCATTGAGGGCATACAGACGATCTCGGCGGCCATGGAAGAGGTGACCGCGCATTCCAGTGAAACATATAATATCAGCGATAAAAATACAGGTATCGTGAATCAGGTAACGGAGCTTGTGGAGAGTCTGAACAGACAGGCGCAGAGTCTGCAAAGCAGCGTCTGAGACGGGAAATTCCATAAGAGCAAAATAAAATTCATTTCATTAAAGGAGGAAAAAAATGGGGATAATGACAAGATTTAAGGATATTATGGCGGCAAATTTCAATGCGCTGCTTGACCGCTGCGAGGATCCGGAGAAAATGATCGACCAGTATCTGCGGAATCTGGAACAGGATTTTGCCAAAGTAAAAGCGGAGACGGCATCGATTATGGCCGAAGAAAAAAGCGCCAAAAGAAAACTGGACGAGTGTGAGTCCGAAATGAATAAGATGGCGGAATACGCAAAGAAAGCGGTTGCAGCAGGCAATGACAACGAAGCGCGCACCTTTTTATCCAAGAAGGCAGAATATGCGCAGAAGCAGGAAGTTCTTGCGAAAAATTATGAAATGGCATGCGACAATTCCGCGAAAATGCGCCAGATGCACAGCAAACTGGAAAGCGATATTGCTTCGCTAAAGAGCAAGAGAGATATGTTAAAGGCAAAAGCGCGCGTAGCGGAAACACAGAAAAAGATGAACCAGACGGTTTCCGGCCTGGAGAGCGCAGGAAGCAATATGGCGGCTTTTGACAGAATGGAAGAAAAAGTCAACAAGATGCTTGATGAAGCCGATGCAATGAGCGAGCTGAATTCGCAGTCCGCGGAAGATGATGTGGACGCTTTGATGAAAAAATACGATACCGGTAATCAGAGTTCTGCAGTAGATGATGAACTTGCGGCATTGAAGGCAGAAATGGGAATGTAAGCAGAAAGGTACAGGCATATTTATGGGTTTATTTTCAAATCAGTTTTCGAATGTAGTGGAATGGAACGAAACAAGAGAAGGCGTTTTATTCTATAAATGGCAGAATAAGGAGATCAAGAAAGGGTCCAAACTGATCATTCGTCCGGGACAGGACGCGATCTTCCTGTATAACGGCGTGGTGGAAGGAATTTTTGAAGATGAGGGAAGTTATGATATCGAATCGGATATCATTCCGTTCCTGACGACGTTAAAGAGTTTTAAATTCGGGTTTAATACGCCGCTTCGTGCGGAAGTGCTCTTTATTAATACGAAAGAGCTGCTCGTGAAATGGGGAACCAAGAACGCGATCAATCTTCCTGCGCCGGGACTGCCGGGCGGTATGCCGATCCGTGCTTTCGGTACGTTTAACTGCAGGATTGCGGAACATGATGTGGTGATCGATAAACTGGCCGGAATCCGTCAGATCTATACGGTGGATGATGTCAAAGAGCGTATCATCGCAAGCCTTGATCAGCTCCTGATGAGCTGGATCGCCAAAGAGGGCAGAGATATGTTCAATCTGCAGGCCGATGCAAGGAGCATTGCAAAGGGGATCGAGTCCGATCTGGATATGGATATGCGGAGGATCGGTATTGCAATCCATGATTTTACGATAGAGAGTTTTTCCTATCCGGAAGAAATCAAGAAGATGCAGGAGAAAGCCGCGGCGCAGTCCATGGTCGGGGATGTGAACAAATATACGCAGATGGCGGCGGCGGATGGCATGAGCAAAGGACATTCAGGCGGCGGCATCGCAGGCGATATGGTGAATCTGCAAATGGGCATGGCGCTCGGACAGCAGATGGTCAGTCAGATGAATCAGAATCAAAACGCGGCATCAGGCGCGTCACAGGCAGGAAACGGTGCAGGGCCGAAATTCTGTCCGAACTGCGGGACGCAGACGACAGGCATGAAATTCTGCGGAAACTGCGGAAACCGGTTATTTTAACGGTATCAAGACGAAGAAAGGCATTCGTTAAAAGGATATAAGGGGATTAGGATGAGTATTTACGATACCTTAAACGAGGAACAGAAGAAAGCGGTTTTTACAACGGCGGGGCCCGTGCTCGTGCTGGCGGGAGCCGGAAGCGGCAAGACGCGTGCTCTGACGCACAGGATTGCCTATCTTATGGAAGAGGAGAGCGTAGAGCCGTATCATATTATGGCGATCACGTTTACCAATAAGGCGGCCGGAGAGATGCGGGAGCGTGTGAATCAGCTGATCGGGTTTGGTTCCGAACAGGTATGGGTATCGACTTTTCATTCGACCTGTGTGCGGATTCTGCGGCGGTATATCGACAGACTCGGATATGACAACCATTTTACGATATATGATACAGACGACCAGAAGGGCATTATGAAGGAAGTCTGTAAAAAACTTTCCATTGACACGAAGATGTTAAAAGAAAGAACGATCCTCTCGGCCATATCTTCCGCCAAAGACGAACTGATTTCGCCGGCGCAGTACGAGATGCAAAACGCGGGGAGCTTCGATTACAACGGCTCGAAGATAGCCAAAGCCTACCGGGAATATCAGGAAACGCTGCGCAAAAACAATGCGCTTGATTTTGATGATCTGATCGTGAAAACGGTGGAGCTTTTCAAAAGCTGCCCGGAAGTGCTGAATTCCTATCAGGAACGTTTCCGTTATATTATGGTAGATGAGTATCAGGATACCAACACGGCGCAGTTTGAACTGATCAGACTGCTTGCGGCCAAATATAACAATCTGTGCGTAGTAGGCGACGACGACCAGTCTATCTATAAGTTCAGAGGAGCCAATATCCGGAATATTCTGGATTTTGAGAAAGTATATCCGCATGCGTGTGTGATCAAGCTCGAACAGAATTACCGCTCCACCCAGACGGTGCTTGACGCGGCGAATGCGGTGATCAAAAATAATGTCGGACGCAAAGACAAGGCGCTGTGGACACAGAAAAAAGAAGGCGTGCCGATTCATTTTAAACAGTTTGACACCGCCTTTGACGAGGCGGAGTATATTGCGGAGAATGTGCGGGAGAAAAACCGCGAAGCGAAAGCGGATTACGGCGACTGTGCGGTCTTATACCGCACGAATGCCCAGTCACGTTTATTGGAAGAACGCTTTATCATGAAAGGCATTCCGTATCAGGTCGTGGGAGGGGTTAACTTTTATGCCAGAAAAGAGATCAAAGATATTCTGGCTTATTTAAAGACCATTGATAACGGACAGGATGACGTGGCGGTCAAAAGGATCATCAATGTGCCCAAAAGAGGCATCGGCGCAACGACGATCCTGCGCGTTCAGGAATATGCGGACGAAAGAAATATCAGTTTCTACGACGCCCTGCGGGAGGCTGATCAGATCATGACGATCGGGAAAAGCGCTTCCAAGCTAAGGCCGTTTGTTACGATGATGCAGGCTTTCCGGAGTAAACTTGAATTTTTTAATCTGGAAGACCTGATCAATGATATTCTGGAGACGACGGGATATGTAAAAGAACTGGAAGATTCCGATGCGGAAGACGCGGAGGACAGGATCAGCAATATCGATGAACTGATCAGTAAGGCGGCCGCTTTTGACGCGGCGCATGAAGAGACTTCCCTGAGTGGATTCTTAGAGGAGGTGGCGCTCGTTGCCGATATCGATCAGGTAAACGATGATCACAATAAAGTATTATTGATGACGCTGCACAGCGCCAAAGGCCTGGAGTTTCCGCATGTGTATCTGGCCGGCCTGGAAGATGGCGTTTTCCCCAGTTATATGACGATCGTGTCAGATGATCCGATGGAAGTGGAAGAGGAAAGACGGCTTGCCTATGTCGGTATAACGAGGGCCAAAGACGACCTGACGATCACCTGTGCGAGACAGCGTATGGTGCGGGGAGAAACACAGTATAATCCTGTCAGCCGTTTTGTCAGAGAGATTCCGCCGCTGCTATTGGACCATAAGGTTCCCGAAGCCGGACGCAGAAATTACCCTGATTATGAACAGGATTCCAGAGAGCACAGCTTTTTCCGGACAAAGCCGTACGGAATGGCGGATGCCGAAGACAGGCGAAAAGCCGGTGCGGCAGATGATACCGATATCGGATATCGGAGAAATCCCGATATCGGTTTCGGACACAGCGGCAGCGCGGATACCGTATATTCACGGGGCGGTGCAGGCAGTTATCAGAGACAGTTCGGAATAAATGCGGATCAGGTTTTTGATAAGCCGAAAGTTTCGGTGAAACCCAAAGCGGTCGTGAAGCCGAAACGGACCGCATATGAAAACCAGCCGTATATTACGCGGACGACGATGGAGATCGCGCAGCGGGCAGCGCAGGCGGATGTCTCTTCTCCTTCGGCGCTTGGATATGGACAGGGCGACAGGGTGCGGCATATGAAATACGGAGAAGGAACCGTTATGAAGGTCGAACCGGGACCGAGAGATTTCCAGGTAACGGTCGTATTTGACGAAGTCGGACAGAAAATCATGTATGCGGGTTTTGCCAAATTGAAAAAAGTTTGACCGGCGTGAAAAATGAAAAAAGAAAAATAAAAAATTGGTAGTAAAAAAAAGAAATTAGTGGTATATTATATAATATAACGCAGGCGAAACGGGTAAGATACCGAAACCGTAAAAGAAAGGAAAGAGAGGATTTGGGTATGAGCAGAACAGACATTAAAGAGATGAAAGAGGAAGTTTTGAATAAATTGGACGAAGTACTTGATAATACAGGAGTGAACGAGCTTTTGGGCAAGAAGAAAAAAGAAGAAGAAAACAAAAACACGCTTTTGTGGATACTGGCTGTGATCGGCGCCATTGCGGCAGTTGCAGCGATCGCCTATGCGGTATTCCGTTATATGCAGCCGGATTATCTGGATGATTTTGACGATGATTTCGATGATGATTTTGACGATGATCTGTTTGAAGACGAAGACGATACGACAGAGGAAACATCGGAAGATAAATAGGTTTTACCGGATCGAAATGAGGAAATGATGGCGGGATGTACAAAGGACATGGTACATCCTGCTTTTATGTTATGTGAAAGGATACGGCGCGGAAATGAAAAAAGGACAGATCATAGAAGGTACAACGGAGCGGATCGACTTTCCGAACAAGGGGATCGTGGCGACAGAAGAAGGCGTATGCATCGTGAAGAATGCGCTGCCGGGGCAGCAGATAAAATGCCGGATAGGTAAAGTGAGAAAAGGAAAAGCGGAAGGGTGTCTCCTGGAAGTGGTAAAGCATTCTGATAAGGAAACGGAAAGTCCCTGCCCGCATTTTGGCATATGCGGAAGCTGTATTTATATGTCCCTTCCTTATATGGAACAGCTTCGGATCAAGGAAGAGCAGGTTAAAAGATTATTGGAGCCTGTACTGCGTAAGCAGGGAGAATACAGTTTCGAGCCGATCAGACAAAGTCCCCGTCCATACGGTTATCGCAATAAAATGGAGTTTACTTTCGGCGATGAGGTAAAAGATGGACCGCTTGCGCTTGGAATGCATAAGCGGGGAAGCTTTTATGATATTGTTTCGGTTACGGACTGTCAGATCATTGACGAAGATTACCGTAAGATCATAAAAGGAGTCAGGGAATATTTTGCGGCGCTGCAGGCAGATGGTGTGGACGTGCCGTTTTATCATAGAATGCGTCATACAGGGTATCTGCGCCATCTTCTGGTGCGCAGGGCGGCAAAAACAGGAGAGATTCTGATCGCGCTTGTTACGACGACGAAATGGCTGGGCGGCCGGGAGAGCGGCAGCCCGGAAAGCCTTATAAAAGAGAGCTCCCGCAAACAAAGTCTTTCCGAGAAAAAGATGCTTGAAGACTTAAAGGATCTGTTGTGCGGCCTGCCGTTAGAAGGGCAGATTGCAGGCATTCTGCATACGAAGAACGATTCCCTGGCCGATGTTGTACAAAGTGATGAGACGGTCATTTTGTATGGAAAGGATCACTTTTATGAAGAATTGCTCGGTCTGCGGTTTCAGATCACACAGTTTTCTTTTTTTCAGACGAACAGTTTCGGTGCGGAAGTTTTGTATCAAACGGCGCGCGAGTATATTGCAGACTATATGGGAAAAGAAAAAACGGTTTTTGACCTTTACAGCGGAACCGGGACAATCGCCCAGCTTATGGCGCCTGTAGCAAAGAAAGTGATCGGTGTGGAGATCGTAGAGGAAGCAGTGGAGGCAGCCAGAGAAAATGCCAGGCTAAATGGTTTGCTTAATTGTGAATTCATAGCGGGAGATGTCCTGAAGGTGATCGATACGATAGAAGAAAAGCCTGACATGATCATCCTCGATCCGCCCCGCGATGGAATCCATCCGAAAGCGCTGCAAAAGATCATCCGCTACGGCGTCGAACATATTCTGTACATATCCTGTAAGCCGACCAGCCTTGTGCGGGATCTGGAAGTCTTTTTGGACAGCGGCTACCGGGCCGGGCGGATAACGGCAGTGGATATGTTTCCGTTTACGGGCGGGATAGAGACGGTTGTACTTTTAACCCGGACAGACGGTGATCAGTAATCATAAATGAGAATCAGAAAGGATGGTATTATGTTAAAAGGAAAAACAGCTATCGTAACGGGCGGCACAAGAGGGATCGGTTTTGAGATTGTCAGGAAATTTCTGCAAAACGGTGCGAAGACCGTTTTGTTTGGTTCCAGGGAAGAGACTGTGGAGAAAGCCATAAAGGCTCTCAAAGACGAAGATCCGAAATATGAGGTGAAAGGATTCTGGCCTTCTCTTGGAGATGAAAAGGAAGTTGCGGATACTTTGGCCAAAGTACACAAAGAATACGGGCGTATCGATATCCTGGCAAACAATGCGGGCATATCGTCTTCCACGCCGTTTGAGAACTATACGGAAGAAGAGTATGAACGGGTGGCGGATCTGAATATTAAATCGGTATTTGTCTGCTCCAAGGCAGCAGTCCCCTATCTAAAAGAAACAAGGGGCGTTATCATCAATACGAGTTCCATGGTCAGCATATACGGACAGCCTTCCGGCGTTATGTATCCGACGAGCAAATTTGCAGTAAACGGTATGACGAAGTCATTGGCAAGGGAGCTTGCGCCGTTTGGCATCCGGGTGAATGCAGTGGCGCCGGGGATTATCGAAACGGATATGGTAAAGAGTCTGCCGAAGGAAGTGATCGAACCGCTGATCCGTTCGATTCCGCTTGGACGGATCGGAAAGCCGGAAGATATTGCAAATGCGTTCCTGTTTCTGGCAAGCGCAATGGCAGACTATGTAACAGGAGAGATTCTCTCCGTTGACGGGGCGGCAAGGTGCTGATGCCGATCGTCTGCAGATGTACAATATAGTCTTGCCACGACATGGAAACCATAGTAAAATGTAGTGAGTAGCGATATATATGAAAAGGAGTGTGTTATGAAAGAAACGACCAAAAAACTAACGTTATCCGCTATGTTTATCGCTCTTGGACTCGTACTGCCTTTTCTGACGATGCAGATACCGCGTTTTGGCAATATGCTGTTACCGATGCATATTCCTGTATTTCTCTGCGGTCTGATCTGCGGATGGAAATATGGCGGCGCGGTCGGTTTTGTGCTCCCGCTGTTACGTTCTGTGGTTTTCGGTATGCCGGTGTTTTTTCCGGGCGCCTGCTCGATGGCCTTCGAACTGGCGACATACGGGATCGTGGCGGGACTTCTTTACGGACTGTCACGTTGGCAGTGCATACGGGCGCTTTATCGTGCGATCATAGCAGCAATGCTGGCCGGGCGTGTTGTCTGGGGACTGGTACAGGTACTGTTTCTTGGCATATCCGGCGCTGCTTTTACCTGGCAGATGTTTGCTGCAGGCGCTTTTTTGAATGCGGTTCCGGGAATTGTGGTACAGCTTATCCTGCTGCCGACGGTGATGTTAGCGCTGCACCGGACCGGGTTTGTGCATTTTCATAAACATCATGCGGTTTCCGAAACCGCTGAGCAGTAAACGGCGCCCACAGGCGCAGATCAAGAGGAAAGGCATGAGCATCAGTATGATAGAAGCAGCAGCCGGAGCAATCATGAAAAGAATAGATTCCCTGCCGGAAGCAGACAGGCCGTACCTGATCGCGATCGATGGAAGATGTGCGTCAGGGAAAACGACGCTTGCGGCTTTTTTGCAGGAACGGATACAGGAATGCGCCGTGGTGCATATGGATCATTTTTTCCTGCAGGATGCACAGCGGACGAAAGAGCGGCTGGCGGAACCCGGAGGGAATGTGGATTATGAAAGAGTGGAGGCGGAAGTCATACGGCCGCTGCGAAACGGGCAGGAAGCGGAATACCGTCCGTATGACTGTACCGCGAAGACTTTGGGGAAACCCAGGCGGATTGCGCCGCAGAGATATGTTTTCATAGAAGGGTCTTACAGTGCGCATCCTGCCCTGTGGGATTATTATGACCTGAAGATTTTTCTTACGACAGACGAAACGCAGCAGATGAAAAGGATACGGCACCGCGGCGGAGATGCAGCGGCGTCTGTTTTCCGGGATAGGTGGATACCGCTCGAAGAATCCTACTTTCAGGCCTGCCGGATACGGGAGCGGTGTGATATGTGTTTTGAGACGTAAAATATGCGAAAGAGCAAAAGATGACAGAGAAGGAGATTGTGTATATGGCACATGAAAAATTACAGCAAATAGTAGATACTTTACCGGTTATCAGTAAATTGTTCGGACATGACGTATATATTACGGTCATGGATAAAGATGCCGTTGTGGCAGGATATTCGATACCCGATGGCGCGAGACCGAAACTCAGCGTCGGAGAAGTATTCAGTGATCCGAGCGGGGCGATGCAGTCAGTTCTAAGAAGCGGTGTATCCAAACATAACCGCCTTCCCAAAGAAGTCATGGGTGAAGTTTTTGAGGGAGAGATCGTGCCCGTTAAAGAGAACGGAGACGTGATCGGGTGCGTGATCTGCACGCATTCTGTCAGCGGAAAAGAACAGATGGCGGATATGACGGCGAGATTCCAGGAAGCGGTATACAATATCAATGATTCCATTTCGACAGTAGTCGGCGGTTTTGAGACATTATTTAAAATGCTGACAGACATGAACGACATGACGAGCAGTGTGGAAGGCGATGTACATAATGCGGTTGAAGTGGTCAATAAGATCAGCGGCAACGCTTCCCGTTCCAATATCCTGGCATTGAATGCATCCATTGAAGCGGCCAGAAGCGGTGAACACGGACGCGGTTTTGCGGTTGTTGCAACCGAAATGGGCAAACTGGCAGGCGACAGCGGCAGTTCCGCAACGGAAATCAAGGGAACGTTGGGAACGATCACCGATCATATTGCCTCAATTATTACATCCATTAAAGATGCAAATGATATTGCGAAAGAGCATATGGGAAATATTAACGAGATCCAGAAGACGCTGCAGGAGCTGACGACGCTTTCAGAGAAACTCAAAAAAGAGATTTCCAGTCAGTAAATGTCATGCATCAGAGAAAACAGGACCGTAAAAAAGCAGATGATATATCTGCTTTTTTTGTATTTACCGGGTTCATCATTTATCCGTGTTTATTTTACTGTGCCTGTGCGGCGAACATCCGTGCATACGCGTCCGGCATGGATGGATTTTCATCAATATTTAATAGAATTTTGCATGTTCCTGTGGTAAAATGTTGTCACCAACTATTGTGACAGAAAGGCAGGAGCGTCAATATGGGATTTTCAAAAGAAAAAATGAAACAGATCAGGTGGCTGATGGTGCTGGCGGCAGCGCTTATTCTCGGTATTATTTACAGCAAGGAGCTGTTTGGCGGACTGGCCTTTATCTTTCGTATTGCCAAGCCGTTTCTGTATGGAGGAGTCATTGCATTCGTACTGAATCTGCCTATGAAAGCGTTTGAGAATAAAGTGTTTCGGAAGTGGCGGGGAAAGGCGGCGGCGAAGCTGAAGCGTCCGCTTAGTCTGGTGCTGTCTATCGTTGCAGTTAATTTAGTCATTACCATAGTGATCGGGACAGTCGTGCCGCAAGTGACGGCTACCGCAGCGGAAGTGGGGAAAAAGATCCCGGCCTTTGCAGAGCGTGTCATGCAGGAGCTTGATGCTCTGGCCGTTCAATATCCGGAGATCGCCGGGAAAGTGACGGAGTTAGAAGCCGTAGAGATCAATTGGGATTCTCTGGTGGATTCAGTGATCGATTTCTTGCGAAACGGTGCAGGAGATATGTTGACCTCAACAGTCAATGTGGCCAGCGGAATTATCGGCGGCATTGTCAATATTGTGATTGCGTTTATTTTTGCATTATATATTCTGGCGCAGAAGGAGAAACTGGGCAATCAGTGTGTCCGGATCGTTTCCGCTTATCTGCCGGAGAAAGCAGGCGGGGCGATCCTGGAAGTCTGTTCCATGCTGCATAAGAATTTCAGCAATTTTATTACGGGGCAGTGTCTGGAAGCGGTTATTTTGGGCACTTTGTTTGTAGCCGCCATGACGATCTGCCGTATGCCTTATGCACTGATGATCGGCGTACTGATCGCATTTACCGCGCTGATCCCTATTGTGGGTGCTTTTATCGGCTGCGTGGTGGGCGCTTTTTTGATATTGATCGATAATCCTCTGATGGCAATGTGGTTCGTGATTATGTTCCTGGTGATCCAGCAGATCGAAGGCAACCTGATCTATCCCAAAGTTGTGGGCAATTCCGTAGGTCTGCCTTCTATCTGGGTATTGATGGCGGTCAGCCTCGGCGGCAGTCTGTTCGGTGTATCGGGCATGCTATTCTTCATCCCGCTTCTGTCTACTGTCTATGCGCTGATCCGTAACGGCGTTAACAGACGAAACGCGGCGAAAGGAAAATATTTTCCGTTGGAAACGCAGAGCCGGGAACCCGAGGCTCCGGAAAGCGCCAAAAGCGAAACGGCAAAGAAAAAGGGACCGGATACAGCCTCAAAATAAAACATGATCAACCCTCAACTATAGGTTGATTCGGTATCAACCAATGATCTCTTCACAAAAATACAAAAATGTTATACGGTTTATGTATCAGCAGGCGTTACAGGCAAAAGGCGCCGGGAAATAAACGAAAAAGGATTGCAGATGACTGCAGAGAGGGAAAGCATATGAACGAAGTAAGGATAGGAGAGATCATTAAGGAACTGCGGGGAATAAAAGGAGTCAGTCAGGAAACGCTTGCCGGTGTATGCGACGTGAGTATGCAGGCCGTCAGTAAATGGGAAAACGGGCAGTCCTGTCCGGATATCACCTTTTTACCGCTGCTGGCAGATTACTTTCAGGTTTCGATCGATTATCTTCTCACAGGCAGGGAAACGGAGAATGCAGATGCGGTCCAATTGGCTGACCGGATCAAGGATATGACAGAAGAAGACATTCTTTATGTCATACAATACCGGAACGGAAAGATTCTTGATCAAAAGATGTGGGAGCAGCGGGGATCGGATGCGGAGGACTGGAATACGGCTGTCCGGATTGTATTTGAAGACGAGTTCTGCCGGATAAAAGATGGCTTTCGCGTGGAGGTATGGGGAAATGCCGATATCAGGTCGAATAATAACCATCTGGATCTGCATGCGGGAGCAAGTATCACCTGCGGTCCGGTGGAAGGCGATGTAAAAGCGGGAGCGGACGTAAACTGCGGCGCCGTGGAAGGTGATGTGAGGGCGGGAAGCGATATTACCTGCGGAGCGGTCGAAGGAGATGTTACGGCCGGCAGCAGTATTACGTGCTCTGATATTGAAGGAAACGTCCAGGCAGGATGTTCCATATCATGTCAGAAAATAAGCGGTGATGCGGTTGCGGGCATGCAGATCAGGTACGAAGACTAGAGACAGGAGCATTGTCCTGATAAAGGAATATAGGAAATAAAAGGAAGGCTGCCCCGGCGGCCTCTTTTTAATGTCCGGAAACGGAAAACTCCGCCGGGGGATAAAAAGCAAATGACTTCAAAGTATGTTTATGATAAAATGAAAACATTGAAGCCGCAGAGAAGGTAAGATGCGATAATAAAACAAAACGGGAGCCTGATAAGATGAAAATAAAATGTATTGCGCTGGATCTGGACAGGACAACTTTAAATACTGCGGGCAGACTGCCGCCGGCCAATAAGGCCGCGATTGAGTTGGCAATATCATCAGGCGTACATGTGGTGATCGCCAGCGGACGGGCCTTTGATACGCTGCCGGAAGAAGTATTGTCGATACCGGGGATAAAGTATGCAGTCACCTGCAACGGAGCGGCAATGTATGATCTGCCGGCGAAAAAATGCCTGAAACGATACCGTCTGTCCGGGACGGCGGTAGAAGCGGTCATGAGAGTGACCAAAGAGGAAGACGTTACCTATGAAGCTTTCATAGACGGAATTGCCTATGCGGGGAAAGAATATATCGAAGACCCGGTCCGCTTCGGAGCGACATCCCAGGCAGTCAGCTATGTGCGGAAGACAAGGCGCGGACAGGAAGATATCGCAGCCTTTATCCATGAGCGGAAAGAGCAGCTTGACAGTATGGATATTGTCGTAAAAGAAGAGGAGAAAAAAAGGGAATTGTGGGAGAAGATCGCGCATGTTACCGAAGAGGTTTACATAACGTCTTCTGTTCAGCAGTTGATCGAAATTGCCCATAAGGATGCCGGGAAAAAATCGGGCCTTGCATTTTTCATGGATCTGTTGGGGATCAAAAGTGAAGAAACCGCGGCATTTGGAGATGCCGATAATGATGTGGATATGCTGCGCTTCGCAGGCTGCGGTATTGCCGTGGAGAATGCTTCTAAGACCTGTAAGGAAGCCGCGGACTATATTACGAAGCGCTGTGATGCGGATGGCGTGGCATATGGAATACGGGAAATTCTAAAGATAGGAAAATAAGGAGCAGGAAAAGAAGGCGTATTATAACAGAAGGGATACGGAAAGCAGGAGGCGGATATGGTAAATAATCTGGAATATTATAAAGTTTTCTACTATGTGGCCTCTTACAGGAGCCTGACGGCTGCCGCGGATGCGCTTGCAATTTCTCAGCCGGCCGTCAGCCAGTCCGTGAAACAGCTTGAGACGACACTTGGAACGAAATTATTTACCAGGGCATCCAGGGGCGTGCGGCTGACGCAGGAAGGGGAGCTGCTGTTTGGTTATGTAGCCAAGGGGTATGAACAGATCGAGCTTGGAGAACAGAAACTGAAACAGATGCTGAATCTTGATCTGGGAGAAATCCATATCGGGGCGAGCGATATGACGCTGCAGTTCTATCTGCTGCCTTTTTTGGAGCGCTTTCATGAAAAATATCCCGAAATCAAGGTGGTCGTGACGAATGCGCCGACGCCGGAGACGCTTTATAACCTGAGAGAAGGCAAGATTGATTTCGGCGTGATCAGTACCCCGTTTGACGAACAGTCATCACTGCAGACAACGGTTGTGCGGGAAATAGAAGACGTTTTTGTAGCCGGCAGAAAGTTCATTTCCTACAAAAACAAAATGCTGGATTTACAGGAATTGGAGAACATGCCGATTATTTTTCTGGAAGGCGTTACCAGTACAAGAAATAACATGAATCAGTTCCTGCAGAAAAATCATGTGGAAGTAAAACCGGAATTCGAGCTTGCAACAAGCGATATGATCGTCCAGTTTGCACTGCGCAATCTGGGCGTCGGCTGCGTCGTCAGAGATTTTGCACAGGAATATCTGGATGCAGGACAGTTATTTGAACTCCGTTTTAACAAGATCATACCAAGAAGACATTTCTGCGTAGTGACGGATACGAAAAATCCGATATCTGCGGCGGCCAGGAATCTGTTGGCATTGGTGCATGAAACATAGAAAGGGATAAAAAAGATGATAACAACAATTATTTTTGACATTGGCAATGTACTTGCGGATTTTACATGGAAAGAGCATTACGAAAGTCTCGGATATACGGGAGAAATGCTGGAGAGGCTTGCAAATGCAACGGTGCGCAGCAATCTGTGGAATGAGTTTGACAGAGGGACATTGACGGTGGAAGCGTTAGAGGAAGGCTGCATTTTGAATGACCCTGAGATCGGGGCGGATATCCGGAGATGCTTTGCCGATGTACAGGGAATGTTACGAAGAAATGACTATGCCATTCCGTGGATACAGGAATTAAAGCAGAAAGGTTACAGGACCTTATATCTGTCCAATTTTTCCGACAGAGCGGAGAAAGAGTATGCCGACAAACTGGATTTTCGTCCCTTTATGGATGGGGGAATTCTCTCTTATGAAGAGAAGGTCATCAAGCCGATGCCGGAGATTTATCAGCTTTTGATCGACAGGTATCAGCTTGTGCCGGAAGAATGTGTTTTTCTGGATGATACGGAGAGAAATCTTCCGCCGGCGCGTGCGCTTGGTATTCATACGATTCATTTTAAGGATCTGGAGCAGGCGAAGGCGGAGCTTCGTAAGCTGGGGGTCGAATAAACGCAAATGGCCGTTTAGAAAGGATGTGGTCATGAAATGAAAAATCCGTTGATTCGTTTAAGAGAAATCCATAATTTTGTTGGAAACACGGAACGTATGGTAGTGGAATTTTTGCTGCAGAATCCCGAAGAAGTTCTGCACTGCAATATCAGGGAGCTGGCGGCCAGGGTCTATGTTTCGCCCGCTACCGTCATCAGGTTGTGCAAAAAACTGGGGTTTGACGGCTACAGGGACTTCAGGCAGGCGCTGGTCTATGAGCTTGCGTTGTATCAGAACAATGAGAGAATGGACAAAAACGACGTCGAGCGGGATGACGATATCGAGAGTATTGTGGAAAAGATCACATACAAAAATATGACATCTCTTGAAGAGACCAGAAAACTGATCGACGTGGAGAAAGTAGAAAAATGTGTGGAACTTTTGTGTTCCTGCAATCACATCTTTCTTTTTGGCATGGGTGCGTCTTTGTGTGTGGCAAAAGACGCCTATCTGAAATTCCTGCGGGTAAATAAACCGTGCTTTGTGGCGGAAGACTGGCATTCTCAGTATATTCTGGCACAAAATTCCACGTCCAGGGATGTCGGTATTTTCATTTCCTATTCCGGTGAAACAGGAGAGATGATCAGGTGCCTCGAACAGGTGCGGGCGAATCAGACACCGGCCATTTTGATCACCAGATTTGCGGCTTCTACCATGGCGGCTATGGCGACCTATGTGCTTTTTACGTCTGCCAATGAATCGCTTTTCAGAAGCGGTGCGACTTCGTCCCGTATAGCGCAGTTAAATATGATAGATATTTTATATACGGCTTATGCGGCGGCGAATTATGATCAGTGCATATCACGGTTAAATATTACCCATATTGAGAAAAATATTAAAATTGACGGACGTTAGCGCATGCAGTCCGTCTGCAGTTGGTAAAAATGTTAGATTTCCTGTTAAAAATGGGAAATTATGTGTTAATTATGCCATGTTATGAAACAAAGTTTCATAACATACAAATTTTATTGAAACTTTGTTGAACGAGTGCTAATATGATTATACGAAAACAGGGCTTTTAGAAAAGAAGGAGGATAAGACTATGAAGTTAAAAAAAGTAATTGCGTCTACTTTGGCTGCAGCTATGGTGCTTTCTCTGATAGGATGCGGAAGCAGTGGTTCTGAAGCTCCAGGCACGGAACAGAGTAATCATACAACGGAAGAAGCACCCGAACCTGCAGGAGAAGACACAGCGAACGAAACAAACGAAACAGAAGTAGCGCCGGAAGAGACAGAGGCGGCATCAGAGGCGCCGGATACCATTACCGTTATGGTTCCCCCGGTAACGGGGACTTATGTAGATGATATGAATGAGTGGATCAAGGAGTATCAAAAAGATCATCCCAACATTACGGTCAACGTGATCGCAACTTCCTGGGATGAACACACATCGAAACTGACGACTATGGCGCTTGCCAATGAAGCGCCGGATATTACCGAAGTAAGTTACGGTGCGGTCGGCACTTTTGTTGAAATGGGAGTCGCTGTCAATATTAAGGACTATCTGAGCGAAGAGCGGCTTGCCGATTATGATCAGAATGCTTTGGATTATATGACATTAGAAGACACCCTTTACGGACTTCCGTTATATATCACGATCCAGGCCCTTGGCGGAAACAAAGAAATGCTTGAAAACGCAGGCGCTGATGTTGAGAAAATTCAGACGCAGGGCTGGACATATGATGAATTCCTGAAAGTGATCGAAGCCGGAACGACAGAGGATTGTTATGGATTTGTATTTGCAAACTCCGGTGCAACCGCGGCAGACTTTGTCCGTATCTTTGGCGTATCGGCAGGCATCACGGCTGATTTTACACCGGACCTGGAATATATCTACACATCCGATAATATGTTGACTTTGTTAGAAACGGTTGAAGATATGGTATCGTCAGGATATATGCCCAATTACGCGGTAGAAGCCGGACAGCGTTTAGTTATGCTGGAAACGGGAGAAACTATGATCACGGGCAAGGCCATGCCGTTATTTGAAAACAACGTAAAGACAAACATTGCAGGTCTGGAAGACGGTTCGGCGGCAGAAGGCACGATCGAGATGGAATATGTATTCCTTCCGGTTCCGACAATGGAAAATGTATCGGAATCCACATACGGCGTTGTTGACGGACTGATCGCATTAAAGAATGCAAACTCCACGGAAGAGCATTTAAAGAATGTATGCGAATTTATGGATTTCATCAGTTCCGGCGAAAGAGCGGCGATGGTAGATAATGCGGTATACCTTTCAGCGGTATGCGAAAGCGGACGTAAGGCACAGGAAGCCTTCGAACTTGATCAGTCCGAACTGAACGCGGCAGCTACGGAAAGAGCGATCGGCAAGGTTGTTGCGCCTCCGTCAGGTATCACACCTGAGATGTCGGCAAATGCCAAGCTGATCATGGACGAAACGATCGTTCCCAAATTCCAGGCTTTGCTTGCGGGTGAAGCAACGGCACAGGCTGTATACGACGAAATCTGCAAAGCGGCACATGATCTGTTCGGCGAAGAGAATTGTGCATCCGGCTGGGTACAATAAGGTATCATGTTATTTGCATCCGGCAGTATGGGAGTCATAAACCGGCTCCGTCCTCTGGTGGGGCGGAGCCTTCTTTCTTATAAGGATGTAAAGGGATGTCCGATAAAGCAACAATATGGGTGTAAGGATGAAATTATCAGCAAAAATAGGAGATGGTCAGGTGGGGAAAGAAGGAAAAAAAACAAAGATTAAAACTAAATTTCATGTGGCGGAAAATATAAGCGGCTGGTCATTTATAGCGGCGGCTATGGTCATTTTTGCCATTTTTACATTATATCCTGTTATTTCGGCGGTGATCACCAGTTTTCAGAAATATAAACCGATCGGTTCCGACTGGATAGGGGTTAAGAATTATGTAGATGCCATTAAGAGTTCGCTGTTTTGGAAGTCTGTTAAAAATACGATTTTGTATACGGCGGCAGTAGTGCCGTTGTCGCTGTTGATATCTTTTTCGATCTCTGTTATGATACTGCCTTTTAAGCGGAAGACGCAGTCGGTGTTTAAAGCGCTTTATTATTTGCCGGGTATCGCATCCGGCGTAGCGACAGCGGTAGTGTGGCTGTGGCTGTACGATGCTTCTCCTTCGGGTATTTTCAACAGGATCTTAGGCATGTTCGGGATCAGTTCCGTCAACTGGTTAAGTTCCAGCAAAACGGCAATGCTTTCGCTTATCCTGATGGCGCTGTTGTCCAGTCATGGAAGCAATATCATTATCTATATGGCAGCGCTGCACGGTATTGACAATACTTATTTTGAAGCGGCGGAAATGGATGGCGCTTCTTTTATGCAGAAAGTCCGATATATTGTATTTCCGCTGTGCAAACCGACGACGCTCTTTCTGCTTGTAACGGGCATTATCGGTTCTTTCCAGGTTTTTATGAATGCTTATATGATGACAGGCGGCGGCCCGGATAATAATACGACAATGGTTGGCCTTCTGATCTTCAATAATGCGTTTACTTATGGAAAATACGGTTTGGCATGTGCACAGGCTATTATGCTGGCAATCGTGATTGCCTTTCTCACCATGATGCAGTTTAAGGTGATGGGCGACGACGTTGAATACTAGGAAAGGAGATACTGTATGGCTTCAGGATTATATTCAAGACATTTGAACAACAGAAAATTGTATTACGGCAGGCAGATTGCATTATCGTTGATCCTGGTTCTGTTTGCGGTCATATCGCTGTTCCCTATCGTATATATGGTGGCGTGGTCTTTTGGACCGAATATTGAGGCGGCGTCCAGTTCGTATTCCATTTTTCCCAAAATCTGGACGCTGGATTCTTACAAGGCCTTCGTGGATTTTAATCAATATTCCTGGAGGTGGATCATAAACAGTCTGGTAGTGGCTGTTTTTACGGTGGCCGGCAACGTGGTTTTTGCAGGACTTGCGGGATATGCTTTTGCAAAGATCAACTTTAAAGGAAGAAACGTGCTCTTTTTTATGGTTTTGGTAGCGATGATGATTCCTTATCAGGTGACGCAGGTTCCGCTGTATATTTTGTTTGCGGCGAAATTTAAGATGACCAATACTTATATGGCGCTGATTATGCCGGGACTTTGTACTTCGTATAATATTTTCCTGGCGAAGCAGTTCTTTGCGGGAATCCCTACGGCATTAATAGAAAGCGCCAAAATAGAGGGATGCGGTCAGCTGCGCACTTATATATCGATCATTCTGCCGTTATCGAAAACGATTTTTGCGGTCATGGCGATCAATACGTTCCTGAGCAGCTGGAATAATTTCTTCTGGCCGTTTTTGGTAACGTCGATGGATAAGATGTATACGATTCAGGTAGGCTTGAAAACATTTAAATTTGCCAACGGTACATTGCTTTCGCCGATGATGGCGGGCGCATGTATTTCTGCAGTCCCGATGTTTATCCTGTTCTTCTCTTTGCAGAAATATTTCCTGGAAGGCGTAACCGTAGGTGCGGTCAAAGGATAGAAGGAAGAGAGGAAGCGGTTATGGAAGTCAGGCGGTATGACAGATCATATGATGACGCCGTTTACCGGTTGTGGAGCGGCAGCGGGGTGAAACAGGGATTTGTGCCTTTGCAGCGGGATGAGTTTGACAGACTGTTGTTGGAAAATATACATTTTTCATCAGACTATGCTTTTTTATTAATAAAGGAAGCGTGTGTGTGCGGTTTTATCTGCGGCTGCGGAGAAGAGGAACGGCCGGAGACAAAGGATCTGGGATTATTTTCCTGTCTGTTACTGGAAGAAGGATATGATACGGAAGAAAATGCCGGAATCCTGATACAGGCGTTGGAAAATGCGTTTCAAAAAAACGGGAAAAAGAAGATCGTAAGCAGTTATATGAATCCGATCAGGCTGCCGTGGATCCTGCCGGAAACAAAAGGGCGCCAGCATAATAATGCGCCCGGGATAGCAATAGATACCCCGCTTTATCAGTGGATGATGAGAGCAGGGTACCGGGACAGAGCCAGGGAATGCGCGATGTATTTAGACCTTATGGAATTTGAAATGCCGGACTGGATTGCGCAGAAAGAAAAAAAGGCCGCGTCGGAAGGCTATTATGTGGAATGGTATGATGCAGGCAGACATCATAAACTAAAAGAGATGGTAGACTCTATGCATAATTCCATGTGGAGTGAAGAAATCCCTTATGCCGCGGAGCATATCAATATGCTGGTAGCGGTCAAAGATGGATGTGTGGCGGGATTTACCGGGCCGGTTTATCCGGAGAAAAGCACAAGAGGTTATTTTGCGGGAATTGCGGTCGCGCAGGAACATGAGAAACATGGATTGGGGACGCTGCTGTTTTACAGATTATGTATGGAAGAAAAAAAGGCTGGTTCCCGGTATATGTCGCTTTTTACAGGCGCGGATAACCATGCGGGGAGTATTTATAAGGGGGCAGGATTTCAGGTGAAGCGGATTTTTGCACTTGTGGAAAAGAGTTTGGAAGGGCAGGATGTGAGGAGGAATTTCGATGGAACTAAGTAAGATTGCGACAGAGCAGCGTAATGACAAAACGATGCATATTGATCAACTGCCTACGTTGGAGATGATAAAACTGATCAATGAAGAGGATAAGAAAGTCGCGTTTGCAGTGGAAAAAGAGGCTGTACATATTGCAGAAGCGGTAGATCTGATCGCGGAAAAGCTGCAGGCAGGCGGCAGGCTCATTTATATGGGATGCGGTACGTCCGGCCGGCTGGGGATTCTGGATGCGGCGGAGTGCCCGCCGACTTATTCCGCAGATCCGGAACAGGTCATCGGCCTGATTGCCGGTGGAACGGATGCCGTCTTCAAGGCGGTAGAAGGCGCGGAAGACGATAAAGAGCTCGGTGAAAAAGATTTAAAGCAGATACGGCTTTCTGCCCGGGATGTGGTGGTGGGGATCGCCGCATCGGGAAGAACGCCGTATGTGATTGGCGGTATGGAATATGCCAAAAAGATCGGCTGTAAAGTAGTGGGGTTAACCTGCTGCGCGGAATCGGATATCGACGCGCTTGCCGATATCGGGATCGCACCGATGCCGGGACCGGAAGTGGTAACGGGCTCTACCCGTATGAAAAGCGGCACGGCGGAAAAAATGGTGCTGAATATGCTTTCGACGGGCGCAATGATCAAACTGGGGAAAGTGTATGGAAATCTGATGGTGGATGTCAGACCTTCGAATGAAAAGCTGGTAAACAGATGCGTTTCCATCGTAAAGTCCGCGACGGGAAAGCCGGAGAAAGAGGTCGTAGCGGCGCTGGAACAATGCGGTTATCAGCCTAAGACGGCGATCGTCATGATTTTATCCGGCGTGGATGTAAAGAATGCCAAAAAAGCGCTGGATGAGGCAGGCGGCCACGTATCGGGCGCAATCCATACGGAAATGACATAAAGGCAGGAGAAAAGGAAATGCGAAAGACAGACTTATCCGTTTTAAAAAATAAAGAGAAGCGTCTGGTCATCGGCCTGATGTCAGGAACTTCGGCGGATGGCATCGATGCGGCTTTGACGGAAATATCCGGTTTTGGCACTTCCATAAAGGTTAAACAGCTGGATTTTCTGTTTGAGCCGTTTGATCCGGCCGTACGGGAGAGTATTCTGCGTCTTGCGAAAGGTTCTTACGGAGGGAGCGCGGAAATATGCAAAATGAGCAGTCTGCTCGGTAAATTGTATGCAGACGCCTGTCTGAAATTGTGCAGACAGGCGGGAATTTCCAAAGAACAGGTGGACCTTGTGGGAAATCACGGACAGACCGTCTGGCATATGCCGGTCAAAGAAAATTACCTGGGAACGGAACTGACCGGAACGCTTCAGATCGGAGAAGACGCTTTTATTGCAGAGGCGCTGGAATGTCCTGTCATCGGAGACTTCCGTGTCAGGGATATGGCGGCCGGCGGATTGGGAGCGCCGCTTGTTCCCTATACGGAATATCTGCTGTATCGGAAAACGGACAAGACGGTGGCGCTGCAGAATATCGGCGGTATCGGCAATGTAACGATACTGCCTAAGAACGGTACGTTGGAACAGGTTATTGCATTTGATACCGGGCCGGGAAATATGGTCATGGATGCATTGGCCGAAAAGCTGACAAAAGGGCAGCAGACCTATGACAGGGGCGGCAGACTGGCAGCTTCGGGAAACGTGAACAGCGGCCTGCTGAGCTTTCTGATGCAGGATCCTTATCTGTCGAAAATGCCTCCGAAAACAACCGGCAGAGAATATTACGGAGAAGAATATGTAAAACGCCTGCTCCAATATGGAGAAAGGGAAAAGGTAAGTCTTACGGACTGTCTGACCAGTGCAACGAGATTTACGGCAGAATCGATCGCGCAGGGAATCCGAAGATTTTCACCGGAAAAGCCGGAAGTTCTCATCGTAGGCGGAGGCGGGAGCAAAAATCCGGTTCTTTTGCAGTATATACAGGAATGTCTGCCCGAATGCCGGGTCATGACGAATGAAGAGATCGGATATGACAGCGATTCCAAAGAGGCCGTAGCTTTTGCGGTATTGGCGAACGAGGCGTTAGGAAGTATGGCGAATAATGTGCCGGGTGTGACCGGGGCGCGTCATCCGGTCGTAATGGGGAAAATCTCGTTATGATCGGACAAGTAATGGTTGGAAAGTGAGACAGGTATGGTTAAGACGGGAATAGATCATATAAAAGAATATGCGGATCTGTTTCAGAACCGCAGGGTTGGCCTGCTGACAGGCATCACGGGAAGAAACAGTGAAAACCGCTCCACGATAGAGATACTGCAGGAGACCTGTGAACTCGCGGTTTTGTTCGGAGCGGAACATGGCGTGCGGGGAGATGCGGGGGCCGGCGAAGATGTGAAGACTTATACGGACAAAGCGACCGGACTGACCGTATACAGCTTATATGGGAGTGAGAGAAAACGCCTTACGAAGGAAATGTTAGATACTTTTGATGTGCTGGTTTATGATATTCAGGATGTCGGAGCACGGTTTTTCACCTTTATTTCCACCCTGCATCATGTTCTGGAAGATTGTGCGGAGGCAGGAAAAACACTGGTCGTATTGGACAGGCCGAATCCCCTGGGGGGAGCGCTTGCAGAGGGCGGCGTTCTGGATATGGAATACAGCAGTTTCGTGGGCTGCTATCCGTTGGCGGCAAGATATGGACTTACCTGCGGCGAGCTGGCAGGCATGATGAATGAAGAACAAAAAATGGGATGTGATCTGCGGATTGTTCCCTGTACGGGCTGGAAGCGAAACAGTCTTTTTCCTGAATGGGGAACGATATGGCAGGCGCCGAGTCCGGCGCTCATGACTTTTGAAACAACGCTGCTTTATGCGGGACTTTGTTTGATAGAGGGCACTAATCTGTCGGAAGGAAGGGGAACGGCGGCGCCGTTTCGGGTGATAGGAGCAGATTATGTGGATGCCGAGGAATTGATGAAGGCGTTTAATCAGGCGGGGCTTCCCGGCGTTGTTTCTACACCGGTCTGGTTTGTACCTGCGGCTTCTAAGCACCAGGGAGAAAAATGCGGCGGTATCCTTCTGCATGTAACGGATTACAAAAAGATACGGCCCATGACGGTGAGCATCACGTTGTTAGACCTTGTCCGGAAACTGTATCCGGAACAATACAGGGTGCTGCCGCCCTATAGAGAAGGCGGCAGACCGATGCTTGCACTTTTATCCGGTTCGGACGCACTCTTGGAAGACTGGAACAAAGATGATATCCTTTCCGCTTATGAGAGGGAAAGCCGGCATTTTGAAGAAAGAAAAAAGAAGTTTCATATTTATGAATGACAGGGGTTTGAAGTGATATACAGCAAAGGCGGCTCAAAAAGGAGGAAGCGTAAATGGATTGGAAAATGCAGATAGGACAGCGTATTGCCGGTGGATTCCCCGGAAAGGAAATGGACGCCGAGTTTATCCGAATGGTAAAAGAATATAAAGTCGGTAATGTCATTTTATTTGAACATAATATAGAAAGTATGCCCCAGATCAAAAGGCTTTGCCGGGAGATCCAGAAATTAGTCAGAGAAGAGACCGGACACAGCGCCTTCATTTTTATCGATCAGGAAGGAGGCGCCGTTACGAGGCTGCCGCTCGATGGATGCAGCGTGTGCGGCGCGATGGCCGTGACAGCCACGGGAGAGGCAGAGAATGCCGGGATTCTGGCCGGGATTACGGCGAGGGAATTAAGAAGCGCAGGCGTGAATTTTAACCTGGCGCCGGACATGGATGTGAATAATAATCCGGACAATCCCGTTATCGGTGTAAGAAGTTATTCGGATCAGGCCGAAACGGTGGCGGAATATGGCGTTGCGGCGATTAAAGGATATCAGGCCGAAAATTTTCCGGTCTGTGTCAAACACTTTCCGGGACATGGCGATACGGCGACGGATTCCCACCTGGGACTGCCCATGATCGACAAATCGCTGGAAGAACTGGAAAAGCTGGAGCTGATTCCTTTCCGTGCAGCGATCGAAAATGGAATTCCGGCGGTTATGACGAGCCATATTCTTTTCCCGCAGCTGGAGAAAGAGAAAATTCCCTGTACGATGTCCAGGCATATTATCACGGATATCTTAAAGGGGAAGCTCGGATTCCGGGGAATGGTTTTAAGCGACTGTATGGAAATGGACGCGATCAAGAAGTACTACGGAACCGAAAACGGCGCGGCGGCAGCCCTGGAGGCGGGAGTGGATATCGTATTTATCAGTCATACGGCTGCTCTTATAGAGAAGGGGATCCGGAAAGTTTATCAGAAAGTGGAAGAGAACAAAATCTCTTTGGAGTCGTTGGCGGAATCGGCGCAAAAGATCATTTCCTACAAAGAGCGTTATCTCAAAGAGGAATGTACCGGGCAGGATAACGAGTGGATCGGGTGTCCGAAAGAAGACAGGGCGAAAGAAAAGGAAATCCGCAAAAAATCGATCGTATTGGCAGCAGGAGAACTTTTTGCACTGGGGAAGAATCCTTTCTTTACCGGCTGTCCGGGATTTCGGGCAACCTTGGCATCCAGCGTGGAAAACCGGATGGTTCATTTTGCGGAGTATATGAAAGAGCGTTTCGGCGGGAAGGCAGTGGTATCTTCCAAAGATCCTGACCGGAAAGAGATCGATGATATTCTGACGGCGGCGGAAGGGGCGGACAGTATTGTTGTCAGTACGTATAATGCGCATTTGCAGCCGGGACAAATGGAGCTGGTGAGGGCGCTTGCTAAGAAGGGCGTTCCGATGATCGTGACGGCTCTGCGCAACCCGTACGAACTGGCGCAGCTGCCGGAAGGCGTGACGGGAATAGCGGCCTGGGATAATTCCCTCATGACATTGGAGATCCTGGCAGAGGTATTTCGCGGAGATTGGAAACCGACCGGTAAAATGCCGATCAGACTTTCCGTATAAAATAAGAAACAGGCGGATGATAACAGACGCCGGCAAAGAGAAAGGCATGGTTATTTGTATGAAGATTGTGGCGGGAGTAGATGGAGGCGGCACGGGAACAACGCTGGAGATATGGGACGCTGCGGGACAAAAGAGGGACAGGAAAACATTCGGCCCCTTTAATATCAACAGCATCGGAGAACAAAACTGTAAAAGACTGCTTTCCGAGATTTTTGAGGTCATCGTGCAGGCCGGCGAATGCCGGGCGGTATGCATCGGCATTGCAGGGATCAGTAATCCGCGGGTGAGAGAGCTTGTCAAAGAAGTCTCTCTTGAATATCATCTGTCAACCGGGATCATTCTCAAAGGAGATCAGGAGATTGCGCTGTATGGCGCGATGAACGGCGGCACGGGAGCTATCCTGATCGCCGGTACCGGCAGCATCTGTTACGGGATGGGAAGCGGCGAAACCATTGTCCGGGCCGGCGGCTGGGGACATTTGATCGATGACGAGGGAAGCGGATATGCGCTTGGAAGAGAAACCCTGGCAGCGGTTGTAAAAGCATATGATGGCAGAGGCGGGAAAACGATTTTGACTGAATTAGTCAAAGAGTTTTGGCAGATCAGCAGCATGGAAGATCTGATTGCAAAAACTTATGCCACTTTTGATAAGAGCAATATCGCATCGCTTTCCGGCGTACTGGAGCAGGGCGCAAGAGAAGGAGATCCCATAGCGCTTGCGGTCATTCAGGAAAATGCGGTAAAATTGTGCGGATTAGTCAAGGCGGTATCCGGCAGGATTCAGGAAACGCCGCTGCCTATGGCTTTATTAGGCGGTCTTCTGACGCATGATACTGTTTTCAGGGAAGCGGTGGTCAGGAATCTTTCCAGGGAAGAGTACCATGTCGTTATCAGGGAAGCGGCAATGGATGCAGCATCAGGGGCGGCTTTATGGGCACAGAGAAGTCTTTCATGTCATTGAAAGCGCCTTGTGTGCAAAGGGATGCAGGCATGAACTTTTATGAGTGCAATATAGACAGAATTCCTGTATAATGGAAACGGAAGAAAACACTGCGGCCTATGTCCGGGAAAATGGATTTCGGCAGTGAATCCGCAGCGCCGGCTCATGATAAGGAGGAAAGGGATCTATGTGGCTCGTATTTGCACTATTATCAGCAGTTTTTGCAGCGCTTACTTCTATTCTGGCAAAAGTCGGCATTGAAGGCGTCAATTCTAACCTGGCGACGGCCGTCCGGACGGTGGTGGTCGTTGCGATGGCCTGGGGCATGGTGTTTTTGACGCATGCGCAGAGCGGGATCGCCGATATCAGCAAGAAGAGCTGGCTGTTTCTGATCCTGTCGGGTCTTGCAACAGGGGCATCCTGGTTATGCTATTACAGAGCGCTGCAGCTCGGCGAGGCGTCCAAAGTCGTGCCGATTGATAAATTGAGCGTAGTCATTACGATCGTCCTTGCATTTATCTTTCTGCATGAGGATTTTACAGGCAGGTCACTGATCGGCTGCATTATGATCGGCGCAGGAACATTGATCATGGTGCTGTAAGCTGCCGCAGCCGGGGAGCGGGCGCCTGTTGGAATTTTCCTGCGGTGTATCCGATATAAAATATGTAAAACAGATGACTGTCTTTGTCGGTAAGATGTCCGGCAGAGGCAGTTTTTGATTGGCCAAAAGAATGGTCCGGGAAGTGTGCCGCTTATTGTTTGTGCATATTGCTTCAAAATAATTTGGTCAAAAAATAATGATCATTTATATTTCAGATAATGCTAAAATATTATAAATGATCAAAAAATAATGACCAAGTTTATAAAATTAGCCAAAAATTGGGATTGACATACGCAATTATATGTGATTATATATAATTATAAGAGCGATAAATGAGTTGAGAAATAAAAATGATCAAAAATTTATGATTGAGAGGTGTACTCAATGGCAGAGCACAAAAAATGGAAACGGAGAGAATCGATCCTGAACTTTTTGAAAGAACGAAAAGAGGTCAGTGTGGAAGAATTGATTCAGCATTTCGGATTGTCCCCTTCCACGATCCGCAGAGACCTGTATGTTATGGAAAAAGAGGAGATGGTCATCCGGACTTTCGGCAGCGTTCAGATCAACAAGGACTTTACGATGCTGATCCCGCATTTCGAGGAACGTTTTGCAGCCAATGCGGCGGAGAAGAAGGCGATTGCCGTGAGGCTTTGCCAGGACATTCCCGATGGCGCATCAGTAGCGCTGGACAGCAGTACCACATGCTATTACATCGCCCAGGAATTAAAAAACCGCAGCGGAATGCAGTTTGCGACCAATTCCATTAAAATTGCCACCTGTTTGAGCAGCAGTGAAAAAAACAACGTGATGCTGGCCGGCGGAAATTACCGCCCCCGAAACTTTGACTGTCTGGGTTCTCAGGCAATCTCCTTTTTCGGAAGCATGCGTTTTGATTATGTTATTTATTCGCCCGACCTGATCGTGCCGGGGAAAGGTATTTTTCATATCAACGGACAATTGACTGATATTATCATTGCCATGAAAAATGCTTCCGACCATATTTTACTTGCGGCAGACCATTCCAAGTTTGAGCAGAAAGCAAACTTCAAGTCGGCCGGATTTGACGAATTGGATACTATTTACCTTGGCCAGGATACATCAGCGGAAAATGTTGAACTTCTGAAGGCCTGCGGAACGAAGACAGTTCTCTGCTGAAAATAGTACAAACCGTAAAAAGGAGGGATGCCCGCATAAATTTAGAAGTATCCGGTAAAACCATGTTTTAATAGAAATTGTAAAATACATTACAAGAAAGGAACATAACGTATGAAGGGAAAAAAGATAATCGCTGTTTTGTTAAGTACAGTCGTTTTGCTGACAGCCTGCGGCGGACAGCAAAACAATGCAGGCAATACGAATACTTCCGGTGACAATGAGGTATCTTCAGACGCATCCGGAGAAACATCCGATGAACCGGCCGCAGAGACATCCGATGAAAGCGGTCTTCGTGTGGCATTGGTAGTCAATCAACGTTTTGGAGACCAGAGTTCCGTAGATATTATTGCATCCGGTGTTGACAAAGCTGCGCAGGAGTTCGGATTTGAGGTGAAAAAGCTGGAATCAACTTCTACGGCGGCACATGAAGACGACATCCGTTCTCTGGCAAGAGAAGGTTATGATCTGATCATCACCACGTTCCCGCAGATGAGCGAAGCGACGCTTGCCGTTGCAAAAGAATATCCGGACATTAAATTTGCGGCAATTTATCAGTATATCAATGCTGAAGAGACAGAGGCAGCCAATGTCTGGAGTTCGGAATATCACGGTGAAGAATACTTTTATGTTATGGGAGCTCTCGGCGCTTATGTAAGCCAGACGGGACATATCGGTTATGTGAATGCGGCGGAAAGCCCCTCTGCCAATGCATCCATCAATGCACTTATGCTGGGCGCTTTATCCGTGAATCCTGATATTGATGTTTCCTTTACTTATGTCGGCAGCTTTGAAGATCCGGCAGCCGGCAAGGAAGTTGCTCTTTCCATGGCAGATGGAGGCGTGGATTATATCGTCGGTGATGCTGCCAAGACATCTATCGGCTGTATTGAAGGCGCCAAAGAGGCCGGGATCGCCATTTCCACGGACACAAATTTCGATTATGCTTATGAATTGTATCCCGATGGCTATTTCGCTTCGACCGGACTCGGATTTGATGAAAATGCCTATCTGGCATGTAAGATGCTCGTAGAAGATAATTTTACCGGCGGTATCATGTCTCCTTTGGGATTAAAAGAAGGAATCTATTATATCGGTTATGATGCCCTGGAGAAATTCTCTGCAAACGGCAGCGAATGGGGAAATATCTTTACGGACAAAGATGTCATAGCCTTTGTGAAAGATCTTGAGGCGAAGATCGTATCCGGTGAAATTACAGTGCCTAACGACACATCCTATCCGGATTTTGACAGCCTGAAAGCCAAACAGCAATAGTCAGACAGAAACTGAGGCAAAATACAGCATAGTACGATAACATAAAAATTGAATGAAACGAAAAGGATACTGAAATATGATGAATGAAGGAGTAAAATCTAATATCAAAGCGACAAAACCAGAAACAGAAAGCGGAAAAACGTACCATATCCGAGTAGGAAACGGAGATGTTCCGGGCATCATGTTACTGCCCGGTTCGCCCGAACGCGCCATGGTCATATCGAAAAACTGGGAAGACAGCAGGGAACTGGCATTTTACAGAGAATTCCGTACCATGGTAGGCAATTACAAAGGAACACCTATCGGATGCACCTCGACCGGATGCGGACCGGTAGGCGCGGAAATTGCGATTCACGAGCTGAATGCGTCAGGCGTACATACGGCAATCCGGGTAGGCAGCACGGGAAGCATTTCACCCCGGTTCGATCTGGGAGATATCGTGATTCCCGTTGCGGCGATCCGCGCGGATGGAACATCTGACTGTTATGTGGATCGTGGTTTTCCGGCAGTGGCCAATGTAGATGTCGTAAATGCGCTGGCACAGGCATGCGAAAATCTTGGCTATAAGTACGGATATGGACTGATGTACTGCCCTGCATCATTTTATCTCGGACAGGGAAGAAAGATCAAAGAAGAAGGATACTGGCCTTCTTTTGCCCCGAACATCATTCCTGATCTGCAGAGTGCGGGCGTAACCAACATTGATACCGATACATCGGGACAATATATCGTGGGTCAGCTTCACGGTATGAGGATGGGAGCGGTAATGTCCATTATCTCAAACCGCATCCGCGATACGTGGGGAGACAACGGAGGAGAAGAAAAAGTAAGCAGAGTTGCCTGTGAAGCAGTACGTATTCTGGCGGAGCAGGACAAGAAGGAAAATCCGCTGCGCCTGTAGGAGACGGTTATTTTAGATGCCGGGCGTTTGCCATTTCTCAGCATGATTGGCTGTTGATCTGTATATAACGCCCGGCAGTTTTTTTTACTTTCCCGGGGAAAGGTCGAAAGAATTACATTCTTTCAACCGCAGGTTTGCGCCTGAGGAGGGCAGGCCTGCAGGTTGAGGAAAGGACGTGGTCATAAAAATGAATACGGTTTTGAAAATGACGTCAATCACCAAGCGCTTTGAAGGTGTTTTGGCTAATGATAAAGTAAATCTGACAGTCGGTCATGGAGAGATCCACGGACTGATCGGGGAAAACGGCGCCGGGAAATCCACGCTGATGAATATTTTATACGGCCTGGTCCAAAAAGATTCCGGCGAGATCGAGCTGGATGGAAAAAGTGTGGAGATTCCCGATCCCCAGACAGCCATCCGCTGCGGGATCGGTATGGTGCATCAGCACTTTATGCTGGTGCCCGGATTTTCCGTGCTGCAGAATATTATTCTGGGCAGCGAACCGGGACGGGCAGGATTTATCGATTATGGAGAGGCAAGAAAAAGAGTTCTGGAAATTATGGAAAATTATGCACTGAATCTCGATCTGGACCGGAAGGTCATGCATTTGTCCGTAGGGCAGATGCAGGTTGCGGAAATTCTGAAACTGCTTTACCGCGGCGCAAAGATCATTATTCTGGATGAACCTACGGCAGTGCTTGCGCCGGCGGAGATACAGGATCTGTTCAAGATTTTGGAGCGTTTGGCCGGACAGGGATGTTCCGTCATTTTTATTACCCATAAACTGCGTGAGGTCATTCAGATCACCACGAATATCACAATCATGCGTAAGGGTGTGGTGACAGGATATGTCAAAACCGCGGAAACGAATGCGGACGAACTTTCTACGATGATGATCGGGCGGAAAATGAAAGAACAGCTTGAGCGGATCACGATTTCCGATCCCCGGACGATCTTTGAGGCAGACAATGTCAGCGTACGCGATTCACGCGGGTTTACGGCCGTGAAAGATATTTCTTTTCGTGTGAAAGAAGGAGAAATCCTCGGTGTAGCAGGTATCGAGGGAAACGGGCAGGATGAATTGACGGAAGCCTTGATCGGCTTACAGAAAACGGAAAGCGGAAGCCTTATATTAAACGGGCGTGAAATAAGCGGAATGCCGATCCGAAAGCGGCGGGAGTGCGGTCTTTCCCATATTCCGGCCGACCGTCTGAAACGTGGTGTAGTTGCAAGCTGTTCTATCTGGGAAAACCTGATGACCACCCAGTATTACAAACCCGCGTTTTCCCGGATGGGCGTCATGAAGCTTCGAAAATGCGGTGAACAGGCGAGAGAACTGATCGACCAGTATGCCATTAAAGTACCGGACGAAAGCTATGCGGTATCCACATTGTCGGGCGGTAATATGCAGAAAGTAGTCATTGCCAGAGAACTGAACATTTCCCCCGATTTTCTGATTGCGGCTCAGCCGACCCGGGGTGTGGATATCGGCGCTATTTCTTTTATTTATGACAGACTGATCGAAATGCGCAACAGCGGACGGGCAATTCTTCTGATTTCATCGGAACTGGATGAAATATTAAAATTATCTGACCGTATCATCGTTATGTACGAAGGGGAAATTGTCGGGGAATTCAAAAATGACGGCAATCTTTCCGAGATCGAGCTCGGACTGTATATGACAGGTTCGAAACGCAGGGAGGTGAAGGAACATGCAGAATAAAGGAATCTTACTCAGGCAGAACGCAAAAACACTTTTCAGACAGATCCTCATTATTGCGGTTTCTTTGCTGGTGGTATCCATCATTGTTGCGATTGCAGGATTTTCCCCGCAAACGATGCTTTCCGGATTGCTGCACGGTGTCACGGGTGATCTGGGCGGCGCCGTCAGATGGAGTATTCCCTTAATATTTACAGGACTTGCGGCAAGTGTGGCTTTTAAGGCGGAAGTTTTTAATCTGGGAATTGACGGACAGCTTAATATGGGAGCTCTGGCCGGCACATGGGTCGCGCTTAGTCTTTCCGAGCGCGTGCCAAGAGGCGTAGGGCTGTTTGCCATTATCGCGGCAGGATGTATTGCGGGAATGCTGTTTGCCCTGATTCCGACTCTTTTATATGTCCGCTTTAAAGCGGATCTTGTCGTAACGACGCTGCTTCTTAATTTTGTTGCGGAGCTTTTGACGGATTATGCGATCCTCGGGCCGCTGCGGCCGGCAGGAACCGCATCCCAGGCGGCGTCTACACCCAAATTTGCGGAAAGTTTCTGGTTAAACAAACTGGATTATCTGCCAAGCTCCAATGCGCACACCGGACTTTATATTGCGATTGCGGCCGCCGTTATTATCTGGTTTGTCCTCAGGAAAACGGCTACCGGATATGAGATCAAATTGGTGGGAGCCAATCCCGATACGGCAGAGGAAAGCGGGATCAACGTGAAATTTATCATTATTAAGGCGATGCTGCTCAGCGGTCTGCTTGCAGGGCTGGCCGGCGCAGTGGAAATGACGGGCGTGCTGCATCAGTTCCCCAAACGTTTTAACGACGGATTGGGATTTGACGGAATCGTAGTGGCGGTCCTGGCCAACAACAATCCTCTGGGCGTACTGCTTTCAGGTTCCTTTTTCGGGGCCTTGAAAAACGGAGCCGCCAATTTACAGCGTCTGACGAACATTCCGCGTCCAATGGTAGAGATCATCCAGGCAACGATCATACTGGCGGTTACCGTTAAGTTTTCTTTCAAATTACGAAGCCGTATCGGCAGACGGATCAAAAAAGAAAGAGCCGCCGGAAAGGAGACGGAATCATGAATGAAATTTTTAATATCAATATTCTTTCCTCCATGCTGCGCATTTCCACTCCCGTAACGCTTGCCGCTATGGGCGGACTGCTTTGTCAGAAAGCGGGGGTGTTTAATATCGCCTTAGATGGCATGATGCTCATAGGCGCATTCTTCGGCATTGTCGGCGTTCATTTTTCCGGCGGGAATATTTTGGTCGGATATCTTTTGGCAATGGCCTGTGCCATGCTTGTGAGTCTGCTGTATGGAACCGTGGGCATCAAATTGAAAGCGAATCTGGTCTATACGGGCCTGGCGATCAACATGCTTTCCCTCGGACTGACCTCGTTTATCTTAAATGCCTTTTTTGATATGGCAGGGTCGCTTCGTCCTGCGGCCATTCATACCATACCGAAGCTGGTGATTCCGGTAATATGCGATATTCCTGTTCTGGCACAGCTTTTAAGCGGGCAGGATATTATGGTCTATGTCGCATTCGCACTGGTTCTGGTCATGTGGGTCGTTATATCCAAAACACGATTCGGACTGGCGGTTGCCAGTGTGGGAGAGCATCCGGATGCCGCCAGAACAAGCGGTATCCATCCGGACAGGATTCAGATGATCACGATTCTGATATCCGGCGCGCTGTGCGGTCTGGCCGGCGCCCATTTGTCCTGTGATATCGTTTCGGAATTCAGTGAAAATATGGTACAGGGGCGTGGTTTTACCGCGTTTACGGTAGTGGCTTTCGGAAATGCCAATCCCTTTTTAACCTTCCTGGCATCGTTATTGTTTGGCATTACATCGGCGCTGGGAACAAGGATCGATATTGCCGCGATAGGGATTCCGTCCTCTTTGATCAATACGTTTCCTTATCTGATGTGTATTGCGGCGCTGGTCTGCAGTGCGTCCGTTTCCAAACGGCGTTCACGGCAGCTGTTTCAGCAAAAGGATCAGATCCGCGCCGTGGTTTTTGATATGGACGGCGTGCTCTGCAAATCCGAGAAAACCTTTATTGCCGCTATACAGCAGGCTTTACGGGAATATGGTGTGGATGCCGGGGAAGAAGAGTTCCGCGCCATGTCCGGCGCCAGCGACGATCTGTTTATCGGAGCGGTGGCCGAAAAACACGGTACGGCGTATCAGAGCGCTATGAAGGATCGTGCTTATACCATTTACGGAGAAATGGCGGAAGGAAATGTAGAATCCTTTAAAGGCATGGAGCACGTCATACGCAGACTACGCGAAAAGGGCCTGAAAACAGCCGTGGCAAGCAGTGCGGACAGAAGAAAAGTAACCATATCCCTGAAAGCTGTCGGCCTGGGAGAGGAATTGTTTGACGCCATTATCAGCGCCGATCAGGTAAGCGAGGCCAAACCGGCTCCCGATTTATTCATAAAAGCGGCGGAAGTTTTGAATATTACGCCGGAATGCTGTATCGCGCTGGATGATTCACCTCTTGGCATCCACGGCGCGAAAGAGGCCGGCATGAAAACGATAGCAGTGCTCACGGACAGACAAAAGGAAGAATTCCAGGAAGAAAAACCGACTTATTACTGCCTGGTTCCGACCGAATGTTATCGTCTGATCATGAAAAAACGGGCGTAGGAAGCCAAAATAAAAATCTTCTTTGAGAGTCTGCGGTGTCTTAAAATGCGTTCAGGGCCTGTCTTTCACAGCGGCAAAAAGTTGGGGGATCCTGGTTTTTACCAGGGTTTCCTATTTTTTTTTTTTTGAACATGCATTCTTTTTTATCTGACATATCATTACCATACGTTTTGTGTTATACTGTTTTATATGATTTGGTTTTCTTTAAAAATCATCAGATCGCAAACGGAATTTGGAGGAGGACAATGGAATTTAAGCTGATTTCCATAGCGGCCTTAATCGCTTTTTATGGCTGCTATTTTGTAAAAATGTTTCGTCAGAAAAAGAAGGGAATACAGACAGACCAGATCGGAAAGGACAAAGCCGGTTTTGTGAAATTCGTGGAAGTTACCATGAAGGCGGCTGCTGTTCTTGTTTTCGCGGCGGGACTTGTCAGTATTATCATTGGGACAAGTCATGCTCCTGCCGCTGTTCGGGTTCTGGGCGCCGTGATGAGCGCTGCGGGAACCATTGTATTTATTGCTGCAGTACAGACTATGCGTGACAGCTGGCGGGCGGGAGTTTCCAAAACCGATAAAACGGAGCTTGTAACAAACGGTATTTATCAAATCAGCCGCAACCCTGCCTTTTTAGGATTTGACCTTTTGTATATTGGTACATTATTGATGTTTTTTAACTGGGTTTTGTGTATTCTGACCGTTTTTGCCATCATCATGTACCATTTGCAGATTGTCAATGTGGAGGAAGATTTTCTGCTTGCCGCATTTGGAAATGAGTACCTGCAGTATAAGAAAAAGGTCTGCCGCTATCTTGGCAGAAAACGATAAAGCGGGAATTGCGGACCAAAGCGGGATAAATACAGACAACGGGAAAATAAAATGGGAAAGAAAGAGAAAAATATTAATAAACTGACACTCGACATGACGAAGGGAAGACCTTCGACGCTGCTGCTTCGCTTTTCGCTGCCATTGATCCTGGGAAATGTGTTTCAACAGTTTTATACTTTTGCAGACACACTGATCGTCGGACAGAAACTCGGTGTGCATGCTTTGGCGGCGCTTGGCGCCACGGAATGGCTGAGTTTTCTGATGTTTGGTTTTATGCAGGGACTGACGCAGGGGTTTTCGATTCCGGTATCAAAATACTTCGGGGAAGAAAATGAAGATCTGGTGCAGAAAAGTGTTTTTCACGCTGTTTTTGCCTCTGTTTTTGCCGCATTCATTTTTATGCTGCTCGGACAGGGGATGATCACGCCGTTATTAAGCATGCTGAAGACGCCGGATGAATTGTTTGCAATGTCGTCTTTGTATATCCGCATTCTGTACCTGGGTATTCCGGTCGCGGTCGCTTATAATATGTCCGCGGCGCTCCTGCGGGCATTCGGGAACAGCAGTGCGCCTCTTTATGCGATGACGATCGCTTCTTTTGGCAATGTGGCGCTTGATCTTTTGTTTGTTATGGTGTTTGAAATGGGCATTCCGGGTGCGGCGTATGCGACACTGCTTGCACAGGCGGGCGCGGCGCTATATTGTACTGCAGCATTTCTGCGGATGCGGCAGGCACGCAGAAACAGCGGAACAGACAGGGAGCAGGGAACGCCCGGGGAACATATGACGCACGAAACGGGGCACAGGAATGGGAAAGGCGTTTGTGTGCGTCTGGATCTGGGGATTTTGGCGGAACAGATGAAACTTGGCATTCCTATGGGATTGCAGAATGTCATTACGGCGGCAGGAGGACTCGTTGTACAGTCCGTGGTCAACGGTTTCGGCATTTTGTTCCTTGCAGGCTATACGGCGGCCAATAAATTATATGGTCTTTTGGAGATCGCAGCTTCTTCGTACGGGTATGCGATTTCTACTTATACGGCACAGAATGCAGGCGCGGGAGAAAAAGGCAGGATCCGTACAGGGATCATGTCCGCTCTGGTGATCGGAACAGTGACTGCATACCTGATGTCTTTTATGATGTTTGTGTTCGGTAAACCGATACTCGGTCTTTTTATAACCGATGCAAAGGTGGAAACAGAGGCGGCCATCCGCATCGGTTATCAGTTCCTTTGTATCCTGGCGGTATTTTTTCCGCTGTTATATGCAGTTTATATCGTGCGTTCCTGTATACAGGGTATGGGCAATTCGGTTATGCCGATGCTCTCGAGCCTGATGCAGGTGGCGATGCGTGTCTTTTGTGCGCTTGTCCTGACGAAAATAGCGGGCTCTTCGGGCGTATTCTGGGGAGAGGTCCTGGCCTGGGCAGGGGCGCTTACGTTTCTTATCTGTACATTCTTCCGGCAATATCGCCGATTTTCCTGATTTATGGCTTCTTATGTTTCGAATCCGGCAACTTATGTTCCGGTCTCTTGCGGGGCAGACTAATGTATGTTAAGGTCTGAAAAGAAGAAAGGGGTGTGGCTGCCCGGTGAAAATAGAAATTCATGTGGATGAAAATATAGAGGATACGCATATTACCGTCTCCTGCAAAAAGCTTACGCCGCAGATCGATAAGCTGCTTGCGATGCTCCGCATCCTGGAAAAGAAACTGACGGTAAGTAAAAATGACGAGATCTGTTTTCTGGATCTCTCCAAAGTGGTCTATATTGAATCCGTGGACAGAAAAACGTTTATTTATACGGAGGATGAACTGTATGAGTCGGATTTTAAGTTGTATGAACTGGAGCAGCAGTTAGGGGCATACGGTTTTTTCAGGGCCAGCAAATCCTGTCTGATACAGCTGCAGTATGTGAAGTCACTCAAAGCGGATATTAACCGGAGGATAAAAGTGACATTGACAAGCGGGGAGGCGCTTATCGTTTCGAGACAATATGCGGAAGGGTTGAAAAAACGACTTGGCATAGACTGACGGACAAATACAGGGCAGATGCGTAAATTTAAAGTGTGTGTGAAATGGGATGGCAGAAAGGATGGAAAGGAAGAGATGGAAGACAGAAAGACACCGCTTAGCTATTTGGGAGATGTTTTTGCAATATATGGGATCAGCATATTGATTCTGAATGTGTTCTGCCTGCTTTTTGGTAGGGAGGCAAAAGGATATTCCGCGCTATTTGCGCTCGGAGAAGAAGGACTAACCTGTATAACGATGCTGCAGTTTTTTCTGGCGTCGCTTTGTACGGTATTTTTGCGTTTTCTTTTTTTTACGGATACCGTGATCCGGCAAATGTCCGTGCTTGTAAGGACCGTCTGCATGATAGCGGCAGAGATCGCTGTGATCGCGCTGTTTATTCTCTTATGCGGCTGGTTTCCCGTGGATGAGTGGCTGCCGTGGGTGATGTTCTTTGTCAGTTTCGGGATCTGCTTTGTGGCTGCGATGATCTGTACTATGATAAACGAGCGCATGAAGAACCGGAGAATGCAGGAAGCTCTGGAGCGGGCCAAGAAGCGTTCTTCAAAATGATATAGGATGGGAGGAAAAGGTATGCAGGGCAACATCATATTAAAGGATGTCGTACAGAAGTTTGGGGAAAAAGAGGTATTAAAAGGCATTTCCCTGACGATACAAAGCGGAGAGATCTTTGGACTTCTTGGTCCATCGGGCGCCGGTAAAACGACAATTATTAAAATCATTACAGGACAGCTGCGGCCGACGGGAGGCAGTGCGGTAACTGCCGGAAGGGAGGCTTCGCAGATAAACGGCCGGATGTACAAACGGATGGGCATGATGCTTGACAGTTACGGATTATACGGGCGTTTGTCCTGCTATGACAATTTGAAGCTGTTTGCAAAGATATATGAGGTTCCGCTTAGGCGGATCGATGAAGTGCTGCAAAAAGTCGGTTTGTCGGATGCCAGGAAATGTCCGGTGGAAAAACTGTCAAAAGGAATGCGCGGAAGGCTTGTGCTTGCCAGAGCAGTCATGAACGAACCGGAGATCCTGTTTCTGGATGAACCGACGAGCGGTCTTGATCCGGCAACGACAAACCAGATCCACAAACTGATCCTGGAGGAACAGGCGAAAGGAACGACCATATTTTTAACGACGCACAACATGGCGGAAGCAGAGAAGCTCTGTCATCATGTGGCGCTCCTGCATGAGGGAACGATCGTGGAATACGGAGAACCGAAAGAAATATGCCGAAAGTATAATCACCAGAACAAACTGCAGATCCGCTTATACGACGGAACCTGTATGGAAATCAAAAACGGCAGGGAAGCGGCGGAGAGCGTCAGGGAATATCTGGAATCCGGAAGCATTGAAACGATCCATTCCACGGAACCGAATCTGGAGAGCGTTTTCATGGAGCTGACGGGAAAGAGTCTGGTTTGATGGCCGTGTAACTTTGACATAGAGGCACAATAGAGGCGATTACGAACCCCTGAGGCAGGCGGGCGGCGGAAAAAGTTTCTGCTTTGAGGCGCGCTCTCGCTCCGTTAACAACGCAGCGGTACTAAGTTCGAACTGCAAAAATGCAGCTCTCACTAAGTGCCGGCGTTGTTAAAGGGCCCTGCAGCAGAAGCCTTTTTCCGCCGCCCGCCTGCCTCAGGGGTTCGTAATCGCCGGGACGTGCATCGTAGAAAGAGAGGATATTAAGAAAATGAAAAATATCAAAGCAATATTTTGGAAACAGGCAAAGGATACGTTAAAGAATAAGATGATCCTGATTCAGTTCGTCATGTTTCCGTTTATCGCCGTTTTTATGGAAAAACTGGTGGTGGTGGAAGATATGCCGCCGCACTTTTTCGTGAAGCTGTTTGCGGGTATGTATATCGGAATGGCGCCGATCAGCGCTATGTCGGCAATCCTTGCGGAGGAGAAAGAAGACTGTACGTTAAAGGCGCTGTTAATGTCCGATGTCAGACCGGTCGAATACCTTCTCGGAACGGGAAGCTATGTCTGGACGGCCTGTATGACCGGGTCCTGTGTACTTGGTATCGTGGGAGAATATGAAGGAGCGGATTTCATACTTTTCCTTGCTGTTATGGGAATCGGAATTCTGGCATCCATACTGATCGGAGCGGCTGTCGGTACATGGAGTAAAAATCAAATGGCGTCGGTCTCGCTCGGTGTGCCGGTCATGATGATATTCGCTTTTCTGCCCATGCTTGCCGCTTTTAACGAAAACATAAAAAAGGCCGCGAAATTTGCTTATTCGGAACAGATCAATATTCTGATCAACAAATTGGGGGCAGAAGCGGTCAGCTTTGAAAATATTGCGGTCATCTCACTGAATATCGTGATCGCCTTTTTGCTTTTTTGGTTTGCCTACAAAAGGTGCGGACTTTCTTAGCGTGTACGCAGATTCGGATGCTTCCGGCGTGCCCGGGGCATCCGGCGGCAGGCTCGTTCCCGTGAAGGAATCACTGTGCAGCAGATCGGCGGAAGCAATGGTATGTTTTTCCTTCATCATGCCATAGAGCCATATATAGAGCCAGAGTAAGATCGGCAGGCCGATCGTCGCCATAAGGCAGATTAAAAATAATCTGTCCGAACCCGGGAAATCCAGACAGGCGGTAATAAAAGTTAAAAGATATAATGAAATTAATAAGATAACACAAAGAAGAGCGGCAATCTGTTTTGGCGTTCTTTTTTTCGGTTTCTGTATCGGATCGTTCATCATGTATAAGTCCTTTCCCCTGCCGTGCGGACGGCATGATATCATTTCTTGCACAAATATACCATTTATCCGACAAAAAGTACAGATGAAAATTGTATCTTATAAGAAATTATGCTATCCTATTCATAACTGAAAAAGACCGCATTGATCAATGCAGGATGTCAGCGGAAATGGAGAAAACGGCATGGAGAAAACAGTATTAAAGCAAAACTGGCAGATGAAAATTTTGGGTGAAAACGGATACAATATTCCGCAGGAATGGATGGAGGCTGAGATTCCCGGTTCTGTATACGGAAACCTGTTGAAAAAGGGACTGATCCCGGATCCCTATTACAGAATGAATGAGTTGGAAGCGCTCAAACTTATGGAGCAGGACTTTTGCTTTCGGACGACCTGTGTGTTATCTAAAGAGCAAGTGGAGTCGGATTTCCTGCTGTTACGATTCGATGGAATCGATACGGTGTCTGATATTTATTTTAATGACATATATCTGGGGCACTGTGACAATATGCACCGCATATGGGAATTTGCCATTGAGGATGCGGCGAAAGAAGGCGAAAATCAACTGTTTGTAAAGCTGTATTCTCCTACGAAATATATCATGGAAGAAAATGAAAAGGTTTATACGGGCGGTTCCACGGATTGTATGAAGGGCTATCCTCATTTACGGAAAGCGCACTGCATGTTTGGCTGGGACTGGGGGCCGAGACTCCCTGATGCGGGTATTTTCAGGGAAGTTTCTATTTTAAGCGGAAACACTGCCCGTTTGGAACAGGTTTATATGATGCAGGAGTGGGCGGACCGCACGGAACGACCGGAAGAAGAGGAGCAGGTAACGGTCCTGTTTGACGTGTCGATAGAGCGTTTTGATCGTTTGAACGCTTCCTGTGCGCATTCGGAGTATCTTTGCGGGCAGGAACCGGGTCTGATTGTTAAGACTGCATTGTACGATCCGCAGGGAAATCTGATCGTAGAGAAATCTTCGGCAGAACAGGAAGCCGTACAGGAAGAATGTTCCGGGGAAAATGAGAAGAAATGTGAAAACAGCTGGGACAGAATTGTGGTAAGAAATCCTCAAAAATGGTGGCCAAACGGCTACGGCGCACAGCCGCTGTATACCGCAGAGGTGACGCTTGAAGATGAAGAGGGGCATGTTTTAGATACTTTTGTCAGAAGAATAGGACTGCGGACAATGACGGTCAACACCGACAAAGACGAGTGGGGAGAATGCTTTGCGCATGAGGTGAACGGCGTGAAGATCTTTGCCATGGGGGCGGACTATATCCCCGAAGACAATATTCTCTCAAGAGTAACGAAAGAGCGGACGAGAAAGCTGCTGGAAGATGCTGTTTTGGCGCATCACAACTGCATCCGTGTATGGGGCGGCGGTTATTATCCGGATGACTGGTTTTTTGATGCCTGTGACGAGCTCGGACTCATCGTCTGGCAGGATTTCATGTTTGCCTGCGCCTCCTATGAACTCGACGAAGTATTTGAGGAGAATGTCAGTGCGGAGATTCGTGATAACATCAGGAGGATCCGGCATCATGCCTGTCTCGGGCTGTGGTGCGGCAACAACGAAATGGAAACACAGACGCTTGACGGCGCGTGGGAACCTTCTATCAAGCAGAAATATGATTATATCAAATTATATGAATATATTATTCCGAAAATTGTCAAAGAGGAAGACCCTGCGGCCTTTTACTGGCCGTCTTCGCCGTCTTCCGGCGGAAATTTCGACAATCCGTGGGATGAAAACAGGGGCGATACGCACTATTGGGATGTCTGGCATGGAAATAAGCCGTTTACGGAATACCGTAAATTCTATTTCCGCTTTCTTTCAGAGTTCGGTTTCCAGTCATTTCCCTGCCTGAAAACGGTGGAGACATTTACGGAACCGGAAGACAGGAATATTTTTTCCAGGGTCATGGAAATGCATCAGAGAAACCGGGCGGCCAACGGCAAAATACTCGATTATCTGTCGGCGACGTTTCTTTATCCCGCAAATTTTGAAATGCTTTTGTATGCGTCTCAGCTCCTGCAGGCCGATGCGATCCGCTATGGGATAGAGCATTTCAGGCGGTATAGAGGACGCTGCATGGGAACGGTGGTCTGGCAGTTAAATGATATCTGGCCGGTAGCTTCCTGGTCTGGCATAGATTATTTCGGGAGATGGAAAGCGCTCCATTATGCGGAAAAAAGAGCTTTTGCCCCGATCATGATCTCCTGCGAAGAGATCGGAGAACTGAGTGAAAGACCGTATTGTATTGCACAGCCGGCGCCGATCGAGAAATCGGTCAGGCTCCATGTGGCAAATGAGACGATGCAGAAGGCAGCCGGAACCGTAACGTGGCAGCTGCGTTCTCCCGACAGCAGTATTCTGCTTTCCGGAAAAGAAGAGATCGAGGCAGCGCCGCTTGATGGCGTCTGGCTTAAAAAACTGGATTTCTCGGACTATGATGAACTGCAGATATATTTAAGCTGTGCGCTTACGGTTGCGGGGCAGGTGGTGTCGGAAAATACTTGTCTGTTTACTGCACCCAAACATTTTGCTTTTTTGGATCCGCAGCTTTCCTGCCGCAGAGAAGGGCAGTATTTGGTGATATCGGCGGCGGCTTTTGCCAAGAACGTGGAAATTCAGGGGATAGACGGGGATGTGAAGCTGTCCGATAATTTCTTTGATATGAACGCCGGAGAGAAACGCGTGGAGATTATAGAAGGTGACGCGGAAAGTTTTTCTGTGAAATCGGTTTATGATATTGCAGGGTGAGAACCCGGATGGGGGAAATGGTATTCATAGGAAACGCATCTTATGTAAAGGAGATGAGGTGCAAATGGGGAAAAGGACAATTCTGATTGCTGCCGCAGCAGGACTTTGCATAACAGGATTGTGTGTAAAATCGTTTGTTGGGGATGTTAACGGCAGGGATGTGCCGGTGACAGAAAATATTGCCGCAAAAGAGGATGCGGCTGCCGATAATATCTATGAGCGGCCGGAGGCTGCAGCCGGAAGAGCCGGAGGAGAAGAAACACAGGCGGAGTGGGAGGAGAAGAAAACACAGGCGGAACGGGAGAGGAAGGATAAGCCTGCGCTTCCTGAGACTGTGATACTTGTAAAACCAATTGTGAAGTTAAACGATGAAGAGGGAATATGGGGATTTTATTGGGACGATATCTGTATCCGGGTCGATGAAGAGACGCTTCTTTTAGTCTCTGACTGTTATTTCCCGGAAAAAAGGCTGCAGCAGAAGATTTTTTTTCTGGCAGAAGCGCCGGATTTTGAACTCCGGGAAGTTTTCAGGCAGGATTCTCAAATCTCGGAAGAGGAGTTAAGTTATCCGGAGCAGCTGGAAGAGCGAATGGCGTTTCCGCATCCTGTAGACGGCGGGTATCTTTATGAGCTTTGCGGGGTCTTGTATTTTTTGGACAAGGATTTTCAGGAAGCAACTGCTCTTTGCGATTTGCACAAACTTATGGGAGATCTTTACCGGTTTTCACCCGGAACATACAAGATCTGCGATGTGACGGCGGATACCGCCAGTCTGCTCGCCTGTATGGATGACGGGCTTTACGAATATGATCTGGAAAACGGGGGACGGAGATTGTTGGAACCTACGCTTGTTACTCCTCATGAATATACGGAAGGCGACTGTGCATGCGTGTCTGATTATGATTTCTCCGGTCCTGTAGAAGCACAGTATGGGCCGGACGACCGGAGTTATGCGTTTGCAACGGGAACGGAAGAAGCGTACTGGGGCGGTATCACAGGAGTCGTTCTGCGTTCGAAAGAGGGGGAAACCTTGTATCATAAGGAAGAAGAATTTGATCCGTTGGAAATGGAGTATACTGTATATGTTGAGGATTTTAAATGGATGGAACTGGAGAACGAGGCGTATTTGGCCGTTTTTTACAGCCGGTACGATGAAGAAATGAATCGTTGTTTTTTCATGGACCGCGTGGATGCGGATACCGGGGAAGTGATGACGTTTGGAGTGCCGGCTGTGAATCAGGGAACAGGCGGCAACATTGCCGTCGGTTTTTTAGATGAGGACACTTTGCTTTATTACGATTTCGATCAGGATAAGCCGGACACCGACATAGAATATCAAAGCATATATGGGATTTACAGTCTCTCTTCCGGGGAACGGCGGGAGCCGGAGCGCATGGAAGAAGCAGATTGGGAACTGATCGTATTTGATATGGGTGGTTTTGAGGCGGCGCCTGTATGGTGTCCGAAGTAAAATAGGGGAGGTATGTATGCATTTTGAAGCATTTGTTGAAGATATTCGAACGAATCATTGGAATGTGCATGGAGTCGAGGTATATGAAAACGGCCGTCTGCTTCATCGGTACGGCGATACGGATCAGTCCAGGTTTCCGATTTATTCCGCAACGAAGACGATTACTTCAGTAGCGGCAGGGATGGCATTTGACCGGAGAAAGATCGATCTGAACAAATCGGTGCTTTATTATCTGCCGGAAGAAACGGTAGGACAGATGTCCAAAACCCAGTCGGCGGTCTTTTCGCAGATAACAATACAAAGATTGTTGACCATGTCAGTCAGTGGGTTTCCGTTCCGGCCGGAAGGAAAGAGTTTTTTAAACTATTCGCTTTCCTGCCCTATAGAACATGTGGAGACGAGGACCTTTCATTATAGCAACATACCGGCATATCTGGTCGGCGTTGCACTCACACAGGCTCTTTCGCAGGATTTATTCCAATTTCTTTCCGAAAATCTTTTTGCGCCTCTTCATATCATAGACCCGGTCTATACGAGATGTCCCGATGGATATTTTTACGGCGCTTCCGGGATGGAGATGTCTGTCCATGATCTCAGTCAGGTCGGTTTATTGCTTTATAACGGCGGCGTCTATGAAGGGAAACGGATTCTGTCGGAAGAATATGTGAAAGCCGCAACCGGTGTCCGGCAGATGAACCGGGAGGGCGGTTACGGGTATTTTATATGGAAATATCGGGATGGCTTCAGCATCAATGGGAAGTGGAAACAAAAGTGTTATATTCTGCCGGAAAAAAGACTTATGATCACCTATCTTTCCCACATAGAAGATGATTCGCAGGATCTTCTGGAGAGTATGGAACGTCATATCGGGACAGGCTTATGCTGACTGGGAAAAGGGTGCGGCGCTCCCGGATATTCTGACTTTGTTTTCATACAGGATGTTCTAATGCAAGCAGATATTTTTTAACATCCGTGCCGCAGGCAAATCCCGTGATATCGCCGTTTTTATGGATGACTCTGTGGCATGGAATGATGATCATAACAGGGTTTTTACCGTTTGCCTGTCCGACTGCACGGACGGCTTTCGGATTGTCTATCCGAACGGCGATATCTTCATAACTTCTCGTTTCCCCGTAAGGGATCTCCTGCAGCGCATTCCATACCTGTTTCTGAAAAGCCGTTCCGTTATAGTGCAGAGGCAGGTCGAAGTGTGTCCGCTTTCCGGCAAAATATTCATTTAACTGCTGAAAGGCTTCGTATAACAAATCGGAATGCCTTATGTTTTGGGATAATGACGCGGAGGGATCCTGCTTTTTCTGTAAAGACAGTCCGGTGAGGCTGCCGTTTTCTTCACTGATCTTTAGGAAGCCGATCGGGCTTTGAAAAGTATAATGATGTGTCATTTTATTGTTTCCTTACATTTTGTTTTGGCTTTGTTATGGATCCGGCAGACGTGTCTGCACCGGCTGCGGGATGTATATATTCAGTTTACCATACTTCCCGGGAAGCTGTCATGATAAATTGTATTGCATTTTTTCAATTTTTGTTGTCACACAGGCAGGAGTAGGCTGTCTAATTAGATAGAGGAGGTAAAAATGATGAATCAAAAAACGGATCAGGAAATGCAGAAGTTAGTCGGTCAGGCTACCGCAGGAGATAAAAAAGCGCTTGAAACTCTGATCGCCGGAGTGCAGGACATTGTATTTAATTTATCCCTGCGGATGCTCGGGACATTTGCCGATGCGGAAGATGCAACACAGGATATTCTGCTGAAAATGATCACGCATCTGTCTTCGTTCAGAGGCGACAGCTCATTTACAACGTGGGTATTCAGTATTGCGGCCAATCATTTGAAAAATTATAAAAAGCATATGTTCGCTCATTATCCGCTCAGTTTTGCGTATTACGGAGATGACATAGAAAATGCCGAAATACAGGATGTGCCGGATCTGACGCAGAATGTGGAAAAGGATATATTGGCAGAAGAGCTGAAAATGTCATGTACCAACGTGATGCTGCAATGCCTTGATATGGAAAGCCGATGTATTTTCATATTGGGTACGATGTTTAAGATTGACAGCCGTATTGCAGGGGATATTCTGGGGATGACCCCGGAAGCGTATCGTAAGCGGCTTTCCCGGGTACGCAAAAAAATGGCGGATTTTCTCGGACAGTACTGCGGAGAATACGGAAGCGGCAGATGCAAATGTAAAGACAGAGTAAACTACGCGATACAAAACCATAGAATCAATCCCCTGCAGTTAGATTATACGGAAGCTGAGGAAATTTCCATGCAGACCATAATGGACGTGAAAAACGCTATGGAAGATATTGACGGCCTGTCGCAGGACTTTTCTTTCTGCAAGCCCTACAGCTCGCCGGAACGCACCAAATATCTGATACAGGAATTTTTAGATTCCACGCAGTTTTCCATTATTCAGAATTCTTAAAGGAGAAGACAGATTATGAATATACAGTTGATGATTGATTACTTATCGGCGCTCGCCATGAATAATAACCGTGAATGGTATCATGCGAATAAAGACGATTACAAATTGGCAAATGCCGAATTCGAAAAATTATTGCAGGCATTGATACTGGAGATCGGGAAGTTTGATAACAGCATCTTACATAACGATCCGAAAGACCTTACGTTTAAGCTTGTCAGGGATACCCGTTTCAGTCATGATAAGTCGCCTTATAATCCTGCGTTTCGTGCGCATATTTCCGCTAAGGGCAAGCTGCCTGTTCCTGTCGGCTATTATCTCATGATAAAACCGGGAGATCAGTCTTTTCTGGGAGGCGGCCTGTTTGCAGACATGTTTAAAGATGCAACGACGATGATACGGGATTATATTGTACAAAATGGTGAAGAATGGGAGAAGATCATACATGAACCGGCATTTGAAAAATATTTCAGAGTGCAGGGAACAGCTTTAAAAAATGTTCCGGCAGGATATGAGAAAGAACATCCTCAGGCGGAATATCTGAAATTTAAGAGCTGGTATCTGGAATATCCGCTAAAAGACGAAGACCTGAAAAATGCAGAAAGTTTTCCGGCAAAGGCAGCGGAACTATTCCGGATCATGAAACCTTTTAACGACTACCTGAACAAAGCGCTTGCAGACTTCCAGATGCCTGCAAGGTAATCATGGCAAATCATACAAAATGCAGAAGACTCCCGATTGAAGGAGTCTTCTGCATTTTATCTGCTGATTTAATCGGAGATCCTGTTTAACGTAAAGTCGTCCACGGTGCCCCAGCTTGCCGCGTTGCAATTCATGCGGACGCCGATTGTAAGCGTGCCGTCGGTGACTTTAATCTCAGGAATCGTAGGAGTTTTCCAGTCCGCCCAGGAGGTCACCATAAAAGGAACCGTCTGTTCTTCTCCGTTTGCGACAGCGTATAATTCCAGTACGGAATCTTCGGACATATCGCCGCCCTGTGCATAGACTGTTAACTGGTAGGTACCGGGTTCCAAACCGGTTAATTCCTGTTCAATGGAGAACGCCATATCCGAATCCGCCGACCAGAAATGGAAGGCAGTCTCGCCGGTGTAAGCATCGTCGGCCTTTACCTGGAAATCGGTAGGATTATTCTCTCCTTCATACGTGACTTTCCACATGGAGGTATCGGCTTCCTCAAAGCTCGGATTCAGCGCATGATTGATCATTTTGACTTCGACATGGGCGGTGACGGCGCTGCCGTCTTCGAGAGAACCGGAGATATCGTAAGTACCGCCTACGCTGGTGTCGATTGCAGCGATCTGTGTTTCATCCCAGGTAACGGCAGCCTGCGTATTGGCCGAACGGTCATTGTAAATGACATCGACTGTTTCCGGCAGTTCTATCGCGCTGCCTACATCGCAGGAGGCATAAATTTCCGGAATGGAATCAACTGCCAGAGGCGCGGTGGACCCATATTTTAAGTATTTGAACACATTTAAGGAAGCAAGCGGATAACCGTCAAAATCAAACATGGCCTGGTTATCCCAGGAACAGCCGCCGTAATAAAGTCCGGCGTCTTCCGGGTCATAATCAGCCGCAAAGCTGCTGGCCCAGCCGCTTCCGAATTCTTCCCAGATCGGAGAATTATCTGCATCGGCCTCACCGACCGGGATCCATGTGCCCTCCCAGTAGAAGATGCCGATCACATCCGCTTCATCTGCCGCAGCACAGATATCACGGATCATGGAAGCCTGACTCTGTACGGTTGCGGCATAACCTTCAACAAGGTCGTTTGTGCCGACGAAGCTGTTGCCGCAGCCATCGCCATCTTCGGCAGTATAACAGTAGGAAGTTTCGGCGATCATTACTTTTTTCCCGTATTTATCCTGAATATTTCTGGCAACGGCCTGCATGTTTTCATTCGTGCCATCCCAGAACGGATAGTAGGAGAGTGCAAAAATATCATAGTCAACGCTGTGGTTTAAAAGGTTGCGGGCAATCGTATTGATACCGTCCGCGTCTTCAATATTCGTGTAATGTACGGCGATCTGAATATCTTTCCCATAGCTTTCCGAAATTTCACGGACTGCCCGGCTTCCCGAACACAGGAGGTTCATAACGGTAGGAAGAAGCGTTTCCCCGGACATGCCGTTGTTGATCTCGTTGCCGATCTGTACCATGCCGACATCCACGCCGGCATCCAGAAGTGCGCTCAGGCTTTCTTTGGTGAAATCATAGAGGGCGTCGTATTTTTCCGTACTGCTCATGCCTTCCCATGCTTTCGGGGCATGCTGCCTTTTCGGGTCGGCCCAGAAGTCTGAATAATGGAAATCGATGCACACTTTCATACCGTACTGTGTCGCCCGTTTTCCAAGTTCAATGGCTGTGGCGACATCATTGTTGCCGCCGCCGTATCCGTTGCCGTTTTCGTCATATGGATCATTCCATACCCGCAGACGTATGTAATTGACACCGGACTGTGCCAGGGTCATAAAGACATCCTGTTCCTCTCCGTCGTAGTTATAGTAGGTTACGCCGCTGTTTTCCTCCACCAGTACGGAAGATGCGTCCATACCGCGGATAAAGTCGTCTGAGATGTCCGGAATCGGTTCCACATAGATAGCGGATTCTTCCGGGCCATCCGGTAACGGAAAGGAAACGGTTTCCCCGGCAGCTTTGTCCTGTGCCGCATCCTGTGTATCAGCGGCGGAGTCTGCCTGACCGGTTTCCGATGCGTCAGCCGTAGCTGTCTGTGTCGTATCCTGCGTGTCTGCAGCCGTCTCCGTGTCGTTTGTACCGCATCCGGTCAAAGCGGCCAGACAAAGAATGACGCTCATACATAATGCCGATAATTTGGTGCAAATTCGTTTCATAATACTTTTTCTCCCTTTCTGCATTTTGTGTATTTCTGCATGGATTACTTTACATTTCCGGCTTTTTTACCTATAATTGTCTTATTTATAAAAAGCGTATGTAAAAGTAACGTTTATAAAATGATTATAGGCAATCGGTACCATGGACAGCAATAACAGAAAACGATATGAGAACGGTCTGTTTGTATCATATCCGGGATTGGTGGGTCGAAATAGCGGCCGGCAGAAAAAGGAAGTGGGAACAAATATGGATAAAGATACCACATTGACCATGCTGGAAGCATTGGACAGCAGAGATTCTTCTATTAAGATCCAGAACGGAGAAAGTGATTTCAGCCGTTTTTACTGCATGGACGTACCGTTTCAGCTGACGCTGGAATACTGCAATGGCAAAGAGGCAGAGGATTATGTGAATGTTGTGACACTGTCCGCTGAAAAATCGGTTCTGTATCAGGAATCGCTCGCCGGCAAAAATGATTCCTATGTAAAAAATGCGCCGCATTTACATGATTTTTTTGAACTTGTGGTCGTTTTGGAAGGAACTATCATACAGAAGATAGAGGGCAGGGATTATCCATATACGGCAGGGTCCTGCTGTCTGATCAATCGAAGCCTTCGGCATATGGAACATTACCGTTCAAAATGTAAAGTCCTGTATATCGGTCTCTCACCCGCTTTTCTTACAGAACTGTTTGCCTCGGTTTCCGTATCGCCTTTTGCCGATGAAAAAAATATTTATGACAGTGAACTATACCGTTTTATTGATGCCGATATGAGCAATCCCGGAGAACGGGCTTACCTTGACTTTATTCCGGCCTATCAGAACTATCTGCACGTGACGCATCTGCATACCATGGCAGAGACCATGTTAAAGACGCTTCTTTATCCGGAATTCGGCGCTTCTTATCAGATCCGCGGCCTGTTCTGCGCGCTTTTAACATACCTTTCGTCATCGAAATATTATCACTGTACCAATATCAGGCTGGATACCAACAGTGATTTTCTGCTTTTTTCAAGAATCACCCGTCTTTTTGAGGAAAGCGGCGGTCGCCTGACGCGTACGCAGATGGAACAGTTTCTCAATTACAGCGGCGATTATTTGAACCGCATCGTCAACAAATTTACCGATATGTGCCTCTATGATTACGGGATGACTTTCTGTCTGAAAAAAGCGGCGCAGTGTCTGATCGAAACGGATGAATCCATAAGCAGCATAGCGGCCGGACTAAAGTTTACGAACCGTACGCATTTTTATGCGTTGTTCAAAGAAAAATACGGCGTTACGCCAAAAGAATACCGGCAGATACACAGTCAGGACAATATACGGGGAAATTACGGAGAGAAGGAAAAATGAAAGAAAGCACAATTGCAAACGATACGGACCGCAGCAGCGAGAAAAAAGTATATCTTGAAATCTGCCGTATCATAGCGATCTTCTGTATTATGTACCAGCATACCGGCGGGCGGGGAGCGGATGCCTGGCAGTATACCGGAAGCAGTCTGGTGTATGCGGTTTCTATGACAGGAATGATTATCAGCTGCATCGGCGTACCGCTGTTTTGGATGATTTCAGGAGCGCTTCTGTTATCCAGACAAGAGTCCTGGAAGAAAGTTTACGGCAGAAGAATGCCGCGGATCGCCGCAGTCCTGGTCATATTTTCCATTATCAGATATGTTTATCAATGCATAACGAACGGTCAGGCCGGCTCAGTGGGAGCGTTTCTTAAACAGTTTTGTACAAAGGAGATATTTCTTCCGTACTGGTTTCTATATGAATATTTAGGCATATTGTTAATCCTGCCTTTTCTAAAAAAGATCGTGCAGAATCTGACACAGCAGGAGAAACAGCTGTTGTTTGGCCTGATATTAGGCTGGAATGTTCTCAATGATATTTTCAAAATAGGTATGGGAACCGGCTTTATGATCGGCTTTTCTTTTTCAAGTTCCATATATTATTTTATGCTCGGGTATCTGTTGGAAAACTGCGGAGTGTTACGGAAAAATGACAGGAAAGGATTATGGTGCCATATCGGATGCGCGCTGTTTGTGACGGTGTGCCTCTTTGTGTGGATGCATGCAGAACACGGAATAGGCCCGTTGGTTTATGCGGCAGAAGGAAGTTTGGGAATGTTCTTGACGACAGCGGTTTATTATGTGGTCCGCTATCTGGATGAAAAGAGCAGAAAAAGCAATATGGTACTGCAGCGGTTTGTCCTTTGGTGCGGCAAAAATGTATTCGGCCTTTATCTGATCGAAGATTATCTGCGCAATGGGCTGACCGTGATCTGGGAATTTCTGGGGCCGCGTATCAATACGATACCGGCATGTGCAGTCTGGCTGACTGCCGTATTTCTGACCGGAAATGTTCTGATAGCGGGAGCGCGCAGGCTTCCTTTATTCCGAAAAATATTATAGCGGGTGTGACTGGCGGGTCCGGCTGTTGTGCCGGATCTTTTTCATGACCAAAACCCTGCATTCTATAACAATTCTCATCAGGTCTGAAACTTATCAATCCACTTATTCGTATTATTTACAGAACGGAAATGATATGGTATGTAACGGTGCAGGCGCCGGGAGGCAGGAGAGCAAAGAATCCTTTGAAGGCGCGCTCCCGCTCCGTGAAAAATGCAGCAGATGCTAAGCTCGAAATGACCTCGATAAGCACTGGCATTTTTCAACGGCCTTTGCAGGAATCTTTGCTCCCCTGCCTCCCGGCGGCCTGCACCGTTATGGGAATCTATGAGGAAAGCGGGCGGATTATGGACAACAGCATGAATTTCAGCTACATGACAAGAGTGTGTCATGAGATCATGAAAAGCACACAGACGCAGAACAGGCTTACGGGGAATGCCTCTTTTTATGACAAATTATTGGAAAAGAGTGCAGAGGATATTGCCGGAGGGATGCCGGTAGAAACTGCGCTTGTCAAAAACATGTCCATGGCGGAATATAAACGCTATCTTTATGACAAGATCGCGGCTCTTCCCGTTCACGAATCCAATATGTGGGATTCTGTATCGGTTCATATTACGGATGCCGGTTTTGAAGCCATGAAAAACGATCCGGAATATGAGAAATGGGTTCTTGATACATTAAAGAACAGTTTTCAATATCCCGATCCGTGGAGTAATGTCTGCGGCGGAAAATTTGTTGTCTTTCATTTCGGCGCGACCAAAGAGGAAAGCTATGCGGAAAGCTGGCGTATGGGATTCCGTGACGGAAAGGGAGAGAGCATATTTAACGAGAAAGCCGAGGAAAGTTTCTGGGAGCGCAGGAAGATGCGGAGAAAAGAATGGCTTGCGCAGCTGGATGAACTGGAGGAAAAGAAAGCGCTTTCCAAGCGCATGGCCAGGACACAGTATTTTGCGGCGCTTTCGGCAGCGGGGCCGGTAGAAGGAGCATCGAAAGATCCGCTTAACTGCGACAGGCTGGCGATGCAGATTTTCTCTTCCTTTAAGGCAAATATTTTGTTGAAGTCTTTTCATGGGAAAAAGACGTGACGGAGGGAACTGGATATGGATGCTATTACAAATGCCATGATGACAGATTACAGGGCGGCATACGCAGCCGGTAAAATGCGCCGCGGTGCGCAGGAGAGTATACAGTATGGCGGTGGAGGCGCGTTACGTTCCGCTGCGGCTATGGGAGGATTCACGGGATATCTGACAGCTTTTTCCGCCGCGCGGATGATCAAAACGGCAGACGGGGCATGGTCTGCAGCAGGAAAGGCGGATTGTGAAGCGCCTGTTTGTACGGAATATGAATCGGACAATTACAGGATCAAAGTGGATACCGGCGCACCTTCGTTATGCTTTGATATCTATAATCAATTGGGAGAACGCCTTGGCGCTTTTTCATATAATGACATAATAATAAAACATGACACTTTGACGGGCAAGCAGTTTCTGATTTCAGAACATGGAACGTTGTCTTATGATGCCCTGGTATTGGATGAGGAACTCAAAAACGCTCTGTGTAAGGTCATGGGAGTCGAGTCTTTGGAGACGGAAAAACTGCAGGGCTTCAGTCTGAAAACACATGCCGGGACGGGAATCCAGTATCTGTTAAAGGATGGCGAAGCGGGTGCAGGCGGCAGGGTGCTTTTGCAAAGCGATGAGGATGTCAGAAAGTTTGAGGCATTGGCGGAAACTTACGGTAATCGATATCCGAATCTGATCAGAGATCAAAACGCCGCATATATCCGGGCGGATTTGGAGATCCGGGGACTGGCCGCACGCACGGGTCAGGGAATCCTTTCAATTAATCATGACGGGATATCATATACTGACAATGGAGATCATGGAAAAAACTGGACCATTTTGTATGAGGGAGACACGTATAAGACCGTATTTGAATGGATGAGCCAAAAGGGAAGTATGCAGGAAATGGAAAGCATTGCCGCGTGGAAATGGCTTTTTGGTTTATAGGCTCCATACGTCAAAAGGAGTCTTTGTTTTTTGAAAGTTGAAAAGGTTAGGGCGCCAAAAGGTGCTTTTAAAACTGCATCCGGCATAATGCGCAAAAAGTCCTCGAAGCGGCCCTGTGCAGAAGCATGAGATTTTCTTAGTATTCCGCTCCTACAAACAGCAATTTCGGGGCAAGGATGCCCCGAAAAGTCCGCACTGAGCATGGATGCGAATAGCGGGCGATTGCGTTCGGTCACATAGCTTTGCCGGAATACTTAGAAAATCCATGCGCCGGAACCGGGTCCGAGAGGACTTTTTGCGCATTATGCCGGATGCAGTTTTAAAAGCACCTTTTGTCACCCTAATCCTGAAGGGACATAAGGTGCAGAAATTTAACGGGAAAGGAAGGGGAAAATGAGCGTTAACGGAATCGGTGCCATGGGATATCCTATGGCGGCATATCAGAACAGAAGAGCAAATAGTATTATGGCGGAAGGCGCATTTGCCGGCCGGATGGAGCAGGTGCAGAAATCGCAGATGGCAGGAGGTGAATTTGCCCTGCACTATTTTGATCATGATGAAGGGGATCATGCGGTGGGCGCATCCTGCGGAACGGACTATTCTGTCACGGTTTATGAACCGAAGGATTTTGATCCGGCCAATCCGGTTTATAAAGTAAAAATCCGGGACAAAGATGGAAATGAGACGGAGCGTCTGGTCGATGTTTCCAAAGTTGATCCGGGCAATTGCGATTATATTGATATGTATGCATATGCCTGTCATGTATCCGGCAATGGAGAATGTCCCGATGCGTTATCTTCTTTTATGGGAGCCGGGAGCGCGGCATATGGTTTAAGCGGAAACACTTATCAGGATTTGACCAAAACGGTCAATTGGATGGGCGCTGTAGAAGAGATGATGCAGATGCAGTATGATGCGGGAAATTTACAGGGATATCTGGATTATAAGAAGTTTTTTGACTTTTTAACCGATGAAAATCCGGCGAAGGCCGTGCAGAAGGAAATGGATGCCGCCGATTATTGGGAGCGGGAATTTGACCGGATCGGTGTGAATGCGCCGCCCAGTGTAAAAAAAGCGTGGTTGGAAGCGGCAGAAGCGGCAGGCACAGATGGTTTGGGAACTTCCAGAAACGGTATGTTAAGCCATATTTCACAGCTTATGGTACAGCGTGTTCTGAAAGGAGGGTATTCCGGAAACAGCGCGGATATTCTTGGCAGTTCCGTACAGTCGGCAGTCAATGCTGCAAAAGAGGCGCTGTATGCGTTAGAACATCCTATCGGGGGGTATCAGGATAACAGTCCGGAAGTTGTTGAGGCAAGAAAAAGAGAAAAACTTTTTTATCAGGAGTTTTTGAACAGACTGAAAGGAACGGAAATATGAATTTAAATGGGATCGAAACAGCAGGCTGCAGGATAACGGGAAATGAGGCGGGGAGGAGAGAAAGAAATACGCCGGGAGGAGATTTCGCAAAGCAGGCGGCGCAGGCAGCGCAGGCGGCAGGACGGGCGGATGCCGTTTTGCACGGTGCCGATGAAGATACGGGGGATACAAGAATTTTTTCCGGGGCGGAGCTTGTAAGCGGTTCCTCCATATCCGTCTATAAAACACGGGATTTTGATCCGGCAGACCCTGTTTATAAAGTGAAAATATGGGATAGATCGGGGAACGTAACGGAAACAATGGTAGACGTTTCCAAGGTAGACACCCGAAACTGCGATACGGCTGAAATGTATGCGTATACAGCACATTTGAAAGAAAGCGGAAAAGGAAATTTTGAGGATACCGTATTGAAAGCCGTAGCCGCCAAATCCGTGAAGAATGCTGAGAGCAGATCCGGTTCCTGGAGTCATTCGGAAAAGATGGACTGGGTAAAGACTGTTCGTGATATTATGCAGTCCGTCTATCAATACGGGGATCTGAAGGGTTACATGGAATGGAAAAAATTCCTTGGTTTTTTGGAGAAATAAACGTCCGTAGCGTAAAAAAGCTTTGCCATCGGCCTTGTTTATGATAAAATAGAAATAATCATCATTATCCGGCACAAACAAGGAGTCTAAAAGGGACCGGTTAAGAATCAAAGTTGGCAGAGAAACTACGGAGGAAACAAATATGGCAATCGAAGCATTATCGACTGCATGGAGCGATGCTTCCCTCTTTAATAGAGAACATGGGGATCAGGATTTTTCATTTAAAGGAAAAGGCAGTATGTCCGCTTTACAATGGCTTGCGGATGCGGCGCCGGATCTGGTGAAACGGGAGCAAAGAGAGCCGGATCCATTTACAGCTTATGAAGAGAATCGTGCAGGTGAAGCCGGCGGGCCTCTTTCTTATTCCCGGCGGATCACGGCGAATATACGGACCGGAGGATACCGGGCAGGATTGTCTGAGAACAGAGGGAGCCGTTATGCTTATCAGGCATCCATCAGACAGTACGAGACGATTATCCGCGTGAACGGCGATGAAAGATGTTATCTGATCAGGGGAATAGATGACGAAGGTAAGTTATTCGAAAAAGAATTCGATCCTTATGAAGTTGATCCTGAAAGTACGGATTATACGGAGTTTACAGCGCTCTGTCTGTATATTCAGCGGACAGAGAAATATGCTGATTCTATTATGAGCGATGCAGACAAAGCGGAAACGGTACCGGGAAAACCGGACTGCGTCAGCGTTTTCGGGAAATGGGAAAATATGCAGGCGGAAGGAAATAATAAAGAACTGCTTGAAGGTACGATGAAATTACAAAAAGCGATACAGGAGTATTTTGATAATCAGCCGCTTATGCCGGGAGCGGGACAAAAACTGATAGATTTTGCAGTAACGAAGGGAGAACAAATCGGCGATGGAACTTAACGGGTTAACGGCAAACTATGATTTTACAGGATGGCGGAAAGGACAGATACGGGAAAAAGAATCTTCCGAAAGTTTTGTACGGCAAATGGACAATGCAGGGAACGGACAAAAAAACGGGCATAAAGTCTATCTGAAAACAGACGATATGCTTTTCTCGGGAGGATATGGTTCCGGCCTGTCCTTTTATATTAAGTATGCGGAGAATTCTACGGATGAGGATCCGATCGTGGTCGCAAAAGGCGTTGATGAAAACGGCAGGGAATTTGAACAGACCATACACATTAACGATATCAATCCCAACAGCGCGACGCTCGTACAGATGCATGCTTTAGAGGCACATCTCGGTGTCGATAAAGGGCAGGATCTTTCCTCTCTTCCCAAAGGACTGGGAAATATGGGATTGTATGACAGGGTGAATTTCATGGATCTGTTCAGACAGTCGATACGGGATATGAATATGCTCGGTGAAAGAAGAGGGGCGGATTTTTATAGAAACAGTATGAAGGCTTATGCGGATTTTATGACGAATAAAGGAAAGAGCGGCGCTTCCGGGAAAGCGGCAGGCAGCCGTGTTGAGAAAGAAGATGTGCAGCAGGCGGATGAGAAGACATCTACAAGCGAATCGCAGATCATTACGAAACCGGATGGCTCCAGAGTACTGCTTGTGACGACACATGTCGGAGGCAGGGAGACGGTAATGAGTATTGTGCTTTCACAGCGGTCGCCGCTTATGGGAGATCAGGAAGCAGCCGGGGGGAAGAACGGAAAAGATACGGCTGACGAAAAAGCGGGTACAGACGTTTCTTTAGAAAAATAGTTGATATCGGAGAGGAAACAGAACGTTATGGCAAGCAGGATTTTGCAGGATGCATGGGACTACGAAGCAGAAACGGAGAAAAAGATCAGGAAAGAGGAACGGCCGGGATTTCATTTATCGTCCCGTGTCGGCTGGATGAACGATCCGAACGGCTTTTCTTTTTACAAGGGAGAATACCATCTGTTTTACCAGTATTATCCGTATGATGTACATTGGGGGCCGATGCATTGGGGACATGCCGTGAGCAGAGATCTTCTGCATTGGCGTTATGAAAAGTGTGCAATGGCGCCGGATATGGAATTTGACAAAGGTGGCTGTTTTTCGGGAAGCGCGGTAACGCTTCCCGATGGCAGGCACCTGCTGCTGTATACGGGTGTGATAAAAGAAACACAGCCGGACGGCAGTGTTAGGGATATACAGACGCAGTGTGCCGCCGTTGGCGATGGTATTGAATATGCGAAATATCCGGAGAATCCGGTTATCACTGAAAAAAATCTGCCGGCAGGCAGCAGCCGCTACGATTTCCGGGATCCGAAAATATGGCGGAAAGCAGATGGTTCGTACCGTCTTGTGGCAGGAGGCTGTACGGTCGAGGGCGACGGTCAGATTCTGCTCTACAGTTCTCCGGATGGGGTACAGTGGCAGTATGAAAAGATTCTGATGGCTAATAACGGTCGTTTCGGCAGAATGTGGGAATGTCCGGACTTTTTTGTACTGGACGGATACGGCGTGCTGCTTGCCAGTCCGACGGATATGCTGCCGGAGGACCTGGAATATTATAACGGAAACGGGACATTATGCCTGATCGGCGCTTATGAGGAAGAGACGGATACGTTTAAGCAGCAGTACGATCAGGCCATTGATCATGGTCTTGATTTCTATGCGCCGCAGACGATGGAAGCGCCTGACGGGAGAAGGATCATGGTTGGCTGGATGCAGAATTGGGATACCTGCAATCAGCATGTTTCAGGGCTGCCCTGGTGCGGTCAGATGAGCCTGCCCAGAGAACTATCCATAGTAAATAAACGGCTGATTCAAAGACCTGTCAGAGAGCTTGAGAATCTGCACGGAGCGCAGGTAAAGTATGAGAATGTGGTTTTATCGGATGGAATCAGATTAGAAGGGATCAGAGGGCGGAAAGTAGACATGGAAATATCCCTGCGCCCGGGAAAGGAAGGGAACGGATACCGGAAATTTACGCTTTATTTTGCACAGGATGCAGTTTATCATACTGCGGTGCGTTTTTACCCGGAGGATTCTGTCGTGGAGCTTGACAGAGCATTTGCCGGTTCCAGAAGGGCAGTGGTTCATCAATGCCGCACCCGTGTACAAAGCAGCGGAGGGAAAGTCAAACTGCGGATCATTCTGGACAGCTTCAGTGCAGAAGTTTTTATAAACGATGGAGAAAAAGTGATGTCGGCCATGTTCTATACGGATCTGTCGGCGGATGATATTTCTTTTGCAGCAGATGGACAGGCTGTGATGGATATTGTGAAATATGATCTGTGTGAAATGTGAGCTGATGGAGAGACATATTTAAGCAATGTGTACCGGGGAGAAGATATTACGGTCTTACAAGACGATAAATATTCTCCCCGGATTTTTTTTCAAAATATTCTTTTAGCATTATATTGGTGTCCCATTTGGTCTGCGGATAGGAACCATATCTTTTTTTGACATCGTTCATGCGTTCTTCTATGTCAAGGACACTCTCTGCGCCTGCGAGCGAATCACACAATTGGATCAGTTTGTCATAGTCGTCGAACGCGGTTTCCGACAATGCGGTTTTCAGTTCTTCCGTTTCCGATTCCGTAATATCAAAATTGCCGATATAGCAGTCCAAAGTACCTTCGCAAAAGGAATGCGTCAAACAGATTCTGGCTGCCTCATCATACCCCATTCGGCGCATATATTGCCAGCCATCATAGACATGTCCGAGATGTTTGATACCGAATTTTCTTCCGATATCGTGTAAAAGGCCGAGTATATAGGCTTTTTCAGCATCAAGACCGCAGGCCTGTGCGATTCTTTCCGCACAGTGTGCCGTGATACGACTGTGATTGCCCCAAGGTCCGGGGTTACATTTTTCGGCTTCTTTCAGTAGTGTTTCGGCTTCGGTTCGTGTCGGCAGCATAGTTGATTCCTTTCTTTTTAAGATATGATCATTTACAGAGTATTCCGTTGGAAAAAATGTCGGCGTTTGTTATAACGACGCTTCATTTTCTGTCGATGGCCGATCACCGAGATTTCGTGCTCTTTTTCCATTCGCCCGGATCATCTGGCGCCAGCCAAGCTGTGCGGCCATTTTGTATAAAAATCTGGGGAAAGCAACGGAAACATATTTATTTTCGATGGTTTTTCCCGTAAGGATGATATCTGCAAGTTCATGAAGCGCGTGATCGACCGGCGCTTTCGGGCCCTGCCCGGGTTTGGGCGCCGTCATTTGTGAAAGGCCGCCGCCGCCGATGCCGCCGCTCCAGTGAAAACCTGTTTTATTACACCAGTTTTGGAAAATCTGCAGGGCATATTCCGCCTGGATGCCTTCATAGAAGCCGCAGTTGACGAGCGCATAAACGCGAACGGCATGGTTTTCCGGATGTGTTGACTTTGAGAGCAGTTCTTCCAGTTTGACGAGACAGGAGAGAAGGTGCGCCGGAATACCGTCTACATAAAGCGGACAGGAAAATATCAACGCATCTGCCGCCGGCAGTTGTTTCAATGTGTCCGGTGAGATATCCGCCGTGTGCAGGGAGGCATGCTGCAGCTGCATTTTTCCTGCTGCTTTTTCGGCCGCGGTCTTTTTTCTTCTATTTCACATGCGGTTTTTTCCGTAAAGTAATATTTTAAGTCTTTTAATAAACTTTCACTTCGTGTACGACGCATTCCCCGGGAGTCTTTACCCAACAGCCGATGCAGTGCTTGATCGTGCCGTGAGGGTTGATAATGTGATATTTGCCCGTTACGGGAATATTAAAATCTGCTATGTCCGTAATGATCAGTTTTGCATCCATACTTTGCATGATCTTTTCGTTTGCGTTATTATTATAATAGCATAAAAAAATTGCATAGCAAGTCAGGAGAGTCAGATATGGGAGAAAAAATTGTGATCGTTTCAGGTGCATGCGGGACAGGTAAAACAACAATTTCCCGGATCTTAGCCGAGAATTCCGCTTGTGCATATGCGGCTCATATGCACACAGATGACTTTTATCAATATATTCGAAAAGGTTATATTGCACCATGGCTCGATACGTCCGGAGATCAGAATGAAGCGGTAGCCGAAGTGATTGCGGCGGGGGCGGAAAAATTTCTGGAGAGTGGATACGAGGTTTATGTGGATGGGGTGATCGGACCCTGGTTTCTGGAGCCATGGAAAAAGATTGCGGAAACGGGTGCGGACGTCAGATATATCGTACTGCGTCCGAATGAGGAAAGTACGGTTATGCGTGCCGCAAACCGGGAGCAGAGAGAAAGTTTTCCTTTGGATGAAGCAGCCGTAAGGAAAATGTGGCATTTTTTTGCCGAATTGGATGAATACGAGGCCAATGTTATCGATACGACCGGACAGGATATCGCGGAAAGTGCGGCTCTGCTGCAAACGCGTTTACAGGAAGGCGCATTTCGTATCGGCCGGTGAGACGCTATATTTTGAAAGATTCCTCTTGCTTTTCCCTATAGCCCTCTATAATATAGATACTAGATACATACTAGGGAGGCATCGTAGTACTATGAAAGAATTGTTGAGAACATTTGTGGAACCGGTCGATATGACCGAAGGATCGCCCTGGAAGAAGATCATACTGTTTGCAGTTCCGATGTTGGTGGGGAATATTGCGCAGCAGCTTTATAATACGGTAGACAGTGTGGTAGTCGGAAATTATGTGGGGGATAATGCCCTTGCCGCAGTAGGGAGCGCCGGACCGATCTTAAATCTTTTGATCGTTCTTTATGTCGGGATCAGTGTCGGTGCAGGCATCATGGTATCACAGTATTTCGGGGCAAAAGAGCGGGAAAAACTATCTGTCACGATCGGAAACTGCATTACGCTTACCGCGATCGCCACGATTTTTGTTATGGTAGTGGCATCATTTGTGGCAAAGCCGCTTCTGGAGCTTCTGGATACGCCGGAATCCATTATCGGCTGGTGTCATTCCTATCTGCTGATCCTGTTTATCGGTTCGGCAGGATTGGCATATTATAACATCTTGAGCGGGATTCTGCGCGGACTCGGGGATTCGGTGTCGGCACTCGTGTATCTGCTTGTTTCTACGGCGATCAATATTGTGCTGGATCTGTTGTTTGTGGCCAAGATGGGTATGGGCGTTAACGGCGTGGCGCTTGCTACGGTGATCGCACAGGCGGTTTCTGCTTTGTTATGCCTTCTGCGTTTGTTGAAATTAAAAGAATTTTTTGATCTGAATCCCGGTTATTTTAAATTAGAAGGGGAAGTATATCCAAAGATCATCCGTCTCGGACTGCCGTCCGGTATTACACAGGCTATTTTTTCCATGGCAATGATCGTAGTGCAGTCACTGACCAACAGTTTCGGAGAAATGTTTATTGCGGCGAATGTGATCATTATGCGTGTGGATGGTTTTGCCATGATGCCGAATTTTTCATTCGGAACGGCAATGACTACCTATGCGGGACAAAATGTCGGCGCCAAACGCCTTGACAGGGTGGATAAAGGTGCGAAACAGGGAACGATGATCGCTGTGGTGACTTCCGCTGTGATCACTGCGCTGATCTTACTCTTTGGCAAGGCGCTTATGGGTATTTTTACGAGTACGCCGGAGTTGGTGGATTTAAGCCGGGATATGATGGGGATCCTGGCGGTCGGCTATATTGCCATGGCTGTGACGCAGAGTCTTTCCGGTGTTATGCGCGGCGCCGGTGACACGATGACGCCCATGTGGATCTCGATCGTTACAACGGTCTTCATCCGTGTACCGATCGCATACGGCATTTCGTTTTTGACAAGAACGGCCGAACTGCCAAACGGAAGGCAGGAGTGTATTTTTATTTCCCTGTTATCTTCCTGGCTGATCGGAGCGCTTATCACGTTTCTCTTTTATAAGAAGGGAACGTGGAAGGATAAGGCGGTTTAGGAAACCGAAAGAAAAAGAGCATAGTTCATTTTGAAATAGAGACCTTTGATGCATTTTTTGTCGTATCAAGGGTTTCTTTTTTGAAGATTGGAAATGAACAATGTCTATTATAAAAGTGGAAAAATAGGAAGAAAATTATATATGTCATAGCTATAAAGTTTATTTGCAAAGATGCAATTTTTGCCATATAAATTGCTAAAAATGACATAAAAAGTATTATATACAAAAAAAACAAAATATATTGTTTATAACTATTGATAAAGTGAACTAAGAGGTTTATACTTAAGAACTAAGAGGGTGATAAAATGGAAGGGAATAGACTGAATTATGAAAAAGATAATAAGGTATCAGAGTTCATTCTTCCGCCTATGAGTGAATGGGATAATCCCGGGGAGTCTTCTGAAAATAAGGCGGTTGCTTCCATTTCGCGGATAAAGCAGAAGTATCGGGATTCAGTGCTTCTGGAAATATATGAGAGTGATAGAATTCTTCATGCAGAATTAGCGAATCGGATTTCTGTGTCTGCCAGCGGACTGAATGCAGTTATTAAAAAAATGAACGATGGAGCTGTTAAAACAATTCGTGAAATTAAAGCAGGAAAATTTAAGTTTTATACGCTTACGAAAGAAAGTGTAGAATATATAGAAATGATGATTCTACCCCTTTTGATAGTAAGTGGACAGGATGCGGAAGAGGTTCACAATTTGCTTCATCTTCTGGCTTTATACAAGGACAAAAATCCTGAAATTTGGATAAATAGACTTGCAGAATTATCAGAAGAAGAATATGTAGAACTGGAAAATGATGAAGATACAGGCAGTGCGTTGGGATGTGAATTGTTGAAGGCATTCAGTCAGTTTTACCGACGGGAAACTGATAAAGCATTGAAACTGCTTGAGTTAGGTATTCCGAATAAAGAGGTGCAGCAGAAGCTGATACTTTGTTTTCAGGAAAAATATGATAAGGGAAATACATCGCCGTGGGTGATATTAAACGAATGGGAACAGCAGGATTGTTTAGGCGTGTATTCTATGCTGGATGATTTATTTATTAGTATTGCTGATGAGCAGTATATTATGAAAAAGTCATCCTACCAATTTCAAAATGTTGGAGCGGGATTTGAAATTGTCATGGATAAAATCAAGGCGGATGTGCTGCACGCAATGTTTTGCCAGTGGCCAAAAAGTAAGTTGATAGGACTTTGGCTGGAAGAAAAATTAGATGTGCATTTGGCCGTATATATAGCTGAGAAATTTAGAACTCTTTCGGAACATTTTTTTGAAAAGATCAGAAATCAGGAGAAGAACAGTGATGTGGAATAAGGGATATATAATTTAGCACCGGAATTTAACAAATATAGTTGTATGTGAAGGTGTCTGAATAGGCACCTTTTTTATGTGCAGATTTAGAAAAAAATGGTTTGCAGCGTTTTATAAACGCCGGAAATATGATTATGGAAAGTGGGGTGAGGTGATTGAAGAAATCTTTTAAATTCGTGGTATGGGAAATAATAATAAAAATTTTTTTAATTACCTTGCCTATTTTAGAAATTTTGTGGCTGATTATTTTATTTTTTATGGAAATGGAAAAGGATCATATAGGCGGTCTTCAGATATTAATCGGTATTCTGGGGGTTGTTGTGACAATCATAACATTTCTCTTTGCGAAAAAGCAGAAGACTGTATGTAAAATCATTATTTATTTCGTAATTATTCTGATATTATTGCTTATAGACATCGGCTGGAGTTGGGGAATAGCAAGACAGGGGACTGAAATGATCAATACGTTTGCAGTCGGGAAAACTGAAAATGGCGAAAATAATAGCGGTGGAGTGAAAGAATTGGAAAAGAATTTGAAGATTCTGGTATTACAGGATGATTATTTTTTGAAATCATTGACAGAGTACACAAATGAACAGGGGGATGATTCTGTTAAGATTACAGCGATATTTGAAAGTGAAATAGCTGACTGGATGAAGAATTGGAATATTTATACATTGGGTAAATTTGGAAGTGAATATGAGAAAAAAAGGGAAAGAATAGATGAAATATACACTATTTGTTGCCTTGGAGAAATGAAATCTGAACATATTAAGGATAGAGCAGTGGATGATTTTATATTGTGTATTGAAGAGATACATAGCTTGCATAATGATTACATTAATCCGGAACTTTTAAAAGAAGAGGCTGGTAAATATATAGAGTTAGGAGATTTATGTGTGGACTTAGGAAGACAAAGAGAGGCTGCTGATTTTTACCGTGCTGCTATGCGAACTGCATGGGAAGGGGTGGAAGAATCTATTAAATATGGTATGTTGACTAATGCAAAAGAAACATTGGAGATAATGAGTACGGCTTACAAAAGAGTTGATACATTGCCGGAAGAATTTGATGATTGGGATTGTAAACGCGCTTCTATCATAGGGGATGTGCTGCAGGATTTGAGTGATTCTTTTGATACTCGGTTTCCGCATGACTAAGTGAATTTCTTTACTGCATGAATTTCAATAATGGAGATATCCCATTCGCACAAGCATAGCCGCCTAAAATGCAAGAGGCTGTCTGAAGCATGTCCTGAAATGATTTTTTCGGATTTTATCCGCAGCGAAAACCCCCATGTCCGCATGAAAGCGGACACGGGGGTTTTCTTTTAGGGGAGGATAAGTATTTCCTTATCTTTTGACTAATATCATTATTACCGTATCCGATAAGAATATTCACCAAAAGATAAAAGTTCGCAAAAAATTTCAGAAAAAAGTTTCATAAAAATAAAAATTTACTTTTTCCTCAAAATGTTGTATACTAACGAGGGTATCTATAGGATATCTTGAGTAATGAATACTAGATAAAAGGTGGTTTAATAAAAATGGCATTATTAAAACAGTGGCGTGATATGGCGTATTCCGAAACAGCGAACAAAGGAGATCTGCAGAGACTGTGGTCTGCCTATTTTTTAAAAGAAAAAGAGATCTACGGCGAGCTTTTGAAAACGCCTGACGAAGTGGTGGAAGGGACTGTAAAGGAACTGGCTGAAAAATATGGTGTTGATATCATGACAATGACGGGATTTCTCGACGGTATCAACGACAGTTTAAAAGAAGCGAATCCGATCGAAGAGATGGAAGAGGATACGAAGGTCAGTCTTGGATTTGATAAGGCGCTTCTTTATAAGAATATGGTAGCGGCAGGCGCAGACTGGTTATATAATCTGGAAGAATGGAACGATATCTTTGACGAAGAAACCAGAAAGAGTCTTTATAAGGAACAGAAGGAGTCTACTACGATCCACAAGGACCCGAAGGTATATCCGAATGATCCGTGTCCGTGTGGCAGTGGTAAGAAATATAAAAAATGCTGCGGAAAAAACAAATAAGATCTGAAAAAGGGAAGATAAGGAAATTGAATAAAAAGATTTCAATACTTTTTCTTGCCGCATCCTGTATGCTTGCCGGGTTTGGGAAAAAAGAAACGCATGCGGCGCCTGTGTTTGTGTCGCCCATTTCCTGCCAGTCGGAACAGGAGCAGGCGGTATTGTCGGCTTTCCGGCAGGATAAGACACAGCAGAATAAGACGGGGCAAAATGGCGCAGAACAGACTGCGGCAGCGGCACAGGCGGCAGAACCTGCAGCGCCGGCAGCGGAAGGTTTACAGGAGCAAAAGACCGTATCCGGCAATACGATAAGCGATCTGGAGATAGAACTGGAAAAAGTTCTGGCACAGGTCAATCAGGCGAGGAAGGATGTCGGACAGGAAGAACTTGTCTGGAATGATGATCTGGCTTCCGCTGCAGAGATCAGAGCCGAAGAGATCCGCACTTCATTTTCGCATACAAGACCCGATGGCAGCGAATGGTGGAGCGTGAATACGGATATCATATATGGGGAGAATCTCGCAAAAGGATATCAGAGCGCAGACAGCGTTATGGCGGCATGGCTGGCATCCGCAGAGCATAAGGATAACATTCTGTATGCCGGATTCCGTTCAATCGGGATTGCGGTCTATGAAGCGGATGGAAAATGGTACTGGGCACAGGAGTTTGGTTATTAGTCTGTGAGCCGGGTATGAAATACGGAGGACTTAGCAATGGACGGTGACAGGAGACAGGTGCCGGAACCACAGCCGGGAGAATCAAGGGCAGACTATGCGGTTTCCTTATTTGAGAGCGGATATAATTGCGCGCAGTCGGTTTTTGCAGCCTATGCCGAATTGTTCGGCATGGATTTTGGTACGGCATTAAAAATGTCAGGTGCAATGGGCGGCGGCATGGGCCGGATGAGAGAGGTGTGCGGCGCGGTTTCCTCCATGGCGCTTCTTGCAGGATTAAAAGAAGGTAATGACGATCCGGAGAATGAAGCGGCAAAAGAGCATATTTATGCGCTCGTTCGTGATATGAGCACGCAGTTTAAGGAAAAGCAGGGGACAATTATCTGCAGGGAGCTGTTAGGTATCGAAGGTATGGAAGAGAGCGCCAAACCTTCTGTCAGAACACCGGAGTTCTACGCATCAAGGCCGTGCGGAAAGATCATAGCCTGTGCGGCGCAGATTATAGAGGATGTCCTTTTTTGATAATATGACACAAAATGCGGAATGCAGCATGGACAAAATGCAGACCGGATATGAGATATATTTAGCAGATGGGAGAGTTTGTTATGTTTGTAACGGCAGCAATGATAAGAAAGATTTTGACGGAACTTAAAAAAGCATCTGAGAAAATGTTCCAGGGAGAGGTAACGATAACGAAAAGAGACGGCTGGCTGATCGGTACGATTTTAGTGCTTACCGGTATCGCTGTCGGTCTGATCAATGCACCGCTTACTCATGGGATCAATATCAGTATTATGAGCAATAACGGCAATAACGGTAATAACAGCGGACATAACAGCAGTAATAACCACGGAAGTTACAGCGATACCGGAGCTGTAGATGGCAAAGCCGAAGACGCATGCGGCTCACTTCCGAAAAAGGAAAAGGAAACCGCATCGAAAGTGAAGGCAGCGATAGAAGATAAGAAAGCGGGGGTTTGCTGTAAGCGCCGTAAAAAAGGAATGAAAAAGGCGGCAGCCGGTAAAAGATAAATGACAGACTCTGCGGCAGTAAATGCTGCGGACCGGATGAAAGGGATGTGAATTAGATTGAAAATAACATTAAAAGATGGTTCTGTAAAAGAATATGCTCAGCCGATGAGCGTATATGAAATCGCAGCCGATATTTCGGAAGGACTTGCAAGGGCGGCCTGCGCAGGCGAGATCGATGGAAAGATCGAAGATTTAAGAACGCTGATAGAGAAGGACTGCGAACTGAATATCATAACGGCGAATACACCGGAGGGCCTGCGCGTTATCAGGCATACGGCATCCCACGTTATGGCGGAAGCGGTCAAGAGACTGTTCCCGGATGCCAAAGTGACGATCGGCCCGGCCATAGACGATGGCTTCTACTATGACTTTGATGCAGAGCCTTTTTCCAGAGAAGATCTGGACAGCATAGAGGCCGAGATGAAGAAAATTATCAAGGAAGGCCATAAACTCGAACGATTCACACTGCAAAGAGACGAGGCAATTCGTTTCATGGAGGAAAAGGGAGAACCTTATAAAGTGGAGTTGATTCGGGATCTGCCGGAAGATGCGGAGATTTCTTTCTATGATCAGGGCGGTTTCACGGATTTATGCGCGGGTCCGCATCTGATGAGTACCAAGTCCATTAAGGCATTTAAACTGATCTCTTCTTCTATGGCATATTGGAGAGGGGATTCCGACAAAGCGCAGTTACAGCGTATCTACGGTACGGCTTTTCAGAAAAAAGAGGAACTGGCGGCTTATCTGGAACATCTGGAAGATATCAAGAAGCGCGATCATAACAAACTCGGCCGCGAGATGGAATTGTTTACGACCGTTGATGTGATCGGACAGGGACTGCCGCTGTTACTGCCCAAGGGCACGAAAATGGTGATGAAATTACAGCGCTGGATCGAAGACCTGGAGGATAAAGAGTGGGGATATGTCCGCACGAAAACGCCGCTTATGGCCAAGAGTGATCTGTATAAGATCTCCGGGCATTGGGATCATTATAAAGAAGGAATGTTTGTACTTGGCGATGAGGAGAAGGACAAAGAGGTATTTGCCCTGCGTCCGATGACTTGTCCGTTCCAGTATTATTGCTATAAGAACAGCCAGCATTCATACCGTGATCTGCCGATCCGTTATGGTGAGACTTCAACTTTGTTCAGAAACGAAGATTCCGGTGAAATGCACGGCCTGACAAGGGTGCGTCAGTTTACGATCTCGGAAGGACATCTTGTGATCCGTCCCGATCAGGCGCAGGAAGAACTGAAAAGCTGTCTGGATCTGGCACATTACTGTCTTTCCACACTTGGTCTGGAGGACGAGGTAACGTACAGACTATCCAAATGGGATCCGAATAATAAAGAGAAATATCTGGGCGACGAAGAATACTGGGAGTCCACACAGAGCAAGATCCGTGAAGTGCTGAAAGAAAAGGGAGTCACCTTTACGGAAGCGGACGGTGAAGCGGCATTCTATGGTCCTAAGATCGACATTCAGGCGAAGAATGTATATGGCAAAGAGGATACGATGATCACGATCCAGCTTGACTGTGCCATTGCAGAAAACTTCGATATGTATTACATCGATCAGAACGGGGATAAGATTCGTCCTTATATCATTCACAGGACTTCTATGGGATGTTATGAAAGAACATTAGCATGGCTGATCGAAAAATATGCAGGCAAGTTCCCGACATGGCTGTGTCCGGAGCAGGTGCGCGTACTTCCGATCTCCGAGAAATATGAGGATTATGCGCAGCAGGTAAGAAAGAAACTGGCCGCAAATGATGTTGATGTTACGGTTGACAGCCGTTCCGAAAAGATCGGATTCAAGATCCGCGAGGCAAGACTTGCGAAACTTCCCTATATGTTGGTCGTAGGACAGAACGAAGCGGAAGAGGGTACGGTTTCTGTCAGAAGCCGTTTTGCAGGAGACGAAGGGGTGAAGCCTCTGGATGCCTTTATCGAACAGATCTGCAGGGAAATAAGAACCAAAGAGATCCGTAAGGAAATAACTTCGGAAAACGAAGCATAGCCTGAAACGATACAGGCTGAGGGAAAGAAATGGTTACAGGAAAGAAAATATCTTACAAAGCAGTTATCGGATGGAGTCTGCTTATGATAGGCTTCATCATGCTTTGTAACAGTATCAGGCTGTGCTTTAGCAAAGATATCTGGTATGATGAATTATTCACCGTGGGAATGGTAGAACATTCCTATGGTGAATTCATTCGTTTTACGGCCAAAGATGTACACCCGCCGCTTTATTACTGCATTGCCAAAATAGTGGTTGATCTCTGGAAACTGATTGTACCTGCGGCGGAAACGGTTATGATCATCAAACTGGTTTCCGTGATGCCGTATTTTTTGCTGCTTGTATATGCGCTTACGTTTCTTCGAAGAAGATTCGGGATTTTTCCGGCCGGCGTTTTCTTTTTCTGCATAATGTCCATGCCGCAGATGAGCGCCTATACGGTGGAAATGCGTATGTATGGTTTTGCTCTTTTGTTTGTATCGGCGGCATTTTTCCACGCGTATGGAATTGTTTGTCCGGATGAGTGTGAAGGCAGACAGCATGCGGTTTTAGATCAATCTGTCTGCGCGTCTCCAAAGCGGCGCCTGCGCAGCGCATCGTGCGCCGTCCACTATGCGGCGCTTACGGTTTACGGACTGGCGGCGGCTTATACGCAGTATTTTGCCTGTGTGGCTGTTATCATGATATATGCCTGTCTTTTCGTATGGTTTGGTTTTCATAGATGGAAGCGGCAGGAAAAAGAGGCCGGGAAGATGTTAAGAAACCTGTCCTTCTGTGTTCTTGCTTCGATCATCGGTTATCTGCCCTGGTTTTTCGTACTGCTTTCACAGATAAACACGGTCCGGTCGAATTACTGGATTCTGCCGTTAACCTGGCGCAGTCTTGGAGGCTGTGTGAAATTCCTGATGAAGCCGGCTTTTACGAATGAGAAGGTGAATGTGGTTTATGCGGTTGTCATGTTTTTAATTTATGTCATATCGCTTGCCGGTTTCGGATACCGTGTCCTGAAACCGGGGAAAATACGGCAGGAAAAGCAGGAAATCCGCTTTTTCTATGCACTTGCAGGATGTGTCGTACTGTGCGGACTGGTGGGATTCGGATTTGCCGCCTCTTTTTTGATCAGGCCGATTTTCGTTTACCGCTATATGCTGCCGGCTATGGGATGTTTCTGGTTTTGCTTTGCATTATGTCTCGATTCCTATCCGGACTGCGATAGGTGGGCCGGCCGGCTGCCGTTTGGACGTATATTCGGCATCGGTGCGCTGATCGTGGTAACTGTGGCCGGACTTCGTTGCTACCGGGCGTTCATGGGAGAAGAAGAGTACAAGATCGTGCTGATGAAAGAGACACAGGATGCGCTTGCAGGCATTGCGGCAGAAGATATTGTTATTTACAATTTTGATCAATTGCAGGCCGTGGCAGGATATTACGGCGGACAAAGAAGTTATCTCTGGAACGGTGAGGCGGAAGCTTTGATCGAAGAGATATTCGGCGAAAAAGGAAGCGTTTCTGCCGCGCAGGAGATAAAGGAATGGCTTGCCTGCGGTAAAAATGTCTGGTTTTTCGGCAGCTTTAACAGCAGGGAAGATATCAGAACACAGTGGGAAGCGGATGGCATATATACGGAAGAAATGGGAAGTTTTCTGCTGGAGCGTTACTGGTTTAATATTTACAGGCTTTCGGTAAAGGAAAATGTTTCCTTTACCGAATAAAGAGTTTCAAACAGGCAATAATAACCTTAATAGCGCACTTTCACGCGCTATGACTATGAAAAGACAGGCGCTGACGTATAAAACGCTTATGAGACCGGTCTTATGGGATTTTACGTGGGATTTATACGGCAGGCAGGAATGGAGGTTATTATGGCAGAGTTAAAATGTGGTGTGGAAAATTGTTGTTACAATGCGGAATGTTATTGCTGTAAAGGCGATATTATGGTAGGCGGACAGCATGCGGATACGAGCAGGGGAACATGTTGTGAAAGTTTCGCCCAGAAAAGAGACGATTCTTACACAAGCTCGCTCTTTCATCCGAGCAGAACGATCAGTATTGATTGCGAAGCAGAGAAATGTGTGTATAATAGTAATTATAAGTGTCATGCAGACCATGTAGATATCAGAGGCTGCGGCGCGGCAGACTGTAAAGGAACAGAATGCGCGACTTTTAAGGAGGCTTAGACCGGTTTTAGGGGAGGTTAGGTTTCAAAGAGCCGCAAAGGATAAAGGAGAAACAGATAAAACGGATGAAATGTCAGAAAATTAAAAAAATGCGATTATGGGCGGCTTTTTTGCTGCTTATGACTGCGGTGTGCGGCTGCGGAGCGGATAAGGCAGAAGAGGTAACGGCGCAGGTCGATGCCGTACAGGAGCAGGATGAAAACGATGCAGAGTGTGCCGGTGAAAGGAGCGAATGGGAGCTTTCCGAAGAAGATCCGGATGGCAGTATGCAGCAGTCGGAAGAGGAACTGGTGATCGATGAGGCGACGAAAGAAGAGCTGACGACCCAGATGCTGCAGGAAAATGAATTGGATCTGTCTGTTATCAACAGTACCGAGGCGACGAGAGGATGTACATTTACGCTTCCGGAAGGGTTTACCGAATCGGAAGAGGTGCCGGGAATGTATATGACAAAGCGCTATCCGATAGATGCCTCGCTCATATCTTATATGGAAATGGATAAAGATATTTCATTGCAGCTTATGACGGAGGAATCTTTCCTGGCGCAGATGCAGTCCGATTTTAAACAGCTTTACGATACGGATATAGAAGTAGACCTAAAAAGCTATGAGAAAACGGAGATAAGCGGTTACCCGGCTTTCCGGATTCTGTGCAGTTACATATTGGATGGGGTGGAAATCACACAGCTTGCCTATGTGATCAATGCCGATAAGAGCTATGTGGTCACATATTCCCAGACAAGCGAGTATGACAGGATGGAAGAATTTGAGGCAAGCGCCGCGACGATACAGTTGGAACTGGATTAAAAAGGCTGCAACATATTGTGCCGCCATGTAACCATGTATATTTGTTTTTACGATAGATCTCCTTATAGTTATTTCTGGAGAACTGCAGATGCAGTATCACCAAATAATCTATAAGGAGGTCTTTTTATGTTTAAGAAGAGAAAAGTCAGAAGCATTCTGGAACTTCTGGGAAAAAATTTAAGCGCAAGGGAGGTGTCAAAAGTTTTAGGCATATATATTATTCGATATTGACATGCCAAAAATGATGCGGTATATTTATAACATAGTGTGCGAAATATATCTCAAAGAAGGAGTGATATAATGAAAAACTGGTATGGTTGTGTAGGTTTTCTTTCTCTGTTAGGATTTAAGGGTCTATTGGGCGAGGAACCCCTATTCCTATGTTTCTTTGCGTTTGCCCTGTTTTTTGAATATTTCTGGGTAAATCCCGATGAAATGTTTGTTGAAAACATGAGAAAATGCGTTACTCTTGCGTTTGTATCAAACCTCTTGATTACCACATCTGCAACCTTGATACTGTCACATTTCAATCTTAGCAGCAATCCGTTAGCTGCCGGAACAGCATTGGGATTTGGAGTATCAATAGCTGTTTTTGCTTTCTCAACTTTTATTATGGAAATCAGAGAGAGGTTCAATGCAAAAAATGATTAAAAACAGAATAAAGGAGTATAGAGCGAGATTTGATATGAAGCAGGAGGAATTAGCTTCAAAAGTGAGTGTGCGTCGTGAAACGATCGGAAATCTTGAAAAGGGAAAATATAACCCCTCTTTAGTATTGGCATGGAATATAGCGAAAGTTTTTGGTGTAACGATTGAAGAAGTATTTACGATAGAGGAGGATAAAAAATCGAAGTAAACATGGATAAAGTCAAATGGATATTATGACCTGTTTGTGGCAATAAGACGCAGCTTGCGATAGATGTAAACAGGGAAACGATACTGGATGATTTCACTCAGATAATGTTGGAACAAGAGGCACTTGTATTGGAATTACTGATACAAGAGGGATATTTTGAATGTGGAGGTAAATTACATGAAAATACCCAAAATGATATTGTTTGATTATGGTCAGACGCTGATTGCAGAACAGAAATTTGACGGCGTAAAGGGAACAGAGGCTGTCTTACAGTATGCTGCGAGAAATAAGTATCATTTGTCGGCAGAGCAGGTGCAGGCTAAAGCAAATGAAATCAATCGGGAATATATGGAAGAAATGCATTCCATAGGAAGATTTGATCCTGAGAAGAGACACTTATTTCAAATAGAGATACCCAATACAATGTTTACGCCTTACCTTTATGAATCACAGGGAATAGAGATTGCATTAAGCAACTCTGAAATTGATACCGTATTCTGGAATGCCGCTGCTCCGGGAGCGCCGACAGAGGGTATCCAAGATTTTTTGGGATATTTGAAAAATAAAGGGATCCGCACAGGCGTAATCAGCAATATTTCTTATGCCCCCTCTGTGGTTGCAGAACGTATCAACAGACTGCTTCCGGAAAATGCTTTTGAATTTATCATTACCTCAAGCAATTATATCTTCCGCAAACCGAACAAAAGGATATTCGATTTGGCTTTGGAAAAAGCCGGATTAGAGCCGGATGAAGTCTGGTATATCGGAGACCAGTATGAATGTGATGTAAAAGGCTCCTTGAATGCCGGTCTTCTTCCAATATGGTACATAGGGGCGATTGATCTGCCTTACATAGAAGATACAAATATCCTGACGGTAAAGACTTGGAATGAAATAGAGCGGTACATGGAGGGATAGCGTGTGCAGAGAACAGAAAATGTTGAATTAACGGTTTTATGCCTGATTCATCGAAATGATAATTACCTTCTACAAAACAGATTAAAAGATGATTGGAAAGGTTGGACTTTGCCCGGAGGACATATTGAAAAAAATGAATCTATTATAGATGCTGTCATTCGGGAAATGAAAGAGGAAACCGGACTTGATATTCAGAATCCAAGATTATGTGGAATCAAGCAATTTCCCATTGAGAATGGGCGGTACATTGTATTTTTATTTCATACAGACGAATTTCTCGGAGAAGTAACATCATCAGAGGAGGGAGAAATGGTTTGGGTAAAAAAGTCAGACCTGTCAAAGATGAATACTGTAAATGACTTACCTCCACTTCTTCAAGTCATGGAAGATGATAATTTAACGGAATTTCAATATGTATTTGAAAACGGTAAATGGAATGTAATTATTAAATGAAAGAATCTTCTTATGGGAAAACGAAATGTTGATGGAACACAGATACAAGTCTTACAGATTGAAGAGGACGATTATATCTCTTTAACGGATATGGTAAGGAAAATCGACAATGGACCTGCCTTGATAGAAAAATGGTTACGCAACAAGAATACAATAGAATTTCTTGGCATATGGGAAGAAATGGATAATGCAGACTTCAATGCTGCCGCCTAGGAAGAAATCATGCTGGAGGCAGGATTAAACTGTTTTATTATGTCGGTTAAGCAATGGGTATCCCGTACAAATTCAAAGGGGATTATGCGAGCATAAATGAATTGATATGCCTGTCAAATATGAAAACATTTCAATCAGTTCACAATTCCCATATGTTTTGTGTTATAATGTTTTATGTGATTTTGTTTTCCTTAAATTTTTGATAAACTGCGAGGCTGACAGCAACCAATAATCCCAACAGAATTCATGGGAATGCCGCTTGAAAAAATTCATACATTTGTAGGTACCTCCCTTCTTACTTAAATTATTTTCTGTTGCTCTTATACTGACTATATTTCACAAAGAATGTAGCGAATATCATAATGTACATGGTTAAAATACCACCAACAAATGCAGCTATAAAATAATTGTGCGTGTTAAACAAGTTGGTAAGAAGCTGCGGTAACAGTATGAGAAAAAATATAATCAACAGAGGCAGCATTCTTCCTTTTAATACCCGCTGCATCATCTGAAATCTTGATTCCTCATCACAGAAAATTTCTTCTGCTGCACCATCTTCAGCGACCGTTTTTCTAAAATAGCTGTAGCCAAAAAAGTCTTGTATATATTCCCAACCACAATCATCAAACATTTTCAGATATTCATCCTTATGTGCGAGACCCTCTTTGTTGTAGTCAAGTTGATATACCACATCTTGAGGAAGGCATTTTTCAAAATGATACATTCCCAAGCCCGTTACCTTAACGAATTTCCAACCTGACTTGTGCATTTCTCGTAAATAATCCTGTTCTTTTTCATATTCAAATATTGTAAACCATTTGAATTGTTTTTTTACTTCCATTTTACATTTCCTCCTGAGCTATCTTATATAAGCGTTCAATTCGTTTCAGTTCAAGCTGTAAAATTTCTAACCCTAAATCCGTGATTTGATAGATTTTTCGTTTATCTTCTTCCCGAATAAAACGGATTATACGGTCTTTTTCCATTTTTGATAAACTCCCGTACATCGTGCCGGGCGTAAGTCTGATAGCACCATCTGTCATTTTTTCAACCATTTGAACAATACCATATCCATGATTAGGTTTTCGTAAACACAGTAAAATGAAAAAAGCAGTTTCCGTCATAGGAACATACACTTTTTTTATATGTTGATCCATTTTACACCCCCGTAAATTTCGGTGCGATACATTGCACTGCGATATAGTTATTATATTGCACTGCGATATAAAGGTCAATGATTTTTGTAAAATAAATAGATGGCAGAAAGAAAATCTCTCTGCTCCCATAAGCCGATAGACTTGTGTTTTTTTTCGGCGGGTAAAGTAGGCAAGGAATATAGTAATCTCCTTGCCGCTTATACCAAAGACCGTTGTTTTCATCAAAAATGTACTTGTCCATATAATATATTCTCCAGTATAATATATTCATACATATGTCACAGTTCTCCGATTGCCGCACTCTGTTATAAAGGGATATTGCTGTAAATGAGTGGAAAAAACATGGAAATTTGTCGAAGGAGGATGGTAATGAAATATTTAAAGTTTTTTGGGGTAATTTTCTTGATCTGTTTGCTTTTTGGATGCGGAACGAAAGATAATATAAGTGAAAATGCAAAAGAAGAAATAAAGAATGATGTTGTCCAGATGAAAGGAAATGAAGTCATTAAGGAAAGCGGTGTGAAAATTAGTTTAGAACCGATAACTTGTGATATAAAGCAAGTCAAAAACGAAAACAACTTTTCTGTTTCTATAGATTCTAAAGAGGGACAAATACTTCTTTTTGATACAGTGTCGAAAAAAGAATTAGCTTCTTTTGAGGAATCATATGGCAGCGGCAATTTGTTTTTAAGTATGATTGATGAAAATAATGGTGTTTTTCTATATTGCAGTTCGCCGGCAGGCGGACAGATGATGAAACAAATGTATATTACAAAAGACAGATGGCGGACATGGAGTCAAATGGATATCAGCAGTCAGATTGACGGCTATCCCACTAGCTTGTCAGCACAATCAGACAAGCATTTATATATTGGTGTACAGATGCGAAGCGACGGATATTTGTTTGAAACAATTGATGGAGGAAAGAATTGGAATCCGGTTATCATTGACGAGGCAATTGAAAAATGCCGGTATGGATATGCGCCGATATTAAATAACGAAGAAGGTAATTTCTATATACTTTTGGAATGTGATGGTTTCTACTCGCTTTACCAATCAGATGTCGATCTGTCCGCATGGATACATTTGGGAACTTTTTCGACAGAGATGGAAATAGAATCATATTTTATTTGGAACAGTAAAGTAATAATTGCAGATATTCAGGGTCAACAATATCAATTGTCGTTTAATCAGATTTAATTGCTAAAAAGTAAAAATTTTCATTTTTCCAATTGACATATTCAATGGGCTATGTTAGAATTACAGAGCATGTGAAGAACATGTAACAAGAAAGCAGAGTATCCACTCTCACCCTGCAACGATTGGGTTCGCAGGCGTTCATAAGCCAAAAGTTCCGGTTCCGAAAAGGATCCTACCAAAAGATCCGCTCAAAGCGGTGTCTGTTGTTTTGGCGTAGTGTGCAGCGGTGGATAGTTATGCTATCCACTTTTTCTTTTATTTGAAAAAGCCGCCGCAGGAGGCAGATGACTGACCGGGTAAAGTTTCTGTCAGACGCAGAAAGCGGAAAAGATCGAAGATACTTTTTTATTTTCAGGAGGGTAAAGCAATTAGCGATTTATTCATTAACGAACAGATTAGAGACAAAGAAGTCAGAGTAATCGGAGAAAACGGGGAACAGCTTGGCATTATGTCTTCGAGAGAAGCGCTTAAACTTGCGGAGGATGCCGGGGTCGATCTGGTAAAGATTGCACCGACAGCAAAGCCGCCGGTTTGTAAGATCGTGGATTACGGTAAGTTCAAATATGAACAGACCAGAAAAGAAAAGGAAGCCAAGAAAAAACAGAAAACGATTGAGATTAAAGAGATCCGTCTGTCCCCGAACATTGATACCAACGATCTGAATACGAAGATCAATGCGGCAAGAAAGTTTATTACAAAGGGTGACAGAGTAAAGGTAACGCTTCGTTTCCGCGGACGTGAAATGACGCATATGAACAACAGCAAGCATATCCTGGATGATTTTGCGCAGGCACTTGCCGAGATCGCGGTCGTTGAGAAAGCGCCTAAAGTAGAAGGCAGAAGCATGACAATGTTTTTAGCTGAGAAGCGATAAGCTTATTCAGTTTAAAATAAACGATATCCGTATATGATATCTCATTAATTTATAAATCAGGAGGAAGTTTGAAATGCCAAAAATGAAGACAAGCAGATCAGCAGCAAAACGTTTTAAAGTGACTGGAAGCGGTAAGTTAAAAAGAAACAAAGCTTATAAACGCCATATCTTAACAAAGAAATCTCCCAAGACCAAGAGAAATCTTCGTAAAGCCGCTATTACCGATGCAACCAATGTTAAGAATATGAAGAAAATTTTACCATATTTGTAATTTTGAATATGCAGATATGTTTTGAAGGAGGAAAATAAGACATGGCAAGAATCAAAGGCGGTTTAAACGCTAAGAAAAAACATAACAGAGTTTTAAAACTCGCAAAAGGTTATAGAGGTGCAAGATCAAAACAGTACAGAGTAGCAAAGCAGTCGGTTATGAGAGCGCTTGCATCTTCATATGCCGGCAGAAAAGAGAAAAAGCGTCAGTTCAGACAGTTATGGATCGCACGTATCAATGCGGCAGCAAGAATGAACGGTTTATCCTACAGCAAATTTATGTACGGAATAAAGAACGCCGGTGTGGATATGAACAGAAAGATGTTAGCGGAAATGGCAGTGAATGATGCAGACGGATTCAAAACGCTTGCAGAACTTGCTAAGGCTAATCTGAAATAAAACGGGATAAAATAGATGGGGAACGGTAAAACGCCGTTCTCCATTTTTACCTTTTCTATATAGGACAGAATGTAACAGGAGGAAGGAAAATGAGCGTATTGGAGGGGTTGGAACCGGCATCGGTTTTTCATTTTTTTGAAGAAATCTGTAAAATTCCGCACGGTTCAGGCAACGAGGAACAGTTAAGCGATTACTTAAAGCGTTTTGCTATGGAGCGGGATCTGTTTTGTATACAGGATGCGGCGAAAAATATTGTGATTGTTAAGGAAGCAGCGCCCGGATACGAGGCGGAAGAGACGCTTATCATACAGGGACATATGGATATGGTTGCCGTAAAGGATGAGGACTGCGGTATCGATATGCGTAAAGAACCCCTGTGTCTGCAAACGGATGGAGACTATATTTTTGCACGGGGGACAAGCCTTGGCGGCGACGACGGGATTGCCGTAGCATATCTGCTTGCAGTTTTGGATGATAACGAGATAGCGCATCCGCGTCTGGAGGCGGTGATCACGGTCGGTGAAGAAGTCGGGATGGATGGCGCCCGTGCGCTCGATTGTTCTGTTTTACAAGGCAGAAGGATGTTAAATCTGGACAATGAAGAGGAAGGTATTCTGCTCACGAGCTGCGCCGGAGGGGTAAGAGCGGATTTCATACTGCCTGTTATGAGAGAAACAAGAACCGGACGTTTACTATCCCTTCAAGTCGGCGGGCTGACAGGCGGACACTCCGGTATGGAGATCATCAAAGGCGGCGGAAATGCCAATTGTTTAATGGGAAGACTGTTCGATGCACTGTTAAAGGAGACGAAAGTTTCTTTAGTCAGTCTGGATGGCGGCCTTGCCGATAATGCGATTCCAAGACAGGCGGATGCCGTTCTTATAATAGAAGAGCAGGAAACGGAGAAGGCTGTGTCGGTCGTGCGGGACATGGAGAAAAAGTTTCGGACGGAACTTGCACAAAAAGACCCGGATGCTTTTGTCAGCGTATCGATAGCGGAAGAGGAGCGCGAGGTAAATTGTCTGCGGGCGGACAGTATGCGCAAGGCGTCGGACTGCCTTCTGGCCGTGCCAAACGGCGTACAGGCTATGAGCGCCGATGTGGAAGGCCTTGTGGAAACCTCTTTAAACCTTGGGGTTTTAAGGCTTACGGAAGATACGCTGGAGCTTTCTTTTGCCATCAGAAGTTCGTTGGACAGTGCAAAAGAGGCATTATGCGGGAAGCTGTGTGCCGTTTCAAGCCTTGCCGGCGCCGATGTTGCGTTCCGGGGAGATTATCCCGGGTGGGCCTACAGACAGGATTCCCCGCTTCGTGATATGATGATCCGCGTTTATGAAAAAATGTATGGCAGAAAACCTGCGATAGAGGCCATCCATGCAGGATTGGAGTGCGGGCTGTTTGCAGGGAAACTGCCGGGACTTGACTGCATCGCCTATGGCCCCGATATGAAAGATGTTCATACGACGAGGGAAGCGCTCAGTATTTCTTCGGTAAAGAGCGTATGGGCGTATCTTTTGGAAGTGCTGAAACAGAAACAGGAAAAGTAGGGAAAGTTTTCAGGACGGAAAATTTGCGGGAAAATTATGGTATTTATTGACACTTTTTATTTAAAATTGTACACTAATCCTAAGAGTGTTTTTTAAGGGAAGTTTTTTGGTCGGAAACGAGTGTACCCAAGGGGAGGGTATGGGGGATGTCAGATATGAGAGATGTTTTAACAGGGTTAGACAGATATGAGGAATTTCTGGAGAAGCTGGACGTAGAGATCCGCAGGATGAATGATTACCGGATTGCGCTGATCTATTCGGATATCAAGTACTTTAAGTATATTAACGACACATACGGCTACAAGAGCGGTGACAAATTGTTAAAGGAATTTGCCAGTCAGGTAACGGAAGACAATGCATATCTGTTATGCGCGGCCAGGGTATATTCGGATAATATCGTCATGGCAGTGCGTCTGGATAATGATGTGACCAACGAGGAATTCCGTGATTTTATACAACGGCAGAACCTGGAGATGGAAGATACTTTCCGTGAGAAATATATGTCTGCAAGACTGAAATTCTGTACCGGCATCAGTATCATTTCGAAGGGCGACAGGTCTCTGGATCCTGCAACAGCCGTTTCCAATGCCAACCTTGCGCGAAAAGTCGCAAAGGAGATGGAAGATACGGAAGTGGTTTTGTTTGACAGCAAGATGATCGAAGGGATTAAGAAAGAAGTAGAGATTACTTCTTCGTTAACTTCAGCGATCGGAAAAGGTGAATTTATTGTTTATTATCAGCCGAAGGTGGCAACCGATACGATGAAACTGATCGGTGCAGAGGCGCTTGTTCGCTGGAGAAAACCGGATGGGAAGTTTATCTATCCCGATGAATTTATTCCGCTGATCGAGCGGAGCGGACAGATCGTAGAACTGGATTATTTTGTATACCGTGAAGTATTCTCTTTTATTGCGAAAAGACTGGAAGAGGGAAAAGATATCGTGCCGATATCTGTCAATGTCTCAAGGGCACATCTGAATAAGATGGGAATTTTGTCTTATGTACAGGATCTGTTTGAGGAATATCAGATTCCGCCGCATTTTATAGAATTTGAACTGACAGAAAGCATTTATATCGAGAATACGGCGAAGGCGCTTGCGCTCGTAGAAGGGCTGCATAATATGGGAACGAAAGTATCCATGGACGATTTCGGTTCGGGTTATTCTTCCCTTAATCTGTTAAGCAGGCTGCCGATCGACATTATAAAACTGGATAAGGTATTTTTGAAGGATGATGATATAGATAATCATTTGAGAGAAAATGACAAGATCATTATTTCCTGTGTGATCGATATGGCGAAAAGGCTGCGGATCACCTCTTTGTGCGAGGGAGTGGAGACGCCGGAGCAGAGCGATTATCTTTCACAGATCGGCTGTGAGATCCAGCAGGGATATTATTTCTCAAGACCGATTCCGCAGTTTGAATTTGAAGAGTTCATCAATGAGAACTCTTATGAGCAGGAGATGTTAATAGCGGATTGATCTGTATCAAAAAAAGCAACCGAACGGTTGCTTTTTTCACTGCAAATCGGAATGACAGGACTTGAACCTGCGGCCTCTACTTCCCTAAAGTAGCGCTCTACCACCTGAGCCACATCCCGAAAGCATTTATCATTATAACTAATTTTGAATAAAAAAGCAAGTATAAATTTTACAGGTTTTGCAAAAAGGCGGACAAAGATTCGACAGAAATTTGAACTGCGCATGGACAGAAGAAAGGCATGGTGATCCGGTTGATCGACAAGACGACGTTCCATCCGCTCAATTACATTAAGAAAGAAGAGTATTCCGGCAGTATGGAGGGAATGCGTTATATGTTAAAGCGCATAAAATCCGGGGAGGAAGACCGTATCCTTGTTACGATATGGCCGGAGCCATACGGTATTTCGAAAACGCCGGAAGAGGAAAAGGAATTTCTGGAAGTGGAACTTTCCGAGGCAGGTGTGGAAGAAGCGGCGGACTGGTTAAACGGGCAGTATGAGAAACAGAAAGAACGGTGGAAAGGAAGCCTGCGTAAACCGTGGGTTTAGATTATGAGTCATGACAACACAGAAGAAAAACAGAAAATATGAAATCGATATGTGCAGCGGCTCTATTCTGGGGAAGATGCTGCTGTTTGCGCTGCCGTTAATGTGTTCAAGCCTTTTACAGCTTCTTTTTAATGCGGCGGACATTATCGTAGTCGGAAAATATGCCGGAGACAACTCTCTGGCGGCCGTTGGATCGAACTCGTCACTGATCAATCTGCTGACGAATCTTTTTCTCGGGCTCTCTGTAGGAGCCAATGTGCTGGTTGCCCGCTATTTTGGCGCCAGACAGCAGAAAGATCTGAAAGAGACCGTGCATACGGCAATGATGCTCAGTCTTTACAGCGGCATTATTCTGACGGTGATCGGCTGCGCAGGAGCGAAGAGGATCCTGATCTGGATGGATACGCCGGAGGACGTGCTGGGACTGGCAACGCTTTATCTGCGGATTTATTTTCTGGGAATGACAGCGATGATGCTCTATAATTTCGGCAGTGCGATCCTGCGGGCGATAGGGGATACAAGAAGACCTTTATATTATCTGTCCGCCGCGGGTGTGATCAATGTAGTGTTAAATCTGCTGTTTGTCATTACGTTCCGGATGGATGTTGCGGGCGTGGCGGCGGCGACCGTTATTTCCCAGTGTATATCGGCATTTCTGATTATCAGATGTATGATGAAGGAACAGAGTGATATCCGGCTGGAATTGTCCGCCCTGCATATATATCCCGATAAATTCCGACGGATTCTGCAGATCGGTCTGCCGGCAAGTTTTCAGGGGATCGTCTTTTCCTTTTCCAACGTGATCATCCAGTCTTCGGTGAATTCGTTCGGTGCAGTGACTGTTGCCGGCAATTCTGCCGCAGCCAATATAGAAGGTTTTGTTTATGTTTCGATGAATGCGTTCCACCAGGCGGCGATCTCCTTTACGAGCCAGAATGTCGGAGCGGCAAAATATGAGAGGGTGAACAGGATCCTGTATACGGCGCAGGCGTGCGTGATCACAGTCGGAGTGGTATTCGGTAATCTGGCCGTATTGTGCGGTTATCCGCTGCTTGGCATGTATACTTCCAGTTCGGCTGTCATGGAAGCGGGAATGAAAAGACTGGCCGTTATTTGCAGATATTATGCGCTGTGCGGTATGATGGACGTGATCGTCGGTTCTCTGCGAGGTCTCGGTTATGCGATGATGCCGATGATCGTTTCGCTGATCGGCGCCTGCGGCCTGCGGCTTGTCTGGATCTTTACTTTTTTCAGGATGGAATCTTTCCATACGACGACGTCGCTTTATATGACGTATCCGGTCAGCTGGATCGTTACGTTTCTGGCGCATGTGGTATGTTTCATCATCGTGCGGCGCAAATTGGAGAGAAAATGGAATTGCGTGAAAGCATGAAAAAACGGGGTGTGCAGCTGATTGGTCAGTCTGCATACCCCGTTTTGTTAAACATAAGAATGACTCGCGAAGCGTGGCATTCGTTGTTTTCGGCTGCCTCAATCGGTTCTTGGAACACCCCAGAAAAACAGTGCCACGGTTCCGGGACCGGTGTGGCTTCCGATGGTTGCGCCGATCGGATAGATTTCCACTTTGCCGTTTAGATGCGGGAAACGTTCTTCTACCAGAGCGGCAACGGCCTGCGCGTCTTCAAGGCAGGCGGACTGGCTGATATAGCATTTGCCTGCGTAATTGAGACCATCCTGCGCGTTTTGTTCCATTTGTTCTACGATGCGTTCGATGACTTTCTTTTTGGTTCTGATCTTTTCTTTCGGTATCAGGCGGCCTTCAAAGTTTACATGCAAAAGAGGACAGATACTTAAGACCGTGCCGATGAAACCGCTTGTTTTGGAGATTCTTCCGCCCTTGATATAGAAGGTCAGGTCGGTTGAGAAAAACCAGTGCTGCAGGCGGTTTTTGTTCTCCTGTGTCCAGGCATAGAGCGTATCGATGTCCATTCCGGCGTCTCTTTTGTCGGCAAGCGTGTCCATGAGCAGGCCGAAGCCGCTGGAAGCCGCAAGAGAGTCAGCAACATAGATCTTACGGCCGGGATACTTTTCCTGCAGAGAATCTCTTGCGATGCAGGCAGAATTATAAGTACCGGAGATACCGCTGGAGAGACAAAGATGCAGCACGTCCTTTCCGGCTTTCAGAAATTGTTCAAAATGTTCTTCATACTCGCCGATAGATACCTGTGATGTTTTGGTATCGGCCCCTTCGGACATCCGGCGGTACATTGTCTCCGGCGGCACGGTCTGCCCGAGGTCGTCGAGATATTCCTGACCGCCGAGTTCGAAATGAAAACATATATAGTGAATGTTTCTTCTGTCAAAATGTTCTTTGGATAAGTCAGCCGTGGAACAGCAGCTGATGCAGTACTCTGCCATAATGATTCCCTCCTTTTTTCTATGTAAAAGTTTATCATGAGGTTCCTGCGGATGCAACGGAAATTTGGATATTAATATGGACGATTGAGAGAAAAAAGTGTATAATGAAACTCGTTGAAAGCATGATCAAAACCGAGAGTGTTATGGATCGGATAAGATATATGGCATACCGGAGGGATATATGAAGACAATAAAAGGAAAACTGATCGCGGTAATTTCTTTGGCAGCAGCAATTATACTGTTAGTCGGTTCTGTAGGGAGTTATCTGATTTCTAATGCAGTCGTAAGCCGGAAAGTGCAGGAGCTGCAGCTGGAGAAGGCAGGAGAAACAGCGGAAGAATTAAACAGCTGGATGTCCAGACAGATCGCATGGGTGCAGGAAAACGTCAGTACTTACGAACTGATGATGCGTCAGTTGTCTTATGAAGAGATAGAAAAATATCTTGCGGCGCATTTATCCGCCAACGATGGTACGATCATGGATGCCTATTACGGTTTTGCAGATCATACGATGCTTATTATCAATTCCGAGGTAAATGATGATTATGACTGCTGTGAACGCGGCTGGTACATACAGGCGAAGGAAGCCGATGCGGTGATTGTAACGGATCCTTATGTGGATGCCTTTACAGGAAAGATTGTCATAACGGTGGCGGCGCCCATGCATGATGAAGAAGGTGCGGTTATCGGTGTGTGCGGTGCGGACATTACGATCGACGAATTGGTCAGTGTGGTGGATGCGCTGCAAAAAGACAACGGCTACGGTTTTCTCGTTGACAGTGCAGGCTGTTTTGTAACGCATCCGAACAAAGAGTTTCTGCCTGCGGAGAACACTTCTACAAGCGTTGCGGAGGCGGCGGGCGGTGTTCTTTCCGGCGTGGATGCATTGATTGCAGAGGGCCGCGAGGGTATTATAGAGAGTAAAGATTATGATGGGACTGCCAAATATTTTGCGATCGTTTCATTAAAAGACTGTGACTGGGCGGTCGGGGTCGTGATTCCGAAGGCCGTTGTATCCACAGAATTGACTGCATTGGTCATTGCGTGTGTAGTGGTGGCGATCGCCGGAATATCCCTGATCATCGTAATCGTAATATTGACAGCCAATAAATTACTGGCGCCGATCGCGGATCTGAAACAGTTCGCAAGCGGTGATTTCAGAGATATAGCCGCAAGTGAGGGTAAAGTGAAACATCAGGTTGCCGAAGGATTTAAAGACGAAATGGAAGAGATCGAGTATGCAACGAAGTCTGTCAGGAAACAGATTCGTGAAACGATCATCGGGACCAAAGAAGAAGCGGCCGGGATTGCGCTTACGGCGGGTGAAGCATACAGTAATATGGCGCAGCTTAACAATGGACTGGACGAAATGGATCAGCTGATAGAAGTGGTGACGGCCAAGGCAAATGATGCAGCCAGTGTGACCAACACCATCAGCCTTGCAAGTTCGGAGATCGGCATAGTCGTAGACAGTGTTTCGCTGAAAGCTTCCGAAGCGGCGGACGCATCCGGTGAAATTAATGTCCGTGCGGAGCACCTTCTTGCGTCAACGGAAGAAGCCAAGAAACAGGCCAGTCTGATCTACCGGAAGGTGGAAAAGGAACTGGAAACGGCACTGCGGGAAGTAGAGAAGGTGGAAGTGATCAAAACGCTTTCCCAGGAAATATTGAGCATTGCCTCCAAAACCAACCTGATTGCCCTGAATGCATCCATAGAAGCCGCACGTGCCGGAGAAGCAGGCAGGGGATTCGCGGTCGTAGCGGATGAGGTTCGTTCTCTGGCGGAGGATTCCAGGACTGCAGTAGACAATATTCAGTCAGTTATCAATGAAGTAGTTGAGTCGGTTATGGCGTTGAAGGACAGCTCCGGCACACTGCTCAATTTTATGAAAGACCGCGTCATCGGCGATTATCATACGATGCTTGATACTGCCAAACAATATAAACAGGATGCCGTATTCTATGATGGCATTGCTTCCGATCTGGGAGCATCCGCGGAACAGATGGGCGCCTCCATAGAGGAAATGCTGGCTTCCCTGCAGACGATCACAGAGACTACTTCAACTATGGTTGACGATATCCGCAATGTGGCGTCCGCTATGCAGCATACGAATATCAGTTCCGAAGAGATCATGCGGCAGATGGCGATTATGGAGCGCAGCAGCCGGTCATTGAAAGAAATCGTCGGGAACTTCCAGATATAGAACGGTTTATGAGGTAATGTGCCGGCGCAGGAAACAGAGCGCCAGAACATTCGGCACAACCATGAGACCGTTGATCAGGTCGGTGCATTCCCAGACGAGGTTCATCGGGATTATGGCGCCGAGATAGATCATGACAATATAAATCAGTTTATAATACGGGATACCTTTATTTCCGACAAGGTATTCCGTTGCCTTTTCCCCAAAATAAGACCAGCCGATCAGGGTTGTGACGGCAAAGGCCATCAGGGAGATCGTTAAAAATGCGTCTCCTACATAGGGAAGATGAGAGAAAGCGGCCGCGGTCAGTCCGGTTTCCGGCAGATTTTGTACGGAAGCGGGATCATACAGCATATTGGAAACAATGACAAGGCCGGTTACCAGACACATAACGACGGTATCCCAAAATACGGCGGTCATGGAAACATAAGCCTGGTGCTTCGGCTCGCAGACACCGGAAGCAGCCGCGGCGATAGCGGATGTGCCGATACCGGCTTCATTCGTAAAAAGACCTCTGGCGATACCGTAGCGCAGTGATAACTGTAATGTGGAGCCGACGAACCCTCCCGCTATCGAAGAGAAGGAAAAAGCGTCTTTTAAGATCCACAGACAGGCGCCCGGCAGTTGTCTGCGGTAAAGGATGAGCAGCAAAAAACAGCCGAACAGATAGACGAAGCTGATCGCCGGTACGGCCCGCTCACACAGATTGCCGATCACTTTGATGCCGCCAAGAATGACGGCTCCGGTCGTAACGGCAAGTACGATGCCGATAATATGCGGAGAGATCCGAAACGAAGCGGCAGCAGCCTGTGAAACAGAGTTAGACTGCGTCGTACAGCCTACACCGAAAGCAGCGACGAGCGTGCAGATTGCATAAAAAGAGCCTAAAGTTCTATTATGTAAACCATTTTGCAGAACATACATCGGGCCGCCGACATAGGTGCCATCCTTCTTTCTGGTACGGAACAGGACGCTTAAATAGCATTCGCTGTAAGCGGTTGCCATGCCGAGTATGCCGGTAATCCAGCACCAGAAGATGGCGCCCGGGCCTCCCAGGGCAACTGCAGTGGAGACACCGATGATATTGCCGGTTCCGAGCGTAGCGGCTAGTGTGGTGGCAAGCGCCGAGAACGGAGACAGATTATTGTTTCCGGTTTCTTCCATACCGAGGGAAAGTCTGATTGCGTAGAAAATTTTCCGCTGCGGTGCACGCAGCTTCCATGTAAAATAGATATGCGTTCCCATGAGTACGAACAGGAGAGGAACTCCCCAGATAAAGTTATTGGTGTTTTTTATGATCTCTAACATGATTTACCGATCGGCGGCATAGAGTAACTGTGCCATCCGCTTGTTTTATTATCTATTTATATAAAAAAAATTGCTGAAAAAGAACCGGAAAAGGAGAATAACAATGAATTCCGAAGGGAAAGATACCGCGAAGGAATGGGCGCGGGCACTATGTCATTATGCAGGAGAGGACGAGATGTTTTTTCAGGAGTTTTGGGCAGCGCTGCAAAACTCGGAGCCTGTCTTTAAAGAGTTTGCCCATTATCTGCAAAACCGGGATTTTTTATGTGAATACCGGATTTCCGGATATACTATCATTGATATCATGGTCTGGCAGATGGATCATTTCAAGGCGCGGCTGGACAGCGGAGATCATGATATGGTACAGAATAAGGATAAAATGCTGCTTATGGCATTTGATACAATGCTCAAAATGGAAAAACAGCCGGAGAAATATGTACATTCCATGCAGTCCGAAACCGGCACGGATTACCCGGATAAATATTGACGTAGAAAAGGAGCGAAGATAAATGCAGATTATCATTGTAGGATGCGGAAACGTAGGGACGACGCTGACGGAGCAGTTGAGCTCGGAAGAACATAATATTACGGTCATCGATTTGGAGAAGAACAGGCTGCAAAATCTGATCAACAGTTATGATGCTATGGGTGTGATCGGTAACGGCATCAGCTTTGCGGTACAGAAAGAAGCCGGTGTGGAAGAGGCTGATCTGCTCATTGCGGTGACAGGTTCGGATGAAGTCAATCTGTTGTGCTGCCTGATCGCGAGAAAAGCCGGCGGGTGCCATACGATCGCCAGAGTCAGGAATCCCATTTACAATATGGAGATCGGTTATATCAAAGACGAACTGGGTCTTTCCATGATCATCAATCCGGAATACACCGCGGCAGAGGAAATGACAAGACTGCTGAAGTTTCCATCGGCGATCACGATCGACAGTTTTACCAAAGGGCGGGTAGAGGTTGTTAAATGCCGGGTAGGAGAAGACTCGGCGCTCTGTGACCAGTCGCTGCAGCAGATCACGTCCAGAATAAAAGGGGACGTTTTGATCTGTACGGTAGAACGTGATGGTGATGTATATATTCCGGGCGGTAATTTTATTATCCGCGCAAGGGACGAAATATCCGTAGTCGGCACATCACAGAAAACGCTCGCGTTTTTTAAGAAACTGGGAGTGCCCGTGACAAGGGCCAGAAACGTTATGATCATCGGCGGCGGCAAGACCTCTTATTATCTGGCAAAACAGTTGATGGCAATGGGTATCCAGATCAAGATCATTGAAATCAATAAAGAGCGCTGCGACGAACTCAGTGAATTGCTGCCGAAGGCTTTTATCATTCATGGGGATGGTACCGACAGAAATCTTTTATTGCAGGAAGGCATCATACAGGCGGAAGCTTTTGTGGCGCTTACGAATGTGGATGAAGAAAATATCATGCTTTCGTTATTTGCCAAGAGTGTTTCCAAAGCCAAACTGATCACGCATGTACATCGGATCTCCTATGACGAGATCATTGACAGTCTGGATATCGGAAGCGTTATCTATCCGAAATATCTGACGGCGGAACATATCATAAAATATGTTCGCGCGATGAACAATTCTTTGGGAAGTAATATAGAGACATTGTACCGCCTGAACGATAACCGTGTGGAAGCGCTGGAGTTCAGCATTAAAAAGGATTCGCCCGTTATCGGGATACCGCTGCAAAAGATGGCGATCAAACCCAATATTCTGATCTGTTCCATCAACCATAAAGGAAGTATCAGTATTCCGAGCGGACAGAGCGTGATCAGGGCAGGTGATTCGGTCATTGTCGTAACGACGAATACAAGATTGAATGACATTAAAGACATTTTGAAATAGAGGGACATCATATGAATTTTTCCATAATCAGATATATTTTGTTTCGTGTTTTAGAATTTGCAGCGCTTTTTCTGACGCTGCCCTGTCTGGTGGCATTGATCTATCAGGAAGAAGCCGGCTTTGCATTTGCAGCCGTTATGATAGGATGTTTTCTGGTGGCAGAGATCGGAAAACAATGGAAGCCGAAGAGCAATGTTTTTTATGCAAAAGAAGGATTTGTGACGGTTTCGCTAACGTGGATCGTGCTCAGTATTGTCGGCGCTCTGCCTTTTTATCTAAGCGGAGAGATTCCGAATTTTACCGATGCGCTTTTTGAAACGATATCGGGACTGACGACCACCGGCTGCAGCATTTTGCCGGATGTGGAATATCTGTCTAAGAGCGTACAGTTCTGGAGACTTTTTGCGCACTGGATCGGCGGCATGGGCGTGCTTGTGCTGATCATTGCGGTACTGCCGCTTTCGGGCGGTTATAATATGCATCTGATGCGTGCGGAAAGTCCGGGCCCTTCGGTGGGGAAACTCGTGCCGAAAGTACAGGCTACGGCGAAGCTCCTCTATGGCATTTATATTGCCATTACCGCCCTGCAGATCATCTGTCTGCTGATCGCCGGCATGAGTCTGTACGATTCGGTCGTACTTTCTTTTTCTACAATGGGGACCGGCGGGTTCGGCGTTCTCAATACGAGCATCGGCAGCTATACGATGGCGGTACAGATCATATTTACGGTATTTATGATACTTGGCGGTATGAACTTTAACGTATACTATCTGCTCATTGTGGCCAGGAAACCGAAGGAAGCTGTCAGGCATGAAGAGGCCAGAGTGTATCTGCTGATCCTGTTCGGCGCGGCAGCGTTTATCACATGGAATATCAGAGGGTATTACAGTAATATAGCGGTTGCCTTCAAAGACGCAATTTTCCAGGTGGCGTCCATTGGGAGCAGTACCGGATTTTCCACGACAGATTTTGACTTATGGCCGGAATTTTCCAAGGCGGTCCTGCTTGTCGTTATGGCAATCGGCGCATGTGCGGGAAGTACAGGCGGCGGTTTTAAGGTTTCCCGTCTGATCATTCTCGCACAGGATATGAAGAAGGAACTTCTGCGGGTCGTTCATCCGCAGGTTGTAAAAAAACCGCATTTGGAGGGCAGAGCGGTAGATGATGAGACGGCGCGGTCTATTCACTCGTTTCTGATCATATACCTTGCAGTCTGCATTTTTTCGTTTCTGCTGTTGTCATTGGACAAGTATGATCTTACAACAAACTTTTCCGCGGTTCTTGCGACTTTAAATAATACGGGCCCCGGACTGCATGCGGTGGGTCCTACCTGCAATTATGGAGGTTATTCGGCGCTTTCCAAGTATGTGCTGATGTTCAATATGTTAACGGGACGTCTGGAACTTCTGCCGATGTTATTGTTGTTTGCGCCCAGGACATGGAGAAGATACTAAGGAAGAGGAGTCTGACAGATGGTAAAAGAAAATATACGGATCAGGAAAGCGATCGTACATATCATGGATTCTACGATCGGAATGCCGGTATTGTCCGATGCAGAGCTGGAGTACGGTTCGGAATTTGCGGATTTTCTAAGGGAACATATTGCAAAGATCAGTTCGGGAGACGATGCGAAGGAATGCCGTTTCTATCAGGAAGAGTCTGAGGTCTATCATATTCTGGAGCAATACAGCGACGAGTCCTTTGTCGATATCAGCAAAGATATTGCCTCGCTTTTATATGATATTATGAACAGCAATATCGATATTCCGGCAGCGGATCTTATTATCGTGCGTTTCCAGTATGATACGCAGGAGTATCTGGCGCTTTTGAAAATGAATTATAAGTCACTTTATACGCACCGGACGATGACACTTGAAGAAGGGAACAGCAATGAGATCATCCGCCATAAGTCTATCCTGCCGTCGGAAGGGCAGAGACTGACCGAAGCTGCCATCATCAGGCTTGACGATCTCGCAGTCTATGTTATCGAGAAAAAGTATGAGGTGAACGGAGAAAAGACCAACTATTTCTCTTTTCTGTTTCTCAAATGCAGCGCGCATCTGTCGCACAAATCCAAACTGTCCATTGTTGCGAAGGCGGTAGAGAGCGTACAGAAAGAAGGATATGACGAGACGGAGCGGTTTGCGAAACAAATGGAAGCCAAAAGCATCATTCAGGAGGAAATCGAAGAAAACGGCGGCTTCACGGTAGAAGGGATCGCAGATAAGATTTTCGAAGAAAAACCGGAATTAAAAATCGCTTTTCAGGATAAGATGGAAAAGTATGATATGGTAAAAGAAGAAATACAGCCGCAGAGCGAGAATACGTTCAGAAAATACCAAAGCCAGCATTTGTATACGGATACGGGAATCGAAATCAAGATTCCGATGGACCAGTACAAAAATCCGAAAAGCGTCGAGTTTATCACCAATCCTGACGGAACGGTTTCGGTACTGATCAAAAATATCGAACATTTGGAAGCAAAGTTGTAACAGCAGCAGATAAGAGGTGGCGCTTATGGGAACGATCCTTGATTATATCAGAATGTACGGAGACTATACTTTTTCGGAGAAACCGATCAGTGAAGTGGACAGTCTGGTCTTCGGACAGTTTGCTTATTTGAAATTTGATGGTCTTGTACCCGATATAGAGGAAAATGCAGCGGCAGTGGATATGCAGCATATTCTTTTACATGAGAACTATGATGATCTTTATGCGGATGAACGTTATCGGGAGAAAAATACAGAACTTTTTCTGCTTATGGCAGGCAGTAAGCGTTTTGGGGACTTGAAATTGAGGAATTATGTAAATCGAATAGAGCCGGAGAAGGAAACACAGTTTTCCGCTGTTACAATACAGCTTGGCGATGGAACTTTCTATATTGCCTACCGGGGAACGGATGAAACCATCGTCGGTTGGAAGGAAGATTTAAACCTTGCATTTTCCGAACCCGTTCCGGGACAGCTTATGAGTGTCGACTATCTGAATCGTACGGCCGGAAATATCACACAGCCGTTTTATATCGGCGGGCATTCCAAAGGCGGGAATCTGGCCGTATATGCAGCCATGAACTGCGAGAAGGCGATACAGGATCGAATCTGTGTGATCTTTAACCACGACGGGCCGGGTTTCCGGCCGGAAGTAAAACAAAGATGCGGTTATGATCAAATTGAAGCAAGGATACGTAAGACGATCCCGCATTCGTCACTGGTAGGGATGATCTTATATTCCGAAGAGAATTATCGTGTTGTGGAAAGCAAATATATCGGTCTTGCACAGCATGACCCATATTCCTGGCTGATTGAAAAAGATGATTTCCGTACCGTAAAGAGAGTTTATTCAGGCAGACTGTTCGTGGACTCCACGCTCAATGACTGGATCCTGTCGCTGAATCAGGAGCAGATCCATATTTTTGTCGATACGCTTTATGACGTTGTCAAAGCGTCTGAGGCGGATAATCTGATCGATTTTACCGCCAACTGGAAAAAGAGTATTCAGGGCATTATGGCGGCAGTCAAAAACGTCGATCCCGAAACCATGAAGATTATCAATAAGATTATGAAAGCGTTGTTTGATGAGGGGATCAGTCATTTGGAACAGGTCTTTAAGAAATAGGTCAGAAGCTCTCCGCCGCCCCGTTCCATGATACGCTCCGGATGCCACTGGACGCCGCAGACCGGAAGAGATGCATGGGAGAGCGCTTCTATTGTACCATCATGTGCCTGACAGACCGGCAGCAGATCTCTGCCAAGCTTATCTACAGCCTGGTGGTGCGCGGAATTAACAAATGCGCTGCTTCCGTACAATTGGTGAAAGAAATCCGTGCGGCTGCATCCAATATGATATACATAATGATACATGTCTTTGCCGTTCCATTGATGTGCGGCTGCATTTTTGATATGCTGGCAGATTGTGCCGCCGAAATGAACATTGATGATCTGAAGACCCTTGCAGATACCCAGAACGGGTTTACCCCATTTGACAAAAAGATCCAATATCTGAAGCTGGATAATATCGAGTTGTGTATCGATTGTTCGGGAACCGTGGTCGTGCTGCCCAAAGAATGCGGGCGTAATATCGCCGCCGCCCGGCAGCAGCAGGCCGTCACAGTTTATACATTGTTCAGGATCAAGCGTCGTAAAGGCGTCTGCTCCCAATGACCGAAGCGCGTTCTCATAATTAACAGTATCCGGATTACGGCCTGCAATGGCAATAGAAATGGATGTGTCCATGGAAAACCTCGAATGGATGTTATATGCCTATTTTATGAGATAGGACCAAAAGTGTGCCATTTGGACAGAGTTTCATCAATGAACACTGATCAATTCCTGGCTTTTTGCTTCTTTCATTTGTTTTTTCTTCTCATACATGCGGTTATCAGCAAGCTGGTATACCTTTTCGATCGTCGATTCTTTGGCGTGGCAGGAAGCCAGACCATAGGCTATGGACATATGCAGGTCCCTGATTTCGTTGTTTTTGTTTTCAATATTCGTATGAAACTGCGCGATTAACTGTTCAACTTTCTCCGGAGAGGCAGTCTCAATAATAGCGATAAACTCATCGCCTCCCATTCTTGCAACAATCCCATGTGTTTTAAAGGTATCTGCAATCACGCTTGCAGCGCTTTTTATCAAAATATCGCCCCTGGTATGCCCATAGGTGTCATTGGTTATTTTCAGATCATTCAGGTCGAAGCATATCACCGTATAATCACCGGCTTCATTTTCTTTGATCTTATTCATATATTCTATACAGTAGCGGCGGTTGTGAATCTGTGTCAATTCATCGGTATAGGCGCTTTTTATCAGGAAATTGCGTTCTGTTTCCTGCATCAGCTTCTGCGTCAGGCTGATATAAAAGGAAGCGATCAATATGAAAATGAAAAAGATGACCCCGATGGAAGTGACGCCCCGGAGGGAATCCTCTGTCTTTCCATAGAAACGGCTGCCCCAGTAAACGATCAGATCATGGAAAATGCAGCCTCCGATGACAAGCATACCGATTAGGAAGAGTCTGCCGACCGTTTTACTGGTTTTTAAGTTCATGATCTCTACTAGGATAAAATATAACAGGCTGCAGACCATGAGCATCTGCATATATTTTAACGTTGCCGCAAAATGAACGATATCCATCGCATGAAGCGCTATCGTGCATATTGTAGCCGTGATATGCACTGCAAAGATGATCCAATATAATATATGAAAAATTCTCTGCTTCAGATTCCGGACATCCGGCCACATATAAATGATCAGGGGGATCGGCGCGATATAAAGAGTCAGGTATTCAAGCAGAGACAGAGAATATAACGGGATCGAGAAGATCAGGATCACATTGTAATAGCATAGTGTCCATAATCCCATAAACATCGAAAAAAGAGAGATGCAGAATACTCTGATATATTTGATGGAGAATGCCAGAGCAAAGATGGTGATGATATTGACGACAAGTCCGAAAATGGTCAGAAAACATCCTGAAAACAGAGGAATTCTGTTTTCTGTCAAAAGAGCGCGGTAGGCGTTTTCCCATTCATAGATATGGATAGGGTCCAATCTGGAAAAAACGGCGTCTTCTGACAGATACAGGTGGATCGTCAATGTTTTGCCCGGATATTGATCGGGAAAATTTATAAATTGAAAACCGCTTCCGACTGTTTTATTCTGAGATATTCTTTCATAGCCGTATTCATAAAACTGCTCGTCATCAAGATACATTTTGACAGCCGCCTGTCTGATATGAAAGCGCAGTACGCCTTTCACGATATCCAGATTTTCCGGCAGTACTCTCTGCATGGTGATCTCATCACCTTATTTACGACAGCAAATGAAAAGTCATCTAACGAAACATTATGGTAAGTTTCACCATGTACCGTGATGCTCCAGGAATCAATCAATGAAACATATTGGGATATCAGGGAGACGTCCTGTACGAACAGCTTATCAATCTGCGGAAGCCAGATTGCAGTACTGATCAATGCATATAGGATCCAGATCATTTTCAGGATCGTTTTTCCGGAGATTTTTGATGGCATTTTCATGGAAATCTTCTTTCTCAGAATTCGTTTGTAAGTGACTGTATCATCCGCAGAGCCGACCTGGCCATTTCGCTGCCGGGGAACTGTGAAAGGGTTTTTTCGTAATATTCTCTGGCAAGTGCGCCTTCTCCTATCTGCGTATAGCAGAAAGCGATATTTAACAGCGCCATTTCCGTATAGGAGATTCTGCTTGAGGAAAGCAGGAGAAGATACCGGTATTTATCTAACCACTGGCGCTCCATGAAAAAATCATAACTGTTTTGAAATTCCGTAATTGCCTGCGCATATTGTTCCGCTTTGAATAATTTTATGGCGCGCCTGTGTGCCCGTGGGATGTTCCGCAGTAAAATGACGATGAGAAAATAGCAGAGCGGAACCGAATAAACGGTAGTTTCCGGCGGCGTTATGCAGCAGAACAGGCAATATAAAAGGGCGATCAAAATGAAATTCGGAATAAAGGATATCCATGCAATCTGACGTATGATGGGTTTCCCGGAGGACATAGGCAGACTCCTTTCATCAAAAACTTTCTCAATTTATCATAAATGATTATACCATATTTTAGGAGGGATTCCCAGAAAAAAGTACGGAAGTGAAGAGTTTACGTTCAGTGAAAAAAGTAGTAGAAATTTGAAAAAAAGTATTGACTTTTATCATTTAGGATAGTATGATATTATTTGCGCCACGAACATAAGCGGAAGTGTCGGAACTGGCAGACGAGCAAGACTAAGGATCTTGTGATGGTTACATCGTGTGGGTTCAAGTCCCATCTTCCGCAGTCTTTTAAGAGTGAGGAAACCTTGAGAATATCGGGGTTTCTTCATTTTTTGTGTGAGGAGATATTCTATAATTATTTCTTCTAAAAGTATTGCTTTCATCAACATAATAGACCTTTACTTCTTGTCTGTCTATTTTTACAGAGGAATCAGAAAAATCTTTTGTCTTTAAAGCAACAAGTTCTCCTGCTCTTAAAGCTAAAAAACACTTGTTCTTCTTCGCTGATTATTGTATGCGCAACGATATCTTCAATACGAAAAATATGCCAGATAGAATAGGCGATCGTTTTGCAATGATAACCGTCTGCATTAGCTGATTTCGTAAATCAAATAAAGTATGAATGCCCGTTTCATAGGTATCTTTTTCCTGATCTGTGAAGGTAAAACGGAAAGCAGCGTAACAGAATTTTTGAATTGCTAATCCGCTTTTTTTATCATATGATAGTAACAGATATTAAGGAGAGTCTTGAACTATGAAGAAAGTCATTTTTCTGGATATCGATGGAGTGCTTAATTCCGGTTTCCGGAATGAGAAACATCAAAAGGAGATCGGCGATGGCGCATTGATCGATCAGGAAAAAATTGAATTACTGGCCGGACTGGTGGAAAAAACAGATGCCGGGATCATTCTTCATTCAGGATGGCGTTTCTGGTTTGAAAGAAACGGCGCACCGCTTAGGCCGGAAGCCGGATATCTTGTGAAAGCGTTGGCTGACGCAGGACTTAAGATATCGGGAATGACACCGGACTTGACGACTGCAGAAATAAGAAAAACGAAAAAATTCAGTCTTGTGAAAGCGGATGAAATTCTTATGTGGTTAAAGATGCATCATCATGTGAGCGGCTGGGTAGTCCTGGATGATCTGGCTTTATATGATGAAACGGTTGCCGCACATCAGGTGAAAACCGATCCTGCAATAGGACTGACATCAGAAGATATTGCAGAAGCGGAAAGGATTTTGGAAGAGAAGAGTATAATTTGAGAAAGAGAGAGTGCTTACCATGAAGACATTGATTATAAACGGTTCACCGAGGGTGAATGGAGATACGGCGAGTCTGCTTGATATCATCAGAAAAAATATAGCAGGCGAATGCAGAGTCCTGAATGCGTACGGAAGCAATATCTCGCCGTGCGTGGACTGCAGATATTGCTGGGAAAAGGAAGGCTGTGCCATCCAGGACGAGATGCAGGAAATATATGATTATATTCAGGAATGTGACAATATCCTGATCGCCTCTCCCATATATTTTTCAGAACTGACAGGCAGGGTGTTGGATGTAGGGAGCAGACTTCAGACGTATTTCTGCGCCGAATATTTCCGGGGCGAAAAGCCGATTTTAAAACCCAAAAAAGGAGCGGTATTGTTAGTCGGAGGCGGGGACGGCCATATGGAGAAGGCCTATGAAACGGCGTGTGTGCTTTTGCACCATATGAACTGCCATGATATTCATGAAATCGTATTTTCGCACAATACCAATGTTACACCGGCTATCGAGGATGAGCAGGCGCTTGCCGGCGTACAGCGTATTATTGATTTTTTTACGATTGAAAGACAGCATGTGCATGAAAACCTATAAAAAGACAGGATTTGTTCCGTCAAAGAGTGTATAATGAAACATATGATAATGACAGGAGGAAATTACGTATGAAAGTGTTGATGATTAACGGAAGTCCGAGAGAAAAAGGAAATACATATACCGCGCTGCATGAGATGGAAAAAATTTTTGCAAAAGAGAATATAGAAACGGAAATTTTGCAGATCGGCAGCCGGGATATCAGGGGGTGTATCGCCTGCGGCGGGTGCGCTCAGAAAGGAAAATGTGTATTTGATGATGCGGTAAATGAAGCAGCAGGGAAATTCGAAGCATGCGATGGACTTGTGGTTGGAAGTCCCGTTTATTATGCTTCGGCGAATGCTACGCTGGTTGCTTTTCTGACGAGACTTTTTTACAGTACGCATTTTGATAAGACAATGAAAGTCGGCGCGGCTGTCGCTGCAGCAAGAAGAGGCGGACTGACCGCGACGTATGATGAATTGAATAAGTTCTTCGGCATCGCGGGAATGCCCATTGCTTCCGGTCAGTACTGGAACGGTATTCACGGCGCACTGCCCGGTGAGGCGGAGCAGGATGCGGAAGGGCTGCAGATGATGCGCACGCTTGCAAGGAACATGTCTTTTCTGATGAAAAGCATTGCGCTTGGAGCGGAGAAATATGGTGTGCCGGATAAGGAGCCTTTTGCAAGGATGAACTTTATCCGGTAGAATAAAGGAATCTTCAGCCGCAGAAAAAGGCTCCGGTTTCCTGGGGGGAGACATCATGAGATATCTTCCCGCAGAAAACGTACTGTGCTTGCCGAAACTGAAATAACGCAAAGGCAGACAATGATCAGAAAACTGATATGAGGCGGACATCCGGCATGTCCGCTTCTGCCGTTTATCAGTAAATAGGATGCCGTCCATGGAAACCATCCGGCAATGCCGGAACCGGACAGCACGACATTGAAAAGGCAGACTGCGGCCGAAACAATGAAAGGCGCGGTAAAGCCTTTATTGCGTATGCTGAAATAGACGATGGGCGTGAGCGTCATATAAAGGAGCAATGCACCGGACAGCATTTTCATCAGGAAAAAAACGGCCGATACGGGCGTAAGCTGTCCGACTTCTACAAAAAAGCTGCAAAGGACCGCAAGGATCAGTATGTGAAACCAGGATATCAGCATGAATAATATGGTAATCATAAACAGAATGCAGAACTTCCCTGCCAGAAACTGCATGCGGGATACCGGTACCGTGAAAATGGTCTTCAGCGTCTTTTCCGAGTACTCTCTGCATATGGTATAGGCAGCGATGACGGATAAGGCAAGGGGCGCAAACAGCAGCATCAAAAAAAGGAGCGCGCCATCATACAGGCCGAACAAGTCGATTGTTTCCGACGGATTTTTTAAATATCTTTGTATACTGTTAAAAAGAACAAAGAGCGGGACGATGCAGGTCCCGAGGGAACAGGCTAAGAGCGCTTTGGAACGTTTCAGTTTCAGCCATTCACTGTAAAGAACAGATTTCATTTGGCACCTCCGATTGCATGCTTAAAATAATCTTCCAGTTTCTCTTCGCGGATATTCATATTCATGACATCGATGCCGTTTTGGGTAAAACAGCCGTTGATATCCGCTCTTAACTCAAAAGCGCCGAATATACGCAGCAGATGATCGTTTACGACCGTATAATCCGATAAATGAAACGTGCGTTCCAGAAGTAATGCAGCCGCATTGACATTGGAAACTTCAAATTCAATGTATTTTCTGTTTTTTTCATGCAGCTGCTTCCGGTCGATTTCTTCAACCAGTTTCCCTTTCTGCATGATGCCGATGATATCGGCTAATTGTTCGATTTCGCTTAAATTGTGGCCGGAGAGTAAAATGGTGGTCTGTTTCTCTTTGCAAAGCTGCAGCAGAAAATGACGTATTTCACAGATGCCGACAGGATCCAGACCGTTCATAGGCTCATCCAGGATCAAAAGCTCCGGTTCGTGCATAATGGCGGCAGCGATTCCGAGACGCTGCTTCATGCCGATGGAAAAGTCGCGGAAGCGTTTTTTCTGACCAAGGGGCAGACCTGCTACGCAAAGCGCATGTTCTATCGTATCCCGGCGGTGCTGCCCGCGCAGTTTTGCGAGGATCCTCAGGTTTTCTTCCGCCGTCAGATTTTCATAGAAAGCAGGCGCTTCGATAATGGAACCGATCCGGTAGTACAGACTGCGCCGTGCATGCACCTTGTTTTCTCCAAACAGTCTGATCGTGCCGGCAGTCGGTCTTACCAGATTGACTAACATTTTCATGGTCGTTGTTTTTCCGGCGCCGTTTTGGCCGAGAAGTCCGTATATTTTGCCTTTTGGTACATGCAGGGCGATATGGTCCACGCAGACCTGCCCATGGTATGTTTTGGTGAGTTGTTCGGTTTCAATGATATATTCGTTCATGGATTCGCCTCCTGAAGACCAGTATAGCAGGCAGTTCTGACATGAGTCTTTCCCAGATCTTACATTTTTCTTACTTCTTGGGGGCAGACGGAAAATATAAATAAAAAGAGGTTTTCCCGGAACTGCTTGCTACGGAAATGCTGCCGTGCATGGCCTCGGTAAGCGCTTTTACAATAGCAAGTCCAAGTCCGCTGCCGGTACGTGGCTCCGCGGCTTCTTTGTGTGAAGTATTCGTATACAGTCTGTCAAACAGAAACGGGATATCCGCTCCGGGAATTGTCAGTCCGTTGTTTGAGATCTCTATTGTTACCGTATCTTCATTTGGGCAGACCGCAACGAAGAGCTGCGTACAATTTCCATGTTGTATGGCGTTGCCGATCAGATTGTTGACGATCCTTTCGTAGGCGATCTGGTCAATCTGCAGAAATAATTCGTTTTCCGGGATATTTACGTTAAGCCGGATCTGTTTTTGATCTGTTATGGGCAGCCACCCAATGATAATCTGCCTTGTCAGTTCATTCACATCGTGTCTTTTAATCTCATAGGTCTGTTCTTCTGCATTAATTTTAAACCAGTCAAACAGAATATCTACGAGTTCTTTCAGGTCGGAGGCTTTCCGGCAGGCAATACGGATATATTCTTCTTTTGCATCCCCGGTTACCAGACCCCGCTCCAATGCTTCAAGATAGCCGGTCAAAGAGGCTAAAGGCGTGCGGACGTCGTGGGACAGATTGGTCAGAAGAAGCTTGTTTGCTTCTTCGGCTCTGGTCAGTTGTGTGAGTCTGTTCCGGTTCTCTTCCAAAACGTCGTTCATTGCATAATTGATCCCGGCAAGAAGGCCGCGGCCTTTTACGAAGTTTTTCCGTGCCGGCGCTTCTTTTATGCTTTGCAGAAAGATAAACCATTCATTCAGCTGTTTGTGCATACGGTAGAGAAAGATACCTTCTACGGCACACAGAATACATAAAATACAGATACCGGTATAAATTATCGCTTTCATCGTTCACCGCCAAACTTATAGCCGACCCCCCATACGGTTACGATATATTTGGGGGTATCGGGATTATCTTCGATTTTTTTCCGCAGGCGCCTGATATGCACCATAATGTTATTATCGTCAAAGGCATATTCATCATTCCATACAGCGTGATAAATCTGCCTTTTGGTAAATACCTGTCCTTTGTTTTGCGAAAGAAAAAGCAGCAGATCGAATTCTTTGGCCGTAAGTTCTATCCGTTCGGAGTCTTTGTAGACTTCCCGTCCGGCAGTATCGATACGCAGATTCCCTGTTATCACAAACGCATCGGCGGGCGGTGCGTTGAAAACGGTATATCGGCGAAGCAGAGCCAGGACGCGGGCCAGGAATTCACTGAGGCCAAACGGTTTGGTCAGGTAATCGTCCGCGCCCAGCCTGAGGCCGGAGACTTTATCGGCTTCGCTGTCTTTGGCCGTTAAGAGTAAGACGGGAATGTTGCTTTCTTTGCGTATATCGCTTAAAACTTCATAGCCGTTTTTCTGCGGGATCATAATATCCAGAATGACGAGATGACAGTCATTGTTATGAAAGTCCTGCAGTCCGCTGATGCCGTCGTGGCATGTGCGGACCTGGTACCCTTCCAGTCTGAGATTGTCGGAAAGTAGTTTACATAAGTCTTTGTCGTCTTCTATTAACAATATATTGCCCTGCATATTGCAATCCAATCCTTTCGTCTGGAAAACCGGCTTGCGCTCTTTTACAAATCAAGGTTATAATAGCATATGAAGAGCAGAATGACAAATAGGTATCAAAATATGGAGGAACATCATATGAACAACGAAATAGAACTATATCGCGATAAGCTGAAAAGATATTATGATGCAGACGATAAACTGACGCAGTACCCTTCTAAACGGCCGATGCGGATTCTTGCGCTTATGAAGATTGCGCAGAAGTTTGCGCTTTCCGTAAAATATACCGAAAAGGAAGTGAATGAGATGATAAAAGAGTCCATTTCATTCACTGATATTGAGCTGATCAGACGGGAAATGTTTCAGTATCAGTTCATCGGAAGGCTTCGGGATGGATCCGAATATTGGGCGGAAGAAGGCTGGCGGGAACGTTATAAAGAATATTGTTAGGAAACGGGAAATATATTGCTGTATGCGCCCCGAACGTGTACAATAGACGCAGGTTCGGCGGCAGCAGTGCCGGACAGAATAATAATAATAGGAGGAGAGATAATGTATTATTTTACAGACGATTGTCTACTTGGCGTAGAAATGATTGATAACGAACACAGAGAGCTTTTCCGGATGATCAACGAGATGCAGGAACTGCTTGAAAACAGCGTGATCAGTGATAAATATGACCGCATCCGGGATATGCTTGAGATGCTGAAGCAATATGCGGAAGCACATTTTAAACATGAAGAGGAATATATGGAGAGCATCCGCCACCCGGAACTGGAGCTGCAGAGAAAGCAGCATGCGGCGTTCCGGGAAAAGATATTTGAAGCAGACATTGCCATGCCTTCGGACAACGGCGCGCAGCAGATATTTCTGGACGATCTGTTAAAATATCTGGTGACGTGGCTTTACAGACATATTATCGGTTCCGATCTGATGATCGGCAAAATGAAACCTGCCGATGAAAAACAAGGACTCATAACGTTTACGGACGAATATCTTACAGGTATCGCCTTGATCGATAATGAGCACAAAGAATTGTTCCGGATTATCGGTGAAGTATATCGTGTCATTACGGATGAGTTTATTCCTGATAAATATGACGAAATTGTGTTTTTGCTGGAAGAAATGAAGCGTTATACGATCTTTCATTTTACGGATGAGGAAAAGTATATGGAGAGCATTCAATATGAAGGACTTGCGGCGCAGAAACGGGCACATGATGCGTTTGTGGCCAAACTTGAGGGCATGGATCTTGAGCATATAGATGAACACCAGCAGGAAACGCTGGAAGAACTTATGGAATTTCTGACGGAATGGCTTGTGAATCATATTCTGTATACGGATAAAAAGATTGGGGAAGCACAGGAGGCATTTCATAATTTCTGTTAAGATGTTAAAATTTTTTTAAAAATTAATTCAAAATAGTCTTGACAGAAACGCAAAAAGAAGATAAAATAGCATTTGTTCGCAGGAATGGCGGAATTGGCAGACGCGCACGGTTCAGGTCCGTGTGATAGCAATATCATGAGGGTTCAAGTCCCTTTTCCTGCACTTATGTTATGAAAAACACCGTTATGCGGTGTTTTTTTGCGTTGTCTGCCGGGGGCCGGCTTTTGTCGTGTTGCTTTTTTATGGACGTTATGATAGAATAAACCAGACTTGGATAAGGTGAAATTCGTTTTTTCATCTGCGGGACTGCATCATGCGGTGCAGGCTCACGAGTTAAGGAGGAGACAAAGTATTATGAAAGACAGAAAATGGATGGCACTTCCGCTTGCCGTTCTGATATTGGTCCTGGCGGCCTGCGGCAACAGAGCGGAAGAAGTGACGGCGATGGAAGACGAGCAGGTGCCGGATGTGTCGGCAGGCGACCTGTTGGTAGATTCGCTGGAATATTTACTGGATGAAGAAGGGACAGAGAAAGAAGAGCAGTCTGTAAGTACAGAAGAACCTGATGAAGAGGAAGAGCAGTCTCAGATAGAGGTTACGATATACTATGGAAACGGCGCTTCCGATGAATTGAATACGGAAATATCCACTATGGAACAGATCTCGGCCGAGAATCTGATCGATGCACTGGTGCGGCACAATATCGTATCTTTGGGAACGAAGGTGTATTCTTTTGAGGAAAAGGATGTAGATGGAGAAAAAACGCTGTATCTTGACCTGTCTAAAACGTTCCGGGAATATTTAAAGACAATGACGCAGGAAGGCGAGAATATTATCATGTCTTCTTTGACAGGTACGTTTCTGGCGGCTTATGACGCGGAGAAGATCATGATCACAGTCGATGGCAATGTGCTAAAGACGGATCATGCGACTTATGAAGAACCGCTTCACTGCACACCGGGCAGATTATTAAATGAATAAACATAAAGGTGGTGGCCAAAGTGGGAGAAGTATCAGCAAGAGAACAGCTTATTTTTGAAATCGCACAGTTGGAATGGGATATGTTTCAGCATGTATACAATACCGGCGGCAGAGCGTCCTGTCAGGATGATCCGGACACTTTTTTCCGTATGCGTATGAGCCAGTGGATGGTTTATCCGGATGAACTGCTTGAAAGTTATAAGGCTGACTGTCTCAAAGCGTATGAAGAAGGCCGTAACCTTATTTTCGAGAAATACGGCAGGATGATGGAGAGTACTTTCCCGGAAGAATACGAGAAAGTAAAAGAATATCTTCCTGATGCGGCGGAGAAAAAACAGATCGCGGAGCAGATCGTACAGATCCATCTGGCATGGGATGCGCAGATGCTTGCCGAATATCCGAATATCCGGAAAAGAGGAAGGGTGTCCACAACTGCGGAAGATAACGTTATGGACGGTTCCTCTATGGAAAGCTATCTCAGAGCGGAACTTCTTACGTATTCCATGAAGACGTTAACGCTTCTGTGGAATGAAACGAAGGCGGCGAAAGAACGCGGAGAAAGCCTGTTAAAGCAGATCATCACCAACGAAACGCTGTTTTACGGATATCATTCGTTAGAGGAAGCGGAAGCCAAACACAGTTAGAAATGTAAACGTCTGCGTACTTCATTGCGCAGGCGTTTTTTGGCAATGATCGTGATCAGGGCAATGTCGATGACGGTGCATACCGTTAATACGATGGCAGACCATGTGATCAGCATGGGATCATTTCGAAAATGTCTGATCAGCAGTTCCAGTGCAATACATAAGAGCGGTACTTCGATAAAAAGATAGAGGGATCCCGATAAAATGGAAAAAGGCAGTTTGCGGGCAAGGAAAGTAAAAATTTCAATCAGGACCGTTACCGTGATCACGATAGGAAGCGCCAGACGGAAAAACCATTCGGAAGAAGACGTCAGATAGGTGATCAGATACAGATAGATCCCTACGGCGGCGCCATCTGCGAGTAAAGATACATAAATGGGCGTTTTGGTATAGATAACGGCCGGAAAGGCAAAAACAAACAGACAGATGCATACGCCGATCGCCAGAAAAGACCAGAGAGAACCCTGGAAGACGAGAAGATTAAGAAGCAGGCAGGTAACGCTTGTCGTAGAAAGTACAACACTGAGTAAAAGTCCCAGATCTTTTCTTTTAACGACCTCCACCTGCCCTTTCGAGGCCGGGTAGGGAGCGGGATCTTGCGTTTCGGTAAGATGATTGGGATTGATAATGGGGGTATTGCAGAGCGGGCAGGATTTTAGGGAAGCTTCCAGTTCTACGCCGCAGTTAACACAATATGACATAAGTAATAACTCCTTTCTTGTGACTTTCCTTTATGATGATCTTTACGATCTGGTTCCTCGGTTGCTTTCGATCTTTACATGAATGCCGTCCTGTATCAGCTTTCTGAAAAAATTGCGTTCCACGTCCGCTTCCGCGATGCTGCTGGCAAAATTAACGGTCAGCGTATCCTCGAAACTGATGATCGCGCAGTTGGTACGGGAAGAAAACGGCTGTCCCATATAGATATCAAAACGTTCGATATGCGGCTTCATGTCCTCAGGGACTTTCAGGGCGCCCATATTGGTAAGTCCTGCGGAAGAATTTTTATCCTGCACTTTCGTATAAAAAGTGCGGACCACGAAATCTTTAATAAAAAGCGGCACGACACGGATGAACGGGTTGCGCTGCGTGGCGGCGTTGGTCGTGATGTCTCCGCGCAGAAATTTTTCACTGATATAGTACTGCATATAGTGATGGACCTGTGTGACGATTTCCGCAAACGTATAATCTCCCAGACGGGGATCTACGGAAGGATAGACCATGGTAATAAAGTTGCGCAGTGTTTTCGAAGGAAAAAAGCGCCGCAGATTCACCGGCATGGCAATCTTTACAGGTCTGATCTTAAAGGGCAGATCGGCGTCCTGTTTCTGCAGCAGGGCATAGAGCAGGACCGCATTGAGATATTCGGTAATGGTAGCGTTGTATTTTTTGGCAACAGACATCACCTCTTTGACGGACATGATGCCATCGATAATATTCAGCGTATAAAAAGGTTCCTTCGTGCCTCTGACGCGGTATGTTTTTTCCCCCGGACGGGGCGGGCATACTCTGGCATTGGCATAGCGCATATAGGCATCTTCAAGTTCTTCGGGATCCGGTGTATCGAAGATATTAAGGACGAAACCCGAAGGGGTAATATGGTGTCCGAGCAGTTCTAAATAGGTGGCAGTCAATGTCTGCAGCACGCACATGCCGCCCGTGCCATCGCCGAGACAGTGATGCGCTTCAAGGGAAATTCTTCTGCCATAATAGTAGATGCGCAGAAGATAACGGTTATTGGCCTTAAAAGGCATGGGCATGCAGGGATTTTTGATGTCGGGGGTAACGAAAGGACCGGGCCTGTTGTTCGGTTCCAGATAGCGCCAGAAAAGTCCCTTCCTGATCGCAACTTTGTAGGTCGGGAAGCGCGGCAGCGTCATATCCAGCGCCCGCTGTAACAGTTCCGGGTCGATATCTTCCTTTAAGACAACGGATAAACGGTATACGGAAGAGAAGTCTCTTCTTTGCAGGGTTGGATAAACAATGGCGGACAAGTCAAGCTTGTACCAGATTTCTTTTTTGGATTTTGGAATCGTGATATTTTTTCCCCCGGACATGGAATGCATGGTTCCTTTCTGATTCGTTCATACTACAGACGATTGCAAAGCGCCGAGGCGGGCAGGAAGATAAAGTTTCTGCTGAAGGGCCCTCTAAAAACGCCGGTTCTTAGTGAAAGAGGCATTAAATGCCTCTTGAACTTAGTACCGCTGCGTTTTTAATGGAGCGAAAGCGTGCCTCGAAGCAGAAACTTTATCTTCCTGCCCGCCCCGGCGCTTTGCAATCGTCTGTCATTCATACTACAGTGACATTGTATCATAATATGTAAATTACGGAAAGGTCGGTTTTTATGGCAATTTTAGAGCGAAAAAATCAAAATCTGATGAATCTGATCAAAAAAGTACATGGAGCGGTGGAGAATACGGACCTGGAGAAACACAGACAGTCTCAGGATCATTTTGGGGTGCTGCTCAGTAATAATAAGGATGTGGAGATAAAGGAACTGGATATCGACGGCATTCATGGAGAATGGATTTCTGTGAACAGAGCGCATATGAAAAAATATGTGATCCTGTATTGTCATGGCGGCGGATATTCGACAGGGAGCAGTATTTATGCCCGTACGCTGACAACCAAATTTGCCATGTCCACGTCCATGGATGTGCTGAGTTTCGATTACAGACTGGCGCCGGAGAATCCGTATCCCGCTGCGACGCAGGATGCCATGAGAGTGTGGAACTATCTGATGCTTCTGGGATACGGCGCAAGAGATGTGATCATGGCGGGAGATTCTGCGGGCGGGAACCTGGCGTTGTCTTTGGTGCTGAAATTAAAGCAGGAGAACAGACTTTTACCAAGAGGACTCTGTCTGATGTCGCCATGGACAGATCTGACGGCTTCCGGCAGATCACATGAGACAAGACAGGATATCGATCCCGTATTGGATCCTGCCTATTTGCAGAAAATGACGGATAATTATGCAGCCGGACAAGACTTAACGGATCCCCTGATCTCCCCTTTATTCGGTAATTACGAAGGTTTTCCGCCTACCTATATCCAGGTGGGGGATAATGAGATGCTGTTAAATGATGCGACGATGCTGCATAAAAAGATGGTAAAGGAGAATGTCTCGACGAAAATAGATATTTTTAAGGGGATGTGGCATGTATTCCAGATGTCACCTTTTAAGACTGCTTACGAGGCGATGGATAAAAATGCGGAATTTATCTATGATATCTGTAGATAAAAAAAGGATTTCGGCAGGAAAAACAGAATATTATAAAAAGAGTGGTTGTTTTCACCTTATGGGAAAATCCGTCGCCGGATGGACAGGGAACCAGAAGGTGATAAAGTTACTTTTTCACAAAGAAAAGGGCTTTTTTAAAAACGGGAGATTACCATGAATATACGGGAAAGTTCAGAGCAGTGGGAGAAAGAATATTTAAGTCCCTATGCGATGCTCAGTATGTATTCCAAAGGCCGGAGCAAGCCGGAGGAGCAATGCGATATCAGACCTGTGTTTCAAAGAGACAGAGATCGTATCATACATAGTAAGTCTTTTAGAAGACTGAAAGATAAAACACAGGTATTTTTGACACCGGAAGGCGATCATTACCGAACGAGGCTGACACATACGCTGGAAGTCAGCCAGAATGCCCGTACGATCGCCAAAGCGCTGCAGCTTAATGAGGATCTGGTGGAGGCCATCGCGCTTGGGCATGACCTGGGGCATACGCCGTTTGGACATGCAGGGGAGCGGGCGTTAAACAGAGTCTGCCCGTACGGATTCAGGCATAATGAGCAAAGCGTCAGGACAGTGGATATTCTGGAAAAAGACGGTCAGGGGATCAATCTGACCTATGAAGTAAAAGATGGGATATTGAATCATCAGACGTCCGGTATGCCCTGTACATTGGAAGGGCGGGTCGTCAGATTTTCCGATAAGATAGCCTATATCCATCATGATATGGATGATGCGATCAGAGGCGGTATTTTAAAAGAATCCGATGTGCCAAAAGAGATCGGAGATGTGATCGGCTACAGCTGCGGACAGCGCCTGGATTATTTTATCCATGACATTGTCACAACGAGCCGTGGCAGAAATGATGTCTGTATGTCGCAGGATGTGGCGGATGCCATGCAGAAACTGCGGAAATTTATGTTTGAAAATGTGTATCAGAATCCGATCGCCAAAAGTGAGGAAGGCAAAGCGGAGGAACTGATCGAGACGCTCTACGATTACTATAAGCATCATCTTGAAAAGCTGCCGGCTTTTTTACGGCGTCTGCTGGATGCGGGCGAGCCGGCCGAGAAAATAGTATGTGATTATATCGGGTCAATGACGGACAGATTTGCGATCGCCACTTATCAGGATATTTACATTCCGAAGACGTGGCACGGATAAGTGAGGGAAGAGGATCTATGTATTATCCCGATGAATTGATAGAGGAAGTAAGAAGCAAAAATGATATTGTGGACGTGATCTCCGGCTATGTGCGTATCCAGAAGAAGGGCAGCAGTTATTTTGGATTATGTCCTTTCCACAACGAGAAATCGCCATCTTTTTCGGTCTCGCCGGGCAGACAGATGTATTATTGCTTTGGCTGCGGTGCGGGAGGGAATGTTTTTACGTTTCTCATGGCATATGAAAACTGCTCTTTTCCGGAAGCGATCAAACAGCTGGCGGACAGGGCAGGCGTGCCGTTACCCGAAGCGGAATATTCCGAGGAAGTAAAAAAGCGGGAGAGCAAAAGGGCGCGACTGCTGGAGATCAACAAAGAGGCGGCCAGATATTTCTATTATCTGCTGCGTGATCCGAGAGGAGAAGCAGGGCGCCGGTATCTGACAGGCAGGCAGCTTAGCGAAGAGACGATGAAGAAATTCGGACTCGGTTTTGCCAGCGTGACAAGCAATGATCTGGTGAATTATCTGCATACCAGAGGTTATGAGGACGAGCTTGTCATAGAAGCCGGACTGGCCAGTTTTGACGAAAAATACGGTATGCATGACAAATTCTGGAATCGGGTGATGTTTCCGATCCAGGATATCAACCATAAGGTGATCGGGTTCGGCGGCCGGGTTATGGGAGATGCGAAGCCGAAATATTTAAACTCGCCGGAGACGATGATTTTTGATAAAAGCAGGAATTTGTACGGACTGAATTTTGCACGGACTTCACGAAAGAGCAATATTATCTTATGTGAGGGATATATGGATGTGATCGCCATGCATCAGGCCGGGTTCACACAGGCAGTTGCTTCTCTTGGAACTGCTTTCACAGCCGGACAGGCGAATCTGCTGCGGCGCTATACGAAAGACGTTCTTTTGGCTTATGACAGCGATGGCGCAGGCACAAACGCCGCGCTTCGTGCGATCGGCATTTTACGGGAAACGGGACTGCGGGGCCGGGTTATTAATATGGCGCCGGCCAAAGATCCGGATGAGTTTATAAAAGCAAACGGCGCTGAAGCGTTTCAGGAGAGGATCGATAAGGCGGAGAACAGCTTTTTCTTTGAGCTGCGCATACTGGAGCGGGATTATGATCTTGGCGACCCGGCATCCAAGACGGCGTTTCACAGGGAGATTGCCAGGAAACTATGCAGTTTTGAAGAAGAAGTGGAGCGGGAAAATTATGTGCAGTCCGTAGCGGAAAAATATCATATCGGCTACGAAGCGCTGCGGAAGTTAGTCGCCTCCCATGCGGCGCAGACCGGCATGATCAAACCGGTGGAGCGGCCTAAACCTACGGTATTTCCGAAAAATACGCCGCAGGAGAACGCCAAAAAGTTCCAGAGACTGCTCTTAACCTGGATAACGGATGAACCGGCTTTATACGGAAAGATTAAAAAGTATATCGGAGTGGAAGACTTTACAGAAGCCTTGTATAAACAGGTTGCACAGAAACTTTTTGAAGATCTGGAAAGCGGAAATTTTCATCCGGCATCGATTATCAGCATGTTTCAGGACGAAGAAGAGCAAAGAGAAGTGGCGTCGCTATTTAATACCAAACTGCAGGAAGTAAATACGGAGGCGGAACGGGAAAAAGCATTTCACGATATCGTATATCAGGTCAAAAGAAACAGCTTTGAATATTATTCCGGCAGAGCGGGTGCGGACATGAACGCATTAAATCAGGTGATTTCAGGGAAAAAAGCATTGGAAGAACTTAGCAAAACGCATATTTCCCTGCATTAGAGGAAAAAATAAAATTGTTTAACCCACAAAAAGGAAGGATGGGCGAAGTAATGGAAGAAAATGTACAGGCAAAATTTGAAGAGCGTTTAAAAGAACTCTTGAATATTGCTAAGAAGAAAAAGAATGTTCTGGAATATCAGGAGATCAATGACTTTTTCCATGATTTATCGTTGGAAGAAGAACAGTTTGACAAGATTCTGGAAACATTGGAACAAAATAATGTGGATGTTTTGCGGATTACCGACGTGGATGATGTAGACGACGAAGAGATCATTCTGACGGAGGAAGACGATGTTGATGTGGAGAATATCGATCTGTCCGTACCGGATGGCGTCAGCATTGAAGATCCGGTCAGAATGTATTTAAAAGAGATTGGCAAAGTGCCGCTTTTAAGTGCGGAAGAAGAGATCGAGCTTGCCAAGAAAATGGAGATGGGCGACGAGGAAGCGAAAAAGAGGCTTGCCGAAGCCAATCTGCGTCTGGTAGTCAGCATTGCCAAGAGATACGTAGGGCGCGGTATGCTTTTTCTGGATCTGATCCAGGAGGGCAATCTGGGTCTGATCAAGGCCGTCGAAAAATTCGATTACCGCAAAGGGTACAAATTCTCTACGTACGCAACATGGTGGATCCGTCAGGCCATTACGAGAGCAATCGCCGATCAGGCAAGAACTATCCGTATTCCTGTGCATATGGTGGAAACGATCAATAAACTGATCCGTGTGAGCAGACAGCTCTTACAGGAGCTTGGAAGAGAACCTACACCGGAGGAAATCGCAGAAGAAATGAGCATGCCGGTGGAAAGAGTCAGAGAGATCTTAAAGATTTCCCAGGAACCGGTTTCTTTGGAGACGCCGATCGGCGAAGAGGAAGACAGCCATCTGGGTGATTTTATTCAGGATGATAATGTGCCGGTCCCGGCGGATGCGGCTGCTTTTACGCTGTTAAAAGAACAGCTTGTAGACGTACTCAGTACGCTGACCGATAGAGAACAGAAAGTGCTGCGGCTGCGGTTCGGACTGGATGACGGCCGTGCAAGGACATTGGAAGAAGTGGGAAAAGAGTTCAGCGTTACCCGTGAACGTATCAGACAGATCGAAGCCAAAGCGCTCAGAAAACTGCGTCACCCCAGCAGAAGCCGTAAGTTAAAGGATTATCTGGATTAATGTGCGGGAAGATAGTCCTTTCTAAGAGAATGCATGCGGTTGCTTCTCTCGTAACACCGGGTAACAGTGTATGTGACGTTGGCTGCGATCACGGTTTTATTCCTATTTATTTAGTAAAGCAGGGGATTGCGCCAAAGGCGCTTGCGATGGATGTCAATGAAGGACCTTTAAGGCAAGCGAAGGAACATATTGCGGCCTTTGGGCTGGAGTCATACATAGAAACGAGAATCTCCGATGGTATTGCCTCCTGCCGTCCCGGCGAGGCGGATTCTCTGATCTGCGCCGGTATGGGCGGTAAACTGATGCAGCGTATTTTATCCGAAGAGAAAGAAAAAACGGATTCTTTTCAGGAGCTGATCTTACAGCCGCAGTCAGAACTGCAGCAGTTTCGCAGCTTTCTGCGCAGGGAAGGATATCTGATTACAGACGAGAATATGATAGAAGAAGACGGTAAATTCTATCCTATGATGAAGGCCGTACCAAATAAGGAAACTATACCACAGGGGAATAGTTCTGATGCGTATTCACAGAAACAGTTATGGCGGCAGCGGATAGAAGACCGTTACGGGCCGGTTCTGTTAAAACAGAAGAACCCCGTGTTATACCGTTATCTGGAACGTGAGAAAAGGATCTGTGAAGAAGTCCTTATCAATCTGCAGAAACGGAGAAATGCAGCTTCGGATCGGGGAAAACGGGAGAAGGAAGTCGAAGGGCAGATACAGGATTGTCTTCGGGTCCTGGAATTATTTGATAAAAGGGAGGGTGCGGGATATGGTAAGAATAAAGATTGACGGGCAGGAAAAATTATATGAAGAAGGCATTAAGTATGAGATCATAGCGGGAGAATACCAGCACTTGTACAAAGAGCCGATCGCGCTTGTTATCATAAATGGTAAGATTCGGGAACTGATGAAAAGAGTGGATAAGGACTGTGAACTGACTTTTGCCACATATGGCGATCCGATCGGTCATAAGACGTATGTGCGTACGGCGATCATGCTGCTGATGAAAGCCATTAAGGATGTGGCGGGAGCGGCAGCAGCGGCGGCCGCCAAAGTGGAGTTTGCCATAGGCGCCGGCTATTACTGTCGTTTCGTAGATCATGCACCCTTAGACGACAAACAGATCATGCAGGTTAGGGAGCGGATGAAGGAGCTGACTGAAGCGGATCTACCGATCACCAAGAGAGCTTATCCTTCCGAAGAAGCGATCCGCTTATTTGATCAAAACGGGATGCAGGATAAAGTAAAGCTGTTCCGTTACAGAAGAAGCTCTACGATCAATGTATATTGTCTGGGGGATTATTTTGATTATTATTATGGTTATATGCTGCCGAGTACGGGGTATATCAGACACTTTGATCTGTTGAGTTATGAAGAGGGTATGATCCTGCTGCTGCCGGAGCAGTCGGCGCCGGAAGAACTGCCGGCATTCGAACCGCGGGAGAAGCTGTTCAGAACCTTATTGCAGACCTGCCAGTGGGGAGAGAAGATCGGCATTGATACGGTCGGCGATCTGAATGACCAGATCTGTGAAGGCAACATTGCGGATATGATACTTGTACAGGAAGCCCTGCAGGAAAGCAGGATCGGTGAAATTGCCAGAGACATTGCAAGAAGAGAAGGCGTGAAATTTGTTATGATTGCGGGGCCATCCTCTTCCGGTAAAACGACTTTTTCCCACAGACTTTCGATACAGCTGCGGACATATGGTATGAATCCGCATCCGATCGGATTGGACAACTATTATGTAAACCATGATAAGACGCCGCGGGATGAAAACGGCAATCCTGATTTTGAATGTATAGAAGCGCTCGATGTGGAGCAGTTTAATAAAGATATGGGAGAACTGCTTGCAGGGAAGAGTGTCGAACTGCCGACATTTAATTTCAAAACAGGCAGAAGAGAATATAACGGGAAGATCACGACGCTCGGTAAGGATGATATTCTTGTGATAGAGGGGATTCATGGACTTAACGAGAAAATGTCCTATTCTCTTCCCGCACAGAGCAAATACAAGATATATATCAGTGCGCTGACATGTTTAAACGTAGATGAGCATAACCGGATCCCGACGACGGACAGCAGATTGCTGCGCCGCATGGTAAGAGATGCCAGAACAAGAGGCGCCAGTGCAAAGAAAACGATCGAGATGTGGCCGTCTGTCAGACGCGGGGAAGAAAAATACATTTTCCCGTATCAGGAGCAGGCGGATGCGATGTTCAATTCGGCGCTGATCTACGAACTGGCTGTGTTGAAGCAATATGCCGAACCTTTGCTGTTCAGTATAAAAAAGGGCGAACCCGAATACCACGAAGCAAAGAGATTGTTAAAGTTTCTGGAGTATTTTCTTGGCGTCAGCAGCGAAAAGCTGCCGAATAATTCTCTTTGCCGGGAGTTTATCGGCGGAAGTTGTTTTGAGGTATAAACTTTTGAGGTATAAACTAAGTAGAATAAATGGTCGCGCCTGATTGCCGGACAGTTTGTCTGTCCCGGCCGCAGGTGAGGAAAGTCCGGGCTTCACAGGGCAGGATGCCGGATAACGTCCGGTGGAGGCGACTCTAAGGATAGTGCAACAGAAATGATACCGCCGCATCTGATGCGGTAAGGGTGGAATGGCAGTGTAAGAGACTACCGCTTTCCCGGTAACGGGAAAGGCTGTGTAAACCCCATCCGAAGCAAGACCACACAGAGAGCAACAGGCTTGCCCGGCCTGCTCTCAGGTAGGTCGCTAGAGACTGTCGGCAACGTCAGTCCCAGACAGATGACCATTCACGACATAACCCGGCTTATCGTTCTGCTTAGTTTTGTATTGATCTATAAATGCTATTATGAGCTAATTCGCAGTAAATCTCTCCTATAAGGGGAGATTTTTGCCTGTTTTATGAAAGAATGAAGGGGTTTCAATTTTTATGAGAAATGGCATTGGATGCTTGCTTTTAAACTTCATACTTGCTGTAGTATCCGCCGGACAGCCTTTGCAGACAGAGGAAGCGGAACCGCCCCATTTGATCCAGACAGTGACGGAGCAGGATATTTACGAAGGACTTATCTGGCTCGGCGCTTTGGAAACTGCCGTATCGGAGGAAAAGGATTGTGAAAAGGCATACGGGAATGTGAAAGGCAGTGTCGTATTGCTGCATATGGAGGATATTTACGGAAGCGGTGTTATTTGGGATCTGACGCCGGACTATGTGATCATTGCGAGCAGCAGGCATGTCCTGGAATATTGGGAAGAAACTTCCGGTTATGTGCGTTTTTCGCAAGGGTACTTTACCCCGGGAAAGATTCTTTACATTTCACAGGAATATGACGTTGCATTTCTGGCGGTAGACAATACGGAATTTACTTATCGCCAGTTGGAAGAGATGAGGTACGTACACAGAGATATTTCACTTTACCAGACTTTGCAGGCCGGAGATGAAATGTTCAGTGTCGGGGCGGATGTAGAGAATACGGAGGTACCTCTTTATTATAAAGGCAGCATTGCAGACGCATGGATGTATATTGAAGATTTCGGAGAGTATATGATCTATGGTTACGGACAGGCAGAACCGGGAATGTCCGGCGGCGGCGTTTTTGATGCCAAAGGAAATCTGATCGGTCTTTTGACCGGTGCAACACCGGATGGAGAAACGGCGGCTTTACCGCTGCCTGTTATCATGGAAGCTTATGAATCGGCGCGGGGAGGATTGTGATGATACGGATAGAAGTGAAGGAAGGGAAACTTCCCTGGATAATTGGTATAGCGACGGTTCTTGGCGGGATCGGTCTGTTTTTCGTACCGTATGCCTATTATGATGAATCGCTGGCCATTGTTTTGTCTGCCTATGTTGTCGTCTTTTTGATCATCTGTTCAGGAATCGGGTTGTGTGTGAATGCCGCAAACAGAAGACTGACCGTGGAAGAGAGGCAGATTTGTTATGTTAACCCGTTTGGCCGGAAGAAACATTTTTCGCTGGACGATATCGGTTATTGCAGGACTGCATTGGAAAACGGAGAGAACAGAGATTATCTGACTTTATATGATCTTCTTGGAAAAAAGTTATGTAAACTTGATTACAGTATGAAAAATACACTGGATTTTTTACAGTATCTGGTTGACAACGGAGTCAAAATAGAATGCTCGGAGCGGTCGGACCGTTACTTGAAAAGCATTGTCCGGGCGAGATTTATCTGCGCGGAAGAAGTGCCGGAATCGGTACGGCGCATTTACGAGGCAGCGGAATCGGAAATTGCGGAGTGGCTGAAGAAAAATGCGAAGTTTGGCGCAGCGTGGAAAATGGGAGTTGCCGTTTATCTGGAAAAGGAACTGGATGAGAAACGTTCCCTATGGGAACAGAAAGGTTATAGCGGAAATCCTCCGCTTACATGGGAAAGTGGCGGGCACAGAAGGCTGACAGGGCTGCCGGAAGGTTTTCTGATCGCTATAGAAGGGTATTTGCACAAAGAAGGGCAGTTTGTTCTGGATAAAAAGGAGCGGACGGTGAATTTCTGCATCCCGGTGATCCGTGTCGTCAATTCTATGCAGACGGAAGAAAAGCGTAAGATCCGTTTCTTTGAAGATACGATTGATGAACTTGTGGAGCAGCTTGCTTTTTTCGACGAGATGCTGCCAAAGAACCGTTATCATACGGGGGATATCCTGCTGCAGCATGAATTGTATACAAAACAGCCGTTTGGTATCGGCTGATGATGTAATATTACTTGGAAAAGTATGGATTATGAGATATAATAAAAAGTAACTCCGGTTATCAAATAAGGAAAAGATGGAGATGTCCGAACGGATACAGACTGAGAGAAAGGCAGGGGATGGGTATGGCATTATTTCAGATCGGCAATGAAAAGATTACGATACAAGTCGACAGTATGGGAGCAGAACTGAAGTCTCTTAAAAAGGTTGACACAGGGGTAGAGTTTATGTGGGATGCGGATCCTGCTTTTTGGAAACGGACATCACCGGTTTTATTTCCGCTTGTCGGCGGTTTGAAAAACGGCGAATACCGTCATGACGGACGAAACTTTCCAATGAGCCAGCACGGATTTGCCAGAGATATGGAGTTTCAGTTAAAGAGCCAGACCGATAAAGGAATCTGGTTTTCGCTTGCGTCCAATGAGGAAACGCTTCGGAAATATCCGTATGCATTTTTACTTGAGCTTGGTTATGAACTGCAGGAGAGTACGGTAGTCGTAAAATGGAAAGTAACAAATCCCTCTGATTCCGATATGTATTTCTCTATAGGCGGGCATCCGGCATTTCGCTGTCCGATCCTGGAAGACACAAAGCAGACGGATTATATGCTTCGTTTTGACACGCCGAAAGAAGTAATATCGAGCGTTATTCAGGGGGGACTCGTGAGCGACAGGAAAGCCGTTTATCCTTTGCAGGACGGCTGCCTTAAGATCACCGGACATCTTTTTGATCAGGACGCGCTTGTGATAGAAAACGATCAGGCACATCAGGTATCTTTGATCAAACCTGATGGAAGGCCGTATCTGACTGTGGATTTTGATGCTCCGCTTTTTGGTATCTGGTCACCTCCGGGGAAAGCGGCGCCTTTTATCTGTATCGAACCGTGGTATGGAAGATGCGATGCATTCGATTTTACAGGAACATGGGAAGAGCGGAAGTGGGGACGTCATCTGAGTGCGGGAGCGTGCTTTGAAGCGTCCTACCGGATACAAGTATGAATGGGGAAGGAGACAGAAGAATGATACCAATTGTGCAATGTATGGGACTGTCTAAGACATATGGCGGGAAACCGGCGCTCAATCAGGTTTATCTTAATCTGGAACGCGGCAGGATTATTGGTCTTCTCGGACCGAACGGAAGCGGTAAGACGACGCTTATAAAGATCATGAACGATCTGCTGAAACCTACGGCGGGAGAGATCCTGATCGCAGGTGAAAGACCGGGGATCGGCACCAAATACAGAATTTCTTATCTGCCTGAGCGGACCTATCTGCATCCGGGCATGAAAGTGCTGGAAATGGTGCAGTATTTTCAGGATTTCTATCCTGATTTCAGGATCGAGAGAGCATACGATATGCTGCAAAGACTGCAGATTCCGCCCAACGAGCGGCTGAAAAATCTTTCCAAGGGAACAAAAGAGAAAGTACAGCTTATTCTTGTAATGAGCAGAGATGCGGATCTATATGTTCTGGATGAACCGATCGCAGGAGTCGATCCGGCCTCCAGAGATTATATTCTGCGCACGATTGTCAGCAATTATAACAGAAATGCATCAGTGCTGATCTCGACACATTTGATTGCTGATGTGGAAGGCATTCTGGATGAAGTGGTTTTCATTAAATACGGCAATATTATCTTACAGGCGCCTGCACAGGAGATCAGACAAAGGGAAGGAAAGTCGGTAGACCGTTTCTTCCGGGAGGTGTTCGCATGTTAGGAAAATTGATGAAGTATGAGTGGAAGGCAACCTGGAAACTGCTTGTGCCGATGAACCTTTTTATCGTGCTGATGTGGATACTTTCCTATATCACAGTGCAGCTTTCGTTTTTTGACTCGAACAGCGAACTGGTGATTATGACGGGGACGATGATCATTATGGCTTACGTGCTCAGTATGATCGTTGTCGCGATTGGAACCATGATCTACCTGATCTATCATTTTTATAAATCAGTTTACGGCGACGAAGGATATCTCCTGCATACGCTGCCTGTCGATAAACACCATATCATCATTGCCAAAGCGGTCATGAGCGCGGTGTGGGTGATCATCAACAGCATTCTGGTCTATGTTTCCATAATTTCGCTTTTTTCTACGCAGAGGGCTTTTATGTCAACGATGTTGGATGCGTTTGAGCTCTACGTGAATATGGCGAGTGTAAACGGCATTGAGATCGGTGTTTTCGAGCTTGTAATGACGTTTGTCGCGTCTTTCTTTGCACTGATTGCAAGAATACTCAAAATTACTGCATGCGTGTCGCTTGGCCAGCTTGCGCCGAATCATAAAGTATTATCTTCTTTTGGATTCTATTACGGAATCTATTTTGTACAGAGAATTTTAACAATGTTTTATTATATTGTGGTATTCGGTTTTATGGCAAGAACGGGAGATCCCGGTTGGTTTTTCGGCTCTTCGTGGGAATTTACGCTGATATCGAACCTGCTTTACAGTGTGATTTTCTATTTCCTGACATGGTATGTTATGGAGAAAAAGCTGAATCTGGATTGATGTCCGCAGGCACAGAGTTGACAGAATGGGCAAACAGGAGCAGAATAAAGGATATGCTGTACACAGCTGCATAAAATATAGGAAAAGTAATGAAATATCTTGGAAAGGCAAGGCGTTAAAAATGACAAAAATCGATATTGTGTCCGGTTTTCTGGGAGCCGGTAAAACAACTTTGATCAAAAAATTATTAAAAGAAGTTTTGGCGGATACGAAAGTCGTACTGATTGAAAATGAATTCGGTGAGATCGGGATTGACGGCGGCTTTTTAAAGGAAGCGGGAATAGAGATCAAGGAGATGAATTCCGGCTGTATCTGCTGTTCTCTGGTCGGTGATTTTGCAACATCTTTAAAAGAGGTACTTACGACTTATGCGCCGGAGAGAGTGCTGATCGAGCCATCGGGCGTCGGTAAGCTTTCCGATGTCATGAAAGCGGTACAGGGAGCCATGCAGAATGAAGAAGTAGTGTTAAACAGTGCGGTTGTTGTTGTGGATGCCTGCAAATGTAAGATGTATATGAAAAATTTCGGCGAATTTTTCATCAATCAGATAGAATATGCAGGAACGATCATTCTCAGCAGAACCGGCGGATTAAGTGAAGAAAAAGTAGCGGCATGTGCGGCTATGTTAAGAGAACATAATGAAAAAGCTACGATCATTACGACGCCCTGGGAGGATCTGGAAGGTGCGGATATTTTAGAGACGATTGAGGGCGCCAAAGATTTGGAAGCGGAACTGATGAAAGAGGTTATGGCGCGGAAGGAAGAGCACGGATATCACCATGAACACGGCGAAGAATGTCACGGACATCACCACGAACACGGCGAAGAATGTCATGGACATCACCATGAGCATGACGAAGAATGCTGCGGTCACGGACATCACCATGAACATGGTGAGGAGTGTCACGGGCACCATCATGAACACGGCGAAGAGTGTCACGGACACCATCATGAACACGGCGAAGAATGTCACGGACACCATCATGAACATGGCGAAGAATGTCACGGACATCATCATGAACACGGTGAGGAATGCTGCGGTCATGAGCATCACCACCATCATGCGGACGAGATTTTCACAAGCTGGGGCATTGAGACACCCGCTTCTTATACGCAGGGCGAGATCGAACAGAAACTGCAGGCACTGGAAAACGAAGGAGAGTACGGCATTGTCCTTCGGGCAAAAGGAATGGTTTCCGCAGGAGACGGAACATGGGTCTATTTTGATTATGTACCGGAAGAATGCGATATCAGAACCGGTAAACCGGATGTTACGGGGAAGATCTGTGTTATTGGTTCTAAATTAAAAGAAGAGAACCTTGCGGCGTTATTTCAGAAGTAACAGCTAAAACGGAAATGGAGTGATGAGATGATGAAACCGGTATATGTGATCAACGGTTTTCTGGAAAGCGGTAAAACAGAATTTATTACTTATACGCTGGCGCAGCCTTACTTTCAGGTACGGGGAAAAACATTGCTTCTTCTATGCGAAGAGGGCGAAATTGAATATGATGAAATGCTCTTGAAACAGAGCCGGACGATTCTGGAAGTGATCGAAGAGGAAGCGGATTTTAATGCCGCGCACCTGATCGAACTGGAGAAAAAGCATAAACCGGAGCGTATCATTATCGAATATAACGGTATGTGGAATTATAAGAATATGAAACTGCCGTGGCACTGGACGATAGAGCAGCAGGTGACGACAATCGATGCCTCTACCTTTCCGATGTATTTTACCAATATGCGGTCTCTGCTTGCAGAGATGATACGGAAGTCGGAACTGATCATATTTAACCGCTGCGATAATGTGGAGGATCTGAGCAGTTATAAGCGCAACGTCAAAGCGATCAACCCGAAGGCGGAGCTTGTATTTGAAGATGCCAACGGAGAAGTCAATGAGATCATGGAAGATGATCTGCCCTATGATCTGTCTGCGCCGATCATCGAACTGGATAATGAAGGTTACGGTATCTGGTATCTTGATTCCTTAGATCATATCGGGCGTTATGAAGGGAAAACGATACAGTTTACGGCAATGGTACTTGTGCCTAAGAATTTTCCGCAGGGATATTTCGTGCCGGGAAGAATGGCTATGACCTGCTGTGCTGACGATATGGCGTTTTTAGGATTTGCCTGCGAGTATGATAAAACGGATACTTTGACGGATAAACAATGGGTTAAAGTCACGGCCAGGGTAGCCAAAGAATATTTTGCCGATTATAACGGGGAAGGGCCGGTGCTGCATGCTGTCAGTGTGGAACAGACCAGGAAACCGAAAGAAGAGATTATCAGCTTTACATGAAAAAAGAGATGGAAATGAAACGAATAGATACCCATATGAGAAAAAGGTTTCTGCCAAAAGCGGCGGCTGTCATCATACTATTGACCGCCGCTGCGACAGCAGGACTTTTTTGCTATAGAGGACTTTTATGCAATGCGGATGAAGAGGGTAAAGCAGCGTACGGATATGGATCAGCTGTGAAAGGAAGGGACGCTGCCGTTACGGACAGGCAGGCTGTGAATATGAGGTCTGATGAAAAGGAATGGGCCGTTGATTATCTGGCTTTTTTGGATGAACTGACGCAGGATGCATCTTTTTCGGGGGATAATATAGAGTATAAACTTGTTTATTTGGTTGGTGATATCCCTGCGCTTGCGGTGGGACCGACCGGATATTGGGTTTCTGTTTTCCTGTGGCATGATGGAGAGATTACGAACATTATGGATAAAGAAGCCTATGGTACGTGGGGAAGATATTGGGCATGTCAGCCATATCAGAATAAAATATACACGTATTGTTATTCTTTTGATGAGAAAAGCCGTTCCGATTATTGGGATTTTTATCAGATATCGGAACGTTACGAAATGGAGTTTTTGTATGGACTGAGCAGTGTCTGGGAACAGGAAAAAGACGCGTCGTCGTATTATTACCAGGAAAACGGGCAGGATTTAGAAAAATCTGTGGAAATAACGGGAGAAGCTTTCGCGGCGTATTTCGCTGAGGATGACGTAGTGCTGGCAGGGGACTCTTCTATAGAGGATATGAGGTGGCAGCTTGGACGGGTTATTGATCCTGATAAAGAAGAAGCCGTATTTTTGCGGAAAGTTACCCAGGATTATGATGCTGACAAGAATGCAAGGATCTTGCATTTTGTGTTTTCCAATGATAAATCGGTCGATATGGAGCGGGATGAAAGAACGTGGATGAAAGAGGTTCTATACAGGGATATCACCGGGGATGGGAAAGAAGAGATTCTTGTATTGCTGGAGGTTCTGGATTGTGAACCGGGGGTATATTCGCAGACATATCGCTATTTCGATTTTTTTCAGATGGATGAAGATATTGTGACAGATATTTCTCCGCGGACGCAGCTGACGGAGCTGGGGGATACCGTGTGGAATATGGAGATTGTAGAATCGATGTCGGGAGAGTATGGCGGGATTGTGCTGAAAATGGAAACATATGAGAAGAAAGCCGGAGAAAAGTCTGTGGAGAAAAGTCTGATGGCCGGATACCGGGATGGAGTTTGGGAGATCCTGTAAGAAGGAATTCTGTAAAAAGATATAAGAGAACGATATGAATTCATGGAAATGAGGAATCAGCATATGAATCATGAAAAAGTGTATGCAATGAAATTTGCGAAGGTTTATCCGCTGCTGACAGCCAAAGCGGAAAAAAAGGGACGAACAATAGAAGAAGTAAACAAGATCATCTGCTGGCTGACAGGATATCATGTGAAAGAGATTGAAGAGGCTGTCAGGAACCCGGTCACATACGGGGATTTTTTCCAAAATGCTCCGCGGCTGAACCCGAATAGAAAACTGATCAAAGGCACAGTCTGCGGTGTCCGCGTAGAAACAATAGAGGAGCCGCTTATGCAGGAGATCAGGTATCTTGATAAATTGATTGACGAACTGGCCAAAGGAAAGCCAATGGACCAGATTCTGCGCAGCGTGACGTATGAGTTTGATGCAGTGATAGAAGCCGTTCCCGATAAGGGCGGCGCCTATGTGCGTTTCCCGTATGATATCAGAAAGGAGTTCGGGAAAGGCAGAGTAAAGGCGCATATAACGTTTGACGGCGAACCATACGACGGAAGTATCGTGAATATGGGAGTCAAAAACGAGGATGGTTCCGTCTGTTATATCATTGGCATCCTGAAAGAGATTCGAAACAGGATCGGGAAACAGCCGGGAGACAGCGTGTCGGTTACGGTGAAGGCTGCAGAATAAAAAAACAGGCAGGGAGATAAACAGGATGTGGAAATGCCCAAAGTGCGGACGTACTTTTAAAAATACAAATCAGGAACACTATTGCGGTGAGCCTCCGGCCACAATCGAAGAATATATAGAACGGCAGCCGGAGTATGCAAAGCCTTACTTACGGCAGATAAATAAGACGATCAGGACGGCTCTGCCGGATGCCGAAGAAAAAATATCATGGAGTATGCCGACCTATTGGAAAAAACGTAATCTGATACAGTTTGCCGTTTTTAAAAAGCATATCGGACTGTATCCGGGCCCTGAAGCGGTGGAAGCGTTTGCGGATAAGTTACGGGAATATAAAACGAGTAAGGGTGCAATACAATTACCTTATGACCGGCCGCTTCCGCTTGGATTGATCGCAGAAATTGCAAAGTGGTGTAAAGAGGAGAGTGCCGGATAACAACACTTTATTGACGTATTTTCTTTATCACAAACGCCTGTGCGCTTGATGCTGCACGGGCGTTTTCTTCGGGTACAGGATTTTGCCTGGAGAGAGGGATATATTTCTTCCTTTAGTCAAATATAGAACATATAATAACCTTGACATGGCGTTGTCATGTTTATTGTAATATAATCAGGTTATGGGGGTGATGAGTTGCAGGAAAGCAGACTGTTTGGAATTTTGTATTATCTATTGGATAAGGGACATGCTACTGCGCCCGAATTGGCAGAGAAATTTGAGGTGTCCGTCCGCACCATTTATCGTGATATAGACGCAATAAGCAGTGCGGGTATTCCCATCTATGCTACATCCGGAAGAAACGGCGGCATACGATTTCTTGATGATTATGTTCTTGATCAGTCTTTTTTTTCAGACAGCGAAAAACTGGAGATATTATTCAGTCTGAAAAGTCTCTCAGCTGTTCAATATCCGGAGATAGACACTGTTTTGAACAAGCTTGGCGCAATTTTTCAAATTGGTTTTACTGATTGGATCGATGTGGATTTTTCGCGTTGGGGTAGTGTTGCGGAAAATGAAAGCAGATTGTTCAGGCAGCTAAAACAGGCTGTTTTAGAAAACCGTGAAATCACTTTTGATTATTACAATTCTACAGGGGGCAGCGGCAGACGAAATGCATATCCATATAAACTGGTTTATAAAGACAGGGCATGGTACTTGTATGCCTTTTGTCTTTTAAAAGATGAAAACAGATTGTTTCGTCTTTCACGGATAAAAAACCTGATCTTAACGGAAGTGCGTTTTGAACGTGAAACAGATAAATGCCAATATCATTCTGTTTTTCCAAAGCCGGAGGAAATGGGAGATTTAATAGATTTGGAACTCGAATTTACGTTAGATGCCGGGTACAGGCTGTTTGATATGCTGGATGATACGGTTATTGCAAAACACGAAAACGGATATACGGTTAAGCTTACCCTGCCGGAGAATAATTGGATGTATGATTTTCTTATGTCGTTCGGAGACAAAGTAACGATCATTCGACCTGTGTCCGTTCGTCAGACGTTGGAAACAAAACATGAAGCTGCAAGAGATCATCATAAAGGAGCATAAAAATATGAATATTAAAAAAGAGCTTGAAAAGAAATTAGGTATAGCAAACGGTATATTGCTAAACAACATTGACATTGATCCGCTTACGATCAAGGCAATTATGATAAATGAAGTTGTCCCATCTGACCCGTTAGAGGATTTTTACGGAAACCCTGACGCTGATTATCTGAAAACAACGATTCCTCTTTTACAGAGGGCAGGAGCAGAGACCGCTTCTATACAAGACATATTACAAAAGGGAATCTATATCACAAATGCGGTAAAAACCCCAAAGACGGACTATGCCATTGAGAAAAGCAGTATTGAAAACAGTCTGCCTTATTTAGAAGCAGAGCTTTCCCTATTCCCCAATATAAAGGTTATTATGCTTATGGGTGATGTTGCAAAGAAAGCTTTTAACATGATTACGAAAAAGGCATCAAAGAAAAATGTTATTCCCGCCGTTTCCACCTATAAATTGCGGAATAGCGAAATCTATTATGAGGGTATCAGAGTAATGCCGTCCTATATCATGACAGGAGGAAACATTTTGATCGAAAAATCAAAAGTAACAATGGCAGCCGAGGATATTGCGGCTATGTTGGAAATCATTGAAAACCCCTGTTGAGCTTGCATTGTAATCCGGGATTCCATATCCCGTTTCCCGAATTGTGTCTGTGTGTACCCTGATCTTTTATTTGTTAATCATTGGAATATTTATTTTTGGTATTTATGGTATTATAAATATCAGGACCCGGAAGTGATCGCGCTTGATTTATATGTTCTGCTGGAATGGAAAAGAGAAGGAAGTGTTTAAAGGATATAAGTCTTACTGGAATGTGTGGGAACAGAAAATGCCGGAAATTAAACTTGAACAAAAAATAATTATATTATATGATATGGTCTGTTATAAAGTTTTGAAGTCTGGAGAGATACCATATGATCAGGATTGCTATTGTGGAAGATGAAACCGCCTATGCAGAACAGCTGGAAGAATTTCTGCATCGATATGAAAAAGAAAAAAAGGAAGCTTTTGAAATCACCAGATTTTCTGATGGAGATGGGATTGTACACAATTATAGGGCAAAGTATGATATTATACTGATGGATATACAAATGAAATTTATGGACGGAATGTCTGCCGCAGGGGAAATTAGAAAAGCAGACACAGAAGTGATCATTATTTTTATCACTAATATGCGTCAGTACGCTATTTTGGGATATGCAGTTGATGCACTGGATTATGTTGTAAAGCCGATTTCATATTTTGCATTTTCAGAGAGGTTGAATAAAGCATTAGAACGGATACGGCGCCGGGTCCGACAGAATATTCTGCTTAATATCAAAGGAGGTATGCTGCGGCTTTTGGTGGAGGATATCTGTTATGTGGAAAGTCAGGGACATACCTTGATTTATCATACCATAAATGGAGATTATGAGATTTCTGGAACTATGAAGGAGGCAGAAGAGAACCTGGAGGTCTATCATTTCTGCCGAGGAAATAAAGGATATTTAATTAATCTGGCACATGTGGATGGTATGCAGGACGGGTGTGCGATTGTGCGGGGTGAAAAACTGCTGCTTAGCCGGGCAAGAAAATCTGTCTTTATGGAAGCGTTGACGAATTTCTGGAGTGAGGTGAAATGATGGAGCAGGGGATGAAATTACTGCCCGATATTCCACGATTCTATACAGCTTTAGCAGAATGGGCCGCATGCATGGTTTTTATCTGTGTATTGAAGCGTCAGATGACAGGATGGAAACTGGCTGTGATATCCGGCACAATGCTGCTTATACAGTCAGGTTTTTTAGTTTTTACCGCAGATATTGGATTGGGTATGTGGCTTCCATGTATGGTGATTGCAGTACTGAGTATGATCGTGTTTTTGGGTATCTGCCTGAAGGGAAGCTGGTGTGATGCAGTCTATTGCGGACTGTTTTCTTTTGTGATTGCAGAGTTTGCAGCATCTTTGGAATGGCAGTTATATTTGTTTTTCTTTCGAGGTAATATAACGAAAGTAGTTTCGTATCTGGTAATGCTGACAGCATATGGCGTTATTTATATCATAATCTGGTGGCTCCTAAAGCGTCAGCGAACGCCGGACGGAATGCTGTATATGAAGGCGGGGGAACTGTCGGCGGTTCTGCTCATTGCAATTTCAGTGTTTGCCATGAGTAATTTGGGTTTTTTACAGATTTCAACGCCTTTCAGCAGTCAGTACAAAGATGCGGTAAGTATTATACGTACTATGATTGACTTTGCGGGAGTGGCTATGATGTACGCTTTTCATGTCCTGCGCAATGAAAATCGTGCAAGGCTGGAACTGGATATGATGCAGGACGTTCTTAAAAATCAATATCTTCAGTATCAGCATTCTAAAGAAAGTATTGATCTGATTAATTATAAATATCATGATTTAAAGCATCAAATTGCCGTACTGCGTGCGGAACAGGATCAGGAAAGGCGTAATGCTTTTTTAAATCAGATGGAGGAAGAAATTCATCAGTATGAAGCGCAGAATAAAACAGGAAATCAGGTAGTGGACACTATTTTGACCGGTAAGAATGTGATTTGTGAACAATTCGGCATTTCAATGAATTGTGTGGCTGACGGTATGCTGCTTGATTTTATGGATACAATGGATATTTGCAGTATTCTTGGAAATGCGCTGGACAATGCAATAGAATGTGAAAAACAAATACCAGATCCGGAGAAACGATTGATCCATGTAGCAATATTTGGACAGAAAAACTTTGTAATTCTGCGGTTTGAAAATTATTTTGACGGACAATTGGAGATAAAAGAAGGGATTCCGGTGACGACCAAAACCAAAAAGAAAGAGTTTCATGGTTTCGGAATCCGCAGTATTAAGTATGCGGTTGATAAATATGATGGTGCAGTCAGCATCAGCCAGAATGAGAACTGGTTTGAATTGAAGATATTGATACCGATGAAGAAATAGTGTAGGTGTGGTCAAAAGGAAATCGGCAATATTCACAATACAAAATGTGATTTTGCTTTCTCCTTTTTATCTGATTTTTAAGAAATATTTTGTGCATGTAGTCACAGACTGGCTAGTTTCTTAATAATTATTTCTACATTCGTTCAAACAAATATTTGTTATATTTCATTTATATTCACCACTTTACAAGTTTTCAAAAAATAATGCATAAAGCACTTTCTGATGTATAATAAGTTTGTAAACAAAACTATACGAAAGAGGGTGACTTTGTACGTCAGGCAAGGGCCGATAAGCGGTATAAACGTCTGATGAAAGAAGTTCATCTCCGGTATCCTACAGTAGATCTGGATGAAACGATCTATCGCCTGGAGATGAATGCATAAACATGAGGGAAACGGATTAATCTTATACCGTAAAATCTCATATCACAGCCTGTTTTTTGTGCATTGATGATACTATAGGCTCAAAATTCGGCAGAAACTTTGAAGAGGTATCCAAACTGTTTGACCATGCAGCAAATAATGGATCCAATTATTTAAATGGGCACTGCTTTGTCAGCCTTATGCTGTGCCTCCCGGTATGGAATAGAGCCAGGATATCATACCTTGCTGTCCCGCTTGGTTACCGCATGTGGCAGAAGAAAGAATCCGCACTGGAACTCGCCGCATCCATGATACGGTACGGAGTCAGACCTTGCAATACCGATCAGGTCAGGGGTTTCAAATTTATCCACGATGGAGAACAGATCCTTTTTTACATACCAGCTGTCGCAGAGGATAATGACATTTTTCTTTTCTCTGAATTCCGGCATCACAGCTATTGTAGATGCCATGAAATATCTATGTTGGAAGACGGGGATCTACTCATAAAGTTGTAAAGTGGTGTTTAATTCACGTTATAACTTTTTTACAGTAATTTGGCCTGTAAATTCTATTATCATTCTTAATCTAATCATGATCTACTTTATCATTTTATTTTGTAAATTCTTTTATCCCAGGGGGAAAGAGACAATAGAAAATCAGAATACTGTTATTCAGGAATTAACAGATAATAATATAATCTTGAAAGATGGAATTAGTTTTTTACAGCAACAGGTATCGGATACATTAGCACTGGTAAATTCAATGAAGAAATTTGATATGTTTTCCGAAAATGAAAATAGGTTTACGTTTAAGCGACAACCATGTTTTACATTCCGGACTTAATTTAGTGAACGCGTTGTATAGATACAGTTTATGCAAAAAAACAAACAGTTTATGCAGAATAAAAAAAATATGATAAAGGCATGTTATGATATGTTACATAGAAAGATGTATGAGTGCACACATACCTGTTCAAGCTATCAGATAAACAATAATGAGAAAGATTGGGAGGGCCAAATGAAAAAGAGAACAGCTATTTTTCGTGGAATTGCCGGGATATCAGCGTTCCTGTTAATGGTTACTGTGACAGGAACCAATCTGCTTTTCACTTATGCCGGTGTCATCAATAATGCATTAAATGTACAGACCAACAGGATTGTCCAGACGGGTGAAAGTGAGCCGCAAATTATTTATGATAATCCTTATGGGACAGATATTACTAATAAGCAGTCTGCTTTGAAAGTAGAGACTGCAGTTGCTTCTGAAAATATAGCACAGGCTGAGGAGGGCTGTGTTTTATTGAAGAATGAAAATCAGACACTGCCTTTATCTGCTGAAAGCAGAGTTACTGTATTTGGGAATGGGTCTTTTCATACACAGGGAACTTCAAATGCAACTGCATTTGAGGCGATTCTGCCAGTTACCTATATAAGCAGTCTGCAAACTGCATTAGGAGAGGAAAATGTTAATCTGGAATTAGAATCAGTATATGCTTCTTTAGGAATAACCAGTAATACAGATATTTCAGAGGCGGAAATTTCAGATGTTAAAACCAAAGAGAATAGTTGGAAAAGTGATTATAATGATGCCGCATTGGTGATGTTATCCCGCGTTGGCTCAGAAAGTAATGACAGTGCCATGATTACAGCAGAAGGAAGGCATTATCTGGGACTTTCCAAAAAAGAAGAGGATTTAATGGCTTATCTGGCACAGGAAAAAGCAGATGGAATTTTTGAACATATTATTGTATTGATTAACGCGGATCAGATGATGGAATTAGACTGGTTGGATGATTATGACGTGGATGCCTGCATGATTGTAGGAATGCCGGGAACTGTTGGTTTTACAGGAGTAGCTAATATATTGACAGGTAAAACAGTTCCATCAGGCCATTTGGTGGACACCTATGCTGCGGACTCCCTTTCTGCACCAGCAAATGTCTATGCTGGAGAGAATACACAGAAATTTACGAACAGTGAGTGGCTGAATGCTAATGCAACAGACAATACTAATGATGGAGATAATATTGATTGGTATGTAATTTATGCAGAAGGTATTTATGTAGGTTATAAATATTATGAGACACGATATGAAGATTTGGTGATGAAAGCGGGAAATGCAGATTCGGTAAAAGGCTCCAGTACAAAAACGGCATGGAATTATCAGGAGGAAGTTTGCTATCCTTTTGGATATGGACTCTCCTATACGGAATTTGAAAAAGAACTGATCGGTGTGGATTATGATGAAATGAATGATCAGTATTTTGTCGACGTGAAGATCAGTAACATAGGAGATTATGCAGGAAAAACAGTAGTCCAGGTCTATGCGCAGACTCCTTATGGTGATTATGAAAAAGAAAATCTGGTTGAAAAGTCTGCAGTTAGCCTGGTTGGATTTGAAAAGACAGATGTAATTGCTCCGGGAGAGAGTGTGGAACTGTCAGTTTCAGTAGATGGATATTTTCTGACAAGCTATGATGCAAAGGGAGCAGAAGGTTATATTTTAAGTGCCGGAGATTATTTCCTGTCAGTAGGAGAAAATGCACATGATGCTCTAAATAACATTTTAGCAGCAAAGGGTTACGGCACAGCAGATGGTATGAGTGCTGAAGGAGATGCTGCTATGACTTATCAGTGGAATCAGGCGGCACTCGATCAAGACAGATACAGGATGTCTAATGTTAATGATGAAGTTGAGGTGACAAATGCATTTGATTATGCAGACTTGAATTACTATGATATTGATTTTACCTATCTTTCAAGAAAAGACTGGGATGCTACCTGGCCGGAAAAAATTTCATTAGAAGCAAATGAAAGTATTAAAGAAGCACTAAACACAGACTGGTATACAATTCCGGAAGATGCACCTGCGGTAAGCGATTTTACGCAGGGAGTAGAAAATGGAATCACCTTTGCTGATATGGCAAATGTAGAGTGGGAAGATGAAGATACATGGAATGCGTTTATCGATCAGCTTACAGTGGAAGAGATGGCAGGCTTGATGCTTGACGCAGAAGGAACACAGGGAATTGACCATATTGGTATGCCCTTCGCAGGGCGGAATGATGATGGAAACGGTATTGGTTCTGCACTGACTGCGGTAGGAGGCAGTGGTATGGGCTGGGTATCAGAAGTTATGACTTCAAGAACATGGAATAAAGACCGTTTCAGTGCAAGAGGAGAAAATCTGGCTTTTGAAGCTGCTTATTGCGGACTTACTGAAATATGGTATGGCGGAGGAAATATTCACAGAACTGCTGTGGCCGGAAGAAATAATCAGTATTATTCAGAAGATGCCAATTTGGGATATTTTATAGGTGCCAGTGAAGCAAAATCAATGCAGGACAACGGGATTGTTTACTGCATCAAACACTTTGCACTGAACGATCAGGAAACACACAGAGAAGGTTTGAACACTTTTTGCAATGAACAGGCATTGCGGGAAAATTATTTAAGAGCTTTTGAGGGAGCAATTACAAAGGGCGGTGCAAAAGGAGTTATGACAGCGTTTTCCAGACTGGGGTCCCGCCAGAGTGCCACATGTCCTGAATTGTTAAACGGTGTCTTAAAAAGCGAATGGGGATTTAAAGGACATGTAACAACAGACGGTTACTCGGGATCTAGTGCTTATAAGACTCATTATCTGGAGGAGTTGGCTTCCGGTATTGATTATAGTTGTTTGGATTCTACGGATCACGCAGCAGCAGTGATTGCAGCAATTAATGCCGGAGATGGATATGCTTTAGAACTTTTGCGCAAAGCGGCCAAGCATAATTTGTATACGATCAGTAGAACAGTGGCGGAAAATGGATTGAGCAGTGGTTCAAGAGTAATAACTGTAGTACCTGGGTGGCAGAGTGGACTTTTAGTTTGGACATTAGTTTTGATAGTTATTTTCGGAGTAAGCGTAATTATGATGTTCACAGGTTTGTTTGCCGGGAAAAAGAAGGAGGAAACAAATGAGATTGAGAAAATTTAAGGAGTTGCAGAAAGGAGAAAGAGCAAGCAGGATTGGAACTTTGACCGGAATCGTGGTTTTAATATTCTTTTGTGTTTATGGATTGGTTTATCAATATTTCGATACAATAGTGGTATTGGGAATGTTTTTGGGAATTGTATGTTCGGAATTATATCTTCACTGTAAGATTAAGGCGGCAGAATGTATGAATGTTGTAAGTATATTGTGTGCTTCCTTTGCTCTGGGGCTGTTCTTTATGAACAGTTATCCTGTATGGGCAGACCGGCTGAACAATATTTCAATGTACTCTTCCAGAGGAACACTGTTTCCCGTTATAACGATTCTTGTACTTCAGGTGGCAGCTATTCTATGTGAAGTGGTTTCCTGCTTTTGTGTAAGAAAGGAGGGGGTATGATGAAAAGAAAGGTCTGTTTTATAATGATTCCATTGTTTGTGACACTTATTTTTACTGGTTGTGGAACTACAGTGGTGGAGAATACACAGAATTACTTTGCGCAGGTTGGCAATGTACTGGATGATTTATGGAAAAGTGGAGATGGAGGGCAGAAGGAGAAGGAAATTGAAAGGATTCCAAAACTTGATTCTCCCACAGATTTTATGGTGGATGCAGATGGAAATTTTTCCTTTGGAGCAGTGGAGAATGCGGATCATTATCTTATTTATATGTGTGCACCAGATGCGGTAAGGGACGAAGATGATTTTATTTATTCCAGCGATGCAATTTATAGTAATGGAAACGCAGAATGCAGAGGAAATCTAAGTGATGTTATGGATTATGCATATGGAGAATATCTGGTAAAAGTGCTTGCCTTTCCAGCTTTGGATGATGCTGCACATGATTTTAGCCCGGCAGCAACAGCTGATTATACGATTATTGGCACGTTAGATGATCCTCAGATTGCTTATTTCTGGAACGTTTTTTCTGATACTATAGATATCCAGATTTCCAATATAGGAACTTACCAGTACCAGGTGTATCCGGATCAGGTAGTGGTGACCTTTACAAATACAAAGGATGCTTCGGATGTTGTGAAGGTTGAGATGACGGATATCTCATTAGAAAATTATTCCATAAAAATAGATACAGTTCTGCGTGGTAATACTTATGATATTACTGCAGTGGCAGAAAGCAGCAGTGAATTTGTAAGCAATGCTTCTTCTGGACAGGTACAAGTAGCGCAGGCACTGACACTGGGAGAAAGAAATGTATTAGTGGAAGGTTATTCTTTCCCCGAAGGAAGTAATGGCTATGCAAGGGGAGCAGGTCAATTCCCGAATATTTATGAAGGCTTTAATCCTGAGACGGGAGGAATCTGTGGTGAGGCAGTTGGCAGTGCTCCTGGTGGTGCAGGGGACCGGATTGAACTGATATATACGGCAACGCCAATAGAAGCAGTAGATGGAGCTGTTTACAGCTATAGTATTGAAGCACCAGGATTTTTTGCCTTTACAGGATTGATGAGTTTGTATGCAGACAATTCAATGGTAATGCTGATGGATGGACCGGCAGGTCCGGTGCAGCCGACACAAATTGAAGGTCTTTGGTTTGAAAATGATGATGGCACTTATACATTATGCTTTAATCCGGATAGTGTAGCTGTAATTACAACAGATGATTAAGCAGGGTTTTGATATAAACTGTTTATTGATGCAGTATCGCAAGCGCAGCTTGTGATATGTGGAGGGATAAGATTGAAGCATCAGGATATTTTAAATAAGATGACAATTGAAGAAAAAGCAGCAATCCTGAGTGGAAAGACAGTATTTGAAACATGGGATATCAGGCGGCTTGGGATTCCTTCACTGTTTTGTGCGGATGGTCCTCATGGCCTGCGAAAGCAGGCCGGGGCGGCCGACCATTTGGGACTGAATGCCTCTGAGAAGGCAACCTGTTTTCCAACGCTCTCTACAGTGGCCAACAGCTGGGATGAAAAGCTGGCACGGCAGATTGGCAGGGCGCTTGGAGAAGAGGCCGCAGTACAGGGAGTGGATATCCTTTTAGGACCGGGACTAAATATCAAGAGGAGCCCTCTCTGCGGCCGTAACTTTGAATATTTTTCCGAAGATCCGTATTTGTCAGGAAAAATGGCAGCAGCTTATGTGAGAGGGATCCAGGAGGAAGGAATATTTGCGTGCCCTAAGCATTTTGCAGTCAACTCTCAGGAACTGCGCCGCATGGCAATGAATGCAGTAGTTGATGAGAGAACGCTGAGGGAAATTTATCTGACCGGATTTGAAATCGTCATAGAGGAAGGCGCCCCGGGAGCGCTTATGACCAGTTATAATGAAGTTAATGGTACTTATGCAAATGAAAATCATCATCTTTTGAAAGAGATTTTAAGGGAAGAATGGGGATTTGCCGGTATTGTGATAACAGACTGGGGCGGTTCCAACAATCATGTGGAAGGCGTTAGAGAAGGCTCCAATCTGGAGATGCCTGCCCCCGGTTTTGACTCTGCAAGGAGTATTTTAAAGGCGGTAAAAGAGGGCAGCTTAACAGAAAGAGAGTTGGATGAATGTGTTGCCACGCTGCTGAATGCAATTTTTAAGTTAAAAGAAAAAAAGGTACATAAAAAAACAGAAATAAAAAAAGAAGAGCATCATCTGCTGGCCAAAAAGGCAGCGGCGGAGAGTGCAGTTTTATTAAAAAATGAAGAAAGTGTACTGCCCCTTCGAGCAGGACAAAAAGTGGCAGTAATAGGAGATTTTGCATTCATGCCCCGATATCAGGGAGCCGGATCGTCAGCGGTAAATCCTTTTCAGGTGGACAGCATCGTTGAGTTGATCGGAGGATATGATTTACAGGTAATAGGGAGTTTAAGAGGATATAATCGAACAGGGAAAGCAAATGATGTATGGAAAAAGGAGGCTGTAAAGCTGGCCGGAGAGGCAGATGTTGTTTTATACTTCTTTGGGCTGAATGAATTAAGTGAAGCGGAAGGAAAGGACAGGGAACACCTTGCCATTTCACCTGATCAGATTGAACTCTTACAGAAAATGGCGCAGGTGAATCCGGATATTGTGGGAATTATCAGCGCCGGTGCAGTAATTGACATGTCTTTTGAAAAGTCGTTGAAGGCGATTCTTCATAGCGGTCTGGGAGGAGGCGCCGGCGCCGGTGCGGTTTTAGATATTCTTACAGGTAAGGTAAACCCTTCTGGAAAACTAGCGGAAACGTACCCCGTAAAATATGGAGACACGCCAGCATACTGCTACTTTCCTTCGAGGATGCGAAATGCTGAATACAGGGAAAACATTTATGTAGGCTATCGCTACTATGACACAGCAAAAATGCCTGTCAGATATCCTTTTGGATATGGATTGTCTTACACGACTTTTCGCTATGACAGGATTGAAGTGTTGGAGGAAGGCGTTTCCTTTTGGCTTGAAAATGCAGGCAGTATGGCCGGAGCCGAAATAGTGCAGTTGTATGTGGGGCTGTCTGAGGCCAAAGTATTCCGTCCGGAAAAGGAGCTGAAAGGATTCAAAAAAGTATGGTTGGAGCCGGGTGAAAAAAAAGAGATATTTATGCCCTTTGACAACAGGACATTCCGCTATTGGAATGTAAAAACAAATCAATGGGAAAAAGAAGGCGGAACTTATCAGATCATGATAGGGGCAGACAGCCGGAATATTTGTTTAAATTCGGAATGGAAGATAGAAGGAAGTACAAAAGAACTGCCTTATTCTAAAGAAGAACTGCCGGGTTGTTATGCGGGAAAGATTACGAACATGAGCGACCATGAATTTGAAACGTTACTTGGCTGCCCTCTGCCATTAGAAAAAACGGATAGGGAACTTGAGATAAATGATGCAGTCTGCCAGATGAAAAAAGCGAAAAATCCATTGGCAAGATTCATTTATTATGTGCTTACAGGTTTAAAAAACAGAAGTGAGAGAAAAGGAAGGCCGGATTTAAATATTTTGTTTATCTATAATATTCCTTTTCGGAGCATTGCCAAAATGACCGGCGGATGGATCAGTATGGAGATGGCGGATGGATTGGTACAGGCAGTAAATGGGCATTTTTTTAAGGGCATGAAAAAGGTGATCGGCGGATTTTTTTTCAATAGAAGACAGAATAAAATTTATGAGGATAAATTGAAATGAAAAGGATTTTAAATTGGTGGAAGAAGAACTGGGATATTTTGGTATTGAAGAATCCCGGACTGTCCAAGTGGCTTTATCAGATTTTTCATTTTTTTGTTTTCAGCATGGGAGTTACGATTTTTCAATATCTGGTATTTACTTTTATGCCGAAAATCCTGGGAATCCGGCTGGCCGAAATGGAATTTATGTGGCCAAAGATTCCAATGAAGCTGTTCGGCGTGGAATTTGTATGGAGTATCCTGGGGTACAACGTTCTTCGGGATGGGGCGGGAAATGTAATGATCGGAGGCGGCCTTGGTTATTTTATCAGCTATGAGGCAGGGGCATTTCTGGCACAATGTATTAATTTCCCATTGCAGAGAAACATTACTTTTAAGAGTCATGGTAACCCCGTTTATCAGGCAGGATGGTATTTAGCCGCCTGGGTGGTGATTTCACTTACCTGCAACGGATTTAATAATTTATGGATGCCGGTTGCTTCGATTTATATACCGCCTGCAGCATATAATTTACTGGTGACTTTTGTTACAGGCGGTGTATCTATGATTATTTTCTTTTTTGTATTTAAAATGATATTTCCGGAAGACAGTACTTTAAGCGAGGTATGTTAAGGCTGTCGTATCTTTTTTATGTCAGGGCATGGTTGTTTGCCGTATGCATGGCCAGCTTTGCATTGATACAATGCTGTAGATTTGGTCAATGGCTAATTGGGGCGTGTCATGAAAAATCAGGAACAAATTGATGCAAATCTCTGGTGGAATGTGAATATTCCGCAGAACGGTCTTTACTATTACAAGACGGAACATTTCGAGGAAGTGTGGAAGGATGGAGCGGTAACAGGCAGAGCGGCGGGATAAGTCAATGACCTATTATCGCCGCCCTGTTTTGGCACTTCAACAGCCCGATAAACTGAGGATTATCCTTAAAATAAGGGCGGTTTGTCCATATTCTCAATCCTTCTGAAACGGCTCTACGAACATTTGCACAGTCGCTGTTTAACCATTCTTCTATTAAGGGTAAAGTCTTTTCATATCCGATAATTTAACAATGGTTATCAAAAGCCATAGCTAAAACTTCCAGCACTTTCCAGCTGTCATGCTGACTTACTTTATTTTTAAAAAAAGACATTGCTGAAGCAGTGTGATGTGCAGGATAACCTAAAAGAAAAACACCAACTTCCTGAATTTGAAAATTATCCGATTGATAAAGTTTAATTCCCATGTTAAAACAATCATCAATAGAATGTGACTTATAATATTTTTCCGCTTCACTTTTTACAAGTTTTAAACTGTCCCTTTCGGGAATTAGCTCTGTTAAATATTGTATATATTCATTCATCATTTCTCCACAAATCCCAATTTGTTGGTTCAAAGTATAGCAGAAATTTCTGATACCGCATTCTTTCTGTGCTGTGCTGATAGTTTCTGAAAATGAAAAAGCAGCTGATTTACTGTTTAGATAAATTGCTGCCCAAAGGTAAACAATATT
>CAJTUZ010000003.1 GCA_910579735.1 uncultured Lachnospiraceae bacterium
TGACGAGAACAAAAATCTGACAGGCATTCACCTGTCCGATCTAAGCGAGCCGGAACCGGCCAAAGAAATGCCGGTCCAAAGCGATCCTTACGAAAAACCCGTCTATACATTAGACCAGTTAAAGGCGTTCAAATCAGATGAAACGGCCTCCGGCCTGCTCTTTATTGCAGAACAGTATTTAAAGAAAACCCTGAGCGCTTCGGAAATGAAATCTATTCTTTTTATTTCGGACAAACTCGGATTCTCGGAAGATCTGATCGATTATCTGCTTCAATACTGTGTAGAACGCGGCAAGAAAGATCTCCGGTACATAGAAAAAGTTGCCATCAACTGGGCGCAGGAGGGTATCACCACGCCAAAACAGGCGCTTTCCTACGCACATAAATACGATAAGACCGTCTATGACATTATGAAGGCGCTCGGCAAATCCAGTGTGCCTACACAGACGGAAGTATCTTATATTACGCGTTGGACCAAAGAATTCGCCTTTGAGTTCGATGTGATCTCCGCAGCCTGTGAAAAGACCGTATTGGCTACGGACAACCACCGTTTTGAATATGCCGACAGTATCTTAAACAGCTGGTACAAATCCGGCGTTCATCACAGAAGCGACATTCAGGCTATTGAGGAGCGCTTTAAGCAGGCAAGGACCCCGAAAGTTTTTTCCGGCAACAAATTTAACCAGTTTAAACAAAATCAATATGATTTTGATATTCTGGAGAAAGAATTATTGAGCAATTGAATTTAAAGGAGCAGCAACGTGTCTCTGACAAACACCCAGTATAATACCATAATTCGCGACTACGAAAACAGACAACTGAACAGCCGCCACGATCTGGAACGCAAAACGGCCTACGTATATGACAATATCCCCGGCTACCGCGATCTGGAGGATACCGTTGCCTCTCTTTCCGTCGCATGCGGCAAAAAGTATCTGGAGGGCGATGAACATGCGCTGCAGGAACTGCATGAAAACCTCGCCGAAATTGCAGCACGGAAAGCAGCGCTTCTAAAAAGCGCAGGACTCCCTGAAGACTACCTAAAGCCTGCCTATATCTGCCCGGATTGTCAGGATACCGGTTACATCGGCCCCGAGAAATGCCATTGTTTCAGACAGGCCATGACCACGCTTCTTTATGAGCAGTCCAACATCCGCGAAATGCTCCAAAGCGAAAACTTTCAGACATTATCTTATGAGTATTATGAAGGAGAACATCTATCTCATTTCAAAAATGCCGTAACTACCTGCCGGAATTTTATCAAAAATTTCAATTCCGACTACCATAATTTATTTTTTTATGGTACAGTGGGTACGGGAAAATCTTTTTTGTCAAACTGTATTGCCAAAGAACTGATCGAAAGCGGCCACTGCGTTATCTATTTCAGCGCTTCGAGCCTTTTTGACATGTTATCCAAATATTCTTTTGACTATAAAAACAAAGAAGAACAAAGAGAACGTTATCAGGATCTGTATGAATGCGATCTGTTGATCATTGACGATCTTGGAACCGAACTGACCAATCAGTTCGTCGCTTCCCAGCTGTTTTCTCTTTTAAATGAACGGCACATGGGCAAAAGAGCCACCGTTATTTCCACGAATCTTTCTCTGGAAGAATTGCGGAACCGGTATTCCGACCGTATCTTTTCCCGCATTACCAGTCATTATGAAATCTGTAAACTGACCGGACCCGATATCCGTATGTACAAAAAACGCCTACAAAACAGAAAGTGAGGATTTTCGCATGGCAAAACGTGAAGAAAAAAGGAATCTGGAAACTATTCCCGTCGGTTCTCTCGGTATCATTCCGTTAGAAGGCTGCAAAACGCTCGGGGAAAAAGTAGATTACTATCTCGTAAAATGGAGAGCGGAACGTGAAAGCGAACATAAAGACAGTCTTGCCTTTACCGGTTACCAGCGGGATTCTTATATTCTGGATGCCAAAGTCCCCCGTTTCGGTTCGGGAGAAGCCAAAGGTATCATCAACCAGTCCGTGCGCGGCAATGACTTATATCTTCTTGTGGACGTAGCCAATTACAGCCTGACTTATTCCCTGTGCGGCCATAAAAATCACATGTCTCCTGACGACCACTATCAGGATCTGAAACGTATTATCGCAGCAGTCGGCGGTAAAGCAAGACGCATCACCGTTATTATGCCGTTCCTGTATGAAAGCAGACAGAGCAAACGTTCTTCCAGAGAATCTCTTGACTGTGCGCTGGCGCTGCAGGAAATGGTTCATATGGGCGTCGACAACATCATTACTTTCGATGCGCACGACCCCAGAGTCCAGAATGCCATTCCGCTGCATGGTTTTGAAACCGTACAGCCTAATTACCAGTTTATCAAGGGACTGTTGAATAACGTCAAGGGACTGCAGATCGACAACGATCATATGATGGTCATCAGTCCTGACGAAGGCGGTATGGGACGGGCAATCTATATGGCCAATGTCCTCGGTCTGGATATCGGCATGTACTACCGCAGAAAAGATTACACCCGCGTTATCAACGGACGCAACCCCGTCGTTGCACATGAATTCCTTGGAAGCAGCGTAGAAGGCAAAGACATGATCATCATCGACGACATGATCTCTTCCGGAGAAAGCGTTCTGGAAGTTGCCGCTGCCCTAAAAGCAAGAAAAGCGGGACGCATTTTTGTATGCGCTACCTTCGGTCTTTTCACCGCCGGTCTGGGACGTTTTGACAGGGCGTATGAAAAAGGTATTATAGACAAAGTCCTGACGACCAATCTGATCTATCAGTCACCCGCACTTTTGGAGCGTGAATGGTATATTGACTGTGATCTGAGTAAATATATAGCTTATCTGATCGACACGCTGAACCATGATTCTTCTATCAGTGATCTGTTGAATCCTGTAGAACGTATTCATTCTATTGTTGCAAAATATCAGGCGGGAGAACTGGACTAAACGAATACTCTGGCGGGGTGACTTAGATGTTATTGTTAAAAGCGAATCCGGAACTGAAAAAAGTATTTGAAAAACTGATCAAAGCCATGAAACTGCCCGTTACATGGACAGATACTTTTATCATTACAAACAGCAACCTGATCCTGGCAGGCGAAGTCCGTTCCCTGATCTTTAACTTCGACCATAAAAAAGCATACACAACGATCATGGAAATCCCTGCAGAATCCGGCAGTCTGGAAAGTATGCCCGGTGACAGCCTTTTAAACAACGTCATGAATATGACGCTGTATGCTTTCGGCAAATGGGGCATCATAAGCAGTCTCAAAGTAGATAAAAATTATGACGCTCTCAATGCTCTGTTTAAAAATATTCTCCGTCCCGTCAATATCGAGCCGGACTTCAATGCTCAAAATTTCCGTTTTTTCAAAAATGACATACAGATTACCTACGAAGATACCATGCTGTCCATCCTAAGGCTTTTGAAAGAAGAAGGAAAGTTAAAGGAGGGGCAGAGTCTGGTCACTTCGGAGATACATAAGAAAAAAAGCGATGACTCCAGAGAAGGCGGCGGGCCGAATGCTTCCGAATCCGGCAATGGTGCAGATGCCGGCGATGCAGAGGAAGATGGTTACCGGATCGGTCTCTGGCACAACTTATGCTGGAAAAAAGACTTCTGTACTTTTGAAAAAGCCGCTATCAGCGACGAGGACACCGCAAGATCCAGAATCGGACGCAACTTTTATATTACCAATTACCAATGCCCGAAATGCAAAGAAAAACTGTACATGGCCGTATACCCTGTAGACAAAGAGCTTCTGATCGATACAAAAGAAGGCCGTGTATTCATGGCACGCACTTATGCCTGCAACGAATGCAACGCATTTTTCACCCCCTATCCGAAGAAATTATTGCAGGAAGGCGATATATTCGGTCTCAAATTCGATGAAGACCGCACCGCCTTTGAAGACTATCTCGACCTTTTAGGACAAAAAGCCGATAAAACGACCAACTATAAATTTAACGAATTTGAAGCCGACCGGGAGGCGGCCGGTCAGACCGGCGAAACGGCTCCAAAAACAGATAAAACGGCTCCGGAAGCCGCCGCAGGATCTGCCGGTCATCGTTTGACCGAACCGGCACATGCCACAGGACTGAAAGGTTTGACAGCGCAGCTTGCCGAAAGCGGTTCGAGACTGTTTTCCAAAAATAAAAAGGCTTCCGGAATGCAGGCTGACGATACCGGACACAGACACCCAGACAATACGAAGCCCGGCGCCGAACCTGCCGGAACCCGGTCTGGACGTGCCGCAGAAACGGATTCATCAAATGCCGCTTCCAAAGCGTCTAAAGTCCGTACCGCCGCGGATGCTTCCCAAATGGGCGCCGCAAGAGATGTCTCTCTGCTTCCGGGAAAAACGACCGAAGAATTAAAAACCATTTTAACGGCCCTGGAACGGCAGAAGATCATTATCAATACATCGTCCGGTGAGGATTTCTCCGATACCCGTTATATAGACGCCGTCAGAGAAACACTGCGCGGCAAACTGACCGCCGAGTACGATGCGCAGATGGAATCCGTGGATACGCTTCCTCTCGACCGGCTTTCCGAACTAAGAAAACAGATCGATAAAGAATCTGCTCTGCCTGCAGGCAAGAAACAGGAATACCGCAGGCGGATCGACAGCCGTCTGTATGAGGCGGAAACGAAGGCGCTGGCACAGCAGACCGAAAACTGCAAAAACAAGCCGTATAAGGAAATCGAACAAGTCATTATTCATGTTAAAAACCGCGATATTCCTGACGAATTAAAACAGGATGCCCTGCAGAAACTGACACAGATCAAAGCCGACCGTGCCAAACGTGAAGTGGAACATCTGCTCACTCATATGCCGCTGCATCTTGACAGGAAACAGCTGTCCGCCTATCTGGATAAATTAGACGAATACAAAGAGGTGGATCTGACCCCTTACCGCAAACAATTGGAACAGCGTAAAGACATGGCGGAAAAAGAAGAAATATCCGCTATGGTAAACCGCAGCAACAAAAAGGACAGAAATGCCCTCTGGAATCTGTATGAAAAGCTGCAGGAACAAGACTATCAGGAAGAAAACAAAGCGCCGTTTTTAGAGAAAATATATGAAAAAGTCCGCATGTTGGACGAGGCAAGAATAGAACATATCTGCCCGAGCATGTCGAGCCTTTCTTTTTCCGAGGCTCAAAAGGCTTACGACGAGATCAGTGAAGGAATGTTCCTGCCGGAATTAAAAACCAACGCTCTGGAAATGATAAAGCGCCGCCTTACCAAGTTAAAGACGGATGAAAGCGTTCAGCTCATGCGGAAACTGAAGCATGATATGGAAGAAAAATTCATCAACTGCGAACCTTTTTACTTCTATAACGCCCGAGAGGAACTGAAATCGGCACATCGTACGGACAGCCGGAACGAAGCCGAAGAAACACCGGAAAATAACGGCAGTGAATCTTCTAACCGTACCGCCATGTTAAACGCCGTAAACGGATACGCTTCCGCCAGGGAACCTTACGAATATCCCCTGATGGTCTGCGATATTTCCCGTACCGGCAGCGGAAAAGAAGGATTTGTGCTCACACCGGACCATATTTTCTATCATACCTTCCTAAACTCCGGCAAAATAAGCATTCATGATATCGATAAAGTGCTTGCCAGTAAAAAGCTTTTCAGAAAGGGCATCTTCATACAAAGAGCCAATCTGGAAAAAGAAAAGCTGCCGGGTAACATGAAAGCAAAAGAATTGAACGCCTTTGCAAAAGTTCTGGACGATTTCGTGCACTATCTGCAGGAAAAACCGGAGTCCAGAAGCGTAGAATATATGGCAAAGGAAAATCATATCGTAAAATGCTGCTACCGCTGCGGTTTTATTTACAAAAACGGTACCGTATGCCCGAAATGCGGCAGTAAGATGAATCTTTAAAACAGCACGGAAAGTCAGGAGATCTTGCGGCGGCAATCCCGCCCGGAAGTTTATCGGAAATCCTTCTTGACTTTCCGTCTTTTTTCAGTATAATTAGTTTTTGGAAATCTCTCTGTTCTATGAGGATCCAAAAAAATCGTCAGTTCGAGACCTTCCTGACGTAAAACAAAACTAAAGGAGACAACTATGAAAAATCAATCTTACCACGAGGCGGCTCCCGCAAAGGCTGTTCGCCCCATCTCACTTACCACCATGGTACAGGCGGCTATGATCGCCTCGCTCTACATTGTACTGACCTATCTTGCAAATGCACTGGGACTTGCAAACGGCGTCATACAGATCCGCTTCTCCGAGGCGCTCACCATTCTGCCTTATTTCACATCGGCAGCCATCCCCGGCCTTTTTATCGGCTGTCTGCTCAGCAATATTTTAACCGGCTGTATTATTCCCGATATTATTCTGGGCAGTCTTGCCACCCTGATCGGCGCCATCGGCACTTATATGCTGCGTAAATGGAAATGGTGCGCTCCGGTATCCCCTGTTCTTGCAAATATCCTGATCGTTCCCCTCGTATTGATCTATGGATACGGTCTGCAGATCGACGGCGCTTCAACGGCATACTGCTACGGATACTACGCACTTACCGTAGGCGCAGGCGAAATAATTTCCTGCGGTGTTCTCGGCATGATTTTGTTGTTTTCACTGGAAAAGTATGCAAAAAGAATTTTTGAAAAAGTATAGATCAGACGTTATTTCGTTTATTCCGTAGCGCAATAAAATGTTTTATTTTTATCACGACTTCATGATATAGTGTAACATAAATTAAAATTAAAGTCTATTCTTTTTTTCGGTTTTCGGTAAAATAGTAGATAGACCGGAAGTCTTTCGGGCAAATGCTGCCAAACCGCATCTGCTCCGGATTTTCATTCCGTACAAATCTTGCGAAAAGAGGAAAAGCCGATGAATCATGAACAGGATAAGACCAAACAGCTTCCTGGAATATCCAGGAAGGAAGAAGAATCCTATCTTCTGAAAACACTTGCGGTAGTTTCTGACAATGTGGAAAACTATCGCAGGGAAGTCTCCCGCATGCAGGGTGAAATCGATGAAATGCTGGCACATTATCATGATAACGATGCGGAAGTATACACGATGTTGAGCAATACCGTCACACTGCACGACCATATGAAGCAGGCTCTTTCCAAAAACGAAAAAGCCCGGGCGAAACCGTATTTCGGCAGGATCATATTCCACGACGAGTCTCTCCATAAAGAAGAATCCGTTTATATCGGAAAGGGCGGCATTCCCAAAGATACCACGCACTGGATGGTGATCGACTGGCGGGCGCCCGTCGCCAACGTCTATTATGAAAACGGACTCGGATTCTGCAGTTACGCCGCCCCGGGCAGCGCACAGATCCCGATCAACCTGAAGTTAAAACGGACCTATGAAATAGAAGAAGGCAGACTGCTTGATTTCTTCGACACAGAAGTCGTTGCCAATGATGATCTGCTGACAAAATATCTTGCCAAAAATAAGCAGGCCGTTCTCGGTGAGATCATCGCGACGATCCAAAAAGAACAGAACGAAATCATCCGCAAATCCCCCTATCATAACATTATCGTGCAGGGTGTTGCGGGTTCGGGGAAGACCACGGTCGCGATGCACCGGATTTCTTTTATTTTATATAACTATAAGGAACGGTTCAGACCGGACGACTTCTATATCATAGGCAGCAACCGGATCCTGCTGAACTATATCACGGGTGTCCTGCCGGACCTGGATGTATACGGCATCCGGCAGATGACCATGGAGCAGCTTTTTGTACGCCTCTTATACGAAGACTGGGATGAGAAAAAATACCATATCCTCAGCGCCGATAAAATGAAACCCGAAAGCGTCGTCAAGGGAACTCTTGCATGGTTTCGCGATCTGGAAGCATACTGCCGCAGACTGGAATGGAATACCATTGACAGAGCTCCTGTTTATTTAAACCCCAGACAATTTGTGGAAGGCATCCGAAACGGCAAACCCGGCGTCTATGACGAAACGGGCGGCCGAAACAGCGTAGAAGATCTTATCGAACTGATCCCAAGGGACACGATCGAAAACTATATACGGAAAAATCCTGCTATTTCCATACAGAATAAAATCAACATGTTAAACGAGCGTCTTCTTGTCAAGATCAAAGATGAATTCCTTGGAAAAGGCATTTCTTACACGGAAAGCGAGCAAAAAGCCATTCGGAAAGCTTACCGCGGAAGATATGGAGAAAAAACATGGAAACAGTCTATTTTTTCGATGTATCAGGACTTTCTTGCCAGACAGTCTCTTAACGGATACGATATAGAAGCTCCCGCAACGGATTTTGACGTCTATGATCTGGCCGCACTTGCTTACCTGTACAAAAGAGTAAAAGAAACGGAAGTCATCAGCGAAGCCCATCATGTCGTGATCGATGAAGCGCAGGATTTCGGTATGATGGCATACTGCGTGCTGAAATTCTGTATCAAGGACTGCACCTACACAATCATGGGCGACGTCTCACAAAATATTCATTTCGGATACGGCCTAAACGACTGGGAAGAGTTAAAGGAACTTCTTTTAACGGACAAAATGGACAGTTTCGGCATTCTGAAAAAGAGTTACCGCAACACTGTGGAAATTTCCAATTTTGCCACCAAAATACTGCATCACGGGCAATTCTCCATCTATCCGGTAGAGCCGATCATCCGGCATGGAAAGCCGGTAGAAGTCCTGCCTATTCCGGACAGGGACACCCTGTTTCAGAAAGCTGCTGAAATCTGTACAAACTGGCAGACACAGGGACTTGATACGATCGCAGTTGTCTGCCGTGACAGGGACAGCGCAATGTCCGCCGCCGATCGATTGAAACAATACATTCCTGTTATAGAAAGCGACCCGGAAAAAGCAGTCTTCGGAAGCGGTGTCATGATACTTCCTGTAGAATATACCAAAGGTCTGGAATTTGACGCCGTTTTACTGCTTGACCCGACGAGGGACGAATATCCCGCAGACGACGGTCATGCCAAACTGCTATATGTCGCGGCAACCCGCGCCCTGCATGAACTGTGCGTCCTGCACCGCGGTAACCTTACCGGACTCATTGCCGACCCGGTGCCGGAGAGAACGGATACGAACAAAATACAGACCGCGCCAGGAAAAAAAGAGCAACAGGACAGATTACCGACGGCACCGGGGGAAAAAGAGCGTCAGAACAGATTACCGGCGCCACCATCGGGAAAACCCGCTATATCCGGCAGTATCTGCAATGACCATAAGACAGACGATACGAAAACGATCCGCAAAAAGAAAGTCTGCATTGTACGTCCCAAGACCCCGACTATACAGAAAGAAACAGGCGGCGGCGAACCGCATTCCTCCGGGCAGACCCCCATCGGCCCGACAGCAGGCGGCCGGCGCAATACGCATACTGCCGCTGTTTCCTTCGGAGATATGCCTGCTACGGAAAAGCTGCGCCCGGCGGGACACGCCAGAATCGATCTCACGGTCCGCTGGGTAACGAAACAGCTGGACGGTCTTTATCTGCAAAGCCGCTACGGCCTCTTACGTTTAAGTCCGGTCGGCAGTGCAATCGTCCGCGTCAGCTTTACCAAAGAACAGCAGTTTATTCCCGGAACCGACTCCCGTATTGCCGTTTCCCATGTTGACAGGACATGGATGTACCGCGAAGCAGGCGGCAGCATTGAACTATTGACCGATGAACTTTGTCTGCAGATCGATAAGGCATCCGGCACACTCCGCTTCTTAACACGAGATAAAAAGCTGCTGCTTGCGGAGCGAAGCAGAGAAAGCCGCCAGATCGACACTGACTCATTTGGTCAAAGCAGAGCCTGGCTTTATTTCGACTGGCAGAAAAACGAAAACTTATATGCTATGGGAACGCGGGATACAAACGGCATGAAACTGCGCGGAAGCGCCAGATATATTTCGCATGATGCGGATACGGATGAACTGCCGCTTCTCCTCTCCGATAAAGGATACGGCATCTTACTGGCAGCAGATGGACCGGTCATGTGCTGTGACATCCCATCTTACGGCTCCTATCTGCATACGGAAGGCGCGGCATGGACAGATTACTATTTCATCGCCGGGAAACGTCCCGACACGATCATGAATGCATATGCATATCTTTGCGGGAGACTGTGAATCAATCGCTCTGACCACGCTCTCACAGAACATTCTCATCTCCCGCAAACAGTTTCCGTGTAAAATGTACGTTAAAGAAATTCGTAACGGGACCCAGGCCAAAAGCAGACACCAGCGTGCCGGGTCCTACGATGCCGCCTGCCAGGAAACAGACAAGCGCACAAAGTGCATCCGTAAACATACGATGCCAGAAATACGGTATTTTAGGGATCCTTTTCGTCATAATGATGGACAGACTGTCAAACGGCGCAACTCCCGCATTCGGCGTCTGATAAAAGGATAACCCGAACCCCGTCACTACGGTTCCTGCCAGCATGACCAGGATCTTCGCCGCCAATGTCCCCGGCAAGACAAAGAAATGCAGCCATACTTCGTAAAAGAACGTAACAAAATAGCCCAAACCAAAAGCGTTGACGATCGTTCCCGCTCCGATCAGATTTCTTCCAAACAGCAATTCCAACAGAAAAATGAAAAGGTTGAGCACAACCAGGAAATTGGCATAAGGCATCCCCACCACGTCAGAAAGCGCCATCACCATCCCGCTGAACGGATCGTTCCCCAGTCCGGCAAATTTATAAATACTGATCCCCATCCCTAGGAAAATATTGCCAAGTACCATGACAGTCAGACGTTTGCCGCCGGTTCGTTTAAAATATCCGATTACTTTCTCCATAACTTTCTACTCCTGTCTCAGAAATTTATAGCAAGTGCCTCCCTCCATGCAGCAATCAATCTCTCCAGAGACCACGCTGCATTGGCCGGACTTGTCGATGGCAGAACAATATCTTCTCTGCCTATTTTATTTTGTATGTATTTTCGATAGTATTTGTGTGCCGTACCGCCGTTTGTATAGATACGTTCTATCTCTGTTTCTTCAAGCAGCCTGCCGATGTCATTCGGCACAGCATTTTTGATGCTGCTGTCGCTTGAACCCGTAATGTCACAGCTTGCGATCACATCCCACATAGCGGCATGGTGTGACAGTATCATCCGTTTTTTGTCTTCTATGGTCTCCGGTACAGGATTCCCAAGCACCGCCGCCATTACCTTCCAATAACGGTTCTGCGGATGATGATAGAAAAACTGTCCTTCTCTGGATTTCACGCTCGGAAAAGAACCTAAGATCAATATGCGGGATTTTTCATCATATAAAGGCGGTATATTATGTATTTCCATTTATCTCCTGCAGCCTTTCTGTATATCTGCCGCTGATGCGGCAGGAATTTCCTCTTTCAGGCAAAACATTTCTTATGCCGGAAATAATCGCGCACTTCCAGTAAATCGTCAAATACTGCTATACTCATTTCTTTCATTTCCTCCGTTGCCGGAAGGAGATCGGGCACCATGACAGGCATCATGCCCGCACGATAAGCGGAACGGATCCCGTTATGAGAATCTTCCACAGCATAGGCATTCCGGGGTTGTACTCCCATTTTTTCACACGTCATCAGATAAATATCCGGCTCGGGTTTGCTTCGTTTCAACTGATCCCCGCCCATGACGATCTGAAAATAATCATACAATCCTGCCTGCCGCAGTTCTTCTTCCACGACTGCCAGACGCGTGGAAGAAGCCACTCCAACAGGCACGGAAAGTACGGACAGATATTGTAAAAGCTCTCTGACGCCCTTCTTAACCGGAAGTCCGTTTTTTTCTACATACTCATGAAAAAGCACCGATGATTCCCCGGCAAATTCGTCATATGCGAACTCTTTTCCGTAATGTGCATAGACAATTTCCTGCGTTTTCGTTTTATTCGTACCGATGCATTCGATAAAAGTCTCTCTGATATCCGGGATACGATATTTTGTTCCGATCTGTTCCCAACAGTCCAAAACAAGTCTTTCACTGTCAAAAATAACACCATCCATGTCAAATATAACAGCTTTTTCTTTCATAACCTTCTCCTCTGCTTTATATTTCTGCTCCTTATGTGCTCAATCCTGCCGTTTTCTGATGTATGTTGTAAAATGATTGCCGTTTTCTTCAAACCACTGTGTGGAATCATTCATTCCTTTTTTATAAACCGTTCCCGTAAGCGGATCCATTACGACAATATTCAACTCATTAAATCCTACGATCAGTACCGCATTCCCATCCTGCAATGTTGCAAGCACCGGAATGTCCTTGTTCACATAGTATAATACCGCGTCAAGACTGCATCCCGACAGATCGAGCACCTGAACGTCTTCAAGACTCGCCTCCAGAATAGAAGGAACGGTTTTTCCCTGTTCCAGAAGATATTCCGTACGTCTTGAAACGCCTTCAAACTTCAGTATCGTGTTCAGGCAGACCGAAAGCGTCGTATTCTGCTCGGTCACCTGTTCCCCTTCGATCGCCATGATCTGGTTTCTTGTACTGCGTGCGGTTCTTTTCCAGATATAATCTCCCTCGTCATCTACAATAACGCCGGCATTCTCATATGCATAAATAACCGCCTTGGCGGAACTGGAAAAAATGCCTTCAATGCCGTTTTTGCCGTAAACGTAATAACGCTTTTTCATATTCTCGTTTTCCTGCATCTCGATCGCACGATCGCCTTCAAAAAGTACCTCTTTGGGCGTCAGCTTCAACAGGGCTTTGGTATCGATCTCGTCTTTTACGACAATCTCTGTCACAGTCTCATACTTTTCGATCGCCACACTGCTGACCGTATTGCTTCCGGCAGACACTTTCTCCGTACTCATGATCTGATCGTTGCCCGTAGGCAGATATTCCTCTGTTTCCGCATCCCATACAACCCTGGATAATGTGATCTGGTTATCTGCTATGAAACTTTCGGTCACATAAATATCCGGTTCCCTGTATGTTTTCAGCACCTCTCCGTTCTCTCCCTGTATTCTCAGGCAGTACATCGGAAACGTCGTATTCCCTGTATGATCAATCACAATATCCTGCGCCTTGGCAAGTCCGTATATTAAATCCTCTTCCATAAATCCAAGCAGCGAGATATACTCCCCGCTTCCTGCAGTGATCTCCGTTTCCTGCCCCGTCCCCAGATTCAGCAGCTTCAGCGTAGTACATCTGTACTGATCCTGCCCTTCCTGCCATACGAGCATTTTGTTGGATGCGGATACTTTATAATTTTCTTCTGTCAGTCCCGATACAATGACCGTATAGGTTTTGGCCATTAGGTCTATCGCATAGACATTTCCTTCCAGCATCAGATAGCAGACTGCCGATTTGCTCAGATATGCCAGCTTTTCCACGTCGCTCTTTAACAGTTCATACGATCTGTCATAAGGAATATATGCCATCTCTTCTACCGTATTTGTCATGCTGTTATAGAAGTATGCCGAAACACCCACTTCTCCTTCATGCCGTCCTCTGTTCATATAGCCGTACACGATAAAGGCCACATTACCCGCTTCATCCACGTTCAGAATTTTCACCCGGTACCGGTTATAACTGCTTCTTACATCACTGATATCGTCGCTGTAAAAGGAAAACAGACGTGCCAGTTTCTGGTCCGTGACATTATAACTGTATAATTGATTGGAACTGACAAATGCAACGACGTTTCCGCCATCACTTTCCTGCATCTGCACCTCTTTGTCCACGATACCGAGCATAATCTTATCGTTGGCAAACACGCCGGCGTCCTCATCGAAGATCTGCGTCATTTCCCTGTCAAAATCCAATAAATACATGCGTTCCGGCGTGTATCGGACACGATAATATTCTTTTACCTGATAGTAAGTCTTTTCTCTGCCATTTCGTGTGAGCACTATATACTCCAACTGGAAAGAACCTGTTCCCGTTTCCAGTTCTTTAATGTCAATAACCGGCTCCGTCACTCTCTCAACTTCCAGATCTCCCCACGTTACCTGATGAAAACTGCTGTGTATCGTGACTTTGTGAAGCGTCGTATTATCGCCTTCCGCATTCGATTCCAGATATTTGGTGAGTTCGGCCGCTTCTTCCCTGTCAAATGTCCTCGTGTGGAAATCCAGCACGTATTCCAGTTTTTCCCGGATAAACATTTCTTCCGACTGAACAATCCTCGTATAATAACGTATGTCATTTTTATTTTCAGGCGTCAGAAACAAAATAAGCATGTATTCTTCATTCGCACTGATCAGATCTTTTAACGTTATTTTTCCCCGAACCTGTCCATCCGTTTCTTCGTAATCTTCAATCTCCGTGCTCTCTACGAGACGTTCTCCGTTAATGCTCCGCACCTCAAAAGAAAGAGATTCCACCGCTGCTCCGTACGTATCGATGGTAAAAAAGATGTTTCTGTCATTACCGATCGGCAAAAGCGTATCCCGCAGATAGCTCGTGTCCATATCCGAAGCATACCCATGCAGCCTGTTGACCCGGTATTCATCTATCTGCATCGTAACGACAGGAAAAGAGGCATCGCCCATCTCCACCGTCATATCGGTATTTCCCTTATTCATGATGGCGCTGATGCCAAACAAAGCTGCAAGAAATATCACGATCAGATATACACTTTTCAAAATAGTCTTTTTCATATGCTTTCTTTCCTTTACCGGACTTTGCAGGCAGACCACACGCTCCTGTTATTGCAGCAGTTTCTGTAAAGTCGTTTCCAAATGGAAGAAATCCGCCACTTCCGATACTTTGTCCGTTTCTTCCCGACGCCTTCTCTCACTGATCCCTTCTTTTCTGACCGCACGTATCAGGATATTTTTCGGTGTATGATCCATATCGATGAATTCCAGCAGATCCGTCTCATATCCTTCCGCCCGCAGCAAATCGGCACGCAGCGCATCGGTAATTAACGCCGACATTCTTTCTTTCACAATGCCATACTGCAAAACGGGCTGTAATTTCTCGCAGACAATCTGTTTATTGACCTCATGCTGGCAGCATGGCACCGATAAAATGACGCCGGCCTTCCACTTCACTGCCCTGGCCAGCGCATAGTCCGTTGCCGTATCGCAGGCATGCAGCGTAACCACCATATCCGCTCCCGTCGCGCCTTCATATTCTGCAATGTCTCCTTTGAGAAACTGCAGCTTATGATAATGATATTTTTCGCTCAATTGATTGCATCGTTCGATAACATCTGTTTTCAAATCAAGTCCTGTTATCGCGACATCACGCTGCATTAGCTCATGAAGATAATAATATATTGCAAATGTAAGATAGGATTTTCCGCATCCAAAATCGATAATCCTGATCTCCCGGTCTGTCGGAAGCGCGGGCAGGATATCTTCTACAAATTCCAAAAAGCGGTTTATCTGTTTAAACTTATCATATTTGGCACGGATGATCCTGCCATCTGCGCTCTGCACGCCCAGATCGATCAAAAACGGAACGGGTGTGCCCTCCTGCAGAATATATCTTTTTGTCCGGTTGTGTTCCATGGAAATCGGTCTTCCCCCGTACGCTGCCCCGGACTGCCCGATATCATATTTTTTCTTAACCGTTACTTTGCCCTTTTTACTGCTCAAAATAATGGCCTTCATATTAGTATGCTCTATTTCGCACTGTTTAAAATCGTGCAGGATATAATTTTCAATACGTTCCGATACTTCCGTTTCCCGGTAGTTCTCGTGAAATACTTTCGTTTCCCGGTATATGCTTTCCTGAAACATCAGCATACCTTTGAGCATGACCGGCCTGATCTTCACTTTGACAAGTCCGTCCTTTTTCCTGGCATTGCTTAAGATGATCTGGTATAGTCCCTGATCGATCGTCTCGTGAAGCAGTTTCTTCAATTCCTCATTCATCCGCTAAGGTTCCCTTCTAAGCCTGTCCATGCTCATGCTTTTGTCAGAAGTTCCGAGGCAGTGCCTTTACTGCCCAGGAACCCCTTCCCACATATCTATTTTAATCAGATTACCGGAAAAGCTCAACTAAAATTTTAAGATTCCGTTGTGATTCGCGTGACGCTTCTTATATATTTCATAGTACAGCAGTACCTGTACAAATTCCTCTATCCACTCCCACGGTTTCTCTGCTGCGCTGCAGCCCTCCCCTTCTGTCTCTTCTGCCGGTTCACTCCCGCCCTTTTGCATGCAGTCGGCTCTTCTGATCTTATCCATGATCATCTGTGTTATTCGGTATAACTGCCATCTGTCCGGATATTCATCATATATGCAGCTTCCTTCATAATCCATCTGGTTTAGCGTCTCTGCAATCATCTTCTGGTAACGCTTTGCCTCCGACGGATACATCTGCTGTAAATATTCCAAATCACGTGTTACGGTATCTTCTTCCTGATAATACATAGGAAGCGGATATGCCATATAGAAAGGAAGAATTCTTGATTGATTCATATTATTTCAACTTCTATACCTGTTTTGTTTTATCATATGCGAAGGAAATTGCTTTGTTAAAAACACTTGTTATGAAAAAGGGACATGCGTTCACGCTGTCCCTTTTCTTAAATTGACCGGATGTACTTCGGCCAACTTCCTATTTGTAATTAATTGCATTGATCCTGGCTACCGCACGCTTGAGCGACATTTCGGCACGTTTCATATCCGTACCGGGCGCGTGCTCCCTGATTCTTTCCTCTGCACGCTCTTTCGCTTCCTCTGCACGTTTCAGATCAATTTCCGCCGGCCATTCGATGATTTCCGCAAGAATCGTCACCTTATCCTGCAAAACCTCTGCAAAACCTGCATGCAGCGCGGCTTCTTTCGTTTCACTATCCTGCGTAATGGTCAATATACCGGGTGAAATGATCATCGTCATCGGAATATGCTCTTTATAAATGCCGACTTCACCTTCCACCGTGTTAAATTCAACCATGGACACTTCTTCTTCATAAAAGATCCTGTCAGGCGTGATCACTTTTAATGTGAACTTATTATCATTTTCAGCCATACTGTGCCCCCCTTTACTTCACGCGGGCCAGTACGTCGTCAATGCTTCCTGCATTCAGGAAATAGCTTTCAGGGATCTCATCATGTTTCCCTTCCAGAATTTCCTTAAATCCTCTGATCGTTTCCGCGATCGGAACGTATTTTCCTTCCAGACCGGTAAACTGTCCTGCTACGAAGAACGGCTGTGACAGGAATCTCTGAATCTTTCTTGCACGGGATACAACCAGTTTATCTTCTTCTGAAAGTTCATCCATACCAAGAATTGCAATGATGTCCTGCAGTTCCTTGTATTTCTGCAGAATCTCCTGCACCCCTCTTGCTACCTGGTAATGATCCTCACCGACAACTCTCGGATCCAGGATTCTGGAAGTTGATTCAAGCGGATCAACCGCCGGATAAATACCAAGCTCTACGATCGCTCTGGATAATACCGTTGTTGCATCCAGATGTGCGAACGTTGTTGCCGGCGCAGGGTCAGTCAAGTCATCGGCCGGCACATATACAGCCTGAACGGATGTAATGGAACCGTTCTTGGTGGATGTGATCCTCTCCTGAAGCGCACCCATTTCCGTCTGCAGCGTAGGCTGATAACCTACTGCCGAAGGCATACGTCCAAGCAGCGCGGACACTTCGGAACCTGCCTGTGTGAAACGGAAGATATTGTCGATGAACAACAATACGTCCTTACCGCCTTTATCACGGAAATATTCCGCCATCGTAAGGCCCGTCAGACCAACTCTCATTCTCGCTCCCGGCGGCTCATTCATCTGTCCGAATACCATCGTCGTCTTATCAATAACACCGGATTCTTTCATTTCGTAGTAGAGGTCATTACCCTCTCTTGTACGCTCGCCAACGCCTGTAAATACGGAATATCCGCCGTGCTCCGTGGCAATATTTCTGATAAGCTCCTGAATCAATACGGTCTTACCAACACCGGCGCCGCCGAACAGGCCGATCTTACCGCCCTTCTGGTACGGACATAACAAGTCAACGACTTTGATACCCGTCTCCAACATCTCCGTTTCGGTAGCCTGCTCTTCAAATTTCGGAGCTGCTCTGTGGATCGGTTCATAAGAAACCTCTGTCGGAGCAGGGATATTATCGATCGGCTGTCCCAAAACATTAAAGATACGTCCTAATGTGTTCTCGCCGACCGGTACGGTAATCGGAGCGCCTGTTGAAATCGCTTCCATACCTCTTACAAGTCCGTCGGTGGAACCCATGGCAATACATCTAACAGTATCATCACCCAGATGCTGAGATACTTCTACAGTCAACTCAGCGCCATCTTTTAACGGAATCTTAATCGCATCGTTGATTTCGGGCAGATTTCCTTCAAAAAATTTGATATCCAGTACCGCACCGATAATCTGAGTGAGTTTTCCACGGCTTTCGCCATTTTTCACTTCTGCCATCTTTTTTTCCTTTCCATCTAATCAGAAGCGCCATTTTTATGAAATAGCATTCGCTCCTGCGATAATTTCTGTTAATTCCTGTGTAATAGAGCCTTGTCTTGCTCTGTTATACATCAGCGATAAGTGATCTATCATTTCTTCAGCATTGCTTGTTGCGGAATCCATTGCCTGCATTCTCGCACCGTTCTCACTGGCAACAGCCTCTATGAGACCGCCATAGATCAAACTGGTAACATATTTGGGAATGATCAGGTCAAGCGCTTCGTCATCCTGCGGTTCAAAATTCATAAGCGCTTTACTCTCCTTATCCTGCCCTGCATCTTCTTTCTTCTCGGGTACCACCGGAAGAAGTTTCAGCAAAGTAGGTTCATGTACCACGGTATTCTTAAATCCGGTATAAGCGAGATAAATCTCGCCAACCTCACCGTTTGCATAGGCTTCCAATACTCTGGAACTGAGCGCCATCGCATCGACATAAAGCGGCTCTTCAATAATATCGGAATTTTCTTCCACGATCTCATAGCCATGTCTCTGCAGGGCATCTTTTCCCTTTTTACCGACCGCATAGATACGAAGATCTTCCTTTTTAAAGTCTCCCTTTGTGATCAGTTTTACGATATTGGAGTTGTACCCGCCGGCAAGACCTCTGTTAGAGGTGATGACAATGACCGCTTTCTTGTCAGAGTCTCCGCCGCTAAGATAAGGATGGTCCATGCTGCCCGTTTTGGCGAGTACAGATGTTACCGTCTCATACATACAGTTGAAATATGCCTTGGACTGTTCCGCACGCTGTTTTGCCCTCTGCAGTTTTACAGTAGAAACAAGTTTCATTGCTTTGGTAATCTGCTGAGTACTTTGAATACTACCCTTACGCCTTTTAATGTCTCTCATTGAGGCCATAGCGTCACCTTCCACTTCCTTACTCTAAACAGAGCCTAAGCTGCTCTGTTCAGATCTTCTACTTAAACTGCGCTTTAAATTCTTCGATCGATTTCTTAAGCGCCTCTTCGGTTTCCTTGGAGATCACTTTTTCGGCAGCGATCGTATTCGGGATCTCCGGATATTTTGTATCCAGGAACTCAAAGAACTCTGTCTCGAATCTTGTGATATCCTCAACCGGAACGTCCAGCAGATACTTATTGGTTGCAGCAAAGATAATGATGACCTGATACTGTACAGGCATCGGTTTATACTGAGGCTGCTTTAAGATTTCCTTAATTCTTTCACCCTGCGCAAGTTTCTCTTTGGTATCGGCATCCAATTCGGATCCAAACTGTGAGAAAGCAGCAAGTTCGCGATACTGTGCAAGCTCTACACGGATAGGCGCAGCAATCGATTTCATCGCCTTGATCTGCGCGGCGCCGCCTACACGGGATACGGAAAGTCCTGCATTGACCGCAGGTCTGAATCCGGAGTTAAACATTTCCGTCTCCAGATAGATCTGACCATCCGTAATAGAAATAACGTTGGTCGGAATATATGCCGATACGTCGCCTGCCTGTGTTTCGATGATCGGAAGCGCCGTCAGGGAACCTCCGCCGTATTCATCGCTCATTCTGGCTGCACGCTCAAGCAGTCTCGAGTGCAGATAGAAAACGTCACCCGGATAAGCTTCACGCCCCGGCGGTCTTCTGAGCAGCAGCGAGAGTGTACGGTATGCTACCGCATGCTTACTCAAATCATCATATACAACAAGAACGTCTTCACCGTTCTCCATCCATTCTTCACCGATCGCACATCCGGAATACGGTGCAATATACTGTAACGGCGCAAGCTCACTTGCAGAAGCTGCGACTACCGTAGTGTAGTCCATAGCGCCGAATTCGGTCAGGGTCTTCACGATAGACGCAACCGTAGATGCTTTCTGTCCGATCGCCACGTAAATACATTTTACGCCCTGCCCTTTCTGGTTAATGATCGTATCAATGGCGATTGCCGTCTTACCGGTCTGTCTGTCGCCGATGATCAACTCTCTTTGTCCTCTTCCGATAGGCACCATGGAGTCGATCGCCTTGATACCTGTCTGCAGCGGTGTATCAACGGATTTTCTTGTGATAACGCCGGATGCAACTCTTTCAATCTTCCGATACTTGTCAGTCTGGATCGGCCCTTTGCCGTCGATCGGCATACCCAGGGCATTAATAACACGGCCAAGCATACAGTCTCCGACCGGTACTTCCACAACCCTTCCGGTTGTTTTTACAATATCACCTTCATTAATATTGTTCTGGCTGCCAAGAAGTACAGCACCAACATTATCTTCCTCAAGGTTAAGTACCATGCCGTAAACATCGCCGGGGAATTCCAACAATTCACCCTGCATTGCATTTTCAAGTCCGTGCACACGAGCGATACCGTCCGCAACCTGAATAACCGTACCAACGTCCGATACTTCAAGTGCAGAAGAATATCTCTTTATTTGATCCTTTATGACTGAACTAATCTCTTCTGGTCTTAAATTCATGGATCATTCGCACCTCTCTTTATACATAAACTTTTTACATAAAATTAAATCTGAACTTTCAGCAATTCTTTCTGTAACTCGTTCAACTTCGTACTGATACTGCTGTCTACCACTCTGTCGCCGATGCGGATCACCATACCGCCGATCAGCGCCGTATTAATTTCATAGTGCATTTCCATCTTTTTAAAAGATGTTGTATCGAGCAGTCTCTGCTCAATTTTTCTGCACTGTTCTTCTTTCAGGGGCGTTGCCGTTGTTACGTTCGCAACACCGATCCCTTTATATTTCTTTACTTCCGTAATGAAATAATCAAGAATATCGTCTATATCCTGATAGCGGTCCTTGGAGATAACAATCGTCAGAAATCCCAGCAGTTCGTCAGACACTCTGCCTTTAAAAACATTTTCGGCAACCTGAAGTTTCTCTTCTTTGATGATTTTGGGATGTGTCATCAATTTGCCGAATTCATCATTTTCTTTCAGAATACTCTGAAGTTGTTCGATTTCATCAAGCAGGACATCGACTTTGTTCTCTTCTACCGCAAGTTCGAACAGCGCATCTCCGTATGTCTTTGAAATTAGCTTAGCCATGTGCCATCACCCATTTCTTTCAGCGTTTCTTCGATAAGACTGTCCTGTACAGTTGTATCGATCGCCGCATTTACAACCTTTCCTGCCATCAAAGATGCCAATACTACCATCTCGCGCTTCACTTCGTCTGCCGCTTTCTTCTTCTCCAGTTCGGCTTCCACATTCGCTCTTTCAATGATTCTGGCAGCTTCCGCTTTTGCATCCGCTACGATCTTATTCTCATTTGCCAGTGCTTTCTTTCTCGCTTCGCTTAAGATGTTTTCCGCTTCTTTATCAATGTCCTTTAACTTGGCTTCATATTCAGCCTTTAATTCTTTTGCATCCGCCATATCTTTGGCAGCGTCTTCCAGTTCTCCCTTAATTTTGTCCTGACGCTTCTGCATCATATCCCTTACGGGATTAAATAACAGATGTGATGCAGTTAAGAATAATGCAAAGACAGCAATGATCATTAAGCCGGCATCTGCGATCAACTGCAGATCCAGGTCAAAAAGCCTTGGTTCCATTTCCGCCGATGCCAGTATCAGACCCGTACTTACTATCGTATTCAAGCCTTACGCCTCCTTTCTTCTCAACATTTGCCAGAAGGCGTCTATTATACCAAAGGTTTTACGAATAAAAGCAGCATCGCGATAAGCAGACCATACAAACCTGTTGTCTCTGCTACGGCCTGCCCCAAAAGCATCGTAGATGTAACGTCCGATTTTGCTCCCGGATTTCTGCCGACAGCCGCTGCCGCATGACCCGCTGCAATACCCTGACCGACACCAGGTCCGATACCTGCGATAACCGCAAGTCCTGCGCCGATTGCCGAACATCCTAAGATAAAATTAGTGTTAAATTCCATTTTTGTTTCCTCCTTGATTTAAATATACTTGTTTCATTCTTTTCTCAAACCGCGGCATTTGTACGTCCGCACAAGAACCGCAATTGAAAAATCTCTGATTTTCCAATCTTTATTCTGTCGTACATGCATCCGTAACATATGTCATCGTCAGCATACAGAATACATAAGTCTGGATTGCTCCGGAAAACAGATCGAAATAAACGTGAAGCGCCGCCGGCCATATAATTGCTATTTTAGACAGCAATCCGTAGATCAGAGCCATCATGACAGTGCCGGATAATACGTTTGCAAACAGACGCAAAGACAAAGAAATCGGCACCGCGACATCTCCTATCATATTAATAGGCGCCCAGAACGGCCACGGATCACATAGTCCGGCAATAACGCCCTTTACTTTCTGGTATCTGAACTTATTGAAATGAATCAATGTAAAAGTCATGATACCAAGCGGCAGCGTGACGCCGTAGTCAGCCGTAGGCGGCCGCAGACCGAACAATCCGGAAATATTGCTCAACAGAATAAAAATAAAGATTGTTCCGATATAATTTCTGAACTGGGGTGAAAACTTACCCATAACACCGCCGACCATTTTGTCGAGCATTTCCACGACCAGCTCCACAATATTCTGAAAAGTCCCCGGAACTTCGGACGCTTTCTTAACGGCTCTGTTGGCCGCAATACAGAATCCGATGATCACCATCATAACGATCAGAACGCAGACGTGAGTCGTTGTAATCCATACTGTCTGCCCAAAGAGCTGATAAGAAAAAACGCCATGCACCATAAAATCAATATCAGCGCCCCCGGACATTAGCACTCCCTGCCCCATACTCTCACCTCCTTATACACATATTTTAAATCTTGAAAACCCTGGAACTGATTTTGCGGGTAAAAGGCTGCATATATGCTGATGCCTTCATTCCCATATAACCTAAAAAGGCAAAAAGCGGATTGGCAAATCCGCTTACTGCGAGCAACGCCATGACGAGCACCAGAATAAAATACCGGATCAGATAATGTGCGCCGGCTGTTTTCGACGCATCTTTGGAGATCATATCAAGACTCCTGTCTATCGTCCACCACATATGGACAGAACCTGCGATACCGAGTATCACGCCGATCCATAATCCTATACTATATTCGGGTCTTTTGGAAAAAAACAAAATGATAATCTGACATACGATACCGTACAGAAAAATACCCAGACAAAGGTCGAATAAAGTTGCATCAATTTTTATCTTCCCGTTTCCTTCCATGCTTATCTTCTTTCTGATTGCTTTTCAAATGCTGTCTTGTCACAGCAGGTTCTTCATAGATCTTCTTTGCAAACCGGAATACATTTCTGAACCCGGCAACGGCCCCAATGAAAAAAAGAACAACTACCCAAAAAGAAGTCCCGCACTTCTTATCTATGAATATCCCGAGAAAAGAGCACAGGAAAATGGGAACAAGCATATTAATGCCGAATTGGCTGATCATCATAAGCGAGTGATAAACATTCCTATTATATTTCACAGCTGTTCCCCTTCTTTTTTATACACAACTAGAATTATACCCATTTTTTGGATCGATGTCCAGTAGAATCGTTGAAGTTACTTAAATTTTCGTTGACTTTTTTCCCTAAGAAGTGTAATTTAATTATAACTAAAATACATAGCAAGGAGACCCTATGCCAGCACCCATATTATACCGTAAAAGAATCATTCCCGAAGAATGTATTCTGCTAAAAGACGACAAGATACTCTACCAGGACGAGCAGGTCATTGTGACCGGCTGGCAGACGCTCAAACCCAAAAAGGACCTGCACCACGGTTACTCCTGCTACTTTCTGAAAGAAGGCTGCAAAGTCAGCAAATTCTACAAAGAAGACGATACCTTCCTGTTCTGGTATTGCGACATCGTCGAATACGACTATGATGCCGCAGCCAATACTTATGTCGTTACAGATCTGCTCGCCGACGTCATCGTCTATCCGGATGGCTTTGTTAAGGTCGTGGATATCGACGAACTTGTCACCGCTTTGAATGAAAAACTCATTTCCGAAGATACCCTAAAAAAATCCCTGCTCAGTCTGAGTAATCTGTTGGAGATCATATACTCCGGCAATTTTCATAAACTGCAGACTCCCATTGAGCAGGTATTATCTTCTTAAAGACATTTTCCGAATGTTCTTTGATCTGAAATTATAATTTTATCCCTAATAAAAAATGTGTCCGCCTATCGTATAACGCGGCACGATCCCCTCTACCGGCGTTCTGAAATAAACACAGTTTCCGACATTGGTCGTTCCGGACATCACTGCGTCCGCCGCCTGATAACAGCCTGCGGTAGCTCTTCCTTCCGTAAGAGCTAATGCCAGTCTTCCGCTCGCCACCGGTGAAAACTGTCCCGATTGATAAATAACACCCACTATCGTATCTGGATAGACCGAACTGAGCACTCTATTCATCACAACGGAACCTACCGCAACCTGCCCGGTATAGGATTCCCCGCCTGCTTCACAATAGATCAGATTGGCGAGCAGGTATCTGTCTCCCTCTGCAAAACTGACTTCCGAAATATCTCTCCAGCTCGACTGATTTGCGAGTTCCGCCATACGCAGTTCTTCTGCAAGTTTGGCTTTTAATGCCGTAATATTTTCTTCCTGCTCCTTGATCTGCTGTTCGTATGCCAGTGCGGCCGCTTCCGCATCGGAAATCTGATTGGACGTGGATGCAAGAGAATTACTTGCCTGACTGACGAGTCCCGATACGCGGCTCTGTTCCGCCACCACCTGCACCTTGTATGCATCCAGCTCGCTCATATCCGTTTCAAGCTGCGCTTTCGCCAGTTCCAGATCCGCCGCTATCGCTTCGATCTGTGCCTGCGTATCCTTATATTCCTGCAACGTCTTCTGCTCATAGGCAGACAATTGTTCAATATAGTCGCTGCGGTTTAACAGCTCGGCAAAACTGCCCGCCGAAAGAAGCATCTCCAGATACAGATCGTCGCTCTTTTCATACATAAACTGGATCTGCAGCTTCATCGTCTCATATTGTTGGTCTTTTACGGCGATCGCTTCCTCAAGTTCCTGATTGGTCACTGCGATCATTTCATTCGTTTCTTCGATCTCAGCTTCTTTGTCGGCAATCTTGGCTTCCAGCTCGCTTAAATTATTGCTTACCTGAGACAATTCCGTATTTAAGGTCGATAAAGTACCTTCCAGAGAATCTTTCTGTTCATTCAAAGTCTCCAGATTGTCCCTTGTCGTATCCAGCTGTGACTGTGTTTCGTTCCTTTCCTGCTCCGCCTCTTCGATCTGCTGTCTCGTCGCATCCGTAGCATAAACAGAAACCGGTACTGCCCCGATCAACAAGATAAATACGAGAAGAACTGCCGTATTCTGTTTAAATCTCATAAGGTTCCTCCGCAATGTACATTTCATACATTCCAAACGTTTTGTATACCTTTTACTTCAACGCCTCATTGATCATATTAATTCTTCTCTGGTGCTTCTCTTCTCCGGAAAACTCCGTATGCAGAAAAGTATCTACAATACTGAGCGCCAGATTATTGCCGATGATGCCGCCGCCCATCGCCAGCACATTGGCATCATTATGCTGTCTTGTAAGCTGCGCCGATACCGTGTCCGCACATAAAGCACACCGGATACCCGGGATCTTATTGGCTATAATGGATATACCGATTCCCGTTGTACAGATAACGATTCCCTTTTCACAGGTGCCATCCGCTACCGCTTCCGCTACTGCCCTGCCGTAAATCGGATAATCACAGGAACTCTTGTCTTTACAGCCAAAATCTTTGTATGCAATTCCCTTTTCTTCCAGATAAGCAATTACCGCCTGTTTCAGATCATAACCGCCGTGGTCGCTTCCAATTCCTATCATTGTACATTCCTCCTAATAATTTCATATGTTATTTAATTTTGCTTTCTTCCTGCTTTTTTCATTTACCTTCGCTGCTATACGTGGACGACTTTATGCCCCGCCGCTTTTAAGAGCCTGTTCATAATCGCCTGTCCAAGCCCCGCTGCCGTAAAAGATTCCGAAAAGATCACCGTCACGTCTTCATCATCAAACTCCCGCAGGATCCGGTATAAAGTTCGGGCAATAGCCGCTTCATCGGCCCTGTCTCCCACGCTTTTACAGCTGTCTCCCCGGTAATCCGCTATCGTGGCATTCGTTCCGATAATTCCCACTTTACCGCCTTCTTCCCGCAGTCTGAGCGCCTGTTCGTTAATATAATCCACAACGCGTCTCTCTGCTCCATCCACGATCGTCAGATCACCTTTGGGTGCATAATGCCTGTATTTCATTCCCGGCGCCTTCGGCGCCTGCCCATCGGAACAGGACATCATCGTTTCATCCTCGCTTACCGACTGCAGCACATCTTTTAACATTTCTTTCGTAACAAATCCCGGCCGGAGTATCGTCGGTTCTTCTCCCGTCATGTCAACGATCGTGGATTCCAGACCGATTTCCACGTCTCCGCCATCAAGGATCATCTCGATCCTCCCCCGCATGTCCTCCGCCACATAACCGGCCGCTGTCGGACTCGGCCGTCCGGAACGATTGGCGCTCGGCGCCGCCACATAGCCGCCGGCTTCCCTGATAAAGGCGGCGGCGACAGGATTTGATGGCATCCTGACCGCAACCGTATTTAAACCGCCTGTCGTTTCATAGGGAACAGCCTCTGATTTTTCAAAGATCATCGTAAGAGGTCCCGGCCAAAATACCGCCGCCAGTTTTCGGGCCGCTTCCGGTATCTCTTTTACGAGCAGATGCAGATCTTCGATCCGGTATATATGAACAATCAGCGGATTGTCCGAAGGTCTTCCCTTCGCCGCGTAGATCTTCTTTGCAGAAGCCGGATTCAGGGCGTCTCCGCCCAGACCATAGACGGTTTCCGTCGGAAAAGCGACTAGGCCGCCGGCTTTTATGATCTCTCCGGCCTGCCGGATCCATTCTGCATTTATATGCTGTTCATCTATTTGCAGGATCTGTGTTTCCACAATTGCTCCGTCCTTTTTCTTTTTGTGCTCATTATATCATATTTTTTTTAAAAAACCATCTCTCTTTTTCTATTTCAGGCTGTTGATGTAGCGCAGAACGCCGAGGTGAATTGCCCATGCCAGCTTCTCCTGATAATAACCGGATTCCAGTTTCTGTGATTCACTGCCATTGGAAAGGAAACCGCATTCCACGATCACGATCGGCGACGACGTTTTTTTCAGCAGATAATAGCTGTCATTACTTTTGGCGACGCGTGTATTGTCCGGATCGACCTCTTTTAATAACAGCTGTTGTATCTCCTCGGCAAGCAGTTTGCTCTGTTCACTGCCGGTATAATAAAATGTCTGTGCGCCATGCACATATTCTTCATGATAACTGTTCTGGTGAATGCTGATTGTCACAGCAGGATCCGCCTGCTCTATGACCTCCACCCGCCTTTTCATATCCTGTACCTTTTTATTGGAAGCATCTTCGTCATATAACCCGGCGTCGGAATCCCTTGTCAGAATGACCTCTACATCCGCCATCTCCAGAAACATCTGTAATTTCCTGGCAATCTCCAGATTAATATCTTTTTCCAGCGCTCCGTTAACGCCCACCTTACCGGGATCGGCGCCGCCATGTCCCGCATCTATGACCACGCGTGGCCGTTTTTCTTCGGTAACGACATGATCGGAGGACGTTCTTACAACGTTCCGGTTCACAATAAAATAGGCAGACAGCGCAAAAAGCACCGCCGCCATGATCCTGATCGTCACCTGATACCGCTTTTCTCGTTCCATATGCTTATCCCCGCATACCTTATTGTTATACTGTATGCGCAGATCGTGTAAAATATATCCATTCCCGCCTTACCATGTAGATTTGCCGCGGATATCAGGCCTTCTCCTCAATATCGCTGACCGGTTTTTCAAGTCCCTGAATGACAAGGTGATTTTTCTCTGCGTAATCCCACAACGCTGCGTGAATCGCCTCTTCTGCGAGCAGAGAACAGTGTACCTTGACAGGCGGCAGACCGTCCAGCGCTTCCATGACCGCCTTATTGGTTACCTGCAGCGCTTCCTGCACAGTCTTTCCTTTTACAAGTTCCGTCGCCATGCTGCTTGTTGCAACGGCCGCGCCGCAGCCAAACGTTTTGAATTTAGCCTCCCGGATAACGCCTTCACTGTCTATATCCAGATAAATACGCATAATATCTCCGCATTTTGCATTGCCGACCGTTCCCACGCCGCTTGCATTTTCTATTTCTCCGACATTTCTCGGATGATTAAAATGATCCATTACCTTATCGCTGTACATAGCCGTATCCCTCTCTTTCCTGTCCATTTGCATCATTGATCCCAAAACTTCGTTTCTCTCATGCCTGCCGTACCATACAGACAGACTTCGCCGCGCCATTCTATAACGCCTGCTTTTTTATAAAATCTTCATATAACGGCGACATATTTCTGAGTCTCTCTACAATCTCTTTTATTTTCTCTACCGTATAATCAATCTCTTCTTTGGTTGTTTTTTCCGACAGCGTAAGCCGCAGCGAACCGTGGGCAATCTCATGCGCAAGGCCAATGGCCAGCAGCACATGGGAAGGATCGAGCGCCCCGGAAGTACATGCGGAACCGCTGGATGCACAGATCCCGTTCTGATCCAGCAGAATTAAAAGCGACTCTCCTTCAATGAACCGGAAACAAAAATGTGCGTTTCCCGGCAGTCTTTGCGTCCGATCTCCATTCAGACGGGAATACGGAATCTCCGTCAGCACACGGTCGATCAGATAATCCCGCAGCTCCGTTTCCTTCTCCTTGCGCTCTGCCATATCATGAAATGCCATTTCGGCCGCTTTGCCGAAACCGACAATGCCTGCCGTATTATGCGTACCGGCTCTTCTTTGTCTCTCCTGTGCCCCGCCGTGAATAAAAGAACCGATCTTTGTTCCTTTTCGGATATAAAGGAATCCGATTCCTTTCGGACCGTTTATTTTATGCGCGCTTGCGCTCAGCAGATCGATATGCATGGCGTTTACATCAAGCGGAATATGTCCGAAGGCCTGCACGGCATCCGTATGGAACAAAATGCCGTTTTCTTTGGCGATCTCTCCGATCTCGCGCAGCGGTTCTATTGTTCCGATCTCATTATTGGCCGCCATAACGGAAATAAGCGCCGTATTTGCACGAATCGCCGCCTTTACGTCTTCCGGACGGACAAACCCGTTTTCATCCACATCCAGATAGGTCACTTTACAGCCTCTTTTTTCAAGATACTGCGCGCTGTGAAGGACCGCGTGGTGCTCTATCTTCGTCGTGATAATATGTGCCCCTTCCCTGCCGAATGTCTCCACCGCGGCTTTTAACGCCCAGTTATCGGATTCACTGCCGCCGCCCGTAAAATAAATTTCCTCCGGTACGGCGCCGATACCGGCTGCCAGGGCCGCACGCGCTTCATTCACCGCTTTCGCCGCTTTCCCGGCAAACGTATAGATTGCGGAAGGGTTGCCGTAGTACTGCGTAAAATATGGCAGCATGGCATCCAATACTTCCGGGTATACCTGAGTTGTCGCCGCGTTATCCAAATAGATCAGCTTATCCATGTTATCATCCACTCCTTTTCATTTCATCTGTTATTTAAAATCCTGTTTTCCTTTCAGCCTGCAATATTCCTTTTGCATCCTGCTTCATGTGCCGGCCGAAACGTCAGCATCCTGCTGCCAGGCAAGCATATCCGCCAGGGTAATATCATCCACCACGGCATTCACGGCATCATTTATCCTCTGCCAGATCCTGATCGCGGCGCACCCCGCTTCACGTTTACAGGTCTCCGCATTCTCTCCGACACAGCCAACCGGCGCCAGATCACCTTCTGTCAGCCGCAGGATCATGCCTACCGTATACTCGGACGGATCTTTTCTTAGAAGATATCCGCCCTGCGCTCCCCTGACGCTTTTCACATAACCGGCTTTATTCAGTACAGATACGATCTGTTCCAGATATTTATCTGATATTTCCTGTCTTCTGGCGACATCCTTCAAACTGACGGGCGCTCCCTTCTGATATGCCGCAAGATCCAGCATCAACCGCAGTGCGTACCGTCCTTTCGTCGATATTTTCATATATTTTCTCCCTTCCGGAATCCGCTGTCAAATACATGCGTTATTTATCCATAGATTGCACGATATCCTTTACGACTTCCGAGGCAATGATCAGTCCTGCTGCCGGCGGTACGAAGGAAGTACTTCCCGGCAGCGCTCTGCGTGTCGTTTCCTCTGTCCCCGTTTCCGGTTTTATCGGTTCTTCTCTGGAATAAAGCGTTTTCAGGGAATCCACGCCCCGTTTCCGCAGTTCTCTTCTCATCACTTTGGCAAGCGGGCATACGGACGTCTGATAGATGTCCGCTATTTCCAACTGCGTCGGATCTAACTTATTGCCGGTGCCCATACAGCTTATGATGGGTATTCCGGCCTGTTTTGCCCGCATGACAAGCTCTATTTTGGCCGTTACCGTATCTACGGCATCCACTACATATGTGTATTTGAAAAGATCAAAATCATCCGCATTCTCCGGCAGATAAAAGCTCTGATACGTCGTTACTTCCGCATCCGGATTAATGGACAGAATCCTTTCTTTCATAACATCCGTCTTATATCTGCCGATAGTTTCTGACAACGCAATGATCTGTCTGTTCAGATTCGTAACGCATATCTTATCATGATCGATCAGATCCAAACGGCCGATACCGCTCCTTGCCAAAGCCTCGACAACATAACCGCCGACGCCGCCGATGCCAAAAACTGCCACATGTGCCCGGCCAAGCTTATTCATCGCTTCTTTTCCCAGTAAAATCTCCGTACGTGCAAACCGCTCCGCCATAATCTTCTCTCACTCTCAAACTTTTTGTGCCGCCTTTATTTCCTACTAATCATATATGAATATTATATCTATTTTACGTAATTGTCAAGCGGAAGGAAGAACTGTTTCCAATACCGGCCGGACACCGTATCTTCCGCAATCCTGTCAGACAACAGCAAAGGACCATATGCAAGCGGCTTCGCAGCGCTTATATATAGTCCTTTCGTCTTCTGTACCTTTATCATGCAGTTGTATATGCACGTTAATTTCTGCTCATATATTCTGCGATCACTTCCCAGACCATCGGTTCCTCAAGACCGAGACGCCATTCTGCTACGCCGCCTATCTGGTACTGGTCCATTACGCTTAGTTTGACTCTAATGGAATCCGCATCTTCCAGCCACACCTGGAAATAACTGTTGCCGGACTGATATTCTCCGTAATTCTGGCAGGTTTCTTCATCCCACTGCTTCTCGATTCCATGATTGTTCAGATATTCTGCAGCCATTTCCATGTTCACGACCTGACTTGTCACCGTCGTTCCGTTCGTTTCCCAGATCCGCGTATAGAACGGAATTCCATTGATCACTTTTTCCGGCGGAACTTCTTCGACAGTCTTGGCAATTCCGTTTTCCACGAAATTGATCGATGCTACCGATCCTGCTTCCTCACTGTCGCTATAATGCTCATCATACCCCATGATGATTACATAATCGGCCACGATTCCCTGTTCTTCCCTGTGATAATGACTATTGAATCCCATCGGCACATAATTGTCAATGGACAAAACGATTCCGTTTGCCCTGCAGGGAATCGAAAGTTCTCTGATAAATTCGATAAAAGCCTCTCCCGTTTTGTCACTGATATGCTCAAAATCGATATTAATGCCATCCAGTCCATATGCAAGCGCCGTAGAAACAAGATTCTCGATCAGATAAGTTCTCGTGCTTGTCCGGGACAGCAGTTCATACATATCAACCGTTACGGAATCCGACAGATTACTGATAAGCCCCCAGACTTCCAACCCCATTTCATGCGCTTTACTGACATAGCTTTCCGAAGCCAGACTGGAAAAGTTACCCGCATTATCGGTAAGAATAAACCACGTCGGACAAATAACATTGACGCTCTGCGTCGTTGAGAGAAGTCCCGTTAATGTATCGTTGCCTTCCACACTGTATACGGCATGCCATGCGAGATTGATCTTATGATCTCTTGTCTGACTCGCATATTCCGGTTCCACATAATCCGTTACCGGTACCGGCTCTTCCACATATTTTTCCGAAAGTCTTTTATTTTCCACATAACCGATAAAGGCGTCCTGCGTTTTCACCTTCGTCCAGTTTTCCATTTCCTCCAGTATGATCACGCGGTCTCCCTGCGCTGCATCCGTAAGAATATCACTCTTGATGCCTCCCTGGTATCTGACCTGCGTATCCCTGGTAATATCCGCTACCTGCTGTTCTTCCCACTGCGTATAGATCTGCATGCGATATGGCTCCGTGAAAAGCTCATAGGAGAAATTGGCATACTGTTTCACATAATCCGCCGCCACATACAGAACATCCCCTTCGTATCTGGCGATCACGTAACCGGCATCCTGTGATTCCCCCGTACTCGTCTCATACACAGTAGAACCGATATCCGTACGGATAATGGCATCCGGGGTTGTATACAGCAATAAGTTTTCCGCTCTATCTTCATAAAATCTGTCATTAAAATACAGATGGACCGTTGCAAAGTCAAAATAACATACGTTATCCCATATTCTGGCATGCTCCTCGATCTGCGCATCCTGTAAAATGATCGGCACATCATCCTCGCCCGTTATCCCAAAATAGGAATTAAGATCGGCACGCTCTTTGGAATATGAATATTTATCAATTAATACTGTTCCGAATCCTACCGCCGCGATAATTAAAATAAGGACGATCGCGACAAGTACCGGGATTATTTTTTTCATCTATCCAGCTCCTTTCTGACCGCCCTTTATTATATCAGACTATTGCCTGCCCGTCATTATTATTTTTACTTTTTTTGACTGTTTTCGCGAAAAACAGCGCCAAAAGAAGCGGGGACTTCCTAAATAATGAGTGTATCCGCAAAATCACAATCTAACCCTCATTTTCTATAACCGGATACTATTCCAAAAGGATTCCGTGATGTGATAACAAACTGCTCCGATCGCTGGAAATGCAGGAGAAATATGCAAAAAAATGACAAAATGCAGTACAATAGATCAAGACGCTCCCGACATGCCAAAAAAATAAAAAATACCTGTATAACCTTTTCAATCCCTGTGAATTATAATTGTGAAAATGACGAATGAAAAAAATTATTCATGACCAGACACTTAAGCCTGTAAGACTTTCTCATACTATTATATATTGATCATATAATTATATATTGAGAAACAGATTTCTCTATTAGAATTTGCGCATTGCCTCCCTTCCGTGCAGACTGTCAGGAGACATCCTGCGGTAATTATATCCATATATTGGCAAAAATGCAAGAAATTTCTTTAAAAAAGGATAAAATTTATAAAATATTTAAATTTTTATAAAGAGTTTTGTCGTACTATTGACGAAACGCAATACAAAGTATAAGATACTTTTAGCAAAATAACTCACATAAATTAACTGTATCAGTATCTTATAGTAAGGATGTGATATTATGAAAATCGAAAAAGTAAATGAGCATCAGATTCGTTGTACGCTTACAAGAGAAGATCTGGCGGACAGAGAATTGAAAATAAGCGAACTTGCATACGGCACCGAGAAAGCAAAGAGTCTGTTTCGAGACATGATGCAGCAGGCTGCATACGAATGCGGCTTTGAGGCGGAAGACATTCCGCTGATGATTGAAGCGATCCCTCTGAATGCGGAATGTATCGTTCTCATCATCACGAAAGTTGAAGATCCCGAAGAACTCGATACCCGCTTCTCCAAATTTGCTCCTTCCGTCCATGATGACGATACGGAGGATCATGAAGACATCATGGATGCTTTCGCGGACAGCGCCGACGAGATGCTGGATATGCTGCGCAAAATGGATGGGCAGGGCAAATCGAATTCCCTTTCGGCGGCAGAGGCCGGCCCTTCCGCCAAAAAAACTGTCTCGGTCCCCCGTACCAACCGGATGTTCGCTTTTGACTCTTTATATGATGTGGTACGGCTTTCTCATATTACCGCACCTTTTTATCATGGCTTTAATTCTCTGTACAAAAATGAATCGGATGGCTCTTATCTGCTGCTCATCAACCCATCGAAACTAAGCGCGGCAGATTTCAACAAACTCTGCAATATCTGTTCCGAATACGGAAGTCCGCAGCATTTTTCTTCCGCTGTGGAATCCTATCTGGAGGAACACTGTGATCCGATCATAAAAGAGAAAGCGATCCAGTCGCTGGCAAGTATTTAGCGGTCACTGCAAACAGCCGTAATGAGCATATGAAAAGGACAGCGCACCATAACGACGCTGTCCTTTTTGTTATCTGTCTTTTATTCTATAAAATCCACCTGACTGATCAGCGGAATCGTATTGTCAAGCGCGCTCTGCGTATTCTCTATGATCACGATATCCGGCCGGTATTCTTCCACGACCTCGTCCAGGATCGAAATGTTCATCCAGTCTATGCTGAGCGCCGCAGAAAAACTTTCCGCAAGGTCGCTTTTTAAATACATTCTGACAAAACTATCGCCAAGCACAAGGATTTTCAGATCATTTTCACAGGTTTCATTGATATAGTCGTGCGTGTGCTCCTTCACATGCAGAAAATCCCATCTTTCCCGGGTCTCTTCCGTAATCTCCTGCGCATGCGGCTCTTTCACATCATAAATGGGAACGATCTCCGTATAAGGGTACGGAAAACCATACAGCGTTGTTTCACTTTCCATCTCCGTAATCTGAAAGTCGTTCTCCTGCAGGACCGGTATCCTGTCAAAATCACGGCACAGTTCCTCCATCAGCGCCTGATAACCATAATAAGAACCTTTTTCAGTCCAGTGCAGGGTATCTACAAACTGATAATAAATCGTTTCTTCTCTGTGCGAAAGCAGCGTATCCTTCACAAAGATCTGTCTGACGTCGGTTCTTTCTTCCAGAGCCTGCACAATCTGATCCGCTCTGGACACCGTGCCGATCTGATTCACGCCCTTTACATATTTTTCGGGATAGATTGTTTCTTTGTCATAGCATTGGAAATAGTAAAACGCGATCCCTCTCTCTTTCAGATAATCAGAGATTCCCTGCATATTTTTTACATACTGCGCAAGCTCCGGTTCGGACAAAAGGTTGAGGTGCTGATACTCTCTGATCATCCCATCTTTATTTACAAAAAGCCACGGTTTCTCTCCCATGATCGTATCCGATTTTACAATCCGCTCAAAAAGCACATACTGTAAAGCGGAGTTGGTTTCTACCATAATGGCCCTGCCGCGGATATTATCATCCAGCCACTTTTCATATTCCGCCAGAAACGCTTTGTTCAATGTCCCATCTTCCAAACGTACGCAGGGGTATGCTGCCAGCGTTCTGTTTTCCATTGATGAGACTCTGCCCTCTTTCTCCCTGTGCGCAAAAAGATACGGTAAAGAAATTCCCAACAGGAAAATAACGATAAATACAATATTGATCTTCCTCTTCATACCCCTATCCTTCCTTTCGTTTCACACACGGCCTGACAGTTTTTCAGAACTGAAAATAAATAAACGGATTATAAGTTCCCGTAACCACGTACAGCGCCGAAATGCCAAACAGCACAAGCGCCCCGGTATTTTCCAGCACGGTAAACGCAGCTTCCGGCATTTTTTTCTGCAGCCATAAATAAACAAGCTTTCCTAACGGCATCATCGCCGTCATACCGCTCACAATAATAAATATCTCATACTTATGAATATAATAGGGCAGGGAAAAACCGACATCCTGCAAAGGAAGAACGCCGAACATCGATCGGAAATACTGCACGCACTCATATAACGACTCTGTCCGGAATACAACCAGGCTGAGGAGCCATAAAAACATCGTAAACGCCCATGAGATCATCTTCGGAACACTGAACGGGATCTTTACCTTACGTGTGATCCATCTTTGCATGACAATCAAAACACCCCAGAATGCTCCCCACATCACATAATTCCAGGAAGCGCCATGCCATAACCCGGTCAGCAGAAAAACACACAGCAGATGCAGATAAGCATTGCCTTTTCTGCTGCCGCCGAGCGGAATATATACATAATCTTTAAACCACGTAGAAAGGGATATATGCCATCTCCGCCACAGTTCTGATGCAGAGCAGGAAATAAACGGATAATCAAAGTTCTTCGGGAAAGTAAAGCCGAACATCCTTCCGAGTCCTATTGCCATATCGCTGTAGCCTGCAAAGTCAAAATAGATCTGGATCCAATAGCAAAGCAGGCCGGTCCAGGCCACAGCCGGTTCATTCTGATAGGCGTGCATGCCGAAAACAGCGTCTGCCGTAATTGCTGCAGAATTGGCCAGGATCGCTTTTTTGGCAAGTCCGATCGTAAAAAGACGGATCCCCGATGCAAAATCATCTACGCTGTGCGTCCGTTCATCCAGTTGTTTTTCAATATCGGAATACCGTACGATCGGCCCGGCGATCAACTGCGGGAACAGCGCGATATATAAACCGACCTTCAGAATATTTTTCTGTACCGGCACATCCCCTCTGTAAACATCGATCACATAGCTCATACCCTGAAATGTAAAAAAAGAAATGCCTATCGGCAGGACAATATCCGGTATCGTAAGGGAAAATCCCGTAACGTCGCATATCGTCTGCATCACGAATTTTGTGTATTTCCAGTATCCGAGATTCAAAAGATTCAGTACAACGAAAATCGTAAAAGAAAACTTCCTAAGCCTCTCCCTGCCTGTATTCTGCAGCGCTCCAAGAACACGGCCGCCTGTATAATTTAATATAATGGAATATAAAATAATGGGAAAGAAAGACGCTCCTCCCCAAAAATAAAAGATCAGGCTCACCGCAAGCAGCCAGGTGTTTCTGCTCCTGATAGAGCGCAACAGAAAATATCCTGCCAGCACAAGCGGCAGGAAGCAGAAAATAAAGATCGTTGAACTAAATACCATGTTTTATCCCCGTCATAAAGTAAATTTCCGAGATACCTCCCGTTTACAGCGCTGCAATCTGTGCCATCAGATCATCAATATTCATGCCGTGCACCATAGCAGCCTCTTCTAAAGATTCTCCCTGTGCAGAAGGACAGCCAAGGCAGTGCATTCCCGCATTCATCAGGATCGGCGCCACGTCCGGATTTGTTCTTAAGATTTCCCCGATTGTCATGTCCTTTGTAATATCAGCCATAATGTCATACCTCCGATTTTTCTTTAATTTATCATTTTATAAACAATATCAATAACAGTTTTACCTGCCGCATCTATTTTATGCCTCTACAGTATAAGCCAAAAACAGGATTCGTGCAAGTCCCGTTTACTGCGATCACCTTATTTTTGGCTTCGTATTTTTCAGGGATCCCGAATTCCCATTCGCTGCTGCCGTCCGCATCTTCCTTTGTTTTTGCAAACCCCTGCGCTCCGTAGAACTCTTTCACCATACCGTTTTTGGCTGTCGGATAATAATATCCTTTTATACGACGTATGCCTCTTTCCCGGCAGCGCATCACAAGTGCATCCATCATGGCATATTCCATATCTCTTTTGAGTACACGGCAGCTCATCAGCCAGAGCTCGATATGGAACAACGCGGCATCCGCCTCGTCCTGACGCCCGAATACAACGGATACCACACCGTTGTCACCGAATTTATCCGTAAGCTTTCCATATAAAGTGATATAGTGCGGGTCGGCGGCATACCCTTCAATATCGGCCAAAGAACAGCGTTTCGTCGTCAGATTGAACTGGTTGCTCTTATTCGTCAGCTGGGCAATACGCGCCATATATACCGATGAAAATGCATCGATTTCCGCTTTCATTTCAAGAGAGCGCAGATAATCCGCATAATCTGCATAATTCATTTCCTGTCTGCGGCGCTCGGCATTGGCTTTATACATATCGTTGCGCTTCAGATCATCTTCTGAAAGACCGGTCGTCTCAAAATATCCCGCTCTGTCCAACACTCTGATAAAGTCCGTAACGTCCTCAACTTCCGGCACTTTGACGCCGGGAACCTGCGACTCCACGATGTGACGTTCCGCCGGATTGTCGTCAACGAAAACAAGGCTGTCCGTACCGATATTCAATTCCTGTGCGATTGCTTCGATATTCCTGTCTTTATTCTCCCAGTTTGCTTTGATCACCAGAAAATCTTCCGGTTTTAGAATACTGTCGGGGCGGTTTAAGCCTGCCAGAGCATTCTCTTCATCATTTTTGGAATTAACGCTCAAAAGGATCCCCAGGTCCTTATGCGCTTTTAAATAAGACTGAAACTCACTGTAAAGCTGCCCCATGGATGTTTCCTGGCCAATCTCGATATGGTCCGCACCGTCGTCTCCCACGACGCCGCCCCATAGCGTATTGTCCAGATCCAGTACGAATGCTTTCTGGTTCTTACCATAGATAGACTTGATAATGTTCGCCGTGTTATATGCCAGTTCAGGTACCGCCTGAATGTCGCAGGCGTATTTATACATATGCCAGTAAAACGGGTCCGCCCATTTCTGGAGTCCGTAGCATGAGGCCATATAATTGATATCATTAATGTGGAAATTTCGATGATCCTGCGCGTAAACGGCAAACTTTTCATTCAATCCGTTGATAAAACGGAGCCGCCCATGGATGTCCGAGCAGTCGGCATTCCCAAGCAGGCGATAAAACGGCTGTTCAAAATTATTCTGAATAATGGGACACTGATAGACCTGCGCCGCCTTGTCCCATATCTGTTCAAAAGAATGATAAATACGTTCCGACAAGGCCTCAATCTGCTCTTCCGAATCCTTCAGTGTCGGAAAATCCTTGATATTCCTGCTGCTCGTATGGATATAGAGCAGATCCGGCGAAAAAGATATAAGCTCCGGATTGTCAAACATAATGTCCTGCCAGTACTGGTCGTATTCGGATTCATAGAAAACAGGTTCTATTCCGGCATTGAGCAAAAACAGTTCCAGCATTTCTTTTACATCATGCGTTGTGGAACCGCCTAAAACCGCTATCCGTTTCGTAATGCGGCTTCGTCCGTCCTCTTCGAGCAGTCGCTTCTTAATGGATTTTCTTTTTTTCAGGATATATTCCGGTTTAAAAGGGTACTCCAATTCTTTCAGCATAAAACGCCATACCTTTCCGCTTTTTACAGCCTCTGACCGCCGCCGTTCCATTCACTGCCCGGCAGCCCTCATTTACCATATTTATCAAAATCATGTTACAAATTTACCATATATAGGTGCAAAAGTCCAGTTATACGAAATCTTCCCGCGGGTCATCGTTTTTCCTCATACAAATTTCACAAAAATTTATAGAATTATTATGATTGTGTATGCGAAAAAGTACAATGCCCGACTTGACGTATCTTGCGTTTTTAACATATAATGAGGATACGGTAACTGTATGTTTTCAGGCATATTTTTCCCATAAAATATGCTAAGTATATTAACCAAATTTATTAAAACAGGAGGCTATTTCAAAATGAGACCAGAATGGAAAGATTTTGTAGGCGGCAAATGGGAAAATGAAGTGAATGTCCGTGACTTCATCCAGAAAAACTATCATCTTTATGAAGGTGACGAGTCTTTCTTGGCTGCTCCTACACAGAACACAAAAGACTTATGGGCACAGGTTCTTGATTTACAGAAACAGGAACGTGAAGCAGGCGGTGTACTTGATATGGATACAAAGGTGATCTCTACCATTACATCCCACGGCCCCGGATATCTGGACAAGAGCAAGGAAACAATCGTTGGTTTCCAGACAGACAAACCGTTCAAACGTTCACTGCAGCCTTACGGCGGTATCAGAATGGCTGAGAAAGCATGTTCCGACAACGGCTATGAAGTTGATCCTGAGATCAGTGAATTCTTCTCTACACACAGAAAAACACATAATGCAGGCTGCTTCGACGCTTACAATGCAGAAATGAGAGCATGCCGTTCTTCTCACATTATCACAGGTCTTCCGGATGCTTACGGACGTGGACGTATCATCGGCGACTACAGACGTGTTGCTCTGTACGGTATCGACTACCTGATCGAAGACAAACAGGCTCAGAAAGATTCTACAGGCCGTGTTATGACAGATGACGTGATCCGTCTTCGTGAAGAACTTTCAGAACAGATGGTTGCTCTGAAACTGATGAAAGAAATGGCAGCTTCTTACGGATGCGATATTTCCAAACCTGCTACCAACGTACAGGAAGCTATTCAGGCTACTTACTTCGGATATCTGTGCGCTGTTAAAGAGCAGAACGGTGCGGCTATGTCTCTTGGACGTACTTCTACATTCCTTGACTGCTATGCAGAAAGAGATCTGGCAAACGGCACATTTACAGAAGAACAGATTCAGGAATTCGTTGACCACTTCATCATGAAGCTGCGTCTGATCAAATTCGCACGTACTCCTGAATACAACCAGATTTTTGCAGGCGATCCGGTATGGGTAACAGAATCCCTCGGCGGTGTTGGCGTTGACGGCCGTCCGTTAGTATCCAAGATGAGCTTCCGTTACTTACACACACTGACAAACCTCGGACCTTCTCCGGAGCCGAACTTAACGGTTCTCTGGTCTACAAGACTTCCTGAGAACTGGAAGAAATACTGTGCTAAGATGTCTATCCAGACCTCTTCTATCCAGTATGAGAACGACGACCTGATGAGAGTGACACACGGCGACGACTACGGTATCGCATGCTGCGTATCTTCTATGGTTATCGGTAAGGAAATGCAGTTCTTCGGCGCTCGTGCAAACGTTGCAAAATGTCTGCTCTACGCATTGAACGGCGGTGTTGACGAAGTTACCAAGAAACAGGTTGGACCGAAATATCGTCCTGTTACCGGCGATGTTCTGGACTATGATGATGTATATGACAAATTCATGGATATGCTGGAATGGCAGGCAGACGTATATGTAAATACATTGAACATCATTCACTATATGCATGACAAATACTGCTATGAAAGAGCAGAAATGGCACTTCATGACAGAGACGTTAAGCGTTATTTCGCAACAGGTGTTGCAGGTCTGTCTATCGTAGCCGACTCTTTATCAGCAATTAAATATGCTAAGGTTGAGCCGATCAGAGACGAAGATGGCATCATCGTTGACTTCAAGACAACCGGCGAATTCCCGAAATATGGTAATGATGACGACCGCGTTGATATGATTGCACAGGATATCGTGCATAAATTCATGACAGCGATCAGAAGACATCACGTTTACAGAAATGGTGTTCCGACAACTTCTATCCTTACGATTACATCTAATGTAACTTATGGTAAGGCTACAGGTAATACACCTGATGGACGTAGAAAAGGACAGCCTTTTGCTCCGGGCGCTAACCCGATGCACGGCCGCGATACTCACGGTGCAGTAGCTTCCTTATCTTCCGTATCCAAACTTCCGTTCAAGGATGCACAGGATGGTATCTCCAATACATTTACCATTATCCCTGGCGCTCTTGGTAAAGAAGATCAGGTATTTGCAGGAGATATTGAATTAGATCTCAACAAATAACAAAATGAAAAGCAGGGTGGATGTTTATGGACGAAAATCAAATGATTGATGATTTTGTAAAGATGTTGGATGCAGGTATGGCACAGGGAGTCGGACATGTCAATGTAGACGTTGATTCCGACAGCGAAACAGATGGCGCGAAGAAGGTACAGACGATGGGTTGTACAGACTGCTCCAGAGCACCGTTAGCATGCAGTGTACCGACTTTGGAACAGGGTCTTGACGACTTCCACTAATGATAGAAATCGCAATATAGTGATTATCTATAATGAATATGCAAGGAGGACTTTAAAATGGCAGAAAGCACAGCTCAGGTAGATAACCTGGTATCCTTATTAGATGGTTATGCAACAAAAGGCGGCCATCACCTTAACGTTAACGTATTAAACAGAGATACTTTACTGGATGCGCAGAAACATCCGGAGAACTATCCTCAGTTAACGATCCGTGTTTCCGGTTATGCAGTTAACTTCATCAAATTAACACCGGAACAGCAGGCTGACGTTATCTCCCGTACATTCCACGAGAGCATCTAAGCGTCTCTGTACAGGAAACAGCGACTGAACCACAGCAGGACTTTGAAAGCAATTTCAAAGTCCTGTTTTTATGTCCGTTCACGGCAGGAAAAAGACTGGTTTTTTTCGCCTGTACAGGTTATACTATATCTAAAGTTATCTGCTTTTATAAAACAGGGAAAGAAGGATATGATCATGCAGGGAAGAATACATTCTTTGGAAAGTTTCGGCACTGTGGATGGCCCCGGTGTCAGATTTGTTGTGTTTGTGCAGGGCTGCCCGATGCGGTGCGCATACTGTCACAATCCCGATACATGGGAGATGAACGGCGGCACTTTAATGGAACCCTCCTATATTATCGAACAATATGAGCGTAATATCAGTTTTTATAAAGACGGCGGCATTACGGTCACAGGCGGCGAACCGTTAATGCAGGTAGATTTCCTGATCGACCTTTTTACGCTGGCTAAGGAAAAAGGAATCCATACATGTATCGATTCTTCCGGTATCGCCTATAAAAAGAATGCCAATCCGGACTGGCTCGCCAAACTGGATAAATTAATGACTTTAACGGACCTCGTTATGCTCGATATCAAACATATCGACCCGGATAAGCATAAAGAACTGACTTCACAGCCAAACGAAGGGATTCTCGCCTTTGCCGAATACCTGAATGAGAAAAAAGTCAATATGTGGATCCGTCACGTCATCGTTCCGGGCGTTACCGACGACGATACGTATTTATTCAGGCTGGGGTATTTTATCGGCCAGTTTACCAATCTAAAGGCATTGGATGCTCTTCCTTATCATACGATGGGCGAAAGTAAATATGAAAAACTGGGCATGGAGTATAAGCTGAAAGGCGTACCGGCCATGGATAAGGACAAACTGATTGCGAAAAAAGAAGTGATCTTAAACGGTATCCGTAAACGCCGCGCCGAACTTGCCGATAATTAGTGTGAAATCTTCCGATTTATTTTGCTTGTATAATTCACTCTTTTGCGATAAAATAAGAATGGAATTGATAGTTTCTATCAATAATGCTTTACATGATAAAGGAGGATATGGTTATGGCATATGCAATCGGTGATGCTTGTGTAGCTTGCGGTGCTTGTGAAGCACAGTGTCCGGTAGGTGCGATCAGCATGGGTGACGGTAAATTTGAGATCGATCCCGATAAATGTATTGATTGCGGTTCTTGTGCAGGAGCATGCCCTACAGGCGCTATCTCTCAGGCTTAATCCATCAGAGAAAATACGAAAAGCATTCAGTCCGCGAAGGACCGAATGCTTTTTTACTGTCCATGCTCTGTTTTTTACGATATTTCTCTTTTTTTACCGAAACAGTTTCCTTTCTTTTTTCACCGGTTTTTCCTTCGGGCGGAAACGCTGCCTTAACATTTCGTCTACTTTGCGGAAATGTTCTTCCTCTTTCTTCCAGTGCTCCTCTTCTCTTTCTTCTCTTGCCCGGAACTGATAATCCAGCTCTTTTAAAATGCTCTCTTTGATTTCCGTGCACAGCTCCTTATTGGCATTTTTTACGGATTCGGCAATCATATGCTGCAGCAGATACTGTAATCTGTTCGCCTTCTCCTCTCTGCTCTCTTTCTCCGATAAAGAAACGATGTATTTCTGTCTCCTGCCGATCAGGTAATCCATTGCCTTCTCTTCGGCAGATAATTCCTGCGCCTCTTCTTCAGACAACGAAGTCCCATCCTGCGCTGCATCGGCCGAATCATTTTCCGGAGCGCCGGCTTTTTTGTCCATCCCCGGCAAATTGTCTTTTTTCTCTTTTTCCAGAATGCTTCTAATGGCCTTTAGCTGCAATCCTTCTTCCTTTAAAGCTTTGATCTCCCGGAATCGTTTGACGTCCTCCCCGGTATAATACCTGTGTCCCATATTATTCCTTTTAATGGGAAGCTGTAATTCTTCTTCCCAATATCTGAGCACGTGCGTCTCTACCTCCACCTGTTTGGCCGCTTCCGAAATCAATAACATTTCCTGCATCATTTTCATTCCCCTTTCTGAAAAGCGCAAAAGAGACAAAGCCTGCATACGGCCCGTCTCTTTTGTATTGTTCGTTCTGTAATTTTATTTCTGAAGATTTCCGAATTTGGTAAAATCCGGCAGCCATACCAGTTCCACTGTACCGATAGGGCCGTTTCTTTGCTTCGCTATGATAATTTCGGCAATGTTCTTTTTCTCCGTATCTTTATTATAATAATCGTCACGGTAAATGAACATGACTACGTCGGCATCCTGCTCGATGGCTCCGGATTCACGCAGATCGGAAAGCATCGGTCTGTGATCCGGCCTCTGTTCAACCGCACGGCTGAGCTGTGAGAGCGCAATTACCGGCACGCTGAGCTCTCTGGCGAGCGCTTTCAGGGAACGGGAAATATCGGATATCTCCTGCTGTCTGGAATCCGTACCGCGGCCGCTTCCCGTCATCAGCTGCAAGTAGTCGATAATGATCATATCCAGATGATGCTCCAGCTTATATTTACGGCATTTTGAACGCAGTTCCGAAATGCTGATACCCGGCGTATCATCTATGATCAGATTCGATTTGCCTATGGCGCCCGCGCTTTCAATCAGTTTCTCCCACTCCTCATCCGAAAGATTACCGGTACGCAAATGCTGGGAATCTACTTTGGATTCCATGGAAAAAAGACGGTTTACAAGCTGTTCCTTTGACATTTCCAGACTGAATATCGCTACCGTCTGACGCTGTCTGAACGCCACATATTGGGCAATATTTAAAACGAATGCGGTTTTTCCCATGGAAGGTCTTGCAGCCACAAGAATCAGGTCAGAAGGCTGCATACCGGCCGTTCTGTAATCCAGATCGATAAACCCCGTCGCTACGCCGGTTACGTTTCCCTTATTATGGGAGGCACGTTCGATCCTGTCCATAGCGTTCATAACGATCTGCCTGATCGGAACAAACTCTTCCATATTCCTGCGCTGTACAAGATCGAACACTTTCTTCTCCGTATCTTCCAGGATCACTTCAAGACTCTCTTTTCCCACATAGCAGGTATTGGCGATCTCTTCGTTTATTCTGATCAGTTTGCGCAGTGTGGATTTCTCTGCCACGATATTTGCATAATATTTTATATTGGCTGACGTCGGTACCGCAGTAATCAGGTCCCTGACAAATTCCAGGCTGCTGACTTCCGGAGGAACATCCTTTTCTTTCAGTCTATCCTGCAGAGTCACAAGGTCTACCGGCTTGCCCTCGTCGTTTAATTCTACCATAGTCTCAAAAAGAATGCCGTACTGCCTGCTGTAGAAATCGTCTCCCACAATGATTTCCGAAGCAACCACGATCGCCTCCCTGTCCATGATCATGGAGCCGATCACCGACTGTTCCGCCTCGATGCTGTGCGGTAATATTCTTTTAAGCAATGCCTCTTCCATTGACTGCGGCATCTTTTGTCTCCATTTCTATATTATTCTTCGACGACTTTTACTTTCAGTTTCCCGGTTACCTTCGGATGCAGTTTTACGCCGACTTCATATACGCCGAGCGCTTTGATCGGTTCCGGCAGAACGATCTTCTTCTTGTCCAATTCCAGGCTGCACTGCTTCTTTGCTTCCTGTGCGATTTCTTTGGAGGAAATGGAACCGAATGCCTTACCGCCCTCTCCCGACCGCATCGTAACGATGACTTCCTTCGTTTCCAGTACGCCCGCTAACTGCTGAGCAGCCTCAAGCTGTTCCTTCGCAACCTTTTCATCATTTGCTTTCTGCAGTTTCAGGTCATTCAGATTTTTGGCATTGGCCTCCAATCCCAGGCCCTTCGGCAATACGAAATTTCTCGCATATCCGTCGCTGACATTCACGATCTCGCCTTTTTTTCCTAATGATTTCACATCCTGTAATAAGATCACTTTCATCTGTATGTCCACACCTTTCTATCGATTAACTCAATTCGCCTTCTTCGATCATTGTATCAAGCGTTCCCTTAACGGTCGCAATTCCCGTTTCCAAACTGCCGTCCAACTGACATCCCGCAACGTTCAAATGACCGCCGCCGCCCATTCTTTCCATGACAAGCTGCACATTTACTTCATCAATGGAACGGGCCGAGACATAGATCACACCGTTATAAGCCGTAAGGACAAAGCTGGCTTTGACGCCCTTAATATTCAGCAATTCGTTAGCTGCCTGCGCCCCGATGACCGTAGGACTCTGCACATTTTCGCCTCTGCATATCGTAATGGCATAAGACTGTCTGTAGATTTCCGCCTGGCTGACAGCGTCCGCTTTCGTCTTATATTCTTCGGCATCATCGCGGAACATTTTGTGCACCCTCGTTACATCAGCGCCGCTTCTCCGCAGGAACGCCGCCGCCTCAAAGGTTCTGACGCCGGTCTTAGTCATGAAATTGTTCGTATCGATCATGATACCCGCATAGAGACAATCCGCCTCTTCCGACTTGATCCGCAGCGTGTCGCTGATATATTGCAGGATCTCGGAAACCATTTCACAGGTAGATGAAGCATAAGCTTCAATATAAGATAACGTTGCATTCTCGATCACTTCGGATCCCTGTCTGTGGTGATCAAATACAACAATGGATTTGCAATGCCGCAACAGCTCCGGGCATTCGGTAATGCTTGGTTTATTGACGTCTACAACGACTAATACGGCATTATTCCCGATCATTTCGAGCGCCTGTGTACTGTTCACGATCATATCGTCTTCATAATCGCCATTGTTTCTGAACATTTCGACCATAGGCTGCATAGACGCCGTAATATCATTTAGCACAATATGCGCCTGCTTACCCAAAGTCTTGGCGATTCGGTAAATACCAACCGCCGCGCCAAAGCTGTCCGTATCCCCCATCCGGTGGCCCATAACATAAATTTCGTCTTTAATGGAAATAATTTCTTTGAGCGCATGCGCTTTGACTCTGGCTTTAACACGGGTGCTTTTTTCCACCTGCTGGCTTTTTCCGCCGTAATACATGACATTTTCAGGCATCTTCATTACGGCCTGGTCGCCGCCGCGTCCAAGCGCCAGATCAATCGCGTTTCTGGCAAATTCATAATTCTGCGCATAGGAAAGTCCGTTTAATCCTACGCCGATACTGATCGTTACTGCCATTTCATTACCGATGTTGACAGTCTTGACATCCTCCAACAGATCGAAACGGTTCTCCTGCAGTACGGTAATCGCCTTTTTACGCATAACGACCAGGTACTTATCTTTCTCCATTTTCTTGCAGATACCGTCCAAAGCGGCAATATATTTATTGACTTTTCTGTCGATCAGAGCAATAAGCAGGGATCTTCTGACCTCCTCTACGCTCTCCAAAGCTTCCTCATAGTTATCCAGATAGATCAAGCCGACTGCAAGACTCTGGTCATCCACTTCCTGCAATGCGATCCGCAGCGCTGTCTCGTCAAACAGATACAATGCGATCAAATAGCCATCATATCCTTTTGCCTCAATAATATCACTGTTTTCCGCCATCTCTTTTAACGATATTTTTTTTAATTTGGCCAGATAATTGCTCTCTTCATAATCTACTTCCAGCTCAATTTCATTTTCATCCGTATTTCCGGGCAGCTTGTCCCTTGTAAGCGATGGAAAAAGCGAGGTAATCGATTTGCGGTATCCCCGGTCCTTGTTGACCGCTCTTTCAAACGCGATATTGGTCCAGATGATCTTCCCGCTTTCATCCAAAAGCGCATGCGGAAGATCGAGATCCCTGAGCAGCCTTCTCTGTATCTGCCCGTACTGCGTGGCAAAGCTGATCAGTTCATTTACAATAATGGGCTTATTATAAAACATCAAAGACAGGATGATCGCAAGATAAAAAATGATGAAACAGGTCAATACCAACCCTGCACGATAATCGATAAAATAGATCAAAACATCTACCGCTATTAATAAGAATCCCAGATACAGCGAAGACTGCAAATAGGACTTCATTCTTCCCTTTAATTTTACACTATTCTTCATCATAACCTCTTGTCCGCATCCTTTACGACAGGTGCACACACTTTCCCAGTTTTATGATTATATAACACCATAAGTATAACATTTTTTGGATATTCATGCTACATCAATATGTAGTTCTTTTTCTCCATAATATGACAGATATAGTATTACATTAATGAAAAACATAAAAAAGGCGAAGTGAACTACTTCGCCTTTCATGTTGATCTCATATAATGAAATGATATCCGAGCCTAACGCTTAATCCTGTACATAAGGCATAAGCGCTACATGTCTTGCACGTTTGATCGCTACTGTAAGCGCTCTCTGGTGTTTCGCACAGTTTCCTGTAATTCTTCTCGGAAGGATCTTTCCTCTCTCGGATACGTATCTCTTCAATTTATTGACATCTTTATAGTCAATCAGATTATCTTTGCCACAAAAAACACAGACTTTCTTTCTTCTACGGATTCCGCCTTTTCTCTTTGCAGGGAAATCAGGCTTCTCACTCTTATTATAAGCCATAGCTATTACCTCCTATCAGATTTTCTGTTCAGAACATTTATACGCTTCATTTCCTCAGATCATTTACTTCGTAAATTTTCCGTTAATTAAAGGGCAGTTCCTCATCTATTCCATCCGGAATATTCATAAAGCCATCCCCGGCCGCTGCCGGTTCCGGTCTGTTTCCGCCGGCATATCCGCTGTCGCCCGAAGAAGCGCTGTTTTTGCTTTCAGCAAATTCCTGTTCCTCGATCACGACATCCGTTGTATATACTTTGACGCCGTCCTTATTGGTATAACTGCCGGTCTGGATACGTCCTGTCACTGCGATCTTGATCCCTTTGCGGAAATACTTTTCTGCAAATTCTCCTGCTCTGCCGAAAGCAACACAGTTAATGAAATCTGCGGTATTTTCATCTCCGTTACGGTTAAATCTGCGGTCTACAGCCAATGTATATCTGGCAACCGCCGTCGCGCTTTCCCCCTGAGAATATCTTACTTCGGGATCTCTTGTTAAACGCCCCATAAGAATTACTTTATTCATTAAGTACCTCTCTCTACTTCTTCTCGTCTTGTCTCACGCACAAGTATCTGATCACATTGTCCATAATACGAATACGGCTTTCGATCTCTGCCGGGACAGTGCTCTCAGCGTCAAACTGGATAAAGTAATAGAAAGCATCTTTCATTTTCTGCACTTCATATGCTAATCTTCTCTTACCCCAGTCATCAACGTTTGTAACTTGTCCACCGAATCTTTCGATCAGGGCCTTGCATTTTTCCAATGCAGCAGCTCTTTCGTCATCTTCGATCTTCGCACTAACAACAACGGCTAATTCATATTTGTTCATGCTTGTTACCTCCTTTTGGTCTCTGGCCCCTCCTTTTACGGCAGGAGCAAGGATATTTGACTGTTTGTTAATAAATAACATCACGGACTATTATGATACCACAGTTTTTTTAATATTTCAATCTTTTGGCAGAATTTCTCTGATATTTTTTTCGACATTTCGACGGGCGATCATGATCTGATGCCCGCATCCTCTGCATTTTAACCGGAAATCCGCCCCGATCCGCAATACTTCCCAATCTTTCGAGCCGCATGGATGCTGTTTTTTTAATCTTAAAACATCGCCAACTTGTATATCCATTTCAAAAATCCCTTTTATGATAAACCGGAGAAGATCTCTCCGATACTTCCCTGCACTACCAGATCCGCGGCCGCATCCCGCGGCGTAGGCGTTTTATTGATCAGAATCAGTTTATTGCCCGTATAATAATCGATCAGTCCCGCGGCAGGATAAACGGCCAGAGACGTGCCGCCGACAATCAGTACATCCGCCTCGCTGATATAACGTACGGCATCCTGCAGCGTCTTCTGATTCAGTCCCTCTTCATACAGGACGACATCCGGTTTGATGCTGCCGCCGCACGGGCAGGATGGTACGCCTTCCGTGTGCAGAATATACTCCATATCATAGAACCTGCCGCAGTCTTCGCAGTAATTACGCAGCACCGAACCATGCAGCTCCAGCACGATGTTACTGCCGGCAGCCTGGTGCAGGCCATCGATATTCTGCGTAATGACGGCTTTCAGTTTTCCTTCCTGCTCCCATTCGGCCAGTTTCAGATGCGCTGCATTCGGTTTTGCATCCGGACACAGCATCTTATCGCGGTAGAAACGATAGAATTCCTCCGTATGCCGGCGGTAAAAGGTATGGCTTAAAATCGTCTCCGGCGGATAGTCATATTTCTGATTATATAAACCGTCCACACTTCTGAAGTCGGGGATGCCGCTTTCCGTGGAAACGCCCGCACCGCCGAAAAATACAATGTTATGACTGTCACGTATGATACTGTTTAACTTCTCCAGTTCCTGTCCCATAGAAAACCCCCCATTCTTACTTAATCTGTCTGTTTTTCTCCGAGTCCCAGCCTGTTAATGGCTGAGAATATCGCTCTGACGGAAGCCCTCGTAATATTGGAACTTACGCCGACACCGTAAGTAACTTTTCCGCTGTCCGCATCCAACAGGTGGATATATGCGGCTGCCTGCGAATTGGAACCGCTCTGCAGCGCATGTTCTTCATAATCCAGAATCTTAATATTCACGGAAAGTTCTTCCCGCAGTCCTCTCTTGGCTGCATCAATAGGACCGTTGCCGACTGCCTCATATACCTTTTCCACGCCGTGGTCCGTATAGGAAACCGTCACTCTTGTATCAAACTCCGATTTTGTTCCGTCGCTTAAATCATCCACCCGCAGCTTCCGGAAATGTATCGGCTCTTTTCGGTTCAGATATTCGTTTCTGAAACTGTCCATGATCTGCTCCGGTGAGACTTCACCCTGTTTTTCGGAGATTTCCTGGATCACATTGGCAAATTCCCTGTGCATTCCCTTAGGCAGTTTGAAACCGAAATACGTATCCATGATAAAGGCCACGCCGCCTTTACCGGACTGTGAATTGATCCTGACAATCGGTTCATATTCCTTGCCGATGTCCGCCGGATCGATCGGCAGATAGGGAACCTGCCAGATCTGACTGCTGCGCTCTTTCATCGCCTTTACACCCTTGTTGATAGCGTCCTGATGAGAGCCGGAAAAGGCGGTAAACACCATTTTACCTGCATAAGGATGTCTGGGATGGATCGGAATCTTACAGCATCTTTCATAGATTTCAATACTCTCGTTGATATGCTCTATATGAAGTTCCGGATCGATGCCCTGCGAAAACATATTATAGGCGATGTTCAAAATATCAACATTTCCGGTTCTTTCACCGTTTCCGAAAAGCGTTCCTTCCACGCGTTCCGCACCGGCCAGAATCGCCAGTTCCGCGCTCGCCACACCCGTTCCTCTGTCGTTATGAGGATGTACGCTCAAAATAATACTCTCACGGTTCTTAAAATGTTTGTTCATCCATTCGATCTGATCCGCATAAACATTCGGCGTATTCATCTCTACGGTAGAGGGCAGATTAATGATGATCGGATTGTCCTTGTCAGCTCCCCATGTCTCCTGTACCGCCGTACAAATCTCCAGCGCATAGTCCAGTTCCGTGCCGGTAAAGCTTTCCGGAGAATATTCCAGAATGATCTTACCCGGGAATTTCTTCGCCCTTTCCTTTACCATCTTCGTGCCTTCTACGGCAATGTTGATGATCTGTTCTTTGTTCATGCCAAATACCACGTCTCTTTGCAGCGTAGACGTAGAATTATAAATATGCACGATAGCCTGCTTACATCCCTCAATCGATTCAAATGTCCTGTCGATCAGTTCTTCGCGGCACTGCGTAAGCACCTGTACGACGACATCATCCGGTATCATCTTCCGTTCAATCAGCTGCCGCAGAAAGTCAAATTCAATCTGGCTGGCTGCCGGAAAGCCGATCTCGATCTCTTTAAAACCAAGTTTAATCAGGTAATTGAAAAACTCTACCTTTTCCTGTACGACCATCGGATCGATCAGCGCCTGATTGCCATCCCGCAGATCAACGCTGCACCAGGTGGGCGCTTTCTCAATCTCTTTACAAGGCCACTCTCTTTCCGGATAATCCACCACCGGATTTTTTTTATATCTTTGATAATTTAACATAATATATTCCTCCCTTTCCATGATGCCAAAAATACCTTCTGATTCCATCTTAGCCTTGCGGCGGACTTCTTATAAGGTAAAAAAGTGACTCCGTCACCTTCTGATTCCATCTCCGCCTTGCGGCGGATTTCTTATAAGGTAAAAAAAGCCCGTCAATACGACGGGCTTATCGGATAGCGTTATTCACCAAGACCACTTTCAATTGCATTGATGAGCGATTTTAATGCTTCTTCTTCATCTTCTCCATCACACACGAACTCAATCTCATCACCACACTTAACGCATGCACCCAACACGCTTAAAACGCTTTTCGCATTTGCCGTATTTTCCTTAAACGAAAATGTAATCAATGATTTAAATTTCATTGCTTCTTTACATAGGATACCTGCCGGTCTTAGGTGTAACCCTGTCGGATTCTTAATGACTACTTTTTGACTTACCATACCCTTATACCCTCCAATGCATAGTCATAATTCATCTTCTACTATACCATTGTTTGCACAATATCTCAACCGAAAAATTATTAAATAAAACACTGTAGATTCTATGCAAAACGTATCTTAAAGCCGATTATAACATACAGTTTTGTATCAGTTCCGCCAGCTTCAAAGCCTCCGCATCGATCATCTTCTGATCTTTGCCTTCGATCATAACGCGCACTAACGGCTCCGTGCCCGAAGGTCTTATCAGCACGCGGCCCGCACCGGCGAATTTCCGGTCAAGCGCTGCGATCGCCTCCGCAATTTCAGGATAATCCATATACTTTTCTTTCTTGTGATTGGGAACCTTGGCATTCACGAGCGCCTGCGGCATTACTTCCATAACTTTCGCAAGTTCGGACAGCGATTTCTTTGTTTCTACAATAACCTGCAGAAGATGCAGCGCGCTGAGCAGTCCGTCGCCCGTCGTATTTTCATCGAGGAAAATAACGTGTCCCGACTGTTCCCCGCCGAGACTTGCCCCGATCTCGCGCATTCTTTCCAGTACATATCTGTCTCCGACTTTCGTCTGCTCCATTTGCATGCCGTTCTTTTCCCCCATGAGGAAAAATCCGAGATTACTCATAACCGTGGCAACAATCGTATTTTTATTCAGTTTACCCTGTTTTTTCATATGACAGCCGACAATTGCCATGATCTGATCGCCGTTTACCACATTGCCGGTCTCGTCTACTGCCAAAAGACGGTCTGCGTCACCGTCAAAAGCAAGACCGAGGTTCGCCTTTTCAAAAACGACTCTTGCCTGCAGTTCTTCCATATGCGTAGAGCCGCAGTTTGCGTTGATATTGGTTCCGTCCGGATTGTTATGAATGGCTACGATTTCTGCTCCCAGCTCTTTTAACGCTTCTACGGATGTATAAAATGATGCGCCTTCCGCACAGTCAACTACGATCTTCATGCCTTCCAGTTCCACCTTAACGGACTGGATCGCGTGATTGATATATTCTTCTCTTGCATCGGTACGATATTTGATCTTGCCCACGCCGGCGCCGATAGGAAACTTAATTCCCTGCATGCCGCTGCGGATCAGCTCTTCGATCTCGTCTTCCAGAGAATCCGGCAGTTTATAGCCGTTGCCATCGAAAAACTTAATACCGTTAAATTCTACCGGATTGTGAGATGCGGATATCACGACACCTGCATCTACTTTATATTTTCTGGTCAGATACGCAACTGCCGGTGTGGGAACAACTCCTACATATACCGCATTTGCGCCTACCGAACATGCTCCTGCCATCAGTGCATTGGCCAGCATATCGCCTGAGATCCGGGTATCACAGCCGACCATGATCGTCGGTTTGTGTTCATTTTCTCTGGAGAGCACGTATGCTCCTGCCTGCCCGAGCTGCATTGCAAGCTGCGGTGTCAATTCCTCATTGGCAACGCCTCTGACACCATCCGTACCAAATAATCTGCTCATATTAAAACCTTGCTCCTTTCTATATCCAATGCTATTTTGCTGCGGCCCGGACAGACTTTGGGTCTTACCGCCTTACTCTGTCCCGGCTTCCATCAGATTCAGTCTGATGCTGACGGTATCTTTGACGGTTATCGCTTCGTTTACCATCTGGAAAGTCAGCTGCATAGCATAGATTCCCTCTTCGATCGTCTCCATTTCCTCTTCGGCCATAAACGCCGCAATATCGATTGCCGGCTGCAGAGTGCCAAGATCCAGTTCATCCAGATCTCTTGCAAGTCCTACGAGCGTCAAATTATATGTCGGCTCTTCTTCAGCAGTTTCTACCGTAAATCCTTCCGGTACGTTCAATACCTGAACCTGATTGACCGGCATCGGCACGACTTTTTCAACGACAGGCTCAACCGCTACGTTTACCTGTACCTTGCCCTGGAAATCTTCTTCTGCCAGAATAACGCCGTCAGGCAGATAATCTTTCAGATTAACGATGGTTTCAAAGTTTTCCGTTACGCCGGTAATATCAAGCGCCGTTTCCGGTATCTCTATCGCCGTGATATTGTCTATTGTCTTGGATTTGCCGGCGATTGTAACGCTGTTTCTGGTTGCCGTAATATCTCCTGTCGCCAGATATCCTCTTGCAGGAACGCCTGTCGTCTTCCAGATGATATCAACCGTCTTTACTGCCAGAATTTCTACGGTAACTCTTACTTTACTGATATTTTTGATAATCGTGTCGGAACTTATGATCTCATCGTTTTCATCATATAAACGAATCTCCGCATCCGTACCGATATTATTGGTAAAGCCGGAAACATCCACTGTCGCAACAGCCCGCTTTACCTGTGAAACAACAGATTCCGGACCGGATATCGCGATCAGGTTCTGTTCCGCCGTAATATCTCCGACTATATAACCTTCCCGTACCGTGCCGGTTGTTTCTGTCCTAAGCTGTAATGTCTTCGTTTTCTCGGTTTCTATATTTAATTTAACGTTGTCTATATTTCCCTTAATGCTTTCCAGTCTGTCATTATATTTATTCGTTGAAAGCTTAATGGCGATCGTATTGAGGCTCGTTAAGTCATTCATATCCGCAACGGCTATAACATTGCTCTCATCCAGAGAATCAATAATAGAACGTTTTGCAGAAATCGTGACCACATCGAGCATATCCGTATCGTCCAGTACTTCGTATACCTGACCGCTGTTCGTGATCAGATCGGCATTCTGGATCTTGACCGGTACATTATATACCCTGATCGTTCCGATCGGGTCATTGATATTCGTAACGACAAGCCATAGAATTGCTGCAAACAGAAAAGACCCCAGTTTCAGGCCCCAGTTGCGGGTTAATCTATTCTTCATTTCTGAACCTGCCTTTCCACAACTTCCGTTTTTTCTCATCATTTGATCTGCCGCGCAGTGACAGCAGTCTTTCCCGCAGTCTGTCCGCGCTGAGTCCGCGTTCAAGTTCGCCTAAATATGCAACGCTGATCTTGCCGGTCTCTTCGGAAACGATAACGGTCATGGAGTCTGTTACTTCCGATATACCGACTCCTGCACGGTGCCTTGTTCCAAGCTCCTTACTGAGCGCCATATTATCCGATAACGGCAGATAACATGTCGCAGCGCTGACACGGTTATCTTTTACGATGACCGCACCATCATGCAACGGTGTATTGTGTTCAAATATATTGATCAAAAGCTGGCTGGAAACGATTCCATCCACATCGATACCGGTTCGTTCGAATTCTGCGAGAGGCTGTTCATTCTGAATCACAATAAGCGCTCCCGTTTTGACTCTGCCCATTTCCACGGATGCTTTCACGATCTCATTGACCGTACGGTCCGATAATCCATCCATATCCTCTTTGGAAGTCCCCAGTGTCAGTATGGAGGAAAAAAGATTTTTCCGCCCGAGTTCCTCTAATGCTTTACGCAGCTCCGGCTGTAATACAACAACGATCGCAATCGCCGCGATACTGAACAGATTCGTAACGATCCAAAGAATCGTGTTCATATCGAATAAAACCGCGACCAATAAAAATGCAGCAATCACAAAAACGCCTTTTAAAAGCGCCCATGCCCTCGTGCTTTTGATCCAGAGCAGGATATGGTACACCAAAAAAGCGATAATGAAAACTTCCGCAACATCAGTCCAATGAATGGTCGGCATATGCAATTTGGACAAGTATTTTTCAATTAAGACATTGATCTGCTGCATGACTGTTCCTACCTGATACTTCTGTTATTTTTCTGCCCCGCGATCTGCTTCACCTGTTTCTCAGGTCTTGTCACGGTTACTTTCGGCACTGCCTTTACATAATAATAATATTCATCATCTTCAAATTGTACCTTTTCCGTCCGGCTGTAATCCACATGAAAAACAAAGAACTGCAGGATCCCCGTAAGCAGGAGCGAAACGACCGTACCGATCACCGTGCCTAAAATGGATACGTTCGTATCAAACATCAGATCACCGATCAGGATAACCATAACGTTCACAAACGCACCGGCCGCCATTGCGATCGTCCAGGCATAATCAATGCTCAGCCTGCGGATGATATATACTAATATCAATGTAACCGCAAAAGCTGCGATCGTAACAACCATTTCCTTATTATTCAAAATGCCGTCGATGACAATCTTGAATTTCGCCGCCGTCTCTTCTTCTGTCATTCCTCTTAATAAAGAAACGTTTACATTCACATAATGGATCATATAATATACAATTATGCCGCATGCTACGGATACTGCCGATGTCGGTGTACCGATCAGTCCCATGGAGATCGGGATCACATACGGTATTTTCAGAACAAAACAAACCGGCGTCAGTACAACGACCGCCGTATCCTTGGGCGAAAATCTGAAATACAGAAGAAACATCAGCAAAAAAGCCGCCCCGATCACGATCGTACATTCCAGACTGAATGCATACAGATGCAGTAATATAAACAGCGCCGCCATGATCACAATAAAATTCGTCGGCATAAAAGAGCACATCAGGGCTACGATCAAAACAATCGGCAGCCTGTTTACGGCCGCCATATATCCCAGACGTGAATTGATCAGCCGCAGGGCGGTAAACGCCAGCAGAAATTTTAAAAAGGGAGTAATATAAATTTCATATTTACTGTAAAACAGCTTCATATACTGCTTCGCAACAAGTAACGTTGTCATGATTTGTCCTCTCAATGTATAGTGATTACTTATTACTGTACATACCTGATAATTTTCTCAGATTCATATAGTATAATCTCAGACTCTTCCGCGCCTTACTGTACCGATATGCATATACGACATAAGATATCAGCGCATACGTAATGATTACGACTGCGTAAGTCTTTAAGACGCTCTTACCGAATTCCAGAAGATCCATCTTATATATATCCATCATAAAAATTTCAAAATCATAAAAAATGTACATGGCAAAAACCACTACAAATGCAATCGTTGCACTTATAATGGATTTTAAGACCTGCCATCCGATATAATCAACACGAAAGTAGCTGCCGATCGCTACATTCCGTTTTCCATCGCTGGCCTCATAAGAAGCCAGCTTGGTCATTAAAATTACGCGTTCTTCATTCAGCATGGAAATCCTCCGCCCACGGCTAATTCAGGAAACGCATCTTAGGATTTTCTTTCGGATCTTTTTTCTTCTGAGGTTTCGGCGCTTCCGGTCTTTTAATACTGTCGCTCAATTTGTTAGCCATGGAATTCTTGCACTTTTCACAGAAACGTCCTGAAAGAATCGGCGCTTCACAATTTTCACAAAACAGTGCGATTCCGGAACCCTCTGCCAGCTCCAGCCGCTCTTCCCGCAGCCACTGCTGGATCTGATTCGTAGAAACTTCACACGCTTCCGACACCTGCGGAATCGACGCGTGGCGATTTTCCTGAATATATTTCTTTACTTCCTGGAATTTTTCTTCCAGTTTCTCCTTACACTGCATGCAGATCGGCATTCCTGATACATAGTTAAAAATCCTTCCGCATTTCTTACAATTTCGTACATTCATAGTGTTTCCTCCTATCACATTCCATTTCCTATTGCTAATGCCGCAAAATAAATATGTTTAATTCCAGCCTGCCGCAGCTCATAAGCCATGGCATCGATTGTACTGCCTGTCGTATATATATCATCAATAATTATAATCGTACTTAATTTTACATCATTATGACAGATTTTAAAAGCCTTTTTCAAATTATTTTGTCTTTCCTGTACGGATAAATCTTTCATGGGTGCAGTTTTGCGCACTCTTTTGATCAGTGTTGTGTCAACAGGGATATTTAAATTCCTCCCGATCTCCTTTGCAAGCACTTCCGCCTGGTTATAACCCCGTGCTCTCTTTCTGGAAGGATGTATCGGAACCGGGATCAGTGCGTCCGGATGCAGCGACGCAATCCTGCTTCCCAGCATATATGCCATCCGCTCCCCGTAATAAGCCGCATATTCCTGCCTTCCCCGGTACTTAAAACGGTAAATGGAATCCGCCACGCCCGGATAGGCAAAAAGCGCCATCCCTCTGTCATAATTATGCGCTTTGCTGTTACAATCATGACAAAAAAAGACTCGTTTATCCTTCAATTCTTTTCCGCACTTCTGACAATACGGACTTTTCACATATTTTATTTTTGTACTGCATGCCTCACAGATGAGGCTTCCGAAAGGCTTGACAGCCTTATCGCAGACAGGACATCTTCTTGGATAAAACAGATCCAGAAGCATCCCAAAGAAAAACCTGAAAGGGTGTTTATTCATACTGGTATTATTTCCTTTATTCTGTCACTCAGACCGGTATATCGTCTGTTTTGAAAATTGTTGTCAATCATTTCCTGCAAAACGGCGCTGCTGCCTAATATCGTGACGCAGTTTCTTGCTCTTGTCACCCCCGTATAAAGCAGGTTTCTGTTGTAAAGCATTTTCGGTCCTGAAAGCAGCGGCATAATGACTGCCGGATATTCGCTTCCCTGGGATTTGTGTATGGTGACGGCATAGGCAAGCTCTATTTCCTCCAGCTGCTCGAAGGTATAGGTAACTCTTCTATGTTCATCATATTCCACAATGACATTTCTTGTGTATTCATTGATCTCCGTGATCGTACCGATGTCCCCGTTAAAAATACCCATGCCTTTGTCTATCGGTATCCCGTATTTACTGACCACTTCCCATTCCAGCTGATAGTTGTTCTTGATCTGCATGACTTTATCTTTTTCCCGGTAAAGGGTAGTGCCGCCCGTATATTCTTTCTTTTTCTCAGAGGGCGGATTCAGATATTTCTGCAGAATGACATTTAACGTCTCCACACCGAGTTTCCCTTTCCGCATCGGCGTCAGAACCTGAATATCATACGGCTGCGCGCCCACATACGGCGGAAGCTTTTCTAAGATCAATTGTATCATATGTTTATAGATAACGTTTACGTCATTTCTTTCCAGAAAAAAGAAGTCCCTGCTCTTATTGTCCAATACGATATCCTGCCCTGCATGGATACGGTGTGCATTCAATACGATATCGCTCTCTCTGGCCTGCCGGAATATTTTCTGTAAGTTCACGACCGGGAACCGCCCGCTTTGCATCAGATCGTGCAGCACCTGCCCCGGACCGACCGAAGGAAGCTGGTTCATATCACCCACCATGATCAGCCGTGTTCCGATGGATATGGCTTTGAGGAGCGATTGAAACAGGAACACATCCACCATCGACATTTCGTCGATGATAATCACATCCGCTTCCAGGGGATTTTCTTCATTTCTTTCGAAACGGGCCGATTTCGTCCCTTCTGACGCGACACCGTTCAGTTCCAGTAAACGGTGTATGGTCTTTGCCTCATATCCTGTCGTCTCCGTCATTCTCTTCGCCGCACGCCCGGTAGGCGCTGCCAGGAATATGTCCATTTCCTCTGACAAAAAATAGCGGATGATCACATTGATGGTCGTTGTTTTACCGGTTCCGGGGCCGCCCGAAAGAATCAGAATACCGTTTTTAATACTCTCCAGTACAGCCTTTCTCTGCAGATCGTCCAGCTCTATCTGCAGTTCTTTTTCCAGACGTGCCGTCTTTTCCAGCGCTTTTTGTTCCTGCGAAGTCATAAACTCCTCTTCGTGCAGGGATATATTCAGATCGTGTAGCATTTTGGCGCAGTTTAATTCCGTATAATAATAGGTTGTGCCATAGACCTTTCGTTTCGTTTCACCTTCGCCCGGCATTTTGATCACGACTTTTTTGTCCATGGCCAGATTCTGTAGCTGCGCTTCCAATAGAGAAGGTTCCAGCTCCAGCAGTTCACCCGTCTTTTGCAGCAGATAATCCTCCGGCAGATAACAATGTCCTTCGGAGCCGGCCTGCAATAAAGTATACAATATGCCGCTTCGGATACGGTAATCGGAATCTGTATGGATCCCTATCCTGGACGCTATGCCGTCTGCAATCCGAAAACCGATTCCATCAATATCTTCTGCAAGCCTGTAGGGGTTTTCTTTCATCACGCCGTACAGGTTCATGCCGTATGCTTCGTATATCCGTATCGCCAGCGTGTTGGAGATCCCGTATTTCTGAAGAAACGTCATAGCCTCTCTGGCGTCTCTTTTTTCGTAGACCTGTATCGCAATCTCTCTTGCCTTCCGTTCACTGATCCCCTTTACTTCCGCGAGACGTTCCGGCTCTTCCTCGATCACCCGAAAAGTATCCTGCCCGAATTTTTTGACGATCCTGGCTGCCAGCGCCTCTCCTACGCCTTTGACAGCCCCTGATCCAAGGTAGCGTTCCATGCTGACGACATCGTCCGGTTCCACGATACGATACTGCTCCACCTTGAACTGCTCACCATATACCGGGTGAGCCGTATATGCACCTTCGGCTTCTATCGTCTCTCCCTGATCGATCACCTTAAAGGTGCCGACACAGGTTATTTCTCCCTCTTCATGGCAAAGATTGAGAACCGTATATCCGTTATCGCTGTTACGATATATAATATGTTCAATATAGCCTTTTATTTTTTCCATGACATTTCAGTACACAAATAGGCTGCCGGAATCAGCAGCCTATTTTATCCTTTTCTATCATAATGATCTTCTAAATTTACCGTTTTACAGATTTTCCGCACTATAGGTTCTCTTCATCTGCTCATACAACGTCTGAGCAAGAGAATTGGCTCCCTGACTTTCATTCGTCATCTGTGCGGCAATATCCTGAACAAAGGTATCCATAAATGTGTTAACCATGTTCCCTGCATAAGCCTCTTCTTCGTCGTCATCGCCAAACATTTTAACGGTCTTCTGCATTCCTTTCAAAACCTGTTCCCACAGATATGCCTCAAACTGTTTACAGGCATCGAGTAATTCCGCATCCGCTACATCCGCTGCCGCGGCTCCGTCTAATTTTTTCTCCAGGGCCTGTGTCGAATTTTTGTTAGAATCCACCAGATAGTTGGTTAAACCGGACATTCCTGCTATATCCATAGTATATCGCCTCCGCTTCTATCTCTATCTACCAATTAGAAACCGTTTATTACGTCATCTTCCGGTTACAGTTATCTCTTCAGGTTATTAGCCGTCTCCATCATCGTATCCGATGTTGTGATCGCTTTGGAGTTCATCTCATATGCACGCTGTGCCACGATCAGATTAACCATTTCATCTGCAACGGAAACATTGGAGCCTTCCAGATATCCCTGAATAATTCTGCTCTTCTGTACATTGGCATTTGTATTTTCATTGATCGCATTGCCGCTTGCACCGGTCGCTATAAGAAGTGTATCGCCATGTCTTTCCAGTCCGCCGGGATTGCTGAACTGGTATACGCCGATTTTGATACCGATCGGCTGCGGATTGTTATCTCCATCCGGATACATAACATCGCCATCCTGAGAAATGGAGAGTCTGCTGGCAATATATGTACGGTTCAGCGTGATCGGTCTTCCTGCCGCACTGAGTACCGGAAGTCCGTCCTGATTTGTCAGAGTCATGCCGTTATTGTTTCCCAATGCCCATGTAAAATCACCGTTTCTCGTATAGTAAGTTTCTCCATCTTCACCCTGTACCGCAAAGAAACCGTCCCCTTCAATTGCAAATGCAGTATCGCTGGATGCTTCAAGAAGACTTCCCTGTGTATAAATATTGTTAATAGAGGAAGTTCTTACACCGAGACCTACCTGTGACGTCGTCGGTTTCGGATCTCCGTTTGCCGTTGTTGTCGTCGTCTGCAGCGTCTGATAAAGCAAAGATTTAAACTGGGCTTTCTGCGCCTTATATCCGGCTGAATTAACATTAGCAAGGTTATTTGCTATCGTATCGACATTTGTCTGCTGCGCGTTCATACCTGTCGCTGCCGACCATAAACTTCTGACCATTTTACTATTCCTCCCTTTTTACATTCCTTTTATCTTATATGCGGCCTGTCTGATTGACTGCATCATCCAGAGTACTGTCATATGTTGTGATTACTTTCTGATTGGCTTCATACTGTCTTTGGATCGTGATCATATTGACCATTTCCGTTACAACAGATATATTCGCAAGTTCCAGATATCCTGAATACACTTCCGTATCCGCCTCTGTTGTTGTAGCGCCTTCTATTGCGGTAAAGAAGTTCTCTCCGTACCGTTCCAGATAATTATAATCTTCAAAATCCGTAATCTGAAGCGTTGCAACGTTTTCGCCATCCTGATAAATATTGCCCATTCTGTCAACGCTGATATCCATTGCAGTGTTCAAACGAATCGGTCTGTCATTTCTTCCTAATACAAAATCTCCGTCCTGTGTTACCAGATATCCTTCCGGCGTCATCGTAAAGTTTCCGTCTCTCGTATACTTTATGGAAGTTTCTCCCGCCCTGTTCGTATACTCTACCGTAAAGAATCCGTTAGAGGAAAGCGCCATATCCAGCACGTTGCCGGTCTCTTTGATCGGTCCTTCGGCATAATCCACATAGTTTTCCCCGATCTTAACGCCAAGCGTCACACCCCCAAGCCGCTTCGGCAGATTGCCCGCCTGAGAAGTATCTTTTATCTTATAGGCAAGTACGCTGTCAAAAGACTGGCTCGTCGCACCTTCTTTCTTAAAACCGTTCGTATTGGCATTGGCCAGATTGTTCGTCATAACGTCCATTCTGTGCTGTTCATTGATCATGCCCGTATAGGCGGTGTATAAACCCTTAAGCATCTTAGTCCTCCATTCTTACTCAATCTGCAAGTTTAATACGGACATTGTCCGCTGTACGTATGCACAAACCTGCGTGTGAAAAATCTGTTTTCACACTGACCGCGCTTTATCTGCAGCATTTTAATCTTCTCTGTATCCTGCAAGGAATTCTACATATTTACCGGTTCCTATCGCCACTGCTGTCATAGGATCCTCTGCAGTCATCGTATTAATGCCTGTTTTCGCTGCAATCAGATCTTCCAGACCGCGAAGTAAGCTTCCGCCTCCGGTCAGGACAATACCTCTGTCGGCAATATCCGCAGCAAGCTCCGGCGGTGTTTTCTCAAGAACACTGTGGATCGTCTCCACGATCTGCACTGTCGTCTCATGCAGAGCCTCTTCTGTTTCTTCCGATGATACTTTGACAGTCCTCGGAAGGCCTGTTACGAGATTACGGCCTCTGACATCCATATAATCCACTTCAGGCCGCTTATAGGCGGAACCTATTCTGATCTTCAGATCTTCTGCCGTCCGCTCACCGATCAGCAGATTATGTTTTTTACGCATATAACGCACGATCGCTTCGTCAAAATCGTCTCCCGCTATCTTAATGGAAGCGCTCACGACCGTACCGCCAAGTGAGATCACGGCAATATCGGATGTACCGCCTCCGATATCGACGATCATATTTCCACAGGGTTTCGAAATATCAATCCCTGCACCGATAGCTGCCGCAATCGGTTCTTCTATAATAGATACCTCTCTGGCTCCTGCCTGATAGGTAGCATCCTCAACCGCTTTCTTTTCTACTTCCGTAACACCGCTCGGCACGCACACTGCGATACGCGGTTTCCGGAAAGTCTTTTTTCCAAGAGCTTTCTGAATAAAGTACTTCATCATTTTCTCCGTCACCTGATAGTCGGAGATAACGCCCTGACGTAACGGTCTGACTGCCACAATGTTGCCCGGTGTTCTTCCGAGCATCAGCCGCGCGTCTTCACCGATCGCTTTGATCTTATTTGTATCTCTGTCAAAAGCTACTACGGAAGGCTCTTTTAAAACAACGCCTTTCCCTCTGATATATACTAAAATACTGGCTGTTCCCAGATCGATTCCAATGTCTGTATACTGCATTTTTGTGATCCCCTTTCTTACGGTATCTATATTACATAATTTCCAATTGCACTCAAACTAAACATCCAAAATCAGCCCATTGGAATGAATAGCGCAGTTCGCTCCATACATTATAACCTAAAGAAAGAGTTTTTCAAAGGGATTTCATAAATTTTTTACAATTATTCGTATCTATTCCTCGCGAGTCTTATGTACATCCATAGGAATACTGTAAGGCACAAAAACCAGAACAGCTCCTTCTGTTCTGGTTTCAGCTTCCATGCCTGTAATGATTATCGGCATATCATTTTCATTTCTTAACCCTTTTTTCAAAAAAAATTCAAAAATTTTATAGCCGGATATCGACTGGTGTATAAAGATACTTTGTATCTTCCTTTCCGCTCAGTTCAAGCTGCTCTTCCACGAAAATTTTTTCCATTGCAGCCTGATCCTCATCTTGTGCGGATTGCTCCGTCTCCAGTAACTGTGCAGATTCAATCGGCTGTTCCTGCAGTTCATCCTGTATGTTCTCCTGCATTCCCTGTACCGCATCCTGCATTTCGTCCTGCATCTGTTCCTGCAGTTCTTCCTGCATCTGCGCAGCTTCTTCCAGAACTTCGTCCAGCATGCCGCCATCTTCGATGCCCATAGCCTCTTCGACGATCTCCTCGAGACGTTCTTCCGGTGTCTTCGGCTCCATTTTCTCCACTGCTTCGGCAATTTTTTCGGCTTTCTCCCGTGCTTCATCCATAATATGCCACATCTGCTCGCTATTATAGACCGCTTTCGCCGCCGCAATGCTGTCTTCATAAGAATGGAACATTTCTAACTTTTTGGCGATTTCTTCTATTGTATCGCATTTCATATTTTTCAGGTTGGCCTTCTGATTCTCATAAAAATTGATCTGTTTGTCCCGCGTTTCCTGACGCTTCATTTTTTCTTCCGTACTTTTTAATCCGCGGTTTGAAAAAAGAGAGCTGCCAAGTAATGAATTACCGGTTCTCTGGAAATTTATGTTCATATCTCATTCCCCCCATCATACATCACTGTCATTACTTTTTATATCGGATGATTCGGGCCAAACTTAACAATTTACAGGAGGATTTATAAACTCTTTCCTGCTTTCTCAAGCATTTTCCTAACATAGGCTCCCGTATAGGAATCCGGATTCTGCGCTATCTTCTCCGGCGTGCCTTCGGCAATGATCATGCCGCCCCCATCGCCGCCTTCCGGTCCGAGATCGATAATATAATCCGCCGTCTTGATCACATCCAGGTTATGCTCGATAACCACTACCGTATTACCGCCTTCCACCAGCTTATGAAGGATGTCCACCAATTTATGAACATCGGCAAAATGCAGTCCTGTCGTCGGTTCATCCAGAATATAGATCGTCTTTCCGGTACTGCGCCTGCTTAACTCCGTTGCCAGTTTGATACGCTGTGCCTCTCCGCCGGAAAGCGTCGTGGAAGGCTGGCCCAGTTTGACGTAAGAAAGTCCTACGTCATACAGCGTTTCGATCTTTCTGCGGACCGAAGGAACGTTCTCAAAGAAAGGCATCGCTTCTTCTACGGTCATATCCAGCACATCATAAATATTCTTACCTTTATATTTTACTTCCAGCGTTTCTCTGTTGTATCGTTTGCCGCCGCAGACCTCGCAGGGTACATAAACGTCGGGCAGAAAGTGCATCTCGATCTTGATGATACCGTCTCCGCTGCACGCCTCACACCGGCCGCCCTTCACATTGAAACTGAAACGGCCTTTTTTATATCCTCTTGTTTTGGCGTCTGTCGTCGCCGCAAACAGATCTCTGATCTGATCGAACACGCCGGTATATGTGGCCGGATTGGAACGGGGCGTTCTTCCGATCGGTGACTGGTCAATCGCAATCACCTTATCAAGCTGATCGATCCCTATGATGTTCTGATGCCTTCCCGGTATGGTCCGCGCCCTGTTTAAGTCTCTTGCCAGACGCTTGTATAAAATCTCATTAATGAGCGAACTTTTCCCGGATCCCGAAACCCCTGTCACGCAGGTCATCACGCCCAACGGCAGTTTCACGTTCACTTTTTTGAGATTATTCTCTTCCGCACCTTTTATCGTGAGATAATTCTGCGGCTTCTTCCTGGCCGCGGGTACCGGAATCTGCAGTTCTCCGCTCAAATACTTTCCTGTTACGGATTCTTCCACTTTCATGATTTCTTCGGCTGTCCCCTGCGCTACTACTTTGCCGCCGTGAGAGCCTGCACCCGGTCCGATATCCACGATATGGTCGGCTGCAAACATCGTATCCTCGTCATGCTCCACCACGATCAATGTATTGCCCATATCTTTTAAATTTTTCAATGCGGCTATCAGTTTATCGTTATCTCTCTGATGAAGGCCGATACTCGGTTCGTCCAGAATATAGCAGACGCCCACAAGTCCGGAGCCGATCTGTGTAGCCAGACGGATCCGCTGCGCCTCTCCGCCGGAAAGTGTGCCGGTAGCTCTGGAAAGCGCAAGATATTCTAACCCGACTTCCATCAGGAAGCCGACTCTTGCTCTGATTTCTTTCAAGATCTGCTTTCCGATCATCTCCTGTTGTTTCGTAAGCTGCATTCCGCCGACAAACATATGCAGATTTTTAATGGACATGGAGGTGATCTCATAGATATTTTTATCGCATACCGTTACCGCCAGAGATTCCTTTTTCAAACGCATTCCCTTACATTCCTTACAGGGCGTAATGCGCATAAATGTTTCGTATTCCTGCTTTGTACTGTCGGAACCCGTTTCTCTGTATCTGCGTTCCATATTCCTGATCAGTCCTTCGAATGCGATCGGATATACGCCTTCTCCACGCTGCCCCGCATAATGGACGTCCACTTTCCTGCCGTCCGTTCCGTGAATAATGATCTGCTTTACAGACTCGGGCAGTTCTTCAAACGGCGTATCCAGACTGAACTCATATTCCTTGGCAAGCGCCTGTAATAACGCATTGGTAAAACTTCCCTCGCTGCCGCTCGACTGCCAGCCCAAAACCGCAATCGCGCCCTCCCGCAGACTCACGCTCTTATCGGGAATCATCAGATCGACATCAAATTCCATTTTATATCCGAGACCGAAGCACTCCGGGCAGGCGCCGAACGGATTGTTAAAAGAAAAGCTTCTCGGCTCGATCTCACCGATACTGATGCCGCAGTCCGGACAGGAAAAACTTTCACTGAATATGATCGGTTCCCCATCTATCACATCCACAATCAAAAGGCCCTCGGCCAGAGCCAGTACATTTTCTATTGAATCTGTCAAACGTCTTTCAATTCCTTCTTTGACAACAAGCCTGTCCACAATGATCTCGATATTATGTTTGATATTTTTATCCAGTTTGATCTCTTCGGAAAGTTCGTACAGGCTGCCGTCTACCCTGACTCTGACATAGCCGCTTTTCCTTGCCCGGTCAAACACCTTGGCATGTTCTCCTTTTCGTCCTCTGACAACAGGCGCAAGCAGCTGGATCCTGGTGCCCTGCGGCATGGAAAAAATCTGGTCCACCATCTGGTCTACCGTCTGCCGCCTGATCTCTTTGCCGCAGCCCGGACAATGCGGAATACCGATTCTGGCATATAAAAGGCGGAAATAATCATAGATCTCCGTAACGGTTCCTACCGTGGAACGGGGATTCCGGTTCGTCGATTTCTGGTCAATAGAAATGGCCGGCGAAAGACCTTCGATCTTATCTACATTCGGTTTCTCCATCTGTCCCAAAAACTGTCTGGCATAAGAAGAAAGAGATTCCATATATCTTCTCTGCCCTTCCGCATAAATCGTATCAAACGCCAGAGAAGATTTACCTGATCCGGAAAGTCCGGTCAGAACAACAAATTCATTTCGGGGAATATCCACATCGAGGTGTTTCAGATTATGCTCATTTGCACCTCTGATCTTAATGTAATCTCTTGGCCGCATTTTTACTGTGTCACTCATTTGTGCTACGACGCTCCTTTCGCTTCCTATCACATTTTTTACTATCTGCTTCTATAATTTATTATGATATAGCTGTTCCGTCTTATCTTTACGTATCCTTTCAGGCATCCATATCATGATATATTTTTTTCAGACCTACCATTTGATCACGGAGATCTGCCGCCGCTTCAAAGTTCAGATCCGCCGCCGCCTTTTTCATCTTCTTTTCCACGTCCTTGATCAGTTTCTCAAGTTCCTGACGGTTCATGGATTCAGGATCTTTCTCAAAGCGAATTTCCTCTTTGGCTATTACTTTGGAAATACTGATCAGATCGCGGACCGCCTTGCGGATCGTCTGCGGCGTGATGTTGTTCTCTTCATTGTATTTCTGCTGTATCCCGCGTCTTCTGTCCGTCTCCGAGATCGCTTTTTTCATGGAGTCCGTCATTTCATCCGCGTACATAATAACATGGCCATCCGCATTTCTCGCCGCACGCCCTATTGTCTGTATCAGAGAGGTCTCCGAACGCAGGAATCCTTCCTTATCGGCATCGAGTATCGCTACCAATGATATTTCAGGAATGTCCAATCCCTCACGCAGCAGATTGATCCCTACAAGTACGTCAAAGACGTCCAGCCTCATATCGCGGATAATCTCCGCCCGCTCTAACGTATCGATATCGGAATGCAGATATTTCACACGGATTCCCACATCATTCATGTACGCCGTCAGATCCTCGGCCATACGTTTTGTTAAAGTGGTAACCAATACTTTATGCTTTTTCTCAACTTCTTTACGGACTTCCGAGATCAGATCATCGATCTGTCCTTCCACCGGTCGCACATCCACCTCCGGATCCAGCAGTCCCGTCGGTCTGATGATCTGTTCCGTACGCATCAATTCATGCGCCGCCTCGTATTCGGAAGGTGTTGCCGATACGAACAGCATTTGATCGATGTGATTTTCAAATTCCTCGAAATTCAAAGGTCTGTTATCCAATGCCGAAGGCAGACGGAACCCGTACTCCACCAATGTTGTTTTACGCGAACGGTCGCCGGCATACATTCCGCGGATCTGCGGCACGGTCATATGAGATTCGTCAATGATGATCAGATAATCATTTTTAAAATAATCCATCAAGGTAAAGGGGGTTGCTCCCGGATCCATGCCGTTCAAATGTCTGGAATAGTTCTCGATGCCGGAACAAAATCCCGTTTCACGCAGCATTTCCACATCAAAGTTTGTCCTCTCGGCAATGCGCTGCGCCTCTAAGAGTTTGTCCTCGCCTTTGAAATATTTCACGCGTTCTTCCAACTCTGTTTCGATATTTTTGCAGGCCGCGTTAATCTTTTCCTGCGGCACTACATAATGTGATGCCGGGAAAATAGCGATATGCTCCAAAGTCGCATGAACCTGTCCCGTCAGCGGATCAGTCTGAGCGATCCGGTCTATTTCATCGCCAAAAAATTCTATCCGGATCAAATATTCACCGCCCTGCGCCGGATACACCTCCAGTATGTCTCCGTGCACACGAAAACAGCCGCGGTCCAGATCCAGATCATTTCTGTTGTATTGGATATCAATCAGCTCCCGAATAACCTGATCTCTGTCTTTGGTCATACCGGGACGTAAAGATACGATCATTCCCTCATAATCTTCCGGACTTCCCAGACCATAGATACAGGATACGCTGGCGACCACCACAACATCCTTCCGCTCCGCCAGAGATGCTGTCGCGGACAGCCTGAGTTTGTCGATCTCATCATTGATCGACGAGTCTTTGGCTATATAAGTGTCCGTAGACGGCACATAAGCTTCCGGTTGGTAATAATCATAATAGGACACAAAATATTCCACGGCATTTTTCGGAAAAAACTCCTTGAACTCTCCGTAAAGCTGCCCTGCCAGTGTCTTATTATGTGCAATGACAAGCGTCGGCTTATTTAAAGCCTGAATGATATTGGCCATCGTAAATGTTTTACCGGAACCGGTTACACCAAGGAGCGTCTGAAACTGATTGCCTGCTTTAAATCCATTCACAAGCGCCTCTATCGCCTGCGGCTGGTCTCCTGTAGGTTTATACTCCGATACTAATTCAAAGTGATCCATCGCAATTCCCAGACCTTTCTCTCACGCTGCGGCATTCGCTCCGGAACGCTGTCGGCAAAACGCTGCCAGTCCGGACATAAAAACCGCAGAGTAAACTTGTTTCCTTTTGAAAACCTGATTTTCATACCAGTCTTCCTGCTATATTATTACCTGAGTTTTCATTATACTATAACAATAAAAAAAAGTACAGAGAAATATCGAACTTTTGTTCTGTTTTTCTGATGATATGATAAACCGGTAAAGAAAATATTTCTTCTTCCTATATTATTCCTATATTATCCAAAAAGGCTTTGTTTTTATAACAAAAGCTGATATAATGCTAATACATAGGACAAAGAAGATCGTGTCCTGTTTTATTGAGCCAAAAAACAGGATGCCGAAGGAGGACAATTTACATGGACAGCCAGAATAAAAAAGGGAACCACACAACACGCTTTTTGCTCGGAAGCTTTTCACTGCTTCTGCTGATCAGCGCAGTGGCCTTTTTATGTTTGAGCTTCTATATGAACAGTGCCAGTGAAGAAGCCATTATTAAAATGGGCAATCTATATATGACAGGTATCAATGAACAGATCTCCACGCATTTTGAAACTCTGATAGATCTGAAACTGGAACAGGCCGAAACCGTCGTGGATGTTGTTCCGGTTGAAATGAGCAGTAAGGAAGCACTGTATGAAGAATTGGTTTACAGGACCCATATCAGAAACTTTAATTATCTGGCGCTCTGTTCCGAAGAGGGCAATCTGGAAATGCTTTACGGAGAACAGATCAGCCTTTTCGATCCCGATCCGTTCTATGAATCACTGCGAAAGGGAGAAAAGAAGGCAGCAGTCGGTCAGGATGCATCCGGCAACTCTATTGTCCTTTTCGGCGTTAATGCAGACTACCCGATGCAAAACGGCGAAAGCTGTACGGCACTGATCGTAGCGCTTCCTCTGGATTATATCAGCACTATGCTGAGTACGGAAGAGGAAAATGTCCTGATGTCCTCACATATCATCAGACAAGACGGCACCTTTATCGCCAGCGACTTAAGCGACAATTACACTGACTACTTTGCCAGCCTGCATGAAAGATACGCTCAGGATTCACCCGGTAAAATAGAATTATACGTTACGGAGCTTTCCACCGCTATGCAAAATAAAGAGGAGTATTCCGTACTGCTTAATTTTGATGGAAGCAGCCAGCAGATATATTGTAATCCTCTGCCCTATTCGGAATGGCATCTGGTAACTGTGCTGCCCTTCGGTGTTTTGAATGAAACGATCGATACGTTAAGCCAAAAAAGAACAACCTCCACCATGCTGGTCTATGCTATTATTTTAGCCATACTGCTGATCATTTTCTATGTATATTTTAAAATGACCCGTCAACAGCTTGTAGACCTAGAGGCCGCACGGCAGGATGCTTTACGGGCTACGAAAGCCAAAAGCGAATTTCTCTCAAACATGAGTCACGACATTCGTACCCCGATGAATGCGATCGTCGGAATGACGGCTATCGCAACGGCACATATAGACGACCGGGAACAGGTACAGCACTGCCTTAAGAAAATCGCTTTATCCGGCAAGCATCTTCTCGGCCTGATAAATGACGTACTGGATATGTCCAAAATTGAAAGCGGTAAGATGACGCTGACCGCAGAACGCATATCTTTGCGTGAAGTAGTCGAAGGCATCGTCAATATCGTACAGACACAGATCAAGGCAAAGAATCAGAGCTTTAACGTGCATATTGACAGTATTGTAACAGAAGACGTTTATTGCGACAGTATCAGATTAAATCAGATACTGTTAAACCTCCTTTCCAATGCGATCAAATATACCCCGGAAGGAGGAATCATACAATTATCGTTATACCAGGAAGATACTCCTGACGAAAAAGGCCCCGACTATGTCCGGACACATATTATCGTCAAGGACAACGGAATCGGAATGAATGAGGAATTCCTACAGCATATTTTTGATTCCTATTCACGGGCTGACAGCAAAAGAGTACAGAAAACGGAAGGCGCTGGACTCGGCATGGCAATTACCAAATACATTGTCGATGCTATGCAGGGCGATATCACCGTACAAAGTGAACCCGACAAGGGCACGGAGTTCCATCTGATCCTTGATTTTGAGAAAGCTGAAATGCAGGAACTTGATATGGTGCTTCCTGCATGGAAAATGCTGGTAGTTGATGATGATGAAATATTATGCCGAACAGCCGTCGATGCACTTAAATCCATTGGTATACAGGCAGACTGGACATTAAGCGGTGAAAAAGCGATTGAAATGGTAACAAAACATCATCAGATGCGGGATGACTACCAGATTATTCTGTTAGACTGGAAACTGCCGGGTATGGATGGCCTCTTAGTCACCAAACATATCCGAAAAATTGTGGATTCGGATATGCCGGTTATTCTGATCTCCGCATATGACTGGAGCGAATTTGAAGCCGAGGCGAGAGAGGCCGGTATCAGCGGATTTATTGCCAAACCGTTGTTTAAATCCACTTTATTCTATGGTTTGAAAAAATACATGAATATCGATGAACCGATTGAACAATTGGCTGAACATACTAACTTATCCGGCCACCGCGTATTGGTTGCCGAAGACAACGACTTAAACTGGGAAATATTGCATGAATTACTATCCGATATCGGCATGGAATTGGAATGGGCCGAAAACGGCCAGATCTGCCTGGAAAAGTTCCAGGAATCCGAGCCGGGATATTATGATGTTATTTTGATGGATCTTCGAATGCCCATTATGAACGGTTACGAAGCAACCCGTTCCATACGTGCATTAAGCCGTCCGGACGCTCAGGCCATTCCGATCATCGCCATGACTGCAGATGCCTTTTCCGAAGACATCCAGCGTTGTCTTGACAGCGGAATGAACGCCCATACCGCTAAACCGATCAACTTTGACGAAGTACTTTCTTTATTAAGTAAATTTATTTTAAAATAACAAAAAAGTATCTAACGGCCAACGCCGCTAGATACTTTTTTTGTTATATCATAGCTTTTTATTTTTGTTTTTCTGCTCCCATTCCGTATCATCCATCCAGTCATTTCCAATGTCCCACTCATCATCGTCGATCCAATCGTCTTCCGCATGGTCATCAGCAAATCTGTCTGTGGATTTCTTTACAGGCAGCTCCGGTTCATGCCAATCCTGATCCTCTATCCAATCATCTTCATCAGCATCTGTTTCCATCTGGCTCATAACAGGTTTTGCCTTCGGAGCCGCATGTCCGGTATTTTCAGCATCTCTTCTGTCTCTCAGTGCACTATGCTTCCCGGCCTTATTTCTGTCTTCACGCTTACCGCTGTTATGAACGGCTCTGTCATTATCGGATTTATTATCTTCCGCAGGTTCTTCTTCCTTCTTGGGTCTATCGTCGTCTTTAAAGTCTTCCTCATCCTCAGATTCATCTTCTTCAAAGTCTTCCTCGTCCCCGGAATCATCTCCCTTTTCAAAGCCTTCCTCATCCCCGAAGTCATCATCTTCCTCATCCTCAGATTCATCGCCATCTTCAAAGTCTTCTTCATCCTCGGATTCGTCATCATCTTCCATGCTGTTCCGCTTCCTGTAATAAAAGAATACTGCATATCCTATCACTACCATGACCATGAAAATGAACACTCCTAACATGATCCAACGTATTACGGATCCTGTCTCTTCATCTTCTGCCACCATTCCGGACATGGAATAATCACTTACAATGATAACATAAACAGAAGCATGATCCATTTTAAATGAAGCGATCCCGTTTGCATCAATAATACTGTCGCATAGAAACTCAAGCGCCGATATCTCCGGATCAAAATAGAACAGATTGGCATATCGTCCGCTATTTTCAGGATTCAACGCAACATTCAGAATGGGTTCAAAATCAAAGGCTCCATCATGTGCCAGGGTAATTTCTATGTATTTGTTTCCATTCAGAATTTCCGCGATCAACTCACGCGGAACTCTGTCCGTTCCCAGTATGACACCCATGTCTACTTCCGTAAAAGCATCCATATCAACAGAATCGATATCAATCCCCCAAGTGACATAATCTCCCATATCAAGCCGGATATCAATATTCTGTTCTTTGGCCATCTGCAGCTTCTCCGATGTCAGAATCGTAGTATCTTCCATCTGAATCGTAACGGCCGGTTTATACGGAACTTCTTCCTGACTTTCCTCTACCACCGTGACCGGTGGAATGATCAGCGTACCATCCGCCGTATCGCTGCTGCTTTCTGTTACATGTGTTTGTCCTGTACTTCCTCCAGCGCCGGACAGGACGGCTCCGCCTGCTGCATTATTTCCGGCCACAGAGCTTCCGGACGAAACGCCTCCGGCTGTGCTCCCAGCCACTGTGTTTCCGTTCGAAGCATTGCCGCCAGCGGTGTTCCCGGCTGTACTGCTTCCCCCTTGTTCATTTCCATTCGAATTGCTTCCTGCCGGTGTACTTCCACCCGGTACGTTCCCGCCTGCTGCATTTCCATTCGTACCGTTTCCTGCCGCTGCGCTTCCATTCGGCGTGTTCCCTCCGGCTGCATTTCCATTCGCACCGCTTCCTGTCGTTGTACTTCCATTCGGCGTGTTCCCTCCGGCAGTACTTCCATTTGAGCCGTTTCCTGCCGCTGTACTTCCATTCGATGTATTCCCGCCCGTTGTACTGCCGTTTGAGCTGCTTCCTGTCGTTGTGTCCCCGCCTGCTGTACTTCCGTTTGAGCTGCCTCCTGTCGTTGTATTCCCGTCTGTTGTGCTTCCATTCGATGTACTCCCTCCTGTTGTGCTGCCGCTTGAACTGCTTCCCGTTGACGTATTCCCGCCTGCACTGCTTCCGCCTGATGTACTTCCGCTTGACGTGCTTCCTGTTGATGTATTCCCGCCTGCTCCGTTTCCGCCTGACGTACTTCCGCCCGATGTGCTTCCGCTTGAGCTGCTTCCCGTTGACGTATTCCCGCCTGCTCCGTTTCCGCCCGGCGTACTTCCGCCGGATGTGCTTCCGTCTGACGTATTTCCTCCCGTTCCGTTTCCGCCTGACGTACTTCCGCCCGATGTGCTTCCGCTTGAGCTGCTTCCCGTTGACGTATTCCCGCCTGTTCCGTTTCCGCCCGATGTACTTCCGCCTGAGCTGCTTCCTGTTGACGTACTTCCGCCCGTACTGCCTCCGCCTGAGCTGCTTCCGCTTGACGTGCTTCCCGTCGACGTATTTCCATCTGTACTGCTTCCGCCCGATGTACTTCCGTTTGACGTGCTTCCTGTCGACGTATTCCCGCCTGTTCCGTTTCCACCCGACGTACTTCCGCCCGACGTGCTTCCGCTTGAACTGCTTCCCGTTGACGTATTCCCGCCCGTTCCACTTCCGCCTGTACTATTTCCGGTCACTCGTACGATAACCGGAATATGGCTCACCGTATAATAATTTTTTTCATCCGGATTGTAAGAAACATAATAGGTATATTCTCCTGCCTTCGTCAGCTCCGTTTCCGGATCGCTTTCCCACACGAACCCGCCGGGAAGTACAATGCTTCCCAGTTTATCGCCGGGATTTCCTTCCAAATTCTCCGGAACTTTGCAGACCGGAATGGACTTCGTTACGGTAAAACTGATCTCTTTGGTAATCGTATTATACTTCGTCGTATCTGTCGGTGTATAGACCGCAGAATAGGAAAAAGTTCCTACCGCAATCTCCGTACTGCCTTTAGACCATGCCCAGCCGGCCGGCAGCGCAATATCGGATAATTTCAGACCTTCCTTATATGCCAGCGGCGATATAACCGGCGTCGTCACCGTCGGATTCGCCTTTACTACCGTAACCGTGCAGGCCGCCGTATTGGCGCCGCTTCTGGTACAACTGATCGTTGCAGTACCCGGCGCTATTGCCGTGATCTTACCCTGCGCATCTACTGATGCAACCGAGGTATTGCTGCTGAAAAAAGTCATATTGCTGACATAATCTACTTTAGAACCATTCACATAGGGAACCAGTACCGCCGTTTTATTTACTTCCAGGCTGCTTATCGTTGTTTTATCCAGTGTGATCGAATCCGTCACCTCAGGTTTTGAGCAGGCTGAAGCAGGCATATTATTATATACCGGAATCTTAAATACGAAACTGTTTTCCAGCGCACCGGCATTATTATAGGCTTTCCTTATGTTTGACGCCTCAGAATCCGGCGCCTGTATGTTCTGCATGTACTGATGCGTAAAATTTGCATGCTGCCCGTTGGAAACATTAAATTTTTCCAGATACAGCGTGTCCTGGCCTTTCAGGATATAATTAGCTCCGATGACGGAGGAACCGCCGTAGAGAGATTTGTATCTTGTATTCCAGCCCAGATCTTTCGCTTTCTTTAATCCGCTTTGAACAACCTGTGCGTCCGTCTTTCCGGAAGCGCCGACGTTAAAGTAATTAAAATACCCTTCATATCCCGGATATGTACCGGAAATCAGCATGGAAGTTCCTTTTGAACCCTGTTCCTGTAATACCCTTGAAGCAAGATGGAAGGGACTGATCCCCAGGCTCTGTCCGATACCGGTAAAAGCCTGTGCATAAGTCTGGCTGTCTCCCGGTATCGACGACGACATAAAAGAATTCTTCAAAATTTCCTGCACCGCATTCGTCGTATGATAGGAACTGTTATAGGTTAATTGTTCAAACTGGAAAATAGACGGATCGGTCAGAAAATTTCTCGGATCCATATAGTATTTCAAAATACCTTCCGAAGCGTAACTCCACCCCTGCCCGTAAACACCGTTTTGCCAGGAACCGGATGTGCTTGAGTGGATCAGACTTTTGTCTCCCATCTCTTTTTTGATCACCGTATTCCAGTCAAGACCGGTATCCATTCTGACAAAAACCCAATTGGGATGTTTTTCTTTCAGGGCATAGAGCGCGTTCTGATAAGAAGCCGGAAACTGCTCTACATCAGGGTATCCGGCAGAATCCGTAAACGTCATCGGCAGATCGGTCAGGTTCAGCCACGTTTCTTCCCAGGCCATAAAATCCTCATCGGACGTCGCCAGGAACTCTCTTTGTATATACCCTTTGTATTCCGCTCCGTTTTGATAGAACAGAACCTGATACCAGACAGCTCCCTCTTCGTCAAGACCTACATCCGTAATCTGCACGGACTGACCGCAGACTGCCGTACCGATCGCAGCGCTGCCCGGAGAAGGATTTTCTTTCACCTCATATCTATCGCACAAAAAAACCAGCGCAAGAATACTTTTCTTTTTTAGAATTTCCTGCAGGCTGCTCCCTGCGCCCTGCAGGTCGCTTATGCCCTCACCGCCTGCCGGCACTTCCACGGTAATACTGGGAATTACGATACTGCTGACTGCGGATTCTGCAATCGGATATAACGTCTCATCCCATTTAGGATAAAACGTATATAAGGAAAGCATCGTATTGTCAAAGTCCTCTTCACATTCCCATGTAACGGCTATGTAAACTTCAGTATCTTCACCTTCCATCTGTACCGGAATCGTTTCGGGCAAAGCACCCAACAGTTCTTCCAGCGCCGGCTTATACATACATTGCAGATATCCCTCTGCTGCCGGAAGTTCTACAAAGCTCGTAATATATTTTATTGTTTGTGTATCGTCAACCGGCTGCTCCGTCATCTCAATCGTCTGTGCCGCCATAACAAAGCTCGGCTGCCCAAATCCGATCGTCAGCGCCATCATACAGGAAAATAATCTGATATGCCGTCTCATATGCCCGGGTTTTCTCATTCGTATCAAATCCTCCTATTCGGACAGCATTCCGGTCACTTCTTCCACCGCCCGATTTAATTGGTTATCGATCCCCTCATCATAATAAGCGTCTGCGTCAAACTCACACTCAATATCCGGTTCGATCCCGATATTATGAATATTGTTTCCTTTGGGGGTATAATATGCACTGACCGTCAGTTTTAACGCCGTACCATCAGTAAGCGGCAATATCCGCTGTACGATGCCTTTCCCAAACGTGGTCGTCCCGATCAGTGTTCCGGTGCCGTAATCTTTCACGGCGCCGGCCAGAATTTCCGCCGCACTTGCAGAATTACCGTTTACCAGCACTACTAACGGTATCTGCAGTTCATTTTCCCCTTTACAACTATATTCAACCTTTTCTCCTGCCCGGTCTTCCGTATATACGATCAAACCTCTTGGCAGGATCTGTCTGGCAATATCCACGACGGCCGAAAGACTTCCTCCCGGATTACTTCTCAGATCCAGAACAAGTCCTTTGGCATCTGATCCTTTGATCACTGCCAGCGCTTCCGCAAACTGGTCTACCGTCACATCATCAAATTCGGTGATCTGTATATAACCGATCTGGTCATTCAACATTTCATAGTTCACTGTCGGAGATTCGATCTGTTTTCTGACTACGTCCACTTCCAGGTAGTCCTCTTCGCCCTCCCTGTAAAGCGTAAGATGTACGGTTGTACCCGCTTCCCCTTTGATCCTTGATACAATCTCCGTGAGTTCAAGTCCCTGTGCCAGTTCCCCGTCTATCTGATAAATAATATCATTTTCCCGCAGACCGGCCTCCTGTGCCGGCGTATTCTCTATCACGCCGTTGATCTTACCGAATCCTGTCGTCTTATCCAGGCTGATATATGCTCCGATGCCGTAATAAATACCTTCCGTTTCCTGCATCAGCGCCTTCCATTCATCCTCAGTATAATATACGGAGTACGGGTCTCCCAAAGAGGCTACCATCCCGGCATACATGCCCTCTATCATACTGTTTACGTCAATATCTTCTTCTTCGAAATAGTACTCGTCGATTACTTCCTCGATCACTTCCAGCTTGGCGACCGATTCGTCATTGACAATACTTTCTGCAGCCGTCCCTTCCGCACTCGTCTGCTTCGCCCTGCGCAGTTGATAAATGTCGGTAATACGGATACCGACATATATGCAGCTCGCGGTGAGCGCGCTGATCACTACACCGGACAGCAGACCGGCAAGAAACATCCCTTTTTCTTTTGCGGGTTCCGGTTCCTGCTGCGGTACATTCGGATACAAATTATTTGCCGCCCCCTGATTCATTTCGTTATTACTACTATATCCATTATTATCCAAAATCATTCATCTCCATTTACTTTAAATAATTCCATGGACTGACATAACTTCCGTTCAAACGGACGCTGAAATGCAGATGATTACCTGTTGAACGCCCGGTACTGCCGACTGCGGCAATCGTCTGTCCTTTATAAACAGACTGCCCCTTCGATGCATACAGCGCCGAAGCATGCATATAGATCGTATACAGGCCATCTCCATGATTTATCATAATATAATTTCCCATCGAAGAACTGTAATCGGCCGCGACCACATCTCCATCATACGCTGCCAGAATCGGTGTTCCGTATGCAGCCGCCAAGTCAACGCCGTTATGGAACTTTTCAATACCAAGCGTCGGGTGGATACGGTTTCCATAATCATCCGATATTCTCTTATAACCCGGACACGGAAATGCGAACATACCTCCGTCATAAACACGGGCGTTCGCATTTTCCGCCGCAAGTCTTGCTTTTTCTTCCGCAACGGCTTTCTCCAATGCTGCAATTTCCGCGTTCTCTGCCGCGATCATATCTTCGTATTCTTTGATCGCCGCTTCCTTATTGGAAATATCGGAAGAAACGGATACGATCTGAGACTCTTTCTCTTCGATCAAAGAAGTAACTGCCGCCTCTTCTGCCTCTACGGCAAGCTTCGCTTCATCCAGAACCGCTTTCTCGGCTTCCAGTTCTTCCTTACAAAGCGCAATCATTTCTTTCGTTCTTACATACTCATCCAATTGATTCCGGTCATAGGCAGATAAGGCTTCAATATAATCCGCTTTGTTCAATGTATCTGCCAGACTGTCGGAAGAAAAAATGAGCTCCATATAGAGGGAATCGCCCTCTTCATACATAAACTGAATACGTACCTTCATAGCCGCATACTGCTCTTCCTGTTTGAGGATTGCCGCATTCAGTTCTTCCGTCGTCGTTACGATCTCGGATTCTTTTACTGTGATTAAATTATTATATTCATCAATCTTGCTCTGTATGTCGCTAAGCTGTGTATCCAACTGTGTAACATATGCTGTCAGGTCATTTTTAGACTGTTCCAGTTCTTTTTTAAGAGCCTCTACATCCGTCAGATTGGATTTCAGGTTGGCAACATCTTCTTTCGCCGCTTTGATCTCCTCTTCCTTTTGCCGGATGCTTTCATTGGTGACCGCCTCTGCAGTCCCGGCCGGAAAAACGAGCACTATTCCGATACACGCTATCAAACATAATAATTTTTTCATACTTTTCATTCGGATCCGCTGCCTTTCGTTTAAGACAAATCACTTTCATGCCGTTACACTCTAAGATGTTTTCTCACCGTGCTGATACTTCCCAGAAAACCGATCCCCACGCCGATCCCCAGAGAGACGGGAAGCAGCACGCTGAAAATCTCCTCTACAGAAAGGAAGCTGAGCAGTCTGGTAAGCATGGAAAACCGCTCCAGAATATACTCCATGACCACATTATATAAAACATAAATGATACCGAGCGGAATCGCTGCTCCGATCAGTCCGATCAGCATGCCTTCTATCACGAAAGGCGATCTGACGAAGAAATCCGTCGCTCCGATATATTTCATGATATTGATCTCTTCTTTTCTGACGGAAATACCGATCATGATCGTATTGCTGATCAGGAAGATCGACACTGCAAGCAAAATGGCAATGATACCGACAGACACATAAGCTACCAGGGCATTGACTCCGGTCAGCGTCGTCGCCGTTATCTCGGAACGGTTTACCCGCCTGACGCCGGGAATGGATTCCAGATAAGTGACAAGTGCAGACTGCATGGAAACATCGCTTAAATAAATCTGATAGTTGGCGGAATTCGCTAACGGATTCTCCGTAAATCCATCCGCGTACTCGCCCAGATAATCCTGCTTAAAGCTCTGCCATGCTTCATCCGCCGATACGAAATGCACATTCGAGACTTCCGTTCGTCTGGCGATCATCTCCCCGATTTCCTGTATTCTTGTATCCTCCAGTCCCGCATCAAAAAAGACGGTAACGGAAACACCCTGTTCCGCATTTTTTACTATGTGCTGGAAATTAACAACAATCGCATAAAAAAGACCGAACAAAAACAAACATGCGCCGATCGTTGCGATCGAAGCAAGCGTAAACCATTTATTCCGGAAGATATTCCGAAAACCCTGACGAAGCGTATAGAACAACGTATTAATCCTCATCGATATATCCTCCCTTTTCCTCGTCGCTTACAATAACGCCCTTTTTCAGGGTAACGACCCTCTTTTGCATCGCATTGACAATTTCCCTGTTATGCGTCACGACAAGGACCGTTGTTCCGTTCTCGTTAATCTGCTCTAACAGCTTCATAATTTCCCACGAATTCTTCGGATCCAGATTACCTGTCGGCTCATCTGCCAGAAGAACAGTCGGTTCATTGACAAGCGCTCTTGCCAGTGCCACCCTTTGCTGTTCACCGCCGGAAAGCTGTTTGGGTTTTGCTTTATACTTGCCCGCAAGTCCCACAATAGCCAGAATGCTGGGCACGTTTTTCTTGATCTCTTTGTTGGATTTTTGTATGATCCTCTGCGCAAACGCCACATTTTCATATACGTTCCTGTCTTTTAAAAGACGGAAATCCTGAAACACGATACCGATATTACGCCGGAATTTCGGTATTTTCCGATGTTTGATCTTAGACAGATCATATCCCATGACATTGATGTAGCCGCTTGTAATCGTCAGCTCCCGCAGCAGCAGCTTGATCAATGTAGATTTACCGGATCCGCTGTCTCCGACAATAAATACAAACTCGCCTTTGTTAATACGAAGATTGACGTCCTTAAGCGCCGGCGCTCCCGTTGAATAAGCCTTACTGACGTCCGTCAGCGTAATGATCTCATTGCTCTCCGACGCCGTCCTTCTCCGTCTTCCCTTCCCCGATGCACTCGTTCTTTCGCCTCTGCGATTACCTCTTTTTTCTCCCACTTTAATAACCATGCCTTTCTCTCAGCGTGTAATATTTCTAAAATGTACAGAATATTCTAGTACTCAAAATTCTCCATATATTTCATATATTTAACGACCATAAGCGCGATCTTGAACGTGATTGCATCCTCAAACACTCTAAGATCCAGTCCTGTGCTTTTCTGCAGCTTGTCCAGACGGTATACAAGCGTGTTTCTATGGATAAAGAGCTGCCTGGATGTTTCCGATACGTTCAAGCTGTTTTCAAAAAACTTATTGATCGTCGTAAGCGTCTCCTCGTCGAAATCGTCAGGACTTTTTCCGTCAAAGATTTCCTTGATGAACATCTTGCAGAGCGGGATCGGCAGCTGGTAGATCAGACGTCCGATGCCAAGCTCGCTGTATGCAATCACATTCCGTTCTCCGAAAAAGATCTTCCCGACATCGAGCGCCATCTTGGCTTCCTTATAAGAGCGGCTCACCTCTTTGATCTCATTCACGATCGTACCGTAGGCGATCCTTACATTTTTCATATGTTCTTTCTCAAGGAAGGCTGCAATATTCGCCGCCGTCTTCTCGATCTCTTTGCTGCTGTCTCCTTCTGACAGATCTTTGACGATGATAATATTGTTTTCGTCTACCGCCGTAATAAAATCTTTACTGTTGCTGCTAAAGTATGTCCGCATAACTTCCAGGACATTGCTTTCCTTCGTATTCTCCGTCTCAATAATAAGCGCTACCCTCTTATCGTCCGTCTGAATATGTAACTTCTTCGCACGGCTGTATATATCTACCAAAAGCAGATTGTCAAGCAACAGATTCTTGATAAAATTATCTTTGTCGAACCTCTCTTTGTAAGCGATAAGCAGATTTTGGATCTGGAACGCCGACATTTTGCCAATCATATAGACATCATCACCGACACCGCCCGCGATCAGAATATATTCCAGCTGCTGTTCGTCAAATATCTTAAAAAACTGATATCCCTGTATCTCCTGAGAATCCGCCGGAGATTTGGCAAACTCCGCCGCAGGCTTCCCGCATTTCTCCAATTCCTCAGCCGTCATGGCTACTGCTTTGCCATCAATGTCCATTACACACAATTCAACTCGTGTAATTGACTTCAATCCGTCTATCGTGTTCTGTAGAATCTGATTTGAAATCATAAAATACCCACCCTCCAATATACATTCGCTACCCTTACCGACAATTCTACATAAAATAATTTAGCAAATTGTACAACATAGCAACAACGATTTTCTGCAAAAATCCGCATCTGTTTTTTATTTTAATCTATTTTAACAAAAAAATCTACCTTAATTCCTGACTTTTTTGTGTAATTTTTAAATATTTTGTCAAATTATTCCATAAAAAGGTGTTAGACAAACTACACAAAAAAAGCAGAGAACAAATATCTCTACTTTTTATACTTACTGACCTGTCTGTCAAACAGAAGATTCAGGAGCCGTTTCCCCATTTTGGAAATCGACATCTCTTTTCCCTCAACACAGTCGAAGCTTTCCGGCAGTCCCATCCAGATTATCGTATTGATATACGGCCGGCACTTTTCCAGCCACTGCCGCTGCATGGAAAAAGGCATTCTTGTAATGATAACGGTCGGCGCTATCATATTGATCTCATTGACCACCTTCTCCTGATCCGCCTCCATATCGATCGCCATCGTACCGGCTATGGTGACGCTGTTCTGCAATTCCAAAAGCTCGTATTTTAATGCCTCCGCATGTTCTTCCGTATCGGAAATGGTCAGAATGGACCTGTGTACATTGGCAATGCCTTTTAAAAATATCTTCAAGTATTCTCTTTCCTGTACCTCACGGTATCTGCGCCTGGAATTGATCTCTGCTGCCTTCAGGATCTCCGTATCACTCCACAGCGTGAGATCCGCAGATTCTATCCAGGCCTTTTCCGGTTCATCCTTGACCGCTTCCAGAAGCACTGATGTAGTCAGATATAAAATAATATGAACCGCTCCCTCATTCAGAAAACGGTATGTCAGAAACAGCGCTTCTCTCGCATCACGCTCATACAGCTCAATCCCTAAAATATTAACGTTTTTCATATGGCTTTCCCATAACTAATATGATATACTGTGTACAGTAACTGGTAAATCAGAAAGGGTGGTGTAAAGTATGGACATCGCAGAATTATCTATGGCAATGTCGGCATCTCAGGTAAATACAGCTTTCGGTGTAGCAATGCTTGCCAAATCTCTGGACGCCGCTACGGACACCGGTGCGCAGATTACCAATATGATGGATGCTGCCGCTATGGAACTCTCCGTCAATCCGAATATCGGAGCCAATCTTGATATGTACGTTTAATCACCATGATTCAAAATGCCGCTGTTTAAAACAGTGGCATTTTGCGTTTCGCCGCTTCTGACATTTCCGATGCCTTCACGCTCCGAACAAAAATCCCCGCTACAGGAACCATTCCAGACTCATAAAGGCAAGACATAATACAATGGCAATAATAAGCGAAACCGTAATCAGTTTTTCTTTCTTTTCTTTACGGCAGGTCCATATACTTCTAAAATGCTCCTCCCGGTTTTCATTTTTCGCAAGCCAGACTAAAACGCACATCGCGATCGATGTTGAAATAACGGCTGCGATCAGATAAGGCCCGATGATCATAAGCAGATCATCCGTCGTCAGTACCGCCTCAGCAGACACTTCCGGCCGCAGATAAACCATAAATACGGTCGGCGCATTAAACAGCATATGCGCGATCACGGAAGACCACAGGCTTCCCGTCGCCTCTACTACCAGCGCAAACATAATTCCTATCGCGACCGCATAAGCCGCCTGATTGAAATTCATGTGCATCAGCCCGAATAACAGCGCAGAGCAGATGACCGCTTTAAATACCGATACAGAGTTTCTATATCCGCCGAATACAATACCGCGGAACACAAGTTCTTCGCAGAACGGTCCGAACATGGCTATCATAAAAAGCATCACCGGAAACGGCATCAGCATGATCGTATCGCTGATTGCGTCTACCGTGTTCTCCACAAACAGCATGGAGATCGCATTGATCGCCGACGACAGCGGCATGATCAGGATCGTATACAGGATGACCATAAAAAACGATGAGATCTTGATCTTATGAAATCCCAACTGATCGCTGATCCTGATCTTTACCGGCATTTTACGCCGCGACAGCATCAGGGCGGCGAACGCGGGTACAAGCAGCATCAGCTGGCTGATGGCCAGATTCGGTACAATCCCGATATCCGCCCATATGTCAAATCCCAATGCCAGCACAAGTATCCCCACCTGAAATGCCAGATTGATCAATATGATACTTAAAAAAAGCCTGTTTACTCTTTTGCTGTTCATCCGTAGTTTAACCTTCCATCATGAATTCTACTAATTTAAATGCGTCCTCCGATTCATATGCGATAATTTCCAGTTCATCAATGGTGCCATCGGAAAAAAGATTCGCAAGCGACACATACTGGGAAAGTTTGGATTTCAGATTCAGTCTGTCTCCTTCTCCCGTTACCAGTTCCACTTTTCCTTTGCAGCTGTCAACTACTTTGAAAAACTTTTCAATGTTGGTAATGTTTTGAATTTTCATATTCTCCTCCTCTACCGCCTGGCGGTATCTCCTTCCATTTTACGGAAGTTATTTGCAGAAAAATCCTGCATATGATAAATTATACTCTTTTATACAAAAGTTGCAAGTTTACAGATACTTTAACACAAAAAGTTCATAGATTCTCTTTCATTTTCTTCTGATGAATTTCTCGCCGATCATGATCTTATTCTCTTTTAAAAGATGTCCCACAGCCCTTTTAAATTCATTTTTACTCATCTGCATCTCTCTTTTGATCACTTCCGGAGATGCCTTGTCGGAAAAAGGCAGGACGCCGTCATAGCTGTCAATGATGCGCAGTATCTTCTCCGCATCCGCTCCGATCTGCAGATAGGCTTTCTCACGTATACTCAGATCCAGCCTGCCATCGTCTTTTACGCCGGTTACCCTTGCCGTTATGACATCTCCGATCTTCACGCTGCCATACAGCTCCTTTTTGGGGATCAGACCGGAATATACGTCATCCACCGCTACAAATGCGCCGAAATTGTCACTGATCTCGTATACGGTTCCTGTGACTTTATCATCCTTTTGATAAGTACTGTCCTGACGAAGATACGGATAGACATTCATTGTTGCACAGAGTCTTCCGCTTTTATCAATGTAAAGCGCCGCAAGACACTCTTCTCCTTCTTTCACCGGTTTCGTCTGCTCCTTAAAGGGAAGCAGCAGGTCTTTCTCCAGCCCCCAGTCCAAAAAAGCGCCGATCTTTCCCGTCTGTACAACACGCAGTCTTGCAAGGCCGCCGAGTACGATCGCCGGCCTTCTGGTCGTGGCGATCAGACGGTCTTTCGAATCACGGTAAATAAACACTTCCAGTTCATCTCCCGGTTTTGCACCCTGAGGCACTTGTTTCATCGGAAGCAGCACTTTGTCCGTTTCTTCTCCATCTGCAGCCAGATATACGCCGAAATCGACCTTTTTTACAATTTTTAATATTTGTACTTCACCTAATGCTATCATTGTATTTTCTTCTCTCCTGTAAGTTCAACAATACTATACGGTCTGCCGTCTTCCCCGCCGAGCGCCACCGTATAAAGTGTTTCCTCGTCATTCACTGCCACAAACGGTATGATCCGGTCACCCAATACAGCCTGTTTCTTATATTCCGCACGCATCTGCCGTATGCTGAAATCCTTCGGTACGTAATCCATGGCGATCCGCACATGCTGTCCGTTATTAACATGCCCGTTTGTATCCAGATGATGCATTTTGACCTGCATTTCCTCCTGACTGTGCCCGGCGGATGGTGCCGCGATCTTTCTCGGCGCATAATCCATCGGCAGCCTTTCCGACAGCACATATCCTTCCAGCATATCGGCAGGCGGTTTGGCAGGCGTCATTTTTTCCGTATCCATCAGGCTCCATATGGAGTTGGCATAGGCAAGGCGTTCTCCTTCCGACGTCTCCATCCAGAAGTTTCTGCATCCGATAAATCCTCTGAATTCATACGGCGCCGTTCCGATGATAATATTTTCACATAAACGGGGATAACGTTCGATCACGATCTGCCACGAAGACATCAGCCATACCATATGCCTTTCCTGCAGATATTCTATGCCCAGTCCGATATCTTCCGAATGAAAAGTAGAGCAGTCCTGAAAATAATCCACCAAAGACTCCAATGTCAGATTCCCATTCACACCGATCTCACTATAGCGCACTCTGCTCTTATAAGTATACATATAAATATCCTCTTTTCTGTTCCGTCATCAACAATGGCTGCCGCAGATCCTGCAACTCCCCCATATGTTAATAAAAGCCTCAGTGAATCACTTCACTAAGGCTTTGTACTGGGCTACAAGGATTCGAACCTTGAAATGACGGAGTCAGAGTCCGTTGCCTTACCGTTTGGCGATAGCCCATTAACATTACAACTTGGAATTATACAGTATCTTTAACAGAAATGCAAGTCCTATTTTTAAATTTTTTCAAAAAATTTTAATTTTTATACGGACTCCCTTTCTATCATCCTGCACGGGATATAAATGACCTGTAAAGCCTCTTCTGTCCTTTCTCCCGCTTCCAACAGGCCGATAAGCGTCTCTGCCGACTGTCTGCCGATCTCGCGCAGTTGGATCTCATTGGTCGTCAGTCCGGGACGGGAATATTTGGACATCTCTCGGTTATCATATCCTACTACGGCAATATCCTTTCCTACCACGAGATTCTCTTCATATATCACATCATAGGCCCCGGCCGCCATCAGGTCATTCATGCAGAAAAGAGCGGTCACGCCATCCTGCAGCAGATATTTTGCGGCCCTGTATCCGGATTCCCGGAACCAGTCCCCATACTGCACCCACTGCGGATTATATAAAATATTTCCTTCATACAATGCCTTCTGGTATCCTTTGAGTCGGCTGCGCGTATGCAGATTGCCTTCGGCGCCGGCTATCAGGCCTATCTTGGTATGTCCCTTGGCAATGAGATATTTCGTCATGTCATAACCGCCCTTTTCATCGTCTATTATGATGGACGGATATTGCTTCTTTCCGGATAATCCGTATGCAAGTACGAGCGGTATCGGCAGCTCATCAGGAAAAACGTTGATGACCCTGCAGTGCCCCGCCACATAAAGCAGGCCATCCACACGAATGGACAGCGCTTCCCGCAATACGGGTTCCAGTACATTTTTCAGTTTGGTTTCATCTTCAAACCAGGTATCGCTCCATTTATCATACAGCCGGAGATTCATTAAAATGCTCCTGTATTCATGGTCGTCGCAGTATGCCATGATCGATTCAACGATCGGGACAATACCGAACTGGTTTAGATCCTCCGTGATGACGCCTATAATATGGCTGTTTTGTTTACGCATGCTCTGTGCAAAAAAATTCGGCTGATAGCCGAGTTCTTTTACCGCCGCCATGACTTTTTGTCTTGTCTTTTCGCTCGCATTGGCCTTACCGTTTAAAATATTGGAGACCGTGCTTGGCGATACATTGCATACTTTGGCAATTTCTTTTACCGTTATCACGCTGTATACTCCTTTTGGCCTTCCGCATTTATAACGCGGAAGGCCTCTTTGTGAGTATTATAGAATTTTTCTGTTTTACTGTCAATAAAACTATCCTGTACTTTATACTTTGAAAATACTGATATTCTTCTCTATTGCATCTGCCAGTTCTGCAAGCTCTTTTGCCGCATCGGCAACTTTCTTGACCATATCATTGACCATTTCCGTAGATGCAAGAGATTCCTGCGCTCCGGCGGCATTTTCCTCAGCGATCGCCGTCAGGCTCTGTACAGCGTCTACCACGCCGATCCTTTCCTCATCCATATCGGAAATATTCTGGGTAATATTTGCAATTTCCTGCTGTGTCACAATAACATTCTGAGTCACTTCTTCAAAGCAGCTCTTCGTATCTGCAAGACGTTCGCTCTGCAGCTTCATGATTTCCTTTACATCGTCCATGATCTGTACCGCTTCGGAAGATTCCTGCAGGAGTACGTCTATCACGGAATCGATGTATTTTGCAGAATCATTCGACTGTTCTGCAAGCTTTTTGATCTGTCCGGCTACGACTGCGAAACCGCTTCCCTGTTCGCCTGCTCTTGCCGCTTCTATGGACGCATTCAGAGAAAGCAGATTCGTCTCTTCGGCAATGGAAGTAATGAGCTGTGCGGCGTCTCTGATCTTCAAAACGGACTCATTGGTCGTAAGTGTCTGCTTGTTGATCTGCTCGACGGCATTCTTAGCCTGCTCATTGATATCTCCAAGTGTCTGCAGCGTTTTAATCGCTTCTTCACCCGAACTGTTGATATTTTCCGCTACGCCGTAAAGCGTTGAGGACTTGTCTTTCGTTTCCGCGATCTGGTTACCGATATGGACAACGCTGTTGGAGGCACTATTCGTCTCGGAAGCCTGATTGCTTGCTCCCATAGCGATTTCATGGATCGCCGATTCTACCGATTTCACGGTATCAAACGTAACGGCAGAACTTTTGTTCATTTCTCCCGCAGTTTTTAACAATTCCCGGCTCTTCTCCTGCAGTTCCACAACGACATGATATGAGGCATCTACCAATACTCTGGTTGCATCCGCTATCATTCCCACTTCGTCTTTTCTGCCGCAATATTTATTCAGCTTTTCTCTGCCTGTAAAATCCAGTGTACCAATTTCCTGTATGATTCCTGCCTCTCCGCTGATATCCCTGGCGATCATGGATACACTGCCCCATACCGTAAGCGAGATCACAACAAGAACGACAATACAAAGAATCGCCAGCATGTTTGTAAGCGCCTGAACCGATTCAAAAGCGATATCCCAATCCGACAGGGCTACAAGCACCCAGTCCCTTTCTTCCATATAATAAATGGCAGATATCATTTTCCTGCCGCTCTCGGTATCCATATATTCCAAAGAGCTTTCTTTATTCTCTGCATTTTTCGCCAGTTCGATCATTTGCAGGACGTCTTCACTCTCGATCGCCGCCCCGATCAGTTCGTCGTTGGGGCAGAATATATAAGTGCCCGCTGCAGCGTCCAATAACATATAACTGCTTCCTTCCCTTTTACCGGAAAGCTCATTCAGCGTATCTCTTAAATTTTCCGCAAAAATTGCCGCTCCTACATAGCCGACCGGCTGACCGTCCTTATTATTAACAGGATAGTACATGGAAATAACCTGTGCTCCGGTCGCTTTGGAAGCCATAATACCCGTATTATACATTCCGCCTGCGATCGCATCCTGGAGCTGTTTCAGCGCATCGCCTTCCCGCAGAGTCACTCCGATCACGCCCTGTACATGAGAAGCAACTACCGTAGAATTATAATCGGCGGCATATATATTCTCCAGATTGTCTCCCGTCCCCGCATACCTGTCCGTGTATTCCTGAAGCTGCGTGACATTGCCGGCGTCTCCGGTATCCTGCAGGGTTTCTATCATTTTAGGCGCCTGCGCATACCCGATCAGATAAGTTTCTGCCTTATCTACATAACTTCTTACGATTTCCGCCTGTGTCTCTACGGAATTGTTAAGCTGGGACATGATAGAAGCCTTCATAACTTTCGTCATCTGCCCGTTCGCCACAAACCATAACCCGAAAAGACCGACCGCCAGAATTCCAATGGTGATGATACTGATTTTTGTTGCAATCTTAATATTTTTCATAGTGTTTCCTTCCCTTTCTGTTCTTTTGTAAGTTTTGAATGGAAAAGACAGTATATCCACCCGTCGTAAAACGATTTATATAATGCTCATTTTACTTTTTTTATGCAGTAATTTCAACCATATTTTTTCTTTTCTTTACTTTTAGGCAATTTTGTACTTATATCAGGACTTTTTGGTACAATTTTAGGCAATAAGACAATATATTTACCTGATTTTTCCTGACTCTTTCGGCCCTGTGTTTTTATCGGTTTCAATCCAAAAAACAGACAGAAGATTGCTCTTCTGCCTGTTTTCATCCGCTTAAATATTCAGATTTCAAACATCAACTCGCCATAGGTAGGAATCGGCCACATTTCCTTATCAACAATCATTTCCAGTTCGTCCGCAGGTACACGCAGTTCTTCCATAACCTTTTTCACAGTATCTTTATAGAAAAATGCCTGTTCTTTTGCATTCTCCATAGAAGACGCCTGTTCTTCCACTTTCTTTAACTCCATATAAGACGCCTGCATGGATACCAGTTTTTCGCCGACCGATCTTAAAAGCTCTGTCTGCATGGATGCATCTACGCCCGCCGCTTTCACTGCATTAACCGTATCCGCCAGCATCCTGGTATATTTGACCACTGCCGGAATGATCTGTTTTCCTGCCATGTCGATCATCGTCAACGCCTCGATGTTGATCGTCTTGGCATAGGTCTCATAAATGATTTCTTCGCGGGATTCCAGCTCTACTTTCGTAAAGATACCGAATTTCTCAAACAGACGTACCGCTTTGTCCGTTGTCAGGGTATCCGCCGCTTCGATCATGGACTTGATATTCGGAAGTCCCCTTCTCTTCGCCTCTTCTACCCACTCGTCGGCATAGCCGTTGCCGTTAAAGATGATCCGCTGGTGTTTTGTCATATACTCTTTGATCAGATCATGGATCGCGATCTCTTTATCTTCCTCTTTCTCCAGTCTGTCCGCCGCTTCGCAGAATGCTTCCGCAACAATCGCATTCAACGTCGTATTCGGACTGGCAATAGAATCTGCAGAACCGACCATGCGGAATTCAAATTTATTTCCCGTAAACGCAAACGGCGAAGTCCTGTTTCTGTCGGTAGCGTCCTTCTGGAAATCAGGCAGCGTCTTAACGCCCGTCAAAAGCCTGCCGCCCTCTTTAACGGTCGTGGCAAAACCGGTCTCAATCAACTGATTCACCACATCCTCAAGCTGCTCGCCAAGGAAAATGGAAATGATCGCCGGCGGCGCTTCGTTCGCCCCCAGTCTGTGGTCGTTTCCGACATCGGAAGCAGACTGACGGAGCAGATCGGCATGGGTATCCACCGCTTTCATGATACACGCCAGTACCAGCAGGAACTGAATATTTTCATTCGGCGTTTCACCGGGATCCAAAAGGTTTACGCCGTTGTCCGTCGTGATAGACCAGTTATCATGCTTGCCGGAACCGTTGACGCCTGCATACGGTTTCTCATGCAGAAGACATCTCATGCCGTGTTCAATAGCCACTCTTTTCATTGTCTCCATAACAATCTGGTTATGATCTACCGCAATATTGGCAGTCTCATAGATCGGCGCCAGCTCGTGCTGTGCGGGAGCCACTTCGTTATGCTGTGTCTTCGCGGTAACACCGAGTTTCCAGAGTTCTTCATTCAAGTCTTTCATGTAAGCGCCGACACGTTCTCTGATAACGCCGAAATAATGGTCTTCCATCTCCTGTCCTTTCGGCGCAGGCGCTCCGAAAAGCGTACGTCCGGCAAACATCAGGTCCGTTCTTTTCATATATAGATTTTCGTCTACCAGGAAATATTCCTGCTCGGGTCCTACGGAAGCCACGACCTTCGTCGCCTCTGTGTTGCCGAACAGCCGCACGATACGCAGCGCCTGCTCGCTCAGAGCCTCCATGGACCGCAGAAGCGGCGTCTTTTTATCCAGCGCTTCTCCCGTATAAGAACAGAATGCAGTCGGAATACAGAGGATCGTGCCGCATGCCGACTCTTTTAAGAAAGCCGGCGACGTAATATCCCACGCCGTATATCCTCTCGCTTCAAAGGTAGCGCGCAGACCGCCCGAAGGAAATGAAGAAGCGTCGGGTTCGCCTTTGATCAGTTCCTTTCCGGAAAACTCTGTCAGCATCTTCCCGGACTCATCCGGATGCGTTACGAAAGCATCATGTTTCTCAGCGGTAATTCCCGTAAGAGGCTGGAACCAGTGGGTAAAATGCGTAGCGCCATGTTCCACCGCCCAGTCCTTCATCGCTTTGGCAACGACATTCGCGGTATCCATGGAAAGCTCTCCGCCCTGATCCATGACCTTTACTACTTCTTTGTATACATTCTTAGGCAGACGTTCTTTCATTTTACTAAGCGTAAATAAATTCTGTCCAAAGATTGCTTCCACATTTAATTTTTCGCTCATGTTATTTTTCCTCTCCTCTTTCATTTTCCTCACGGCATCCGAGTCTGCGCATGAATGCCCATATCTTTCCCTTTACACAAAAAATGTCCCAAAATCAATTTTGGAACATCCTCGTTCAAGATACCTTATATAAATTTTGTACCGGTCTTGCGGTCTCTTGTTATAAAATACCTTACTTTTTTGAAAAAAGCAATACCTTACAAATAATTTTGTAAATTTTGCGGAAAATAATATTTTTTGGCAAAAAATGCTGTTCACATTACACAAAACGAAACTTATTGATTCCTTACCCGCAGGATATCATACTTCTCCGGTATCTGTGAAAGCATTACATCGATCGCCTGTCCGGCATGAGGACAGCTCTCTATCGCTTCTCCTTCTTCGTCATGCATATGCAGCACTTTTACGAAAACGTTGCTGCCGTCCGGCTTCATAATCTCGATCTCATCTCCTACACAGAACTTGTTCTTCTGAATAAGATGTGCCCGTCCCTGCCCGTCAACCAGGTGAACAATGCCCAGATAAATATATTCGTTCACATACGTATTGTTGTCATAGATCTGTGACGTTTCATCTGTCCTTCCAAAATAGAAACCTGTCGTAAACTGACGGTAAGTACATTTGGCGATCTCTTCCCGATACCAGTTCATATTGTCCCGGTACTTTTCTTCCGATTCCAGACAGTCGTCAATAGCCCTGCGGTACGTCCTTGCCACAGCCGCCACATAGAGCGCCGTCTTCATCCGTCCTTCTATCTTGAAGCTGTCTATCCCGGCATCGATCATTTCCGGAATATGTTCTATCATGCACAGATCCTTGGAATTGAAAATATAGGTTCCCCGTTCGTTCTCATATACAGGCAGATATTCTCCCGGTCTTTTTTCTTCCACCACTGCGTATTTCCAGCGGCACGGATGCGTACAGGCTCCGTGGTTGGCATCCCGCCCCGTGAAATAACTGCTCAGCAGGCAGCGTCCCGAGTAGGAGATACACATTGCGCCGTGAATAAAGCTTTCTATTTCCATATCCTCCGGAATCTGCCGTCTGATCTCTTTGATCTCATGCAGAGACAGCTCCCTTGCCGATACGACCCTTTTCGCTCCTTGTTCATACCAGAAACGGTATGTCATATAATTTGTATTGTTCGCCTGTGTGGAGATATGAATATCAATCTCGGGACAGATCTCTTTTGCCAGCATAAACATTCCGGGATCTGCGATGATCAGCGCATCCGGCTTCATTTCTTTCAGTTCCCGGAAGTATTGATCCGCACCGCTTATGTCCGCATTATGCGCCAGAATATTGGCCGTAACATGCACACGTACACCGCGTTCGTGTGCAAATGCTATGCCTTGTGCCATTTCCTCTTTTGTGAAATTTTTTGCCTTGGCACGCAGTCCGAATGCCTCTCCGCCGATATAAACGGCATCCGCGCCGAATATGACTGCTGTCTTCAATACTTCCAGACTGCTCGCCGGAATCAGTAATTCTGGTTTTTTCATATACTCACCCTTGCTTTGTTTTCACACTGATCGTAACGCCATCCCCGACCGGCAGTATCGCGGTCTCCAATAAAGGATGATGCTTCAGTTCATACAGATAATCTCTCATGCGGGTATGTATCGTACGATTCCTTCTTGTCACCGCATACCGCGACTGGATCACGTCCCCATCCTGCAAAACGTTATCCGACAAAAGGATACCGCCCTCGGGCATCAGCCGCAGCACTTCCGGCAGAAAATGAATATACTGCCCTTTGGCCGCGTCCATGAAGATCAGATCATACGGCCCTTCCAGTCTGCATAACCAGTCAAGCGCATCCCCTTCTAATAAGGTAATGCTCTCTTCTTTCCCTGCCCGCTTAAAATTTTCCCTTGCTGTCGGTATTCTCTTTTCATATTTTTCAATGGTTGTTATCCTGCATCCTTCCGGTGCATATTCACTCATAAACAATGCAGAAAAACCAATGGCGCAGCCGACTTCCAGAATGGAGGCAGGTCTTTTGACCGCTAACAGCAGTTTCATCAGACTCTGCATCTCTGTCCGGATGACCGGCACATTGGTTTCTTTCGCTTCTCTTTCTATCTCATTCAGAAATTCGGTTTTGCCGGGATCCAGAGAATTTATAAAAGCTGCCGTGCGCTCGTCTACTATCATACATCTACTCTCCTGCCGCGTCCGGCTGGACGTTTCCTTCTCCGCCGTCCTCACCCGGATCTTCTGCGCCGGCATCTCCCTCCGGGTTCTCTGTGCCGTCTCCGCCGTCCGCTTCAGACGGTTCTTCCGTTCCCTGCGCATCATCTGTTCCGGCCTGATCTTCCGTTCCCTGCGTGCCTTCCGTATCCCCGCCGCCGACCGCTCCGATAGGAACATTATCGGAAGAAGCTTTCTCTTCTGTCTCTTCCTCTTTTTCCTCCGTTAGGATCTCTATCATCTCATTCGTCTTCATAGACGTGTTAAGGTCATAAATGCCGGGGTTTATTTTTCCGTAGCACTCCGAAAGAATAACCTGTATGAGGAACAGATTGGCATCCCGGATCAGTCCTTTTTCTTCCAGATTTTCTCCGACGTCCTTAACGGAATCTTCCGTTGTCACACTGATACTTATCGTCCTGCCATCTCCGTAGGTCATCGGCTCTTCCACAAACACGTGGTAACCGTAATCATATGCTTTAACTGCCGCGTCAAACACGAACATCACGATAAAAACGCCGATTGCAATTTTAATAACCGTTTCTATAACAGAAACCACCAACTGTTTGATATCCACGAAAAAACCTCCTCTTTGAACCAAACTTATTCAAAGTCAAGTCCCGCGGTGATCCGCACATTTACTCTCTGCATCATACGGCAGAATGCCAGTTCCGCTCTTAAAAAATCATCCACTAACGGATTGGCGCGAAACTCTTCATATTCTCTTTCAAAAGCATCCAGCTTCTCAAGCAGGTCATCTCCCCGGGCGCTCGTCTGCAGTTCATAATTTCTCTGCCGAAACTCTCCTACCCGCTCAAATAACTCCGGATGCCTTTTAATTTTTTCTTTTTGAATATGATATTCTTTATATATTTCCGACTCTTTGATCGCTTCCACAAACTGATCCGTTGCATTCCTCACACTGTTGTCTGCAAAACCGTCTTCCATACCATCTTCTCCTTTTCAGACCTCCATGATGATCGGGAGTATCATCGGACGTCTCTTCGTTTTCTTCCATACGTAATCACTCAGAGCTTCCTTAATGGTAGATTTTAATTTGCCCCAGTCGGTCTGTCCTCTGTCCAGGCATCCCATAATGGAATCATACACCAAAAGCCGTGCTTCTTCCAGCAGTTCATCGGATTCCCTGACATATACGAAACCGCGGGATACGATATCAGGTCCCGATACAAGCTGATTTCCGGTTGAATCAAGCGCCAGCACTACGATCATGATACCGTCTTCTGCCAGATGCTGTCTGTCTCTCAAAACGACATTTCCTACATCCCCTACGCCGAGTCCATCAACAAGAATGGCTCCTACAGGTACTTTTCCGGTAACTTCCGCATGTTCCTCGCTGATCTCCAGAACGTCCCCCGAATGTAATATAAAGATATCTGATTTATCAATGCCCAGTTCCCGCACGATCTTAGCCTGTGCTTTCAGATGCTTGTATTCGCCGTGCACGGGAATCGCGTATTTCGGATGCAGCAGCGTATAGAGCAGTTTGATCTCTTCCTGACAGGCATGTCCGGATACATGAACATCCTGAAAAATAACGTCGGCCCCTTTCATCAGCAGTTCATTGATCACATTCGTAACCGCTTTTTCATTTCCCGGAATCGGATTGGATGAGAAAATAACGGTATCGCCCGGCACGATCGATATCTTTCTGTGAATACTGCCTGCCATGCGGCTGAGCGCCGCCATACTTTCTCCCTGGCTCCCCGTCGTGATAATAACGGTCTTCTCGTTCGGATAGTTCTTTAACTGTTCCACATCGATCAGTGTCTGATCGGGAATATTCAAATATCCCAAGGTAGACGCCGTCTCAATGATATTGACCATGCTTCGGCCCTCTACTACAACCTTTCTGCCGAACCTGTACGCAGAATTAATGATCTGCTGCACCCTGTCCACATTGGATGCAAAAGTCGCAATAATGATCCTTGTGTCCCGGTGCTCTGAAAAAAGAGAGTCGAAAGTTTTCCCAACCGTCTTCTCAGAAGGCGTAAATCCGGGCCGCTCCGCATTCGTGCTGTCGCACATCAGCGCCAGAACACCCTTTTTCCCGATTTCCGCAAAACGCTGTAAGTCAATGGCGTCGCCGAATACAGGCGTATAATCTACCTTGAAATCTCCCGTATGCACGACAATGCCGGCCGGGGAATAAATTGCAAGCGCCGCGGCATCCACGATACTGTGATTCGTCTTGATAAACTCGATCCGGAACTGTCCTAAGTTGATAGACTGTCCGAACTTAACGACCTTACGTTTCGTGCCGTTCATAAGATCATGCTCTTTCAGCTTGTTCTCTATGATGCCCATCGTCAGCTTCGTGGCATAGATGGGTACGTTGATCTCTTTTAATACATAAGGCAGCGCACCGATATGATCTTCGTGCCCATGCGTGATCATAAAGCCTTTCACTTTACTGATATTGTCTTTTAAATACGTTACATCCGGGATTACCAGATCAATTCCCAGCATTTCATCTTCCGGAAACGACAATCCGCAATCCACAACAATAATACTGTCTTCATATTCAAAGGCAGTAATGTTTAATCCAATCTGCTCCAGACCGCCTAAAGGAATCACCTTCAAACCGGCAGTCTTTCCCTTTTCATTTTTTTTCAAACAATTTTCCTCCATATTCCCTGCAATAGACATAGTGTTCCTTCAGCCGTTTTTGCTTACGCAGTTTATACGGTTGCTCTCCGCACAGTTCCCGCTCTCTCATGCCCGACATAAATCCCGGCCCTCCGGACATCCGCCGCTGCGCCAAAAACCTCTGATGGTACTCTATATGTACTGCATTTTTAAGATAAATCTACATCTTCTAACATATTTTCAAATACAGCCGCAACTGCATTCAGTTCCTCGTCTTCCGTTACGATTTCATAAAGCGCTTCTGCTTCCCCTGACTGCGATCTGTCACGTAAGATCAGCGCTTCTGCGTCATCTTCTTCCGTATCCGTTACCAGAATATAATCAATACCGCCTATTCTTGTCTGTTCCAACACATAAAATTCTACCGGATCTTCTCCTTCCGGCTGAAAAACGATCTTCTCCATTCAATGATTCTCCTTCACTGCAAGATGATCCAGATACCCCTGCAGGATCAAAACCGCAGCTATTTTGTCCACATATTCTTTTCTATGTTCCCGCCTGATGCCGGCCTCTATCATAGCCTTGTCCGCCGCCACCGTTGTCAGTCTCTCGTCCCACATCGTCACAGGCAGACCTGTCCTGCGCTCCAGTTTATCTTTAAACTCCAACGAAAGTTCCGCCCGGATACCGATCGTATCATTCATGTTCTTGGGGAATCCCACCACGATCTCTTCCACTTCATATTCCGTGATCAGCTCTTCTATCCGTGCAAACGTCCTGCGTAATTTATTTTCTTCTTTTCTTCTGATGATCTCGATACCCTGTGCCGTCAGCAAAAGAGGGTCGCTGATGGCAACGCCTACTGTCTTCGAGCCGAAATCCAAACCCATGATCCTCATATTCGTACCTTACTGCATTTTTGCATCACATGATTATTTCTGCAGAGAATTTTTGATATATTCTTTGAGCATCTCTTCTACCAGTTCGTCGCGCTCTACCTTCATAATAAGGCTTCTGGCGCTTTTATGGCTCGTAATGTATGTGGGATCTCCGGACATAATATACCCTACGATCTGATTTACCGGATTATATCCTTTCTCCGTCAGCGCTTCATATACGGTCGCAAGAACGATCTTTACGCCGGTCTCCGGTTCCGTCTCTACTTTAAAATATTGTGTGTTCTCCAAATCCTGCATTATGCAAACCCGCCCCTTCTCATACCTTATCTGTCACTCCTGAACTTTATCATACTCTATCCTGACATAAAATTCAATCATAATAAAATGCGTTCACGCTTCCAGATCTTTTATCCAAAGTCTCTTAACCCTTCCACGAGCATGACGTCATCATGCAGGACTCCCGTGACCGTCCCTCTCATGATGCTGCCGCGTACGGCATTTTCGCCCGCTGCCCTGATGTACTCCTGCGTATGACCCGTCTGAAAGGTATGTCCATCTATCTCTTTGGTTTCTTCGAATAATACCGTTACTTCTTTGCCGATAAAAGTCCTGCGGTACGCTTCGGACATCTGTTTTTCCAATGCCAGAAGCCTGTTGCTGCGCTGTGTCTTTATCGTGTCGGGAACCTGGTCCGGCATAACGGCCGCCCTCGTTCCCTGCCGTTTGGAATACTTAAATATGTGCATCTCATAAAAATGTATCTTTTGCAAAAAAGACTCCGTACACCTGAATTCTTCTTCCGTCTCTCCGGGGAATCCTACAATAACATCCGTCGTAATAGCCGGATTCTCAAAATGCTTCCGCAATATTTCCACTTTTTCCAAGTATTCCCCCGTCGTATAACGTCTATTCATCCGCCGCAGCGTCTCGTCGCACCCGCTTTGCAAAGACAGATGAAAATGCGGACATATTTTGGACAGTTCGCTGATCCTTCCCGCAAACGCTTCCGTAATAATGCCGGGTTCGAGAGAACCGAGCCGGATCCGCTTCAGTCCGGGAATCTCCTCCAGTTTCTCTAACAGGGAAAGCAGATGCCTGTCCTTTGTATCTATTCCGTAGGAACTGATATGAATGCCTGTCAGAACGACCTCCTGATATCCGGCCTGTACAAGATCCTTTACTTCCGACAGGATATCTTCCTCTTTCCGGCTCCTTACCCGTCCCCTCGCAAACGGGATAATACAATAGGAACAGAACTGGTTGCATCCGTCCTGAATTTTTACATAAGCCCTCGTATGCTCCCGTGTTCCCGAGAGCTGCATCTGCTCATATTCCGCGGTATGGTTAATATCTATAACCGTTTTATTCTGTAATGTCTTGTCATTCTCCGAAAGAATTCCCTGCTCTTTTTTCTCCAGATATTCTTCCAGAATCACGGCGATATCTTTCTTGCGGTTATTACCGATCACAAGATCGACCGCCGTATCCTCCGCCACTGCATCCTGTCCGGTCTGCACGTAGCAGCCTGCTGCCACTACTACGGCGTCAGGATTTCTTTTTTTGGCGCGATGCAGCATCTGTCTGCTTTTCTGGTCGGCAATATTGGTCACGGTGCATGTATTGACGATATAAATATCGGCCTGCGTATCAAAAGGTACAATTTTATAACCCTTTTCCAACAGTATTTGTTGCATAACGTCCATCTCATAGCCGTTTACTTTACACCCCAAATTATGTAGTGCTACACTTTTCATAGTAATCCCCGCATTTTTTGTATTGTTTTATCATTGACTTTTGTCCTTCCAACATATACTATTAAGCTAATAATATGTTTTAATAAGGAGGTCATTTCAATGAAAACAGTCCAAATCTCTTTAAACTCTATCGATAAGGTTAAATCTTTCGTAAATGATATCACTAAATTTGATTACGATTTCGATTTAGTATCCGGCAGATATGTCATCGACGCAAAATCCATTATGGGTATTTTCAGTCTGGATCTTTCCAAACCGATCGATTTGAACATCCATACGGAAGATGGTGCGGAAGAAATTCTGACAGCATTAAAACCTTACATCATGTAAAATTTGCACATGAATTTTTACATCCGGTAAACTGATTATTGTTCCGGTATCATTTTCCTGTCAATACAGAATTTGATCTGGATATTTTGATCAGGAAACAATAATCAGTTCATCCGTATCTAACGCCGTCTGTACCAGTTCTTCTATTTTTTCCGTCAGATTCTGTTCATGTCTTTTGATGATCTTCAAATTCGGTTTTGTAACGGGATGTTTCGCAACAAATATCGTACAGCAGTCCTCATAAGGCAGGATCGATGTCTCATATGTGTCTATTTTCTCCGAAATTTCTACGATCTCCATTTTATCAAACCCGATTAGCGGCCTGTAAACCGGCAGTTCGCATACTTCATTGGTGACTGCCAGACTCTGCATCGTCTGAGAAGCTACCTGTCCGATACTCTCTCCGGTGATCAGTCCAAGGCATTCCGTTTCTTTGGCAATATGCTCGGCGATACGCATCATATATCTGCGCATGATGATCGTCAGTTCATCATGGGGACACTTATCGTAAATATACATCTGAATGTCGGTAAAATTAATGACATGCAGATAGATCGGTCCTGTGTACTGCGCTACTTTTTTCGCCAGATCGACAACTTTCTGTTTGGCCCGTTCGCTTGTATACGGCGGCGCATGAAAATATACGGCATCGATCTTGACGCCGCGCTTGGCCACCATATATCCTGCCACAGGAGAATCGATGCCTCCCGATAACAAAAGCATCGCCTTGCCGCCCGTGCCGACAGGCATACCTCCCGGCCCCGGAATGATCTCCGAATAAAGATAGATCTTATCGCGGATCTCTATGTGCAGCATGATATCGGGTTTATGCACGTCCACGCGCATATCCGGGTATGCATCCAGTAAGATGCCGCCTATCTGAGTATTGATCTCCATGGAATTAAGCGGATAGTTTTTTCTCGCACGCCTTGCCGCCACCTTAAAAGTCTTATGCTTGTCCGGATAAATCTCGTCGATATATTTTACAACGCGCTCTCCGAGTTTTTCAAATCCCTCGTCTTCTGCGACAATAACCGGACAGATACCGGAAACGCCGAATACTTTTTTCAGCATCTCTACCGTATCTTCAAAATCAAATGCCGATACCGCATCGACATAGATCCTGCCGTCTGTCTTTCGTACCTGAAATTCTCCATCACACTTTTTCAGAGCGTGTCTGATCTGTTTGACAAGCGCGTCTTCAAAAAGATATCTGTTTTTTCCCTTCACGCCGATTTCGGCATATTTGATCAAAAATGATGTGAACATGTCCATTTCCTTTCTGTTATCCTGCATACTCCTGTAAAGCGCCGGCATTTCGGATAAAGAAACCTGCCGCAGACAGGCTTCCCTATCCATTCCCGTATCCTGACTGTCCTGCCGTTTTTCATTCCGGCATTGATACGGCGTCAATGCCTCTTATATCGTCTCAATTCCGGTATCATCTCATTTAAAGTCTGTAAGGTATACTGAATTTCTTCCTTTGTCGTAAAAACGGAAAAGCTGAAGCGGATCGTGGACTCCAGCAGATCTTTCTCGATGCCGATGGCCTTCAAAGTCGCCGATGGCTGCGGTTTGTTTGAAGAGCAGGCGCTTCCTGCGGAAACATAAATATCCCTGTCTTCCAATGCATGCAGCAGCACTTCACTGCGGACGCCTCTGACTGAGAGACTCACGATATGAGAAGCGCTCTCATCCCCCATACATCCGTTCACTTTGACATCTTCGATCTGGGAAACACCCTGTATGAACATTTCGCGCAGTGCATACAACCGCTCCATATCGGCATCCAGGTTCTGATAGATCAGTTCGGATGCCTTGGCAAGTCCTGCGATACCCGGCACATTCTCCGTACCGGAACGCATCCCTTTCTGCTGCCCGCCGCCGTAGATAATCGGACTGACCTTGCATTTTTCATTTTTATATAGGAATCCCACACCCTTCGGGCCGTGTATCTTGTGTGCGCTGACAGACAACAGATCGATCTTCATTCTGGAAGGATAAATACGGAATTTACCAAATCCCTGTACGGCATCTACATGAAAAGCGGTCATAGGATTCATCTTTTTGATCAGCTCGCCCGCTTCTGCAATCGGCTGCAGCGTTCCGATCTCATTATTGGTATGCATAATGGATACCAGAATCGTTTCTTTACAGATTGCTTTCTGCAGGTCTTCCAGGCGGATCCTGCCCTGTCCATCCACCGGCAGATAGGTCACACGAAATCCCTGATCCTCCAGATACCGCATTGTCTGTATCACTGCCGGATGTTCTATCTGTGTCGTGATCAAATGCCGTCCCATGCGGTGATTGGCCATCGCGGTGCCTATTATGGCGATATTATCGGCTTCCGTTCCTCCTGATGTAAAAATAATTTCTTTTTCATTGACTTTCAGTATTTTGGCAAGCGTTTCCAACGCATATCGTATATAGTGTTCCGCTTCCACGCCTTTATGATGCAGACTGGAAGGATTGCCGTAGTCTCTGCACATTACCTGCATCATAAGCTGCGCCACTTCATCAAAGCATCTGGTTGTAGCCGAATTATCCAAATATACTTTCATAAACAGCTCCTATTTTATCATAATTTATCTTTGCATCTCATAATGTAGTATATGATGCCTTTATGCTCTTTGACATTTATTTCGGGTTTTAGACTTATTTCCATCATTATGCCCGGTCGGAAATTCTTCCCACACTATTCGAGATGATACATCAGCCATGATAAAACCGTAAATCCCGCCGTTTCCGTTCTCAGTATCCGTCTGCCAAGCGTGACCGGCCGTATGCCGTTTTCCAGCGCCGCGGCAATTTCGTTTTCCTCAAAGCCGCCTTCCGGTCCGATAAAAACCGCAGCCGATTCTCCGGGCCGTATCCCTTCTATGAGTTCCCTGGTCTTAGTCATATCCTGCGCCAGTTCATATGGGATCAGTCTGACATCCGCAGTTTCTGCGGCGTAAAGAACAGCCTCCTTCATGCTCATGACATCCCGTACCCGCGGGATGATGCCTCTCTTACTCTGCTTGGCCGCAGCCTCGGCAATTCCCTGCCACCGAAGCAGTTTATTCTTTGCCTTCTTTTCATCCAAACGAACGACCGACCGCTTTGCCGCAACCGGAATGATCTCATAAACGCCAAGTTCCACTGCCTTCTGTATAATAAGTTCCATCTTATCGGCTTTGGGCAGTCCCTGAAAAAGATAAATTTTAGAAGCAAGTTCCGCGCTGTCTTCCTTCACAAACCGCAGGGTGCATATGACCGCTTCTTCCGTGATCTGCCCGATACCGCAGCGGTATTCCTTTCCATCTATGCCGTTACTGACCGCCACTTCTTCTCCGGCTTTCATCCGGAGCACATTTTTTATATGATTGACATCACTGCCCGTTATAATAACTTTGTTTCCCTGTATCTGCGACGGTTCCACAAAAAACTGATACATTGTTTTACTCCTATCAAAATGACGACCCCTAGCAGCGCGCCGGTACTGTCTATCATAACATCCCCAAGCGTTCCCGCACGTCCCGGCACAAAACGCTGATGTATTTCATCGCTGGCAGCATACAAAACGGCCAAAAAGACCGACAGCAGCGCTCTGTTTACCGGCCGGAACTGCCGGCCGCCGAGCCATAGGTAAAAAAGTATCGACAGTATTCCAAACTCCGTCATATGCGCTGCCTTGCGGACACCTTTTTCTATCGCTGCCGCTATCTGCTTTAAATCTTCTTCATCGATATCCAGGCGAAGGAAAAAACGGGACGAACTTATCACGCGGTAACTGAATGCCTCGCTTACCGCGCTCGATTCCTCCTTCTCCTGGGCCGAAAAAGAAAAGATCACAGCCATCCAGAGCAGTGCAAACACACCCGCGACCGCAGCGCCTTTTATCTTCATGCCTTACGGGCAGTTACACTGACCCACTCGCCCTGCTTTGTCACTTCCACTATCGTAAGACCTGCCTGCCTGACGGCCTTTACGACCGTCTCTTCTTTTTCCCTGATAATGCCGGATGTGATATAAACGGCGCCCGGTTTCATCTGCGCGGTAATAACAGGTGTCAGTTCCACCAGTACGTCTGCCAGAATATTGGCCACTACGATATCATAACATAGATACCCGACTTTGTCCTGTACTTCTTTCTCGGTAATAATATTGCCGATCATCATCGTGAAATCTTCTTTTCGTATGCCGTTCGTTTCCATATTCTGTCTGACGGCTTCCACCGCACAGGGATCAAGATCAGTTCCTACCGCTTTTTTTGCTCCATACATCAGAGCGATAATGGAAAGAATACCGCTTCCGCAGCCGACGTCGAGAAGTGTCGTTTCGGGCGTCAGATATTTCCGGATCTGCCGGATGCAGAGCTGTGTCGTCTCATGCATACCGGTTCCGAATGCGGTCCCCGGATCAATGTGCAGGATCTTTTTTCCCTTGTCCACGTCTTTTACTTCCTCCCAGGAAGGGATCACAAGCAGGTCATCTATATAAAACTGATGAAAAAATTCTTTCCAGTTATTGATCCAGTCAATATCCTCCGTCTCTTCAACACGGATCGTTCCTTCTCCGATCTCCATAAACATCCTAAGTTCTTCCAGCTCTTCCTCCACCTGCTTTAAGATCGTCTCTTTGTCCGTGGGTTCTCCGTTTATAAGCAGCGAACCATCTTCCGCTTCTTCTACAAAAAAACTCAAATAAGCAACGCCGTCGTCTTCTTCACAAGCCGGCGGAATATCCACAAACATCTGCTCTTTTTCCCATGCGCTTAACGGAATCTTATCTTCTATCTGCGCGCCCTCAAGACCGATATCATAAAGTGTGCTGATGATAATATCTTCGGCTTCGGTGATCGTTTTCAGTTTAAATTTCATCCATTTCATATGCCTTCTCCACCTGTTTTCCTATTTTCCAGAAATTGTTTCTGTCATATATTTCTATTACGAAATCTTCTTCACTTTTTGCGCATTCCGCTGTGAAAACACTTCCGTTATTGTATCACAAATTGCGGCCGTTTAAAACCTTTCCGTGTATGAAAAAGTTATGACAGAAAAATTATGACAAATTTTCTGGTAACTATTTCAGCGATTCACACAGTATACATATGAAACATTTTCGGGTATAATGGTGTTTAAATATTATAAAAAATTAATGTTGAAAACAAGATTAATAGAAATAAAACGAACGGAGAACAGCCTATGCATAAGAAAACGTACTTTAAAAAAACACTGTTGTTTACTGCATTTCTCCTGCTTTCGCTTTCTCTCTTAGGCGCCTGCGGCAGCACGCCGGAGCCTGAGATTTCAGAACCCGAACCTATGGAAGAAACGGAACCTGTCGCAGAAGAAGAACCGGAACCCGAACCCGAGCCGGAACCTGTCTCTCCTTTTATTGAAGAGAGAGTCTCCGTAGACGGACAGATCCAAAGCTATCTGACCGGAGAATGGACAGACGAAGAAATCGCAACCAGAAGACCGATCGCCGTCATGATTCCGAACAACAGACCCGCCATGCCCCAGTACGGCCTCTCACAGGCGGGCATCATATATGAAGCGCCCGTTGAAGGACGTATCACAAGGTTAATGGCCGTTTTTGAAAATTTTGACGATTTGGAGAGAATCGGCCCCGTCAGAAGCAGCCGGGACTATTTCATCTATGTGGCAACAGGCTATGAAGCTATTTACTGTAACTGGGGCCTTGCCAGACCTTATGTGGAAGAACTGATCAACCGTGATACTGTCTATAATGTCAGTGCAGCTGTTGAAGGCATCCACAATCCGGCCGACGAAGCATTCGACCGGGTAAGCCGTCCGGGTTATTCGAAAGAGTTCACCGGCTATCTGATGATCGATGGATTAATGGATGCGGTCGACCGCCTCGGATATGACTGGAATTATGACGATGACTATGTCCGTCCCTTCTTATTTGCCAATGACAACATGCCGGCGGAATATGAAGATGCCGAAGACGCCGTTATGATTTATCCCGGCGGAGAGTCAGGAAGCAACTCCGGCGGATACGGTGCTTATCACCCTTATTTCGAATACCATGAAGACGATCATCTGTATTACCGTTATCAGGATGGGGAAGAACAGATCGATGAATACAATAACGAACAGCTTGCTGTTTCCAACGTTATTTTTCAGTACTGCCACGGAGAAGTCAGAGACGATCACGACTATCTTGCCTTCGGTGTCCACGGCGAAGGCGACGCTGTTATTTTCACGAACGGTAAAGTGATCAAGGGCAGATGGGCACGTTACGGAGGCGACTTTACACCAGCCAGATTCTATGACGAGGCCGGCAACGAGATCATTGTCAATCAGGGCAGGACATGGATCTGTAATATCTGGGAAGAATATGGCGAATATGCGGTTTGGGAATAATCTGAAAAATTCCGCCGCCATTCCAAATAAAATGAAATCATCTTATACAGCGGAGAGGAAATGCTGCTATTTCCTCTCCGTTTTTTCTGCATGCAGATCATATTCCCGGCTCCGCGGGTAAGGTTTCGGCTCGTTCGTCAGACCGGCCAGATAATCCATGCTCGTATCAAGCGCCAGCGCAATTCTTTTACACTGTTCAAAAGTATAATAACGTTTCCCCTTTTCTATTTTAGAATAATCGCTCTGATCGATCCCTGTTAACAGCTGCATCTTAATCTGCGTATATCCCTTTTCTTTTCTTAAATTTTTCAGCCTTTCCATATTTCTCCTTTTGCACATTACAGATAATAATCCTTCAAGCAATTTCTATATAACCAATTAGATTATGGCAAATTGACCTATTGACATTAGGGTGAAATTGACCTAAAATTTAAAAATGGTTTCTTGGGTTTTATCTTCCGGACTTTTTACCAATTGAGAATACATAGGAGAAATTCAGGTATGTTGAAAGATGGTCTTATCAATACTATGGAAAGTAAAAAATTAATGATATATAAACTTTGCTTTTATATAGTATGGAGCTTGTTTCTGTTCATTATTCTGCAAAAGGGCTATACGATCATTGCATATGATACGCCGAAAGAACTCCGGGAAATGAATATGCCGGCATTCGTTCATCACCTTGCTTATGGCAAAAATTTATATGCCCGATCTGCTTTAAAAAGCGCCATACCTGCTCCAACCAGCATGTATGGATTTTTTGTTCCGCTGATTCTGGCGCCGTTCGTGCGTCTTTTCTCCTTTACGACACTGAATACGCTCCAGATCTGTGAACTGGTCACACTCCTAATTGAAATTGCGGGCGCTCTTATTTTCTACAGACTCCTTCGCCGGAAAACAAACCGCCTTCTGCTATCTGCGATCGGCATGCTGCTCTTTTACTCCTGCTATTGGAGATATTCTGCTTTCGGCGGTGCATTCCCGGATCAATGGGAACTTACCCTCTCTATCCTGTTAGCGGATATTCTATACCACGATAAACAAAAAAACCGTCTCCGTCCCGCATTATATATTCTTATACTGATCATTCTGTTCTATATCAAACAGTATTTTGCGCTGACAGCAGTCGGCCTGTTTGTATACCTTTTTATCTATTCCAAAAAGGATACGGTAAAATTTTTATTATACGGCATTGTCTTTGGTATATTGTCTGTGCTCCTGGTTCATCTCATCTTCCCGTTATATTTTTCGGAAGTGCTTCCAATCGCACAGGGGCAGGTCCTGACGGGAGATCCCGGTTATTCCCTACGCCAAATCGTTGTATTAAACAAGCTCTATGGAGGATTGGCCGTCTTAGGATTTTTACATATTTTAATCGAAATATACATGATGATAAAAAAGAAAACGGTAAAGAGGGAAATTTCCTATGCGTTTTGCCAGCTTATTTTCCTGCTGCTGCCCGTAATATTGATCTCGGAAAATCAGGGAACCAATTATACGTATTATTTACAATTATGGTATCCTTATGTCATTTTATACTGCGCGTCTTCTGTTCCCGCTATTACAGCGTACATAAAGTCCATACCGCACAAAAATATCAGAATGCTCTGCCTCACGCTGCAGTACGCTTTGGTCCTGCTGCCACTTTTCAAAATGCTTCCTATGTTCCGGTGCACTTTGATGACACAGGAAGAAGAAGCGGCATGGAAGCGTGCTTATGACATTCTTGAACAATATTCCGAGGGCGGTCTGCTCGTTTCCATGCTTTTGTCAAATTACTGCCTGGAAAACAATATTGCTACGTCAAACTACGGGCAGGCCGAATATAATACACAGGAAAATCTTCAGAATTATAAAAATAATAAATTGTGGAGAAATATATTTCTGTTTGATCATACAGAAGAAATACTGCAAAAAAATATTTCTTATCATATACAGATTCAAGAAAATATCGCAGAGCAGAAATACAGCTGCATCGCGATTACTTATACATGGGAATATTGGCTGTCGGAAGAGTACCTGTCAGATGCAGGCTATCATATTCTGACAACGGAATCTCTGCCTGCGGGCGATCAGCGTTGGAATGTAACTTTTTATGTAACAGATTAGCTGCTGCCAATCGCTGTTTCCTATAAAAGAAAAAGCAGATGCTCACACATCTGCTTCTTTTAGCGACTATTTCCGAAACCGCTTCTTCCCTTTCGGCTCATCACCGGAGGAAGAGGTATGCTGTTTAGCGGCATCTAATGTATTACCGGTCTGCTCATCGAACTGCTTTAACAGATCTTTCGCTTCCCTGGAAAGTTTATCGGGAACCTGCACCACAAGCGTTACGTAGTGGTCGCCTCTTACATCCCTGCTGCGCAGCGATGGAACGCCTTTTCCCTTCAAACGTACTTTCGTATCAGTCTGTGTCCCCGGCTTCACATCATAGATCACTTTACCGTCTACGGTATCGATCATGATCTCTCCGCCAAGCGCTGCCACTGCAAAGGACATTGGTACAGTCGAATAAATATTGGTATCCTGTCTTTGGAAGATCGGATGCCGGCCTACGATAACCTCTACTAACAGATCTCCTCTCGGGCCTCCGTTCGTCCCCGGCTCACCCTTATCTCTGATTCTGACGCTCTGGCCGTTATCAATGCCCGCCGGAATGGATACCTGAATTTTTTTCTTATTGGCAATATATCCCGTTCCCCGGCAATCAGAGCATTTCTCTTTGATCACTTTACCCGTTCCGTGGCAATCCGGACAGGTCTGCACGTTTCTGACCGTTCCAAAGAAGGATTGCTGCGTAAAGACTACCTGCCCTTTGCCGCCGCATTTGGAACAGGTTTCCGGAGAGGTCCCCGGTTTCGCACCGCTGCCGTGGCATGTAGTACACTCATCTTTCAATGTAAGTTCCAATTCTTTCTCAACCCCGAAGACAGCCTCTTCAAAAGTGATCCGTACACTGGTGCGGATATTGGCTCCTTTCATCGGCCCGTTGCTTCTGCTTCCCCGGCGGCCGCCGCCAAAGAAATCACCAAAAATATCGCCGAAAATATCGCTGAAGTCCATACTATTGAAATCAAAACCGCCAAAGCCGCCGCCTGCTCCTCCTTCAAAAGCAGCATGACCATACTGATCATACTGTCTTCTCTTTTCGGGATCACTCAAGACCGCATACGCTTCTGATGCTTCTTTAAATTTTTTCTCAGCTTCCGCATCACCGGGATTCATATCAGGATGATATTTTTTAGCCAGAACTCTATATGCCTTTTTGAGTGCCGCGTCATCGGCATTCTTCTCCACGCCAAGGACTTCATAATAATCTCTTTTCTGTTCTGCCATACATAATCCTCCAAAATCAGTCTAACCCAATCTTACTCTATCTTAATGCATTGTCATTTCTATTTCAATATCCTAATATATCTTTTCGCAGGCGAAACATAAATGTTCTTCGATTCCGTTTTCCTGCATCCTGAAACTTTTTTTCGCAGGCGAAACATAAAAGTTCTTGGATGCCGTTTTCCGGTATTCCGGAACTTTTTTTCGCAGGCGAAACATAAAAGTTCTTGGATGCCGTTTTCCGGCATCCTAGAACTTTCTTTTGCCTTAGACCTCGCGATAATCCCCATCAACAACATCATCTGCTGCATCGGCCGCCCCCATATCAGGCGCTCCCTGCGCATTTGCACCCGCTGCTCCCATATCGGGGCCGCCCTGTGCCTGCTGCATATTCTCGTACATCTTCGTAAATAAAGACTGTGCCGAGTTTGTCAGTTTTTCTTTTGCCGCTTTTAATTCGTCTATCTGGCCGTCTGTCATTTCCTGATCTTTGGTCTTCTCAAGAATATCTTTTACAGCCTGTAAGTCAGCTTCCACACCGGTTTTCTCGGAAGCGTCGATCTTATCTCCTACCTCGCCCAAAGCCTTTTCTGTCTGGAATACGAAGGAATCAGCTTCATTTCTTGTGTCGATCGCTTCTTTTCTCTTCTTATCCTGTGCTTCATATTCAGCAGCTTCTTTCACGGCTTTATCGATCTCGTCATCAGACATGTTGGATCCGGCTGTGATTGTAATATGCTGTTCCTTACCGGTTCCCAGATCTTTCGCCGATACGTTTACAATACCGTTGGCATCAATATCAAAAGTAACTTCAATCTGCGGAACACCGCGCATTGCCGGCGGAATACCATCGAGTCTGAACTGTCCGAGAGACTTATTATCTTTCGCAAACTGTCTTTCACCCTGTACTACGTTAATGTCTACTGCCGTCTGGTTATCTGCCGCCGTAGAGAAGATCTGGCTCTTCTTTGTAGGGATCGTCGTATTTCTTTCAATCAGTCTTGTAGCAACGCCGCCCATAGTCTCGATAGAAAGAGACAGCGGTGTAACGTCTAACAGAAGAATCTCGCCTGCGCCTGCATCACCTGCTAACTTACCGCCCTGAATGGATGCGCCGAGCGCAACACACTCATCAGGATTCAGACTTCTGTTCGGTTCATGTCCGGTGATCTGTTTTACTTTCTCCTGTACTGCAGGAATACGTGTGGAACCGCCTACCAGCAATACTTTTCCAAGATCGGCATTGGTCAGTCCCGCATCTTTCATGGCATTCTGTACCGGGATCGCTGTTCTTTCCACCAGATCATGAGTCAGTTCATCGAATTTGGCTCTTGTCAAATTCATATCAAAGTGCTTCGGTCCTTCGGCTGTCGCCGTAATGAAAGGAAGGTTGATATTTGTCGTTGTTGCGGAAGACAGTTCTTTCTTAGCCTTCTCCGCCGCTTCTTTCAATCTCTGGAGCGCCATCTTATCGTTTGACAGATCAACGCCTTCCTGTGCTTTAAATTCTGCCAGCATCCAGTCAATGATCTTCTGGTCAAAATCATCACCGCCAAGATGCGTGTCACCGTTTGTCGCAAGAACTTCGATAACGCCATCACCGATCTCGATCAGGGAGACATCGAAGGTACCGCCTCCAAGGTCGTATACCATGATCTTCTGCTCTTTCTCGTTATCCAGACCATATGCAAGCGCTGCTGCCGTAGGCTCGTTAATAATACGCTTCACATCCAGTCCGGCAATCTTTCCTGCATCTTTGGTCGCCTGTCTTTGCGCATCATTGAAATAAGCGGGAACGGTAATAACCGCTTCTGTTACTTTTTCGCCCAAATAGTTCTCTGCGTCTGCTTTCAGTTTCTGAAGGATCATAGCCGAGATCTGCTGCGGAGAATATTTTTTATCGTCGATCGTACGTCCTTTGTCCGTACCCATATCTCTCTTGATCGATGCAATCGTCTTATCCGCGTTCGTTACAGCCTGACGTTTAGCAGGCTCGCCGACAAGTCTTTCTCCTGTTTTTGTAAACGCAACTACGGACGGTGTTGTTCTTGCGCCTTCCGTATTCGCTATAACGGCCGGTTTACCACCTTCCATAACCGCTACGCAGCTGTTGGTCGTTCCTAAATCAATACCAATAATTTTACTCATTTTTTACTCCTCCTATAATAATAACTTTACCTTTATTTATTGTTTAAATACTCTAATACCAACTTGTTAAACTGCCAGAATGGCCACTGCAGCTCAAACTCAGTCTTTTACAACTGCCACCATGCTGTGTCTTACGACATTGTCACGATACGTATAGCCTTTCTGCAATTCCTGTGCGATAATACCGGGTTCGTATTCCTCGCTTTCCACCTGCATGACCGCATTGTGGAACTCGGGATCAAATTCCTGCCCGACTGCCTCGATCGGTTTTACGGCGATCGATTCCAGTTCTGTCATGAGCTGTTTATAGATCATTTCCATTCCCTGCGTAAAAGCGCTTCCCTTTTCACTCTCCGGAATAGCTGCCAGACCTCTTTCAAAATTATCAACAACCGGCAGTATCTTTTCAATGACGCTCTTGGCTCCCGTCTCAAACATTGCCGATTTCTCTTTATCGGTACGTTTCCGGAAATTATCGAACTCGGCCATTTGTCGCTTCACCCGGTCTTCCAGCTCGTCGATCTTTTCCTTCAATGCATCCTGTTTCTTATCCGCTTTTTCTTTCTTCTTCTTTTCCTTTTTATCGGCTTTGAAGATACCTTTATCTCCTCCGGCAGATCCTTCCGCTTCTCCTTCAACAGTTTTTTCCGTTTCGGAAGAAACGTTATCCTCTGTTGTTTCTCCGGATGCCTTTTCTTCTTCCAAAACTGTTTCTTCCTGATTTTCTTCTACATTTTCCTTCCCGCATTCGTCCATGCTTTCATTCATCATGTCTTTCTTTTCCACGATCTTCATCCCTTTCCTGCTTCGTTATTGACTGCATGCATTATTTTCTATATAAATCATCCAACTGGTTTTTCAACATTTTGAGATTACTGACCACTTTTTCATAGTCCATACGTTTCGGTCCGATAATACCAATAGTTCCCTTCATTCCTTCATCCAATTCATAAGTTGCGGTTACAACGCTGCAGTCCCTCATACCCCGGATAGGCGTCTCATTTCCGATATATACCTGAATGCCGGTATTCTCATCCGAAAGATTTTCCTGTACAAGCTCATTCAGAATCTGTTTTTCTTCAAACGTGGTAATCAGCTCGCTCGCCCGCTCATGGTCGGAAAGTTCCGGGTATTTGAAAAAGTTCTTTGTACCGCTCGTATAAATCTCCAAATCTTCATCTGCCTTGATCGCTTCCGCAACCGCATCGATCACATCCGCTACGATCTCACTGTGGATTCCCGCCTGCTGTTTCATAGCGGATATCATTCCCAAATTGATCTCTTCCAAAGTCAGGCCGTTTAAATGCGTATTGAGCAGGATATTCAGCTTTAACAGGGTCTCATCATCGAGCGCTTCCGACACAGCCAATATGGAATTCTTGATCACGTTTCCTTCCACAACGATAACGGCAAGGATCTGATTGGCATCTACGCGCGAAAGCTGTATAAATTTCAGCTTATTACGGCGGTACTGCGGCGCGGAAACCATAGCCGCATATTCCGTATTATTCGCCAACAGTCTGGCAGCCTGCTTTAAAAGAGCATCCATTTTACCTTCTTTTTCCAGAAGAATCTCTTTCATCTCTTCCACTTCGCGCTCTTTGTCTTCCATCATCTTATCTACATATAAGCGATAGCCTTTATCCGATGGAATACGTCCGGCCGAAGTATGCGGCTGTACGATATATCCCAGCTCTTCCAGATCCGCCATCTCGTTGCGAATGGTCGCCGAGCTTAAATTCAGGTCGGTATACTTGGAAATCGTTCTGCTGCCTACCGGTTCTCCTGTCTCTAAGTAGTTGCGGATGATGGCCTGCAATATTTTATATTTTCTTTCATCTAACTGCATACCATATTCTCCTGTGGACATGTCTGCCTGCTTTGCGATACTTCTTTTTTGTTTTGTTAGCACTCAACTCACTAGAGTGCTAACATCTTCTAGTGATAAGTTATCACTTCATTATTTAATTGTCAACATCTATCCAGGAAAAAATTATGAAAAAATTATAAAAAGCAATCGGAACAAGCTTATGCCTGCACCAATTGCTTTTATTAACGTCTGTCGATCTGCACAAACGAAGAGCTTCACGGACCGGCTGCTTAAATATCAAAGCTTCCGTCTACGTCATCATTGATAACATAATAAACTTTATTCTCTTCCGGCTTTACATACAGGGAAACCGTTTTGAAATCTTCCGGTTTACGTCCCAGATCATACTGCCATACGTCTTTAGCGCTCTGTACGAAATTCTCTGTTGTATAAGATTTGCCTGCAAACTGCATATGCACGACTGATTTAACCGCCGGTTTTCTTCCCGGAGTTTTGGCTGTTGTTGTCTCTTTAGCTGCCGGTTTCTTCGCTGCGGCTTTCTTCGTAGTTGTTTTAGCTGTTTTCTTCGCTGCCGGTTTCTTTGCTGCCTTCGTTTCTGCCGCCTTAGGAGCTTCTTTTACGGCTGCGGCTGCATCTGCTTCTTTCACATCTGCACCCTTAGCAGCTACTGCTTTGGCTGTCGTTTTTTCGACTGCCGTTTTCTTTGTCTCTGCCATGAATATTCTCCTCCCATGTATTCATCATGATCATAATTTATCAGCAACATTCATCTAGTCTCATTTATCTATCCCTTGTAATCGCAGAATATCACTTGATTCTAGAGCAATTGTAACCTAAGCAATGTTTCTTGTCAACTAACAAACTGTCACAAATCTTCAACATTACCATGTGCTTATATATGCGATATGCTGTAAAAATTACCTAAATACAAAATATAGCAGAACAATAACGCCCAAAATAATGCGGTACCAGCCAAATACCTTAAAATCATGTTTCTTAATATATCCCATCAAAAAACGGATCACGAAGACGGAAACAAGAAAAGCCACAAACGTTCCTACAAACAAAATTGTCAGTTCTGTTCCCGTTAGAGAAACCCCGCTTCCGATAAACTTAACGATTTTTAGTAAACTTGCTCCCAGCATGACCGGAATAGCCAGGAAAAAGGTAAATTCTGCCGCTACCGTCCTGGATACACCAATCAAAAGCGCTCCCACGATCGTTGCACCGGAGCGGGATGTCCCTGGGAAAACAGCTGCGATCAATTGGAAAAATCCGATCATCAACGCCGTCTGATAAGTGATCTGAGAAAGACTTGTAATATGCGCTTTCATATTTTTATTACGGTTCTCGATCACGATAAATGCGACACCGAATACGATCAATGCAATTGCAACGCACCACGGATTATAGAACAATGCGTCAAATACATCGTCAAACGCAAGCCCGATGACTGCGGCCGGTATGCACGCTACCAGAATCTTAAACCAAAGAATGAAAATATCCGTTTTGACACATACCTTTTTCCCGGAAGCGGAACGCCTGACTCCGAAAGGAAATATTTTGTTCCAGAAAAGCAGCACTACCGCCAGGATCGCTCCAAGCTGTATGACCACCAGAAACATTTCCCAAAATTCTTCCGATACGTTCAGCTTCACAAATTCATCGAGTAAAATCATATGTCCCGTACTGCTGATCGGCAGCCATTCCGTAATGCCCTCCACAATGCCGAACAATATTGCCTTTATAATCTCCCACATACTAATAACCATGCCTTTCTCTTCACCTGTGATTATTCTAAATATTCCAACAGCTCCAGATAACATTCCTGCGCATCTTTGTATCCTTCCTGATAGAGCGCTTCCAGCTTTTCTCTGTCCTTCTCTACTCTGCCGACATCGCTTTTATGTTTCGGCCGGATCACAAATACCTTTCCCTGTTTCCTTTGCTCTTCGATATATTGAACCGTACTGTTGTAAGCAATATGCCTTCCTCTCATCAGCTCATATACCTGCGGATACCGTATGTATCTGGCTTTGACCGCCGCAAGCTGCGCGCCGGATGCAGGCTGTCTGATGAAACCTTCTTCCTTCGTCATGACAACGACATTTTTCTTATTTCCATCTTTCATCGACCGCCTGAGCGGAATAGAATCCGCTATGCCGCCGTCCAGGTAATACCCTCCGTTTATTTTGACATTTCTGGAGACAAGCGGCATAGATGCGGAAGCCCGTACAGCGGTAATGTCTCTGTGCATATCCTCAAGCAGCATATACTCCGCCATGCCGGTTTTGATATTCGTAACGACTGCATACGCTTTTCCCTGATACCGGCCAAACGTTTCATAATCATACGGATCCAGATAATCCGGGATCAGACCGTAACACATGTCGGCCCCAAACAGATCCCCCGTCTTTAAGAGACTCTCTACACTGCAGTAGGCTTTCTGTCCCAGATAATCGACATTGACACGGTATGCCCTCTTTCTTTGTTTCGAAAGATAGCTGCACATGCAGCAGGCTCCCGCCGATACACCGTAACAAGCGGCAAAATCGATTTCTTTGTCCAAAAAGAAATCCAACACGCCGGCCGTATAAATCCCCTTCATGCCGCCGCCTTCCAAAACAAGTCCTGCCTGATACATTTATATTCCTTCTTTCCAAAAAAGTTGTCTGTATTTTTCTTCTTATCTGTATTCCGTGCGCACGAACTTTCGAAACGCCTCCAGCGAACGTTCTACTTTCTGTGTGTCAATACAATAAGCCAGTCTGAAATATCCCGGTACGCCGAATGTATCGCTCGGTACAAGGATCAGATCATATTTTTGTGCTTTTTTGCAGAATACGGCAGCATCCTCTTCCAATGCTTTGGGGAACATATAAAAAGTACCGCCCGGTTTTACGCATTCCAACCCGAGGGAAGTCAGTTCTTTATATAATATGTTCATATTCGTCTCGTATACGGACAGGTCGGATGTCAGATCCAGTACCTGCGCTACAGCAAGCTGAATAATGGATGGCGGACAGTTATGTCCCGTCCCCCTTGAGATCTGCGCGCACATATTGGTGATATATTCCGCATCAGTGCAGGCCGGATTCACTGCCACATAACCGATCCTCTCTCCCGGCAGAGAAAGAGATTTGGAAAAGGAGTAGCAGGAAAGCGTATTATCATAAAATTTAGAGACATACGGCGCTTCCACACCTTCAAAAACAATCTCCCTATATGGTTCATCGGAGATCAGGAAGATATCGTGTCCGTACCTCGCCGCCTTCTCCGACATGATCTTTGCAAGTTCGCGGATTGTTTCCGTTGTGTAGGCAATCCCGGAAGGATTGTTCGGCGTATTGATCAAAACTGCCATCACTTTGTCCGTACACATTTCCGCAAAGGCTTCAAAGTTGATCTGAAAATCTTCCGTATTGGCCGGTACGACTTTCAGCTGCGCACCGCTCAGATTGACATAAGGCTGATATTCCGGAAAATACGGCGCAAACGTAAGCACTTCGTCTCCCGGTTCCGTAACGCATCGAACGGCATGCGCGATCGCGCCGGCTGCGCCCGATGTCATGAAAATGTGATTTTCCGTATAATTCATGTCAAAACGTTTGTTCAAGGACTCCGCAACCGCTTTTCTTACCGCCGGTATCCCAAGACTCTGACTGTAGCCGTGAAGCTCCATGGGATCGTGATTTTGCAGAAGCTCTATCATAATATCCGTAAATTTCTGCGGCGCGGGAACCGAAGGGTTCCCCAGACTGTAATCAAATACATTCTCATATCCGATCTGTGCCCCTCTTGCCGTGGCAAATTCAGATAGCTGCCTGATAACCGACTTCGCCTGTAACATATCTTTATATTTCTGTACGATCATAACTTCCTGCCTGTCCTTTCATCACTTCTTAATTTATAACATTGATCATGCATTTTCTGTCTGCCATGACTTTTCATTTCGTGAATTTGATTTACTTTAGACCTGTACCAGATGCATCAGACGTCCTTTAAAGTCGCCCCAGAGCGCCGGCACATTGATTCCTGCATACTGCAGCGCCTCTCCGCTGTATTTCGTCTGTCTGATCTCCGGCCAGTCCGCCGCATTTTCGATAACATACATTTGATCGGGCGCAAGTCCCGGTATCCGTATCCGTCTGCTGTGATAATTGGGTCTGTTCAACACCTGGATATACGTAACGAGAGCTTCTTTCTTATCCTGTGAAACGACCTCGTAGCAGTCATAAAAATGATTCTCTCTATAAGATGCGATCCTGTAATAATCTCCTTCTCTGACAAGATCATTATATTTATGATACATTGCCACCTGTTCCGGAATCATGTTTCTGTCCGCTTCCGGTATCTTCGTCACATCCAGTTCATAACCGAACGTTCCCGCAAGCGCCACATAGCCTCTCGTCTCAAAAGGCGTTACCCTGCCCACCGTATGGTTGGGGCAGTCCGCTACATGCGCTCCCATTGTGGAAAGCGGATAGATCATTGCCGTACCTTCCTGGATCGACAGCCTTTCAATCGCATCCGCATCATCGGAACACCATATCTGCGGACTGTAATATAACATACCGGGATCGAATCTCGCGCCTCCGCCGGAACAGTTTTCCAACAGAAGATGCGGAAATTCTTTCGTCAGTCTGTCCTGCAGTTCATATACCGCAAGTACCTGTCTATGAAACAGTTCTCCCTGCCTGTCTGCCGGAAGGCCGCAGCTTCCGAGATCGCTGAGCTGTCTGTTCATATCCCATTTAACATATTCGATATTGGCACTGTGCAGAACCGACGCCACCATATCAAAAATGTGATCCCGTACTTCCTTCCTTGTCAGATCCAGTACGTACTGGTTTCTGGCAAGGCTTCCGGTTCTTCCCGGAACGGCGATCGCCCAGTCGGGATGCTCCCTGTAAAGATCGGAATCGGGTGATATCATTTCCGGCTCAAACCAGATACCGAATTTCATCCCTAATTTATTGACTTCTTCTACGAGATATTTCAAGCCGCCATCAATCTTCTTTTCATTGACTTTCCAGTCTCCCAGGCTAGTATTATCGTCATCTCTGCATCCGAACCACCCATCGTCCATAACCAGCATTTCGATACCAAGCCTGGATGCCTGCCTTGCAATATCAAGCAATTTCTGTGTATTAAACTCAAAATACGTCGCTTCCCAGTTATTGATCAGAATCGGACGTTTCTTATCTTTATATTCTCCCCTGATCAAATGCTTTCTATATAAATTATGCAGCGTTCTCGTCATGCCGCCGATGCCTTCCGCAGAGTAGACACAGACTGCTTCCGGCGCCTGAAAACTTTCGCCGCTCTCTAACTTCCAGCAGAAATTTTCCGGATGAATACCGATCAGCGCACGCATACTGTCAAACTGCGTCAGTTCTATCTGCGCCATAAAATTACCGGAATAAATAAAATGCATTCCGTAGATCTCACCGCTCTCCTGCGTTGTTGTGCTCTTTTTCCATGCCATAAACGGATGTTCCTGATGACTTGATTCCCCGCGGACAGACGATACGCCCTGTTTACCTTTCATGATCGGACGAACCTGTATTGCACGCTCTCTTGCCCAGGACCCATGCATCGTGATCATCTCATAGTCGTCATTGTCCATATCAATACAGGCGGATAATACTCTCGTCAGATACAGCGCGTCTTTTCCCTGATTCACAATCTTAACGCTTCTAGTTATGACGTCTGTGTCATTAAATACCGTATAAAGTAATACGACCTGTAATTGTAATACGGAATCTTCGCATAAAAGCTCCAGTGTCTTACATTCCGCCTCCGTTCCGAAAGTCGCAGGAAGTCCTTCCAGTACAGGTTTGCCATCATAGATCCGATGGGAAACATAGGAAAGCGAGACCGCCGTATGCCCATTCTTGGTTTTGACGCTGAGCGTCCCCTCTCTGTAGTCCCCAAGACCATTCCCCGTATACTCCATCGGAAAAGCGTCCAGAAACGAAGTTCTGTCTCTGTTATTCTTAGAAGGTACAAAGGGGGCTTCCTCTGTCCGCATCAGATAAACCAGATTGTCGTCGGCAAGTTTCCTTCCATAATAAACATGTCCTATAAAATTCTCTTCATCCACAATACCGATACAATAGCTTGTTTTTGCAGTATCCAATTTAAAGATCCTGTTTTGTTCATTGTACGTAATATTCATAAAAATCCTCCATTCTTACTCACCCTGCGGGTGAAAGGTCTATTTTTCACACGAATCTTCCGCCCAGATCATGGCGCATTTCACTGCCTTTTTCCAGCCTTTTAACAGCTTTCCGCGCACCTCTTTTTCCATGACCGCATCAAATCTCCGATCAAGCTGCCAGTTAGCGCAGATTTCCTCTTTATCTTTCCAATATCCGACTGCGAGTCCGGCCAGATAAGCCGCTCCCAGGGCCGTTGTTTCAATACATCCCGGCCTGTTGACAGGCGCTCCGATAATGTCCGCCTGAAACTGCATCAGAAAATTATTGGAGCTTGCTCCGCCGTCTACTTTGAGTTCCTGCATCGGCATGCCTGCATCTTCTTCCATGGCCTGCAATACATCCGCTGTCTGATAGGCGATTGACTCCAGCGCCGCTCTGATAAAATGCTCTTTCTGGCATCCTCTGGTAATGCCGACGATGGTCCCTCTGGCATAAGGATTCCAGTATGGCGCACCCATGCCGGCAAATGCAGGCACGATATAAACGTCATTCGTATCGGCAACGCGTTCCGCATATTTCTCCGAATGACCGGATTCTCTGATCAAACGCATACCGTCCCGCAGCCATTGTATCGCCGCCCCCGCTACGAAAACGCTGCCTTCCAGAGCATATTCCGCCTGTTCTCCCGTACTTGCCGCAATCGTTGTAAGCAGGCCGTTCCCTGATTCGATCGCTTCCTTTCCGGTATTCATTAACAGGAAACAGCCTGTTCCGTAAGTATTTTTAACCTGTCCCGGTGTAAAACAGCATTGACCGAACAGCGCCGCCTGCTGATCTCCCGCCGCGCCTGCTATGGGAATCTCTCCGCCTGGCACGTCCGTCGTTGTTTTCCCGTATATGCAGGAAGACGGCTTCACTTCCGGCATCATCCTCTCCGGAATTCTGAACAGCGAAAGCAGTTCCTTATCCCAGTGCAGTTCATGAATATTATAAAGCATCGTTCTGGAAGCGTTCGTATAATCGGTTACATGCACCGCGCCTTTGGTCAGATTCCAGATCAGCCAGGTATCCACCGTGCCAAACAGCAGCTCTCCCGCTTCCGCCCTCTGCCTTGCGCCTTCCACATGTTCCAGGATCCAGGAAATTTTGCTGGCGGAAAAATAGGCATCCGCGATGAGTCCCGTCTTCTTTCGGATCATCTCCCCATATCCCTGTTCCTTCAGCGCGTCTATCACCCCTGCAGTTCTTCTGCACTGCCATACGATCGCGTTATAAACAGGTATTCCCGTCCTTTTATCCCAGACGATCGTCGTCTCCCGCTGATTCGTGATCCCGATACCGGCAATGTCTTTTGCTTCCGCCCCGATATTCGCCATGGCTTCCGTTACGACCGCCATCTGGGACGCCCATATTTCCCGCGGATTATGTTCCACCCAGCCGGGTTTCGGGTAAATTTGTGTAAATTCTTTCTGCGCCATACTGCATACAGCACCCTTCTTATCAAAAAGAATGCAGCGGGAACTGGTTGTTCCCTGGTCAAGCGCCATAATATATTTTTGCATACTCCTCCCATTCTGTGGGTATACTTGTCCACAACCATTATATACCAGTATATAATATTTTTTTTCTTCTGTTAACCCTCTTCCTATTTTTTTAAAACATGATACAATCGTATATGGACTTTTGGGGTCCGTACTTTTCACACGAAGGAGTTATGAAATATTATGAGTATTACCGTTGTATTACAGCAAATGATCATTATTATGATACTGATCCTGACCGGCATGTTCCTATACCGCAGGAAAATGCTCTCAGAAGATACTTCCAGGCAGCTTTCCGGTCTGATCGTCAACATTACAAACCCTGCGCTTTTGATCTGCTCCGCCTTTGACGATACACCAAAAGTACCTTTAAGCACATTGGGAATCGGCGCGTGCGTTTTCTTTATCTCTTATATATTGTTGATCGCAGCAGCCTATCTGATTCCCCTGCTATTAAAAGTTCCGAAAGCAGAGCGTTATTCCTACCGTATGCTGACGGTTTTCGGTAATGTAGGATTTATCGGCATTCCGCTTGCATCTGCCGTATTGGGTTCCGAATCTTTGATCTTCGTTTCCTTAAACAACCTGATCTACAATGTCCTTGTTTATACGTTTGGACTCTCCCTGTTAAAAAAAGCGTCTTTAGAGCAGCATAGCTCCAAAAACGCTTCCAATGTCCAGACAGCCGAAAATGCCGCCGGTCCAAACCGGAATTCTGCAGACAGCGACAGCGTCCTGCGCAAACTTGTCAACGCAGGAACCGTTTCCGCATTGCTGACCATCCTATTCTATCTCGGCAATTTCAAAGTCCCGGTCATTATTTCCTCTACCCTGACGCATGCCGGACGCACGACCACTTTTCTGTCCATGCTGGTACTCGGCGTCTCCGTAGCGCAAATGGCGCCGAAGGAAATTTTTTCCCATCCGAAGCTCTATGTTTTCACACTGCTTCGCCAGATCCTGCTGCCCGCCGCATTTACTCTGACTCTTGGACTTTTTATCAAAAATGCCCTGATCGTCAACACCGCGGCCCTGATGTTGGCCGTTCCGGCCGGCAATATGCCGCTTATGCTCTCAAAGCAGCTCCATGTGGATGAGTCCGTCATCTCACAGGGAATTATCCTCACGACGCTCTTAAGCCTGATAACGATTCCGGTCGTGACATTATTTATCGGGTAAGTTTTTCCTGCCGGTTTATCTATCTTTTTTAATACGTTCAGACATTTTGCACCTTTATCATGTTAGTCGTGCCGGAAATACCGATCGGCACGCCGGACGTAATGACGGTCAGATCTCCTTTTTGCAGCAGCTGCAGTTTCTCCGCCGCGGTAAGCGCATGATCGAACAGATCAAAAACGTCTTTTTCTTCTTTGATCAGCACCGGCGTAACGCCCCATGCCAGATTGATCTGTCTGCATACTTTTTCCGTAGTGGCACAGCCTATGATATCGCTTGCCGGCCTGTATCCTGCAACCATTCTTGCAGAACGTCCGGATTTGGTAACGGTAACGATCGCCTTGGCGCTTAAATCAAGTGCCGTCGTACATGTGGCATGGCAGATAGCATCGGTAACATCCGGGTTGGCGTTTCTGTCATGATTAAAAAACCGCTTTCTGTAATCCACATCCTGCTCGGTGCGCTCTGCAATCCTGACCATTGTTTTCACCGCCTCGACCGGATAGGCTCCAGCTGCGGTTTCTCCCGAGAGCATGATCGCACTCGTTCCATCATAGACCGCATTGGCAATATCCGTCGCCTCTGCTCTGGTCGGTCTCGGATTCTTGATCATAGACTCCAACATCTGTGTTGCGGTAATAACCTGTTTGCCGACCTGATATACTTTCTTAATGATCATCTTCTGAATGACGGGTACCTCTTCATACGGAATCTCAACACCCATATCGCCTCTTGCGATCATGATTCCGTCCGACACTTCGATAATTTCATCGATATTTTCCACACCCTGCATATTTTCAATCTTGGAAATGATCTTAATATCTTCGCCGCCGTTCTTATCAAGCAGTCTGCGAAGCTGTAAAATATCGTCTTTGCACTGTACGAAAGATGCCGCGATAAAATCCACATCCTGCGCAATCCCGAATAAAATATCTTCTCTGTCTTTTTCACTTAAATACGGCATGGAAAGATTTACATCCGGTACATTGATCCCCTTATTATTGGAAACAATGCCGCCGTTGATCACACGGCATACAATATTCGTCTGCTCCACTTTCTCTACCCGCATCTCGATCAGACCATCATCGATCAAAACTTTCATACCGACTTCCAGATCCTCATAAAGACGGGAATACGTAACGGAAACTTTCTCAGACGTGCCCTCCGCTTCTTCCGAAGTCAGGGTAAATAACTGTCCTTCTTTTAATGTAACCTTTCCGTCTTTAAACTGCTTCACTCTTACTTCCGGTCCCTTGGTATCCAGTAAGATCGCAACCGGCTTTTTCACCTCTTTACGGATCTTCTTTACCATGTCCATCCGTTTCTTATGTTCCTCATAAACGCCATGAGAGAAATTACATCTGGCGACATTCATGCCTTCCACCATCAACTGCCGCAGGACGTCTTCATTATCCGTAGACGGTCCCAATGTACATACGATCTTGGTTTTTCTCATCTTTATTCCTATCTGCACGCTGCGACGTGCATAAATATAAGTTGAACACACATTTTTATTCAACTCTTCGTCCCTTTTAGTATGTCAGAAAACGTGAAAGTGATTCATCTGCGTTTCACGATCTGCGGACGATATTATTATATGTAAAATGGCGGCCGGATGCAAGATTTTTGTCTTCGGCTGTTTCAGTCATGCCGGTCAGACGCAAAACCCCCGGTGGTGGAAGCACCGAGGGTCTCGCGTTTACATGTATACAAACTAAGGGATTAGTGAACGGCTGTTTTATTCTACGTCCTGCAGCGCCGCAAAATCTTCTTCTCCGGTACGTATTTTCACTACTTTGGCTACGTTATAAACAAAGATCTTACCGTCGCCGATATGTCCGGTAAACAATGCTTTCTTAGCGGCAGTGATCACTGCGTCTACAGGAATCTTACTGATAATGACTTCTACCTTTACCTTAGGCAGAAGCGTCGCATCCATCTCGACCCCGCGGTATACGTCCCCCGCTCCTTTCTGAACGCCGCACCCCATAACCTGTGTTACCGTCATACCGGTTACGCCGAGGTCGTTCATGGCTTTCTTCAAATGATCATATCTGGACAGTTTGGCAATCACGACTACTTTATACATACCCGCTGCCGCCGGATATTCTGTGATAACCGGTACTGCTGCATCTTTTTGTACGGCAGACGCCTCGTCATATTTATCCGTGCCAAGACTCGTATTTTCATTGATATCCATTGTCATCGTATTAGAGATATCCATAATACTGAATCCCGAATAAGCCGAAGCAAGACCGTGTTCGCAGGCATCCAGTCCGACGATTTCCTCTTCTTCGCTGACACGCAGTCCGCCAAGTGCCTTAATGATTAAAAAGGCAATTGTAATCGTAACCGTCGTCCATGCGGCAACCGCCGCAAAACCAATGAGCTGCAATTCTAATTGTTTAAAACCGCCTCCGTAGAAAAGACCGATGATACTGTCGTTACCCGGAGCAGATGTCGTTGCGAACAACCCGACTGCAATCGTTCCCCAGATACCGTTGAGACAATGTACTGCTACCGCACCTACCGGATCATCAATATGCAGTTTGTAATCCAAAAACCAGACGCCGAAAACAACCAACAGTCCGGCTACCGCTCCGATAATCAGTGCACCCGTCACATCCGTCACGTCACACGGCGCCGTAATGGCTACCAGACCCGCCAAAGAAGCGTTCAAACACATCGATACATCCGGCTTCCCGTATTTTACCCAGGTAAACACCATACATACGACTGTGGCGATCGCAGGCGCAACCGTTGTCGTTACGAAAACCGAACCAAGCTGTTCAACGCTCGTGCAGGCAGCACCGTTAAATCCATACCAACCAAGCCAGAGAATAAATACGCCGAGACAACCGATCGGAAGGTTGTGTCCCGGAAAAGCATTTACCTTTACTTTACCATCTTTTTCTTTGGTAAACTTACCGATGCGTGCGCCCAGGATTTTTGCGCCGATCAACGCTGATATACCGCCAACCATATGGATTGCGCAGGAACCGGCAAAATCATGGAAGCCCATCTGCGCAAGGAAACCGCCGCCCCAGATCCAGTGTGCCTCGATCGGATAGATCAAGGCGGAGATCACACCCGAATAGATGCAGTATGATAGAAATTTCGTTCTCTCCGCCATGGCCCCGGAAACGATCGTTGCGGTCGTCGCGCAGAAAACTAAATTGAATACAAAATTTGACCAGTCAAACTCCGCATAATTTGTAAAGATATCCAATCCGGGTTTTCCGATTAAACCGATCAAGTCTTCTCCAAATAAGAGACCGAATCCGATCAATATGAAAACAACCGTACCAATACAGAAATCCATTAAATTTTTCATCAGAATGTTTCCTGCATTTTTTGCTCTGGTAAAACCTGTTTCAACCATTGCGAAACCTGCCTGCATCCAGAATACCAACGCCGCGCCGATCAAAAACCAGACGCCGAATACCTCTCCGCTTACAGCACTCATCATTTCTTCTGTCATAATTTTCCCTCCTCACGCCAAAAATGTGGAGACGCGGCGCTCTTATCCCGAAAAGCGCCATTGCTCCACATTTTAAGCTTTACATTATGTTAATGGAAGCGTCTCCCGCCGGAGCCGCATCCAAGAAAAAAAGGTGCCATGAATTTCTTCACAGCACCTTTGCTCTTACGTTTGGATTGTATCACCACTCCTTTTAGATGTCAATACATTTTTTTACCGTATTTTATATTTGTAAAAAACTGCTCCGACAGCGTATAATAAAAATTGCAGCCAGCCAAAAAAGACATTTACCGGCAATTTCATTTTACAGCAGCGCCGTAATAAAAAGGAGTTCAACCATGCAGGAAAGCCGTTTGTTTAAAATTGTATATCATCTGCTCGACAAAGGCTGTTCCACCGCATCCGAACTGTCACGGATGCTGGAAGTCTCAAGCCGCACGATCTACCGGGATCTCGATGCTTTAAGCGCGGCAGGAATTCCCGTCTATGCAGAAGCAGGACGAAACGGCGGCATCCGCCTCATGAAGGACTTCGTTCTGGATAAAACCATCCTGTCGGAACAGGAAAAGCAGGATATCCTGTCGGCCCTGCAAAACCTTTCTATTGCCAGTTCCGATCACGTGCAGGATACGCTCGGCAAACTGTCCGCACTTTTTAAGCTCCCGGCGCAGGACTGGTATGAGATTGATTTCTCCCGCTGGGGCGCTCATACGCACGATCAGGATAAATTTGAACTGCTTAAACTTGCCGTACTCCGGCATACCGCCGTAAAAATTTTATACATAAACGCTCACGGCGGACGGGACGAACGAACGGTTTGGCCCCTGAAACTGCTCTATAAATCAAAAGAATGGTACCTGAAAGCCTTCTGCACCAAAAAACAGGACTTTCGTCTGTTCAAGTTAAACCGTATCCTGCAATATGCGCTTTCGGAAGAAAGCTTTTCTCCTATGCTTTTCCCGGAAAGCGAAATGCCGGATGAAAACGACGTTTTTATCCGCCTGCATTTTACCAAAGAGGCCGCCTGCCGCGCCTATGACGAATTTGAAGAAGCGCAGATAGAACATCTGGAAAACGGAGATATTATCGCATGCGCATTCATGCCCACGGATGCATGGCTTACCGGCTACCTGCTTTCCTTCGGCCCTCAGGTTGAAATACTCGAACCGGATTTTCTAAGAGAAGAACTCGCCGCGCAGGCGAAAGAGATCTATCGGAAGTACTCTGGATAATCGCAGGTAAAAACTTCTTTCCGTATAAAATGTTTTATATGAATTTTCATAAATTATGACATGCAATGTCATAATTTATACTGTATCCTGATAGTACTATTCATATTAATAGGCGATTGCAAAACTTTGCTTTCACAGACAGAGTTTGGGCAAAATGAATGAAATAAGGGGAGACTTGCCACTGCATCGGAGCCTCGTTTTTATTCATTTTGACAAGACTCGTGACTCTAAAATCCAGTTTCGCAATTGTCTGATTCATATAAACAGAAAAAGGAGAAACCATATGAGCAGACCAACAAGCAAAACCGACTTGATAAGCGCCGCCGCTGAAACTTATGAAAAACTGACCGCAATGGTCGACACCATGACGGACAAAGAATTGTCAATACCCTTTCAATTCGAAAATGATGCAGGCAAAAAAGAGGCACACTGGCAAAGAGACAAGAATCTCCGCGACATCCTTATCCATCTTTATGAATGGCATCAGCTTACCCTGCACTGGGTACACGCCAATCAAAACGGTGATGCAGTACCCTTTTTACCGAAACCATACACCTGGAGAACATACGGCAATATGAACGTCATGTTCTGGAAAAAGCATCAGAATACATCTTTGGAAGACGCCAGAGAAATGTTTGAAAGATCACACCGTGATATTATGGAAATGATAGAAACCCTCTCAAACGAAGAATTGTTTTCCAAGGGCGTGTTTCCCTGGATCGGTAATTCTGCGCTGGGTTCCTATTTTGTCAGCAATACGTCCAGTCACTATAATTGGGCCATGAAGAAATTAAAAGCGCATAAAAAGGTGGTGAGGGCCATGGAATAAGGCCCTCTTTTTCAGCATCTTCTTTTTCACACCATATATCATGCAGACAACCATTTCCTTTCCGTTTGCCTGCCTATCGTCTTACAGTTCCGTCTCCAGTATGTACCGCTGCACCTGCATACCCATTTTTTCATAGAAAGCAAAGGCCGTCTCATTGAATCCCCATACCATTAAGTCCAACCGTCCGGCGCCCATTCGCTTCGCCTCTTCCCTTACATGTTCAAACAATGCTCTCCCGACCCCACGGGCCCTGTTATTCTCCCGCACACACAAGTCTTCCATGTAGGCTGTTCGTCTGCACACCATACCTGTTTTCTCTCTAAAGCTCACAAAACAGATTCCCAAGACTTCACCGTTTTCCTCGGCCAGAACGGAAATAACATCTTCCTTACCGACATCTTCCGTAAATTTTTCTCTTGGATAAGGTTCTTCCATGGCCGTGTACAAATCCGGGCGATTCCGTACATGCAGATCATGCACTTCACACATCAGTTCATTTACCTTTTCAAAATCCTGTACGGTAATATTTCTGATCAGCATTTTAAATTCCTCCCCGCCGTCATTCTACAGACGATGAACGATCCTGTAGATCACGCTATACTCATCTTATGTCCTTTTATCATTATAACACCATCCGCTTCCCTGTCCAGCTCATCGCCGTGCATAACGACTAAAATACTCTTCTTCCCTTTCAGCTGCACAATATAGCGCACTACCGCTTCCTGCGTTTCCACATCCAGATTAGACAACGGCTCGTCTAAAAAAAGGATCGGCGCATCCGTTCCAAGCACCCTCATAAGCGCCAGTTTCTGCTGCTGTCCGTAACTTAGATTCACCGGATTGGCCGTGATCTCTTTCCCTGCAAAATCGACCCTTAACATTTCGCCCAGTCCTTTATCTTCATGAATTCCATACAGATTATCCTTAAAACTTCCGTTTATTGCAAAGAAAGGGTAAGTCAGCATCGCCGCAGCGTCCATATCCTTTGCAACGGATAAGCGCCCTTTGGATTCCTTCGGACTGACATTGCCGAGCATCAGATTTAAAAGCATACTCTTGCCGCTGCCGTTTTCTCCTTTGATCACATAGAGGCCGTTCTTTTTCAGTTCCAGCTTATCGATATGATACAGGAAATCCCCCTCCCCATTGCCTTTATAAAAATCATAATTCTCTGCTTTCAGAAGCAGTTCATTTTCTTTCTTAAATGCCTCATTTTCTTTTGCAATGGCAGCCTCTTCTTCCAGTTCGTCGATGCGCTCAATATGTACTTTATTGGAACGATAACGCATGCCGATCGAGCAGACTGTTGCAACCGGTATTGCAAAATATCCCATATACTGATATCCCATCACAAGAATGCCCGCCGTGATTTCACCCTTCATAACAAATATACCTGCTATAAAAAGAAACGCCACATTACAGATCTGGTTGACGATATCGGGAAGGTAATTACATAAGTAATCAAAAAAACGGTATTTTACTATATGCTTTTCATAAACTGCAGTCGTATTCTCAAACCGGGTATAAAAGAACTCTTCCGCATGCAGGGCATTGATATTCCCTTTGTTTTCAATGATATTGCGCGAGTCCATAAAAAAGACATCCTGCACCTCTATGATATCCTTCTGCATATGATAAAGAGGCTTGGCGCTGTACAGCGCAATGATCACGAGTACGACGCCGTAAACCGCAAAAAATATACCGAATGCCCAATTGATATAAGTAACGAACAGCAGCATCCCGATAATATAGATCAGATTGGCACACATATTCAAATACAGTTCCTCGTGCAGATCCCCATATGCGCCCGCACTGTTTTCGCACAGATTAAAATAATATCCTTTATCCTTTTTCGCATAAACAGTCTGGCTCATATTCAGAATATTTTTTAACGACCTTTTCTGAAGCCGGAATGAATTCTGCATTCCGATCTTTACCGGGTTATAATTGACAAAGAAAAACTTCATGGCCATACCGACCACGGTTACTACAAATGCCGCGACAAACCATTGCAGGAGCATCTCGAAATTCCCGCCTATGAGAATATCATCTATCAAATAACTGAATAATAGCGGCAGTAACGTATTGATCACGAACGTAACCGACATTAACATGATCTGCAAAGGATACTTTTTTAACGCTTTTGTTTTCAACCGAAAATCCTCTTTTCATAATATTTATAAACAGTAAATGCCGCATCTATGTCCTGCGGCATTTGTTATCTATATTATGAATTGCGGGATTAAGAAAAACAAGCAACCATTAATTTACGGATTCTCAACCGGCGGTTGAGGCGTTTTGTCATGTTCTACACGCATCTGCTTAAAAAGCAACCGTATTACTTCCCCGGAAACGGCACAATAAACAGGAAATCCCCCGCCGCGCCGCAATCGATCGCATATCTTTCATAATATATCCCGATTCCCTCCGGGAAAAGAAAAAACTGTTCCGCAACATACTCTTCCGTAAGCATGTCTTCCTCCCGTAAAACACTCCAGCCTACGCATTCTCTGTATTTATAAATTGATCCCGTCGCCTTCGACACAGCCTCCTCCAGGGAAGTTCCGTAAAGATCTTCCAAAGAGACCGCCTTCCCTGTCTTTCTCTCAAATGTTACCGGTTCTTCAAGATGCCAGCTGCGCCTGCCGCCCCAGTAACCGTCTTGGTATTTGGCCACGGTTATGTATTTTTCTCCAATGTAGACATAATCATAGTGCGTGCCTTCCCATAACATTGTGGAATAATCGCCGTTTTGTTTCATTTCATCCAGCATTTCAAAAAACGTTTTCTGATATCCCAGTGCTTCCTGAAAAGCATTCTGAAAATATGCGTTGATCTCCTGGTATCCTTCGATCTTCTCGTTAAACTGCGGCAGACAGATCGTATAGGGGTTGAGCGCCTCTTCATCCTCACCTCTTTCATAGTAATCCTCATGGGTAAGATCCTCTGCCAGATATTCTTCATACCCTTCCGTAGATCTGAATTCAGCCTTAATACTATTCCATTCTCCCGTATACGCCAGCATGGAGGCCGGTTCTGTCATAGGAATCTGTTCTTCATCCTCCCATTTTTCCGCCCCTTTTTCCGTAAGGGAATACCACTTAACGCCCTCTTCTGAAGACACGAACTGCCGCAGGAATATCCCCTGCTGTGTTGCATATAGATCTGCCAAATTCTCACCGTTATAATAAGCGTCCGATGCCGTGCAGATCGTATGGTTATCATATATCTCTTCCCAGTCCGCCGCTGTATCTTCCAGTTTATAAACTTTTAACCGGCGCTCTCTCTCATCCACGTTTTCCCAAAGTCCATACAGAACATCGTTATAGATACAATAGTCCATCAGCTCTTTTTCCGGCAGGGATATCATCTCTTTATTCTCTGTCGAATACACGCCGGCTTTTCCTTGGTCTGCTCCATAATAATAACCAAAACAATATATCCGTTCCCCATATACCAAAATGTCCCCCTCAAAATCAAAACGGCATATTTCTTCCCCGCTCTGCCCGTTGAGCGCATACCGTTTTACAACCGTTTCGTAACTCTGCGTCTCTTCATTCCAACAGATTCCTTTCCAGAAAATACTGCCGGTATATTTTTTATTCCCACCGTCTGTCGGAACAGGCACATATCCGAATCTATGATACGGCGTCAGAAGTTCTTTCCCGGAACCATCTGTCCGCATACGGTAATAAAGTTTCCCGTAATCTTCAAGCATTTCTTTTTCGGACTCTAAGACCAGTCCCCGTATATCCGCTTCTTCGTCATACACATCGCAGAAATAAATATATTTCCCATCCGCTTGTAGAACATTAGCCGCGCTTTCACACAGTTTCTCCATAGCGGAGCCGTCTGTTCCGATCCTGTATATTGCATTGCTGTCGCTTAAATTGACAAAATAAATTGTATCTCCATCTACATAAAGGCTTCCCGGACGTACTTTTGCCAGGCATACGGCATCACTTCCATCTTCTTTTACACGGTATAAATAATAGTGATCCAACTGGCTGGCATAATAGTAATAGCCGTCTTTATAAACGATACGGCTCCCTCCGTCATTTGCATACTGAATGCCGTCTTTATCCGGCAATGTCTGCAGCGCCTTCAGCACTTCCTTCTTCCACACTGCCGCATTGCCATCCACTCCTGCCATATGAAAAAAATGTGTGCATCCGTATCGGAAAAAAATCCCCATACAGAGTAACACACATCCTGTTATTACAATTTTCTCGACCCGCTTTTTCACAATGCATCCTCCGTCATATCTGTCTTTTGCTCTATTTTATCAGGAAGAAGCATCTTATTCGTATCATAATTGCATCATTGTTGCATCATTTCAGATGTATTTCCACACATTTTTCCCATTTTACAGACACCTCATTGTGTTTTATTACGCGGTCACAGATTCCTCCCATACCATCCGGTCATATAACATTCCTCCCATTTCCACCTTCTCCCGATACGCAAATCCCAGCTTCTCGCAAAGCATCCTGGACTTCGTATTACCTTCCATGACAAATGCCTGAAAACTGGTAAAATTCAATTCCGCTTTCCCATATTGCAAAACTGCCATACAAACTTCATAGGCAAAGCCCTGCCGCTGCCAGGGTACGCCGATCACAAAACCAAGCTCCGGGATCTCATAGCCTTCCCGCAGATTAAGTCCCGCCCTGCCGATGATCCTCCCGCTTTTCTTCTCCAGCACCGTCCACATGCCGTACCCGTAAAACCCGTACACATTCTTGATATAGTCCTTTATATAAGCGATCTCCTCATCCCGGTCCGCATACAGATCTTCCATATATTCCGTAATGGATGCATCTTGATAAATTTCATAAAATTCCCCTACATCCTCTGTAACCGTCTCCCGGATCACGCAGCGTTTCGTTTCCGTGATCATCCACGGCCGCCCTGTCAAACGCCGCCAGACAAGTTCTAACGATTGATATTCAATTTCCGCCGGATTCTCTATCGCATATCCCGAAAACGAGAAATTTTCCTCCCGATTTTCCGCATGCAGATAAGCAACAACCGGATATCCGTCTTCTTGTAACTTTCTCTGCCAAACGGCATCATCCGTAATATAAAGAACGTCTTCCTTCTTCTCATACATGCAGCTGCTTATTTCTTCATCCTCTTTATGCTCCTTAAATCTGTTATGCAGCCCGCCTTCCGCACTTTCCATAAAACAGCTTTCTACCAAATTGTCCGATAATTCCTGCAGTAATCCTTCTATTTCTTCCATTGCGTTCTTTTTCTTCAAAATAAAACAAATTTTTTTCAACATCTGTCTCTTTACCTTCTTTAACAATTCATATACAATAATATCGTAATATACTACATTATATTAGAAAACCGGAAAGGAAGCAAAGCAATGGCACAAAATCCAATCGTTACTTTTACCATGAAAAGCGGAGACGTTATCAAAGCGGAACTATACCCGGAGATCGCACCGACTTCTGTCAACAATTTTATCAGTCTGATCCAGAAAAATTTCTATGACGGTCTTATTTTTCACAGAGTCATCAAAAACTTTATGATTCAGGGCGGCGACCCGGAAGGAACCGGTATGGGCGGTCCCGGCTATTCTATCCGCGGAGAATTTGCACAAAACGGCTATCCCAATGACCTGAAACATACAGCCGGCGTTCTTTCTATGGCAAGGAGCATGCACCCCAATTCAGCAGGCAGCCAGTTCTTCATCATGCACAAGGATTCTCCGCATCTTGATGGCGCATATGCTGCTTTTGGGAAAGTAATTGAAGGTACTGAGAATGTCAATAAGATTGCCGAAACAGCGACCGATTATTCCGACAGGCCTCTGGAGCCGCAGATGATCGATACGGTCACGGTTGAGACTTTCGGGGAAACTTATCCGGAACCGGAACAGATTCATGCAGACTTTTAAGCCTTTGGATGTTTCCTATGAACAGTTCTATCTCATTCACAAATTGTTCATATTTAATTTAAAGAAACTTCACTTTGGAATCATTCTTTAGACATTTCTTTTGCATATACTTAAACCATAAGATAACGCAAGAGATAACATCAAAGTAGACAGATTTAATTAATACTTTTTCATAATAAATGCCAGGTAAATCATTTTACCTGGCATCCTCCCTTTTTAAGGGTAAAATTTTTCATTCTATTCCATTCGGCTCCGCACAGGACTGCTAATATAATGTTCCCGCGATCAGAACCGCCAACCCGAATACAATCGCATAAAAGAGAATGAGAAACGCTATGTCCAGAAAAATTCTCAAACCAATATTCATCTTCGTATTTCCGGAAACTGATAATGTCAGCACAATGCCTGCCGCTGCCATAGCGCCTCCTATCGCGCCGTTCATGAAATTGACACAGTGCAGCGCGGCAAAGAAATAGGCCCATATCGGCACTTTGGCAGGAACATACTGCTCTCCCGTCTCACAATTCCGGTTATCCATAACAAGCGTTGGAGCGCTCATGCTCTGGAGCACCAGAAGCGCCTTCCTGTTTCCGACCGGAATTTCATACTCCGTCTGAATCATCCCTGTTTTAGTTTTGTAGTTTTTCAGGTGCAGCGGCGCACCGTCTACAGAAAGATTTTTATTGTTTCTAAGTGTAACATTATGCATCATACCATCAATATTTACATTCCAGCTCTTCTCCATACTCTACTATATCCCCCACCATGTTTGTTCTTTATTATCATTGTCAAAAAAAGGACTGCCTTCCCAGGCAGTCCCTTGATGTGAATCATATTTGATTTCTATTTTCAAGCTTTGCCGATAGAACCGAATAATTCCATCTTCTCTTTTACTTTTGCTTTGATTGCTTCATAACCCGGAGCAAGCACTTTACGAGGATCGAAGCCTTTACCTTCCAGATCTTTGCCTGCTTCAATATATTTACGTGTTGCTTCTGCAAATACTAACTGGCACTCCGTATTAACGTTAATCTTTGCAACGCCAAGAGAAATCGCTTTCTTGATCATATCATCCGGAATACCTGTACCGCCGTGAAGAACTAACGGAAGCGTTCCTGTCTTCTCCTGAACGGAAGCAAGTACGTCAAACTGTAAACCTTTCCAGTTCTCAGGATATTTGCCATGGATATTGCCGATACCTGCTGCCAGGAAGTCTACGCCCAGATCTGCAATCTGCTTGCACTCTGCAGGATCTGCACACTCACCCATACCTACAACACCGTCCTCTTCACCGCCGATAGAACCAACTTCGGCTTCGATAGAGATTCCTTTTGCATGAGCTGCCTCAACCAGTTCTTTGGTCTTTGCAATATTCTCTTCAATTGCATAATGAGATCCGTCGAACATGATGGAAGGAAAACCTGCTTCCATACATTTGTAGCAGTGGTCATATGAACCATGATCCAAATGTACTGCTACGGGAACCGTAATGTTCTGGTCTTTGATCAGACCGTTTACCATACCCATAACGACATCATATCCGCCCATATATTTTCCGGCGCCTTCGGATACACCCAGAATAACCGGGGAGTTGCATTCCTGTGCTGTAAGCAGGATTGCTTTGGTCCACTCAAGGTTGTTGATATTAAACTGGCCTACTGCATAATGACCAGCCACTGCTTTTTGAAGCATTTCTGTTGCTGAAACTAACATCTTTATTACCTCCATTATCATTTTTTCATACGCAGGCTGTCCACCTAACTCATTGATGTCATTATACCGCATTCCTTTTAAAAAGAAAACCTTTTCGGAAAAAATATTGGAATTTATTAGTTAATTTTACCGCGGTATCCTGATTTCCAAAGCCTCTTTTTTATTTTCTATAACAGATACCGAATGTTCTCCTCCGAATTCTCCATCTAATGTCCAGGCCACAGCCTGATCTGACTCTATCACGATCCTGGACGTCTTAAAACAGTGAATGAAATCGGACTGTATCTTTTTGTCTACGAGGGCCGCAATAATGTTATTTAAATCGAGCGCGCTGGACGGTTTTTTAATCAGCGTCACTTCAAACAGACCATCGTTTAACTCCACATTTTTTCCGGTTATCCCTTTAAAGCCTCCGACAGAATTAGAGTTGGTGATCATCCCGTAAATATATTCGTTTTCCAGACATACATCGTCATATTGTATTTTCATATAGTACGACTTAATGGAAGAAAGGCGTTTAACGCCCTCCAGAAGATAAGCCGCATGTCCCAGCATATTCTTCATATCCTGCTTCGTTGCATAAGATACATCCGTAAAAATACCAAATGCTGCCACATAAATAAAATAATCGTCATTAAATGCGCCGATATCACAGCCAAATTCTCTTCCGTTTACCACAATGTCCGCTGCTTTTACCATACTGCGCGGAATTCCGAGGCTGTTTGCAAAATCATTGGTACTGCCCGCAGGAACGTATCCGATCGGTAGTTTCTCCGGACACTGCATCATGCCGGTTACCACTTCATCCAATGTACCGTCGCCGCCGCTGCATACAACGATATCATATCCTTCCCTGCGCTCTCTTACAGCATCAACCGCATCCCCGGACGCCTGTGTCGGATAGACGGTAACTTCATATCCGGCCTTGACAAAAATATCAATAATATCCAGCAGATTACTTCTGATCTTCGCTTTCCCTGCTCTTGGATTATAAACAAAAAGCATATTCTTATCCATGCAGCATTCCTCCCGCCACTTTCGGTACAAATCATTTTGGAAAAAAAGAGACCCCCTCACTTGGGAATCCCCTTCGTCTTCTGCCTTACTGATTGCCGCTCAAAAAACCTTCAATGCCTGCCACTGCCGCCTCTTCATCATTGCCATCGGCAACGACTGTTACTGTCTGGCCCATAGCCAGACCAAGGCCCATCATGCCCATAATACTTTTAGCATTCACCTTTTTGTTATCTGACTGAATGTACACACTGCTGTCATACTGACTTGCCACCTGTACAAGTACAGCTACCGGTCTGGCTTCCAGGCCTCCCTCCAACTTAATTTGGACAGATTTTTCAATCATAAGTTCTCCTCCTTCTATAACCTCATATGTTCAGCAATCTCACTTAGTTTCCGAAGTCGGTGGTTGACACCTGATTTCCCGACCGGCGGTTCCAGATACTCTCCAAGTTCTTTTAAGGGAGCCTCCGGATATTCTAAACGAATCTCTGCCATTTGCCGCAGATTGTCCGGTAAATTTTCAAATCCATATTGTTTCTGAATGAGCAGAATATCTTCTATCTGTTTGGATGCGGCGTTAACCGTTTTGGTAATATTGGCCGCTTCGCAATTGACCCGCCTGTTAATGGAATTACGCATTTCTTTCACGATCCGCAGATTTTCCAAGTTCATCAAAGATACATGAGCGCCCATAACATTCAGCAGATCTACGATTCCGGAACCCTCTTTTAAATATACAATATAATATTTCTTACGTTTGATCACTTTTGCTTCTATTTGAAATTCCTGTATGATATCCTTTAACTGTTCTGCCTGTTCCGGACTGTTGCAGACAAATTCGAGATGATAGCTTTTCTCCGGATCGCTCATGGAACCGGCACAAAGAAAAACTCCCCGTAAAAAGGCACGCGCACAGCAGCTGTTCTTAATCAGCAGTGAATTAACAGGCAGATTAAGCGGAAGAATTTCCTTGTCGGCATCATACAGATGCAGCGCGTGAAAAATTTTTTCTTCATCCACTTCCTGCATAACAGTTTCTATATTAAATGTTTTTTGTAATAATGTAAAGTACTTTCTGGCAACCGTTTCATTTTCCATGTCCAATTTCAAATGTAACCCGTCGCCCGTCAGATGTCCGCCAAAATGAATCAACGCGGCCAGCTCCGCTAACTGACAATGTCTCGCCGGACTGACAGCATCTGCCAGTTCCTCTTTTACCATACCGGAAAACGACATAATCATTCCCTCTGTTCAAACTCACTTCGTATCACGATGATACAATTTCAAACCATAATTTCCCTGATCTTTCATGCGTTTATATAATTCATTCGCAAGCGTAACGCTTCTGTGCCTGCCGCCTGTGCATCCGATGCCTACGACCAGCTGATATTTTCCTTCTTTAATATAATTCGGAACAAGGAATGTCAGCATGTCCACCAGCTTCTCCATGAAATCCGATGCTTCCGAAAAGCTCATGACATAGTCCTGTACTTCTTGATCATTGCCGGTCTTATGTTTCAGTTCATCAATATAAAACGGATTCGGCAGAAATCTGACATCAAAGACCAGATCGGCATCCGCAGGAATCCCGTTTTTAAACCCGAATGATAAAATCGTCACCATGAGAGAATTATACTCTTCATTCAGGACAAAAATACGATCCATTTCCTCTTTCAATTCTCTGGTCAGCAGATTGGATGTATCGATCACATAATCCGCTTTTCTCTTCATGTCTTCCAGAATTTTCCGTTCTTTTTCTACACCGTCCTCTATCCGTCCATCCGGCGAAAGCGGATGCACCCTTCTGGTTTCTTTATATCGCTTGATCAATACGGAATCGCTTGCATCCATAAAAAGGACTTCGAAAACATATCCTTCCGCCTTCAGTTTTTCCAATATTTTCTGCACGTCATTAAACGGCTGATCGGCACGTACATCCAATCCCAATGCCACCTTGGTAATCTCACTGCCCGGCGTTACAATCAGTTCGAGAAATTTTTCGATCAGAGGCACCGGAAGATTATCAACACAATAAAATCCCAGATCCTCCAACATTTTAAACGCTGTGCTTTTACCGCCGCCGCTCATCCCGGTTACTACTACAAACCGCATGTTTATCCTACGCCTCTTTCTTTAGACTGTTATCTTTACCAATTATTTTAAAAATCTCCCAGGAAGATGATCTCCGGTTCCAATCTCACATGAAAACGGTCGCTTACTCTTTCCTGCACTTCTTCGATCACTTCTTTTACATCAGCTGCCGTGGCTTTTCCCACATTGACTACGAAACCGCAGTGTTTATCCGAAACCTGTGCCCCACCGATACGATAACCGCGAAGGCCGGATTCCATGATCAGCTTGCCGGCAAAATATCCTTCCGGCCGTTTAAACGTACTGCCCGCACTCGGATAATTTAACGGCTGTTTACTCTGACGTTTCTGCATCAAATCATCCATTTTCTCCTGAATCTCTTCTCCGGACGCCGGATGCATCCGAAAGACAACTTCCAGCACGATAAATGGTCTGTTTTTAATAATACTGGTACGATACCCGAATTCCATCGTATTATTATCCAAAATAAGAATTTTGCCTTCTTTGTCCATAACCTTGACGGATTCTACAATCTGCTTCATCTCCCCGTCATAGGCTCCTGCGTTCATGACAACACCGCCGCCGACGCTTCCGGGAATCCCTGCTGCAAATTCCATACCGGACAGTCCTGCGTCCCGCGCCCGTGCCGCGGTCTGTGATAACAGCGCTCCTGCCTGTGCATGAATGCGCTCTTCTTCCACTGTAATCCTGTTCATTCCTTCTCCGAGCTTTATAATAATACCGCGGTATCCTTTATCTCCGACAAGCAGATTGCTTCCGTTCCCAAGAATAAAATACTCCTGCCCGATCTGATGCAGATAGGGGACAAGCCGCAGCAGTTCCTCTTCCTGCTCGATCAGAACCATACATTCCGCATCACCGCCTATTCTGAAAGTCGTATGCCTGCTCATGGGTTCTTTGAAAAGCATTCTCTCTTTCGGAATGATCTTTCCGATATATTCACATATAGATGTATTTAAGCTCAATTTTGCACCGTCTCATTTCTTAAAATATATAATATATAATATGCCGAATTTTAAATCTAATACCATGCCATTTTCTTAGCCTGCGGTATTTGTCTTTAATCTAAAACCATTTTAGCCGCGCCGTATATCCCTGCATCGTTCCCAAGCGTTGCAAGCGCAAATATCGTCTCTTTGCTTCCATGAAAAACGGTTCTTTCAAACGGTGGTTTGATATAATCGAACAATACCTCTCCTGCTTTGGAAACACCGCCGCCGATAACAAATATTTCCGGATTGATGACTCCCGCGATCACGCCAAGTCCCTTGCCCAAATATTCGCCAAACTGCTTCGCCACTTCAACTGCCAGCTCGTCGCCTGCTTTTACCGCGTCGAAGACTGTCTTTGCGGATACTTCACCCTGTCTTAACATACTGTCTTTGCTGCTTGCCTGCAGAGCTCTGTTAGCAAGTCTTGTAATGCCCGTTGCGGAAGCATACTCTTCCAGACATCCGTAATTGCCGCAGCCGCAGCTTTCCGTCTCGTTATCTTCCACATGAATGTGTCCTATTTCACCACCTGCGCCTGTTGACCCGGTCATGATCTCGCCATTGATGATGATGCCGCCGCCGACACCGGTTCCCAGCGTAACGGCAACCAGATTCTTATGACCCTGTCCGCCGCCTTTCCACATTTCTCCAAGCGCTGCAACGTTCGCATCGTTACCGCCTTCTACCCGCATACCGCCCAGCAGATCCGTTAACTCCTGTTTCATATTGAACTGATTCCATCCAAGATTAACGGCTCTATGCACGATGCCGTCTCCATCCACGGGGCCCGGTACACCGACGCCCACGCCTGCTATATCTTCTTTTGTCAGATTTTTTTCTGCTATTTTGGCTTCTATACTCGCCGCAATATCCGGCAGGATCTTCTTTCCGTTCTCTTCAGTCCTGGTGGGTATCTCCCATTTGTCCAATACATTGCCGTTTATATCAAATAACCCCAATTTAACCGTAGTACCGCCTACATCTACTCCAAACACATGATTCGCCATTATTTTACCCTCTCTTTTTCTATTTTCAATCGTCTTCGTCTTCATCCCGTCTCTGTGCCAGCGAATTTTGTACACGCTGATACAATTCCTGTGCCGCATTGTAACCCATCTTCTTCTGACGATGATTAACAGCTGCGGATTCACAGATGATCGCCAGATTACGGCCCGGTCTAATAGGGATATTATGGCAGACTACTTTATTTCCGAGATATTCTATATACTCCTCTTCCATGCCGAGACGGTCGTACTCCTTGTCCTTATCCCAGTCTTCCAAATGGATCACCAGATCAATATTCTGCGTATCTTTAACACTGGATGCTCCGAAAAGCGCCTTTACATCCACGATGCCGATACCGCGCAGTTCAATAAAATGCTTCGTGATGTTCGGCGCGGAACCAATCAGCGTATCGGCACTGACACGCCGCAGTTCTACGACATCATCCGTTACGAGGCGGTGCCCTCTCTGGATCAGCTCAAGCGCCGCTTCCGATTTACCGATACCGCTCTCACCGGTGATCAGAACGCCTTCGCCATAAACGTCTATCAATACGCCGTGGATAGAGATACATGGCGCCAACTGAACGTTCAGCCATCTGATGATCTCCGCCATACATGCTGAAGTTGCTTTCTCGCTCATCAAAAGCGGTACGCCATGCTTTATCGCAATTTCCCGGAACCGTTCGTTCGGGTGCAGCTCCCTGCAGAACACAATGCCGGGGATCGGGTTATTCAACAATTTCTCGAAAATTTCCACCTGTGTCTTTTCGTCAAGTCCGTTCATGTAAGTATATTCTACAAAGCCGACTACCTGCAGACGAGTCGCCTCAAAATGTTCAAAATACCCTGCAAGCTGCAATGCCGGCCGGTTGATGTCAGGCTGCGTGATCTTGATCTTTGAAATATCAATCTCCGGCGTCAGATTCTCCCATTTCCACTTCTCTATTACTTTCGTCAAACTGATACTTGCCATATAACCCCTCTCCTTTGCTCTCCTTCTAAGCGCAGTACGCTGCTTACACTGTAAGAAGTATATCACAATAACCGTGGAATATCAATTGTTCCCGGCATTGTGAAAAAAATCATATATCTGTCCTGCGATGTGCTCCGGAATCTCCGGAACCTCGCACAACTGTGCTATTTCCGCATTTTTTACCTCTTCGATGGATTTAAAATGCTTCATTAACGCTTTTCTTCTTGCGGGACCGACGCCCGGGATCTCATCCAACACCGATTTCACCTGCGACTTGGAACGCAGAGAACGATGATATTCGATTGCAAATCTGTGTGCCTCATCCTGGATTCTGGTAATCAGTTTAAATCCTTCCGAATGCGTATCTATCGGAATCTCCACATTATGGTAGTAAAGTCCTCTCGTCCTGTGATTGTCGTCTTTTACCATCCCGCATACCGGGATATCGATGTGCAGTTCTTCCAACACCTGCAAAGCAATATTTACCTGCCCTCTGCCGCCGTCCATTAACAGCAGATCGGGAAACTTCGTAAAACTGCCGAATTCCTTGTCTATTTCCTTCCTGTCAAGCTCCGCCCGCTCTTCCATACCATGCACGAACCGCCGTGTCAGCACCTCTTTCATGCAGGCGTAGTCATCCGGACCGGATACGGACTGTATTCTGAATTTCCGGTAATCGCTGCGCTTGGGTTTGCCTTTTTCATATACGACCATCGAACCTACATTGGCAAAACCGCTGATATTGGAGATATCAAAAGCCTCCATGCGATGTACCGATTCTAAATCCAACAGTTTGGCAATTTCACGGACCGCGCCGATCGTACGGCCCTCTTCCCGTTTGATCCGTTCCTTGTCCTGACTCAGTACAAGCTGCGCATTCTGTGCGGCAAGCTCTACCAGTTTTTCTTTACTGCCTTTTTTGGGTACACGCAGATAAACTCTGCTGCCCTTCCTCGTGCTGAGCCATTTCTCAAGAATCTCTATATCTGCAATCTCTTCCTGCAGCATTAATTCTTTCGGTATATAGGGTGTTCCCGCATAAAACTGTTTGACGAAATCGAGCAGGATCTGCGCACTGTCATACCCTGCCACGTGCATCATATAAAAATGCTCTCTGCCGATCAGCTTGCCATCCCGTACAAAGAAGACCTGTACGACCGCATCGCTCTCGTCTTTGGCCAGTGCAATGATGTCCTTATCCTCTCCGTTGCTGTCTGTTATCTTCTGCTTCTGCGCCACGCTTCTGACACTGTTATACAGATCCCGGTAGCGGATCGCATCTTCGAAAGCAAGATTCTCCGAAGCTTCCTGCATCTTTTGCTCCAGTTCTTTCAAGATCGGTTTATAATTACCGTTCAAAAAGTCCAGAGCCTGCTCGACACGCTCCCTGTATGCTTCTTTCTCAATATACCCCTGACATGGTGCAAGACACTGCTTGATATGATAATTTAAGCAGGGACGCTCAAGCCCGATATCCCGTGGCAGTTTCCGATTGCATGTCCGAAGCTGGTACAGCTTATTCATCAGCTCGATCGTATCCTTTACAGCCGCAGCGCTTGTATAGGGCCCGTAATATTTCGAACGGTCTTTTTTGATCTCTCTTGAAAAAAGGATGCGCGGGTATTCGTCTCCAAGTGTAACTTTGATATACGGATATGTCTTATCATCCTTTAACATCGTATTATATTTCGGACTGTGTTCTTTTATCAGGTTATTTTCCAAAACAAGCGCTTCTAACTCAGAATCCGTTACAATATATTCAAACCGCGCGATCTGACTGACCATCTTATCGATCTGAGGCCCGCGTCCTACGATCTTTCGAAAGTATGAACGCACGCGGTTATGCAGATTTACGGCCTTTCCCACATAGATGATCGTATCATCCTTATCATGCATAATATAGACCCCCGGACTATTGGGGAGTTTTTTTAATTCTTCCGACACATCAAACATTTTCCGGACTCCATTCATCAATTCATTCCTGTCAAGTATAGCACAAAAAAATAATGGATGCCACGCTTTACGGGACATCCATGTACAGATTCCTATTTAAGATCATATGATACCGCTTTATTCTGCCGTCAAAATATAATCCGCTATCCGCTGCTTTTTTTCGATCACATCATCCTGATATTTCTCCTGGGCCGTCTCTATGAAAACAAGATAAGCCTCCTGCGGCTCCAAATGAAAACGCTTCGCAAAAGCCGTTCCCGCCAGATCGAGAGCCGTCGCCGTTTCCGTGTGCGTGCCATCTTCACTCTGCACGGTCTGCCGGATCATCCTGTCCGCATAGGCTTCCTGCTGCTCCTGCGTCAGTGTCTGCGCAAGATCCGCATAAATATCCGACGCCTGAAAATGTTCCCACGCCTCCTGATCCAGGATCAAATACTGATATTCTCCCGCATAGATCTGCGCCGTAAGCGCCATAACATAAGAATCTTTATCCAGCGGATTCTCCGGCATAAAATCCAGCGTATTATCTACGGATAAAAAAACCGACGCTTTCTTTATGCTCTTACCGCAGAAATCAACATATCCATCCGTCAGAAATAAGAAGCCTTCCTCATCAATGGCAACATTGATCAGACACCCCGATGCCAGAACTTCTCTGCTCCCCATTTTCATATCACGTATAAAAAATACAGCCAGTATAAGCACAATAACCCCTATAACTGTCTGTACCAGATAATATGTCTTAAAATAATCCCATTTTTCCCCGGGCGTCATCTGCCTGATCTTTTGCAATTCATTCTTCATGTTCCATCCGACCCTCTGCCGCCATATGACCTTCTACTGCGGCCTGACTTTCCTCTGTCATATGATCTTCTGTTTCTTCCCGGCTTCCCGCCGCGATATTTCCCTCTACCTTCCCAAAAGCCTTTACATACATTCTGGCCGCATAGAAAAGCGAAAGTCCGCTGCATAAAACCCAGATCAAAATAAACCATTCCATATAATGAAAACCGATATAATACGGCAGTATTTCCAAAATAACAACAAGCGCCATCTGCGGTATATGAAGCAGTGAAAATAAAACCGCGTTACGCAATGCATCTTTTACTGTCACACGAAACCTTGCCAGAATAGGAAAAACGCTAAAAACCGATAATACCACAAGAACGGACAGCACAAACAAGGCAATCTGGAATACAGAACTTACTTCCGACTGCTGCATCCCCCGAAAAAGATACCAGTCTACCGCAAAAAAAGCGATCATAAAAAGCGCGATCAGCCAGATAACCGTCGCCTGTTTAAAATTCTCCCGGAAGGATTTAAAATATGCTTTTAAAACGACGGGTTCTTCTCCCCGCACGATCTTCATAGCCACATAATATTTGGCCGTAACGGCCGCTCCTGCCGTAACGACCGGAATGCAAAAAAGCACGCACAACATGTTGAGCAGCACATAGTCCGCCGCCCGGCTGATCGATGTCATAAAATCACTGTCAAATCGCAAAAAATCCATTTTCGTACATGCTCCTTTCCGATATCTTATTAATCAAACGACCGCGAAAGCGCGCCTTAAGGCAGAAATCTTTTCCACTGCCTGACGCGGTGTTTCGCGATCGCCAACCACTCTTAATAGATTCTGTAATTTCCGCTAAGAGCAAGGAAAGCCAGAAAGTACAGACAATTATCATAATATCTTCTGTTCCCCTGCCGCAGATCGGTCTCCCAGAAAAGCCGGATACAGGATTTTGCATTCTCCGTATCGGTAATCAGACCGGCCTGTGCATTTGTTGCAGTGATCGCCACCGGATGCAGCGCGTCCTGCTCCAAGATCTTTCCATCGATCTCATATACTTTTGCCCGCTCCTGCGGCGCCAGCGTTTCGCAGAAAAATCTGTGGAAACGATCCACCTCTTCAACTGCCCACTCATCTTCGGCAAACCATGCGTAATCCAGCGCTATATTGGCGATGGTACGGTATGCATCACTGTAATACCAGTCATGCCGCCCGCCCCATCTGGTATAGTCTTCGTTGTACGGCGTTCCATCATACAATGCATATTCAGCACATAATCCGGTTACCGGGTGGCATGCTTTTTTCAAATATTCCCTGCTCGCTTTCGCAGCTTCCTTAAAAAACGTCCTGTCCTCTTCCAACGCCCACATACCGAATAATTCATAAAAATGCGGCAGATGATAAGATGGATCCGTAAAATCCACTTCAGCAATAAAACGGATCAGCCTGTTTTCGGAATCCCACATAGCGCGTCCCGCACTGCCGTCTTCGCCTTTATGAAGACAGGTATGCAATAACGTCTGCGCTTCCCGGCTGTAATGGAAAATACCTTCTCCATCTCCCCAGCGGTGGGATGCAAAGAACAGCGCCATTGCAAAATACGCCTCTCCATCCGGAGCTGCGCCGTACGCGTTCTTTGTTCCGTCCACCTGACACGACCATGCAAAATAGCCGGCATTATCACCCTCCGTCAGAAACATATAGGTTTTGGCCCATTTCCACAAACGGTCAAATTCTTCCTTTTTATCCATCTGCACGCACATCATCATGCCATACGACATGCCTTCCGTACGTGCGTCATGATTTCCGGTATCTTCCATATATCCCATGTCGTCTCCGACCGGATGATAAATTCTTTCCTCTTCACTGCCGTAAAACAGTGTTTGGAAAATAGCTTCTTTTCTTTTTTCTATCTCCTGCATATCATATCCGGCTTCCAAAAACGCATTTCTGTAAATACCGGATGCGTATGCTCCCCTCATTTTTTCTGCATGTTCGGTTGTCACTTTGATAACCTCTTCTTTCTCTTTCGCATATTTTCATGATCCGGCAAACGCGTCCGGATATTACTCTTTAACACCGCCGATGGTCAGTCCGGCTACGAAATATCTCTGTAAGAACGGATACAGACATATGATCGGAAGCATTGTGATAACGGTCGCTGCGGAACGCACCGTAATCGGTGTTACAGCCGATGCATTTGCCGAATTGGCGCTCGTGGCGCTGCCGCTCTGATGCATTACGGACGACAGCAGCTTCATCAGCTCGTACTGCAGTGTCGTATATTCACTCTTCATACGGTTATAGATCATCGTATCAAACCAGGAGTTCCAATGTCCAACCGCTACGAACAATGCAACCGTCGCATATACCGGTTTACACAGAGGAGTTATGATCTTCACGAAAATAGTCGTATATCCGGCTCCGTCGATCTTTGCCGCCTCTTCCAGAGAGTCCGGCAGTCCCTGCATATAAGTTCTCATAACGAGCACGTTGAATGCACTTACCATACCGGGGATAATATATACCCAGAATGTATTCGTCAGATGAAGGTTCTTATATAACAGTAAAACAGGGATTAATCCACCGTTTACATACATCGTGATAACCCAGAACAAAGAAAGCTGTGATTTAAACAGAAACTCTCTTCTACTGATAATATACGCCAAAATAGCATTTGTCACAAGTGCCAGAATGGTTCCGAGCACTGTTCTGGAAACGGTGACAACAGCTCCCGTTACGAAGTTCTGCATATGTAATACTACCGAGTAGTTCTTCAGTGTAAACATTCTGGGCAGTATATGAACGCCGCCGCGGACGGCATCGATTCCATCGTTAAAGGAATAAGCCACCGTATTGATTACAGGGTACAGTGTTATTACAACAAAGAGTATCATGAAAAGTGTATTGCAAAATACAAACAACTTATCCGAAAACGACCCTTTCTTTTTCTTCGGTTTTAAATGATTCGTGTTTTTATCCATTTCCCATACCTCCTTAGAACAATCGTTCTTCGCCGGTTCGTCTTGCAATATAGTTCGCAATAACGATCAATATGATCGCTACGACACTCTTAAAGATGCCGGCTGCGGTACCGAGAGAATAGTCGCTCTGACTGATACCCCATGTCAATACATAAATATCAATGGTGTCCGAAACGCTCTTGATCAGACCGTTTCCTAACAAATACTGTACTTCAAATCCTGCATTCAGTACGTTACCGATATTCATTAACAGCAGGATCATGATTGTCGGGCGGATACCCGGCAGCGTAATGTATTTGATCTTAGCCCATCTGCCGGCTCCATCGATTGACGCCGATTCATACAGGCACGGATCTATGGATGTGATTGCCGCCAGATAAATGATCGCATTCCAGCCCGTTTCCTTCCAGACATTTGCAAAGGCAACGATAGGCCAGAATAATCCCGGCTTTGAAAAGAAACTGATCGGTGTATCTATAATATGCAGATTCACTAACAATTCATTGATGATACCTGTCGTAGACAGCGCATCATGCAAAATTCCCGTTACAATGATCCATGAAAGGAAGTGCGGGAGATATGAAATTGTCTGAACTGACTTTTTCCCAAAAGCAGAACGTATTTCGTTTAACAATATTGCGAATAAAATCGCCATAAAGAAAGTGCTCACAAGGTTTAACACACCCATTGCAAGCGTATTTCTAATAACCTTAAGAAAAGTCTGATCGGAAAATAGAAATTTAAATTTACCCAATCCTACAAAAGTCGAATGTAAAAGTCCCGTCTTCGGCTTATAATTCTGGAACGCCATGATCCAGCCGCCAAGGGGAATATAATAGAAAATAATTCCATAGATAACAAAAAGCGCCGCCCATATCAGAAGCACCCTCTGCCTTTTGACGTCTTTTTTGTTGATGGCGGCTCCAACTCGTGCTTTATTTGTTTTACGGCTCATACACTGCCTCCTTCACCCCACAAAATGATATTACATTATTTTAACAACAGTACATTCCTGCAACATTTTTGTTTAGAGAAAACGGCCGCAGTTACACTCCGGCAACTGGGCCGCTTTATTATTTCAATCTCTTTTTACAGGAAAGTTACTGTGCAGCCGCAACTCTTCTGTCTAATTCTTCCTGCATTTCAGCAAGGAAGTCCTGCGGATTACATGCTTCATATGCGCTCATGTAGCTGTCCCATGCTGAATCAAAATCGGAAGCCATTACAATTTTCGGAAGCCATTCATGTTTTACTTCTCCCATTTTGGTCCATGCCACACCACCAGCTGTTTCTGTCGTCAAATTGTTAGAGTAAGAATACATCGGGAACCAGGGACCCATTTCTTTGTTTACGGAACCGATCATATCCGGATAATTCTCTGCGCCGTATGCTTCAAAACATTTTACAAGAGGCTCTGCAAGACCTGCAAAGAACTCTGATGTCTGTTCTGATGTCTGCATTGCGTTGATACCGTCTTTACTTGTTCCAAGCCACTGCGGGAAGTAGCTGTAAGCACACAGATGAGATGCTTTGTACTCTGTATCGGAAGCCTGCATTCTCATTTCTTCAGTTCTGTAATATAAACCGTTTTCGTCTACGAGATAGTCTGTGCCTTCAACACCCCAGAAACGCAAGTCATGAATTTCCTGATCCAGAAGATCATTTACAAATTTGAATGCTGCTTCTACATCTTCACAGCTTGTCGTAATTGCAAGACCGCTGGCTATGTTCTGTGTGTCACCGTATGTATGCCACATATTGTCCATGCCTTCTTCGATTGTAAGACCAAGCGGCACATAGTTGCATCCTTTCTTATCCAAACCTGTCTGTTTGAATACATCATTTACTGTGAATGCAAAATCCCACCACTGATCACACATACCGAGTACGGAACCTGTAGAAAGTTTTGCAATGTATTCGTCATATGTCTGTGTCGCAAATTCTACGTCGATAATGCCTTTATTATATTCTTCATTCAATTTTCTGAAATATTTCTGTGCCGTTTCCGTCGTATTGTAGTCTACGATCTTCATGTTGTCAGTATCTACGATAACGGAACCATCGTTCGGATAACCATCGAGGAATTGCGGTGCATTTTCGATACAGAAGTATCTCCAGTCTTCACAAAGCATTGTGTAAGGAATAACCGGTGTGCCATCCTCTAATGTAGGATTTTCCGCTGCATATCTCTCTAACAGATCATAATACTGATCCAGTGTATGGATTTCCGGATAACCGCCCCACTCAAGAACTTTTACCTGAATCCAGAACGCTTCGTCATTATGTGTTGTGGATCTGTTCTCGCCATAAGAATTCTGGAATACATTACACCAGTAGATCTTGCCGTCGTCCTGACGGAATCTGTCCCATTCCTCGTCGGAATATAACTCTTTAATGTTCGGATATTTTTCGATATATTCATCCCATGCAACCAGTGCGTCTGCATCATACAGCTGTGTACATGCGTCACCGCCGTCGATAAAGTCAGGATATTCGCCGCTGGCAATGATCGTACCAACTGCTTCGGAAGCTGTCTGTCCTGTCAGCCATGTCTCTTTCACTCTTACACCGGTCTTCTTTGCGATGATCTCCTGGATCTCGTTGCCATCGTTGATCTCGGGATTGGGCATTGCACCGAAAAATGTAAAATCAATAATTTCGTCGGCAGCATATTCCTTATCGGAAGCTGAATCATCCCCCCCCTCGGTAGTTTCAGTCGTGTCTGCCGCACTGTCACTTGCCGTATCTGTCGTGGATGTATCCGCCGTATCAGTTGTTGTGCCTTCATTACCGCCTTTGTCGCCGCATCCCGCTAAAAGAGATACTGATAAAAGCGTTGTCATTAATAATGCTGTTATTCTTTTGAACTTCATTTTTTACCTCCCTCTCGGTTTTCGTTTTCCGAAGTATCACTCCGTATAATTATCATAAGATAACAACCTGCATAAAAAAACTGAAAAAATATATATAAAAACCGGATAAATTATAGATAAAATTTTTATGAAATCTATTTTTGCAGGCACCTGTTAATCTATATTCAGTTTGATCTTTCTGTATTTTGAGGGCGTACAGCCTTTTATTTCTATGAATTTGCGGATAAAATAGTCGCTGTCCCTGTATCCTACGTCTTCCGCGATCTGACCGATCTTTTTGTCCGTTTTCAACAGTTGGCCGGCGGCCTCGTCAATGCGGTAATGGCTCAGATAATCTTTGAAAGACTGTCCGTATTTCTTGCGGAATATCTGTCCGAGATAGGAACTGTTAATATAGTATTTTCTGCTCAGGTCCCGCAGACTCAGGTTCTCGGCATAATTTTCTTTTACCTCCCTCTCAATCTCCATCAAAACACCTCTGGACACATTTTTGCGCAGCTGTGCCAGATAGTCGGCATATTCACAGGCGAAACGGGATAAATGAACGCTGCTTCCCCGCATGATCCCTTCTTCAAAGCTGCTCTCACTGATAAACTGCAGGATTTCTTCCTGATTGACCTCATTATCCTGCTCCATGGCAAGGTGGATGAGCTGAAACAGCAGATAGTTGATGTTCAGGCTGAGCATATCGCCCGCTACGCCCATGTTGCCGATCTCTTCATAGAGATTATCCACACTCTTGCGGATCTGTATTTTCTCATCCTGCTCGATCGCCCGGATCAGATCGTCCAGGCTGTTCTTACATAATATAATGCCATTTTGTTTTACCTTAACTTCCTGTTCATAAAAATATATATTTTTTTTCACATAAAAGGCCACTAACGATTTTAAGATGCAGCTTGTCCCGTAAGATTTCGATATGGCCGCAATATTCTGAACCCGTTTCCCTACCAGCATACACACCGGACGTTTCAACCGCTTCTCCAGCTCCCTGTGTAATCTGTTTAGATAATCTTCCTCGTCCATATCCATTTTAGCTGCCATGTAATCGCAGAAAATGAAACCGATATCAAAGCTCTTATCCTTATAAGAAACATCAAATATGGCATGACTGCGGTCTTCCTGCAGAAGTTCCTGGCAGGCGCTGTACAGATCCCTTTGAAGCGCTCTGGCCGCTCCGTCTTCCCATTCGTCATAAGACTCCGAGATTTCTATGTCGATATAGCGTATCCCTTCCGATAGCTGCAGATGATTCTTGACATATTCCAGATTCATCTCGTCATATTTCCCGTTCAGAAGCGCTATCATGTTACGGGCCAGATAAGCGGATTCCATTCTTTGATGATTCTGTCTGTCGATCCTTTCACTTTCCGACAGATGCGTGATCTTTCGAAGGATCGCAAGCAGTCCGTCCTTCTCTACGGGTTTCAGGATATAATCGACGCAATTATAACGAATTGCCTGCTGTGCGTATGTGAAATCATTGTACCCGCTCAGAATGACAAAATATGCCTCCGACAGATTCTCCTGACGTATCCGTCTGATCAGATCGATCCCCGTCATCCCGGGCATCTTGATATCCGTTATAATCAGATCCACCTGATTTTCTTTTAAAAATTCGATCACTGCCTCTCCGTTATCCAGGGCCGCCGCAATCTCATAGCCTTCCGCTTCCCAATCGATCAAAACTTTCAGTCCCTGCAAAATAAAGGGTTCGTCATCCACTAATATTACCCGAAGCATTTCTTCTCTCCCCATTGTTATAGTTTATTCTGTGGAATGCGGATCTGAATGATCGTTCCGACATTCTGTTCACTCTCCACGCAAAAGCGCACTTCGTTATCAGTCACCATTTTTAAGCGCAGGCAGGCATTTAAAATACCTACTCTTTCCTTCTGTTTCAGCCTCTCAATATTGGCATTGTCCATTTTGTCCTGTATGTCGCATACCATTTCTTCTGTCATGCCTTTTCCCGTATCCTCCACCTCAATGCAAAGGAATTCCTCTTCCATATAAATCCGAATGAAGATCCAGCCGGGCGCCGTCTTGCTTTCAATGCCGTGTACACACGCGTTCTCTGCAAATGTAACGATAGTTAGTTTCGGAATTTTTCGCGATTTACATTCCGGCTCCACTTCCAGAGAATAGGACAGCCTGTCGCCAAAACGATATTTCTGCAGTCCCAGATAGGCTTCTACGAAATCCAGTTCCTTGCCGATCTCGATCGTATCGTTGCCCCAGTCAACATTCTGTCTTTCCATAACGGCCAGCTTTTCAACCATATCTGCCGTTTCATATTCTTTCTTCAGCACACTGTGCATACGGATACTCTCTAAAGCGTTAAAGAGAAAATGCGGATTGATCTGTCCGTACAATGCCAGAAGTTCTGCATTTTTCTGTGCAATGCTCATTTCCTGTTCCCGCAGTTTATCCTTATATATGGTCTGGATCAGTTCATTGATCCGGTCCACCATGCAGTTATAGTTTCTCATTAACTGCGCGATCTCATCGTTTCCCTGTATATCGGGTATTCTCGTCAGCTTCTCTGCGTTTACACCGTCGAATGCCGCTCCCAGTTTTCCAATACGTACCGTAATGGACCTTTCGATCTGTGTCATCAATTCATACGGCAGAAGGATATTGATCAGCAGCAGGAAAAGAATCAACGGCGCATTGGAAAAGATCTTCATCCAGAATCGATTCTCTTTGCCCATTACATAAATCTGATATGTTTCTCCAAACAGGACGATGTCCTTGCAGTATCCCGCCTCATCCGCCATCACAAAATCATTAAACGGCTGTCCGAGCGGATTGTCTTTCGTATTGGATAACAGAATCTTTCCATCTTTACAGATATAGACCGGAGATTCGGAATTCATCCCATCAATATCCCGGATCACTTTGTTGTAATCGATCTCCATTTTTATCACTTTTTCACATCCGCGGCTGTTGACAAGATTCATCCGGCGCAGGAAAAGAATCTTCCTCTTTGCACTGACCGCAGGACTTTTCCAGTCGTCATAATAAAACAGGAGCATGGCGTCTTTCTCATAATTCTTTAATGCCTGATACCATTCTGTCTCCCGGATCGTCGAAATACGGCCAAACTCGCCTCCGTTGATCAGCGTTTCGTTATCTGCATAGATTGTTACTTTGGTGTTTATGATCGCCGTACTGCTGGCAAACATCGAATTGCGCATGAGATCCTGATATCCCTCCACATACGCAAGCGGCGTTTCATACTGTGTATTCAGAAATTCTTCCAGATATCTGTTCAGATTGATACTGTCCGCCATAGAAGCCGCGGACATTACCGTAGTATAAATACTATACTGTACCGCACTCGCCAGATTCTCCATATCATGCTGCTGTTGTACCTTTTCGGCCGACAGCACACTGTACAGGATAAATCCATCCGTCAAAATAAGCGGCAGAATCACGCATATGATATAAAGACTCTGCAATTTCTTTTTCAGTTTGAGGTCATCCAGGCATTTTTGTATTTTCTCTCTGGCAGGCTGCATAGCGGTTCCCCTTTTTTCTTTTTATTTTACCTTCTTATATCATAATAAAAAACCCTTTTAACTAAAAAATATTTCCAGACAAAATATAGGTTTTTATTCCGGCCGTATAAACAGCGCTTTTCTCAAGATCTTAATGTCAAAAACTGCCGCTTCCATGGTGCATGACCATGCCGCGGCAGTTTCTTCCCGACTATTCTTATTCCATTTATCAATACCATTCGTTTTCCGATCCGTTTCGGATGTTTCTGTCAGACTGCTATCTGCGGCGGCAGACACGGTGTTCTATGGCTGTTCTACCGGCGGCACATCTGAAGACAATTGCTTTTCCGGGGATACATCAGACGACACTTCCCCGCCCGGCGCCGTCTCCGGTCTGCTTTCCGTTTCTTTTGCCAGATTCTGTGCAAAATCCGGTGTCAGACTTGAATGAGAAAACAGGCCGACATTGGGATTCTCCGCCGGCTGCCGTACAAACGGCATATTCTGGGGCGCTGGCGGCGTATTCTGCTGTACGGGCGCTGCGTTTTGCGGCACGTCCGAAACTGCTTTCGGCTGTGTGCCTTCTTTCTTCTCTTTATCTGTATCAGCCGCGGATTTTTCCTGCTTTTTCTCTTTTTCCTCTTCTTTCGGTTCCGGAATGCCTTTTTCTTTCCGGTATATTTTCATGAATTCCTTACCGGTAATGGTTTCTTTTTCAATCAGATAATCCGCCAGTTTATCCATGATTTCCCGATTGGATTTTAACAGCTTCTTAGCCTGCTTATAACTGTCATGCAGCATCTTCATAACTTCCGTATCGATATCGGCTGCCGTTACATCCGAACAGGTTAAAGACGCCCTGCCGTCAAGATACTGGCTTTCTACCGTAGCAAGTCCCATAAGCCCGAATTTTTTGCTCATGCCGAACCGTGTGATCATGTTGCGCGCAAGACTGGTCGCCTGCTCAATATCGTTAGCTGCGCCGGTCGTTACCGTATCAAATACGATCTCCTCCGCCGCGCGGCCGGCTAACAGTCCTACCAGCCTGTCACGCAGTTCCGCCTCGGTATCCAGATATTTCTCTTCTTCCGGCACCTGCATTACATAGCCGAGGGCGCCCATTGTCCTGGGAACGATCGTAATCTTCTGTACCGGCTCCGAATTTTTCTGCAGGGCGCTGACAAGCGCATGTCCGACTTCATGATAGGATACGATCTTACGTTCCTCTTTACTCATGATCCGGTCTTTCTTTTCTTTGCCCACAAGTACCTGTTCTACCGCGTCAAACAAATCTTTCTGGCTGACGAATTCTCTTCCCATTTTAACGGCATTGATCGCGGCCTCGTTGATCATATTGGCAAGATCGGAGCCGACTGCTCCGGAAGTTGCAAGGGCGATCTCATCCAGATCGACGGATTCATCCATCAAAACGTCCTTGGCGTGTACCTTCAAAATTTCTACACGTCCTTTGAGATCCGGTTTATCCACAATGATCCTTCGGTCGAATCGTCCCGGACGAAGCAGCGCTTTATCCAGTATTTCAGGGCGGTTTGTCGCCGCCAGGATGATGATTCCCTTTTTGCCGTCAAAGCCGTCCATTTCGGAAAGCAGCTGGTTTAACGTCTGTTCCCGTTCTTCGTTGCCGCCGCCGTATTTGGAATCACGGCTTCTTCCGATCGCATCAATTTCGTCAATAAATACAATACAGGGAGCATTTTTTTCCGCCTCTTTAAAAAGATCACGGACACGGGAAGCGCCGACACCCACGTATAACTCTATGAAATCCGAACCGGACAGGGAGAAGAACGGTACGTGCGCTTCTCCTGCAACCGCTTTTGCAAGCAATGTTTTACCGGTACCGGGCGGTCCCACCAAAAGGGCTCCCTTAGGCAGTCTCGCACCGATCTTGGAATATTTTCCGGGATTATGCAGAAAGTCCACGACTTCCACCAGTGACTCTTTGGCTTCGTCTTCACCTGCCACATCCTGAAAGGTAATACCTGTTTCTTTCTGTACATATACCTTGGCATTGCTTTTGCCGACCCCCATCGGGCCGCCTTTGCCCATCTTACGAAACACGAGGCTGAGCAGTCCCCACATGAGCAGGACCGGAAGGATATAATAAAGCAGTACTGTAATGATCAGGCTTGAACTGTCCGCCACCTGCTTGTTGATGGCTATATCATGTTCCAGAAGCCTTGCAGTCAGCGTATCGTCATCTTCCATTTTACCCGTGTAGTAAGTCATGCCGCCGCCATATACATAAAGAAAAGGATTCTCATTTTCCTTCTGTTTGGGATAGACGGTTATCCTGTCAGAATCTACTACGACACTTTCAATCTTCTCCTGTTCGATCATCTCAATAAATTCGTTATAACTGATCTCTTTATTGCTCGAACCGGTCATAAATTTCATAAAGATACTGATACTGAACAAAGTAATGAGCGCTGCAATAATCAGAATGATGAAGCTCTGCTTCTTGGGATCTCCGCTGCTTCCCGATCCTCCGGGGCCGCCCTGATTATCCTGTCCTCTGTTCGAATTGCCGCCGTTATTATAATTACCGTCATATTGGTTAAGGTTATTATCCATCTATGAGGGTTCCTCACTTTCTAACAGATATGGTTTCTCATTAAACCGTTTCCGTTTTTCATCTATTTCTTATTATATGGAACACCTTTCTATAAATCAATAAGGGAATTATGAATTTATAGACACAAGTATTAAAGATTTCTAAAGTTTTTTCATAAAATTTGCTTTTCCAGTAGATTTTTCCGATGTATATCTATATAATAAATAGTATTATATTGCAAAAGAAAGAGGAAGATATGGCAGTCAAGTATGTATTTGTAACAGGCGGCGTTGTTTCCGGTCTCGGCAAGGGAATCACGGCCGCATCTTTAGGCAGATTATTAAAAGCTCGTGGTTATAAAGTCACCATGCAGAAATTTGATCCTTATATCAATATTGATCCGGGAACAATGAATCCGATCCAGCACGGAGAAGTCTTTGTGACGGAAGATGGTACGGAAACTGATCTGGATTTAGGGCATTATGAAAGGTTTATCGACGAAAATCTGGACAAAAATTCCAATGTAACGACCGGAAAAGTATACTGGTCCGTTCTTCAGAAGGAACGGCGCGGGGATTATGGCGGCGGAACCGTACAGGTTATCCCGCATATTACCAATGAGATCAAAAGCCGTTTTTACCGGAATTTTTCGGATAAGGAAACAAGGATCGCCATCATCGAGGTGGGCGGTACCGTGGGTGATATAGAGAGTCAGCCGTTTTTAGAGTCTATCCGTCAGTTCCAGCATGAAGTAGGCAGTGAAAACGCCATCCTGATCCATGTTACGCTGATCCCTTATCTGCGCGCTTCTCAGGAGATGAAGACCAAACCGACGCAGGCCAGTGTTAAGGAACTTCAGGGAATGGGAATTCGTCCCGACATCATTGTCTGCCGCAGTGAATATCCTTTAGAACCGGGATTAAAAGATAAGATTGCTCTCTTCTGTAATGTACCGAGCAACCATGTATTACAGAATTTGGACGTAGAATATTTATATGAAGCGCCTCTTACTATGGAAAAAGAACATTTGGCACAAGTTGCCTGCGAATGCTTAAATCTGGACTGTCCCGAACCGGATCTTACCGACTGGAAAGCCATGGTGGAATCCCTGCGGACTCCTACCGGAGAAACGACAATCGCTCTTGTCGGCAAATATACCCAGCTCCATGATGCTTATATCAGCGTCGTGGAAGCGTTAAAACACGGCGGCATTTCGAATCGCTGTGTCGTAAATATCAAATGGGTGGATTCCGAAACCGTTACGGCCGAAAACGTACAGGACATTTTGGGTGATGTAAACGGAATCCTCGTTCCCGGCGGCTTCGGCGACCGCGGAATCGAAGGTATGATCCATGCGATCCGTTATGCAAGAGAACATCAGGTTCCCTATTTGGGTCTGTGTCTCGGCATGCAATTGTCTATCGTGGAATTTGCAAGAAATGTGATCGGATACAACGATGCGCATAGTATTGAACTGGATCCGTCCACCACACATCCGGTCATCGCCCTGATGCCCGACCAGAGTGATGTGGAAGATATCGGCGGTACGTTAAGGCTCGGTTCCTATCCCTGCGTTTTGGACAAGACTTCCAAAGCATATCAGCTGTATGGAGAAGAAACGATCCACGAAAGACACAGACACCGCTACGAAGTCAATAATGACTATCGTACCGTCCTGGCGGAAAAAGGCATGAAATTAGCCGGTCTTTCTCCGGATGGACGCATTGTGGAAATGTGCGAACTGTCCGGACACCCGTTCTTTGTTGCAACACAGGCACACCCTGAGTTAAAATCCAGGCCGAACAGACCGCATCCGTTATTCAAAGGATTCATTACGGCTGCTCTGGAATGTAAAAAGTAACTTTGCCGCCTTTCCATCTACAAAAAATAAACCCCGGTAGAGCAGATCCTGATCTGTTTTCCGGGGTTTTTCATTCATATAGGGAGCGTTCGCAAAGCGCATTTCCCGTTATTTTGCATCAATTGTCTCACATATACGACGTTTGCCGCTACAGCGTTTCAATCTTGGCATCCAACGCCGCGCCTTTTAAATCTTCCTCAAGGAGCTTCATCTTCTGCATCATTTCCTTAATCGCAAGCTGTGCGTCAGACGTACCCGAACCGGTGAAAACCATACTGCCCTGTGCTTCTTCAATGAATTCTGCCTGTTCCCTGGCCCTCTTACGCTGCTCGGACTTGGTCTCTTCTTCTATATGGGACTCTTCCTGTCTTATTTCAAGCTGCTCCTGCTGCAGTTCCTCTTCCGCTCTTTGCTCTTCGATCTTCTCTTCCTGTTCTTCTTTTTCCTCCGCTTTGTCTTTGGCCTCTTCTTTCTTCTCTTCTATCTCTTCGTCGATGTGGTCCTGCGCTTCTCCGACCAGCATACCGATGATTTCTTTGCTGGCCGCAGCATTGATCTCATCCGCTTCTATCTGCGCATCTACCATCTCATGCGTTTTCAGGCGCTCGATCTGGATCTCACGGATCGCGCTGTATTCCGAACGAATCTCCTGCTGGGCCGCATCGATGCGGCTCTCAAAAATACTCATATCACTGTCCAGTTTAAGCACACGCTGCTGGTATTCGGTAAGCTCTCCCGCATCAAGTTCCGCAAGCCTTTCCTGTTCTTCTTCTGTCAGTTCGATCTTTGAATCCGGTTTAAAAGACCGCCTGCGTTTCTCTAAAAGCTCCAGATCCTTTTGTTCCTGACTGTCGGCGCTTACGCCATATATCTGCCGGAGTTCTTCTTTATGGGCATCACCCTGCTCAAGAATGGACATATTCTCTTCCACGGTTCCATGCAGTTCCTGAATATGCGCTCTTCTGTTTCCGATGTCATTGTCTATTTTTCTATCGACATTCCATGCATCGCCGATCACCTTCAAAGCCTTTCTCTGTGCCCTTTGTCTGCGCGACAAAATAGGATCCATCTTTCCGCCCAGTTCATTCATATTGATAGAACTGTTCTGCATCTGCTGCTTATTGCCCTGATTCTGTCTGGCCGCCCTGCGTGCCTGTATGTTCTCATTCTGATTGACCAGTGAACTATGATTTCCCGCGCCAAATACCTGTACTGTCATATCTCCAACCTCACTTCCTTGTGTTCTGTCCGTAGTAAAAGGAGTTTTGCCGGCAAAATCCTTTTTATCGGCAAAATCCCTTCCCGTATGTGATCACTGTTTCTCATACGGCCCTTTGTCTTATTATTTATATTATCGGCTGTTCCCGCTTAAAGCTTTAACGAACCAGCTTTAAATGTATCAGAACAGCCTTTTTTTGTTATAAACGGGATTTACTCTAACGCATTTAACTGATCGACAAGTTTCTGTATGTCTGCCATGGAAAAACTTCCGCCAAAGCTTACAGGCCCGCGCAGAGGCAGATATTCCATCATGGCTTTCACCATCTCATCGGACATCGCCTCGGCTGCTGAACCGTTCTCATCACCAGGATTCGCATCCCCGAAAGTAACGCCGCTTATGATCGGTTTCGCCAGTTCCCATGCTCTTTGATCTTTCATAACATCGCCAATCGTTGTATCCGTCGTATAAACAAACGGAATCTTCACGGTAGATTCTACGGTAACCGTCTTGCACAGTACAATATCCCTCGAAGACTTACCGATCAGAATATCAAACTCCCCGCTTTCCACATGCCAGTCATGGATTTTTACGCTGTAATAGGCGAATGCCCTCTTATCCAAAGTAAAAGCAACGTTTTTCGTTTCTCCGGGAGCCAATTCTATTTTTGCAAAATTCCGCAGTTCCTTTACCGGCCGGATCACTGTGCTTTCCTTATCCGCAACATAAAGCTGTACGACTTCTTTCCCCGCTTTTTTCCCTGTATTCGTCACATCGACCGTCACAGTCAATGTCTCCGTATCCTTTATGCATTCTTTATCGATCTGCATATTGGAATATTCGAATGTCGTATAAGAAAGACCGTGTCCGAACGGGAACAGGACATCCATCTTTTTCTTATCATAATAACGGTAGCCTACGAAAATGCCTTCTCTGTATTCTACCATGTCGCCTTCTCCGAAATAGGATAAGTACGACGGGTTGTCTTCCAGTTTGATCGGGAAAGTCTCCGGCAGCTTCGCACTCGGATTGACCTTGCCGAAGAGAATATCACATACGGCGCCGCCTACCGCCTGCCCGCTCAAATATGCTTCCACGATGCCTTTTACCTTATCTGCCCAGGGCATCTCTACCGGCGAACCGTTATGCAGAACGACAACCGTATTGGGCTGTACTTCGGTGATCTTTTCGATCAGCTCGTTCTGACAGGCCGGCATGGACATGTGTGTCCTGTCGAATCCCTCCGACTCAAACGCATCCGGCAGACCGGCGAAAATAACCGCCGCTTTTGCAGTTTTCGCAGCTTCTATCGCTTCTTTCAGAAGTTTTTCATCCGTTTCATCTATGTCGTCACGATATCCCTGCGCATATACGATATTGTATCTGCCCGATACGATATCCATTGCGGACGTAATCTTATGGCTGTTGATATGGGAACTTCCGCCGCCCTGATATCTGGGTTCCATCGCATATTTCCCGATAAAGGCAAGATTGTCCGTATCCTGCAGGGGCAGAATATCCTCGTTTTTCAAAAGTACAATCGTCTCTTCGGCCACCCTGCGCGCCAGCTCATGATCTTCATCCTTATCCCAGACAGCTTCTTTATCGCGGTTTTCTTCAAAGCGGAATACAATATTCAAAATACGTTCTACCGCTTCATCCAGATCACTTTCGTCCAGATTCCCGCTCTGCACTGCACCAACGATCAATTTGTCATTTACGCCATGCGAAGTGGGCATTTCCAGATCCAGACCCGCTTTCAGATCCTCCACGCGATTATTCACTGCCCCCCAGTCGCTCATAACGTAACCATCAAATCCCCATTCGTCACGCAGCACTTCCGTCAGATATTTATGATTCTCCGCCGCATACACGCCGTTGATCTTATTATAGGAACACATCACGGTCCACGGTTTCTGTTTCTTTACCGCTCCTTCAAATGCCGCCAGATAGATTTCCCGCATAGTTCTTTCATCCACACGGGAATCGCAGGACATTCTTCTTGTTTCCTGATTATTTGCCAAAAAGTGCTTGATACTCGTCCCCACATTTTTGCTCTGTACGCCTTTGATCAAAGCGCCTGCTGTTTCCGATGCCACAAGCGGGTCCTCCGAATAATATTCAAAATTACGCCCGCACAGCGGAGAACGTTTAATGTTTACCGCAGGGCCTAATATAACGCTCACACCCTCAGCCTGACATTCATTTCCAAGCGCTGCCCCCATCTCCGTTAAAAGTTCCCTGTTAAATGAAGCCGCAGTTGCACATCCCGCCGGAAAGCACACCGCCTTAATGCTCTCGTTCACACCGAGATGATCTCCTTCCAGATCCTGCTTCCTAAGGCCGTGCGGTCCATCCGAAACCATACTTGCCGGAATTCCCAGCCGCGCCACCGCTTCGGTATGCCAGAAGTCTGCTCCCGAGCACATAGCAGCTTTTTCCTCCAAAGTCATCTGTGATATCAGCTCTCTGATCTTTTCCCGTGTCATACCCATATTACCTCCTTCATTTATTAACACATTTCACGGTATAGAGTCCTTACTGTCCGTTACAGACCGCGTTGTTTGTCCAAAAGCTCCTGTAACGCTTCATCCCCAATGCTGATCCATGCATCTTCTTCCTCCGCATTCAGGCCGAGATACTCCCGAAGCGTCATCGAGTCATCATGAAATCCCCACTCCTGACTGTAATCGTCAATTTCCTCAAATGCAATTTCCCCTGCCAGATATTTTTCTTTAAATGTTTTATCCAATATCAGTACTCCTTCATTCCTTTTCCTCAGCTGACCTGCCATCCGATGCGCCTGTACATGCCTTACCGGCGCCGGATAAGCCGCAGCACATATCCTGCTCTTTTCACAAACAATTGTGACAGCCACGCCGTAAACAGAGTCGCCACAATGAAAAACATCACGTTTACATACCATGGAAGCCGGTTCATGAAATCAAAATAGATGATAATATTCAAAACGATCCAATGATATAAAAACATCCCATAAGACAGATCGCACCTTATACGGATCTGAGGCAGACAATATCCGCCGCCGATCACCAAAAGCGGCAAAAAAATACTAATGAGAATATTCGTATAATATCCCGGTATCTTCACAGGTATGCGGTCGATCATAATAAAAATGAACAGCCCCGGCAAAAATGCCTTCCGCAAAACGGGCAGCAGCCTGTCCCTTTTCAAATAACAGAAAACTCCGATAAAAAACCATAATGCGTAGGGCAGGAACAGCCTCTCAATCAGTTTTGCCGCAATGCCGCCGATGTTTTCGGCTGCTGCCGCACAAAGCAGATTCGCCGCCGCGCAGATTCCCAGAAACACTATGAAATGCCCGCTCTTCCATTTTTTGATGAAACGATACAGCAGGCATAACACAAGATATAACTGCACTTCCGTAAAGATCGTCCAAAGCGCACCGTTGATGCTGCCGGTTGCAAATCCCTTCAGACAGGAAGGCGTATTGGCAATCCCGAAGATCTGCGTAACGACCCATACGAGCATTCCCCTGTCCAACAATTCCGGAACCAGGATGCCCACCACCGATAAGTTGATCAGCGTGCATAACCAAAGTTCCGGATAAATTCTGGTAAGACGCTTTTTCAAAAATACTTTTGTATCCGCCGTCCGTTCCAACGACGCCGTGACAAGGAAACCGCTCATGGCAAACAAAATTACAACTCCCGGAAAAAGGAGCGCAGTATGCCTTGCCTTATCCATAATATCCGCCGCCTGCTCGGATACAATCATGGAATAACTTGCATAATGGAGCATCATCACACTGCATGCCGCCGCGTAACGGATCACATCAAACCCGTTTTTTTCAAATTCTGTCCTGACCGCCATATTTCTTTTAATCCAGTCCTACAATATTATCCACCGGTAATGACAAAACGATCCCCTGTGCCTCACTCTGCATACCGCAATTCATGCTGATCGCTTCCATAATGGCCAGTTTATCGTCTTTTTGTGCGAGAATGATCACGACTTCCCGCTCTTCCTGCACACTGATCTTCCAGAACTTCATAGCTTCTGCGCTTCCGATCCCTCTGCTGTGGAATACCGTACCGCCGGAAGCCCCTACAGGTCTGGCGGCATTCATAACTTCCTCGCCAAATCCCTGATTTACAATTGCCATGATCATATAATATTCGCTGCCCGCCATACCCGATTCATTCCTTTCCAATAGTGTTCTGTTTACTTCCGGCTGTAAAGCATCGATCAATTCCACAATACGTCCGCTGCCGCCGGAAATGGCGATCGTAAACGCAATTCCGGTATTCGGCATACCCAGGTGCAGTTTTTTGTGCAGCTTGGAAAGCATCTCTCCCGCATATGCTTTCGGCATCATGCTGAGCAATATGTTTTTTTCTACCCCATCGAGTCCAAGCATATCCATCACTTCGCTCGAGGCGGTCCCCTGCGCATGGAAAAGGTACTGCAGCGGCACGTTTCCCTGATTGAACAGATCCACTGCCTTTTTCACCAGCTTCGGCGTAGCAATGAGCAATAACATCCGATAGGATGCTTTTTTATGATTGGCTGCCATTTACCTAATCCTCCTCAAACTCAAATATTACATCCGCGCCATCTGCAAAAACAACTTCGCGTACCGTAGCTTCGTCGGCTTTCTTTAACTTATACTGATATACCATGCCCATGATCTGAATCGCAATCAAAGGCGTCAATGCCACAAGCGCTACCACACCGAACGCATCCGTCATCATACTGCCGCCTACGGCTTCACACGCCCCGATACTGAGCGGAAGCAGGAACGTCGTCGTCATCGGCCCGCTGGCTACGCCGCCGGAGTCAAAAGCAATACCGACAAACATCTTCGGCACAAACCGCGAAAGTAAAAGTGCCATCACATATCCCGGTATGATGATCCAATAGATCGGAAGTCCGGTCAGCACCCGGAGCATAGACAGTCCGACGCTGACCGCCACGCCAATGGACATGCATCTGTTCATGGACTGCGCGGATACCGCGCCGTTCGTTACTCCTTCCACCTGATGATTGAGCACCTGTATGGCCGGCTCCGCCTTAACGATATAATATCCGATCAGCATACCGATTGGTATTAACAGCCATTTCCAGTCCGCGGAAGCAATATCTTTGCCAAGAGAAGAACCTACCGAAGCAAATCCCACATTCACGCCGCATAAAAAAAGCACAAGGCCGATATACGTATAAGCCAGTCCGATCAGAATACGCTTTACCTGACGTTTCTTATAACGGTGGCTGATCAATTGAAAGATTCCGAATACTGCCGCAACAGGAAGCAGTGAAATAAGCACTTCCTTAATATAGGGCGGAATGCTGATCAGAAATTCCAGAACAACATCACGGGTCGTCACGACATGGGCTACGGAAGACATCTCATAAGCCGCTTCAGTCGGATTATAAAAGCAGCCTAAAATCAGTACCGCCAGAACCGGTCCCACACTGGAAAGCGCAACCAGTCCGAAACTGTCGCTTGATGCGTTTTTATCACCTCTGACGGAAGCCAGACCAACACCCATTGCCATGATAAACGGTACGGTCATGGGTCCGGTCGTTACACCGCCGGAGTCAAATGCAACCGCCAGAAAGTCCTTTGGAACAAAAAAGGACATTCCGATCAGCGCAATATAAAGCACGATCAGGATCGTCGAAAGATTGATCTGGAACAAAATTCTCAAAATCGCCAATGCCAGAAAAATACCGACCCCGACCGCCACGGTCAGGATCAACGTATAATTGGGAATCGATGGCACCTGTCCGGCCAAAACCTGCAGATCCGGTTCAGAAATCGTTATGATCATTCCCATGGACAGGCCAAGCAAAAAAATCAGCACGATCTGCCGTGTTTTCGAAATCTGAACACCGATACCTTCTCCGAGCGGCGTCATGGACATCTCGGCGCCGAGCTGAAAGAATCCCATGCCGACAACAAGCATAATGGCTCCGGTCAAAAACATGACCATCGTTCCCAGATCGACGGGGACAAGCAATATACTGAGCAGCAGTACAATACCCGTAATAGGCAGAACCGCCGAAAGAGATTCCAATATTTTTTCCTTCAGTTTTTGATTCAAATTGTATCACCTCTCTATAACAATATGCTTCCCGTCCCTTTTTTATAAATCGTAGTACATCTTAAACTCCGCCGGATTCGGAATCTGCTCCATTTTCTTTAACTCGCCGCGTTTACGCGCTACCCAGATATCGATCAGTCTCTGCGGGAAAACGCCGCCTTTTGTCAGATAATCATGATCCGCTTCCAGAGCGTCCAACGCTTCGCCGAGAGATTTCGGAAGGCCCTTGATCTTCTTCTGCTCTTCTTCCGACAAGGTATACAGGTTAAAGTCATACGGTCCCCAGCCGTTTTCCGCCGGATCGATCTTATTTTCGATCCCATCAAGTCCTGCCATCAAAATAGCCGCATATGCATAATACGGATTGGCTGTCGCATCCGGATTGCGCAGTTCAAATCTCTTCGTTTCAGGAGATTTGGCATAAGCCGGGATCCTGATGACCGCACTGCGGTTCGATGTCGCGTAACCGACTGTAACCGGCGCCTCAAATCCCGGTACAAGACGTTTAAAGGAATTCGTAGAGGGGTTTGTAAAAGCACATAACGATGCGATATGTTTCAATAAACCGCCGATAAAATAATGTGCTGTGCGGCTGAGTCCCGAATACCCGTTTTCATCATAGAATAACGGCTTGCCGTCTTTCATAAGCAGCATATGTACATGCAGTCCGCTTCCTGCTTCCTGATAGATCGGTTTGGGCAGGAATGTTGCCGTTTTGCCTTCCTGTGCCGCCATATTTTTGATGATATATTTGACAATCATCGTATTATCCGCCATTGCAGGCATATCCGCAAGCTCTACTTCGATCTCCATCTGTCCCGGGCCGCCTACTTCATGATGATGATATTTTACTTTGATGCCCCAGTCTTCCATCATCATACACATACGGCTGCGCAGATCGTACCCTACATCCTGAGGAGCCGCTACGTGATAGCCGCCTTTATAAGGCACTTCATATCCGTTATTTCCCGGGCGGAACTCGTCCAGACTGCAGTTCCAATCCGCCTGTCTCGTATCGATACGGTACCCGCACCGCTGAGGAGACACTTCGAAACGCGCTTTGTCAAACAGATAGAACTCGAATTCGGGCCCAATGATCATTTTATCGGCAATGCCGCTTTCCTTCATATATTCCATCGCGCGCAGACTGACATTTTTCGGGTACTGGTCAAACGGTTTGTTTTCATCTTTCCCGATCGTACACACATTACCGCACATCGTCAGTGTAGGCACTTCCGCAAACGGATCCACATATGCGGTATCCGGGTCAGGAAGAAATACCATATCGCTTTTCTCGATCGGCGCATACCCGTAATTCGAACCGTCAAATCCGATTCCGTAAGTAAACGTGCTCTCTCCGAACCGCTCTACGGGAATCGTAATGTGACGCCACCGTCCGTCAATATCCGTCATCTTAAAATCGATCATACGAATATTTTTCTCCTCACACAGTTTCTTAATTTCCTTCACTTTGTCCATACATGTAACCCCTCTCTTTTTTTACTGGCCTGCGCCTGCTGCCCTTCCAGAGCCGCAGACTGATTGAACTTGCGTTTATTATATCATATACCGGCATTCTTTTGTACTATTCTTTTCCCGCAATCTGTATTTTTACATAACGGTTTAACCCACAACTTTCCTCTGTACTTCATCATATCTGTTCAGTCCGTATTTCTCTATCAGCTCTACCAGTTCTTTCTCATATTCTCCGGCGGTGCAGTAGGGATATTCTGCATCCTGCAAATACTGCACGGCCAAAATGTAATGCTCCTGTACGGCAAGTCCTCTCCAGTTCGGGTATTTCTGCCCGTTTCCCTTCCATAGGGCAAGATAATCATTATGAGATTCCACTGCGTGTCTGACCGATAAATAGCTTCCCCGGTGTCCATCTTTTCGCAGCGGAAAAAGCTCGGGGCATTCTTCCTGCTCTAAATCCGCATTGTTTTTTCCACGCACGGCATGAAACGCAATAGCGGTTACAAGAGAAGGCAGGCACATGTGCCGTGCCTGCCAGTCCTCTCTTGCCGCCTCACCGATAATGCGGATAAATTTTTCTTCTTTTACAGTTATATTGTCCATCAGATTTTTCTCCCATCAGTTGTATCCATTTTCAGAATCAGGCGATTTCTTTTATTTTTTTCATCATATTGATAGTCCGCTGCGTCCATCAGTTTCCGTATTATATGGATGCCGAGTCCCCCCTCTTTTCTGTTCTCCAAAGGCTCTCCGGTATCTGCCGGCTCCTTTTCCAACGGGTTAAAGGCTTCGCCATCATCTTCTAATGCAAGTACCGCCTGGTTCCCCCGGACACGACAGCTTATAATGACTTCCTTTGCACCGCTATAGAGGCATATATTCGAAAATATCTCATCGGATGCGATCAACATCCGCCGGATATTTTCGCAGGAAACCTTTTTTCTGCCAAACGCGCCTTCTATAAAAGTCTGCACTGCGTCCATATAAGACAATTCTGCCGATACCGTAAGTATTCCGCTTTCATCATCCTGATCGCTTTTTTGTTCCCGCATCCTGGAATCATTTGGCCCCCGGTGCGCTCCTCCCCCGCCGAAATAGTGCAGCGCAAGCATCGTCACATCATCAAACTGTTCCGCATTTCCCTGAAAAGTCTGTATGCTTTCCCAGACAGACTCTGTCAGCTCTGCGGGCATGGAACTTTTCCGTTCGTTTAACAGGCTGCGCAAACGCTCCTCTCCATACAGGATTCCGTTCTCGTTATTTGTTTCACTGACACCATCCGTATATAAAAATATTGTATTTCCCGGCACGAGCCGTATTTTCCTCTGCTCATAGGCAGTATCGCTCATACCGGCCAGAACAAACCCGCATTTTCCTCTTATATAATCATATTCGTTGTCGGAATTTCCTAAAAGCGGCGGATTGTGTCCCGCGTTAACATAGGTCAATACGCCTGTAGAAAGAGCAAGTACGCCGATCCATGCGGTAACAAACATGCCGTTGTCATTTTCGGCACAGAGTCTTTGATTTACTTCCGTCACGGCCTGAGCAAGCGAAATTCCCTCTGCGATCCTGCTTTGCAGCAGGGTCTTTGCTATTACCATAAAAAGCGCCGCCGGTATCCCTTTGCCGGACACATCGGCAATTAAAAATGCCAGATGCTCTTCATCAATCAGAAAGAAATCATAAAAATCCCCTCCCACATCTTTTGCCGGGGTCATCCGCGCGTGCAGGATAAATTCTTTTCTGCCGTCAAATGCACCGGAAAAGTCCGGCAGCATATCCGCCTGTATCCGTGAAGCCAGATCAAGCTCCGTCCGAATACGTTCTTTTTCGGCCGCTGCCGACGCCAGATGCCGGATATATTCCTTCAACTGCTTTCTCATATCATTAAATGCATCTCCAAGCCGCTCCACCTCGTCCCCTGTCGTAATTCGGATTTCACGCTCCAGATCTCCTTCTCCCGTCCATTCGACTTCCGCCGTAAGTCTGCGGATGGGCGCGGTCAGTTTCCCGGCAAAAAGGATGCTCCCCATTCCGAAAAGCAGCGCTGTCAGGCACACAATGCACCAAAACCAGAAAACCATTCTGCGCATCGCCTCATTTTGCTGCATAGACACACTGTCTGTCAGTTCCAATATCAATTGCTGACTTTGCTTTGCAGGCTCGATGACTTCCTCTACTCCCATGACCGTTACAAAACTCCAGCCAAGCTCCTTAAGCGGCGCGTAGGCAAGATAAACTTCTCTGCCATCTAACATTAGTTTTGTCAGTCCCCGTTTTCCGCAGAGCATCTCATTTACCGTCATCGCAAGTTCTGTGTTTGAGCTTTCTCTTAAATCCAGGATGCCGGTCTCCCCTGCCGCCGTTTCGCCCGACTCTGCTCCGGACACCATGACCTGTCCTTTACGATTGATCAAAAAAGCATAACCGTCATCGCCAATAACCGTCTCCAGAACAGCTTCGTGGACCGTATTCAGATAGGATCCCACGCCGGCCACTGCCACAGCCTCTCCGTTTAGATAGACGGCTTTGGCGCAGACGATGCAGTCTATTCCTTCATGGTAATCTTTCATAACATCCGAATAAACAACTTCTCCCATACCGGCCTCAAGCGCCCTCCGATACCATTCCCTTTCATCCGCTTCAAAATAATCCGGATACTCCGAATCATCGGAATACTTGCTGTAGGCAATATAATCCGCCTGCAGCATCCATCCGCTCTGCGTTGCAAGGTAAACGGATGAGATCATTTTATTTTGACGGTTATACTGTACCAGCATGTCCTGTAAATTCCCCAATTTAAATAATTCCGCCATCTGTGCCTCCGATGGCTGCAGCCTGACGGCCGGTCCCTCTTCCGGATATTCGCTCTCTCCTCCAAGCCGTTTCGACCACATGATTTGTGCCGCCAGCGCCCGGCTGTCCTTTTCCGGCAGCGGAACATCTCTGTCCGGATATATTTCAGGATGTCTGTAGATATCCTCCGCCGCCTGGGCAATCCCATCGACACAGGCTATGACAGATTTAAATTTTTCCTCTATATATGCCGCTTTTTCTGTTGCTATGCTAAGAAGCTGTTCCCCCGCCATTTCCTCTAACGCCTCTTCCGCATCAGAAGCCGCCGTCTCCCCAAGTTCTTTACTGCTCTTTTCGGAGATGTTTTTCATGGAATATAAACCGGCGAAACTGACTCCGCCGGTCAACATCATGGCAGACAGCACCATAAAAAGAAGCAATGCCGTTATTTTACAGCAAATACTATATTTCGGTTTCTTCATTACTTTCTTTCCTCCGGCTATACACTCACGACCTTCTGATTTTCTCCCGGTCATTCAATGTTTATCTTGTCCTTAAAACCCGTGACCTCCAAAACTTCCATAACGACATCATTCACATGGCAGATACGCAGACTTCCTCCTTTTGCCTTTAATTTCTTATAAGCTGCAAGAAGAACACGCAGTCCTGCAGACGATATGTATTCTAACTGCTTCATATCGATCAGTAATTGCACAACGCCTTCCAAATCCGTTTCCACAACCCGCTGCAGCTGCGGAGCAGTAGAAGTTTCCAGCCTGCCGCATAGCCACAGGGTCAGCTTTTCATCTTTTTTTTCTGATTCTATCTTCATGGTCATTGTCATCCTCCTTTTATTAACCCTCTTTTTTCTCGTCTTCCCATACCGGTTTTCTTTCAAAACCAATATGATAAGTCGTCCGTTCCATTGTCAGTTCATGTTCCCCAAGCATATATCTTCCGATCGTAATGTCTTTTCCCAGGATTGTCCCTTTCGGATAATCGTTCAGGCACCTGTTTAAAAGCGCAGCCTGTTCCTCTCTGGACTGATCCGAAACAGGACTGTTGGGGTTAACGCTGCCGACAGATACCAGCTTGATGTAACGGATGTCTGCCATGCTTACTTTCTCTCTTTTATCCATATATCCGTCTCCTGTTGCAGGCCGCCGGTCAAGCCGGCGGCTTTTTTGCATTTCGCATTACCGTTCCCGCAATCATCTGGTTCCGGCAACAGCGTTATGATACTCTTCACGTTTCTTAAAGAGTTCTTCTTCGAGTCTGACCACATTTTTCTGTGCTTTTACCGCGCTCACCTGCGCACCGGATATCGCTTTATATTGCGTTTCATCGGAACTATATGGTTCCGCCCCGCTTTCTTTCCAGGATAACAGCGCAAACATTTCTGAGACTTCCGATGACGGTTCCGTGCCTTCCGCAGTATTGTCGGCAATTGTTTTGATCACGTCTGCCGCCTGACTTTGCACGTCGTTCCATCTCTGCATGACAATCTTTGCAGCGCTATTATAGCCTTCCGCCTTTTTCGCATCTTCTTCACTGTCTCTATCCAGTTTGTTCATGGCAGTTGTGATAGACACGTTATATACATTCTGCTGCGATCCCGCCGCTCTTTTTAACTGTGCGATCTTGTCGTCCAACATATTCTGTGCTGCCGACAGCCGGTTCTCGATCTGAGAGATCTCCTGACGGAGCATTTTTAACTTCTCGGCTCTGGCTCTATCCGCTTCCGGCAGACTCTGCCCGTTCGCATCTTTGATTGTAGAGCCGACCAAAGACGGCGCCACATTGGCTGCCATCATATCCAATACTCTTGCAAGTCCTTCCGGCGTTCCATGATTCGTTGCCCGCACATCCACATGATACTTCGCAGAATTATCGGAGCTTCTTGTATGGGCCTCATGTGCGCTGACGCTTCCGCTGATACTGACTTTAACGATCCCGAAATTGGCGGTGCCGGACATACTGCCGCTTATGTCTTTGGAGCTTTCCGATTTTTCACTCTGTTTTACTTCCATATCAAAGAGAATGTTTACCTCATCGATCTGGAGGTTCGGAATCGGTACGATCGCCAGCATCGGCACCATGACTTTCATTTCATCCAGGTTGATCGTACCATCGTCATTTGTGCTGCGTTTCTGGTAGCCGAATGCCGCTGTCTGCAGCTTTCCTTTGCTGTCAAACCCCACTTTCCGGATGAAATCCGCCGTGGAGTTTGCAAGCAATGTGCTTGCGTTTGCTGCCGCCGATAATGGCCCGCCGATAAGCTGTTCCATATCCAGTCCGGCAAATTGTTCTCCTATTGCCATAAATTACTACCTTCCTTTCCTTTTTTCTATATTCTTAAGGAGACAGGGACTGCGCCTTTCCCTGTTGCTTCCGTAAGACGGTTTTAATCCATTCCAAAATGCGTTTTGGCAGACATAATGGAACTTCTGTTCGAGGGACATTTCTGTCTGTTTGCTGTCTGTAAATTCCGGGATCATATGTAAGAATTGTAATATCCTCTATCCAGAACAGCCGCTCCGGAGGTAAAAAGGCATCTGTATCCGCCTGCTTTTCACATAACAGTCTCAAATTGAGTTCCGGTATGAGATCAGCAAAATACTGCTCCATGAAGAAGCGGCCGATGCTGTCAGTCTCCGGCTTTTGTCCGTCATTTCTATTCATAATCTTTGTCCAGTCCGTATTTGATCTCCATATTCATGATCTGTTCCTGATATTCCATGATCCGATTCACCACGTTGGACTGCGCCATCAGATATTTGTCTTTATCAAATTCATAAGTATCTTCTTCAAACGCATCTTTGCTGATCTGATGCAGTCTCTCCTGTTCGACGATCATGTCGCTGATCTTCTGATGGAGCTGTTTTAATCTGCTGATCTTTGCCTTTAATTTCTTTGTCTCCAACAATACGCTTTTCTGTTCATCGGAACCCAGATCTCCGCTTACCGCGACCGGTCTCGTATCCAGTTTCTTTGCTACCTGGCTCGCGCTGAGCGCGTCTGTCAGACGCAGAATGCCTTCCGTAGCCGGTATGGAAGAAATATGCAGCTTATATGATACTTTCGGCAGAAAATCGCTCTCTCTCTGCGAGGGCGCACAGATACGGGCATTAATTCCGGTAACTCCGGTTTCTTCATTGTTAACTGCCTTAATCTCCGTAGAAAAATCAATTTCCGCTTTTTCCACATTCAAATTTGCTACCGGTACAATTGATAATAAAGGCACCTGCACCTGAAGGCTGTCCACGCTGTAACCTTCATCTGCCTCCGGCCTGAGCTGATCATAGGCTATATTCATATTATTTAAATGGACCGTTTCTTCCTGCCCGTTCTGTCTGCTGCATCCCATTGCCCGGATGGCTTCTATGATCTGCGCCCGCAGCCTGTGATTTGACTGTGCCAGCGCGTGCAGAGGGGCATAGACGAGGTCATCCAACGGGATAAAATCGTTATCCATAATTTCAGCGCTTCTTTTCTCCTCTTCCGGCTCGGATATTTCCATCGTATTTTCATTTCTATATGGCATCCTGCTCTTCCTCCTTGACTTTCTCTATTCGCATCTTCTAATCTTTACGTTAAAAATAATGCTCTTTCATCTTCTCTGCGTTTCGTCAGGCCGGCAAATTCCCTGCCGCCGGCCTTATTATAAAGCAGCAGTTTATCCGCTATGACAGAAGCATCCCTGCCGGAAACCAGCTTTTGAAGCGCTCCGTTTCCACAGTTATAACAAAAACTGGTCAGCGCATCGAACTGGTTCTGCGTCAAAGGAAAAGTGATATGTCCCTTGTTTACGCATTCATTGACATAGCCGCCGTATTTTCTCAGATCTTCTTTCAAAAGTACTTTGGCCGCTTCCTTAGAGGGCAGTGTCTGCCCGGGTTGTACGCCCGCAGTATGCCCGTAACCGATCGTCCAAACTCCTGCCGGACATTTATAGGCTTCCAGACGGCAGCCCTCATATCTGGCAATTAGTTCCACGCCTCTGTCGGACACGTGCATCTCTCCGTTTTCGGATATGGAACCGGCAGGTACAAATTCGGCCGCATGCAGCTTTTTATCACCCATCTCACTGCCGTTTGTCATTTTCTCCCCATCACTGCATACTGTCAGATATTTCAGATTTACCGGGCTGTTTATCTCATGGCTGCCGCTTACGTTTTTCCCCAATACGGCTCTGTCGTCCGTTATGGATCTGATGACCCATCGGTCATTTTTTACCCAGTCCGGCATTGCTTTGCCGGAATAGTAGACGGCGTCCGCAGACAAAATCACGATGTCTCCAACCTCTTTTTCAGTCTCCTCCTTCGTTTCTCCCAAAGCCGCGGCCACGGCCTTTCTGAAATCATCCATTGTATAATCCATTTGAAGCTGCCTGAAAAGATGTTCCGGATCGCCGTGCCCTGACGCGATGCCCCTGTCATGACCCTCTTTATGACTGACAATGACACCATCGCCAAGCGGATCCAAACCATACTGTCTACACAGAAATGCAAATAATTCCACGGCTGCATGCAGCGTGCGTCTGACGCTTTCTCCGGCTCCTTCTCTTGCCTCATCGGCGCATGTAAAATGCATGCCAGCCCCATATGCGATACAGCGCGGTTCACACATTTCCACTCCAATATGCGTACCGTTTCCGCTGCCCCCGCAGTGCCATGCCTTATATTCCCACGGAAGAGTCTGGTATATCTCCCCTGTTTCGGCATCAATAAAGGCATGTACGCAGACTTTTGCCTCCGTACTGTCAAAGCGCGGCATGAATTTACGGGCCGACGGCTGACTGCATCCGACGCTGTGCAGCATCAGTCCTCTTACGATCATTTTTTTCCCCCTCGTATAGCAGGGATTTGTTTTTACAAAGCTTTCTATCAGTTTCATTTTTCCCTCCTTTTTCCTGTAATGCCGTCATTATACGATATTATGATAACTATACTTTTCAGTATTTCTAAGGCTTTGCGCCTGCTTTTATCAATCATAAAAATAATGAGAAAAAAGCAGGAACGGTCTCCCGCCCTGCCTTTTTCTGGTACAATCTTTGTTATTTCTCCGCTTTTTTTACAAAAAACTTTGTTATTTTTTTATCAAAAGGGATTGACTATATACTCATAATATCGTATTATGATGACTTTTTGGCTACACAGTCAAATACCCGCATCTGCGGACATCAAGCCGATTCTTATTTACCGCTGATCATCATTTCTACATGTACAGTTTCTATAATTCCAGTCTGTTTATTTTTTTACGTTTTTCATCGGCTGTAGTCGCCGTATATATTCTCGTCGTCTCCAGGCTGGAATGTCCGAGCAGATCCGCCAGCTCGAACAGGTTTGCATATTGCTGCATATACGTGATGGCAAATAAATGCCGAAAACTGTGAGGATGCGCTTTTTTCTTCGGTATCCCCACATATTCCGCCATTTGCGTCAACATCTTATATACGGCAGCCCTGCTGATTGCCTTTCCCATATTCCCCAGAAAAATAACTCCTTCCTTTATATTCTCCTGTCGGCAATATTCCCAAAGCTCCGTTATTAATTTCTCCGGAAGATAAACCTCCCGGCTTTTTCCTTTATTACTGACAAGAAACTGCCCCTGTCTTAATGCCTCCACGGTGCAGCCGGAAAGCTCGCTGACACGGATTCCCGTAAGCGCCAGCGTCCGCATGATGCAGTAATATTTCTGTCTTCCACTCTCCTTAGCCCAAATAAGCAGTTTCCGGTACTCCGCATGCGTCAGGATATCGTCCGGGCACTGTCTTCTTTGTCTTTTCATTGTTTTTACGGTACAATCACCGTAACCCGCATATCGCAAATAACTGTTTAGCGCCACAAGATAAAGATTCACGGTGGATAATTTCTGTCCCCGCTTCAATAACATCTGCTTATAAGCAATGCTTTCTTTTTTGGTCATTTCCCTGTTTTCAAGAAAATCCAGAAAAGCCGCGGCCTGTTTTACATAAATTGCTCTCGTCTGTTCCGCCAGCTCCCGCTGCAACAGATAATCTGCATAATGCTCTAATTCATTTGTCCTTTTCATTCTTTTTACCTCCTAACCGCGGTAAAAAGAATCGCTTATCTTTTGTCTGTGTACGCATGTTAATGCAAATATATTTTTACGATATAAAATATTTTTGCATTATGGTTTCATTATAATGGGTACACTGTTTTCATGATTTGTTATTTTGGCCTGATACCATGCTATTTTTGCCAATTTGAGGGTTTGTGAGCATTCCTTGGACCTGCTTGAAGAGAAAAAGAAATCATTTGACTTTTTTACGTGAAAACGGTATGATCATATAGTAATTATTACATTTGTAAGATAATATAGAAGGACATGGCACAATATGAAAAAACTGCCTCAGATTTCCGAAGCCGAACTTGAAGTGATGAAGATCGTATGGGCACAGGCTCCGGTCAGTACGAACGAAATAACCGACCGTCTGACACAGACTACAGACTGGAGTCCCAAAACGGTACAGACATTGATCAAACGTCTTGTAACCAAAGGCGCCCTCACATATGAAAAACAGAGCCGGATGTTTGTCTACACACCGCTTGTAAGCGAAGAAGAATATATCGACCGGGAAAGCAGTTCGTTCTTAAATCGTTTTTACAACGGAAATATTACAGCCATGCTGTCTTCCTATATCGAAAACGACAGACTGTCCGCGGAAGAGATCGGAGAACTTCGTGCACTTTTATCACAGAGCACGCGAAAGGATAAGTCCTGATATGACTGAATTTATGATACGCTTTCTTGTATCTAATCTTTATATTTCCATCGTGATCCTGCTTCTTCTTTTTATCAAAAAAATGCTGAAGAATACTTTATCGGCACGGTCGCAGTATCATGTATGGTTTCTTGTTCTTGCCCTGCTTTCGTTTCCTGTTGCGCCCCTTGACCTGACGGGTTTAGGGCAGCTCCTGCCGCTGTTTTTTCGTCTGCATAACGATTCTTTGCCCGGCCCTGAAAATCTTACGGCAAAAGACGGCCTGTTTTCTGCGCAGAATACACAGTCGCCCCTATATGATCTTACTCTTTCCGTCAGCCAGGCTACGCCTTCCCGTGTCGGGCTGATACTGTGCGTCATCTGGATCATAGGCATTTTTTTCATGATATGCCTGTTCATAAGATCCCTTTTTCATCTGTATATTTTAAAAAACGCTTCTCTTCCTATACAAAATAAAGAATTTGACATGTTATACCAAAACTGTCTGCATGAACTGAGAATACCTGCCGGCCCTTCTGTTTACGGCACGGCCATCTTAAGATCACCTGTGATAACCGGACTATTGAGACCATGCATTTATCTGCCGCAGCCGTTGCTCTCAGACTTCCGGGACATCGATATGCGGTATATTCTGCTGCACGAATTACAACATTTTAAACATAAGGATTCCCTGATCAATTATTGGATGAATATTATTTCTATCATCTACTGGTTCAATCCCATTGTCCGTTACGGACTGAAAATAATGCGAATCGACAGGGAAGTGGCATGCGATGCTTTCGTTTTATCACAATTAGAGGAAACGGAATACGAATCATACGGCAATACGCTGATTAATTATGCGGAAAAAGTTTCGTTCGACTCGTTCTTCTTTCGCACCGGAATCAGCGGAAGCATGAAACAAATGAGAAAACGGGTCTTGCATATTGCCGCCTATCAAAAACCGGATCTTATGAAAAAGGTCAAAAGCACGGTCGTATTTCTTATGATCTTTGCCGTTCTTTTGCGCATTTGTCCAATATTATCCACTTATGCGGCTGACGACGGCCGCTACCGCTGGAACCCTTCATGCGAAAACATTTCCGTTATTGATCTGTCGGCATATTTTAACGGCTATGAAGGAAGTTTTGTTCTCTACGATCCGGCAAATGCACAGTGGCATATATATAATATGGACGCTGCCCTTGCACGGACAGCTCCCGATTCCACTTATAAAATATATGACGCTTTGTTTGCTCTGGAAGCGGGCATTATTACGCCGGAACATTCCTACATTGCCTGGAATAACGAAGTATATCCGTTTAGCGCATGGAATGCCGGACAGACTCTGCGCTCCGCAATGTCGTCCTCTGTCAACTGGTATTTTCAAGCGCTTGATCAGCAGCTTGGCAGGCCGCGTCTGTATGCCTGTTTACAGGAAATTTCCTATGGAAATGAAAGGCTCACCGGCGGACTGTCCTCCTATTGGCTGGAATCCACATTGAAAATCTCTCCGATAGAGCAGGTAGAGCTCCTGAAAAAACTGTACGATAACCGTTTTCCCTTCGCACCGGAAAATATACAGGCAGTAAAAGACTCCATTTTTCTTACCGCATCCGAAAACGGCCAAATTTACGGCAAAACCGGAACCGGCCGGGTAAACGGGCACAACATCAACGGTTGGTTTATCGGATGGATAGAAACGGCCGGCCAGACGTACTTTTTTGTCGCTAATATTAAGGCAGACAATAAAGCCGACGGAAGCACAGCAGCCCAAATAACATTTTCCATATTATCCGATATGGGCGTTTATCCATCGACGATCCGGTACTGATACGCCGGTATAGTTTCTCCGCCTTCATAAAGAATGCTATTCCCCAGATATTGAAAACTGCCATCCTCCTTAATTCTGACTGTCAGTTCATGTGTAATGAGCGCGTCATCGCCCGTCATCATTTCACATACGGCATTGACTGTCATCGTAAGCGTCCCATCTCCGTTTTGCCTGCTGCCCGTTACTTCCGGATATGAAGTGTCAAAAAAAGCAGGGGTATAGTTAAAGCAGCCAAGTTTTGCCCACCCATAAGTCTGAAGCTTATCGTTAAATACACTGTATTCCTGCAATTTCTCCGACGTTACCGGCAGATATTCCATAATCAGCCTTTCAAATTCCTCTTTCGGTATACCGGCCGGATCATTCTCTGCCTGAAATGATTCATGATATTTCATGGCATACAAATACTCGTATATCCCGTTATAATCCAGTTCTTCCATATGCGCTGCATCCCAATCGCAGCGCAGGAGGTTATGCCCCTGATAGCCGAGTCTTGCCACATATTTTAGTGACAGTTCTTTGTTTACTTCCGTCATCGGTCTCACCCTGATCAGTCTGCTCCCATCCACGACTTCCGTTACTTCCGGATATTCCCGCACACATAATTTGTAAGCGAAATATCCGTTCTCAGTATATTCCCATTCCGCAAGCTTCGTACAAAGACCGTAAACAACCGCCGGCCTGTTTTCATTTTCTCCGGCGGTATTTTCTGACAGAACATACATATCCGTTCCATCGAACAGATATTGCTGCCTGCGGACATCTCCGGATGACGTCACCGTATAAAGCGTTTCCGTTCCGCTTCGTCCTGCCTCAGACTGCTCCAGAAAAGCTTCGAACTTTTGATAATGATTCATATTGTCATATGTACCTGTTCCGATCACACATTTTCCTTTGTCCGCCAATGCTTTTACTTTTAATTCCGCGCCGTTTTCCATGCTGCTTTCTATATCATTTCCGAACCTGTCTCCTGCGTTGTCCTCACTGTTTTCGCGCTCGTCTTCCCCATAAACAGCTTCCCACTCCTCTTTTGTAAACCGCTCTGCATGCCACCAGGCATCACAGCCGTTTTGTGGAAACGTGATTTCATTGGAAAGATATTGAAACCTGCCGTCACAAACAATCTTAATGTAACGCTGTGCGAAAAAGCTCTGGAACTGCCTTCATACGGATATACTGCATTGACGTTCAATGTGATCGTACCATCTGTGTTTTCCTGATAATCTGTCACCTCCGGGTAAGGAATCTCCGCATAATCATTCTCATAAAAACCCCTCGGTCTGTATTCATAGATCATTTTTTCAGCATTATAGGCTGCATCTTCACGAAGCGTTTCGCAGTCAATCGGAAAATACGACTGAATCACATTTTCAAATTCTTCCTGGGGAATATTGTAGACCGCTCCGACCGTCAGGCTATCGTCTGCGGTATAGGCATGCGGCTCACCGTTTTTTAACCGGTAACAAATATCATAAACATCATATAAGTCCAGTTCCCCGAAATCCTTTTCGTTCCAATCCGTTAAGAAAATATTATTTCCCCCGTATCCGACCAGCGGAAAAATATATTTTCTGTTCAGCTCCCTGCATGTTTCATCCAAAGGCGCCACCCGAAGCGCCGTACGTTCCGTACCTTCGCTTAATGTGAGCACATAATTTTCATTGGCAAAATATGTTCCTGAAAATAATAAATACCCTTCTTCCGTATACTGCCATGTATCTGCCGGAAAACTGTCTGTGCTCTTATTTTGTATATGCCCGGGCGTTCCGCTTTCATAACGGAAGTATCGTCTGACAATATCAACCGCGCCCTTCTGCGTTCTGCAGTCATACTGAGTAAAACTGCCCTCGTAAGAAACGACGATCATCGTTATCGCGGCTGCTTCCCCCGCCTCTGCCAAACGGCCGAATTCCATCACCTGTTCCGCACCGGACATATCGATCTGATTCCTGCTGTCAACTGCCGCATAACCGAATCTGCCGAAACGGTCTATGATCGATCGCATGACATCCGGCCCCTCCTCCTGCCGGGAAGCTGCAGCGGCCATATCCATATAAGAGCGTTCGTACAATATCTCCAATATCGGATTTTTCTCTATCTCCGCAAACAGCGTTCCGATCAGACATGCAGGCGCGCCATCATATAAAGACTGCTCTCCGGTATACGATCTTTGGCTGCTGCAGGCCGATATTCCTAAAATACAAATGATCCAAATGGAACCCAGCAGGGTTATCATAATTTTTTTCAAAATAACTGCACCTGTCTCTTTCTTATTAGAATCCTTATTATTTGACACTTTGACATTGTAAGTGTCTTTGAATGCTTTAATCTTACATCTGTAATATTTCAAAGTCAAGTAATTTTCTTGAAATAAAAAAGGAGACTCTCTCAGAAGTCTCCGTCCCCCTGCCTACTCTTTCAGCCACTGAATAAACGCTGTTTTATCCGTACTGTTATATCCGGCATGTTTATAAAAATCAAGCGTCTTTTTTTCTTTGCTTCCCGTAAGCAGCATCATTTTATAGCAATTGTTCTCCCGCGCAATCTGACCAGCATATTGAAGACATTCCGATGCGTAACCATGTCCCCTGAAAGCCGAATGAGTCACCACATTCTCAATGAACGCGTACGGACGCACATTCCTCGTCAGATTTGGAATGATTACGCAGACACAGGAGGATACAATCTGACCGGACACCTCATTTACGAGCAAATGATGGTTTTTGTCCTCTATGATCTGCTCCCATGTCTGCGCCAAGTGCTCTGACGGTTCCGGTACGGACTGTTCATGCAGGCACAGATATAGTTCCAGTATTTCCTGTAGATCTTCTTTTCCGGCTTCTCGCACCATTTTTCCCTCTCCTTTCCGGCTTCTTCTCCTGCTTCCATTGTATCCTGTTTTCCTGCATGGAGATTACACAAGTTCCCCACATGCTCTATTTTCCCGCGTCACTGTCCCGTTCCAGTTCTCTCAGCCTGCCGTTGATCGTATTTGCTTCACAATGATTATAGAAGTAGAAACATAGCCGGCTGATCATCACTCTCCGCTAAAAAAATCATAATCAATCCGTTTAATCTCATACACACTTTCTACAGAAACACCGACGTTATGTTTTATCATATATTGCATCAGTTTTGAACCGTTGATCAATATGATCTTTTGGTTCAGCTGCTTCTTTACGAAATCTTTTGCCCCGGAAGTAAAATCAGATGTTGTAATAAACAGCCCTTTTAATCCGCCCTGTCCCGCAATCGCACCTAAAAACTTCTGTACCTCCGGTCTCCCTACCGGATGATCCGCGCTCCATTGTTTCGCCTGAATGTATATCTTATCGAATCCAAACTGATCCTCGGTCACAATGCCATCGATCCCTTCATCATTAGACCTGCTCGTTACGATATTTTCATTCTCTGTTCCGTAACCCATTTTCTCAAGAACCCGCATAACCAATCCTTCAAATTCATAGGGATCCATTTTCATTACCTGCTGCATTAAGTCTTCCATCAACGCTTTGTTGATTTCATTGAAAGACGAATTTATAACTTCCAATGGACTTTCCGCATTTTCCATCCGATCAAGCCGTTCCTCTTCCCTGATTTCATTTCTGCTTTTTTCCACAAATGACAGAAAAGAATCATATCTTCCCAGATAATTCGTGTCCAGCTGCGCCAAATCCTCTTTCGCTACCCGTATCCCTTCTTCCGTCAACTGATACTGCGAACGTCCCGGCTGCGCTATCAACGCCGCCTTTTTCAAATACGTCAATGCCCATCCTATCCTGTTAGGCAAAATAAAATTCCCGTTGGCAAAGGTCTCTTTTACGTCTTCCTGCGAAAGCTGCATTTCCTTAATACAAAATGAACGGATCTCTTTTGTGGAATATATGTTTCCATCGGCAAGCAGCTTCACAACAGGCTTATAAAAATCACTGTATTTGGGTATAGCCATACATGTTTTCCCCCTTTTATCCATACTGTACTTAAAGACAATGCGCATATTCAACACACTAAATTTATTATATGAGGTGTAAATTTCCGTGTCAACTGACAGGGTACACAAAAACTCCCTCCGATGATCCATCGATCCGCTTAGCCGCGTACCGATACCCGCCTGTTAAAAAAACGTGCAAAACTGCATTTTATCATTGCTGGATTTTATAGAAAGACAAGACTATACTTATCTTATCAAAGCGCGCGCAAAAAATAAGAATGGAGGATCATCATGCAATTAGGAAACAGTTTATTTCATGCACGAAAAAAATGTGGATTTTCTCAGGAAGAGGTTGCGGAAAAACTCGGTGTGAGCAGACAAACGATCTCAAAATGGGAAACAGACGAAACGCTCCCCGATATCCGCCAGTCCAAAAAGATGGCTGTGCTGTATCACACATCTTTAGATGATCTGATCGATTTCGATATAAACTTAAAAGAAATTGAAGAGGCAATCGAGAGAACAAGCGAAGAAACGGAAGCCAAAATCGACTGGACCAAAGCCTGGGGCAGGAAATATCCGATCTTATTAAAATATCAAAGTGAGGTCAATACTGCCAACTATGCTTTAAGATTACAAAACATGATCGATGAGCTGAAAAAAGAATACGGCTATAACGACATGGATGCTTTTCTTGTCCTAAAAGACATCCTGGGAAATGTGTGGCAGAAAAGAAAGAAATAAAAGAAGCACAAAGGGATCAGAGCGTTTCAAGGTTTGCATAAACTCAAAAGCGGATATCAGATCTGTGAACAATTACGAATGGGCAGAACCAGATTTTTCCGGTTTTGCCCATAATATCTCATATCTCCATGGAGCAGTTTCCTATATTATTTCATTCTTATGCCTGCCCGATCTTCTCAGTCCACTCCGCTTCCTTAAAGCCGGTAAGCACCGTCCCGCCTTCCACGATAAGCGGCCGTTTTACGAGCATCCCGTTTGCTGCAAGCAGTTTCAGCTGCTCTTCTTCACTCATAGAAGGCAGTTTGTCCTTCAGCTGCATCTCTTTGTACAGCATGCCGCTTGTATTAAAAAATCTCTTAAGCGGCAAACCGCTTTTCTCATACCACTCTTTTAACTCGTCATAGGAAGGATTCTCTTCTACAATATGACGGTCTGTGTAGGCAATACTGTGCGCATCCAGCCATTTTTTAGCTTTCTGACAGGTTGAACACTTCGGGTATTCTATAAATAACATATAAATTCTCCTTTTCTAATTTTCAATTTTTCTTACGCACCAATCCGATCAATTTCTTATCAAGCATATGCAGAACTATTGCCAAAAGGATCGAACCCGTATAACATGCCAGAATATATACTACCCTGTTGCCCCCTGGCATATATAAAAGAAACAGATTATGAATCAGATACAGTTCCAATGCAATCTCTCCCAGAAAATCCAGAATTTTATTCCCGAATCTGATCTTCTGCGTCAGAATGATCACCGTCAATACTGCTGCCAGAACAAAGAAAAACTGCACTCCAAGCGTCTGCCACTTCTCCTTATAACCGGGATAACCGTCCCACTCATACCAATACCCTTTATTTTGCAGCATATATAATGTTCTGTTATACAAAAATGCAGTAAGCAATAGACAGATCACCAGAACAAGTCCGTAAAATTTCCGAATGAATCCAAGAATCTGCTGCTCCCAGCGGGCAAACAAGATTCCCACCCATACCATAAGCGTTGTATTATACCACCACTCCCCATGAAACCATAATCCCTGAGTCGGCGTTGTCGTATCATGCCCCAGCCGCAGACTGCCTGCGACCAGCAGCATCAACAATACACCGTATACGATACACGCCGCATTCCTGTTTCTGATCAACCGGAACACCACAAAAAATAACAGATATAAGATCATAACCTCTACAATGTACCACATCTGGGAATTCATCAGGATTGCTCCTGTCAGATAGGGCGCCAGCTCTTCCTTTTTCAATTGACAGCCAAAAAGATACGATCCCAGAATAAAGGCAAAATTACAAATATAAAAAGGAATCAGAACCGCCGGCAGCCTGCTGCCTGGAAATCCCTTCAGATAATCCGGCTTATCCCGCAGACTGCTGTATAACCCATATCCGGAGAAAAAAAAGAACATTCCAACGAAACAGACTCCGATATCCACCATAAATAACAGAATGCCCGGATCTTCGTTGGCAAAATAGATCGTCTGCGACATATGATGCAGCATAATACCAACCGCACAGAAACCAAGCAGCCCTTTAGACGTACGAAGCGACAGTGCATCCCTGCACCAGTCTCCCTTAACCGCCGGTTTCGCTCCGATCAGCAGGATCACTGCAAGTATACTGTAAAATACAAAATAATATTCTTTCGCCATAAAACCTGCCCTCTTTGTTCTTCATCGGCAGACACTTTTCTATTTCCCTCAGCTCACGCCGCCGACTACCAGTTCTTTACCATGAAATTCGTTACTAATTGTAATTGTACCATAGTTTTATGTTTTCGGGTAGGTTTTCGGAAGGCAAATATAACGAAATGCAGTATCTTCTTTATGCGTAAGACACCAAAACATAATTCATGTTTACAACCGAAATTTTTTCTGGTATTCTGTTTTCGTTAATATGATCCTCATTACTTTAATAAATTATGATTTTATTTGATAAAAAAGCAATTTAATATTCACCAGAAGGAGAAGAAATGATGCAGGCAATCGTAGAGACTATTTTTGACGCAGCCTATTTAATCTCAGTCATTACAATCGGTATTTTAATGATTCGAGGCAGCGGGACGAACAAACAATACCGTCTGTTTGGCTGGATGGCCGTTGTTCTGGGCGCCGGTGATTCCTTTCATTTAGTTCCCCGCGCTGTTGCCCTTTGTACAACAGGTCTGGAAAACTATACCGCAGCCCTGGGGATTGGAAAATGGATCACATCCATTACAATGACTATTTTCTATGTACTGCTTTACTATGTCTGGAGACAGCGGTATTGCGTAGAAGGATATCATGCTTTAACCGCCGTTGTATACGGACTTGCCGGAATAAGAGCCGTACTATGCATGATGCCGCAGAATCAGTGGCTTAGTCCTGATGCGCCTCTTGCGTGGGGCATCTACCGAAATATTCCTTTTGCGCTGCTGGGACTGTTTGTAATTGTATTATTCTTTCAAAAAGCAAAGGAAAAAGAAGACCGCGCTTTCCGCTGGATGTGGCTGACCATCGTCCTAAGTTTTGGTTTTTATATCCCGGTTGTACTATGGGCCGATGTGTTTCCTCTGATCGGCATGCTGATGATTCCCAAAACCTGTGCCTATGTTTGGACAATTTTAATCGGTTATCGCGCCATGATCCGTGAAACGGTGCGGAAAAAATGAGGCAGATCCTGCCGGGATTAATCCCTTTTGGATGCAAAAAAGACGCATGGTTTACCATTTACTGTCCCATGCGCCTTTATGCGTTATCAGTCGGAACCGACACACCTTGTTTCCATTTAGAAATCGTTTGTCTCATCGCATTCAACTTGATAGCAAGTTCCTTCTGCGGCAAGCAGCGCATATTAACATTATAGTGTCCCGGCTTCGCCCGCCTTTTGCAGCAGACTCTTAAATTTGGAAGACAGCTTGCACAGCTTGTCGTACAAGTCAAACGTAATTTCCGTAGTCGGTGCAACCTGTAAATAAGAACATACCATGCATACCATGGTGTAGCTGTCCATTATGGAGGACTTAACGACCATCATAATCAGGACCGTCAGCACCAACGCTGCCAAAAGGCCCAGGATCCCCGGCACACCCAAAACACCCAGGATGCCGATGATCCCAAACATTAAAAGGAACCATGCTGCACCTGAAATGACGACAGCTATTACTGCCGTCTTAAGGGCGTCCTTTAAAATGGGTTTCCAATTTTGAAAATAAATAACGACACCGTCCGCTGCACTCTTAAAGGACGACTGCTCTGCGTGATAAAAGGTGTATGCCATACAACATTCATCCAGATTTCCAAGCGCAATATTAAGGAAGGTCCTGGCAAAGGAAACCAGAGACTCCATTCCGGGAATTTTTTCCAGAAAACTGCCTACAATATTCAGTGTTCCGTTAATCTGCCTTACAGCTCCCGACACCAGGCGGTCCACTGCAAAATATGCCGCTGCCGTTGCAAACTTCTCCTTTACAACCTGCCTGCCGTACGCAAACTGGTCTTCAGGCAGGCTGCCTGTCTTCACCAGATGGGTAACCACCGCTATATGCCCCGCCTTCAGCAAATAGCCTATGTAATATTGAGTAACGCCTACACCCCCTGCTGAAGCTCCAAGCCATATCATCAGAGAAAAACCCATCACGCCGTCATTTTGAGATAATGCCGAAATGCCCAATAAGATCAGTCCCAGCACAATGGAAAATATGATGGCGCACCCTCCCAGAGCCAGTTTCAGCCACACAAATTTAATGGTTTTTCTGTAAACATCATTTGCCTTCATTGAAAGCCCCTCCTTAAGTAAAATTACTGCCTATCTTATGTCTCGCGGATTATAATATTTTAAAAAAATATTATCATTTTTTCTTTCTTGTGATAAAATCAATTAACTCATCCGAAAAAAGTATAGCATACCGCCATCAATAGAGGGAAAAAATTACGCAGGCGTGCGAAATATCGGCGCAGGCGCAAAACACAAAAGGAGCGCATCATGAAAGTTGCAATCTGTGAAGATGAAAAAATAATGGCAGATAAAATCTGGCGTTTTTTCTTTGACATGAAAGATATCAATGCAAAATGTTATCCCGACTCCGAGAGTCTGTTAGCAGATTACGAAAAAGGAGAGCGATACGATATCGTATTCTGCGACATCGTAATGAAATCCATGAATGGAATAGAACTGTGCCGGGAAATCAGGAAACTGGATGAAAATGTGTATTTCTGCATGATAACAAACTATGTGGAGTATGCCCCGTCAGGCTATGAGGCGGGCGTTTTCAGATATTTGCTGAAACCTGTGGTTAAGGAAGATATCTTGAAAGTTTTAGATGATATGCAAAGCATTGCATCCTCTTCACAAAAAGTAATCATTAAATCTTTCCATGAAAGTGTCATCGTCAAGTCGGAATCCCTGATCTATATTGAAGTGAAAGACAAATATTCCTTTGTCCATTACTGGACAGAGGAAAACCCGCGCAGAGAAGAAACCATCATTACGGCAAACAGCCTGCATCATTTGGAGGAAACGCTGTCCGGCAAAAACTTCTGCCGTATCCACAGAAAATATTATATCAATATGGAGCATGTCGTAAGTTATAGCAGTATGTCGGTGCTGATGGACTGCGGGACCACGCTCCCCATAAGCTATAGAAAATCAGGCGCATTTAAGGATGCTTTTGAAGCGTTTCTATGACGGAAAAACAACTTTACGAAAGGATATCAAAAATGGAAGCAGCAAATATTTTGGTATGTCTGTCAAATGTAATGGCATCACTGATTCTGTTATTTTATTATCTTTTGTTTTTTGCTAAAGGATTTACTCCTCATATCAGAAAACTATTATCCATTATTATCGTTTTTCTTGTTATTCACGTTTTTATTTTTATAACAGAAGCCGATTTGCTTGTCGTAATCGCTGTTTTGGGCATACTTCCGGTTGTTGATATTTTTTGCTGCAGCAATCGCATCTACAATCTTTTTATGATAATTCCCGCGTTTCTTTTTTATGTTTTAACGGCGATATTTCCGATGTTTCTTATCCCCTTGATTACAAGGAACCGCCCAGATGAACTCTACGGGGTAAGCTCTCTTACGTTTCCGGGACTTATCTTCGATTTCTTGTTTACTGTATTACTGATAGGGACCTATGTATTATGCCGCCGCAGAAAAATAGATTTATGCCTGAAATTCCTTGAAGTAGCAGGTTTTCTGGTCTTTTTTATCTTCGCCCTGTTTATGCTGCTCAGCATCGGAGTATATAATAACGCGCTGGACTTTAAAATGAGTGTCGTATTTGATTCCTTAGCAACGTTTTTTATGCTGGCAATTTTTCTTGCGTACTGGAGTTATCTTATCATAGCGCGCGACCGGGCAAATATGAAAAGAGACGCCGTTCACGCACAAAATTATATTGCCATGCAGATTGAAAGTCTGGAGTCAGAAGAAACCAACCGTCAGGAAATAAAAATCCTGAAGCATGATTTGCGCAATCATCTTCAGGTCATTCAGGAAATGTGCAATACAAAACAATATGCACAAATGGAAAGTTATATCAGTGAATTATCGGGAAATCCCATGCTTTCAAAAAGCTTTTGCATCACGGGAAATCCTGCGGCGGACACCGTAATATCCATCAAAAAGGCGCACGCGGACAATGCCGGCATACGCCTTATATGTGACGGCGATTTTGCATGGCTTAGTAATCTTTCTCCCATTGACGTATGCGCCGTTTTTTCAAATTTACTTGATAATGCATTGGAGGGCTCGATAGATGCTGTGAATCCCTATATCGCAATCAAAGGAAATGACCATGCGCATTTTTATTCCCTGATTTTCTCCAATAATGTTCCGGAAAACATAAAAATAAAAAACAATTCGGTAAAAACAAGTAAAAAGGATAGAAAACATCATGGTATCGGGTTTTCCAGCATTCATTCGGTGATCCGTAAATATAACGGCAGCTATACACTGAAATGTAGAGATATGGTATTTTCCGTACAGGCAGTTTTCCCTAAGAAATAACCTCTATCTCATGCTCTTGGATTTTTCAGAGCATTTTCAACCGCATGATTTATAACCCGGCATAGAAGACTAAGCTGCTCGCAGACAATAAAAATCCCTCCAACTATGATTATATAAAAACAGAACCAATAAACTGTGCTTTGCTCACAAGTTCATCGGCTGTGCGTCCGGCTTTTTTATTACAGTTATTTCAAAATCCTTTACAATTTAATTCTTTGTAAACATAAGAAAAACTCGATTTTTTCTCTTTTACCAACATATAGAAATAGTCATTTGTATCCAACATGAATTGTATGTCATTTGGCTCTGTTGTAAGCTCAACTTTATCAAAGCACTTTTGCTCATTGATTTTGAGCTTGTCCATTTGCTCAGCAATTATTTTATAAACCCCATTTTCCTGATGTATGTCCAGATTGGTTTCCATAACATGGGCAAGATATTCTGCATATTCCTGCGGAAGGATCTCTCCCGCAGAAATAACCAATTCTTTACTGTCAGAGGTCTTTATATTTTCGATTAGCTGAGCAATCATCTGAGGGGAGAGCACTAAAATATCATACTCTCCTATCATTCTGATTGTATATTCGCATATCAATTTTCCATTCCTCTTAATCTTTCTACAAGCGCTTCTTTGGAGAAACTGTGCATTGACAAAAACGTAATCAGAAGCGGTACTGCAATCAGCACACCTGCATAGATCAGTGCAAGGTTCATAGGAAACTGAAAAGCCATATAAAATGCTCCCATATTGTAAAGCATATTACTGAGTGCATAGCCGGACAACGTGCCGATGGTTGTCGTCACACCAACAGTAGCAAGTACCAGAAACAGGCTTTCTCCAAGCAGCATCTTACGGATTTGAGCTTTGTTCATTCCGATCGCTTCCAGCATTGCAAGTTCCTGTTTGCGGGTAACAATATTAGTAATCAGCGTATTCATCATACTTAAAATACTAAACATCATAATGAAGATGGCAAGTCCGCTGATAGCTGCAAACATCTGATTGACAATCTGTTCATAAACAATTTTCCGCTCAGCATAGGTTTCAAGGTTCAATTCGCTCTTTTTCTCCAACATTTCAGTAAGCGCTTCCTGAACAGTTTCTTCTTTGTCCGTATCGGTTGACACAAGCAGATGAGCATTTAAGCTGTCATATGAGAGCCAACTCAGGACTGCCTGTTCAGGCATCAAAAACCATCCCTCAAGCCCGTCGTGTTCAAGGTTATACTCATCGTTCAGAATACCGAGTATTGTGACATCCTTTTCCACCATTTTGCTGCCGTCATAGTAGTGGAGTGCAATCGTATCACCGACCGTAAATTCCCATCCGTAAATCTCTGCCGCATTGTCATTGTCTGCCGTAAGAATATAGTCGCCGCTCATCAATTTATCATAATCGCAGCTTCCATCCTCCAAATATTGGGCAATCTCCTTTGTCTCTTCCTCGGTCAGAGGATAAATCATATCATCGTTACCATATTCATCGTTTTTCGGATAGTCAAACCGGACACCGAAGCTCTTGATTTCCGTCACCTTTTCCACACCGTCTAAGGAAGATATTTCCTGTACCATTTCGCTATCTAAAGGCATCTCTGCCTGCATACCACTCATACCGTTTTCATTCAGCTCTATAGCGGACTGTGCATATTCGATATGAAACTCTGCATCTGCAAAATAACCCTGTCTTGTATACTTCGTTTTATCGAAAGAAGACATATAAGTTGCGGCTGTCATAAAAAGGATACCGCCCAAAGAAAGAGAAAGCATTGTGATGATTGCTTTCTTTCTGTTTTTAGAGAAGTTCATCAAACCCAATCCCATCGGAGACAGCTTGCGGCAGAGTTTTTTATTTGCGCTCTTTTTCATACCGTCCTGCGATACATAGCGCAGCGCTTCCATTGGCGAAACAGCCGCCGCAAGTCGTGCCGGCTTATGTACCGAAATCATTGTAATGACATAAATAACCACAAATACAAGAACAATGATCCAAAGGGTGTTCCAGATGTGAAAACCGTCCGGGATAATGAAATATCCTGCAATACTGCCAATCAAAATACCAATCGGAACAGAACGAAGATACAACATCCTGCCCTCATAGGAAACAAACTTTTTCATCTGCTTCTTTGTCACACCGATGGTACGGAGTTGTCCAAACTGATGGATTCTGCCGATGACAGACAGGTAAAATACCCCATAAATCACAAGGACACAGGCAAGCAGAATAACCGCTCCGACTACGCTATAAAGCATCACAAACTGCATGTTCACAGACAATGAATCAAGAAATGCTTTCGAAGGACTGATATTTTTTCTGTCAATGCCTGCCTCTTTTCCAATCCGAAACATTGTTTCTTTACATTCCCAGGCCCCCATATCGGCTGCACCATAGATTTTTGCATATATCTCATAAGGCACATCTTTTAGCTGACTTCCGTTTTCTGCATAGCTTTCAGATAATAGTATCGAGAACTGCGTTACCTTTTCACTGCCATTCAAGATACCGCTGACTGTAAATGTCTCTACGCTGCCATCATAAAAATCAAGCTTTAACTTACTGCCTATTTCGGGTGCTATTCCCATTTTTTTCAACATGGCAGCCTGCACTGCAATTTCATATTCTTCTTTGGGAAGTTCTCCCTGCTCTAATGTTGCAAAAACTCTTATTTCCTCAGATAAATCGCTGAGATAACAAGGCATCACGTCAAAACCGTCCATTCGGGTACGAACCCCAAGCTTTGCTTTAACCTGATAGGAAATCCGCTCATCTGCCTGCAGATTTTCCACCTGTTTGTCAGTCAGATTAAAGTAAACTACCTGCTGTCTATGGGATAGGTCATTTTTAATCTGCTGCTTTTGCCCTATTGCAAACATAAGGATGGCGGTCAAAAGAGCTGATGCCAAAACAATGGTAATCATCACGAAAAAGTTACGCATTCGGCTTGATTTAAGACTCTGCTTTGACATGAGAGCAATCATTTTTGACGCTGTTTTTTTCTCATTCATTCTGTCCACCTCCTAGCCTTGAATTTTCCCGTCTTCAATTCGTATTCTCACATCTGCTTTTTCCGCAATTTCCGGATTATGGGTAATCATTACGATCGTCTGATGAAACTTCTCGCTTGTCATCTTCAATAGAGCAATGACCTTATCACTGGTGCGGCTGTCGAGATTGCCTGTCGGCTCGTCAGCTAAGATAATAGCCGGCTTTGATATTAAAGCTCTCGCAATGGCTACACGCTGCTGCTGACCACCCGAAAGATGGCTCGGATAGCTTTGAAGTTTTCCGTCCAATTCAAGAAAATGCACGATTTCTTTTAAAAACTTTTTATCCTCTTTTTTTCCGTCCAGACGAACAGGCAGAACAATATTTTCGTAGCTTGTCAGGTATGGAATCAGATTGTAGTTTTGAAAAATAAAACCGATTCTTTTACGGCGAAACACCGTTAGCTCTTCCTGGCTGAAACTTTCCAGCTTCTTATCTTCCACCTGTACACTTCCTGATGTAGGTATATCTAAACCGCCAAGCATATTCAGCAAAGTAGACTTACCGCTTCCTGAAGTTCCGATAATAGCAACAAACTGCCCGTCTTCTACCGATACATTGACATCATCGAGCGCTTTTACAAGACTTTCATCCTTACCATAATATTTTTTCAGATGGGCAACATTTAATATTGACATACCAATCCCTCCTATTTTCATCTTCACTTGATATGCACACCATACACTATAGAAAAAAAGAAGCAATAGATGTCGCATTTTCTAATATCCAGAACGCAAAATCTAACACGAAAAAAGTCTGCTGTCACAAAATCAGACAACAGACTTTAAAACTTATAAAATTGGAATCAATATTTTCAAAACAAATTTGCCATTTTCGCATGTTGTTATAAGCTCACCGTCATATTTCCCGGCGGCTTTTTGCATATTGGAAATACCAAAGCCATGAAGAAATTCACTGCTCTTTGTCGTACGTTTTTTAGCCGGCTTACTTTCTTCCATGCAGTTATTTTGTATGACAATGGAAAGGAAATTTTGTATTTTACCTGTTTTTACAAGAATTGTCCTCTGTTCTACGGGAAGCTTTTCACTTGCTTCAATGGCATTATCCAATCCATTGCCAAAAATAGTACTGATGTCAAGCGGCTCTATAAAATCCACGCCATTAAAGTCAACAGAAACCGATAAAGCAATCTGTTTTTCTCTGGCAAGCTCGGATTTCTCTCTCAGAATGATGTCAAGAATACCATTGCCCGTATGCACATAGTCCTCATACATTGCCACCTGTGCCTGCAGTTCCTCTATCATCTCGGCTGTTTCGGGAGAATTGATTTGCTGCTGTAAAATAAGCAGATGATTTTTCATATCATGGTAAACGGCACGTACCTTTTCTTCGTCTTTTTGTTTCGCCTGATAATAATCAAACTGCTTCTGAAGCTGTGCAATCTGCATCTTATCCTTTTGTTCCTGCTCCCGGAGATATAAGGTATTTCTCACATACAGAAAAAATACCATAAAAAACAATGGGTAAATCACTTCTACGATACAAGAAGAGATTTCCGACACCGTTCCCAGATTCAAATGCATAAAAGCATTTTTCATAAACATAAAGAATCCAGTTGCAAAAACAATAGTGAGGACAAGTGCATCTTTCCACATAAGCCGGTATTGATTTTTCCTGCATATTTTATAAACAACCAAAACAGTCAAAACCCTGATTGCCAACACCAAAAAATATGTTTCCCAGCTTAGAAAATACCTGCTGCCCACCCTGACGATCAAATCCTCATCCAAGATCAATGTAAAAACCAACGTGCTAATACTCTCAGGTATGACTGATACCACAAGAAAATATACTTCATAAGCAACAACACATTGATAGATACTGTCTTTATAAAATATCTTCAAAATGACAATCCCCATTATAATGAAGACAGGTATTTTGTATGCTCCCAATTCTGAACACCAGGTAAATGCATAAACACAAATAAAATAGGCGCCTAAAATGCACCATTTATATCCTGGAGAATGAAAACGGGACTTCTTGCAAAAACAGATACCAAAAACCAATAAACTGACCGACTCTGTAATCGTTGATAGAATATCTAAGCTTTGATACAGCCACATCATAGCATATTCCCCCAGTAATCCGTCAGTTTTACCATAAAATCCTTTCGCTTCGGCTGGCTGATGGGGATGCGCTTTCCTGTGGTCAGTATAAGTTCCAGTCCCTCAAGACTTTTCACAAAGGAAAGATTGACCACAAAACTTTTATGACAGCAGACGAATTGCGGCTGCTGTGAAAGCAGCGAAGATATTTCTTTCATAGTTTTATAAATAATCTGTTCCTGTCCGTCAAAATGCAACATAACATTGCGCTTGTTGGTTTCCGCATAGGACAGATTTTTATACAGCACCTTGTATTTCCCACTATCATTTGCAAAACTAAGATATGGCTCCTCTTTTCCCTGATAACGGGCAAAATAACGATCTAACTCCATTTTCAGCACATTATATTTAACAGGTTTTAAAAGATAATTAACCGCACTGTATTCATAACCTTTCCAAACATACTGTTTTAAAGAAGTTAAAAATACAAGCCCGACATTACTGTCCATCTTCCTGATTTCTTCCGCCGTTTTTAAGCCGTCCAGCTTTTCCATCTTGATATCCATAAAAATCAAGTCAAGATCGGGCTGATACTTTGCAAGCAGCTCACTTCCGTCAGCATAAGTCTGGCAACAAAATTCTACCCCGGTATCCGCAGCATATCTATCTAAATTTTCTTTTAATGTATGGATAAATATTTCTTCATCATCACAAATTGCTATCTTAAACATATCTGCAACCTCTTAAAAAATAATTCCATATAACAGTTTCCTGCCATCTAGCCTAGTATTATATAGAAAGGAACTCTTGAAGTCAATATTTGAGGTTTTTTGATTTTAAGCAAACACGCTGTTTTATATCTAAAAACAAAAAAGAGGAACATCCTATCGTAAGCATTTTCACATCGTTTCATAAGAAGTCACATCTCTGTAAAATACTATCTAAAATAAGCGTACCACTATCTCTAATGATACGCCTATCCCATTCAATTCCTAAGTGCCTGTTGCCTATATTTTATCCGCAAGGTGGGAACTACATAGACACGTTGATTGCGGGAAGCCTTTATTTTCCGTTTGTGTTCCCACACCCGATTCAACTACTACCGAAACATCAAAGTAGTTTTTTATGTGCTTATTTCGGATCCCGCTCCGCAGACCGGACATCTGACAATTCTCGAAAGGAGATGCGCTTTCGCGTCTTTGCCTCTATTTACATGTTCATATTTCTTTGCCTGTGCAATCAGCTTAACCTGTGCAGCCTGCCAGACATCTTCCGCAATAATAGCTTCATGCAATCCGTCTACCAGAATATAATTATCCTGTTCCACAAGATGATACTCGTTTCGTGTTCCATGGACTTTTTCTGTCTTTCTGCGTCCATAAGCAATTTTACCGCAATATACCGGATTTTTCAGAATAAGGCGTACTAAATGCGCATCAAAAAGAGGATTTTTCCCGTTCTGCCGCTGTATTTTATGAATGCTACAGTTTTCAAGATATTTTGCAACACCGTTAGCGCCAATATCTGTATATACGTACTGGTCAAAGATTACTCTGATAGCTTCTGCTTCTTCCTCGTTAATCTGAAGTTTGCCGTCTATCAGCTGATAACCATATGGCGCAAATCCGGCATTCCATCTTCCACGCAGATCAGATTTACGCCAAAGTCCTGCATAATCTGCAATGTAGAAAGTACGTCCGCCGCATTTCTGCCAAATCGAGACAGTTTAAAAACAAGAACAAAGGAAACACCGTCTGTCTGCATGGCTGTAGATACTCTTGTATATGTATAAACCTTTATTCTTCCTCTGTGCATATATTTTCCATTTTTCATTTTGATAACCACATTCTTTTATAAATCTACAAATTTTATTCTTTATCCGCCTTTTTACCCAGTATTTTTATCGAGTTCAAATAATCTTGTTCCACATCACTTAAAGTACGCTCTTTATATTTTTTATATTCTCCGGTTGCTTTTTCCACCGCCTGCTTATGCGTCACACATCCATTTCCTGACAATAATTGTTCGCCGCTCATTGTTAAAATCCGGTCTAAGTGCTTCGCCCAATCTTTCATGGTCATAGCCTGTTCCCGTTCTGCCTGACGTTCTGCAAAATCCAAATATCCCGACACAAGCTGCCCCATTGCACGAAGTTCTTTTTCATCCAGATAGTTTTTGGCAATGACGGCTTCCCGCAAAGTCGGCTGGTTTCCTGCAAACGTGGTAAGCCCCATAAATTCTTTTTCCGCATCTGCCCTTGTATAAATAACTTCCGCCGCAGTCTGCCCATGAATAGCATAATGAATTTTGTTCTGAACCTTCTGAAAAAACTGAATGGATATTTCCGCTT
>CAJTUZ010000004.1:0-47821 GCA_910579735.1 uncultured Lachnospiraceae bacterium
TTGTAACTTATTAACTATATAGCTCTTGTGGCTATATCATTATTATACTAGGAGGTGAACAAATGGTGATAAATGAACATGCACAGCTCATCCGCATTCTTGACTCCTGTACGGAACGGGATATTCATATCATTCTTTGTACAGCTAAGGCTATGTTGAATGATCTGTAGGATATAGAAGGGATTCTGGAGAGAGTCTCACCAAAATGAAAAAGGATCATTTCCTGACAGTTTTCAGGAAACGATCCTTTATTTCTCAACATATCGTAATGAATTCTTCTTCTTTACCCCAACTCCTCATACCGCTTTTCCACCGCTTTTCCACCGACGATCTCATAAATCTTATCGCAGTTCCTTATCGTAGTCAGTCTGTGTGCAATGATGATCATCGTCTTATGCCCCTGCAGCGCATCGATCGATTCCATGACCGCCGTCTCGGTTTCTGTATCAAGCGCTGATGTTGCCTCATCCAGAATCAAAATATCCGGATCCAGATACAGTGCCCTGGCAATTGCAAAACGCTGCCTCTGACCGCCGGAGAATCGAATACCGCGCTCTCCGATTTCCGTATCCAGGCCATACGCGCTGTTTTCTACGATCTCCTTTAACTGTGCCTGCTCCAACGCTCTCCAAACCAGGCTGTCGTCAATTTTTTCATCTTCTATCCCAAACGCCACATTTCTTCTGACCGTATCGTCAAGCAGGTTCACATTCTGCGGAACGAAACCGATCAAATGTGCCTTTGCCGGCTCCATGTCTGCAATGTCTGTTCCATCTATTTTTATTTTTCCGGTCTGCGGTATCAATAATCCCAAAACAATATCCGCCAGGGTTGTCTTTCCGGCACCTGATTTTCCGACAAAAGCTATTGCCTGTCCTTTATGAATCTCTAACGACACGTTTTCCAAAACATTGATTTCCGTGTTTGGATATTTCCATGTAATATTTTCAATAGACAGTTTATCGGTAAACTCATAAGAAGTGTTTGCCCGGATCTCTTCTCTCCGCTCTGTATTTCTTCTTTCTGCGACTTCACTTCTGGCTTCTTTCAAATTATTATAAGTGTCGTTGATGCCCGGAATACTGAACATAAACTGACTGAAATTATTAGAGATCCTGCCTAATGATGGCAGAATACGAAACGCTGCTACCGCAAAGGACGCCAGTTGAGGAACAAGTGTTGCCGCATTATCGGCATCTATCGCCTTAAAACAGACTGCAATCACCAGGCCGGATACACATATCGATTCGATCAGATAGGCCGGACTTTCCGATGCAACAGTCTGGCCTATTGTTCCTTTCTGCCTTTTAATATAATTATCACGATAGGAATTAATAAAATACTGCTGCCTGCCCATTACAAGAATTTCCTTGATTCCCTGAAAAGCCTGCAGCAGAATCGTATTCAGCAGTGCTGAATATTTATAAAATATTTCTCCGCATCGCTTTACCCATTTCTGAAATCCCAATACTACCGCCAGCAGGCAGATCAATGCCAATACCACGACACATGCTGCCATAATGATATCTGTGGACATAATATAAACACAGATGCATACTACTGTTAAAGCTTCTGCAAGCAGCTTAAAAATTTGATATAATCCCATATACATATTGGATATACCTTCGGTCACACCTCGCATCAGTTCCCCCGTGCTTGTATTTAAAAAGAAGACATATCCGCGGTCCATATAGGAATCTATCATTTCCACAGCTAATTCACGCTGTACTTTACAGGAATATTTGACACGGACATAGGACAGAAAAAATAAAAACAGATTTTTAAACAGATAAACAGCGATCGTAGCAATTCCAATTGCCCAGATCAGCGATGCATCCGTTTCTAATCCCATCCTGTCAATAATCGGTGCAATCACTGCATTTTTACGCAGTTGATGCGGTTCTATCATTACCTGTACAAGAGGAAGAATGACGGATACTCCTAATGTCTCGCATACTGCTCCGAGCAATGTCAGTATCAGAACAACCACTGCCCATCTTTTATGGGATGCTGTCAAGATAAAATTATATTTGTTCCATATATCCTTTACGCTTCTGAATTTATTCATCCTGTTAATCCCATTCCGGAGAAAACTGCTCTCCCACCTGAATAAACGATTCTTTCTTATTCCAGTTGCAATGTGAAGACTGATAACACCGCTTACAGGGTTCATCCATCTTATCGGTGAGATTTACCTCTGCACGATATTTTTGATATTCCGGTGAGTTCCAGATATCCATAAAATCTTTATTTTTATCATATTGGAAGAACTGAACCGGCGTAGACATACAAGGTCTGACAAAACCATCCGAACCCAGGAAAAAATCTCTCCATGCGACAAAACAGTCCTTATGCAGTTTCGATTCGGCAATATCTTCTCCCGGAATATGCGGAAGTTTTAAGACAATACCCAGTTCTTCTCCTACGGCAATTGCTTCATCAAATACCGTCCTGATCTCATTTTCGCATCCCCACAGGCTTTCGTTCATCAAATCTTCGCCAAATACCGTCAAGTATACCACTTTAACTTCTTCAATACCGATTTCTGCCGCCAGTCTCACCAGATCCGGTAATTCATGCAGATTAGAGCGCATTGCACAAAACACAAAATTGATCCAGGGATACTGTAAACCTCTTTCTTTTTTAATCCGTACGATCTCTTTTAAATCCTCCGTGATCACATCGATCTTAGAACCGCGTCTGATCCTGCTGTTCGTTTCATCTGTTGCCCCATCTAAACTGACCGCAAAAACATCTACTTTACAGTCAAAGACAGCATCTTTGATTTTCTTAAGATTCATGCCGTTCGTGCAAAAATATTTCCTTGCATCATGTTTGTTGATAGTCTCCAGCATTTCAATAAAATTCGGATGGATCGTCGGTTCTCCCCAGCCCATCAAAGTTACTTCTTCAACCGTATCCATCAAAGGCTCAAAACTACGAAATACATCCATATCAAAAACCGTGGGTTTAAAATCGGCCGCATTTCTGCCGCACATGATGCAATTCAGGTTGCAGGCATTTGTCAGCTCAAATACCAGTCTTCTCGGATAAGATGTCAAGACCGTCTTACCGGATTCTAACTCTTCTATATTTTTCTTGCTGTTCTCATTCTGCTTTGCCGTCAGTTCCTTTCCGCTAAATAAATTTTTGGTTTTTGCTCTTAAGATCATCCTTTTCCTCCTGATATATTCGTATTAGTGCCATGTTTAAACACTGCAAAATCCATTCTCTAGTCGTTATTCAAAAACGGATACAGGTCGTCAAATTCCGCCGCCTTCAAAGAGCCATCCGGCATTACTTTAGAAGCGATCCTCGGCTCAATAGGGGCAAATTCCTGTACCATAATTTCACATACTGCCGGCTCGTTCCGATGCAGTACGTCCTCGATCACGGACTCTAATTCACTTTCCTGCGTAATTCTGACTGCCTTAATTCCATAAGCTTCCGCTACTTTGCAGAAATCCGGCGTCTGCAGGCCGCTGTCGGGACCTACGCCGAGAAAACGGTCGTTCATATAATTATGCTGGTTATGCCTGATCAGCATATATCCGTTATTATTATATATAAACAATTTAACAGGTATCTGATTATATTGCAAGGTCGCTAATTCCTGGATATTCATCTGTGCACTGCCGTCCCCGGTAATCGCGATCAATTGTCTGTCTTTCTGATCGGCTCCGATTGCAGTCGCCCAGAATCCCATACACGATAATCCGCCGGAAATCAGATAACGCTGTCCTTCTTTTATCTGCCAGCTTTGTGAAACGATATTGCACACACTTCCCGTATCAACAACGATATTGGCCTGCGCATCCGCCTTTTGGGATATTTTCTCAGTCACCCAATATTCATTTAACGGTCTTTCCTGCTGATATTCCGTTCTAACATTCGGATACTGTTTACGCATCTCCATACAGTGTGCTTTCCAAGCCTGCTTTTCTTCCGATATGATGTTCGGAAGCTTTTCCATAAGAGAAGTCATAAAGCTCTTTACATCCGTATGATATTTGTAAGTAACCGGCACGTCTTCTTTCGCCAGCTCCTTTTCATCGATGTCTACCATGATCTTGACCGCATTCCCGGCCAGTCTTTGCGGATAATAACCGATCGTGGACACGGATAATCTGCTTCCAAGTATGAGCAGCAGATCGCATTGCTGTATGGCAAAATGCGAAGCTCTGTCTCCGTATGCCCCCGGCCTTCCCACAAACCATTCATTGTCGGAATCTATCACATCGATACCGCCGCGGGACGTTACGACCGGCGCCTGTATCTTACTGCTCAAGGCTTTCAGTTCCGTAACAGCCTGTCCGCTCCTGATACCGTATCCGGCCAAAATAAGCGGCTTTTGGGCCTCCGATACCAGCTTAGCCAGCATATCATAGTCAATGGCGTCCTTTGTCTTTGGAGCAGGTGTTTGAAAACCTTCCATCTGTTCGGGAATCTGCCTATTCTGAATATCAACCGGAACATCCAGCCACACAGGGCCTTTTCGTCCTTCCATTGCCATATAATAAGCTTTTTCCATATGCATTCTGATATCTTCCGGACGCATAATGGCCGCAAAATATTTGGTGATCGGAGAGACAATCGGCTCAAGATTCAAGCTCTGTGTTCCATGCTGTCTGATGCCTGTCTGCACCTCATAATTGAGCAGCCTGGAATTGGCCTGTCCGGACAATACAAACATAGGTGAAGAGTCCAGATATGCCTGTGCCACTCCGGTAATCGCATTCGTGGCACCGGGACCGATCGTCACCAGACAGCAGCCGGGGATATCATGAACTCTTCCATATCCGTCGGCCGCCATGGCCGCCGCCTGCTCATGATGGCAGCATACCGCCTTCATATCGGTATTTCTGCAAAGTGCATCCGTCAGCCACATTGCGGAACTTCCCGATACCATATAGGTCGTTTTACAGCCTTTTTGATACAGAAAATCAAATATATATTCAGATACTGTCATGATGCTCCCTCCCACTCTTTTCTTTTTTAGCTATCACAAACATGAAATCTCTCATATTCATTTTTATATTCCACTTTGTAATCCCCATTCGCGCTAAAACTCCATATAATTTCTCATGATTTGACTTTAAACATAAAATTGTATACAAAATTGTATTGAAACTTAATTCATTTGCAGGATAGGATACTTCAAGCACTTGAAAACCCTTTTTCTCCAAGAGGTTCTTAAGCGTTTCCTTTGAAAAATAATGCAGATGAGTCGGCGGGTGTATCTGTCTCCATTTAGCTCCTCTGATCTTTGCATTTATACTTCCAATATCCCCTGTCGTGATACACAGCAGTCCTCCCTGCTTCAGGCATTTATGTGCCTTTTCAATGTACTTATCCGGAGCAGACAGATGTTCTATTGTATCCCACATACATATGATATCATATACATCCTTGTCCTGAAATGCAAGGTAGTCACCGGCATATGCTTCCAAACTCAATTCTTCCGATGCATATTTAACTGCATCATCTGCAATATCGATCCCGGACACTTTGCCAAATCTCTCCCCGGCCACCTGTAGAAAAAAACCGTAAGCACATCCGATTTCAAACAGCTTCTTCTCCTTGGGCACATCCAAATATCGTTCTATTCTTCTCAGTCTTCTCCGAAAATTTTTCTGGATAATCGCTTTATCCCGGACGTAATCTGCATACTCTTCTCCATTGTAATAACCTGATGAATATAGTCTCCTGATCTCTTCTACAGACAGATTCAAATCCGTCGTAATAAAATTGCATTCCTCACATGCGACTAATCCCGGCAGACGGCTCGTTACAAGTCTCCCGCCACAAATTATGCATCTCTTTTCCTCTTCCTGAACCTTCTCTCTTCCTATATATTCGAATTCAGTATCATTCTGTATTTCCTCTACAATATATCGCGGCCGCTTCTTTGTCTCGAAATAAAGTTTACCAATATATTCTCCAACACAGCCTATCGACATCATAAGCATTCCGCCGATCAGCCAAAGTGACATAATAATTGAAGTGTATCCACTGATACTCTTTCCCTGAAGAAATGCAATCAGATATCCGCCCATAACCAATAAGCTGACCGCAAACATCAAGGTTCCACATAAAAACACCCAACGTATCGGGCGAATACTGAGCGATGTTACACCATCTATAGCCAGTCTGAACATCTTCTGCAAGTTATACTTAGATTCTCCAAATTTCCTGGGCTGCACATCAAAGTATACAATACAGGAGGGAAAACCAATCATTGGAATCAGTCCCCGCAAAAACAAATTCGTCTCCCCAAATTCTGCTAAAACGTCCATTGCTTTTCTAGACATCAATCTATAGTCCGCATGATTTTTAATAATTTTATAACCACTCAGCTTCCCTATAATATCATAGAATAAGCAGGCAGACCATTTCTTAAACACACCATCGCTCTTTCTGGATTTACGCACACCATAAACAATCTCATACCCTTCATAATACTTTTCCAAAAAGTCCCTGATGGCATTAATATCCTGCTGCAGGTCGGCATCTATGGTTATCGTAACATCTGCATATTTTCTGGCATTCATCAAACCGCATAACAATGCATACTGATGCCCGAAATTTCTTGACAAATTAATGTATGAAAATAAAGGATTTTCCCTGTGCCTTTGTTCCAACAATTCAGCTGTCTGATCCGTTGATCCATCATTCACCATTAAAATACGACTTTTCGGTGAGCAAAGTCCGGCCGCTGTCAATTCTCCCATAAGATCCTGCAGCCTGTCAAATGTACCCCCCCCCTAAACTTTCAGCTTCGTTATAGCAGGGGCATACAATGTACAGCACCTGACTTGTCCGTTCTTTGATCATTGATTTCTTTACCGGTATTTTTTCCAACACAATGGCATCCTCCGCTCTTTCCATGATATCTCCTAAAGTATCTAATATTTCTGCTATCAAAACAGTCATCACATACACGTATCCTGCACAGCTTGCATAGATATATGCTATATGGGGATAACCTATAATTCCCTGCACTGTTCCCAGTACAATTATCATCATTCCCAGCAATAAACTCCACAATAAATAGGTATGTACTTTCCTTTTATGCATAATACATGATATGCCTTTTACAAACAATGATAATATACAGCATTTAATCAATATTTTCCCAAAGCAGCTCCAGCCTATTTTCAGGGAATCTACAAATTTTTCCCAATATGTCCCTAATACAAAAAAGGGATCTTTATAAACGACCTCCATGACTCTGTCCTTTAAAATATCAAAATATTCTTCCGAACAATACTCTGCCTTTGAGTCAACACTTGTTACATATTTGTACGCTGCACTATCATTCCATTCAAATCCATAGTCATTGCTGTTATACCCTAACCCGCACCAAATCGCATGCCACGGACGTTCTACATTCTCTATACGCAATTTCCCGGAACATAGATCATACACATTATGTAATATTGGTTCTGTGCAGACAAACAGCAGCAGCAGCGCTGCAATCCCAACCACGCTGCGCAGTATTTGTTTTTTATGAAGACACAGACACTGTTTTAATATTATATACATCATAAGAATGCATAAGATCGGAAGAGAAGCATGTTGTCTGATGATATTGCCGATAAGCATGATGATTATCACAATAAGCAATTCTATATGACTCTTTTTATCATTCTCTTTTCGAATATTTCTAAACAGATCGCACAATAACGGCGATACGATCAAAACTGTCACAGGCGCGCCCCAGTAGGAATATCCCAATGTCGCTATCCAATACGGATAACTAAAACAGCAAATACTTACAGCAGCAATTACGCCTATCCAAAATCTACCTGTCAGATTCCCCATAAATAATGTCGTCAGCATTACCATCAATGCAAGTATTCCCCCCTGCACATAATAGCATATGACATATGACTCCGTTTGTCCAAAAATATTTCCCAAATATGCTAAACTAATAGGATAAACGGCTCCATGCATATTGCCCTCTATTACCTGATACGGCTGTTCTCCCCGCAACTGCTGCAATAAAAGATCCAATACGTTGAAATAACTGGAGGAAGGTTCCGCCATTGGTTCAGTTTTGCTTAAATATGCCACGAAAAACATTATTCCCAGCAACAACGCAAAGCCGATTTTTACTATCGTTTTTCGAGTCTCTACTGATTTTGCCATCATATGGTTCTCCCTTTTTCTTCTTATCCAAGAATCATGTACTTTAAGTTATATATCCATTTGCAGCAACTGTCGGATGTAGGTCATTGAAATTGCAATATTTTCTTTCCCATTATTTTATCCCGTATATAGTTCAATGGTAAACAGTCTTTCTTTTAAGATACTTGTATGATAATATTATTCCATTATTATACATAGGGAATCATAAAAAGGCAAGAGAATCGAACTTAAGATAAAATCCCTTGCCATTTTGCGCTATGTGCTATCATACTAAAATGATTGTTTTATACAACGTTCCGCCGCATCTCTCCCGCTTCGGAAACTCTGCCCTACCCAGAGATAATCCCATTCTCCCCATCTTCCCGCATATTCAATATCCACAGACTTTAAGTACTGATGGACCGCATCTCTGGCATCATATATTTCCGGAGTAAACATAATATTGGCATACTGTTTCATCCTGACATCTGAAACAACAATATCCTCTTCTTTAAATAAATTCAATCTCAACATCTGATGAATGACATCTTCTTTTAACTCTTCCAGGTCATCCGGCATCTTTTTATACCTGGAGTAATATATTTCTGCCTGTAAAGCGCTGCATCCATGCGGAACATTATTAGGCGATTTGATATCGGGCGCATATACTCTGGCCGGCAGAATCTCTTCGTCATAGATGTAAAACCACAAAGCCGGAGATACACATGGCCTGGCCAAACCGATCGAAACCATAACACCGGAAGTATAATCAAGCCTATCTGCTGTTTTTCTGATCGACTCCGGCGCTGTATTGATGATATGGCATAATTCAGGAAGCGGAATTGTACTAATTAGCTTATCGTATTCCCATTCTTCTCCGTTTCCAAATCTAATAACTTTATGTTGTAGGTCAATTTCAAGTATATCCATGCAATATCTGATATCAGCATTTTTTACAAGCGGATCCAGAAAAGACTTAAATCCGCCTTTTACAGGATACCTTGCTTCTTTTGAATAATGCACGGAACGAGTGTCTTCTTCCATTGCTCCCCGCAATACTTCTTCCAGTGCAGGGGTATACATTCTTCCTTTTATCCAGTTGCTTTCCAGTTGTTCCGGTTCAACCGTCCAATACTTTCTGGTATACTTATATGGAAATTTTTCCGCAAAGTAATTCCCAAACATCGCTCTTAACCAGTCCCCATAATTCTCGATATTTCTGTCAGGTGTTCTTTCAATGAACCCCTTTATAATCCTGATTCTCTCTTCAACCGGCAGACCGGACAGATTATTCTGCACCGGATTCTTTATCCAGCTTCCCTGATTGAAATTAACGGCTTCTGACTCATGTGTCCAATGCGGAACATTGCCCTCTAACATATGATAGGTTGTTTCTTCATTATCGAAGCTGATATGTGCAAACGTATCAAACATAAAACCCCGGACTTCAAAACTATTGCACAATCCCCCATAGGTATTCTCTTTTTCAGCCACTATATTGGGAATCCCTGCTTCTTTTAAATGATAAGCGGCAGATAAACCCGCTATGCCGGCTCCCAGTATTACGATTTCTTTATTCAACGACAATCCTGCCCTTCATTCATTTTCTATTTTCCTAATTCAAGAACAACGTCCACCATTTCTCCCACATTCTTCAGATTCACCACTGTTTCCATAGGCATTTTAAAAGAAAACTCATCTTCTATAGCACAGATCAGATTGATATGTTCAAAAGAATCCCAGTCTTCAATATCGTTTGCGGTTGTCGTATCCATAATAACAAGATCCTCATCATCAAATATTTTCCTGAATACTTTTGTTAATCTTTCATATGCTGCTTCTCTGGTCATTTTCATTTCCTCCTGATTCTTACATAATAATATAGTTTGTCTGCTAAAACGCCTTCTGCTGCTTCTCCAATATCATCGCGATATTAATCGTCTGTTTCCTTTTCTTTGCTTTTTCCAACGCAATATCCCCTTCTGTGGCATAGGTATAGTCCAGAATACCAAAACCTGCTTCCCTGGCCATATCCAATACTTCTTCGATGCTGCCGAATAAATAAATGTGATCCAGGGTGGGCGCATTTATAACCGTAGTAATAAATGCCTTTCCGCTTTCTTCCAATAAATCATTTATTTTCCGAAGCATCTGCATTGGTTCCTCAACATGTTCCAACACTTCACCCATTACGATGCAATCGAACTTTTCATCCGAAGTATATTCGAAGAAATTTTTTTCCTGTACGGTACATTTTTCCGCAAGATTTCTGTAGTTTAAAAACCTATTCGTTCCTTCGACGGAAGTTTTACTGACATCACATGCCGAGTAATCGTGAAAATTACAATTCAATATTGCTTTTACCAAATATTGTCCGAAACCCGGACCGATTTCCAAATAACGCTCTCCTGTAAATATTGTACTGTTCTTCTCAAAATATCTCAACATTTTTATATGATTGGTCCATATATAATCCGATATCGATAAACCCATCATGTACTTTTCCATGTATTCATGATTGTCATAAACCAGCTTATTTACCTCTGCAAACGTGGAATATCGATACCTTCCATGCCGTATAAAATAATAAGTTTCTTCCATTACCATATTATTGATAAATAAATAAGTCTCTACAATAAAATCCAGATCATAATGCAGCTCTTCCATGAAAAATGTTAAAATAATATTCAATTCTTCTTTTTCCGAATCTGTTACACTCCAGTTTCTTAGATATTTATTCTGCAGTTCATCTTTCTCTGATACCTGATCAATAAACATCTGTACTATATCTGCCATTTATTTTCCCTTTCTTCCCTATGGTGAACAATCTGTCACGCTGCAATATTTCATCCAACTCTATAAGTCATACTGCCCCCCCCTAAACAAACATTTTCTCCCGTAATAGCAGCTGAGTCATCTGACAATAGTAATTTCATGAACGGTAAAACATCTTCTGTCTGCATCAATCTGCCAAGCGGCGCTGCTGCTTTATGCTGTTCAATCATTAATTCCGGCACATCCTTTATAAATTTCGTCTCTATCATCTGCGGCGATATCCCATTTACCGTAATCCCTTTGGAAACATACTCGGCTGCAACAGATTTCATTAACCCCAACAGGGCATATTTCGATACTGTATACGACGCTGCAAATTTCGGATTCGGTATGGTTGTGTAGGCAGATAACAGAAATAGTATTTTCCCATACTTTTGTTTCTGCATTGCGGGAATGCATACCTTCAATATTTCAATGATACTATACAGCGAAACCTGCATCATTGCCTGATATTCCGCAACATCCATTTTGTGAAATCGTTCACTTTTAACGGGCAGCGACGCTAAGTGTAAAAGATGCGTCGGCCGGATGTTCTCTTCTTTTAATTGACGTACAAACGAACTGACGCCCTGCTCATCAGAAAAATCTGCCCGAATAGCTGTGATTTTGTCGTTATATGTACTTAACAAACTTTCAAACCTTTCGGATCCGTGATGATAATGTGCGATTATTTTGTCATAGTCTTCTGCATTTTCTTTGATATAAGCCATTCCAAGATCCGAAGATGCTCCGGTAATGATTATTATTTTCTCCATTTAATACAGCCTCCTTTTGCGCATTCATTTTAAAACCAATACTTTCATATCCGCTTTCGACACACATACGCCATCCTGATTAACGATCTGTACTTTAAGACGCAGAAGTTTCATATCCTCCTGTTTTCCTGCTACAACCCCGGAAACCGTTAAAACATCACCGACGAATACCGGTCTTATAAATTTGATTTCCATGCTATGGATCAAACTATGTTTCCCCGGAAGATACATGCCGGCCAGAGTAGAATATAAAGACGCAGTCAGCAGGCCAAATGACACATGTTTCTTATATCCTGCCTCTTTGGCATATTCATCATCCTGGTGAAGAGGGTTTTCATCACCGGAAATTTCTCTAAACGCCTTCTCCATTTCAAGTGTAATTTCTTTCGTGAAAGATTCCTTCATTCCTTCCTTCAAATCTGAAAATAGATACGTATTCATTTTCTTTCCCTCTCTGTTTCTCCGTCATTTTATGATCTCGATTACATTCTGTTTTCTCTCATATGACGCTGCGATCTCAAACATCCATATGGTATTGCCTGTTTCATCTTCAGAAATTTTTGTAAACCCCTGCATTTTATAAAAGTCTTTTACCATTTTATTTTTAGATGTCGGATAATAATATCCGACAATTCTTTTTACTCCGGAAGCGGCAGCACGCTCAACGAGTTCGTCCATCATTGCATATTCCATATTCCGCTTTAAAACCCGGCAGCTCATAAGCCACAACTCCAAATGCAGTTCCTCTCTGTCTTTCCCGTCAAGCCTTCCGATCAAAACGCTGACAACACCATTATCGCCGAATTTATCTTCAAGTTTTCCATAAAGCGTTATATACGACGGGTCTGCTGCTACAGCTTCTATATCGCTTTGACTGTACCGCCTGGTCGTTAAATTAAACTGATTACTTTTATTGGTCAGCTGCGCTATTCTTGATAAGTATGCGGGTATAAATGGTCGGATCTCTCCTTTCATTTCCAATGATCCCAAGTAATCTTCATAACACGCAAAAGCAGCCTGCATCTGACTTCTTTTCCTGTTTTCCTGATACATCTTTGTCCGCTTTAAATCATCTTCTGACAATGAAGTTACTTCAAAGAATCCCGACTTGTCCAATATCTGTACATAGCGCTCAACCCGCCCCATATCAGGAACTGCCGCTCCGGGAACCTGCGCGGAAACAATTGCCCTTTCAGAAGGATTATCATCTACAAATACAAAACTTTCCGGCAGCAGATTAAGCTCTTCAGCAGTCTCGACTAAATTCCGGTCTTTCGGATTCCAGTTTGCTTTCATGCTGACAAAATCCTCTGTCCGCAGAATACTGTCCGGCCGTTTCAGTCCGCTTATTGCATTTTCTTCATCATTTTTTGAATTAATTGTTAACAGAATTCCCAACTGCTTATGCAGTTTTAAGTATTCCTGAAACTCACTGTATGTCTGTGCAAGCGGAGTCTCCTGTCCGATTTCGATATTGTCCGCTCCATCTTCTCCGACAATACCGCCCCATAATGTATTGTCCAGATCCAGATTCAATACCTTTTTATTTTTTCCATAAATAGATTTCATGATATTGGCAACGTTAAAAGCCAGATACGGTATGGCCGGAACTGCCGCCGCATACTTATACATATGCCAGTAATAGGGATCGGACCACTTATCCAGACCATATGATGCAGACAGATAATTAATATCACAAATGTAAAAATTATCATGGTTTTGCGCATATTCATAGAAACAAAGATTCAGTCTGGTCACAAAGTTTACACGTCCATGCATGTCGCTTGCATCTTTGTTGCCCAATAAACGGAAATACGGATATTCAAAATTATTCTGTATGACAGGGCAATGAAAACGCTCTGTCAAACATGACCATATCTCCTGAAATTTATGATACTGTGCAGACAGTTTTTCATTTACCATTTCCAGACTGTCCGAAAGATTGGGAAAGTCCATGATATTTCTTACCGAAGTACAAACATAAATCATGTCCGGTCCAAAATTTTCCAACTGCGGTGACGAAAACACAGCCTCTTCATAATATTGATCATATTCCGATTCATAGAAAAAAGGTTTTATTCCGTAATTTAACAGAAATAACTCCAAAATGATTCTGATATTTTTAGTCGTTACACCGCCAAGAATCGCTATTTTCTTTTCTACAAACGGCCTGTCCTGTTTTAACAGCTCTTTTTTTAATTGCTTTTTTCCGGCAATAATTTCTTCCGCATCAAACGGATATTCCAATTCCTTCATTCTGCAACCTCATTCAAAGATTCATGATACCAAATATTAGGCCGGTCTCTGTCGCCATCTGCTCTAAATGCTCTAAAATCATGGTAATTTCCATTAAAAAAAACAATTTCTTCATTATTTTTTTCCAGAGGTTCCAGACGGTCCGGTATAATATTGGCCTTATTATGAATAAAACCTAATTCTTTCATAATATTTTCATCTATACCATAGCACCAGCAATCAATATACTCATATCCGTTTATTCTGCCCTGTTCCTCAAAAAACCTGCCGATTCCCAATAACTCTGTCTCACTTCCTATGATATCCACAATTCTTAAAACCTTTCTGATACCGTCTTGTGTAGAGACTTCCTGCTCTCTCGTTACAAATAACGTGGAAACCTTCCCTGCAGATATTTCAATGGCCCATAGTTTATATTGATAATGCCGATATGGAAAATAAAAGTATCTTTTCATCACGTATTCATAAGATTTCCGGGGCCTATGCCGGGAAAAAACAGACTCGTCAATTCTATCAAACAGCATTTGTTCCGAGTCAATACTGATTACACGATATTGATCTGACATATTTGTATAAATCTGCTTTTCCGTAATCGTGGCAACTTTATACTCTTCCCTGTCAAAAAGCTTGTAATAATGTCTCAGTTCACCAATTTCGTATCCCAGAATTTTATAGAATCCCTGGGTGTTTCTCTCGATACCTACTCCGCAGAAATTTAACCCTTTGTCTTCAAAAAATTTAATGATCTGCAGCACCAATGTCGGACTTTCTCCTTTTTTTACCAATAAATTGGAGATCCACACATCCCGCCCCGAAGCTTCAATAAATCCGCAGGCGCCAACAATTTCGTCCTTGCGCACTGCAACCACAAAATTTAGTTCATTATCATACACATAATAATAGGCAAACAGTCTGCTGTCATTGATTGTCTGAGATTTTTTCCATTCCCGGGAAAAAAAGTCGGCAATCCTGTCCCGATCTTCTAATACCGCCTGCCTGATACAATATTCTTGTTCCATATTGCTCCTCCCCCCATCCTCCTGATACAACGTTTCCTATTTTATTCATTTTTTACATGGATTAGGGGGAAGAATCAATAGTCCCCATAGAAACCATAGACAACTTTATATTTTTTCATTCTTAGATAGATTTCGATAATCACACATAATACTGTCATAATCACTGTCAGCGTTACTAAAATCTTCCGTAACTTCTTTGATCTGAACCGTTACCTCATACTTTTTACCGGAATCCGTAAAATAAGCTGCCGGAAAAGGTCTGAACGTGCGTGCCCGAATAATATTTAAAAGATTTCTTGCAGTATACTCCTGATCTAAAACAATTCTGGAATTCTGCTCAAGCTCTTTTTCATAATGAAATGTTCCTGACTCTGTCTGACCTACCAAATCAAAATGCAGGTTCAATATTTCATCCCGCTTTTCCGTTAATAGCTCTGACATGGCCTGCATAGCCTTAAAATACAAAGTCTTTCCTGTATCCGGCCAGGAAACTTCTATCTCTTTTTGAAAAATAATCTGTCCTGTATCCAATCCACTGTCAATTTTCATAATCGTAACACCATATGGTTTCTCATCTACTATTGACCAATAATGCGGATGTTTGCCCTTTCCATATGGCAGATAACTCGTATGCAGATTTATAAATCCAAACTTAGGTGCATTTAGTAATTCGTCCCGTATTACCCCCCCCCAGAATGCTAAAACAACCGCATCAGTGCCGCTGCAAATATCCAATAATTGTTCCTGATCAGTATGATAATATATCCGTGTATCTTTGAAATCTTTTTAAGCATCCAGAATTTTCGCATTCATATTCCACATATCGGCATGATCCAATACTACGAATTTTAACTGATCCTTTTTTTCCTGAAAAGCTCGACTGCCAGCCTTCCGATTTCTCCGCATCCAAAAACACCGAAGCTATAGCTCATCTCTGGTTCTCCTTTTTTATATTTCTTTTACAGACAAAAAATCCTTACATTTTCCCTTTAATAATTCTGACCATATCACCGATATTATCCATGGAAATTATTTCATCTATATCAAATTCTACATGAAATTCCTGTTCCAGCATTACCAAAATCTTTACATGCTGCAAGGAATCCCACCCCTCTATATCATCCGCACTTGTGTCTTCCGAAATAACCAAATTCTCCTTTTCAAAAATATTTCTGAATACCTCATTAATCTTTTCCAATACCTCATTCATCTTACAGTCTTTACCCTCCCATAATTAATTCTTAAACCAGATATTAGGTCTGTCCATATCGCCATCTGCTCTGAATCCTCTGACACCCGGCATATTTTTATACACGAAACAAATCTCTTCATTTTGTTTTTCCAATGGTTCCAAACGGTCCGGTATGATATTAACACTATTATCACATTTTACAAAACCCAAACTCTCCAGGACCTCATCGCTTATTCCCAGACACCAGCAGTCAATATACTCATAATCATTCATTTCACCCTGTTCTTCAAAAAATTTACCAATCCCTGTCAACTCATTTTCACTTCCAATAATATCTACAATTCTTAAAATCTTTTCTCCCTCAACGGTCTGTTCTCTGGTAACAAATAGTGTAGAAATAATCCCTTTTGAGGTTTCAATTGCCCATACACGATATTGATATTGCGGATATGGAAATCGATAATATCTTTTGATCATATAATCACATGACTTTTTGGGTTTTTGTTTCTCAAAAATTGCATCATTTATTTTTTCTTTTAATATAGCTTCCGAATGTAATTCTATTACCTTATATCTGTCAGACCAGTTAGAACGGATCTGCTTTTCACGAATTGTCGCAATTTTATATTCTTCTTTGTCAAAAAGTTTATAAAAATGATTCAGTTTGCTGATCTCAAATCCTAAAATACGATATAACTCTTTTGTATATGGTTCAGGATTTAATCCCCAAATTGTAAAACCTTCTTCTTCGAAAAATTTCATTAACTGAAAAAACAGTGTCGGTTTTTCTCCCTTTTTAATCAGCCATGAAGATCCCCATATATCCTGACCAGCCGCTTTGATAAAACCGCATGTTGCAACTATTTCATTATTTTTTACAGCAATGACAAAATTCAATTTATCGCTGTCAGCAAAGTAATATGCAAATAATTTATCATCATTTAAAGTTTGTGCCTTTTTCCACTCAAGATTAACAAACCGTATAATATTATCTTTATCTTCCAATTCGGCTCTTCTTATCTGATAGTTTGATTCCACTTATCTTATCCTTCCTACTTCATTAAGTTTTTTTTCGTTCATTTTCCGTACCATCTCTTCCAATTTAAAATATGATATTTTCCCGGATTCACTCTTTATCATACTATCCACATATTCAATCCGAATCATCGTGTCTGAGATTCCCAGAAAGTTTTTTATGCCTTCTTTCAATACGGCGTCACTGTGCTGCTGTTCAGTCAGAATAACCCACACCTTTTCCTTTTCGCCAACGCAAACACATTCCTGCACTCCAAATTGCTTCTTAACATAATTCTCTATATCATCCAGATTTACTCTTTTTCCATATAACTTTATAAATCTCTTTTTTCTTCCGACAATATAATAGAAGCCATCCGTATCGCGTCTAACAATATCACCCGTTTCTACCCTTCCATATACATTCGGCAGTTCCGTTAAATCCAAATCACCGGTTGCATATCCCAACATAGCGCATTTCCCATTATAAATAAGTTCTCCCTGCCCGCATTCAATATTTTCTATCTCAAAGCTTCCGCTGCCAATCGCTTTTCCAATACAATTCGTTTCTTTATCTTCAAAGAATGACAATGCTCCACAAGTGCCGCTTGTTTCTGTTTGTCCATACAATATATAACCTTTTTTATGATACTTTCTACAATATTCAGTTACTTTTACACGCATTTTTTCTCCAAAAACATCCCCCCCCTGTGTCAGAATTCTTAAATGCTGACAGTTTTTTTCAAATAATTTCATCACACTTAACATTTCATAATGCACTGTCAAACCAGAAATGCAGGTAGGATGATATTTATGAAAAAGACTCCAAAAATCCTTCTCCATAATATTACTGTTTGTCAGCAACACAGTTGCTCCTTTTGATATACATATATTAATGAACGATAATGTATAAACAAATGCCATTGGCATAGTCGTTATGATAGAATCATTTTCCGTAAATTCCAATACTTCACCCAATGCTTTGGCATGCTCCTGAATGCCCTCATATCCTAATTGCACACATTTCACATTACCTGTACTTCCGGACGTAGAAAGTATAACTCCTACTTTTTCATTAAGAGTATACGTTTCATGCCCCGTACTCAGCAAATAAAACCCATACTTTTTATATAAATCAGGGAAATCCAACAGTTTTCTCCACTTTTCCTGTGCCCATATGAATTTAGGCCTGTATTTTTCTATCATAGCCTTACAAAATTCTTCTTTCACTGTATTTTCCAATAATATCACTGCACAGTTCATATATAAAAAACATATGTAACCCAAATAAGACCCTACCGAATTATCACTTAGTATTAATACTACATTACGCTCTGCCGTGATCGATTGTATCTCTTCAATATGCCTTTTCACATCACCATACGTAATGAGATCAGTATTATCAATTGCAGCTACCCTTTTTTCATCGATACCTTTCATTTTCCAAAACATAATTTCTATCTCTCCTTTACCAGCAGCCCCTTTTGTACCTTAATAAACAGGATGGGAAAGCCAATGCTTAATATTGTCCCTATAAAAATCAATATTTCATGCCCAATATAATACGCATAGGCATACAAGGGCGTTGCAATAAGCAATGAAAAAATAATGCCCAAAAAAATCGAATTTTCTTTTACTTCTTTATCTTTTCCCAAACAGGTGATCACGGTTGGATAAAATGTGCACATTCTGATCACTGTATAAAACATGAACAAATAGAGTGTTGATATGTTAGGAAGGTTTGCAATACAGATGCTCATAAATACAAGCGCCACCATACTTACATGGGCTGTTTTTCTGACTGACTTTTCCTTTCCGGGGAAAACGTCATTTGCAACAATACTGGAAAAAGCACATAAACATGAGTCCATTGTTGATGTAATTGCTGCCGCAACCATAATCACAAAAAATGCCGTGCTAAAAGCAGGAAGGTAATGTGCAATATATTCAATTGCCACATTGGCGCTGTCATTAATTTGCAGCATATTACCTTTTACCTGATATGCCGCTAAAAATCCTGTCATAATCATCGACACCGGAATGATTGTAAATAAAACTGCCGCCAGCATAAATGCTTTATTTCTATTTTCCTTTTTTATGGCAAAGGCTCTCTGCCAGTACATTTGATCACCAAACGGCCCTGTGATCAATCCTAACATAGATGTCAGTCCATAAGAGAGGAATACATTTCGCCCCTCCTCACTGAACAAGGAATTAAAGCTCTTGTTTTCATAACCTGTCATTCCTTCTCTTAGTCCAAACAAAATGGATTGTCCCTGCGTTGAAAATGATTTAATCAGCCATATAATAACTGCAATTGATCCAATGCATAATATTAGTGTTTGAATAACATCTGTCTTAACAGAAGACTTGAAGCCTCCCCTTATTGTATATAGCAAAACAAAAACTGCTAATACGATTGTGCACATTACATAATTTACGTTTAGTAATGTACAAATCAGCTTAGATCCGGCTATTATGTTGATTGCATAACACATAATCTGCAATACTGCCAATATACCTGCATACAGCTTATGTACTCTATCCCCCCACCTTTTTTCCATCAATTGCGGCAATGTATAATTGTCCAAAAATTTTTCGTCCACTTTTGATAAAAAATAACAGTATATAAACAACGTCAATACGCTCGGAATTAAATACCAAAATGCGCCTGCAAATCCTTGTTCATAAGATTTCTGCGATGGAACAAGCAACGCGATTGCCCATGTCCATGTTGCAGTGATGGTAAATCCTCCGCTTATCCAGCCAATTTTTTTATTTGCAATAAAATACGACTCTTTAAAAGTGTTCTCCTGATTCTCCATTTTTACTCTCCAATTAACAGTTTCACTTCCGTACATACATACTCAATATCTTCTTTTGTCAAATTCAGCGCCGTCGGAAATACAACTCCCTGTTTCCAATATCTTTCCGAACAAGGTACCGGAAATCTGCGTTGATAATTAGGCATGGCGCTCATGGAAGGATATCCCGGTCTGGCATGAATGTTCTTTGCCAACAGACTTTCCAGCAAAGCGTCTCTGGAAATACTGCATTCCTCACTCAAATATCCTACCACATAGCAGTAATTGCTCTCCCATGCCTCTTCCATATGTAATAATTTCATATACGGACAATCCTGTAAAAATTCATGATACCAGTCATATATTTTTTTCTTTTTCGCGATCAGTTCATCAATACGCTCCACCTGTGCCAGAATCAGAGCTGCCGTTACATTGGCTATACGATAGTTGTACCCGACGTCATCCGACCATAAAAAGGATATTTTATCATTCCTGCAAAAAGTTCCGTAATGCAGCGCCCGCTCATATAGTGCCTTATCATTTGTAACAAACATACCGCCTTCGCCGCCAACCGCTATCTTGCTCCCCTGAAAGCTGTAAGCTCCAATATCGCCGATCGTTCCTGCAAACCTGCCTTTATACTTTCCGCCGACCATCTGACATGCATCTTCAATTACCCGAAGTCCATGCTTCCTGGCGATCTCCATGACAGCGTCCATATCAGCCGCCATACTTGCAAAATGGACTAACATGATCGCTTTTGTTTTCTCAGTAACAGCAGCTTCAATGCATGCAGGATCTATACACAATGTATCAGGATCTATATCGACGAATACACATTCAGCGCCAACATAGCTGACAGCCTGTGCCGTCGCAATATAACTCTGATCGGTCACGATGACCTCATCTCCGGGTTTTAATCCCAATGCAATCGCAGCCAAGTGTAATGCATGTGTTCCGCAATACGTTGCGATAGCATATTTTGCCCCCACATAATCTGCAAACGTTTTTTCCAGCTTTTTTATATGCATATCATATGTTTCATACCATCCGTTTTTCACGGCATCAATTACATAATCTATCTCTTTTTGTGTAATATCCGGTCCGGCTAATGCTATTTTTTTGTACATACCTGTCTCCCATCAATCTTCTAACATACTCTTTCCCATTACTGTGTTTTCACCTGTTTATTTCCCGAATTTTGCCTGCAATTCTTCTATATACTCATCCAGATTATCCTCCGGAGCGGTCTGATAGGTCACAACATTGCAATCCGCACAAACAGGATGTTCAAACCGCCTGCTTTCTATCATCATCCTGCGGATACTCTGCAATTTATTTCCGTTCCATATATCCACTATCGTATTACTTTCAGATATTTTTCCGATGCTCAGATTATTTCCGCTTTCGCAGCATGGCAGAACAATTCCTTCAGGCGACACCACCATTACATAAAAAGGCTGTGAACATACTGTTATTTTCTTTACTTCATTTTTCCAATAGGTATTTTCAAATTCTGTCTTCATATCGGAAATGTCGTTTTCTTCTATGATGGGCACTAACGTCTCTATATTAAGCTGGTCACAGATATCCGAAAAAGTCTGTTGGAATTTCTTTTCATCGGAAGGACTTTTTAACATGGCATCCATGATCTTAATATATATTTTCGTTTTCCCTCTCCTGGATTTTTTATAAAAATAGGCGATATTATCTACAAAGTTCTCAAAATTGATCTTATATTGAGATATATCCCAATAATCTTCTTTCGTTAGTCCCTGCAGAGATATCCTCATCCGGTCCAGTCCTGCATCCACCAGGGCATCGCATAAAGCAGGCGTCAGTCTTGACGCATTAGATACGATCTCCACTCTCTCTGCAATATCCGCGTCTTTTGCAATTTTTACCATTTCTGCGATCTGAGGATGCAGCAGCGGCTCCCCCAGCCATGCAAAATTTAATAATTTTAACTTATCAGGAAATTTCTTTATTTGTTCAACGATCATTTGGAAAAAATCAATGTCCATAAACTGCTCTTTGATCTCTTTTTGCATCTGTGCTGATGCATGCTTGCAATACGCACATTTAAAATTGCAATACGTAGTCGGACAAATATGAATTCCAAACGGCGTATTAAGCGGTAAAGAATCAATCAGTTTTTTCCGGCTTGTAAATGGTGTATATTCCTTCATAAAAAATCCTCCCTGTCATGCATTTTAGTTTATTACAAACAAATGCCGTACAGGAAGGATTTTGCTTTTGCTAAATCATATCTTTTATTCCATCTTCAAAACAATACGCAGGTTCCCAGCCGGTTTCACTCCTGAATCTTGTTGAATCAAAATAAAAATCCGGAGATTCTTCAGCTTTACGATGTCCGTAAGTGATCTTGCAATCCGGGCCTATAATCGTTTTTATTTTTTCCAGATATTCTTTTAAGGTAACCTTCTGACCACTGCTTATATTATAAACCGTATGCTGCAGATCCTTTTGAATCCCCAACAGCAAAGCATCAATACAATCGTGAATATAAAGATAGTCAAATATCTGGCTGCAATCCGTATCCATATAACAGTATTTGTTTATTTTCAGTTGAGAGATTACGCTATCCAACACCCCCCCCTAAATTTTCCGAATACACTGTGGATCCGATATTCAATAAAGTTTGTATTTTTCTGTTTACAAAGTATTTCTGCCATTTTATAAAATCTCCACTTTTCTTTTCCATATGCCGATCGGGGGTTACAAACCGTTTCTTCCGTAACAATCCCTGCAGGGCATCCGTATTCCGCCTGTGTTCCTAATTGTATGACCTTTTTGCATGCAAACCTGTCTATAATATACTGTAACCCCTGTAATAATCCGTTGGCGCTCCGCTCATTCACCATCGCATCATCACGCGCGTTCGTCCCTTCCCAGCTTGCCAGATACAAATAGTCGCATCTATCCAATGTCTCCAGATTCTTTATGGACGTCTGCATATTGCATAAATCCACTTCGACATACTGAATCTTATTTTGAAACATAGCATATAATTTTTCATATTTGGCGGATCCGGGCCTATACGTCGTTACCACATCATATCCTGATTCGATAAGGCGCCTGATTAAATTCATCCCGATAAAACTTGTCCCGCCGAATACAAGTACTGTTTCTTTCATTCCTGCGCAATTTCTCCTATATCTATGATTTCCCCGCAAAATTTATATTGTTCTCTCAGGCTCCTGATAATTTCGTTCTTATATTCCAATGCGGTAATGATCATCAGATCATTCTGATTGACCGCTTCTTTTGTCGGTAATTCTACCGGTATCCTGCAATCCCCGATATACAGACCGTTTAACGCACTATTATTGTCGAATATGTGCTTTATATGTTCTTCTTCCGGCACAATCACGTTCTGAATATAGCTTCGTCCCTTAATTCCGGCTCCCCAAACGGAAACCGATTTATATTTCGGAAGAATGCTTTGCAGTTTCTTGATATCGTTTTCTTTATGCTTTTCAAATTCTATTCTGTTCTTTTCTTTCCTGACATATGCCGCAATATGCGAACCATCAAAGATTTCTCTGATACTGATAATGGAAAAACCGCATTTTGTCAAAATACGTGCCAGGCTGTTTGTCGAAAAATAATTAATATGCTCCATATATACATCAAAATATCTGCTGTCCGCATAGACCGCATGTCCGTTAGGGACGTCAAAGTACCCCACACCACCGGGCTTTAGGATTCTATAGGCAGTATTGATAACTTCCTCCAGATCGGGCAGGTGTTCCAGTACCTGTGTGGAAATAAATGCGGAAAATCCCTCTTCATGCCAGTTTTTATCAAAAAATGCATTCACTACATCGCAGTCGTTTTCTTCTGCGATCCTGCATTCAACCGCCGATGGTTCAACGCCCTTCACCCTTTGAAAAATACCATTTGCATAGTTCATCAAAGTGCCGTGTCCGCATCCAATATCCAATAATTTATCATGATCCGCACACAGTTCTCTTAACTCCTGAAGCATACTTTCATAGTATTCTCTGCGTAAGTTTGCATTTCCTCCTGCGGCAACTGCCTGATCTCCGACGTTTAACAGATTATAGGCTTTGTAATGCTCTTCTTCTAACGTATATTCCATTTGCCCGTGCTTACATGCTTCACAGTAACCAAATTCGGCATACCCCCCCCTGATTTTCCGACGGGTTTTGTATATACCGAATTTACATCATATGGTACATTCTGCAATTTCTCATAGCAGACGATCTCGCTGCCGCATATTCTGCACTTCATATTTTTCTCCATTCATGGTTAAATCTCTTGATCAGTTAACCTTTTCCCACTGTCCGGTTTCCATATTATAGGTCTTAATGACACGTGCGGGAATGCCGACTGCGATACTATAATCCGGAATATTGCCCGTAACGACAGCATTGGTGCCAATAATACATTTTTCACCGATATTGGCTCCCGCAAGAATACACACCCGTTCTCCTATCCAGCTTCCCTTTCCGATCCGTATCGGTTTTCTAACACCTGCCGTTTCAACGTAGCTTTCTTTCTCTATGCCAGTCCCATGATTAGAGTCTATAATGCATATATCAGATGCCAGCAGGCAGTTATCCTCTATTTCAACTCTTTCATAACAATCAATTTTGATATTTTGACCTATGCGGACATTGTCCCCTATAATAATCTGACCAACTATTCTTTCCTGACCATCCGCCGGTGTAAACTCTCCCTGATGCAGCTCACTGTCATGTACCCAAATATTGGCGCCGTTTCCAATAGAAGATCCTGTCCCCATAAATATATGCCCGGGGTTTCGAATAAATTTTGCTCCGAAGATGCCGTTTTTACCCCCCCCCAATTCATTTGCCGCTACACTTTTACCTTGTATCGCCTCCAGGATATCTTCCGGCCGTCTCAATACGCAGTAAATGATACTGATAATACTTCTGATTTTACTCATTTTTCTTTCCTCTGCTTATTTTACCGTGCTCTTCTACAATTCTTCTATGTGTTCATCCAGGTTATCATCTTAAACTATGTTACCGCTGCCTGTAAAGTTATCTTTGTTACAGCCTTATCCCATAATAAACAAACGACAGATGATTCATATATGACCGCAAATAGAATCTGTAAGAATCATCTATACTGTATATCAGTTTCGGTACTTCCCACAAATCCCATGTCTTATGATAACCTGCTATCGCCAGTTTCGGATGACTCTCCCGGATGACTCTCTGCGCTCCTCTTAAAGCCTGCAGTTCGCAGCCCTCAATATTCATTTTGATATAGGTCGCCCCATCCGCATCAACCAGATCATCTATTTTCACAGTCTCTATCCTTTGCGTCCCGATATCTGCAATAAAGCTCCCGGGCCCGTTCAGATCATATAACTGCAACGTCCTGTTCTCATCATATGCCGCTCTATTCACAGTCACGATCTTACTCTTCATCTCATCTGGAAGTTTCTCAATATACTCCTGCAGTTTCATATAGTTACCGATATCCGGCTCCAATCCGTAATACTTTCGAAACTGCTGATGATTTGCTTTCAAAAAAGCGTCAAAGCTGATACCGTTATAAGCGCCGCAATCGACAAAAATCTCATCCTCTCTCCGGGGATAAAATTCGTATTCAAAGTACTGTCTGTCCATTGATTCCGTCGGTATCTGTATACTGTCGTCTATCATACGGAATCTGACCAGTTTTTCAAATACTTCTTTCGACTTGTCATCTTCCAGAAGGGAATATATTTCACACAGATCCTTTTCATGCTGCTCCATAAGAAAAACATCGGAACAGGATGGCAGATTATATTTGTCCCCGTGGAATAATTTCCGGCATCTTCGGAAATAAGTATAATCAATTATGTTTTTACAGCCGGATTCTTTAATACTCCTATGAACTCCCGTGTGGCCGCCTTCCCGCAGCGCCTCGTCGAAGCTCTTACAGTATTTTTTGCCATCCGTATTGATCGTTACGATAACAAGCGCATCATCCCCGACCGTTCTCACGATATCCCTGTAATCAATGACAGGAATCCCCTCACATTCCGTTCCCCATCTGGCAGGATTGCCATCGGCAAAGCATTGCGGATAAATACCGGCGTCCCGTAAATAATAAAGAAATGCGATTCCCGCACTTCCCGCGCCGTACAATACGATCTTATCGATCATACTGCCCAGATCACGCTTCATTTCGTCAATACTGATCTCTATCCGGTCCTTTTTCTTCTGATATTCTTCAAATATTGCATGGATTGACATATTCCGTAATATCCTGCTCCTTTTCTATTTCTGCAGCTCTTCCCTGATGGCTTCCGTTATTTTTTCAGCGCTGATTCCAAACAGGTCATCCAGATATTCCCTCGTTCCCGTAACAGGCACGAATTCATCCCGTACCCCGAATTTTCTCAGTCCCGATGAACAATGATGCTCCGTTAATACCCTCGCTACGGCGTCGCCTAATCCGCCTATGACGCTGTGTTCCTCTATCGTATAAACCGGCCTGCCTGCCGATGCTGCCTGCAGTACAGCCTCCTCATCGATCGGTTTTACTGTGGGCATACTGTATAATGCTGCAGATATACCGTCTTTCTCCAGCCTTTCCTGTACCTCCACAGCAGTCTGCAGCATAACGCCTGTAACAAATATGGAAGCTTCCGTTCCTGCTTTCATCGGAATGGCCCTGCCGATCTCAATATCAATCGGCGTCTGATGAACTACCGGGTCCACACTGCGTCCGATCCTGATATATAACGGTTTCCCATAATCGGCAGATGCAAGCATAACCGCCTTCATCTCTACCGGATCGCCCGGGCATACCACCGTCATATTCGGTATGGCGGAAAGCATGGCGATATCCTGCAGTGCATGGTGAGTAGGTCCCGCCGTCGCATAAGCGAATCCGCCGCCGACACCGACTAAAACGACCGGGTTCTCCTGATAACAGACATCAAGCAGGATCTGTTCCATAGCCCGTAATGTCATAAAGGACACTACGTTATAGATATACGGTTTCATTCCCATAGCCGCCAGACCGGCTCCGAAACTGACGAAATTCTGTTCTGCGATTCCTACATTGACGAATCTGTCCCCAAACTCTCTCTCAAAATCTTCGAATACGGAAAAGCCGGTATCGCCGATGATGCACATGATCTTTTCATCCCGCCTCGCCATTTCCGTTAATGTATTGATAAATGTTGTTCTCATTCGCCAAGTTCCTCCAATGCAGTCTTCAATTGTTCCTCATTTGGAGATTTAAAGTGCCATTCCAGACGATCTTCCATAAAAGAAACGCCTTTTCCTTTTACAGTATCCGCAATGATCACCGCAGGAGCGCCCGGCATATCCGACACGCCCTTTTCAAGCGCCTGCTGTATCTGTATATAGTCATGGCCGTTGACTGTCACGGCATGACAGCCGAAGCTCCTGAATTTCTCTTCCAGATTCCCCATGTCCAGTACCTGTTCGTCTCTGCCGTATGCCTGTAAATGGTTCCTGTCTACAATAAAGACGAGGTTGGAAAGTTTGAATCTCGCCGCAAACATGGCGCTTTCCCACACTGATCCTTCATTGCATTCCCCATCCCCCATGAGCACATAAACATTTCCCCGGTATCCCTGGATTCTTTTGGCATATGCCATACCGCATCCCACGCAGGAGCCATGTCCCAAAGATCCTGCCGACATTTCAATACCGGGCACGGTATACCTTCTGGTATGTCCGGCATAGTTTTCTCCGTTTAACAGATGCTTCTCAAGATCTTCATACGGAATGATCCCGGCATGTGCCAGTACGGCAAACATGGTTGTTGCGATATGTCCTTTGCTCAGAATAAAAACGTTTCTGTCCGGATCCGCCAGATTATGCCTGTTAAGTTTAAGAATCCTTGTATAGAGCACCGCCATTACATCAACCGCGGAATAACCGCCGCCTATATGGGAATCTCTTGTCCGGCAGTTGATCCTGGCCACATCAACGCGTACTCTGCGGGCAAATTCCGCCGGATCTGCAATCAACTCTTTATACATATCAGTCTACCTCTTTTAAGTATTCCTCAACCTGCGCTCTGGCGAGCGTTCCGGCCTTCATACCGTTCTTTTCCTTTTTGATAAAATCAATTGTAAGCGCAATCGTTTCTTCCAACGTCTTGTGGATATTCCAGTTTAATACCGTCTGCGCTTTCGTGCTGTCCAATTTCAGAATAGCAGTTTCTTTTTTTATATGGTCCTGCCCTTTCACTACTTCATAGGATGCATTATCAAATCCACGGCTTACCAAATCCGCGATCCGTCCAACTTCGGCAAATCCATCTTCCCTGGGTCCGAAGTTATAAGCGCCGCTGTAACTTTCTGTACATCCGGCAGAAAGATATAATTTTTCAGCAAGAAGCAGATAGCCGTACAATACATCCAGTACATACTGCCACGGCCTGACTGCGTAAGGATTTCTTATTTGCGGGGTTCTTTTATTTGCAAAACTGTCTAACAGATATGGCATTAATCTGGAAATATTATAGTCTCCGGCCCCGATAACATTACTGGCCCTGGCAGTAGCAATCCCGAGATTCCTGTCCGTTTCTCTGAAAAAAGTATCAAAATAGCACTCGGTTAAAAGTTCCTGACATACTTTACTCGTCGAATAGGGATCTTTTGCCCCAAGCGGAGCATCTTCCGTATACGGCCTGTCCGTTTCCATATTCTGATAACATTTATCACTCGTCACAACCACAACGGACTTAACGCTTTCTATCTTTCGCACTGCTTCCAGAATATTTACAACCCCCATAAGGTTCGTTCGTAAAATAAAGTCCGGAATTTTCATGCTGCCATCTAAAGAAGAATGTGATGCAAAATGCAATACGATATCCGGACGGAAAGACTCTATGACTCCCAGAAGTTTTCTTTCATCTGCAATATCCCCTTCCTCATGACGGCGGATCTCAGGAGAAACTTCTTTGAAAAAAGAATACGGATTCAGCGGAAGGGAATATCCGCACGTAATGGCGCCAAGCGACTCTAATATCAGGCTCATCCATGTTCCTTTAAACCCGGTATGCCCTGTAAGAAGCACTCTTTTTTTCTGCCAGAAGTCTTTATGTCTCATATACTTACCATACCTTCCAAAGAGCCTTTTGTTTCTTCCACATGGTATTTAACTTATCCCGATCCCGCATCGTATCCATGGCCTGCCAGAAACCGTAATGCTTATAGGCTCCAAGTTTTCCATCCTGCGCCAGGCGCTCTAACGGTTCCTGCTCAAATATCAGATTCTCGTCATCTCTTAAATACTGAAAGACCTCATAGTTTAATACCATGTATCCCCCGTTGATCCATCCTCCATCACCGCGAGGTTTTTCAAGGAACTTCGTTATCGTTCCACCTTCAATGTCCAGCATACCAAACTTTCCGCTCGGCTGAACCGCCGTCATTGTCACACATTTTCCCGATTTCTCATGATGACTGACCAGTTCATTAATATTCACGTCAGCTACGCCATCTCCATATGTAAGCATGAATGCCTCGCCTACAGGAATATGCTGCTGAATTCTTTTGATCCTTGCACCGGTCTGCGTTTCTTCACCGGTATCAACCAACGTCACCTTCCATGGTTCCGCTGCATTATTATGAACCACCATTTTGTTTCCCTGCGAAAAATCAAATGTTACATCAGACATATGCAGAAAATAATCTGCGAAATATTCTTTGATCACATACCCTTTATACCCACAGCAGATAACAAATTCATTATACCCATAATGGGAATATATTTTCATAATATGCCACAGAATAGGCATGTCGCCAATTTCAATCATCGGCTTTGGTTTTAAATAGGACTCTTCACTGATCCTGGTTCCCTTACCGCCTGCCAGCAATACTACTTTCATAATGATCCTCCACTTTCAAATATCGGCTACTCCTTATTTTCCTGATAAGTCCATCCGTATACGTCATAGCAGTCTTTACAGAGCGGCAATTTCTCATACTGTCGTTCCACCAGAATATTACGATATGCTTTCTCCTTATCTGAATTCCAACATTCAGAGATCGTCATATCACGCAGATTCCCCAGAACCATCTCTTCATCATTATCTGCGCAGCACGCACAAATATTGCCATTCCAATGTACCGTAATCACGTCAAATACCTGATGACAGCATTTATATCTTCTGATATTCTGACTCTGATTCTGCTTCATCTGATTAAGATATTCTTTTGTCTGTTCATTGGTAATCTGCGACAGATCAATATACTCCAATGTCGTCACGCCGACTTCAATCTTATCACAGAATTGCTCACACCTTCTTCGAAAGGAAGATATTTCCTCTTCTGTTTCGCTTGTAACGGAAGTTCCTATCGTAATGAACGGAAACATCCCTTCCCCCCTCAGCTGGTATAACCTCTCTATTTTTTGCAGCAGGCTTTCAAAGTCATTCTTTCTGCGCAAAGTAGAATATCCTTCTGCCGTTACGCCCTGAAAGGAGAATTTAACGGAATCAAGACCGGATTCAATCAGATTTTTCATATATTCTTCATCAAACATACTGCCGTTTGTCGTCAAATGACAGGTAATGCCTTTTTCTTTGGCCTTCTTCACAAAGTCTATAAATTGGGGATGTAAGGTAGGTTCGCCCTGTCCCACGAATTTAACCGCACACCCTTTTCCTTCAATATCCGCAAGAAACTTATCAAAAAGTTCTACGGACATATATCCTCTTTCCCTTTTGGCGATACCGGTCCCGGTCTTGCACATCAGACACTGGAAATTACAGTGATTGGTTATCTCCATCTCAATAATCCTTGGGAATTCCGGCAGTGCTTTCAGTTTGTCATGCGGTTCTCCATTGTCAATGATACTGTAAAATTTTTTTAACGGATGTTCTCTGTTCATGATTTTCCTTTCCTCGAAATCAGCTTTTCTTTTCCTGTATAAATTCTTTGAGCGATTTTACCATATAATCCAGTTTCGCTTTGGTCATCCCCGGATAAACGCCTATCCATAAGGAACGGTTCATGATCACATCTGTCTTTGACAGATCGCCTATTACGCGGAATCCTTCTCCCTGCGCCCTCATTTCATCAAAGCAGGGATGCTTGATATAATTGCCGGAGAACAGATTTCTCGTCTGGATATTCCTGCCCTCCAGAAATTGTGCCAGTTCATCTCTTGTAAAACCTGCATCCTCTCTGACTGTCATCAGGAATCCAAACCAGCTCGGATCAGCTTTCTCTGATTTTTCTGGTAAAATGATCACGTCCTGTATATCATCCAATTGTTGTCTCAAATATTTCCAGTTCTCTTTTCTGGCTTCTATAAATCCCGGCAGTTTCTTCAACTGTGCACAGCCGACGGAAGCCTGCATATCGGTCGCCTTTAAGTTATAACCAAAATGTGAATATACATATTTATGATCATACCCCATCGGCAGTTCTCCAAACTGCTGCGTATAACGATGTTTACATGTATCATCCACCCCGGATGCGCACCAGCAGTCACGTCCCCAATCTCTGAATGAATTGACTAAGCGATATAACTGTGTATTGTTCGTACATACAGCGCCGCCTTCCCCCAAAGTAATATGATGCGGCGGATAGAAACTGTATGTAGAAAGATCTCCCAACGTTCCTGTCATCTGCCACTGGCCATTATACAAATATTTGGATCCGAGCGCATCGCAGTTATCCTCTATCAGCCAAAGCTCATGCTTATCACAGAAGTCTCTGACCGCCTGCAGATCAAACGGATTTCCCAGTGTATGCGCTATGAATACCGCCTTGGTTTTTAATGTATATGCTTCTTCCAAACGGGTAACATCGATATTATATTCCGGAATCGTTACATCCAGGAATACGGGCACTGCCCCATATTGGACGATGGGGGTGACGGTTGTAGGAAATGCCGCCGCGACCGCGATCACTTCATCGCCCTTTTTGATTCTTCTATCGCCTAACTTAGGAGACGTTAATGCCATAAAGGCACATAGATTCGCAGACGAACCGGAATTTACCAAAGAACAATGTTTGATTCCCAGAAAATCAGCAAGTCCCTGTTCAAATTCCGTAACATAATGCCCTGACGTAAGCCAAAACTCCAGCGCGGCGTCAACAAGATTGACCATTTCTTCCGCGTCGTAAACCCGGCCGGAATATTGGATGCGGTCGCCTTCTGTAAATTCGCCGCTTTCTTTATGCGCTTCCTCATAATATTGTTCTACCAGTTGTAAAATTTGCGTTTGAATACTTTCTTTGCTCATACTTTCTCCTGTTAACTTTTATGCTTAATATTTGCTTCCGTTATCATCCGGTAATATCTCTAATGCATCATACTTTCCGCCATTCCAGACACAGGCGAAATAGGATCCTCCTGATTTTCCCGCCAATAAACAATCACATAAGGATAATCCATAGATTTCTTCCAGATATTCCAATAAAACCTTTTTATTCCATACATTCTCTTTTGCTAATTTAGCACACTCATTTTCACTGTTGATCCATTCGTAAAACTCCTTCGGTCTTTTGAATATATATTTCTCCGTAATGCTGCGTGTTTTCTTAAATTTATCAAATTCTACCCTGCCTCTGTCCGTAAACAGAAGTTTATCTCCAAACTCTTCCTGAAATCTCCGAATACTGTCTTCCATCTGCGTCGTAACAAAAAGATGTGTACAGTTCCACTTTTCCATATATTGTTTAATAAGAGGTATCATCTCTTCAATTCCTAACTGATGGGGGTGTTCTTCCAACAAGGTCCCTTTGATCTCCTCTTTTTTTAATGAGAATTCTTCTCTGAGAGCAATACCTAATATTTTCATATCGGAACGAAACAATTTACGATAAGTATCTGTAAATCGTTCCAGAACATCCTCACGGAACCTCCACCACTTTTGCGCATATACATTTATTTTTTTATAATACTCTCTCCAGTTCTCATCGGCAAACTGCAGCCATGGCTCATCTTTTGAACCGGTAAATTTTTCCCTTATATACGGATCGGAATACGTATCATTGATAAATCCGACAAGTACGTTGTCTTCTTTCATAACCTGCTCAATGGGTGTAATCGGAATGAAAATAGATTCCCACATATTGTCAATTCCCAGCTTGTTATCCTCATAAATATAACCCCATTCATAGTCAATGATGGGAATCATTTTATGTCTTTGCGCCCATTCGCATGCCATTAACGCACTTCTTGCTACGGCTACGATGCCCATATGACCAAATTTATAGCGAAAGACAAAATACTGCTTTTTTCCTCGTTTAGATGACAGGATATAAGTATTTTCATATCGGTTTTCATCAAACTTGGGATTTTTTTTAACATAATATGCCCACATTTTCTGAAATGCAGCTGCCGGAACGACTCTCTCAGTAACCGCATATAACATATTTCTTAATTTCTCCATAAAAATACGAATCCTTTCTATACAAGCTTCTTTATGAAAGCATATTTCCATATTTCATGACATTATTATCATCCTGTATCAATAAAAGCGCCTTCTGTCCTGTTTATTTTGTTATTATACCGCAGTTTAGAAGTGAATGGCAACCCTTTCCGGCATCCGGTCCGCTAAAGAGTCGCTTTATCACAATATATATGTCTCCCACCATAAAGACAAATTGAACAAATACCATAACTGCGATGCATATTCCTGTTTCTCGAACAGTCCTCCCACATAATCTGCGTCCAGCAAGCCTGTTTCACCGGCAAAATGAAGCGTCTTTTCTTTCATTTCCGTCCCGAGTCTGCCTTTAAACCAATCATACACCGGCACACCAAAGCCCTGCTTCTTTCTGTCGATCAACTCATCAGGGATAATTCCCCTTACTGCCTTTTTCAATACCGTCTTACTGACATTATCCTCTGTTTTTTTACTCTGCGGAATGCTCATGGCAAGCTCTACGAATTTGTGATCCAAAAACGGCACTCTGCACTCCAGGCTTACCCCCATACTCATCTTATCAACACGCATCAATAAAAGCTCCGGTAATCTGTGATTCAGATCCGCATATGTCATCCAGTTCAAATGGGACTTTTCCCATGCCTTGTCCATAAAACGGTCATACGTCGGACGAATTGCCTCAAAAGATGTATAATCTCCCAGCCTTTTCCTCACCCTGTCTGAAACAATATGCCGCTTATCATACTCTGTAAATGCTTCTGCGCCGCTCCAAAAAACCGGCTGATGATTTACAGCTCTTCTTAACCATTCCGTATAAACCGCATGTGCTCTGCCGGCATGATTTAATCCCCACAGTCCCATTCTTTTCAATATCATGGGCACCGGCACATCATTGAGCTTCTCTATCTTCAAAAAAGTCTTCCAACCCTGATATCCCCAGAATAATTCATCTGAACCTTCTCCCACCTGCGCCACGACAATTCCGTTATCTCTTGCAAGTTTTGATACATAATAGACCGGAATACACACAGGATCTGCGATCGGTTCATCCTGCAGCCGTACCATCTCCGGCAGAAAATCAAATAAATCCTCCTGATTCAACAAACGTTCATAGTACTCTGCACCGCACTCTTTCGCCATCATTTTGGCATAATGATTTTCGTTCTGATAGCTTTCATAGTCCTGATCATATCCGATGCAAAAAGCCTTTACGCTGCCCTGTCCGCCTTCCGAGAAAAGCGCTGCATTCGTAGAGGAATCGATTCCTCCGGACAAAAACACCCCTACCGGAACATCCGCCTCTTTACGCAGTTTTACTGCCGTACGCAGTTCTTCAAGCAAAGCCTCTGAAATCGTTTTATCGTCAGCATGATACAGCTCTTCATGCGTATGCTCCCATACATCCCAATATCGTTTTTCGATTACACTTCCGTTCTCTCCAAACACCATATACATTGCGGGCCGCAGCTTCTTAATTCCTTCAAAAAGCGTATCTTCGCATGGTGTTGTCAAAAAGGAAAGATAATCATACATGGCCTTTACGTTAATCTGCGGTTTTCTTTCCATAACCTTTAATATCGCTTTTATTTCCGATGCAAAGGTCAATATCCCGTTTTCTATTGTATAATATAGTGGTTTGATCCCTATACGGTCTCTCACCAATATAAATTCTTTCTTTCTGCCATCCCAAAGCGCTATCGCAAACATTCCTCTTAATTTTTCAAGACATGCGATTCCCCATTCTTCATACGCGTGTATTATGACTTCCGTATCGGAATGATCTGTTTTCCAAATATGGTTTTCCTTTTCTTCCAGTTCTTTTCGGATCTCCATATGGTTATATATTTCACCATTAAATGCGATCACAATACTGCCATCTTCATTGGACATCGGCTGTGATGCATTATTTGATAAATCAATGATCGATAATCTTCTATGTCCCAGCCCGCAGCGATTCTCCGACTCCAGCCAGATATTGCCGCCATCGGGTCCTCTGAGTACCATTTGTTCATTCATGACATTCAAATATTGTTCATTGATATGTTTCGCATTAGATGCTGTTTTATAGAATCCGCATATCCCGCACATATTCTTTTCCTATCTCCTATCTGTCAGTTTTCCGTAGCCGCGCGCTGCCGGCTTTTGCTCAAACTGCTGTACAAATTCATGACTGCACCAATCGACCACTTTAATGCCGGCATCCAAAATCTCCAGTCTGCGCTCATGCATATGGCCTCTGTATTCCACCCGGGCTTCTATTACATTTTTCCCTAATTCCAGTACGAAACATCTCGTATCATCATACATGGAAAACATACCGTTATATCGATTTTGTTCTTCTCCGCAGAATATCGTATTATGATACTGTGTACTCCTGAAAAGGTCTCTCATTTCCGGAAGCGGCGTATATACATACGTTCCCGGATCTTCGAAAATACATTTCCCGCCAATAAAAAGTTCAAAAGACAATTTATCGTTATGGGCATGTCCTGCGTTTCCTTTCTGCCCGTTATCGGAAAGATTCACACACAAATACAGCTCATCGGACCGGAAAATATAGAGACCGAATTCAGGATAGTCTATTCGACGAATGTTTTTCAATAATGAGCGGCCTTCACCGTCAATAAAATATTCTTTACGGTATTCCAGCGCCTTTTTATGATGCTTTTTGACAGAAATCTTTTTTTCCGCATCACAATGTAATGTATTACGTCCGCACAGATCCTGCATCAAAGAACACTCCAAGGGATATTTCAGTCCTGCATGTTCCAGCTCCTTACTGCCAAACATGCCATATATTGCAGAAACAAACGGACGTCCATCATTCAAGTCTTCCTCCGGTTTACCGTTCTCAGGCATACTTCCTGTAATAGATAACCTGAAGAAAAGTCCTGAATCATTATCTCCAATCTGCGTGAACCGTTTATCCGGTCTCATAATGTCATTCGTAAAGCGCCCTGCTTTATAAAGGATATTATATATTTCCTGCGGCGCATCCATTACGCTGCCTTCTCTTGCAAGATAACGGATCAGTGCAGCCGAATATCCTGCCATTTCTCCCGTCAGCCTGTGGTACGCAGTAGAACCTTCTGCGTTACTCCCCTCTTTGTGAAACTGTTTTAGGATCTCGTTGATAATCTGGTTCCTTGAGAAGCGCAGCCATCTGCTGCGTTTACGCGATTCCGGCAACACGGCGCTCCCCCAGAGCAGTCCGGCGATATCTGCAAAATAATGATTAGATGTCAGATAATATGACCATTCCAGATTTTTTCTTATAAATTCACATTCGTTAAATATATAATTCGTAACGATCCGCTCAAAATCCGCTTCAAATGTCTGCCCCATCCCTTTCCATAAGGAACATGCTAATGCAATATTGGCCACACGAATACCAACATCCATGGTGCACATATGGTTTACCCCCATTCGGACGGGATTTTGCGCGATAAAATCTAAAAGCTGATTATGGAACTCCTTGTAGATAATTTCCTTTTTCTCCGGAAGAACCCGGCTTAATACGGCTAAACGCGGCAGATGTTGAAGTCTGGATAATTCCCAGGGCACTTTAATATCTCCTCCCGGCTTCTTAGCTGTTTCCTGCGGACGATACCATCTATCGGCCCCCCAGCGGTATCCGGATTTAAAATCCTTCTGCCAGTCAATCGGTTCATATTCACCTTTTATATGGGAAAATATTTTACGCGCATTTGCATAGTTCTGCCGCCGCATGATCTTTTTCAGGAATTTTCCCTCCGAATCCGTCTTAATGACCGGATTCGGATAGTGATAACCATCCAGCCCCCGGCAATCCTGTATGAAACTGCTTTTTACCCAGCCGGAACCCAATAAGTCGAATCGGTGCTGTCTGTACATCTCCCAGAGTTCATCTGCCATCTCTTTTTTGATCTGCGACAAATCCAACCGGACAGTTTCTATTGAGACAGGCTGTAATCCCTTATCAGCAGCTTTGTATAATTTGCTGCTGTCACGATGGTCATCATGAATTTTCTGCATTTTCATTTGGCCTTTATACCACACTGTTCTTCCGACAGTCAGTATTAAATTTTTAACAGAGTTATTGCGTATATAAAGCAAGTAACGTTGCAATCTGATCATTTCTTCCTGCTCCTCTATCTTCTGCGTCATCATTTCTTATTTTGCAGGCTGATATTCTCTTTCTCTCATAAAATCTGCCTGTCCGGTTATACAGCCTTTTCAAACTGCTGATATCCGTCACCGCACCCGTATTGAACTTATGCTCTATCTGAAATTACGGCAGTAAATTCCTGCTGCGTTCAATCGGTCCTGCATCCAGCTGCAGAAAAAATGACACGAACAGCGCGTAATCAAACAGATTTAATTGAAATGCCGATTTTGGCTGCTATGAGCGCAATAGCATCTCCAAAGAAATTATCATACTTAAATAAAAACAGAATACCGGCATTGACGACAATCGTCCCCCATAATGCCGCTATTCGTGTAATCCGCTGCTGCGATTTCTCCGCTCCAAATCCGCATAACCATGTAATAATCGCTGAAAATAGTAATAATAGTACGTATCCGGGATCCCAACACATATAAAAAATAACTTATCAGCAGTAAAAACCGGTTCCGCATTCGAAGCGGCAGCAAATAATATATGAATATGCATATCGGCAGAAAAACCTCATATTAAACAGAATTGAATAACATATCATACCTCTCTTTCTATCCTGCCTCTAAGAGCTGTAACAATTTTCCCGGTATGCATCTCCCATGTATACTTACTACATGCTTCTTTTCTCGCATTTTTTCCAAGCAATACTCTCAATTCACTGTTTTCTATCAGTTTCTCTATCGCTTCTTTGGCTGCCTGTACACTATTAGGCTCAACAAGAAGCGCTGTTTCCCCATCCTTTAATACTTCTGCCATCTGATCTATATTGGATGCAACAATCCCTTTCCCCATTGCCATATACTCAAAGATCTTCGTAGGGGAACCAAAAAAAGGAGTTCCATCCGAATTTTTCAGTGTAGGAGACACCAGAATATCGCAGGCTCCTAAATATAACGGACCTTCTTTTTGCGGAACGATGCCGGTCAGCGTAACAGAGTCTTCCAGCTGATTCATTTGAATGATCCGTTTTACTTCTCCCATTTTTATACCATCGCCTATTAACAGTAAATGGATATTATGATATTTCTTTCTCAATTCCGCGTATGCTTCTGTGAGAATTTCTGTTCCATGCCATGCTCCAAATGTACCGATAAATCCAATAACTACTTTTTCACTTCCAATATGATATTTTCTTCTGACAGTCTGCTTATCAATATCCGGATAATATCGTTCCGGGTCAACTCCATTGGGCGTCACAATGATTTTCTTCCCATCCACACCTCTGCTTAGCAGCTCCTGCCTCAAAGGCTCACTGACACAGGTGATCAAGTCAGCATGCTGAAACGTCAAAGTTTCAATTTTTTCGGCCAGTTCAATAAATCTTAGGTTATTACTTCCCCAATGAGTCTCACACCACACTTCGGATCCGTTATATTCTAATACATAGGGAAGGTTACAGGAAACAGCCAGTTTTACACCGCTGTAAATATCCAAACCGCTCCTTTGATAGATAAAAGAAATATCATGATCCTTAACCAGATTTTCCATAACAGGATAATTTACCAAATTAAACATAAAGGCAGAAATTCTGCTTACATTTCTGTACGGCACTTCTTCGTCCAATAATACGAACTCAATTGCTTCCTTTACTGTGGGAACAGGTTCCGAAGAAACCAGTATCGGAGCGCCGGAATACTTTTCCAGGTTATTAACAACTCCTGCTATATGCCCTACCGATCCTCCTGCCATAATGCCGAATGTCAGATCCAATCTCAGGAAAAGCGGCCTTTTTTTTAGATCAAGAACCGGTTCTTCTTTTTCCTTTTCTAATAATTTTGCTACTTCATCTGCAATCTGCCTGATTGCAGCCTTATATGTCAAATGCTCCTTGATAAAGCAAACAAGCAGCTTCCATATAAGAGCTATTCCGATTTTTCTGATCTGCCCTTTTTCATTCTGCCATTCGGCATGACCTTTACAGATCAGACGGCATATGCACATGGATAGAAACGGAGAAGGAAGAGCATTAAATGACTTACTGTATATCACAAGGGCGTTAAAGTGCAGTATATATTTTATCAGTTTTCCGTTCATTGCCATACTGACTATTTCATTAAACTCTATTTTTTCACTTTCACTGTCCTTACATAATCCTTTATCGGATAAATAAATTTCTGCTTTCATTTGTTTTCCTGTTTCTATTTTCATTTTTTGTAAATATTATTCCGCTTTCTTTTTCGTCGCCCTCACAATGTTATACCAGCCACACCAATGCGACATTCTTTCCATCACTGAATCTGTCAGAAGTCTGCCGCCAAATATAAAGGATCCTCTCGTAAGACCTCTTGTCTTTATTGTATCGATGGAGAACTGCCGAAACATTTTTTTCAGTTCCCTTTTCGTTGTTAATCTGACCATAATATCTTTATTCGTATTAGGATACTCGATCAGGCTTAATCTCTCCATGATTGTCATTTTTCTAAAATCACCTGAGATAAAATAGGTGGGCAATAACATACATCTATAAAACCATGAGTTCTTATTATATACACCTATCCAACATGCCCCCCCCGGCCTCAAAATCCGGTGTATTTCCTGAACAGCCTTCTCCATATTCGGCGTATGATGAATTACGCCAAAAGAATAAACAAAATCAAACATATTATCTTCATACGGCATATTTTCGGCATCCCCTAAGATCAATTCTGAATGATAACCATTCATTTCCAAATGCTTTTGTGCAATGGGGCGGTTCCCTTCGGTAATATCGATTCCGTGGCAAACCGCTCCACATTTTGCCAATGCCAAATGATCGCTGCCCATACCGTATCCTATTTCCAGAATTTTTTTCCCTTTTATCTGAAAACTTTTAAACTCCTCTTCTTTCCACTTATCTGTTTCAAATTTTTTCCGATCTAATTCGTCAAAATATTCTTTTGATAAATATTTTTTTTCATCGTTTACCAGATTAGAACCGCAAGGATCCTTTCCCCAGTTATGCTTCGTAGCCTCTTTATATTTATCTGATGAATTCATAGATACCTCCGCTTATCTCTGTCCTATAATGCTCAGCTTCGTAGCCTGCTCCATCTGCCATAACGGAATCGGGTACTCATTGCCTTTCTTCAATGCACGGTAGAAAAATTCCAGTTCCTCATATTGTCCTTTTTCCGATGTCAATGTCTTGATTTCTTTGGCATTTGCACCATAAGCTTTTAATACTTTATAATCATCAATTACAAAAACTTTCCCGTCAACATAAACTTCGCAGTACTCTTTTCCATATCCGTTATTCCCCTGCCCCGTATAAAGCAGTGTACAGACCGAACCATCTTCATATTTTACCGTAATAAAACAATTGTCTTCCCCTGATACATGATCCGTTGCCGGTGTAAGACGGTTAACCGTAATTTCGCTTGCTTTACTTCCGGTAAAGTAATTGAACAGATCAATAATATGGCACCCTTCTCCAATAATTCTTCCACCGCCTTCTTCCGTCTGTGTCCAGTGATCCTGCGGAATATATCCGGCGTTCATACGATAAGAGATCATCAATGGATTTTTCCGGTTTTTGATCTGTCTTTTTACTTCCCTCGCATACTTGGAAAAACGTCTGTTAAATCCTACCATGTACAGACTTCCGCTTTCTTTTGCCGCCTGCATGACCAGATCCGTCTCTTCCATTGTAAGTGCCATCGGTTTTTCAACAAACACGGCCTTCCCCGCTTTTAAGGCCTTTACTGCCATATCGGCATGGAGATTATGTCTGGTGCAGATCATCACCATGTCTACATCGGGATCATTGATGATCTGCTCATAATCAGTCGTAGCATATTTAGCTCCCGTTTCAAGCGCCAGAGCCTGCGCATTTGCCCCGGTCCTGCTCTGGATCGCATAGATACAATATTTGTCCGGCATCTTTTTCATATTCGGAATATGCATGCCTTTTGCAAAACCGCCTGCACCGCATAGAGCCACTTTTACCGCTCCGTTTATCGGCTTAAAAGAAGGATTCATCTGAATCTGATTCTCATTCTGCTCCAGCTCCTTCTCCGCATATTTAAGCAGAACGATCAGCGGTTTGGGATCTCCGGATTTTAAAACTTCATAGGCTTCCCCTGCCTCCTGTGCAGGATATACCTTTTCAATGATATCATCAATATTCACCCGGCCGCCTGCAAGCAGTCTCAGATAGCTTTCAAGATTTCTTTTTTCCGTAAAGCGAACATATCCATACGGATAATCATGTCCCTTTTCTTCATAATCGCTGTCATAACGTCCCGGCCCGTAAGATGTGGAAATCAAAAGTTCCAGCTCTTTCCGGTACATATCTTCTCTCTTGATATTTAATCCGGTCACGCCAACCAGCACTACCTTGCCTTTTCTTCTGCACATCTGGAATGACTGGGATATTAATTCATCCGAATTCGTAGATGCTGTAATAATGACGCTGTCAGCACCGTGACCGCCCGTGATCAGATTGACTTCCTTTACGACATCTTCTTTTGCATTTATCACATAACTTATTCCATTCTTTTTGGCTATGGAAAGCCTGCGCTCATCAATATCCGTGGCTATTACCGTAGCTCCGGAAGCAAGCGCAAATCTGCTTGCCAGCTGTCCCAATATTCCCATTCCGCTGATGACTACGAATTCTCCCAGTTTTACATCTGCCCGTCTGACTCCCTGCATGGCAATACATCCTAACGCTGCAGTCGATGCGTTTTCAAAAGAAACCTGATCCGGCATTTTTACGGCAAGATTTACCGGTGCGGCAATATATCCCGCATGATTGGCATATCCTACTCCCATACATGCCACTCTGTCTCCTTTTTGGAACAGCTTTGATCCGCTCTCAACCACCACACCTGATGCAGAGTATCCCATAGGACTGCCCAATGTATTTCCGCCATGAGCGGCTACCCATGTATCCTTTATTCCTCTCTCTTTTAACATCTTTAATCCTAATGCGATCAATTCTGGGCTTTCAATGATTTTATGGAGTATGGAGGAGCCTGAATACTGAAGTCCTGCCATTTCTGTCCCTGCAGATATACAGGAAAACTCCGTCTTTACCAATATCATATTTTTCTCCGGCTGCGGAACCGCTATATCCGCCGCATAAGCCTGTCCTTCTTTCACTAATATCTGTTTCATAATCTGCCTCCATACTTTTCAATTTGCTCTACAATCAAGACGGCCCGCTAAATATAATAAACGCCATCTCTTTTTTCCGTAATTTTTCTGGTATCCAGAATAATCTTATCCGTTATCTGCGAAATTTTCTCCCTTATCTCCTGGTGCCCCACCATAACTACCAGAATATCAATCTCGTTCAGGAATCCGTTTAGATCGTGATACTGATTTGGTACAATGTCCTTGTGAACATAGGGATCATACACTTTTACTCTTCCCGACGCCAGATGTTCCTCCAGGCACTCCATCATTTGCAGGGTAGGACTTTCTCTGACATCATCCACATCCTCTTTATACGTAAGACCATAAATGCCAACTCTGCCTACATCCGTAATATGATTCTCTTTCATGATCTCTGCAATTCTGCTTAGTACAAATTCCGGCATGGAATCATTTATCTTTCTGGCGGCCAGGATCAGATTCGCCAGTCCGGGATAGTCTCCTACCAGAAACCACGGGTCTACGGAGATGCAATGTCCGCCGACTCCCGGTCCCGGTGTCAGGATATTTACTCTGGGATGTTTATTCGCTATCCTGATGATCTCATATACATCCATATCTGCACTTCTGCATATTTTCGTAAGCTCATTAGCAAATGCTATATTGATATCCCGAAAAGTATTCTCCACCACTTTGGTCATCTCCGCCGTCCTGATATCCGTTACAACAATATCTCCCCTGCAGAATGACTGATATATTTCTTTAACCTGTTCTCCGACCTTTTTATCATCCGCGCCGATTGTTCTGGAATTATTCACCAGTTCATAGACCATATTTCCCGGTATGATCCGCTCGGGAGCATGTACTAAATGAATATCCTCCCCGATTTGATAACCGTTTTCCTCTATTACCGGTCTCACGTATTTATCTATTGTTCCGGGTGAAATGGTAGACTCTATCACAAGCGTCGCACCTTTCGGGCAGACTTCTACAACGCTTTTTACGGCTGAAATTACATATCTGGCATCAATCTTTTTACTTTCCTTATCATAAGGCGTCGGCACGGAAACAATATACATATTTGTTTCCTGATACTCTTGCGAAAAACGGATTCCTTTCTGTACCGCTGCCTGAAACAGTTCATCCAGGCCCTCCTCCTTGAAAGTCGTTTTCCCCTGCTGCAGTGTATGAACCAGTTCTTTATTGTAATCTGTTCCCACTACTTCTACATCATGCGCAGCAAGCATTAATGCCGTCGGCAGTCCAATGTACCCCAGTCCTACTACGTTAACCATATTCATTCCTCTTTTCTATATTTTTCGGTATCAACCGTTTTATCCCTGTATATAATCTATTACATTTTGCAAAGCATTTTTCATATCGCAGTTATGCGCCGCGTAGTCTCGAATTTCCTTATTAACGGTATGCATATTCTTTTCTCCGTATATACTGTCATAAAATTCTATGACCTTCTGCATCTTTATCGGCGTACCATTATTTTCAAATTCAAGATAATACGGAAAATCTTTTTTTTCAAAAACGTCCACTTTGCTGCCTGTAATAACCGGCATTCCTTTTGCCAGATATTCTCTTATCTTAAGCGAACTAGCCATTTTATATCCGATCCTGTACATTCCTAACGACCCTGCTGCCAGATTGCATTTGTCGTATATTTTGTCCAGCTCTTCTCCTTTTTTTTCTCCATAAAAGAAAATATTTTTTTCTAAATGATATTTCGTGCATAAATCCCTGTACCGGGACAGTTCATTTCCCGGTTCTTCTTTTCCTCCCACCATATGCAATTCGATCTTTCGTTCTCCGTTATGCGCATAATACTCTTTTAGGCCCTCTATTAAGCGGTCATAGCCATGAAAATTGCACATTCCGGCAACCGCAATGATACGGATGACTTCTGTTTCTTCCGGTTCTCTGCATCTGACATCGCTCACATTAATTCCGTTTTCGATCGAAAGAACGGGAATATGAAAGGCATTCTCTATTTCCTGCGGGATGACGATTCTGTCGACATATTTCTTATATTTTCTTCCTGCGTTCCAGTCCTTTATAATAATGGGAAAATATAGAAAAGTATAAAGTAAAGAAGTAGTCATATACCATGTTGTAGGATAATCAGGAAGTTCCAACAATATTTTTGCCTGCGGATTATTTTGTCTTAACTGCTTTAAAAACTGCACAAAATACCGGTCTCCTGCCAGAAATCGAACATAAAACACATCTGCTCCGGTATAGCACGCCTCATACTGATGTCTGGAATACACATAAGTAAACGGTAATCTGCATATTAATTGTCTCAGTAAAAAATTTCCTCTGATCCTGCCGCTCAGACAAAACGGATTTTCTACCAATTCTAATGATATTCCCGATTCTTCAAATGCTTTTATCTGTCCTAATATCTTTCTTCTTGGCCCAAGACCGGTTGTCTCCACCTGTGAAAAATAAAACCCTTTCTTCATTATCCCCAGCTCTCTGACTTATCGTTTTACTTTCTCCCAAGTCGTTCTTTTAATATCGCAGCGATCTGTTCGGAAGCCGTTCCGTCTCCGTAAGGATTGACTGCCTTACTCATTTTTTCATACTCCGCTTTATTATCCAATAACTCACGAAACGCTGTATAAACTCCGTTTTCACTTGTTCCGACAAGTTTTAAAGTTCCTGCCTCAATTCCTTCGGGACGTTCTGTGGTATCCCGCATGACCAAAACCGGTTTCCCCATAGCAGGCGCTTCTTCCTGTATACCGCCGCTGTCCGTCAGAATCAGGTAACTACGGCTCATAAAATTATGAAAGTCAAGAACATCTAACGGCTCAATCAATTTAATTCTGTCATTTCCGGCCAGTTCCTCTTTTGCTGCCGCCCTCACTGCAGGATTCATATGAATGGGATAAATGATCTTTATATCTTCAAATTCCGTACATATCCTGTTTATAGCACGAAACATATGGCGCAAAGGTTCTCCGAGGTTTTCCCTTCTATGTGCTGTGAGCAGAATAAGTCTGGAGCCTTCGGCCCAATCTAACGCTTCATGCCTGTATTCTTTTCTTACAGTGGTCTTTAATGCATCAATAACTGTATTCCCTGTGACAAAAATATCTTCTTCTTTCTTTCCTTCCTTTAACAAATTCTTTTTTGCCAGTTCCGTAGGAGCGAAATAATAATTTGTTATAATATCCACTGCCTGACGGTTAAATTCTTCCGGATAGGGGGACTGCAGATTGTATGTCCTCAGACCCGCCTCAACATGACCTACAGGTATATTCATATAAAACCCGGCCAACGCAGAGGCAAACGCCGTCGTAGTATCTCCATGCACCAATATGACATCCGGTTTTTCCTGCTCAAGAATCGTCCTGAAATGATCCAGTATTGCAATGGTTATATCAAATAACGTCTGTCTTTCCTTCATGATCGCCAGATCATACCTCGGCTTTACATCGAATACCTGAAGGACCTGTGCCAGCATCTCCCGATGCTGTCCCGTAACGCAGACTACTGTTTCCACATCCTTACACTGTTCCAGTGCTTTCACAACCGGACACATCTTGATCGCCTCCGGCCGTGTACCAAACACAAGCAACACTTTCATTTTCATAATTTTTCCTCTCATCCTCATCCAATCTGCCGTGCATACAGCACTTTGTATTTCAGCACAAACAAATCTATCGCCGCCTTATGTGAAAGCGGCAGTCCGCACGTTCTTCTTATCTGTTTCCAACTATCTGCCATCTCGGCATAATCGTCCTGCAGAAGCTGCTGCACATAAAGCCGGAAGCGCTTCTTCTCCGCACGTGAGGCACGCCTGTATATCACAAATTCGAACTGTGCCAGAAATTTTAGGATACCCATGTTAAAAAAAGGTTTACTGTTATATGGCTTGCACTCCGCAACCTTATTATACATCATCCGAAATGCCGTATATGGAAACAGAAAAGGCACTTTCTGCTCTCTGTTGTGCATGGCTGAAGACATATGCTGCACGTAGTAATATTCTGCACTTGATACGACTGCGATATTCCCTGCCATTGCATTTGCGAACAATGTAATCGGAATGTCCTCTGCACGGGCACCTTCTTCCTGTACAAATTGTATCTGATACTTGTCCCAGAAATCTCTGCGGTACATTCTTCCGCAGCATGCTGATAAACGATAGGCCCATACTTCGTTATGAAACCGTTCGTAATTTTGGGGCAGTAAAACCGTCCTGTTCTTCCCGCCTTCGTCTTCCATGGTAAATCCGGCGATAACCAAATCAGAGCCATTCTTTTCCGCACATTCTATCATATCTCTTATATAATGGATTCCTATATAATCATCTGCATCTACAAACAGGATATAGTTTCCTGCTGCCGCTTGCAGCGCCGCATTACGCGCATGCGCGACACCATGGTTAGATTGGAACATATATTTTATTCGAGGATCCTGCCCGGCAAAATGCCGCATGATCTGATCGCTGTTATCAGTACTGCCATCATTTATGACGATGGCTTCTATATGCCTGTATGACTGCTTTAGTATCGATGTCATACATTTTTCGATATATTCTCCACAATTATATAGTGGTACGATGACGGATACCAGTGGGTTCAATTTTGCGCTCCTGCCATATCAGATAATTTTCCAGAATTTCCTTATTATTTTAGCACAATTGTAGAGAGTAGGCAACGATTTTGAAAATTCGCCGTTATCAACAAATAAAATCCGGTGCTCCCAAAGATGAAAGCACCGGATCTTAATTGCATTGCATAATGCATTTATACCGTTGTTGCTACATTATTCTGTTTTCTTTTTCTGGATCTTTTTTTGAGTTTATCAACTTCCTCTAGTAGATAATTAACCTTCACTTCATAAGCAAGATTTTTATCAGCTGCGGGAATCGCCTGATTCAATTTATTTGACAATTCAATAAAATTTTCAGCAAGTAATTGGATATTCTTGTCTGTAGTATTTTCAAGATGCAATTCAATATTTATCGTTCTATGCTCCAAATCCCTTAAGTCTGATCTTATACCTTGTATTTCCGTTTTCATACCCTGCATTTCTGTTTTCATACTTTGCGTTTCCGTTTTCATATCCTGCATTTCTGTTTTCATACTTTGCGTTTCCGTTTTCATATCCTGCATTTCTGTTTTCATACTTTGCGTTTCCGTTTTCATATCCTGCATTTCTGT
>CAJTUZ010000004.1:47921-188646 GCA_910579735.1 uncultured Lachnospiraceae bacterium
TACTTTGCGTTTCCGTTTTCATATCCTGCATTTCTGTTTTCATACTTTGCGTTTCTATTTTCATACCCTGCATTTCTGTTTTCATACTTTGCGTTTCCGTTTTCATATCCTGCATTTCTGTTTTCATACTTTGCGTTTCTATTTTCATACCCTGCATTTCTGTTTTCATACTTTGCGTTTCCGTTTTCATATCCTGCATTTCTGTTTTCATACTTTGCATTTGTGTTTTCATACCCTGCATTTCTGCAAGAAGCAAATCCAGTTTTTCACTATCCGTCATAACATTACCTCCTTTACGGAAGCCCCCGCTTCGGCTGTCTGTTACAGTATATCACAGTCTGCATCCAAAGTCTATTAGATTTCATTTGATTTCTCTCCATTTCGATAAAAATGCTCTATTATACCGGCAATTTTTTTTGGCCAGAATTTACAGAACATCGCATAATCTTCTTTCGATCTGTCATTGTCCGCAATAATTGCCGTCGTTGCCGATTCCAGATGTATCCTATGAAACATCAATATATCCGGACAATAGACAAAAGAACCCTGCCGTCTTGAAATCTTCTCCCAAGCCTGCCAGTCCACATTACTTCTGTAACCGGTTTCGAAGATTACTTCCGGAAGGTTTTCTTTTACATAGGTTACGGACGGGCAGCAGATCGGAGAACCGAAGGAAAGAATCCTCCTTCTGACAAAACGGCTTCTCTGCAAGATACGCAACCGTAGCGGCAAAAGCATAATTCGCTTAATATTTAAGAGTTTATTGCTTATTACTCTTTCTCCAGCCCGTATTTCTCCATAATCGGCAAAAGAAATAAGCGGATGTCCGGCACGGTTTATTTCTTCCAGATTCCTTTGTGCAAAGCAGGGTTCATAAATATCATCCTGATGCGCTATCGTAACAACTTTTCCCGCTGCTTTTTGATATCCAAAATTCCAATCTTCAGCTATTCCTTTAGGACCTTCATTCACAAAATATTTTAACCGGTATTTTTTTACTAATAAATCAATCTGTTTATTGGGTGTGGATGTTACCAGTATTATCTCCGCGGGTATGCTTTGATTACGCAGAGAAATAATACATTCTTCCAAATACGGACTTTCCCCATAAGCACAGATCACAAATGTATACTCCGACTTATGATAGTGATTCATGTTCATAACCCTTTTTCAGTTTCCGACATTTTTTCGTTCCTGTTTCTGTTTCTGCTCCAGTTCCCGAATCCGCTTATCCAGAATCCCTATTTCCTGTACAAGCTGGCGGATCTTCACATTCTGTCTGGAGGCTATGGATGTTAATGCCATCATGATCATCAGCATAAAGGCAATACATATAATAAAAAGGCCGTTCATATTATCTTCGATGCCCAGTATACGAATAATATGACTGAGAAGATCCGGATAGATCACCAGAATCCCGAGCACAGCTCCTGACAAAAGCCAAAGCAGCGTATATTTGAGATTCAGCGCTCTCTGCTTCAAAAAATATAATATGATTATAAAATAGCATATCACGGCAATGATCAGCGTGATTCTCAAACTCGAAGGAATCATACTTATACCTTACCTCCTAATTCCGTAACTCAACCGGCATACAAGAATGGCCAATGTCACTTTGATCATATAATATACCGACTTACCAAATGTAATAGAACTGCTGCCGCCCTCTCTAGCATGCATCTGCACCGGCACTTCCATAATCCTGCCTTTATTCATAATAGCTGTAACGATTGCTTCAGGCTCCGGATAATCAGTCGGATAGTCGTCTACGTAAATGTTGATAAAGCGTTTGTTGACTGCCCTGTAACCGCTCGTTACATCCATTATTTTCCTGTTCGTTGTCAAACGTATAAGAAAACTCAAAAACTTAATTCCCATCCTTCTGATTCCTGACGATTGAAAACCTTCTTTTTCCAGAAACCGGGAGCCGATTACGATATCGGCTTTATCCTCCAAAAGGGGCGCTATCATGTCATTCAGATAGGAAATGTCATGCTGTCCATCTCCATCCATTTGTACCGCAATATCATACCCATTTCTTTTGGCAAACATATATCCGGCTTGTACCGCGCCGCCTATTCCCAGATTAATCGGTAAGTTTAAATAACAAAAATTCTGCGCTCCGCAGATCTCCAGTGTAGAGTCTCTGGAGCCATCATTGATGATAAGATAATCGACAGCTGAAAATTCGGCAAAAACTCCTGCCAAAATCTTTGAATTCAGATGTTCTATCACTGCAGCAATATTCTCTTCTTCATTATAAGCCGGAATAATGATCAGAACTTTAGTTTCTTTCTTATCCATGGCAATCCCCATTCTTTCAGCAGCAAATACAGACTACAGTAAAAAATACCCATTGCATATACCATATACCTTTGCAGGCCGATAAAAACCAAATTAATGATACCAACCATCAAAACAATAAAACATACGGTAACAAGTGCAAACACTGCCGTTTTTTTATCTTCACGATATCTAATACAGTATACCACCCCTGCTATATCTATGGCAAACAGAAACAAAGTAACGATATGGCACAGCAGATAAATTCTCCCTATTTGAAAAAAAACGCTGCTGATAAATCCCGAAACCATCAGTCTCATCGTATGATAGAGATATCTGTCGAAATGCCTCAACAATACTTTCATGCCAAGTTCCCTGACTGTCAGAACGGGATCCAGCGAAACCTCAGGGTGTTCCTCAAGGTATGCCTGTATCTCGGCATAGGCTGTCCCCGCAATCTTATCCTTTACCAAATCCTGCCATATATACAGGTCCTGTCTGGCATATTCATAGCGATATTGCAACGCATCTATCGCGCTATAGACTCTTATAAATATTTCCTGCATCTCCGGTGTATCAAACAAAGAAGAATCTTCCCGGTCTGCTTCATATAATCCACGAATAACAATAAGCTGTGTCATCTGTGACATAGTCTGTCTCTGTTCAGTTTGTGCCCCCTGTACCGCCGCATCTTCTGTATTTCCGTTTTCTACAGCCTCATTGCCGCCCTCGACAGTCTCTTTCTGCTCATCATCCGGACTGTCTTTTGTTCTTTGTTCTATCCTCCCGATAGCAGGTACTGCATACATAACATAGCAGGAACGAAGCTGATAGATCAAAACAACCAGTCCGCAGGCGCAGACGATACCGATACACAAATTGATCACAGCACCGGCCAGACATCTTCCCCGTCTGCTTTTATGATTCTCTTTATCTTCTTTATTTTTTACAAATTCTACACACACATAAAGTATAGCCGTAACAATCAGCAGAAAAACCAACTGGCTTCTGAGCAGCCCCATCAAAACCGCTGTAACCGTAACTGAAAGGATCCATTTTCTTTTTTTTTCAAACACATATTGTAATACGAAAACAAAATAAATATAAATAAGAGCATATGCAATACTTTCCGTCATGATCTGATGAGTGATCCATACTCTCGGCAGCTCAATGGAAAAGGGCAGCATGGTAAAAAAATAGCACAAAACAGTTTCCGCAAATCGCATATGAAAGATATTTTGCAGATAAAAGACGAATATCATTGTGCAGATAACTGCAAACAAAGATTGTATCACGACCGCAGCATCCAAATACAGCGCTTCCCCGAAAATACAACGGATTCCAAACAGAAAGAGTGGATATAAGGGCATAATGCCGCCGTTTTCCATCGTTGGATCCATATAAAAAGCAGAATCTTTCTCAATCACGATCCATTCCTGTCCCAACAACAAATAGAATATAACCCCTATCACAGCCAGAACAACCGCCTGAACCCATTTCTTTTGAATTAATACAGCCCCATTTCTCTTTACCGGTTCACTCTGTGTCATCGACTCTGCCCTTTCTTTCACTTCTTACCGATCAATCATTTTCACTGCCAGTTTTTCCACCAACGGTTTTTTCTGCTGTCAGCCTTGTCAAGATCTTCTCTATCTGCCCGTAGTAAGCGCCAAACTGAAAATCATCCTTCACATGCCGGTAAGCCGCCGCCCCCATTCTGATCAGATTTTCTTTATCACAGATGATCTTTTCAATTTTTTCTTTGAGATCTTCTTTGTCATTGTCTGCAAATACATATCCCGTCACCCCATCCTCAATATAGCCTGCCGTACCGTTATCACTGCCGCTGATGGCAGGCACGGAAAACGCCATTGCCTCCAAATGGGAAACGGCCGCCGGTTCGTCGGTGCTTGGAAGCACGAACACGTCCGCTTTTTTATACTGCTCTGCCACAGCCTCTCTGTCCTGATTGGTCAAAAGAGTGACTGCACTCTCTAACCGGTGTTTTTTCACATAAGCGCTCACCTGTGCGTAATATTCTTCGTGAAAACGATTCGACATTTCTCCCGCGATCACAAGATGCAGCGGATAGTCCGGGAGCAGTTCTTCCACAGCTTCTATCATCATCTGTAAATTCTTACGTTTCTGATATTTCCCGATACAGAAGATATTAAAACGGCCGCCGGCAAAATAACGTTTTTCCTCCGGACTGCACTGCGGCTCCATTAAAAAAGGAGTAAAATAAGCGTCCTTATCCCGTGTCAGCCCGGTATAATCAATCCCGACCGCATCTACCGGTGTAATACGGTATTTCGGTGTCATTTTCCATACCAGCTTATGCGTCTGATCCATCGTTCTGGCTTTTTCCCATACCGGGGTCTGGTTATAAAGGATCGTCGGAATCCTATAATGTCTGCAAAGCACATTCATACAGATAGTATACAAAGAACGTTCTCTCAAGATCGCCACATCCGGCCGGAACCTTTTCAAATATCCGGCCAGCTTTATCATCGGGGGAATACCGTATTTCAGTCGAATATCCATAGCCGTCGAATCATGCCTTTTTATCACATGAACATAAAAATGATAAAACAGCATAAAAAACCCGGAATAACCGATTACGTCGGGTTTTATACAGGCGTAGTCCTCAACTTTTCCGGCATACTGACTGATAAATCTGACCTCATGCCCGTTTTCTATCCAGCCTTTCATGATAGCGGCCTGATTCGTATGGTATCTGGGCGCCAGATACAGGACTTTCATACGTGCCATTTTAACACCATGCCTTTCTTTAATCTGTGACCCGCCGCTTAATCTGCGTAAGATACTCATGGTATCCCGCATCCCGATTGGCTTTCTCACCGACAACACCGTGCTTGGCAATTTCCTCTTTACACGGCGCCTGACGCAGATACCATTCATATTCCATGTCAAGATTTCCGATATCCAGCGCCCGGTAACCTTCCAGAAAAAGTCTTTCGACTAAAAATTTGGCCGCTACGCCAAGAGAAACCAGAAACAGTCTGTCCCTCGGATATTCTTTACAATATGCGAGCAGCTCATCCAGTTTCCTGTAGGCATCGCTGCTTGGCCCGATAATTCTCTCCACACTCTTGGCACTGTCCAACAGATCATTTCCTACACCGTTATGTGTCCGTTCCCCTTCCACGATAACGACGTCTTTATTTTTCCAGATCTCCTTTATTTTCAGGGCCTGGCTTCTGCATACGCTTTTATCCTCCAGTGCGTAATAAAACCTTGATACGGATGTGTTATAATATACTCGTTTCGGATTGCAGTATTTTTCATAGACTTTCCGTGCAAAAAACAGATGATCCTTCCAGAACTGTCTCGCCTCTTTCCGGTAAAAAGACAGATCTTCGAATATCTCCGGTATCGTGACTAACATATTCTCATGTTCATAGGCCAGCAGTCTTTTCAATCCTTCAATGATCTCCGGCTCCACCTGCTGTAATTTCAGGCTTCTTCCCCGAATCATCGTGATCTCGCCATCTCCGAATCTTATCATGCTCTTCTCCGTACGGATCAGTTCATCTATCGTCTCTTCAACGCTGTGCACTTTGATACTGCACTTTTTAAGATCTGACCTGTAAAGCATATAATCAAGCTGTGCCAGCATGTCTTTTATCAATCGCTTCATTCTTTATGCTCCATATTTACCCCGGTGAAAGTGAGGCTGTCTCTTTCAAAACACCCCTGTTTCAAGATATCCTCTTATTTCAGTACTTCTTCCTTTTTCCTGCTCTCTACTCTGCCGTTCCCCACTTCATAGATCACATCGGCATTTTGAATCGTCGTAAGCCTGTGGGCGATGATGATCATTGTCTTTTCTCCGTGCAGATTTTCTATCGCTTCCATGACTGCAGATTCCGTATCATTGTCAAGAGCGGAAGTCGCCTCGTCTAAAATCAGTATTTCCGGATCATGGTAAAGCGCTCTTGCGATACCGATGCGCTGTCTTTGCCCTCCGGACAATCTGACACCTCTGTCACCTACAAAAGTATCCAGTCCTTCCGGCAGACTGTCAACAAAATCATACAGCTGTGCCTGTTGCAATGCATTGATTACGGCCTGCTCGTCTATTTCTTTCTTATCGATGCCAAATGCAACATTATTGCGGATGGTATCGTCCGATAAGTAGATCGTCTGCGGTATATAACCAATCTCTTTCTGCCAGGTAGGCAGATTCTTATATACGTTCATTCCGTCGGCATAGATTTTTCCATACTGCGGCGCCAAAAGTCCCAGCAAAATATCGGCCATCGTGGATTTGCCGGCACCGGAAGTCCCGATAAAGGCCGCCGTCTGTCCTTTTTGAATGGCAAACTCGGCGTGTTCGATCACGTTGGTATCCCCATCGGGATAATGATAGGTCACATTTTTTACTTCGATCTTTTCTTTCAGTTTCCATGTTTCATCTTTATCACTGCGCTGCGTCTCTTTTTGGCCGGCTTCGTTCAGTTTCTCTACCGCACGCAGATCGTTATAGATCAGTTCCAGCGACGGCATCGCATACAAGACCGCCGATAAATGTTCGTTGATCCTGCCTACGGAAGGCAGAAGCCTGAACGCCGCTACCGCAAACACGGCAAGCTGCGGCACGAAATCCACCAGATCTTTCTGTCCGAAAAAGATCTTAAAGATAATCGCTAAAAGCAGTCCCGTCATGCTGACCATTTCGATAATATATTTCGGTATGACGCCTATCAAACGGTTTAAACGAAGCACTCTGACATATTTGGCAAAATAACCGTCGTAGTGCCTGATAAAACTTTCTTCCCGGTTCAACACCTTGATCTCTTTGATACCGCCAAGCGACTGGTTCATCCACTGATAGATCTTGGACTTATACTGCTGCCCCTCTCTGCCCCATGCGCTGGAATATTTCTTGGATATTAAGGAAAATACCGCAAGACACAGAATCAAAAGTCCTACTACAATGACCGTGATCGAATGACTCACAATATACAGATAAATGCCGATCGCTATACAGACACAGACTTCGGCCACCATTTCCATAAGGTGAATGATCCCCTTCGCAAACTGGTCCGTATCTTCCTGCATACTTCTTTGCAGTACGGAAATATTGTGATTCAAATGAAATGTATACGGTTCTTTCATATATGCTTTTAACAGATCCGTAGAGATTGTCCGCTGAATCCTGTATGAAAACTTATAGATCGCATTTTTTTCTATGATCGTATAAATATCTTTTACCACATAGATCACGATAATGCCGCCCGCAAGAAGCGCCAGAAAATACTCTATGCTCTGAAAGGAAAATCCATGGTATAAAAAAGAGATCATACCGCTCTTTTCCACGGCCGTCGGATTCATGATCAGATCGATAAAAGGCGAAAAAATGGAAACCGCCAATAGCTCCAGAAAACTGCCGACAATAACGGCTATCATCAGAAAACATATCTTTACTTTGTCTTTTTTGGTGAAAATATAGTTTAACTTGCCAAACATTCCTTCGTCCTTCCGATCAGTTTGATAAAACGGCATCTTCATGCACCGTTTCCTGCGTATAGGTATCAAAGATACCGGTATCATCATTTCGTGCAAAAATTTTGGCAAACGGCCATGTATAAGATAATGCACATATTACTGCGGCAGCCGCCGTCAGACACACGATTTTGTTCCGCACACGCTTTCCGCCCTCCGAGCGCCATCCGTTCCCCGCAATCTCTTCTTTCCAGGCAAGCAGAAGGCTCCGCCACTCACCGTAACCGCATATGCAAAGCGGAATCAGCACCGGAAAATAAACCATTGCAGACAGACTCTGCGCCTCCATACAAAACATATGCGCCAGAATGCCCCCGGTAAAAGTAACCGGCAGCAGCAGCTCTTTGAAAGCGCTTGTCCGCAGCCGCAGGACCCCGTATAAAAACGTCCCTACCAGAATCCAGGTCTGTATCAGATTGGCTGTCAAAATATAAAGATAGCGCCCGTTTCCGCGCAGGATCCAGTTCATGCCGCCTTTTCCTTCCCTGCCGTCTAACATGAGCAGAGACTGGAATGTGGGGTTATTCCACTGAGACGCTGCTTTCCTGGCAAAAAAACCGACCGTTTCACCGGGATTATGAAGAAAACGGGATATTATTTTCTTCAGATCTTCTATGGCTGCCTCTTCTGTTTTCTCATAATCATAGTCATGATCCGCATATAAAGTAGTATGGTATCCATTATACCATCCCGGAGCCGTTTTGCCATCCATATATCCCATCACAGCGCAGGCAATCATCGGTATACCGGTCACTTTCTCTCCCTGGTTTAAATGTGTCAGATACCGGTCAACACCCATCCGGCATATCATAAAGCCAATCACGAGCGCTACAGTAAAAAGCAGCTTACGCATTATCTTCTTTTTTCCCGCTGACTTTAACGCGAAACAGCTAAACAGCAAATATAAAATCTCCGCTATCAGGAAAATGACATAATTCGGTTTTAATAAAGCGGCAATCCCTATACTCAATCCGCTGATGGGCAGAAGGATCTTCCCTTTTTCCGATTTTTCGTCGAATAAGAGCAGCGTATAAAACGACAGCATCGCAAACGCCATCCCCGCCACAGTACCATAAAGCAGCGCCGCAAACAATAAATACGGAAAAAAGAAAAGTCCGAGCAGCGAAATAAAAACGCCGTATTTATGTTTCCTTCCCCACAAAATGCCGGCTATCTTTACAAAAAGATAGTAGGAAAGCGCGATCCACACCGCATTTACGACCTGAAACGCCACATAATTATTCTCCCCAAACAGCATAAACAATGCTTGAAAATATAGAATAATTCCCATCTGAAAAGGGTAACGGAATAAATATGCTCCCCTCTCTAACGGAGAATAATCTCCATGATACAATGCCGAAGCCGCGTCCAGTACTTTCTGCGGGTCGGACTTGGGCGCATAGCCTCCCGCCATGACGATCCCGGCTGCCGCGATCCCGGCTGCAATGCAGATCATAAGCGGAAAATATTTTTTATACAGAACCGATTTTTCTGCATTTTTTAAACCGGTTCCCCTGACCAGCAAAAAGGAAGTAAGCGCAAATAGAAGGATATGCTGCAAATAATGATCCCGTATATAAAAAGTGTGCGTCGTATTCACAACACTTTCACCCGACGCATAATCCATATACTGATAACCGCCAAGATAGCTGGTGCTGAAAATACTGGCAGTAAGCAGATAGCCGATGATCAGCAGAAACAACAGCCATACCGCCCTCTTTATCCATTCCGCAAAGGTTATTGTATTATTTACCATGAGCCGCTCCTTCCGCATGTTCCCGGTTTTTCACCTTTTGCGCTTTTCTGCATCCGGTCAGATACATTACGCAGGAAACGATCAGCGCTCCGCACAACGTAAATCCAAACAACCGCAGGCCGCTTTCATGATATTCTCCGATAAATGTTCTGTAAAGAAACTTAAAGATCATATGCACAAAATAAATGTTCATGCTCATCTTCCGGAAAAACATGGTATCCGTCCTGACTGTGAGAGACAACGCCAACAGCAGCAGGAAAAATACCGCGGGAAGCAGCATGAAGTACATGTCCTGTTCTCTGACGAATCCGGCCCTTTGCAGGCAAAACGCCTCTATGCCAAAAAGAATCACCGAAACCGCCAGTCCTATAAAGGCGCCGCAGCGTTTCATTCTAATATCACGCCTGGCGATCCACGTCCCCATATAAATAAAAATGCCGCCGAAGAAAATGCCGTTCCTACAGGTAACCATCGCCATTTTCACCAGCTTCATCAATTTCCACAGCAATCCATCCACCGGGACGATCTTAAGCAGCAGTCCGAAATATGACTGCGTCAGTAGCCCCATCCCGAACAGAAGAAACAAAATGAAGGCACATCCTCGTTCCCCTGCATATTTTCTCAGCGCATAGACAAGGATAACGCCTACGGCGGCTGCCGGCAGATACCATAAATGGGCATAAGAGCCGACAAAAAAGAAGTCTCTGACAATGGCGAACAGATCGTATGCCAACGATGTATCGGAGACTATGATCTTATCATACAGAATCGCCGGCAGATAAACGGCTGTCCAGATACCATACAGGATCAGGACTTTTCTGATATATGGGCCGATAATCCCTCGTCCCGCCCCCTTCTGCCGTTCAATCTGCTTCTCTAACAGAAAACCTGTTGCCGCGAAAAAAAAGGGGACTGATGTTCGTCCGGCTACATCCGCCGTCAGGAAATTCAGCATATCATTGCCGTCAATAAACGGATGCGTATGCAGCACCACTACAAACAGCGCCATTATAAACTTCATGATATCGATACCCTGATAGCAGACTTTGTTTTCCATACCGGTTCCCTTAGTTTCTTTCGACTTTTTCCGAATGCAGACTTATTTCCCGTCAATAAACTTATTTTCCTGCAGGCTGTACTTTCCGCCCTTCAGGAACTTATGCCGGATCACCCACCAGCCGGGTACCCAGATATACTTATGCATCGCCGGGGACGCACTGCCGATCATCCAGCAGTTCCTGTCACAGTTCTTCGCACACGCCCTGACTTCCTGCGCCTGTTTGGAATTCCACAGTTCATCCCAGCTCTGGTCGCGCAGATTGCCCATAACGGCCTTCTTCTCCATGCCGTTGCAGGGAATCACATCGCAGAACGGATCGATGAAAAAAGCGTCTTTGGACATATCGCAGGGAAGCAGTCTCTTATTGCCGTAAATATAATTGATCAGTCCGTGGTTAAAGTATGCCCGGAACCACTTTTTCGGCGATCTGCTCCTTAAAAGCTCGTTGATCAGCTTCTCAAAATTCTGCGCAACTTTATATTTATCATCTATTTTATTGTCCGTTTTCCTGAAATAAAAAGAATTGTGCAGCGTCGCCGTTGCAAACTCCATGCCCATGTCATTGGCAATATGATAAAGCGGCACCAGATCTTCACAGTTCATATCCTGCACCGTCATTCCAAAGCCTACGTCCGGATGTTTCATTTCGACTAACGTTTTTAACGTCGTATACCCTCTGTTAAATCCATCGGGAATTCCCCTGATGGCATCATTCGTCTCCTGTAAACCTTCGATGCTGATGCGGATACCTACCTTCGGAAATTCCCTGCAAAGCGCAATGATCCTGTCCGTAAAATAACCGTTCGTAGAAATCACGATTCTGTCGGATTTCTTATACAGCTCCCTGACAATGTCGGGAATGTCCTGTCTGATGAAAGGTTCTCCGCCCGTAATATTCGTAAAAGCCATTTCCGGCAGTTTTTTAATATCCTCTAACGTGATCTCCTCTTCCGGCCTTGTCGGGTCACGGAAGCAGTCACACATATTGCAATGGGCATTACAGCGGTACGTCACGATGACCGTACCATATAAAGTTCTTCTTCCCATATATTTATTTGATTCCTTTCCTTGTCTTACTGTCTCCGGCGGCCGTGGCACTTTGGAGCGGGCAGGCAGCGGAAAAAGTTTCTGCTTCGGAGCGCGCTCCCGCTCCATTAAAAACGCAGCGGATGCTAAGCTCGAAAAAACCTCGCTAAGCACCGGCGTTTTTAGAGGGCCCTTCAGCAGAAATCTTTTTCCGCTGCCTGCCCGCTCCAAAGTGCCACGGCCGCTTAACTCTGATATGCCTGTTTTATTATTTTACCACAATATTCCTCAATTGTATCAAATTTTATATTTTTACAGTTTTCCCTGTATTTCTGACAGATTTCCGGGTGATCCCAAAGTCTGGCGATCTTCTCCTGCAGTTGTGCCGCATTCCCGGCCTCAAACAGCTCTCCTGTCACGCCATCAGACAGCAGTTCCGGGATGCCGCCGAGGGATGAGGCAATCATCGGCGTGCCGTACATCTGTGACTCCATCACCGAAAACGGACAGTTTTCATACCACTCCGAAGGGTAAAGAGAAAATGCCGCTCCGGCAATCAGTTCCTTTAAGGCTTTGCCTCTGACAAAGCCTGCGTTTCGTATATTCGACACCCGCGAAACTTCTTCCGTGAGCGGCCCTGTCCCGGCAAATACAAATGACACATTTGTCATATTTTTACAGACCTTCAACAATGTCCGGACACCCTTTTCTTCGGAAAAACGCCCGAAATAGAGTACATAACGCTCCGGCAGCCGCTTCTTTATCGTCTCCCAGGCACCGGTCTCTTCCTCCGTATCCGGCGGCGTAACGAAATTATGAAGCATAAGTGTCTTCTTTGCCAAAACAGGCGACGTATCCAGCTGCTTTTTCATAAATTCACTTGGACAGATAACCGTATCGACCAGGGCATACGTTCTGCGGTTCTTATAATAGAATGCCTCCAACGACCCGAGCAGGCTGCGGATCCGGGAGTTGTGGATACATCTGTTTTTCGTACATGCGCCAAATCTCCCGCCCCGGCAGGCAAAGCAAAGCGTTCCATCAGATGGAATCATCATCATATGATTCGGGCAGACCCACTGATAATCATGTGCGGTGCAGACGATCCTGACAGATCTTTTATTCTGTTTTTCATATGCCTTGATTTCATAAAGGATCGACGGTGTGATCTGAAAATTGATATTATTCAAATGCACGACATCGGGCGCAAAATCGTCAAGTACCGGACGGATCTTTTTTCTGGCTTCATGCGAATAGATGATCTTAAACGGATAAAGGATTTTCTGCAGCTTTGTGCTGTGGAAATCCATATTGGCCGTATAGCTCTCTGCATGATTTCCGACAATCCTTCCCTCGTGTTCCATCCCGAAATACTGCACCTCATGACCCATTTCATGAAGTTTTTTCCCGAGTTCAAAAATATAGGTTTCCGACCCGCCGTTTGGGTACAGGAATTTATTTACCATTAGAATCTTCACGTTTTACCCCCATATATACCTGCAATGTCTGCTCTACTACATCATTCCAGTTATATTTCCGGCAGATATAGTCACTGCTCTGCTTCCGGTATGCTTCCACAACTTCGGGATGTGCCAGAAGGTATTCCAGTTTTTCCCGCAGATCGTTCACATCGCTTTTTCGGAAGGTAAGCGCCTTATCTTCCACGACTTCCGTGTTTTCGCAGATATCGCTGACAAGGCAGCAGCAGCCGAAGCTCATCGCTTCCAAAAGACTGATCGCCATTCCTTCCACGTCACTTGGCAGAACAAACGCATAGGCGTTGGAATATAGTTCTTCCAACGTCTGTCCCTGCACGAAATCCGTCATAATAATACGGGAATCCTCTTTTGCCATGCGATGTACTTTTTCCATATATTCCACGGCCTGACTGCTGCCGCCTGCAATGACCAGTTTCTTATCCGTCTTCATCTGCCGGAACGCTTCGATCAGGTAGTGCGCCCCCTTCTCCGGTACAATCCTCGCCAGAAACAGAAAATAACCGTCCTTCTTTAGTCCGAACTTCTCCGTAATGAGCGCAGGCTCATGCCTGTCCGGCCTGTCTATTGCATTGGAAATGAAGATTGTTTCGCGTCCGTATGTGTCCATGAAATATTTCTTTACATTTTCGGACAAAACAATCACTTCATCCGCATATTTGGCCGCCATTTTCTCTCCGAACTTAATGATAAAAGACGCGAAATTCCCCCATTTTGACCGCTGCCAGTCGAGCCCGTGAACCGTTACAATCACTCTCTTACGCAGCAGCTTCGGTATCCAGAGTACCGCACACGGTCCCTCCGCATGATAATGAATGATGTCATAAGATGAAAACATCGCGCGGACCGTCGCCAGAAAAGAATAGACGATCGCATTTAATTTACTGCTCCGAAACGTCGGAATGATCCGGATCCTCACGCCTTTATAGTACTTTCTGTCTCCGCGCCCGTACTCCTCGTCATATTTTTTCCCCGATACGTGATGCCCATACCTGTTATAAGCGTCCACCTTATGTCCGAGCGCCGCAAGCCGCACGGAAAGCTGCTCTACCACAATTTCCACGCCGCCTTCGCGCGATGGGATCCTCTTATGCCCGATCATGGCGATCCTGAGACGCCTGCCGCGTCCGCCGGTCATCTTCCATGCTTTGTTTTCTGCTGTCTGCCCGGCTTTCTTTTTCTGTTTCGCAAGCTGCCTCGATTCCTTATGGGTATAATACATAAAAGCGAAATTCGTATTCAGATACCGCGGGATCATCCGTTTCGGATCCTGGAAAATACGGTAGACCCATTCCAGACACAATTTCTGCATCCACATCGGCGCACGTTTCACGGTGCCTGCCAGGAAATCGAAACCGGCTCCCACGCCGATCATAAGCGCATGGATCCTGTTTCTGTGCTCATACATCCAGATCTCCTGCTTCGGCGCGCCAAGCGCCACCCATACAAAATCAGGCTGCGCCGCATTGATCTTCTCTACGATCCGCGCATCTTCCTCCGCAGTTAATTCTCTGTACGGCGGAGAATACATGCCGGCAATCCGCAAATGCGGAAAAGCCTGTAAAAGCGATTTTTTCAACTCGGAAAGCGTATGTTCCGAACTGCCGTAAAAAAAATGCGTATATCCTTTTTCCTTCGAAAGCCTGAAAATCTCCGGCATCAGATCCGGCCCCGGCACTCTTTTTGCATCTTTACAGCCTCTTGAACGGCTGACAATAGACAGGGGCTGTCCATCAGGCAGCGCCATGGCGCCGCTGTTTTGTACGTTTCTATATGCTTCATCCCGATAAGCCGTCACTGTGGTATGCACGTTGGAAACACAGATATAGTTTCCTTTTAACGCCTCCAGATGCGTCGTAATATAGCCGACCGTCTTCTCCATATCGGTCACATTGATCTTTGTCTTTAATATCTCACAATATTGCAACTGCTCTTTCATAGCCGCTCCTTATCTGTCAAAATCACCGTTCCCGTACCGATCAACAATCCCGCAAGAGAACCGATCAACAGGCTTCCCACATAATACCTGACGGTTTCCAGTTTCACCGCATTACCCTCCACGATCTGCATAGGCGTTTCCGCATCCCGGTAATTCATAACGCAGTATCCCGCATATGCCGGATCATCGGCGCTTTCCAGATAGACGGAGGATTTCTCTTCCCAATCCGTATAGGTTCTCGGCATGACATATCCCCTCGGTTCTTTATGCAGCACACCGCAGAATAGGATACCGATCAGCGCACAGACTGCCACTGCCGCAAGTACCTGTCTATGATAATATTTCCGCACTCCTGCAAAGACTTCCGGAAGATTCCAGCCAAAACATGACAAAGACGTCGCTTTCTTCCAAATTTTCTGCGTCAAACCATCGAGTTTCTTCCGCACTACCGGAAGCAGACAGTATGCTTCCTCATTTTCTTTTTGCCTAAACAGCAGTTCCCCTAAGAACAACAATGTAACATTTTTGAAGGAAGTATTGAAAAGCAGCGGTTCCGTATACCCCGCACATAAAAAGCAAATGACTAACAGAAGTTCCCTCGTTCTCTGCTTTCTCGTGCAGTCGGCAATCAGAATGAAATAGGCCAGCATGAGCAGTGCAAAGGGAACAATGCCATAATGGATAAATGCCCAGATATAGGAACTGTCTATGGACAGATAATACTGTATCTGTGCCAGATAAGACATTTTCACCCCAAAAAAGCTCATACATTCGGGTACGAGATAGAAACTCGCAATGTTGATCCTCGTATTCACCAGTTCGTTCAGTTTGATCAAAGGCGCCGCAAACCGCGGGTCATAGAGCATAAACGGCAGTGCAAACGAAATGAAAATAATTCCCGGCAGCACCAGATTGGCCAGAATTTTCTCCACCAGCGCAAACCGCGGACGAAACTTCACATACACGGCGCCGGTCAGTAAAAGCGTCACGATGGCAAATCCCGTATAACTGATGGAATATAAGAAAACGACGACATTTCCAAGCATCAGAATCGCAAAATGTTTCAGCCGGAACCTGTCGGCCAGTTCATACAGTATGAGCGCGCATAATGTCAGATACGTAATATGCAGAATATTCGGATGGGTAAACCCAAGACTCCAGCGAAAGATGAATCCCAGTCCCAGCTTCTGTGCCACACGGTATACCGTATGCTCCAGCCTCGTAAAGGAAGCAAGACAGAGTACAACCGCGCAGACGGACCATACCCATAGTCCAAGACGGAATATTTTTTTCAGGGAAATATCTTTCATACCGAGTATCGTGAACATGAGAAAAATGATGCCGAGTTCCAGAGACTGTACATAAACAAGACCCGTCAGAAACAAAAGAATAAGGATCCCAGCCCACTGGCGTCTCGTATAAGACGAAAGCAGTATCTTCAAGGCGCCGCACAAAAGAGCCGGTATGACAAGCAGAATAAAAAGCTTCTGTCCTTCGTATAATCCCAGACCTTTGGCTATCGAGAGTAAGATAAAAAATCCAAAATATAATATTTCATCGAGTGTGAGTTTCTTCATGTCCGCTCTCCCATGTTTTCGCAGAGGATTTTTATTTAATTATCCGCTCCCGCTTCCAGCAGATCCGAACGGATATAGCATTCGTCCGCCGATACCTTCTCCCCTTCCGACAAAGAATGCGGCTCAATCCTGTACCAGGTTTCCCCTCTTTCGTTCTCCACAAGTTCTATCACGATGACGGTCTGCCCCGCTTCCAGCCAGGCGACAAGGTCAAATTCCACTCCCGGACCGTTCCTGACCTTACATGCACGAATCGATGCATACGTTGTTGTTGTCTTTGGATAAGGATAATCCGCTGCGTTCCGGTTAAACAATATCGGACTCATCATCAGTACGGACGCTGACAGCAGGCCGGCCGCCTGACAGATTCTTTTCTTCATGTACCGCTTCCTCTTCCTTAGTGAAAGTGCTTATATTTTACTACAATATCACGCCTCTTACAATCCCTGCCATCTTCATGTATCCAACATCAGCGCCACCCCCAGCGCCCACGGATAATCACCGTACCGCTGCGGGTACTGGGCGAATCCTTCACACTCTCCCAGGCAGTCATAAACCCTGCCGTTCTTCGTGGACTTGTGTATGGCATGCATTCCTTTTGCGAGCGCCGCCTGATATCCTTCTCCCTGCAGAGTCCTCATCCGGATGCCTTCCTGCAGCGCATAACAGATCATTGCGGTAGCGGATGTATCCGCCGGTCCTTCCATTGCCTGCAGCTGCCAGGAGAAATAACCGTCTTTACGCTGCCATAACAGCACTGCGTCCAATAAATTGCAAAACGACTCTTTCAGACGGTCTAATCCATACACGGTAGACATGCTGCCGGCCATTCCCCGAAGCAGCCAGCCGACCGAACGACCCCAGCCGATAATGCCGTATTTATTCCCCGTTACCACATCATAGCCATGATACGGAAGTCCTGTAGCGGCGTCCGTACCGTATGCCACAAAGTTGGCAATCTGCTTAACGGCCAGCTCCATGCTCTCATCTATATCATAAAATCTGCCGTATTCATATAAAAAGGGACAGGTAAGTCCGGCCGAATCGACGAAAATATGCCCGTTCTGCTGATTGGCGCGGTAGGGAAAACTGCCTGTTTCATCGGTCGGATAGGAAAATGCATAGTCTGCAAGCCGGACAAGCGCGCTTTGATACTTCGCAATATTCTTCTCATTTACAATACCGTTTTCGGCATGGTCTTTTTCATATTCTTCACAGATGGCGAGCACCACTTCACCGGCCAGCAGATCGTCCAGATAATAGATCGGACATTCTTTCCTGATCCATCTTGTAAAATACACGGAAAGAGCTGTTTCTATCTTCTGCAGCAGGAAGTCCTGCGTCTCTCTTCCGGTATTTTCCCCATTTCCGGCACCGGATCCTGTCTCTTTGCCGCGCCTGGCCAGTATTTCCTGCCTGCAGTGCCACAATCCCACGGCAAGAAGGCCGGTGGGCCAGAAAATAAGATCTTCCTCCGCTATCGGCTGTCTGAAAATATATTTTTTGACCGTACGCTTAAACCTCGTCTTATGGTCCCATAATCCATAAGAAAGCAGTTCTTCGCAGGCCGTCCTGATCAAATCGATTTTATCCATGCTAATTTCCCATCCTTACCAGTCATTAATGATGCTATTCCTTCAGGCGGCATACGCCGCCGCAGAGCCTCACTTTTTCCTCTTCCGGCGCACCAGATCCCACAGATAAACAAATTCCTCCGTTCTGTGAAACAGACATAGAAACGCCGCATTATATACGATCGAAATGATAAGAGCCATAACGATAAACGCAGGAACGCTCATCTGCGCTATCACCAGATTTCTCACGGGCAGAAGCACGATCACGACACAGGCGATTGCCCCGATATATTGAAACGCATCTTTAAAATATGCCGAAACATCCTGAGAAAAGCAGTCTTTATACAAGATCACCGGCTGGATCAGGTTCGCCAGAACCCCTGAAACAACGGTCCCCACATAAACGCCGGCCAGTCCGATCCATTTGATGCCAAGGATCGAGATCACAAGGTTCACACCGCCCTGGATCAGGGCCAGATAGCGGTCTTTTTCAACAATGCCCGCCGCTATTTTGAAATTTACAAGAACAGTCCTGCCGCCCTTTAAATAGAAATCAATAAGAATCAGGGCCAGAACCGCCTGCCCAAGCTCCCACGTTCCATCCAGCCAGATTCCCGTGATAAACGGCGACAGCAGCAGGAAAAATCCGCTGAATGCATAGCCGTACAGCCAGCAGGCTACAAAACGATATACTTTGAAAACGCCGTACTGCTTCTCTTTCGATTCCGTAGCGACCAGATTGCCGAGTCCCGAAACAATTGAGTTAAAGATAATGTTGATAAAATTGGCCGCATACGTAATGATATACGTATAGTTTCCCACCAGGCCGACCAGATCCAGATTGAGGAAATAGGTAATGATGATATCATCCGTAGAAAGCCTTGCCACATCACCTATTTTATGAAATATCATCGCTTTTGTTTTGGTAACGACGGTGTCTATTTCTTCTTTTTCCAGTTTCTCTACTTTCCGCTCCCGCAGGTATGGATAGAGGTGGTTAAAGTAAGCGCTGACCGCAACTTTCTGCAATAGTTCGATAGCTGTCTGCATGAGCAGATACAGCAGGAAATTCTTTGTAAGTAACAGCACAATGATCTGAAATGCCACGACGACCATTTTCGTGATCGTGGTGATCGTCGTCTGGATATAGTTTCTCTGCTCTGCATTGGCCAGACTGTATTTATAGGCCACAAAATAGGAACTGACCGTATTAAACAGAAAAATCAGATAATAGATCATCAATTCGTTTACGGAAACGCCGCCCCTTTTTTCCGGGGTAATAAGCTGCGGCAAAAAAGGCGTAAGTGCAAGTCCTACGACCGCGATCACGCCCGCAATGGCAAAGTAGGCTCTTTTATAGAGTCTCATATAAGACTTGATCTTTTCCCTGTCGTTCCCGGCTACCGGCTTATACAGACTGTAATTAATGGCCGTACCGATCCCCAGTTCTGCCAGAGAAAGCATTCCCAGAATATTCGTATATAATCCGTTCACGCCAAGCAGCGTTCTGCCGAGTGTCCGGATAAATACCGTCTTCTGCCAGAAGCCCAGGAGTAAAATAATGATATTACTGATATATCCGAAGAAAATATTTTTCTCCGCCTGTTTTACTCTGCCCATAACACTGCCTTTCTCTTCGCTCTATTCCACAGGATTTTCCCCTGCCTTTTTGCTGTCTGCCGTCTGCTTCTTGTCACAGACTTCCCTCTGTCTCCCGGCGCCAGATCTTCAATATTTCCTGACCGGCCGCCCCCGAGAGCTCACAATACCCCGGCATGATCCGCTCCAGTGTTGTTCTGATGTCCTGCTCTCTCTCCATCAGCCACTCATATGCCCGTATCAGTTCTTCCGGATTCTGCAGTGTCTGTACCGGCAGAACATAATGTTCCTCCGTTCCGAACAAATCTTTGGCGATCCCGAGCGCCTTTACGGAATAACCGACCACCAGCGTCGGCACGCAGCTGGAATAAGCCGCGATCGTCGCGTGCGTCCTTGCGCCGATAAAAGCTCTGCACTTCGAAATAATATATTTTAACTGACGACAGGACATATCCGGGAAAATAATGACCCTCTCTTCGTTTTCATATCCCTTATAAAGTTCCTGCAGCGTCAGTCTGTCGTCGTTATGATTCCACATCACATGCGGGATCAGCGCCACACGGTCGTCGCCTGTCTGCAGAATATGATCGATCAGCTTCCGGTAACTGCAAAGCGTGATCCCCTGCACATTCTCATAACGCACGATCATCGGACTGACGTTTATCCCGATCGTTTTCCCGGGAATAAATTCTTTGGGAAGTTTTATTTTTTCCGGCTGCAGGGAAAAGGCGGGATCCGGAAAATATTTTACATTGTCAACGACCCCTGCGTCTTTTAACGCCTGTTCGGTAATGGATTCCCGCGGCGTGATCAGCGCGTATCTCTTCATATCTTCCACCACTTCCGGCTCTTTTAACAGTTCCGGCTCTATCGAACACCCCCATAGGACCGTTTTCGAACCCGCTCTGTTAAACGTACTGTTTGCCACAATGGCTTCTTTTTTGGACAATTCATAGCAATATAAATCTCCGCCGACCGATACATAAAGCGGCGAACGGTTTTTCCCAAGCACTTTCCCGAAACGGTACCGCATAAACGACTCCGGGTCATGGAAGAGCGCGCGCCAGATATAATACCAGACATGCGCCAAAAAGTGTTCCGCTATTTTCTTTTCCTGTAAAATGTCGCAAAGCGGCGCAAGCGAATAAGTTCTGTCTTCTTTTTCACTGTTTGTCACAAGGAGCTTCGGCACCTCTCCAAGCATATGACATGTGCTGTTGACGATCGCCTCGCAGCCGTGATTTCCGCTGCCGCCGTGCAGATACATAACAATCCGATGATCCATTTATTTTTTTCCCTTTCTGTCATACCGCCTGATGATAAGACGTAAAATGCGAAGGAGCATGGCGCTCGGATACTGCATGCCCAGATATAACAGCGCATTGGCCCTGTTTTTGATCGATACGGGCGTATGGATGATCCGTGCTCTGACCTTTTCCCCGGTAAAAATTTCGGCGATCCGGTTCTTATAGTCTTTATCCGGACTGCGCAGCTCATTTTTCATAACGAGCATCATCATATAACAGTATTCCCTGTTCAGTCTGTGATCACTGTCCGCGACATTTTTCTCCCGCATGATTTTCTCCATGGCCTGATACCAGCCCTCTATACTGTCTTTCATCGCCGGGTCGTAACCGTGAACGATAGAATCTTCCACATAACGATAATGATAGTAAAAGGCCTGCTCCATAATAACGATCCGCCGGCAGTTTAACAGTACCGGATAGATCAGGTTAAAGTCGTCTCCCATACGCAGGCTCATATCACAGAACGCTTCCACGCCTTCAAAAACGGACCGTTCATACAATTTCATGCAGCGTGACATCGGAATGACCCTTTCCTCATTTCCAAGCAGTTCGTCCTTGACCTCCTTTTGCAGTCTCGTCCCCTCATAGATGCCCGGTTTTAAAGACAGTGCGACGGAAAGCATCTCTTTGTGCTTCTCAAGCACATAATTACAGCAGACGATCTCTCCCGGCTGTCCGGCCAGATGCGCCGCCATACCTTCCAGCATCTCTTTGTCCACATAATCATCGCTGTCTACGAAACAAAAATACTCTCCGCAGGCTTCTTTTATCCCGGTCAGTACTGCTGCCGTAGGGCCGCCGTTTGGCTGATGAATGACGCGGACGCAGTCTTCATCATCCGCATACCTGTCACAGATCTCCCCGCTGCCATCGACAGAACCATCATCGACCAGTATGAGTTCCATATTCTGATATGTCTGCAGCAAAATGCTGTCAATACATTGTTCTACATATTCACATTTATTATAAACGGGCACGATCACACTGATCTTATACTTTGCTTTTTTCATCCTAATTTCCTCTTGTTTACAAAACATTTCCCTGCGGCGTGATCAACGTCCATCCGGCCCACAGCTCCTTCATCTGTGCAGGGATGCAGACCTGTGTATTTTTATGGATCGACGGCCGTATCATGATCTTGTCCGTATGCCGGTTCAGCCTTGCCCCCCAGAAACTAAAAGTACTGTTCGCACAGATATTATGCCTGCAATGACTCATCAGCATCATATCATAGAAACTGTTCTCCTGTTTGTTCCAGTCTATGACTTCATATTCTTCCCCCTGATAACGCTCCCTCACATAAGGAATATCATCCGAAAACAGATAGAATTTCGCTGCCGGAAAACGTTCTCTGATATACGCTATGGCGCTCTCGTAATAAGTCTCTTTGCAGATATTGCCAAACAGCGCTCTGTTCACATCATCCAGATAGTCGCCCCGTCTGATGTGGACACTGACGGAAACACTCTCTTCCATCCGTTCTATGGCTTTCTCATTTTTCTTTTGCAGCGCATCGTCTTTGCACTTCGGGAAACCGATCTCTTGTCGTAAAACATCCAGAACATCCGCATAATATTTCTCACAGGCCCAGTAGCCGACCAGATATTTGTCGGTAAAGGAAGTCAGCTTTTCATAATACATGTCGTTTTCGATCAGCACCGGATATGCGGACGGTAAAAACCTTCTTTTTATTTTCTCGCCCAGTCCTTCCTTTTCTTCCCATAGTCTTCCAAGCAGAGAACGGATTTCCTCTTCGGATGCTTCCAGATAGCGGATCCCCTCAAAAGAACCAAGCTCCAGCTCCCGCTTCGCCGCCATACCGGCCTGAAAAGATTCGTTACGGAACCAGAATGTATCCAGGCGGACATCTTTTCCCACAGACTCCAGTTTTTTATATAATGCATACTGCTGCAGCTGGTTTCCCAGTCCTCCCATGACTCTGACAATGATCATTGTGTTATTTCCTTTCTTTATGACGCATCCCGTACGGGTAATTGGGAACTTCCAAGACGGGCCGGCAGAGCAAAAAGTTTCTGCTTCGAGGCGCGCTTTCGCTCCGTTAAAAACGCAGCGGTACTAAGAATTTTGAACCGCAAGCGCCTCAAAATTCAAGTGCCGGCGTTTTTATAGGGCCCTTCAGCAGAAGCCTTTTTCCTCTGCCGGCCCGTCTTGGAAATTCTCAATTGTCTACAACACGCCCCTATTGTTTATGCTTATGATACAGCCAAAGGTATACGCCCGGTAAATACCGGAAAAACAGCGCTTTCATCTGATAGCCTTTGGAAAGTCTCCGGTATGCCCCCGGTATACGCATCGCTTCCTTCAATCTTGTGTGGCATACCGCAGTATATTTCCTGTTCCGGCGCCTTTCATCTTCCGAAAGTACGGCGATTTTGCCGGCGGTCAGCATGATCCCCATGATCAGCAGAGACGTCGCCTGCACATACAGGCTGTCCTCTCCTGTCTTATTTATCTGTGTATGATTCTCATCCAGAGTCTTCTCCATATGTTTGATCTGATCACGTACCAGCTCCCAGCAGGTGATCTGATCCATATATTTGGGCGTAAACCTGCGGTTAATGGCTCCGTCCGGATTCTGATAATAACCGTATCCCCGATAGGTAATCTCGGCAATTTTGCCCGCTCCCGGCATCAGATCGAACAAAAAGAGCATATCCTCTCCGATATAGAGATCACGCCGGAAACGCACGTCCCCTATCAGCTCTCTTTTATAAAGTTTACTCCAGCAGCGGGTATTTCCCTGCAAAAGTTCATTTTTTATATATTCGGGCGGCGTAAACAGTACTGGCGCCGTTTCCTGCTCGGAGACCGGGAGCTTATACGGCATCTCTTCTCCGCGCGGTATCCCGATCTTTTCCTCCGGATGATCTTCTTCCGGCGAAAACACCCGCCACTGCGCTTCATTTTCCCATGCAAAAAAATGACAGCCGGCTATATCGCTTCCTGTTTCCGTCATACATGCATACAAAATGGTCATCGTATCGGGAAGCAGTCTGTCGTCGGCATCCACAAATGTTATAAAGTTTCCTTCAGACGCTTCTATCCCGGCATTTCTTGCGGCGGAAACGCCTTCGTCGGCCAATGTGATCACTGAAATGTTCGGATAGATCTCCCGCAGTGTTTCACATATTTTCCCCGTTCCGTCGGTAGAGCCATCGTTTATAATAATAATCTCCAGATTTCGGTATGTCTGCTGTTCAATGCTTTCGATGCAGTCGGCAAGATAATGTTCTCCGTTATAGACCGGAACGATGACACTGATCAGTTCTTCTTTTTTTTTCACCCTGTTCCCCGTTTCTTTTTTAACGTTTTTCAGTTTCTTATTATTTGTTTTGCTGATTCATTAAATTCTCATATATATTTAACAGTTTTCTACAGTTATCCTCTATGGAAAATTCAGTCTTCACTTTTCGGCGCGCCCGCTCTCCGAACGTTCTGCACAATTCAGGATCATCGAGCAGCCTGCACAGATTTTCCGTAAGCGCCTGCGCATCCCGCGGCGGCGACAAAAATCCTGTTTCTTCATGTATGATCAATTCCGGTATACTGCCCGTGTCGGACGCCGTAACAGCACATGCATATGCCATTGCCTCCAGAACAGATACCGGCTGTCCTTCAAAGTAAGAAGGAAGTGCAAAAATATCGCATTCCCGCAAATATTTTTCTTTCATTTCCCCGGTAACCCATCCAAGATCCGTTACAAACCCGGCGAGGTTCTCCGCCTTCTTTTGTAAAGTCTCATCTTCCCATACGCCGCCCAGATAAAGATGAACATCCGGGTGCTTTTCCCGCAAAACAGACGCAGCGCCAAGAAGCTCTCCGATTCCTTTTTCTTCACAAAGCCTGCCCAGAAACAGTATTTTATGCAGTCCGTACTCCTTCCCGCTTTGTTCAGGCACCTGAACGGCATTGGGCAGAATACTGATTTTCTCTTTTCCAATGATGGAACCGAAAAAGTCCTTCCAGACCATGCCAAGTACGATAAAAGCATCCGCCATGGACAGCACTTTCTTCATCTTGTTCCTGCCCTGATCGGTCAATTCTTTCTCATAGAACTCCCGAAAGTTTCCGCCATGCTGATGAATGACGATCTTTTTATGAAAAAAATGCGCTATTCTGATAAAGACAGACTTCCGGTAATAGCTGGAATCCGACGCCATATTGACATGCACAATATCATACCGCGGCAGTTTTATCAAAAACAAAAAGCAGGCCCTTACGGCGCAGAAAAGTTTTTTCCCTTTAGAGCCGTCTTCCATGGTGCCGACATAGCACAGATCAACCATGCGGTCAAATCCCGCATCATAGTAGTTATTCACCATGCCCGATATACCGCCGTGTACTTTACGGCCCGGCCCGATCATCAATACTTTCGGCCTCATACAGATACCCCTTCTTTATTCGGCTGCTGCCGTATGCGCATCATTTTTACTTCGATCCTTTCCCCGTCAAAACGACCCACACTGTCTGCACCAGAATTTTAATATCCAGACCCAATGTCCAGTTATCGATATATTCCAGATCATATTTCACCACATCATCAAAATCCACGATCTCACTGCGGCCGCTGATCTGCCACAATCCGGTCAGTCCAGGCGTCATGCTGATCCGCCTTCTGTAATGGGAATTATACTGTTCAAATTCGTCTTCTGTCGGCGGTCTTGTCCCGACCAGACTCATATCGCCTTTGACAATATTAAAAAACTGCGGCAGTTCGTCGATGCTTGTCTTACGTATAAACTTACCCACTTTCGTAATACGCGGATCGTTCTCCATTTTGAACATCAGGCCCTGCATTTCATTCTGTTCTTCCAGCTCTTTCTTCCGTGCCTCCGCATCGATATACATGGAACGGAATTTATAGATTTTAAAACGTCTGCCGTTTTTGCCGATCCTCGTCTGTGCAAAAAGCACCGGTCCCGGAGAATCAATTCTGATCGCCAGCGCAACAAACGGCGTCACTACAGCCGTTATGAGCAGTCCCACCAGGCCGCCGACAATATCGATCAGACGCTTGATCATCATTCTCCGGTAGTCAATATAATTAATGGCATACGTGACGACGGTATATCCCGCAAATTTCCCGACCCGGATCTCTTTCTGCGGCCTGTCGATAATATCAATGTTATAATGGCATGCGATCCCCATAGACTCCAGATCATAAATGATATGCTTGACATATTCATTGTCCTCGTCAGGCAGATGGATAAACACCTCATCAAGCGGCATCTGTCTGGCCATTTCCAGCATATCGTCTCCGTTTGCCGTCACCTTAACGCCATCGATCACGACGCCTTTCCGATCGACATCCGTACAGGCCAACGCCACGATCTCATATTCGATATCCAGACTTTGTTTCAAACGGCTCACCGTTTTATCAAGCACCGCATCTTTGGTGATCACCATAATTTTAACGACATTGGACTGCGCCGTAAAGTAGGCCCGCAGAACCTTTTTCATAAAAAGACGAACAAACCAGACGATCATCATATCAAAAACGGCGAAATATCCCCACACACTTCTTGAAAACAGCTCGCCGCGCCGGATCATGAACAGAAAACTGGCTGCCGCAAGCGCCATAAACACATTAAATTTCAACACGGCCATAAATTCCACGAATATGCCGCGCCGGATAAAATCCCTGTTCCAGTCGAGCAGAAAGCTGTAGATCGTACAAAACAGCAGAAAACAAATATACACAAGAAAATGGATTTCCGGTTCCATGACTCTGCTGAATTTCCCGTAACGTATTAAGATGGCAATAATGTAAGAAACCGTTATGCTGAGCAAGTCTGTAAACAACAGCAGATAGCTTTCTACAATGATTTTTTTACGGTTCATGGCACTTAATAACCCTTCTTTTTCTTCTTTGCGTTAATCTGAATTATCCTAAATGTTAGCATGTTAAGACCGGCCGGTCAAGTAAAGCCTCATTCCCGCTTCGCATATCCGCCCATTATCATAAACAGGAAGTTCCTGCCGATATAAACGGAAAAAAGATGCGCTTCCATAATAGAATAGACCGCCAAGACCGTAAACACGACAAGACCGGCTGCGTCCTTTTGCCGATAAAACCGCCAAAGCAATGACAGACATGCGATACAGTAAATTATGCCCGGAATCACGCCGTAACGGTAGAACAGCTTGATCCAGCCCATATCAAAATAGTATGACATATTATTCGGCGATGAGAACGCCGACCAGGTTTCTATAGAGCCATCATTATTCGCCGAATTCGTCAGGGAAACAATACGGCCGCTGAAACGTTCATCGATCCGTAAAAGCGCAACCACATGGTCATCTATTTTCATCTCCTGAAAACCCTGTTCGTATTTCGGATCTCCATAATAAGTCTGCCGCATCATTGCCTCTCTCACCCGCGGCGCATTCACTGCAGCATCCACGGAAAATGCCAGACAGAGCAGGAATACGAGAAGGCCGCATAAATAGGCAAATTTCTTCTCCCGTAAAAATCTGCTGTAAGCCATGACGAAGGCCCCGGCAAGCAGAAGGGTGGTACAAAGCATGCCGGTCTTGGAATCCGTCAGTTTGTAAATACCGAAATTCAACAGCAGCAGGAACAGATACCCATACCATTTTATCCGCTCGTAAAACGCATATACGCCCATTGCGGTCACCATCAGAAACATACAGGACAACGCGTTCGGATGTCCCATGCCGAGCGTATAGCGCCGCTCTTCAATACCGCCTCCGGCAAGCGCATCATATTCTCTTCCGAAATCCATGGAAAGGCTTATGTCGCCGTAAATACCCGCTACCGCCAGAAAAACAACCACAATGCATCCTGATAACGTCACATAGAACGCACAGCGGATCATCTGCTTTAACGGTATGTCCTTGCAGGCCGCCGCAAATGTCACGATCCTGATCACATCATTTTTCCCCGTGACCCGGTAGGATATGACGGATACTACGGCAAGCGCCGCATACAGGCAGTACTCTTTTATCGTGTATCCGGTAAGCAGCGCCTTGCACAGAAAAAGCAGGAAGGTAATGCGGAAAAGCCTGCCTTCTATGGGATTTATGTAGTTGCTTTTATCAATAATGACAATCGCCAGTTCAATGGTCAGGGCTATATAGAAAAGAAGCTGCGGGAGATGTTTTTCCCACAATTTATTACGAAAATTCAGAAATCCTGTCACGGTTGTATCCTTTCTGCGTCCTGCACTGATGCCGTTTCACTTTACTTCCTGTGCAATACCTTTACCGGAATCTTCCTATCGTCTTACCATAGATTCTGCGCAGGATCTGCTTTACCGTCAGCATGCATTTTTTGCGCAGGATCCAGATCTTACTGACTGCCGGAGCCGTTAAATACTCGTACTCTTCTAAATGCTCCCGCAAATAAGCCGGATAGGTCTCATCTATCTCCACGCGGATAAAGCGTGCGTTTCTGCCGAAAATATCTTCCCCGCATAACAGTCGGTCCACCGCTTCTTTCAAATATCTCGGTTTGTTGTATTCCTGATGCGCCGCCGCCTGTACTTTCTCACCGATACGTTTTGAAACGTCTTTTTCCCCGCTGCCGCCCATATAACCGAAATGCCAGCCGCCGTCCGGAACCCTGATGCTCGCGGCATCCGCCGGAGAAACTTCCCGCAGGAAAACAATGCCTTCTTTGGGCAGATTACCGAAGCTGCATACTTTCGTTCCAAGCCACTGCTTTTTCGAAATCCCGGGAAATTCACCGGTGATTGAGAGAAGATTGCCGGAAATCTCTTCCATATTTAAGAAGCAATAAAACATCCTCTGGGCAAAGTGATATATTTTCGTGTGATCAAAGCCGGCTATCACATCCATAAGCACTTTGGGGTTCGGAATCTCATCGACATCGCTGAAAATAACGATATCATCCGCTTTGCAATCCTTCATGGCGCGGATCAGCTGATTCTTCTGGAACTTGTCACGCTCATGCGTGGTCACGCCGCTCATCGGGGAATTGTCTACCGCCACATAGAGGATCTTGTTCTCAAACTCCCGGAACATCGCCCGGTTCTGTGCAAAGACCATCGGTTTGGGTTCGCCGGAAAACGTGACCGTAGATTCTTCAATGACAAATTTATCCACGTACGGCGCCATAATGTGCATACGCAGTTTCAAAATATCCAGTTCGTTAAAAAAAGGGATGCAGTCGTATATCATAAATCAAATAACCATGCCTTTCCATCAGCCTGCGGCATCTACAGACGCCGGGTACAGATCTCACCGCCAGAACAATAGCGGCCGGATGCAGTTTTTTATTTTCTGCCATCTTACTTTCCAGGGATTGACAAATTTCGGATACTGCTCGTTTCTGCCTCTCCATTTATGGAACAGAAACGGCTTCTCCACATCCATGATCTCCGGGATCATATGCTCATGTCCGAAATATCTGGCAGTCTCTATCGGCGCAAACCGCATGCCTGCCGCTTCTATGACATTTTTATACTTACAGCACAAAAAAGTATCTTCGTTATAGTTGCCATCTTCCATTTTCTCCCATTTCAGATGGGCCTGCCGCGGAAATTCCAATAATTTTCTGCTGCGGATAGATACGCTGTTGCCGACCCTGCATATTTCTCCCTTTGCATCCCGGTAAGCGTGATCGTTTTCGGGAAGCGGCCACGGCGAACCGATATAGTCATAATCCAAGAATTCGTCCCGCCAGCTCTCCGGATGTACGACGAAGCCGTCATAATGCACCAGCAGCACATAATCGGTATCGATATAGTCTGCCAGTTCATAGACCATTTTATAATTAAAAGCATCGATATCCGTTAATTTCGACGTATGTTTATAACGGATCGTCTTCGGCAGGGAAAAAGGTTTTCTATGCGTGATCAGCACAACCTCACCGAATGCAATCCCCTGCATGCTGTATTCCAATGCCCGTATCGTCTCATAGATATTCACACTTGTCATTGCCGCAAGCGTGACATTCGGCAATTGTAATTTCTTTGTTTCCATGTCGATACCATGCCTTTCTTTCATCTTTATTCTTTCTGCCCACGGACCCGCACCGAATTTTTATGGTAGTAATCCGTCACTGCCAGGTTCAGCCAGTAGCCGCTGTCTTCTGCCAGATCTTCAAAGGTAAACAACGCGGGTTTTGCAGAAAACGGCTCCAGCACGACATCCTGCACCGAATCATCCGTATACACGGCATGACGCTCCATCGCTTCCGTATAATACACCTGCGCATCCTGATTCACCAATGAGCGAAGAGCCGAAATCCCCGTATACGTATTCTTATCTCCGGTCATGATCCACAAGATCAATACAAGACACAGGAAGGCAGCTGTCAGTATATTGCCCGTACTTTCCAGAAACGCGCCGAACAGACTGTTCCTTTTATCGGAAATATTTTTATTTTCATATGTTTCCTGCGGGTACGCGTTTTCTCTGTGCGAACGCCAGCCAAACCAGTAGACCGTCAGCAGAAACAGACTTAAATAATAGACCATCTGGATAATGTTATCGACTCTGGCAAGTCCTGCCGTACCAAGCGCATATAAGGTCGGCGTAAACATCGCGGACAGAACGCAGAAAGTCCCCAATGTAACCCATACAGGATGTTTAAAACGGCAGGCTGCCTGCCTTGCAAGCCGCCAAAACACAGGAAGCAGCGCAATCCATACAAAGATCACAAACGGCTGTGTCCATCGCAGTATAAAAACGACCGCATAATAAAAAGATAAAATAACAGCCGTAATCGGCGAACATCCGGTATCCGCATCAAGCGCCGCACGCACGGCATTTCCGGGAGCCAATGTATTACATAGGAATCCGGCCGTAAAGACCAGATACGGCATCAGAACATAAACGGTCTTCTTTCTTCTTGTCAAAAACGTGAACGAAAGCAGCAGCAGCAGCACAATTTCCGCCTGCAGCCCTGTGATCAGATTGCCGCCGCCTGTCACCGCCCCGATCAGAGAAGCCGTAAGACTCCAAAACAACGCTTTTTTTGGCCGGTCGGTCCATATACATCCCGAAAGAAGCGTCAGCATGAAAAAAAGAAGCGACTCCATAAAAATATAATGGACCGCGCCGTTATACCAGAAGATTCCTTCAAAGGGCGCCTCCATTACCTGATAAAACATAAAAAGAAGCAAAATTAAGACAAACGACGCGGCTGACTTACCGCAGCCAAACCACCGGATCAGGATCTGTCTTCCCAGCAGAAATACCGATAAGGCAAACAGTCCGATATTGAAAAACGGCACAATGAATGCAATATCATAGTAAAAATTCATCGGGCACAGCGCCATAAGAAGACAGGAGGCATACGTCCCCTGCCAGTCCCGATAAATCTGTGCCGTCTGCCGGAGCGCCGTCTGCAGCGACTGTCCGAACGAACCGGTCGCCGCCCAGGTATCATGCACCCGGACGCCGTAATTGTAATCATCAATACACATCACATTATATCTGCCAAGCGCCAGGATCGGAATAACGGACAGTACAAACAAAAGCGCTGCACAGATCGTCATTTTTTTCATGGAAATCCCGTTTACGGCATCGATCAGCCGGCGGGCGCACTTTTCCAAAAAAGCGGTCATCTTCCGATAAGTTTTCTGCATCGTCTTTTCACCCCGCGTACGATTTTACAAAGATACGCCTTTCCATAGATATATTTCCCGTGAAGCGTCATGAGACGCAGCCGCACTCCTTCCGGCTTCACATTGATATTGGCATATTTCCGAGAAGTTTTCTTATACCGTGCAAGTTCCTCCCTGCACTGTGTGTCCGTAAAAACCCGGCCGTGTCTGTCCATATAATGCCAGCCGGCATAAATATTCTGCTCCGACGCCCAATAGCCATCCGACACATTGTGTCTGGCCCAATATTTCGGCGCGAGGATATATTGTACCGTATCGCTCGTGAAAGCGGGAAAATATGCAAACGAAGAATTGGCAAGCAACAAATAACGTGCGTTTTTTAATATACTGTAATCTTTGGCCAGATCAAAATTATAGGCGGGAACGCCCGGCAGAAACTTGCCAGCCTCCTTCACATCATTCGTAATGATCATAAATTCCATATCGGAATTGATCCTGCGCATCTGTTTCATGCCCTGTATCCAGTATTTCTTACGCAGATATAATTCCGGCGATCCCATATAGTCGCTGCATCGCAAATGCAGGATACACAAATTATCCCTGCTGTATTCCCTGCAGTCATATTCTTCTTTGACGCGCAGCCAGTTTTTAATTTCCGCTTTATGATGGATAAAATAATCTTCCGCCTGAAAATTACCGTATAAAAGCGTGTTATCTTCCACATCAAACAGGCCTTTATCCGTATCGGTAATATAGACGCCGTGCGTCAGGTCATGTTTGGAGTTTCCTGCAAACAGCCTGTCTTCTTTTTCGTAGTATATTTTCCGGTAGTCCTCTTTCTTAGACGGCACGCCGTAATCCAGGTCCATAAAATAAAGACCGCAGTCGCTGTGCATATTGTTGGCAAAATGCTCCGGATCTAAAACGCTGAAATCATATCCCTTATCCATCGCGATGCACCTTGCCGTTATATAGAAAAATAACTGATTCCCCAGTCCGAATCCTTCCTGTGTTTCAATCCCTAACATTGATACCATGCCTTTCCAAATGCTTACTGCGCTCCAATGGGATCATTTTCCGATCTGCCATGCACTGTGCGCTTACACGATCACTTCTTTGCCTACTTCTACGATCTTCTCATTTTCTACCTTATAGATAACGTCGCACTTCGCGATCGTATTTAACCGGTGCGCGATAATGACCATTGTCTTTTTCCCGTGAAAGCTGTTGACGGCATCCATGACCGCTTTCTCCGTATCGTTATCGAGTGCGGAAGTCGCCTCGTCAAATACCAGGATCTCCGGATCATGGTAAAGCGCTCTTGCGATACCGATCCGCTGTCTTTGTCCGCCCGAAATTCTGACACCCCTGTCACCTATTGTAGTATCCAGTCCTTCCGGCAGCTCTTCGACAAATTCTTTCAGCTGCGCCTCTTCCAGCACTTCCCATATCCGCTTCTCGTCGATCTTGTCCGCATCGATACCGAACGCAATATTGTCCCGTATCGACTCGTCCACCAGATAAATGGACTGCGGTATATAACCGATCTGGGCAAGCCACGCCTCATAATCGTCGAAAATATTCCGGCCGTCCCATGTGATCACGCCGCCCTGTGCATGCAAAAGTCCCAGTAAAATATCCACAATGGTCGATTTGCCGGCTCCCGAAGGCCCCATGATACCGACGGACTGCCCTCTTTTTACTTCCATATGTGCATCCGTGAAAATATTCTTATCCGTTCCCGGATAGGAAAACGTAATATCTTTCAACACGATCTTATCATGCAGCGTCAGCTTTTCTTTCCGTCCGGATTCATCCGTTCCGCCATATCCCGTAACGCTGCCGTTCACATCAAGCTTCATGCTTTCGTTCAGATTCTCATACAAGTAATCCAGGCAGGGCTGCGAGTAGGCAATCTCGGAAATATACGTGTTAATCCGGTTGGCGCTTGGCATGATACGTATAGCCGCTACCGCGAACGCAGTAAGCTGCGGTATGAGCACGTTCATATTGCCGCCGCCGAGCATATAGACCATAATAAAAGCAAGCATGCTGACGATAAAGATCGTCTCGATCAAAAGTCTCGGCAGATTGTTGAGTACCGCATAGTTTCTCGCCACATTGGCGCCGATACTGCCGCTTTCATAATAGTTGCGGATAAAAAACTCTTCCCTGTTCAATACCTTCACATCTTTTAAACCATAGATAGACTGGATGCGCCACTTGGCGATCCGGGACTGGATCTCCTGATTTTTACGGCCGATCCTGTTCAGACGCGGTTTTAGCAGAAAAGCTAAAATAAGCGTCATCCCCAGAAAGATCACAACGATAAACAAAGTCATAACCGGACTGACAATCAGAAGCACCACGCATAAAAAAGCGGACACAACGACCTCGGTGACTAACTGAATAGATACCAGAATCAGCTGGAATGCATTGGGAATATCACTGTCCGTCAGACGAAACACCGTAGGAATATCGGCCCCGAGGTATTCTTCGTACGGCCTGTTGAGAAATTCCCGCATTACACGGCTGATCATCCTGTTCCGATTACGTGTGACAAACGTATTCTGTACATAAGTCTGCATTAATAAATAAGCGTTTTTTAAAACAAACAGGATCATCAGCGCCACCAGCATCACCACGATCAGGCGGTTCGCCGCTTCTCCCAAGATAAGTCCCGTCATATCAATATGCAGATACCCTGTAATTTTCTGCATAATACTGTTATCCACAAGCGCCTGCGGATCCATGATGCCCTGCACGACCGGTACAAGCATGGAAACGCTCATTGTCTCCAGCAGACCGCCGATCAGGATCAATATGCCCAGTCCGACAAACTGTATTTTCTGTTTTCTGTCAAAAAGATAACCGATCTTGCGTAACATCGTTATCTTTTTCGTATCCTGCTCCTGTTTTTCCATAAATATACTCCTGTTGATTCTTCTGCACCGCCGTTTTACCGGGCGGCCCTTTCATGCATTCAAAAGCCAAAAGCGCCATCGGCAGTTTGTCCGACAGACTATCGTATGATCGTCATATCTGTTCTGTAAATGTCCGTACAATCCCAGCCGTTCATCCACTTAGCCGGCGCCGTCACGATCTTGTCCGGATTCTCATTCAGATAGGAAGCCCACCAGCTGAAACTGCTGTTTGCAAGAATATTATGCTTGCAGCGGCTCATAAGCGTAAGCGCTTCGTAGTCCTTTTCATCCGGTAATTCCACCAATATAATATCGCATGTTTTTTTATCAATCCAGTCTCTGCTCCATTCCCGGTCATTGGTAAACAGATAAAACGTGCAGGCCGGATGCCTGTCCGCAAGATAACGCATAGCGCGCTCATAGTATGCCTCCGTGCAGATATGGCCGAATAATGCCTGATTCTCCGGCAAAAGATAATCTCCTCTGCGCACATGGACGCTGACGGAGCACGTATTTTCCATCTGCTGCAGATAGTCCTGCGCACATGCTGAAAGACCGTATCCATTTACTGCGTTTCTTCTGACACTTTCCAGGCCGAGGTCCTTTTTGATCAGTGTTCCCACATCCGGAAAATATTTCTCGGACTGCCAGTATCCTTCCAGATAAATATCGTCCCATGTGAAAATTTCAGGCAGAAACCGTTTGCTTTCTTCAAAATAGGATTTCTTATGCCGCCCGAACAGTTTTCTGCGCACTCTGGCGCTGAAAGCAGGAGAAGCATCTGTCATCCGCATGATCTCTTCCCTGGATGCTTTTTCATATGCAGCGCCAAAAGGCGCCAGCGCAGGGTCTCTCTGCCTATCTTCCCGAAAACCCGCTTCATCATCCATTTTTACTGTTTTCCCCATAGCCGTAAGCTGTCTGTAGAGCGCATACTGGAACATTTGATTGCCCAGTCCGCCCGCCATTTGGAGGATTATCATATTGCACTGTGCCTTTCTGACATTTTCATTACCCTAAGCCTGTCCCGCACCGCTTCTTCGTCTTTTAAGCGGCAAAACGACTGCTTCGTTGATCTGCATCACGAACCAGTACAAATGCGGCGACTTTAAAAACAGATCCATCTTCTTCTTTTCATTTGGATTCGCCACACTGCATCGGTAAATTTGCTCATATCGGTCTTTGTTCTGTTCTATGCTCTTATAAATAACATCCGTAATTTCTTTCAGATATTTCTTTTTATCCGAAATAGTTTCTTTTTTGATCTGATTATAAAAAAGAAGCAGTCTCTTATAGAAAAAATAATCGTGCGTATCCGCCAGATCGGGCCTGCCTACAGAAAGCAGAAAGCCTCTCTTTTCCAGGTACGCCGGTATATGATCCGTGAAAGTACGGGGATTGACCCTCGTATTCATAATACTGCCTTCTCTGTCTATTATATAATTATAACAGGCACTGTCAAGGTAAACGCATCTGTGCGCATGACTTAACGCCGACGTGGCAAACATTATGTCCTCATACCATTTGCCTGACGGAAACTGCAGATTGTCAAGCACTTTCCGCCGGTACAGTTTATTCCATGCGGCGTTTTGGATATCATATTCTTCCCGTTCCTCCACATAATATTGCAGCGCTTCCTGTCCCTCAAAAACAACTGCCCTGTCACGGGAATCATCCTGCGTATGACTCCGGCCGACCCGCCTGTATCTGCAAATGGCGATATCCGCCTGCTGCTCCGACAGCGCGCTGAACATCTTCTCATACATATCGGCATCGATCCAGTCGTCACCATCCACGAACCCGATAAAGTTCCCTTTTGCCGCGGCGATTCCCACGTTCCTTGCATCCGCCGGACCGCCGTTTTCCTTATGGATCACCATGATCCTGTCATCTTCCTCCGCCAGCCTGTCACAGATTTCTCCGCTGCCATCCGTAGAGCCGTCGTCCACAAGAATGATCTCCAGATTCCGGTACGTCTGCCGGGAAATAGAATTCACGCCTCTTTCTATATAGGAAGCAATATTATAAACTGCCACGATCACAGAAATCAATTCCCTCTGTTTCGCCGGAGGAACCGCCGCCGGCCTATATTGTTCCAATATCTTCATGAGAAATATCCTTTCATTTTACTCTGTACCCATATTCTCCGTTCTGTCTCCCTGCGAAAAACAAAGCCTGAGACGCTGCAGCGGACGGCCCGGCGGAAAAAAGTTTCTGCTTCGAGGCACGCTTTCGCTCCGTTAAAAACGCAGCGGTACTAGGAATTTTGAACCGCAAGCGCCTCAAAATTCAAGTGCCGGCGTTTTTAGAGGGCCCTTCAGCAGAAATCTTTTTTCCGCCGGGCCGTCCGCTGCAGCGTCTCAGGCTCCCCCCAAGCTCCGTCTCATCCGCCATTCACCGATGACAGAAACATCAAAACATACCATATCTGCCTGCGCCAAATATCCCGCTCTATAAAATCCTCCCATATCCGGCACACGGCATCAGCATTTAATAACCCTTGTTCTTTTATTTTCCGTTTATCCAGAAGACTTTCCGCCCAATTACGCAGTTCCGGCTCTTTCAGCCATTTATGAAGCGGAATGGCAAAACCTTTTTTCGGGCGTTCCATAAGTTCTTGCGGTACGTATTTATATAAAATATCACGTAATATTTTTTTGGTCACTTCTCCCTGTCTTTTATAGGAAACCGGCAAAGTCCAGGCAAATTCCACCACATCTTTGTCAAGCATCGGCACCCTTGTTTCCAAAGACACCGCCATGGCAGTCCTGTCCACCTTGGTCAGAATATCGTCCGGATGGTACATCAGCATGTCCATCAACATCAGATTATGCACGGGTTCCGGTAAAAAACCGTCCTCGTAATCATCCATCGCGGTTCTGCAAAGATCGCATGAATCTTTACCCGCAAGCGCTCTTCGCACATCCTCCGCTATGAGAGAAAGACCCTCGCCAATTTCGGAGCGTCTGTACAGATCTTCTATCCCCGAAGCGCCAAGCAGTCTGGCACGGGTTGCAAGCGGGCCGCTCTTTCCCCACGGCGTATGCAGAATTATGCCGCTTGCGGACTTTCTAACAGGCCAGGGAATCTTCCGCGTCTTCTGCCAGATCCTTTCCATAGACTGATACGTCCGGTAACCACAGAAAAGTTCGTCTCCGCCATCTCCGGAAAGCGATACCGTAACATGCTCTTTTGTCATTTTACTGACAAGATAGGTGGGTATCTGGGAAGAATCGGCAAACGGTTCTCCGAACATCTTTCCGAGCATCGGTATCACCTGCCTGGCATCCTCCGGTGTAATATAAAGTTCCGTATGTTCCGTTCCGAGATGCTCCGCGATCTTTGCGGCAATTTCCGCTTCATTAAAGCCTTCCTCACGCATCCCGATCGTATAACTTTTCACACGCCTGCCGCTTAACGACTGCATGAGCGCGACAATCGTCGGACTGTCGATCCCTGCGGATAAAAAGGCGCCTACCGGTACATCCGCCACCATCTGTTCCCTGATCGCATTTTTCAGACGCTCTTCCAATTCCGCCGCCGCTTCTTCTTCCGACCCGCGGAAAAGATGGTTCTGTCCATCATAAGCCGCCTGACGCATCGACCAGTAGGTACGGAAACTGCACTGCGCAAACGGCGCCCGGATCTCCATGATCTTCCCCGGTTCCAGTTTATAAATATCCTCATACACCGAATAGGGCGCAGGAATGTAACCATAACGGAAATAGGTCTCCAGGATCCCGGTGTTAACGGGTTTATTAAAATTGTCCAGACAAGTCAATGAGTTCAGATCCGATGCAAATGCAAAGGTTTTGCCAATAAAACCATAATATAAAGGTTTTTCTCCGACTCTGTCGCGCGCAAGATATAACACCTGTTCTTTTTTATCATACAGGGCGAGCGCAAACATCCCTTTACTCATTTTCAGCGTTTCATAAAGCCCATATGCAGAAACTGCTTCCAAAAGCACCTCCGTATCCGAAGTGCCTCTAAAAGCAGTTACTTTTTTCTCCTGTATCAGTTTGTTTTTGATATCGCGGTAATTATAGACTTCTCCATTATAAGCAATCACATAACGACCGTTATGTGATTCCATAGGCTGTGCTCCCCCGGAAGACAGGTCTACAATAGACAATCTTCTATGTCCAAGCACCACCTGCTTATCGTCCGCCGCCCAAATACCGGACGCATCGGGTCCTCTATGATACATTCTGGCATTCATACGATTGATGTTTTCATACCAGTCAAATTCTGCATTACAAAATCCGGCAATTCCACACATTACAATATCCTATGCCTTTCTCCCATCCTGTTCGTATCTGTTCTGCATCCTGCGCCGATCTGCGTTCTACCCTTTCATGATACATTGTTCAAAGTATTCCTGCCACTGTCTGTTGACCCGCTCAGGAGCAAGCCGTTCCTGTATTTTATGGGCCTGTGCCCCTAACCTCTCTGCAAGCTCCGGATCGGAAAGCAGCATATCCAATGCCGCAGTCAATGCCTCTTCATCTCCTGCAGGAATGATCCAGCCGTTTTTACCGTGCTCGATCAGCTCCACGGTTCCGCCGCTTGGCACATCCGTTGCAATGACCGGCAGACCGAGCGCCATTGCCTCTATCAGCGCATTCGATACCCCTTCCGAATAAGAAGTCAGAAGAAACAACGCCGCGCTTTCTATTTTCTCCGCCACATCAGGGATTACCCCGGGCAGAAAAATCCTGTTTTCAGCTCCGAAAGATGCAACCATCTGCTCCAGCTGAGCGCGAAGCGCTCCATCTCCGTATATTGTTAACGTATACTCCGGATATTTCTCCATCAGTTTCGCAAAGGCACGAATCATCATCTCATGATTTTTATTAGCATCCAGACGTCCGACCGAAACGATGCGTTTCTCCCGTTCTCCCTGATACTGCGGCCGCAAAAAATCAGGGTTCAAGGAATTCGGAAGAATAACGGCCATTCTTTCAACTTTTCCGGAAAAGAAAGTGCGTGACCGCTCCGTCTGTAAAATAACACCCGTTGCAAATGGAAACAAAAGATTGGCAAGCATCTTCATCAAACGGTTCGGATATTCTTCCGCCGCCTCACCTACAACGGAAACAACCGGCTTCGTCTTCGTAAACATCGTTGTCACGATTGTCATGAAGTTATTCTTTCCCACACACGATAATACGAGATCCGGACGTTCCATTTTCCAGATACGGTGCAGCTTGCCCACTCTGCGCAGAAAATTAACGACTCTGTTTCGTGTTGTTTCCCGGGGGGTAATGTCTGAGATCACTCTTTCTATTCCGGCCGCCAGCTCGTATTCATGCTCCTTACGATACTGCGTTACCATAACGACCTGATATCCCTGCTCCAGAAAATATTCCGCCAGATTGATAAAGACCCGTTCCGCGCCGCCCTTGTGAAGAGAGCCGATATAAAAGGCAATCTTACGTCGGCTGTCTGCAATTTCATACGGCTTACCCGGCTGCTTTTCGTCTGCAAGTTTTCCTGCATGATATATGTTATTTTTTGCTTTTTCACCGCCAATGTTGTTATTTAATTCATTTTTCCCGTTTTTTTGCATTTTAATTGAATCCTATTTTAATTTTCCGCCCAATTTATGCCTTTTCTCCGCCATTTATCCGTATCGGGTATGCCTGAGTAATATATGCTTTACCATTTATTTTTATTTGCAATAATACTGATACCACTGCTGAAAAACAAAGAAGGACCATGTCAGTTTGGAATAATTGGCTCCCGTAGCCGGTCCCGCATCTCCGGTTTTGATATAACTGCGGATCATATCGGAAGTATAGGCCGCATCAAAAATACCCTGTCTGTCCAAATATTCATAACTGCTGTAATCTAATAACTGTTCCCGTAACGGCCCGCGCAGCCATTTATCAAGCGGTACGCCGAAACCGACCTTTGGCCGCTCCAGCAGCTCTTTCGGAATATAGTCATAAGCAATATCCTTCAATATATGCTTCTTATCACCGCCGGCATATTTATGCTCATGTAAGATCCTGTAGGAATATTCCATAACATTTGTATCCAGAATCGGGCATCTTGCCTCCAGAGAATACTTCATAGACGCTCTGTCCACCTTACAGAGAATGTCTCCGGGCAGATAAGTATCCATATCCAGGAGCATTCTGCGTATCTGCCAGTCCTTCACACCGTATGCGCTCTCTATCAGGTAATGAATGGGTAACGGTTGTAATTTTTCAGTTGATGTTCCCTGTCCCGCCGACCAGATATCTTTGACCATGGCCTTAGCCCTGATCAGATAATTACCGGCTCCAAACTGTGTTTGTGATTCCTTTTCACGATTTCCTGCGATTACGCGCACCCGAAAAGGCAGACGGTCCTCCAGTTTCGCCTGTTTAAGTCCCGGCAGATGGCAAATTCCGTGCACCATAGCGCCAAGCATGTCCAGTTTTTGTGCCTGTCTGACATTTTCGTATATATTATATCCGCAGAAAAATTCATCCCCGCCATCACCGGATAACGCTACCGTTACCGACTCTCTCGCCAGCCTGGACACAAGCATTGTCGCGATTTCGGAACTGTCCGCAAACGGTTCGTCATAATACTGCCCGATACTGTCCACCATATCGAACATAGCCTGCTCGTCGATATACATTTCCGTATGGTCCGTTCCGAGGTATTCCGCCACTTTTCTGGCATAGCCGGCCTCGTTATATTTCTCCTCATGAAATCCTATTGAAAAAGTTTTAACCGGCGTATCCGCATGTTCCTGTGCAATCGCCGTCACAAGAGAGGAATCATATCCGCCGCTTAGAAAAGAGCCAAGAGGTACGTCTGCGATCATGCGCGCGGCAACCGACTTCTTTAACAGTTCTTTAAGTCCCTCTTTTGCCTCCTCATAGCTTTTCACAGGATCTGCACTCTGTCTCCTGTATACTTCTTTGATATCCCAATACTTCCACGTTGTGATCTTCCCTGCCTGAAAATGCAGGACAGAACCCGGTTCCACTTTATAGACGTCCCGAAAGATACTGTCGGGCGCATTGATGTACTGTTGGAATAAATAGCGCGGCAGAACTTCCTGCCTGATCTCTTTTGCAAATCCAGGGCAGGACATGATCGGCTTTAGTTCCGATGCAAACACGATCCCCTCTTCCTGCTTCCAGTAATACAACGGCTTTTTCCCGATCCTGTCCCGAAACAGCCAGACTTCGCCGCTGTCCCTGTCATACAGTGCGATCGCAAACATACCGTTAAAGCGTTTCACACAGTCCGCCCCCCATTTTAAATAGGCTGCAATAATGACTTCCGTGTCACAATTTGAACGGAACGGGTAATCGGAAAGCTCTTCTTTTAATTCCTTGAAATTATAAATTTCCCCATTATAAATAACAGTCACTCTTTTATTAACAGAATGCATGGGTTGATGGCCAAGTTCCGACAGATCCAGAATAGACAAACGTCTCTGTGCAAATCCGACAAAATAACCGCCGGACATTTCATAAATCTCTTCTCCGCTGTCATCCGGCCCGCGATGCACCATCGTATCGTTCATTGCCTTTAACTGTTCTAATGTAATATCCGCAAAACTTTTTCTGCCGACATAACCGCATATACCGCACATATCCGCTCCTGTTCCGGTCAGGCGCTCTGCCTACCGCTGATATTTCTCCACAAAATAATCTTTATATTCTCCGAAGTCCTTGCATTCCTGATCGATAGAATCGATCAGCTCCACATATTTTTCCTGCACGAGCGCTCTATAGTTATTAAAATTATTATACCCTTCCTTACACCATGCAAACGGGTGCGTCAGGATCTGTACTTTGGCGTGACCGTTGATGTTTTCCGCATCCGGATAACCATAGCGCCAGATATGATTGGCGTCGGACATATATTTCACGTCTACAGGCGTCTCCGGCGTTATCTTGTCCGCAAAAGTAAAGAAATCGTCCTGATATGCATTGAGCAGTCCTTCCAACTTAATATTTTCCCGCAGCACATCTTTAGAAGGTCTGTGGATCGAAAATTCATTGATCTGAAAACCGAACATCTCGCTCAGAATATTCATCTCTTTCCTGACCTGCTTACGGATCTCCGTCATATCCGTCATCCCGTTTAAAGCAAAATGCAGACCGATATGCTGCCCTCTCTCATGCATATCCTTGATCATATCCATATTTCTTCTGGAAAGAATATTATAAGAATTATTGGTCCACTGGAAAAAATAAGTAGACACAAAGTCCATGCTCTGCTCGACCCGTGCCAGCTCATAAGCCCTTTCCACACTGTATTCCACGTCATGACGCATGATGACAAAGCTGTCTTTTGAGAGCGCATCGGCATAATTGGCATGTCGTCCCGTAGCCTGTATGATTCTGATGATCTCTCTGTAATCTTCAAACGAAAACATTTGTTTTTCTCCTTTGGTTTCCCGATAACATTTCTTTTATTATATACGCAATAAACAAATGTGGCAAGAATTTACTCCTCCGAAGCAAAAGGCAGTGCAAAAATTACTGCAGGCCGTGTCATATTTACCACCATGCTCTATTTTAACTTTTTACGCAAATATAATGATATTATTTTTCTTATGAAGAAACAAGTGCTATACTTATAGGCATAAGGAGGGAAGTACATTGATGCAAAACCAAAAAATATTAATCAGATTGTTTTTATTAACTTTTCAGATAAGCGCCTGCACGTTCGGCGGCGGATTTGTGATAATACCTTTCATGCAGAAAAAGTTTGTTGATGAGCTGCACTGGATAGAAGATCAGGAAATGATGGACTTAACAACAATCGCACAATGTTCGCCCGGCGCAATCGCAGTTAATGCGTCTATCCTTATAGGATATCATATGGCAGGGGTGCCTGGGGCTTTGATAACGGTATTGGGGACAGTGCTGCCGCCGCTCATCATTATCTCTGTCATTTCCCTTTTCTATACTGCTTTTCGTGATAACGTGATCGTCAACATGGCTATGACAGGTATGCTTGCAGGGGCAGCCGCCGTAATCTGCGATGTCGTAATTACAATGGTAAAAAGCATTTTCCAGAAAAAGCGGATTCTGCCGATTGCTATTTTGTTTGTGTCCTTTATTGCCGTCCGTTTCATAAGAATCAACATTATACTGATCATCCTGATCTGTGCCGTAATCGGCGCTGCCGATACGTTGTATTCTGGCAGGAAAGGGAGGCGGCCATTATGATTTATCTCGAACTGCTTTGGAGTTTTTTTCAAATCGGACTGTTCAGCATAGGGGGCGGATATGCAGCTATGCCGCTGATTCAGAATCAGGTTGTCGATGTTCACCCGTGGCTGACTATGACCCAATTTACAGATATTATGACAATCGCGGAAATGACACCGGGACCGATCGCCATCAATTCGGCAACCTTTGTAGGGATTCAGGTTGCAGGGATTCCGGGAGCGATTATTGCCACCGCAGGCTGTATTCTCCCGTCCTGTATCATTGTAATGACGCTTGCCTGTCTTTATCGCCGTTTTCGCGGACTGAAAATGATACAGGGAGTATTTGCATGCCTCCGCCCGGCTGTTGTAGCCATGATTGCATCAGCCGGCATTACCATGGTAATCATGTCTTTTTACGGAAAAAGAGTTCTTCCGGCCGATTTAAGTGACATCAACATCATTTCCGTAATTATTTTTGTGATTGGCTTCCGGGTCTTGAGGAAATGGAAAGTAAATCCCGTTTATGTGATGATGGCCGCGGGTGCAGCCGGAGTATTGCTGTATTCTATTGTGTGATATGATGAGGGAGAACTGTCAGGCTACTCCCCTTCTATCACCGCATAATCCTCATTCGCGATCCGCTCCGCCACGACAGCGCATGCCGCCTCCGCGTCCGTCTTCCACTTCTCATAAGCCTTGTCCCAGGATACATAGGCGCTGTTCCCGCGCTTATCTTCAAAACTGTAATTTTCCAAAAGATAATTTTTCAGAAATGCCGTACATTTCCCGGCGCCGACCACATTCGTATGACTGGCATAATCGGCAAAATCTTCTTCAAATACAATACCGATCTCGTCATAATAATTGTTCATATTTAAGAAATTATATCCCGCTTCCTCCACGATTCCGCTCATGTAATTATACATCTGCTGATCCTCCAGACTCTCCCCGTAAGGGGACACTATAAATAACGCCTGCAATTCATTTTCCTGCAAATAGGCAAGAAGATCTTTTAAATATGCCTCCTGCTCCGGGGGAATCGCCAGTTCTCCCTCTGCGCCTCCCACTTCCGGACGGGCGGTCGGGCCGACTTCATCTTTTATAAAAAAACCTTTCAGTTCGCTTTCCTTCCGGTATCTCCAGTTCCCCCATTCGGAAGCAAGCGCAAACATCTTCCAGTTTGTATGATACTTAAACAGATCGATATAGAAGCTCAACCGGTCTTCCGATGCAGGCACCATCGCCTGAATGGTTTCCACGCGGTTGGCCGAATAGCGCAGATTATCCGTCACGCCCCTCGTATAGGCCATGTTCGCACGCAGATCTTCATCTTTCATCGTATACATGCGCATTTCGAAAATATAAAGCGAAGGCGACTGTGTTTTCTCGGCCTCCTTCACCAGATATTTCATTGCCGCCGGTCTTTGTACATTGGAAGAGAGCGGATAGGCCGCAATCCCGGTTTCTCCCCACAGCATCGGAGCCGAATAATAGGGAAATACCGGACTTGAACCGATCATGACAATATCAATGGTATCTTCCTTTTCCGCATAAAATCCTGAAAACCTGTCCTTTACATCTCCATTGGTCCGCACGATATAAGAAACAGGCAGCAATGCCAGTAAAAATATCCCTATAAAAATAACACTCTTTATGAAATCTTTCCGTTTCATATCCGTTATATGCCTTTCTCAAGTTAAACCGCTATTTTCATTTTCCCTTCACTGCATAATATCTCTTATTGGTTCTTACGCTTCACGGAATTTTTATGATAATACTCTGCCAGACCGACATTCACCCATGAAGTCTCGTCGTCATCGAAATAAAAGCACTCAAAATTCTCGATATAAGCCGGCATGCCGATCAAAACATCTTCCTCCGGGCAGTTTTCCAGATAATCATAAATGGCAATGCATTCCTGATGATAAGCCTCATAAGCGCCGTTACGCACGGAACCAGCTACCGCGGTCAACGAAGATTCCGCAGCAGAGCGCGGCGCAGACAGAAACGATGCAAAAAGCACAACCAGCAGAACCGCCGCGGCAGCCCTGTTCCCGGCAAGTCCGGCCCATCTGTCCAAACAGCAGCCGATAAAGATGGCAAAGTTAAACAGGGAAAGGATCAAAATAACATCCAATATAAAACAACACCTGTTTGGAAATGCCGGTCCGTTATATCCCATTGCCACCGGGAATGCCGTAATATATCCTATCGCCAATCCCAGTATGCTTATTGTTCCATATGCCTTTAACGCCGTCCCGATCCTTTTAGACAGATAGATTCCAATGATCAGCATGGCGATAAGCATTACACCGGACATAGTCTCCTTTGTCAGCATTCCAATCTGCGACCAGACATTTTTCACTGTCCATTTCACGGACTTTATCAGTTGAAAAGAACCGTTGCCGCTGCTGTATGTATGTCTTGCAAAATTGCCGGGTGCGGCGGCGTTGACGAGCGCTCCCGCAATAGCGGCTCCTGTAACAATCAGATTTCTTATGGAAATTTTCCCGGAAACAAGATAAAATCCAAGCGTTATGAGCAGCGCCGCATAACAGCCTGTCCCGGTGACCGTAAGCGATCCGCCCGACGCAAAGAATAAAAAGAGTGAAGCCGGAACCGTTAGAACCGTCTTTTTCTTTTTAGAATAACTGTCGTTATTTAGCAAGAGCAGACACATGAGTCCCAGAAACATGAAAGAATACGGAATACTATAGGCCACCGCCCCGGAATACCAGAAGAAAATTTCCGTATAGACATCCGCATCCAAAACAGAGAACAGAATGAGCGTATAGACTGTCAATCGAAAAGCGGGCATTTTTTTCTCCCTGCACAAGAGTCCGAGCGCAGTCCATACCGCGCCGAACAAAGCTGCACAGAAGAACAGCACGTTGAAGATCATCACCGCCTTTAACTGCGGCATACCGAAATTATTGATCGGTGAAAGAAAAGCCTGTAAAAACATGGCAAAATACGTTCCCTGCCAGGTCAGATACATCTCTTTCATATAGGCAAACGAAGCGCCCAGATATCTGAAAAACGGAACATGAAACGTCCCGACCTGCACGCCGTGTGTAAAATCGTCCCCAAGCAGTACCGTATAACCCGCAGCGGCGGCCATGGTATATACCATAAACGCTATCGCCAGGCAGTTTACAAACACTATAACTGTTTGATGATATTTCTTCCACATGATAATAACCGTACCTCTCTCAGCCTGCAGACCGTAACCTATCCATGGATACGTGATATACAGACAGACTGTTCAATAATTGTCCCTTTACTGCTTCTGTATAAATAACACTCGTTTTATTACAGGAATCCGATAAACGGCCATACCGATCCCCAGCGACAGCAGCCAGATCAGCGCTGCATATAACAGATTGATCAGACCGCCCTGTTTTGTCCAGAGTTCAACGAACAACACATGGAGCAGATATACGGCGATCCCGTATTTCGATAAAGCAGCCGCCTTGTTCACGACTGCAGACTGCCGCTCTTCCCGTCCATATTTTTTGAATACCGCCATAAGCGCGCCGCTCATCAGATATCCGCATACGGAAAGCGGCGTATAAACATCCTGAGATGCAGTCCCTGTTCTCTCAGACACCGCCGTGCTCACCGCAAACGCCGCAAACGCTGCTGCCAGAAAAAAAATCTCCGCCAGTTTTTCCCACTTCTGATCCATGCACCGGCAGATATAGTATCCGGTCAGAAAATAAAGCGGATACCCGACGACAAACTGCATATGAACGCTCTCTATCACATTATTGATCCGGGAAAGTCCATCTATACCGGAAAGTATCGGTACAAGCAGCGTAAACAGGATCGACAGCAGAAGAAAGTAGCGCAGAAGCTCTTTTTTCTGTACGATCAGATACAGAAACGGTGTAACGGCATATAGTCCAAGCAGCATAAAAATGAACCATGTGTGATATTTTCCGAATAAAATACATTTCAGGAAGGCATTTACCATAACCCGCAGCGTGGCATTTTCACCGTTTATCCATATCTGCACGACATCCTTAATACCAAAAACGGCCATCCAGCCTATATAGACTTTCAAAAGACCGGCGATACTTTCCCTCCAGATCTCCCTGATGCTTCGTTCCCGCGACAACATGCCGGCGCCGCTGCACATAACAAAGATCGGCACGCCCGTCCGTGAGATCATAAAAAGGAAGTTGATCAGCTTCCAATCCGGACTCTCAACTGCAAGCGTTGTAAAACTATAAGAAATACTATGCTGCACAACGATCAGAAAAGTGGCAAAGACCTTGATCAGATCAATCCATAACAGTTTTTTCATCACAAAGCTCCTCTATATAGTCTCTCCACTGCGCGAAAATAACATCCGCATTGGCACGCTCTTTAATACGGGCAGCCTCTCTGCCCAGCCTTTCTGCCAGTTCAGGATCCTCTATCAAACGATTGATTCCTTCCTCCAGAGCCTGTTTGTCCTTGATCGGGATAAGCAGTCCGTTCACCTCATGCTCCATGACCGTCCGCGGACCTCCGCACGGGCAGTCTGTCGCCACGATAGGCAGGCCGAGCGCCATAGCTTCCAGCAAAGCATTCGGCAGTCCTTCCCAGTCGGATGTAAAAGCAAAAAGCGCCGCATCCACGAGGTCTTTTTCCAGACTGTCGCTTGCGCCCATCAGATGAATATAATCACCCGCCTTATTTTCCCCGATCAGCGACTCCAATATTTCCTTTGTACCGTCAAAAGAATCCCCGCCGTATATTTTCAGATCATATGCCGGATGTTTTTTATGCACTTCCACAAACGCTTCGATCAGCATCGGCTGATTCTTGAAATCCACGAGCCTCCCCGACTGCACTACCGTCTTCGTACGTTTTCCGGGTTCCGGCACGCCGATATACTTCGGATTGATCGGGTTTAAAATAATACGGGAACTGCCGCCTAATTTTGAGGCCATAAAATCTCTGGCATCTTCCGTCTGGAAGACACAGCCGTTCGCTCTTTTAAACAGAAACCTGATCTGTATTTTATCGGATCTTCCGACATAATGCAGGGCCGGATCGGTACGAATGGAAATAAGGACCGGTATTTTCGTAAAATAGGCCGCCGTAAGTCCTCTGTAAATCGCCTTTTTGGCAAAAGGGATCAGAATATCCGGTTTTTCTTCCACTAAAAATCTTCTCAGATATTTCACACGCAGCAGAAACTGTACCAAACGGTGTTTCTTTTCGTCCCCTTCACGCAGTCCCACGTGAACACGCCGTACGCGGGGATCCGTCTGAAATTCGTCTTTTCCATACCATTCCGTTGCAATGATGACTTCATAACCGTTGTCCGCAAACTGGTTCGCCAGATTGGTAACAACCCGCTCCGCGCCGCCCTGCTCCAGACAGTTTAAATGAAACGCAATTTTTTTCATGCCGATAATCACCCACTGACTATTTTTTCGGCTGGTCCCTAAAAGCTTTGATACATAAAGGCCGCCGTATCATAATTGCCGCCGTAAATTCCCGTAATCAACAGCAGGAGTACAATACTGTAATAACACAGCCATTTGACAGGCGCCGGCTTTGACGCCAGATACGTACGTACATCCACACCGCGTTCTTCCATAACGGATACTGCAAGCAAAATAAGAAGGGCCGCTGCCAAAAGCAGCAGATCATACTTCCCCAGTCCGTAAGAGGTAACGGTTCCTGACAGGACGGCCCGTACATGAAATCTTGTAAAAAAAGCCTGCAGGATCCTGCCCGCCTGCGCCATGCTCTCGCTTCGGATCAGTATATCCGCCAAAAACACAATGCCCCATGTTCTGACCATACTAAAAAGAGCATATCCTTTCCCGTCTTTTATATGCAGCCTGCTCTTCATCCGCTCATATTGCGGTTCCAGTATCAGGGAAGCGCTCATAATGATGCCGTAATAAACGCCCCACAGCATATAACTTATCGTTCTGCCATGCCAGATACCGGTAAAAAACCATACAAGCATCGTCCCGATGACCGGCACGATATGCTTTCCCAGCCGTGTCCACCTTTTTTTGCAGGCTTTGCCTACTTTACGCCCGGGCCCCGACATGACAAAAGAAAACATCACATAATCTTTAAACCATGTCCCTAACGTAATATGCCATCTGCGCCAGAACTCCGCCACCGACTTTGCAAAATACGGCCGTTTAAAATTCTCCGGCAGCATGATGTCAAACGTTTCGCTGACGCCTGACGCCATATCAATATACCCTGAAAAATCGGTATATAGCTGCAGCATATAAAAAATAACGGCACAGAAATAGACGCTTCCCGCCGTAACCGCCGTATCCCCTGCAAAAACATTGTCCACGAAAATACCCAGCCTGTCCGCGATCACCAGCTTCTTAAACGCGCCCCAGACAAACCGCTGTATGCCCCTTAACATCCTGGTATCATCAAACGTATGCTCTCTGTCGAACTGCTCCTTCATAGGTACATAACGGTTAAACGGCCCCTGTGTGACAGACGGAAAATAGGACAAAAACAACAGAATATGCCAAAAATCCGTCTCCGGCGCACAATTCTCCCGTCCCACATCGATCATATAGCCTATAGCCGTCAGCGTATAAAAGGATATCCCGAGCGGCATGATGATCTCTCCCAGAAAATCCGCCCGCACATGCAGGGTATCCTGCAAAAAGGGAACAGCTACGACCGCATATTTATAAAAAACAAGCAGTCCCAGATTCAAGATAACATACAGAATCTGCACCCGTTTTCTTTTTTCCGCAAATGCCGCCCTTAACGCTTTCTTTGCCTCTTTATCGGCACACTGCGCTGCCGCCTCCTTCTGCGCCTCCAGATTCTTTTTTAAATACAGGCCGCAGGCATATGTAGTGATTCCCGTAAAAATCAGTCCAAACGGGATGCCTTTTAACCCGATCGTATAAAAGACGACACCCGCCGCAAGCAGCACATACCGCTGCCATTTGACCGGCACAAGATAATACAGCGCAAAGCAGATCATCCAGAGTATGATAAAAGCATAGGATAATAACTGCATTTATTCCTCCAATAACATCTTAACAAGCGCAATGATTGCTTCTTTATTTTTAAAATTCTCCGCAACGACATATTTGGCATCGATCTCAATATCAAACTCGTCCTCTAAATCGCTGACGACATTAATAACCGTAAACGAATCGATAATGCCATCTTCCATCATACTGTCACCGTCATAATCGATCGCCTCTTCACAATGTTCTTCCAAAATCTCCAAAACTTTCTCTTCCATTCTGCATTCTCCTTTTTTATTTCTTTTTGTCTAAGTATTCCCTAAGGTGTTATCAATCTGCATTTTATCCTCAGTATGTTCCCGTTATCAAGCGGAAAATACAGGAAACCGCTCTCTGTCGTGTCCGCAAGATACGTGTATGCGCGGTTTTCTTTGCAGTCCGCCCGGTTATTCTCTGCAGCCTGCTTCGCTATTGCCTGCAGAACATCCTCCGGCACACGATCGGCAGAAATCTTCCGGTACCGCAGTACTTCCGCTTTTTTTCCTTCCAAAACGGTCTGCACCGGCGGAAAAATATCATTTTTGCCATAGTCTGTGCTCCGCAGAAGCCTGTAAATGTCTGCCGCATCCTGTGTCGGCTCAAAAAAACCATCCCCGGGTATTTCATAAGAACGGTACATCCTGCGGTCTTTACCTGTCTCCTGCGCCCGCGCGTCCGCCTTGTTTTGTATGACCGCATCAAAACATTCCGTAAACGCCTCATAGGCCAGTTCCATAAGCGTCCCGGCCAGCTCATAGGCCTTCATATCCGCCGTGACAGCGCATTTTTTCTGGATGATGATATTCCCTTCGTCCACGCCGGCCGTCACATAATGCCAGGTGACGCCGGATTCTTTTTCTCCCATGAAAATGACCCAGCTTGGTGCATTTCTGCCCGGATAGCCGGGGAGCAGGGCATTATGAAAATTGATGATCGTAATGTTTTCTTTTGCCACCAGTGATCCTGGGAAAAGAAAATTGTTGCTGACGCTGACAATAAGCGTTCTTTCAGATATACTCTGAAAAAACGCGGCAAGTTCTTTTTTATCCTCTATCCGTGCAAAGGGAATGTCGTTCTCCCTGCAGATCTTCTCCGTAACCGGGAACGGATTCACTTCATGTTCTACAAATTCGATCTGATATCCGTAGTCTTTGCGCCTGTCCGCCGTATAGGAAAGCGCCTGTCCCGCAATTTTACCATATCCGATCAGAATCACCTTTTCAAATGCCTTATGCACTATGCCCCTCCATCGATTCTTTTAGCTTCACTCTGTCAATTTTACCGTTGGCATTGATCGGCATTTTTTCAAGCGCGACCACCTTCCCCGGCAGCATATACTCAGGCACCAGTTTCGAGATCCGCCCGTTGATATAAGCCTTGTCCGGGACATCCTGCCCCAATGCCGCCCGGTCCGGCGCTTCCTCGATAAAAAGCACGATCTTCTGGTGTTTTTCGTCATAGAGACAACAGCACAGTGAAATTTCCTCCAGCGAAGAAACGGCTGTTTCAATCTCACCCAGTTCAATCCGGTGTCCCATATGCTTGATCTGGAAATCCTTCCTGGAAAGATAGATGATTTCGCCGTATTCGTTATATTTCACCAGATCTCCCGTGCGGTAGATCGTCTCCGGCACATGGGGATTTAACGGATTCTGTACAAAAGCCTCTTTCGTCTTCTCCGGGTTATTATAATATCCCATGGAAAGCGACGTACCTCTGACACACAGCTCTCCGGTCTCGCCGCCCGTCACCGGTTCATTTTTTTCATTTAAGACCAGAATATTGGTATTGGCCATCGGAATACCGATCGGAAGCGGCTCGTCGTCCGAAAATTCACGGTCTACAATATAATATGTGCAGGCATCCGTAATTTCCGTGGGGCCGTAAAGGTTGGCATACAATACGTCCGGCAGAAACTTCCGCCACACGTTAAGCTGTTTGTTGGGCATGACTTCGCCGCAAAACAGCACTCTCTTCAGGGTATCCGTCAGATCCACGTTGCGGAATGCCTTAAGTTTCGCCACAACGATAAGGGCCGAAGGAACCCAGAAAATGGTATTGATCTTCTTTTCCCTGATATATTCGAGCAACGGTACCGGCTGTGCAAACAGGTTTTTCGGAATGATATAGGTTGTTGCACCGCTCTTGATCGTAGAATAAATATCCAGTATGGAATTGTCAAAATAAAAGGGCGCCTGATTGCCGAAACTGTCCTCTTCCGTAATGGCAAATGTCTCCGTCACCCAATCGGTATAATCGATCACGGAGCGGTGTGTGATCGTCACGCCTTTCGGTACGCCGGTAGAACCGGACGTAAACAGAACGTACAAAAGATCCGTATCCACACCCTTTGCCCTCGCCAGATCGATCTCCTCTTGCGTAACTTCCGCTTCGCATGCCTCTTCGAATAACAGGAAATCTCCCTGATAATCATATTGTTCAAAAGTCTTTTTTAATACAGATGTCGTAATAACAAGGGCAGGATCCAATACTTCCAGGATCTTATTGACACGGTTTGCGGGCATCTCGATATCGATCGGCGAATAGAAATTACAGCTATAGGCCGCTCCCATAAAGGAAACCAGCACGTCCACACCCTTTTCCAGATATATGACAACAGGCTTTTTGAACAGACTCTTCGCAATGATCTGCGAAGCAACAGCCTTCGCCTGTCTTTGCAGTTCCTTAAAAGATATTTCTTTTTTCTCGTCGGCAAAAGCTGTTTTATCCGGCAGTCTTTTCGCCGTTTCATCCAGCCAGTATGTTACATTTGCTTTCATAATGATCCTCCCGCGTTTACGCAGTACGCCTCTGTCTCTGTCCTTTTATTCCCAGACAGCGTTTCCTGTTTTCCGATCTGCCCTGCGGCATTCTGCCAGGCTGAATTTATTCTGCCTCCAGGACAGGGAAAAACGTATCCATTGTCTTTTCCGTCTTCACATGATACACATCATACAGATCCGTCATTGCAAGGCCGCTTCCGGCAGGATCGAAGGATCCGTACAATGCCGTTCCTTTCTCCGCCGCAAGGGTTTTCACCGCTTCCTCCACTTCCAGAGTGATCCGGTAATGCTGCGTTGATTCTATGTAATCATACAACATCGGGGAATAAGGTGGCAAGTATAAGATGACTTCTACCCCCTCGCCTTTTAAATAATCTATCAGACCCGCAAGCAGTTCCATGCTGTCCGCATCGATCATACGGTAATCTGTCATCCGGTAGACGACCTGTTCGTCCATAGCCTGTTTCGTCATGGCAATAACGGTTTCTTCCTCCACACTGCGCAGTTCTTCCTGATAGGCAATACTCCCGTCATAGTGCTTGATATACGTTCTGCCTTCATGATCGCCCGTATAGGATACCAGAAACCGTTCGTTCTTCGGCAGACAAGTCACATTATAACGGAAATAATCGAGGGAAAGCCATTTGGTATTGTCCCGTCCGGTCCGTACTGCCGCTCCGCCCGTTTTCCCGGCATCCTGCGCATTCCGGCGGTCTTTTCCATCCTCCGCAGCGTTTATGTCTTTCCGGTCAGCGGCAGATTCACGTCCAAGCAGTTCTTCCATATAGATTTCGTAAGGCTCCAGTTCAAGCCATCTGTCATTGTTATGCGCAGCATTAAACAAGAAGGAATCGACACCTATGATCATCGTTTCCGGCAGTTTATCTTCCTGCGCCAAAATACCCGTGACCGCCAGCAGATCATAAATCGTAGACTCCGAAAGTCCCGCATTATAAAAAGAGTCCGTACCGAACATCGTATGTTCGAACGTAAGCACCCTGCTTGAACCCAGCACAACGACTTCCCTTGGCCCGTCCTGCATCTTCAGACAGGCCGCTAGCAGACTTCTGTCATTAAAATTCGATTCCTCCAGGCCGACTACGTTTCGTGATTCTCTGATCATCTTCCCTGCGATCTCATCATAGGTAACACGCAGATACGCATAGGAGTCCACATACCAGTTGACTGCCGCGACCATGACAAGAAGCGGCAGGACAAAAAGAGCCGCCTTTAACCATTTTTTCACCCTGCATACCCTCCTGTTCCGGTTTCGTCATTTCTTACCGTATCCGTTCGGATACTATAGCCAAGCAAAAACGGCAGGGCCATGAACAGCGCATAGACATAGCGCAGCACGTTATATACCGGTACGGCCAGCAGCAACGTGACAAGCAGCATCACAAAAGGCACGAATATCATCACGTTTTTCTTTCTATATGCCGCACAGGCAAAGCAGAAAAAGAAGATCCATGTGTTCAGTCCCAGACTCCATACTTTGTTATAAAGATCCTGAAAACGCATCAGAAACTGATACATGCCGACCTCCGCCTGATAAGTAAACAGCTTTCGTTGTGTCGTCACTGCAAACGGATTATCCACCATGTAATATTCCCCGACAACATACTGGTAATCTGCCGTATCAAGCGCCCAGTATCCCGCGGTCTGTTTGACCTCCGCCTCCAGATACCGCAGAGGATTTCGAAGTCCCACTTGCAGCCAGAGTTTGAAATAGTCCCATTTCTGCTCTGCGATAATTTCCTGGTTCCCGGCCTCCCGGACAAACGCTTTGAAGATATCAAACAAATAAGGATTATAATAGGACGCTGCCTGGTCTGCGGGCACGACCTGACCGATCATGGCAGCCTCTTCCTGCGTCAGTTCCCCGCCTTTTACATAAGCACATAGAATATGCTGTGTCGGCATTGTCAGTGCCTCTATCGTATCCGGCGGTTCCACGTCCATCGCCTTTAGGATCGGACCATGATAAACGCCATAGCATAACAGCACGGCCGCAGTACACGTAAACACCGCCAGAAACTCTCTCCTGCCTGCTGCCCTTAAACTATGCTCTTTCTTTGCAGCCGTCCCCTGCATCCACTTCGATAACAACAGGAAAAAAACTGTTCCCAGAAAGACATAAACGCCGTTGCTCCGTAAGAGGCAGACAAGAAGTCCCGACACAAAGTATCCGGCCAGACGACATACTTTGTCCCGGAAAACGCGCCTTCCCTCTTTACCGTATCGGATATCCGAACCCGAAACGTCCTCTTTCTGTCCGGCCAGTTTTGCCCCCTGCCATGCAAACACAAGAAGCGCCGCCGTAAAAAATTCATCCTTTGTCATGCAGATTGACATCAGACCGTTAATCGGCAAAAAGGCATAAAACGCCGCGGCTGCTACAAGCCATAGGAGCCTTGTTCCGCTTTTATACAATTGATAGAGGAAAAACGCATAGACTGATGACATGATAATGATCTGCCAGAACGTGTAAAAAGCCATCGCTTCCGTATAAGTGCCGAAGATGCGGTATCCTGCCATAAAAAAGAACTTTATGATCATCGTATGAAACCACGGATGATGATTGGACGCAGGCGCCCATCCCAACGCCTGTTCTATCTGCCAGACCGCATCATTACTGAGCCACGTCGGATAATACATCAGAAAATACGGCAGACAGCCGGCCAGGCACAGCAAAAAAAAGATAAGATAAACATACCATTTTCCCGCTCTCTCCCTGCAGGCCGGTATCCGTGACAAGAGGGGGATCCTCCCCAGAATGGCTTCTTTCTGCGATATGATAAAGCATAAAAAAAGAAGCGCTGCATAACTAAGAAACATCCATAACAGGATACGTCCCCCATTCTGTAAGCCGCTCCCTGCCTCCGCCTTTTCCCAGTCTCCCAAAACAATAAAAAGAGAATACAAAAGCGCAAACGGAAGCAGTATCAAAAACTGCCATCTGGAGGGCATTTCCAGCCTGCTCTTTTCTTCCGTATTCCTCTTCACCAACATAAACGATTCTCCTTTGTCCGATCACTCGATATTCGCCAGTTTCTTTATCTTGTCGATATAGCCTTGCGCCGTATAGTCTCCGGCACGTTTTTTGGCCATTTCCCGGTAATATGCCATTTTTTCTTCATTTTCCAAAAGCGCCGTCATCTGCACGGCAAGATTTTCTTCTTCATCCGTAATATTTTCCGCGCAAAAATCCGGCTTCGGATCCATATTCGGTATCAGGATGCCGTATTTATCTTCGAGAATTTCCCTCGGTCCTGTCAGACAGTCGGTTGCGATCACCGGCACTCCAAGCGCCATCGCTTCCACCAGAGCATTCGGAAATCCCTCGTTATAGGAAGTCAGCACATAGAGACTGCCCTTTTTCAGATACGGATACGGATTTCTCTTCAGTCCCGCAAAATACACCGCGTCATCGATCCCAAGCGCATTCGCAAGTTCTCTGTAGGGTATAAATTCCCCTTTGCCGATGATCATCAATCTGGTGTCGGGCAGTTTTTTATGGACTAATGCAAAACTTTTGAGCAGATGCCAGAAACCTTTTACATCGTCTTCCCTTCCCATGGAAATGATCATGCGTCCATCCGTCCAGGGAAGTTCCGGCTCTTCCTGTACGGAAAGCATCTCTGCCTGCCTGATGTCAAATGGATTATTCAGTGCGACCGCCTTGCCGCAGTGATATTGCTCCCGTACTTCCCGGTAAATTTCATCCGAACAGCAGATCACCCTATCCGCCTTTTTGCAAAACAGACGGATCCTTCCGGGATTCCCCATATCCATATAGCTCCTGATGCCAAGCCACTTCTCTGCCTTACCAAAGGACGCTATGTTCGCAAGGTTGGCCGTCGGCCCGAAGCTGTAGGCAATATCCGTTTTTTCCTGCTTTTTGATCTGATGCAATTTATAGCCTCTTTTTAATACATTGCATATCTTGGCAAACTTTCCCGGCCTGCTTGCCAGCCGCAGATCCGAAACGGGAATGCCCTTGATATCGTAGGCGATATCCTTCGAATCAAATATCGCAATGCGCACCTCGAAATACGGCTGCAGCAGCCTGGCCGTCGTCACGCATACTTTTTCTAAACCGCCCTGATGCAAAGAGGGCACGATCAGTAATATTTTTTTCATAACTTTGAATCGTCTCCGTATAAATAGAATTCCCGGTAACCTTCCACTTGTATTTTCACGTCAAACCCGCTGCCGGCAAGCTCCTCATAAGTATTCCGTCTCTCACAGCATCGACGTGCCATGATCTCTTCCGCCCAGACCCGCGCCGGCTGTTCAATGCTCAAATACTTCACAAGATCAGTCGCCCGGGCCTCTTCCGTCACCGTATCGGATACCAGACAGGGCAGTCCCGCCGCCTGCGCTTCTACCAGAACGCCCGGCAGTCCTTCATGAAAAGACGGGAGCAGAAAAATATCGAATGCCTGATAATAGTCCTCCGGCTGTCTCTGGTTACCTGCAAAAAGTACTTTATCCCGAATACCGAGCGCCCCGCATTTATCTTCCATCCGCTTTCTGTCCGGCCCGTCGCCTAAAAGGATTAAAACGGCGTCTTTTTCCATGCGTACAAACTCTGCGAAAATATCGATCAGATACGGATGATTTTTCTGCGTATTAAAACGTCCCACATGGCCAACGACAAATTTGTCCGCTATCCCCAACTGCTCACGCATGGCCGCTCTTTTTTCCGGCCGGTACGTAAACTTCCCCGCATCGATCGCATTGTGGATGATCTTCACATGCCCTGCTTCCACCCACGCTCTGCCGAACACATCGATACCCGCCAGCCTGGAACAGGCGAAACAGTGATCGGCGATCCGATAAAGGTTTCTCCGTAAAACTCTGGTCGCTATCCCCTTCAGTCCGCCCTCAACGCCCGCATTTCTCGAATGTGCGACCGTAACGGGAATCCCCGCTTTTTTGGCAGGCGGCAGATAAATAGAGGCAGTACTGGTCATATGTCCCTGCACGACCTGAAATTCATGGTGTCCGGCAAAAAAAGCCTTAACGGCCCTGCGGTACGCAAAATAATTATAGACTTTGAATTTGGGGAGTACATAAATATGCCCTCCCAGCCTTTCGATCTCCTCGTCGAAAAACTGCGCCTCTCTCTTCGCGGGGTCGTCTCCGGCCCGCTTTACGGCGCTGCTGTGCACGAGAAAGTCAAACTGGATCTGTGTCCTATCCATCTCGCGGTACAGATCCATAATGCGGCTTTCCGCGCCGCCTGCTCCCGTTCCGCCAAGCACGTGCAAAATACGTATCGGTCTGTCCATGATTTCCCCTCTGTCATCAGGCGAGAATATCGCCTGTCTGCAACTTCCCCTCACATTCATAGCGGACGATCAAAAGTGAACCGTCCACCGTCCGTACGATCGGTCTGTCATCAAACACGTCCACTACCTCACCGGGTGCATAGGCGGAAAAATCGATCATCTCGTCAAAGGGCTGCGCTTCCCAGATCGTCACCTTTTTCTCCCCAAGAAAGGCAAAGGCGCCCGGAAACGGCGCGGCCACGCCGCGGATCAGGTTATGGATCGTTCTTGTCCTGTCATGGAAATCAATCTTCCCGTCAACGGCGGTCCGTTTATTATACCACGAATCAAAATCCTTCGATTCGGTACGGATCGTAATATTTTCTTCTTCATAAGCCTTTAACAGCTTACGGATCAGGTTTTTGGAGCATATCATATTTTTATACTGCGCCGTTCTGATATCGTCGTGCGGCGTAATGGAAAACATCTCCGTAGCGAAGATATTCGGACTGTCCGCTTTTTCATCATAACGGAACAGGTTCAGGTTAAATCTCGTATCCCCGAGGATGATCGACCAGTTAAGCGGAGAACGTCCCCTTCCGAAAGGCAGGTAGCCGCAGTTTCCGTGAAAACCGTATATGCCGTACCGGAAGCGCTCTAACACCGACGCCGGGATCAGTCTCTGCCATCCCATGGATATTCCGATATCAAACTCATTCTCCTGCAAAAATGTCTGCGTCTTATCGTCCGTCAGGAAATAACTGTCCGCTTCATGCACCGGTATCCCGTATTTTTCCGTCAAAACAGACAGTCCTTTATAACCGGATACCTGATTCTTCTTCGTGACCTCCGGACTGATCGTAATGACCAGATTCACCGGACAGATAGTATTTTGAATAAACTCTACAATGTTTTCGGACGTATCTTTTACACCGAATACGACGACCTTATATTTCATGCTTTCTCCGTGCCCTCCTGCAAATAATGTTCATACAGATAATCCTGCATGTTGCTGTATTCCTGCACTCTTTTATAATTATCCAAAACCGCAGAAAGCCGCTCCCCGTACGTTTCTTTCGTACACTGCTCCAGTGTCTTCGCCGCATGCGCAAGATCGGTATCCTGCAAAAAGATGATGCCATCCGGATTAAAAAAGTCGGCGATCTTCCGCGCGCCCAAATAAACCGGGATCGTCTGCGCCGCAAAGCAGCTCGTCAGCCGTTCGGAAAAATAGTAATCGGATATATCGTTTTCGATCACGATGGAAAAGCGAAACGCATCCAGACACTCGTCCACGCTCCGCACATAACTTCCGCCGTCAAACTTGCCAAATGCAGCCGCCAGATGTTCCCTCTTACATTTTCTCGCCAGTTCCAGCCGGAACCTGTGCAGGGGACACATCACCTTATCGGAGCTTAGAATGGAGATATCCTGCTCTTTTACCTGATAAAGCTCTTCCTTCATCTCCCGGTTCCAGATGCCGGCCGCGATCGGGTAAAATCTTGCATTATCCAGTTCGTTCAACAATCCGTCATCATATGTGAAGATATATTTAAATTCTTTTTCCAGGCCCTTATGTTTATGAAAGAGCTCGTACTCCTGCGGTACAATCACTTTGGATTCCGTCAGCATACCGTACTTCGTGACCGGTGTCCCAAGTGTATGCAGCATTGCATCGGAACCGTAGAAGTGCGTAGGCAGGCCGTAATTGTATCTGTCCCAGAAAAAATATTTTCCTTCGTGCCCATAGGGCGCGTGACGGCTGTGCCTGTTGCGGATAAAATAGGTTTCCAGAAGCTTTCCCTGCGCATTATAGATCCTGGGCATCGTGCCATCGATAGGATACTCTTTGCCAAACTGCAGCAGATAACTGCCGATTTTCAACTCCATAGATTCTTAACCGTACCTTTCAGTCTCTACGACATTGCTCAAAGGTTCTTTAAAGATTTTCTTTATACCATTCAATTGCCAGGTCAATGCCCTGTTTGAAATCATATTGCGGATCGTAGCCGAGCAGTTCTCTTGCTTTCGTAATATCGGCATTGGAATCCCTGACGTCGCCCCGTCTGGCCGGTCCGAAATTCGGTTCCACTTTCTTACCGAGCGCCTCGCACAGATCATAATATATATCGATCAGGAACTCTCTGCCGCCCGCACCGATATTAAACGCCTCGCCTGCCGCCTCACTGGACGCATGGCAGGCTTTCAGATTGGCTTCGATGACATTATCAATATACGTAAAGTCTCTGGACTGTCTGCCGTCGCCGTTGATCGTAGGCACTTCGTCATGCAGAAGCTGTCTGATAAATTTCGGGATCACTGCGGCATACATTCCGTTCGGATCCTGACGGCGGCCGAAAACATTGAAATATCTAAGTCCGTACGTATCGAGTCCGTATAATTCCTTATAAAGTCTGCCGTATTCTTCATCTACTTTCTTCGTCAGAGCATACGGTGACAGTACTTTCCCTTCCTGCCCCTCTTTCTTCGGCAGTACCGGATGATCCCCATATACGGAAGAACTCGACGCATAGACGAATTTCTTCACGCCGTTTTGTCTGGAAGCCTCCATCATATTCAACGTGCCTCTGATATTGATCTCTTCATATAAAAGCGGCATCTCGATACTTCTCGGCACGCTTCCCCAGGCCGCCTGATTCATCACATAAGCTACGCCCTCCGTCGCCTTTAAGCACGTATCAAGATCCCTGATATCGCCCTTTATAAAGGTAAAGTTGGGAAGCTTTGTAAACGGCTCGATATTCTCATATTTTCCGGTGGAAAGATCATCCAGGCAGCGTACGGTATATCCCATATGAACAAGCGCCTCGCACAGATTGGAACCGATAAAACCGGCTCCTCCGCCTACGAGAAATACACTGTCTTTGTCAAACGTAACATCCTGATATCCCATTTCAATCACCATCCCTTTCTCTCATCTTCTTTTTATCCAAGTATCCGCCGGCCTCCTTCGCATGTCCGGCCGTATTACGCCGCCACTCGACGATCAGAAGGAAAAGCGCCATATAAAACAGCGAAAATCCATATATCATATATCTTGACAGACACATGATCGTAAGCGAAGTAGCGCACACATTGGCTATAATGAACAAAAGCGCCAGTCCCATCACATAAACCGCCCTGCTTTTTCTGTTTTTCCTGCATACGATAACGGATAATGCCGCCGCTGCAAAATAAAGCAGATAAGCAGCCGGATTAATCCATTTATGCACGATGGCGATACTTCTGATAAAGCCGTTGCGGCATAACAGCAGATAATCATACAGCCACTGCCCGAAACACTCCGGAAGCAGCTTTCTTAACATTTTTCCCGCCATGGCATCGGATAAACTGCTCTGTGTATAGTAATCCGTATCCAGCCCGAAATAATATCGGGAAAAATGCGCTTCCAATACCTGAAATTTCAAAATATCGTGATAATCTTCCAGATGCGCGGCCCTCTCCGTTACCGTACCGCCCGCATACCGGTAACTTGCCGTAAGCGCATCCGCCTCCTCATAAAACAGTTCAAAAAACGCTCTTTCCTCACTGTCCTCTTCAAATACTTCTCCATCTTCTTTATCACAGGCATAAATCACATTCGTAAGCGTATTGACTTTCCCGTACGTATTGCCCATAAAATAACCTGTCACAAAGTAGTTATACACGTGTACCGACAGGCTTCTTGCCCCGAATACACAAACCACGATAAGAAGCGGTACGGCAAGTTTCCTATATTGTTTTTGCATGACCAGAACGACGCCTGCCGCAATCATCCAGATCAGGATCGTCGTCATCATCTGCCCTCTTGTCATGGACAAAAGAAAAGCAAATGCCAGACTACAGACCGCATCCGATTTTTTCTTTTCAAAAAGCATCCGCAGCGTAAACAATAAGAAAAACTGAAAAAGCGGTATGCAGAGCGCCTCACTCATAATGGAATTTTCCAAAAAGATGCCGAGCGCCGAAACATATTTGGTCACCAGATGCGGCAGCAGCTCCAGGATAAGAAGGATCAGTTCCCCCCATATGGTCAGGGAAAAGTTCTTCTGCAGATACCTCACCAGATAAAAAATGCCGAGCACGGTCAGTATATTCTGTATAAGCGCCGAAAATACCAATCCTGCGCTCTCTCCGGCTATTTTCCTGCACAGGAGCAGAAAGAGCGGATAGAGCGGCTCTCTGTGGATATGCATGGTGATATACTGCTCGGAATCATTATAAACGCCCAATCCGTAAACTGCAAACATTCCCAGGAAAAAAAGCAGTAAGATCATGAAAATAACGAAAGATCTTTTACGTTCATTGTTGATGATCGCGTTCACTTATTATAATCTCCAGTATAAATAATCGTCTGTCAGATACGTTTTCCGATCCAACATCCCCTTCAGATCCATAAGCACCTTCTTTTTATGTTTCGGATGATAGAAACCGGAAATATCGTCTTTTTTTAATTTCAGGAATTCATTGTGGGAAACCGCAATGACTACGGCATCCATATCTTTTACATCTTCCAGTCTGCCGAAAGTAATGCCGTAAAGATGTTCCGCTTCGGCCGCATCCGCAGACGGATCCACTACAAGCGGACTGATCCCGTATTCTCCCAGTTCGTTATAAATATCGATCACTTTGGTATTTCTTGTGTCGGGGCAGTTTTCCTTAAAGGTAAATCCAAGGATCGCCACTTTGGCCTTTTTGACCGGGACGTCCGTTTTGATCAGATTCTTTACAAGGCATTCCGCCACATATTTTCCCATTTCGTCATTGATCCGTCTTCCCGCCAGAATGATCCGGGAATGGTACCCTAATTCATCCGATTTATAAGTCAGATAATAGGGATCGACGCCGATACAGTGTCCGCCGACAAGCCCCGGCATAAATTTCAGGAAATTCCATTTCGTGCCTGCTGCTTCAAGGACAGACTTCGTATCGATATCCATTTTATGGAAGATGATAGAGAGTTCATTCATAAATGCAATATTGATATCTCTCTGACTGTTTTCAATGACTTTGGCCGCTTCCGCCACCTTAATGGACTCGGCACGGTATACGCCTGCATCCACGACAAGTTCATATACTTTGGCTACCGTGTCCAAAGTTTCCTCATCCATACCGGATACGATCTTGGTGATCGTTTCCAGTCTGTGCACCTTATCGCCGGGATTGATACGTTCCGGTGAATAACCGATCTTAAAATCGATACCGCAGCGAAGTCCCGATTCCTTTTCGAGAATCGGCACACAGATTTCTTCCGTAACGCCCGGATATACCGTCGATTCAAAGACAACAACGGAACCTTTCGTCAGATTCTGTCCTAATATGCGGCTTGCCCCCTCTACCGGCGATAAGTCCGGCGTATGATCGGACTTAACGGGCGTCGGTACCGCAACGATATGGAATTTGGCTTCTTTTAATCTGGAAGGGTCGGCGGTAAACTCTACGGCCGTCTCCCGGATCACATCATCTCCGACCTCTCTGGTCGGATCAATACCGCTTTTATACAGCTTGATTTTTTCCTCGTTTAAGTCAAATCCAACTACTTTGATCTTTCTGGCAAACGCTACGGCAATCGGCATGCCGACATAACCGAGTCCTACCAAGGAAAGTTTTTCTTCTCCTTTTACAATCTTTTCATATAAATCCATTTCTTCACGCTGCTCCTTCCCTGTCTGTTGTCTTCTTATCGTACTGTTACGATATTTTCATTTTCCGGTTTACTGTTCTTCTTACTCTTTTTCTATGATTTATCTTGCAAGGATCCTGTCCACTTCGTCCATATAGGCTTTCGTTACCAGTTTCCTGTCAAATTCCGTTTCCATTTTCTTTCTGGCCGCTTCGCCCATTCGTACGCGTTCCTCATAAGAAAGCGAAAGGAACTTACTCATGGCCTGTATGAGTTCATCCGCTTTCCCGGGCGTAAACTGAAAGCCCGTGACACCGTCCGCAAACGCTTCCCTGCATCCGCTGATATCGGAGGCAATCACTGCTCTCCCTGTCGCAGCCGCTTCGATCAGCGCATTGGACATGCCCTCATGGAAAGAAGCGATCACCACCGCGTCGGCATCTTTCAGATACGGATGCACTTCCGTATGGAATCCAAGCTGTCGTATGACGCCTTTTCTTTCATGCTCATCCAGCATTTCCTGATAATCTTCATCACAATATCCCAAAATATCAAAAAAGACTTTTTCGCTATGCAGTTTTTCGGCCGCGCTCAAATATTCCAGAATTCCCCGTTCCTTCATCACGCGCCCGACGAATAGGAAATGCGTCTCATCCCGCTTCTGATATGGCTCAAACGTATGTCTTTCCAGATTGACGCCGGAACCCATAACCAACTTGTCCTTTTTCCCCAGAATCCTGAAATTCCGAAAGATCTCTCTGTTTTCTTCATTCTGGAAAAAGATGCAGGCCGCCTTTTTCATGCCTGCGCGGTACATACGAATAATCAGCTGCAATAAAACGCCGGTTCTGTCAAAAGCGCCGCCGAGTCCCGTTATCGTCGCGATATAGGGAATTTTCATTCTTCCTGCACAGAAACCGCCGTATATATTCGGTTTGATCGTATACGTAACGACCATGTCCGGCTGCAGCTCTTTTATCATATTACGGTAAGTCCGGCAGAGTTTTAAATCCTCTATCGGATTGATGCCTCTGCGGTTAATATCCGTTTTTATGATCTGACAGCCTTCATCAAGCAGTTCTTTTGTTTTGACGTCGTCCGGTACGCTGATAAATACCTGATCTTTCTGCGCCAGCGCCTTCACAAATTCATTTCTGAAATCATACAGACCGCCGGAGGAATTTGTCAGGATCAGTATTCTGCTCATTTTTCTTCTTGTTCCTTTCTGTTCTATCCCCTTTAGACATAATTCCACGATCCTATTCCACAATCTGTATGCCGCTCATATCCTTTATCATGATCTCATTATACTTCATCATACAAATATGTTCCATATAGTCCCCGATCGCAACATCATTTTCCTTTCCTGCCAGATTGTTCAATACGTATTTCGGCATATTGACGCCGCAGGCATAAGCGTGCGGATAACCGCCGCCGAAACGGGGGTTGACTTCGGAGATATAGTACGTCCCGCCGATATCAAAAATATCAATATCTATCATGCCCCGGAACCCGCATTTTTCTACGAAACCGCGGATCATGGCAAATAACTTTTCATCCTTAAAGGAAACTGATTTGTCCGTCTCTCCGGCGCGCATCTTGATCTTTTTTTTGACAAACAAAGACGTGCATTTCCCTGAAATCATGTCGATATAAACATCGGCCCCGTATTCCTGACCATCCATATATTCCTGGATCATCAGATCGTCATATAAATGAAAAAGAAGATCGATCTCTTCTTTGCTGTTTACTTTATTGATATTGATGCTCGCACTGCCCTTTACCGGTTTTACAAAAACCGGATACGAGACCTCGCCCGCCTCATACGCCCGGTAAAATTCTTCTTTCTCCACGAAACATTTCCCGGTCGGAATACCCATTTCACATAACATCCGGTACATCCTGAATTTGTCAAAGCAAGTCTCCACCAGCTCATACGGCGATATGACCGGTACGACGCCGATCTCCAAAAACCTTTCTTTTTCCCGGGCAAGCATGCTTAACTCCGGATCGATCAAAGAAAAGACCCCATCTATCTGCTCTTCCCTGCAGATCTCCAGAATGCGGTCCAGATAGCCGGGCGCCGTGATCCTCGGCACCAGATAAAACCTGTCCGCCTCATAAACGGCAGGCGCCAGATTACTGCAGTCGGTCGCAACGATTTTCCCGTCCGCACCTGCTTCTTTCTTAAAATATTGTACTACCTTATCGCGCGTTCCTGCGCTTAAGATCAAAATATTCAAATCGGGGTCCTCCCTCCGTTATTTCGTCAGTTTTCCGGTCTCCTGCAGCCGCATTTCCCGTATCTTCGCAAAATTGCCCTCCACTGCATTCGTATCTTCCGCCACCTCATCCTGGTGTCCAAGCACTGTCTGTACAGTCATTTTCAACACCTTCATATCCATTCCAAAAGAAAGATTCTCCACATATTCCACGTCTTTTTCCAGACGTTTGTCCCAATCGATGAAATTACGGCCGCTCACCTGCGCCAGTCCGGTCAGTCCCGGCCTGATGCTGTGTCTTTTCTTCTCCCGTTCCGAATAATAGGGAAGATAAGATACGAGTAAGGGCCTTGGTCCGATAATGCTCATATCTCCTTTTAATATATTAAACAGTTCAGGCAGCTCGTCCAGACTCGCCGCCCGCAAAAATTTCCCGAACTTCGTAAGCCGCACACTGTCCGGCAGCAGATTGCCTTCCGCATCCTTTTCATCCGTCATCGTACGGAACTTGCAAAGCGTAAAGATCTTTTCGTCCCGTCCCGGCCTCTCCTGCTTAAAAATAACGGGACTGCCCAGTTTCACCCTCACCAGGATCACCAGAACGAGCAGGACCGGACTGAGCACAATGATACCGCACAAGGACAGCAGAAAGTCCAATATTCTTTTTACATATTTTGCATAGATCATATCTCGTCTCTCCTCCCCGTTTATCAATTTGCTGCAGAGCCTGGAAGGACGGACCGGGGATAAAAGTTTCTGCCTCGGGCACGCTTTCGCTCCGTTAACAACGCAGCGGTACTAAGTTCGAGCTGCAGGATGAGCAGCTCTCACTAAGGACCGGCGTTGTTAGAGGGCCCTCAGCAGAAAGCTTTTATCCCCGGTCCGTCCCTTCCAGGCTCTGCAGTAAGCATTCATACACATCACGCACGTCCGAAGCACTTTCGCACAACCCCGATGATCAGCTCCATATCCTCGTCCGTATTCTTAATATCACTCGGCAGACACAATCCCCTTGCAAAAATATCGCTGCCGACGCTGCTTCCGTCTTCCTGATGCGCTATAAAATCACATGCCGCAAAAACAGGCTGCTCGTGCATCGGCTTCCAGACCGGTCTGGATTCTATATTTTCCTGTGCAAGCGCGTCCATGATCTGATCCGGCGTCACACTGCTGCCTTTCGCAATCAGCATGCCTGACAGCCAGTTATTGGCATCGCCATCCGGATTCATCGGGTTCATGCCGATCTCTCCGATGTCCGCAAAACCCGTCTGATACCGCTTATAAATTGCCTGTTTGAGCGCCTTATGTTCTTCCAGATGCAGAAGCTGTCCTCTGCCGATACCCGCTGTCACATTACTCATTCTGTAATTGTAACCGATATGGGAATGCTGATAATGTCTTGCCGGATCCCTCGCCTGTGTTGCCAGAAAGAGCGCCTTTTCAATCGCTTCTTTATCTTCCGATACAAGCATGCCGCCGCCGGAAGTCGTAATGATCTTATTGCCGTTAAAAGAATAGATGCCGAATCTGCCAAAGGTTCCGGTATGCTTTCCTTTATAGGTACTGCTGAGTGATTCGGCGGCGTCTTCTATATAAGGCACCTGGTGTTTTTCACAGATTGCCATAATCTCGTCAATTTTAGCCGGTGTTCCGTATAAATAGGCACACAGTACCGCTTTCGGATGCGGATACTTCTCGAAAGCTCTTTCAAGCGCCTGCGGAGACATATTCCACGTATCCGGCTCCGCATCGATAAATACAGGCGCTGCACCCTCATAAACGATCGGATTACAGGTAGCCGAGAAAGTAAGGTCCGATACGAACACAACATCCCCCGGCCCGATATCTAAGAGTTTCAGCGCCAGATGGATCGCTGCCGTTCCCGCACTGAGCGCCACGGTATGCGGCGCTTTCGTATAAGCTGCCATCTCCTGTTCCAAAGCCGTTACGTTCGGCCCAAGAGGCGCAATCCAGTTCGTATCAAAAGCCTCCTGTACAAATCTCTGCTCGTCGCCATGCATCGTAGGAGACGACAGATGAATCCTCTTTTTTTCCATTTCGGATTTCCTCTCTGCGCTTAATTTATGCGCCGCTTTGTTTCACATTCTATACACTGTCCGGATCCTGATAATGATAGGTCGGCACGATTTTCCGGATCAACGGCCTGATGTCCGAGCTCTCAATCATGCACTCGTCCTTTAACTCCTTTAACTGTGCGAAAAATTCCTGCTCGTCCAGCTCGATCGGCTTACCGATGTGAATCATCTTATTGGCCGTATCCTTCATGCCTTCTTCTTCCATTAACAGCTCTTCGTACAGTTTTTCACCCGGACGAAGACCCGTAAATTCAATTTTGATTTCTTCCCCTACCCGAAAACCGGACAGACGGATCAGGTTTTCTGCAAGTGTCAGGATCTTAACGGGATCACCCATATCCAGTACGAAGATCTCTCCTCCTTTGGCATAAGCGCCCGCCTGCAATACCAAAGATACTGCCTCCGGGATCGTCATAAAGTAGCGGATAATATCGGGATGTGTCACCGTGACCGGTCCGCCTTCCGCAATCTGTTTCTTAAATAACGGAATCACGCTGCCGTTGCTGCCGAGCACATTGCCGAAACGCACCGCCACAAACTCCGTATCATAATGTTTATTAAACGTCTGAATGATCATTTCACAGATACGCTTGCTTGCCCCCATGATGTTCGTGGGATTGACGGCTTTGTCCGTCGATATCATGACAAAACGCTTCACACCGCTCATCGCTGCGGCCTGCGCAGTCTTAAACGTACCAAAGACATTATTCTTGATTGCCTCTGTCGGACTGTCTTCCATCAGCGGCACATGTTTATGCGCTGCTGCATGATAAACAATATCCGGACGGTAATTCGAGAAAATCCAGTTCATGCGGTTGGTATTGCGCACCGAAGCAATCAGCACTACCAGGTCCAACTCCGGGTACTTCATCCGCAGCTCCTGCTGCATGTCGTATACATTATTTTCATAAATATCCAAAATAATAAGCTGTTTCGGCTTATGCTGCGCGACCTGCCTGCAAAGCTCGCTTCCGATCGAACCGCCGCCGCCTGTTACGAGCACAATTTTCCCCTGCACATAACCAAGGATGGAATCCATATCGACACAGATCGGATCTCTGCCAAGCAAATCTTCCACTTCAACATCACGCAGTTTGCTGACGTTGACTTCGCCGTTCACGAGCTGATACATTCCCGGCAGGGAACGCAGTTTACAGTTCGTATCTTTACAGATCTCCAGAATGTTCTTAATATCTCCTCTGGAAGCGGAAGGCATGGCCACAATGATCTCATCCACCTCATATACATCGGCGCATTCCACGATCTTATCCCGGCCGCCGGCTACTTTGATGCCCTGAATATACCGGCCCCACTTTCCTTTGTCGTCATCGATGATACACTTAATGACCATAGTGGAGAAATTACTGTTTACGATTTCCTTGATGATCGCATTCGCCGCTTCCCCGGCGCCGATCACCATAACGGATATCTTATTCTTTTTGTTCTGCTGCTTATGCTTATATCCCCGCAGGAAGCGGTATGAAAACCGGCTTCCGAAAATGCAGATGATTAACAGGAACATATAAAAGAAATGATAACTCTTCGGCACGGCCTGTCCCGTCACCTTGAAAAACTGCAGACCGATACCGTTTGCCAGTGCGGAGATCACACAGGATACCACGATATTCTGCAGTTCCGTTTCTCCTGCAAATGCCCACAGACTGCTGTACAGATGAAAGAAATAAAAAATGAGCAGTGTCAGCAGGATATTTAAAGGCAGAAATCTCTCGATCGGTTCTACGAAATGAGAAGGAATCTCTTCCATGTTCAGGTCATAGCGCAGCAGCAGAGCCAGATAACTCGCCGCAATGACACTGATGATATCATAGATGATCAAAGCTGTTCTTCTATAAAATATTTTTACATTAAACGGTTTTCGCTTCTTCTCCATGTTTATGCATTCCCTCTTTGTCCGCTTTGGTATCAGCTAAAAGCGGCGCCAATGATAACAACAAGCAAAATGCGATCGGATAGCACGGATGGAATATCCACTCCGTCAGTCCGGCCACTGCAAAAGACAGCAGTAATGCAAGCGGCAGTACGGCACATGCTCTGTCACTTTTTCTCTTCACATAATAAATCAGGGTCTGTACAAATGTTCCGATTCCAAACAGAATAAATACGATGCCCGTCGGAATCCCGTGATCATATGCCGTCTGTAAATAGATATTGTGTGCATGAACGACCAGGCTCCCGTTCGGCAGCGTAATTCCCATCTCATCATGTCCTGTCATATTCAGATGCATCGCATATAATCTGAAAATATCCAGTCTGCCGTTCGTGTAAGATTCCGCATCACTTTGCACGTCCTCCTGCATCATCCCGGCAAGTTCTCCTCCTGACAGATCGGCTGAAGCCACCAGCATACGATCAGGCCTGCGGTATCCTTCCGGATACTGTCTCTCAGACCGGGTAACAATATATTGGTTAATGCATTTCTCTTCCGGTATCCCGAGCACTTTCAGCTCAAAAACATGCAGAAAACGTCTCGGCGTCATATAGAAACAGGAATCCATATCCCTGCCGTGCACAATTTCACTCGGCAGTACCTCGATCTCCAAAGTCTCGGGTCTGGCAACGACCGCCGGTATCAGACGCTGCATCGTAAAAACCGGTGCAAAACAAATGACGACCGCAAGAAACATCATAGCAGCCGCAGAAAACAGCGCTCTGCACTTTGACCGCATGCACAGACAGACAATCGGAATAATCATGAGCGCCATCAGGATAAAGGCCAGATACCCCGTTCTCGATAACGTAAAGATCAAATATACGACCGCAGTCCCAAAGACCAGGAGCTCCTTCCAGATACAGGAAAGTTCCGGCTCCCTGCGATATCTGTCAAGCAGCTTCACAAGCGCCGCGCAGGCTGCCAGAAGCAGATACACGGCCGAAACCGTTACCGTATGGAAAACAAATGGATAACGGTAGTAAATATGAAACATATATGGTCTGTGCAGCAGACAGTAACCGGTCATTACCAGAAAATGAAGCAGGATGCCGCTGCATATATTGGGCAGTATCCTTTCCTTTTTCTCCCAGACGGCCACACGAATATAATACAGCGTGAAAGCGCACACCAGATAGATCGGCCATCCTCTCGTATTGCGGAACACGATGAGCAGCACAAAGAACACCGTCAAAAGCGTCCCATACCATAAATTGACAGACCTTCCAAGTCTGCGGCGGGTCTCCTTTCGAATCAGGACCGTAACCGTATTGATCACCACGATGCCTGCGATAACAGCCGCCCAGACAGTCAGTTTAAGCGCCTGTATCTTCTCATCATCATCCAGGGAAACCACCTGCCCCCGATAATATAGATACCCCGAAATCCCGGCAATTATCAGATAGACAAAATTAACCGCATTTAGAATTTCCTTCCGTTTATATGTCACGATCACCGCAAGTCCGAACCAGACTAACATCTCACGATACGCAATCGTGTGATGAATCTCATACAACCCGTTCATATAGTGCACGCCTGCCTGGATTGCAAACGCAAAGCAGGCCGCCTGTAAATAGTCCGGAAAGTGATCCCGCAGAACAGAGAACCCCATATCACTGCTTTTATGAAGTCTGTTCCTGTTGATACCGTAAAGCATGATGCAGGCGGCAAGTATGATCCCTGCAATAAAAAACAGATTCTGTTCCGCATATTCCGAAAACAGCTGACAGGGCCAGACCGCAATGATCCCAATGAGCGCCAGGACAAGCACTGCCGGCGTTGCCGTCCGTTTAAAGACCTGCTCCACGGTAAGCAGTCTGTTCCTTTCAGGATATCTGCCGTAATATTTACCCGCACAGATCGTCACGAGAAGTCCGAGCATCACAAGGAGAGCATCACATACCAATGTTTTGCCCTTTCGAAGCGGAATCTGATATTCATATTCGGTAATGATATTATGCTCCGTGTCTTCCACATTGCCGTAATACAGCGTACCGTTATAGATCGTACCGGAAGTCTCCGTATCCTCATACGCCACATAGAAATCCGTGGAAACGCCCTGCAAAAGATAGTAATACTCCCTGCCGACTTCGGTCTCCTGATTCACCTGTATCGTACAAAATCCCGGTACTTCTTCCATATTATCCGTAGAAATGAACTGCTGCATCAAAACATTTCTGGAAGCATCATATAAAATGAAATTAAATGTTTCGCCCGCAGATTCATTCAGCAGATATACTTTGATATTCTGCAGATAGTCGTATTGTGCCACGAACATCTGCTGTACCATATAATCCTCCGTAATGGCCTCCGAGCTCATGGATATCTGCCTGTTGCTTCCGGAAACTATTTTCTCGGTCACAAGCCGGAGGGGCCATAACGTGATCATGATGGCGAAAATGATAAGCCAGGTCGTTCCATAAACCGCCTGATATCTATTGATAATCTTATTCATTCTGTTCAAAAACACTTTCTTTGAATTTTAATCCTGCCTTATAGTGTACCATAACTGCCATTATTTTACAACTTGACAAACTTTTCCTCCTCAAGCATGACTGCGGCAAACAGCGGCAGGCCAAACCAGAAGATCAGCACATAGCGCGGCAGATACGTCGGTCCGAGCAGTACCGTCAGCCAGACAAGCAGCACTAACAGATACGGCACCACGATATGATACTTTTTCCGGTAAAATATATAGCAGAAGACAAACAGAAAACACCAGAACAACCCTCCCGGAGAATACAGCATGGACACGATCGGTATTTTCTCCTGTTCGACTTCCAGCGACAGCCTCCGGTACATTTCATCCAGCCACGGAATCTTACTGTCTCTTACGCCAGGCAGTTCCACCTCATAACCGAAATATGAACTGTCCTGATAAGTAAAGGTAAATACAGTATTCCCGGAATACACATCTATTATCGTATCCGGATACCAGAAACCGTATGAATTGACAAGCCACGCATTGATATAAGAAAGCGGTTTCCTTAAACCGATCTTAATCCACAGTTTCGCATACCTGGATCTGTCGGCTGCATACGCCTGGTTATTAAAATGAAACTTGACCGGATCGGACAGCTTCGGATTATAAAGCACAAGCGCTTCTTCCGGCAGTATTTCATGCAGCACGGCAATATCCTCTGCATCAAACGATTCTTTGTTGAATTTGTATGTCCTTGCAAGCTGCTGTATCGGCACCGTCAGGATCTCCTGATTTTCCTCGCTGTGCGCGTGCAGAACAAATGCAAGCGTCCCGCTTATCAGAAAATAAGAAACAAACACGACCGCAAGAAGAAATCCCATCTTTTTTCTGTGTCTCTTATGATATAAAAGAAGCACCGGCACCATTACGGCAAATGCGTAAATACCGTTTTTACGGAATAACAGCATCGTAAGCGCACTCAGTACAAAAAACGCCATTCCTGTTTTGGAAGCAAAAAACGCATCTTCCGAAATCCCCATATCAAGCATCACGAGCAGAAGCAGCAAAAGCGCAGCCGTAAAAATTGCATCCTTTGCAGAACAGAGCGTAAACATTACGATCACCGGAAAGATGGCAAAATAAATGAGCGCCGGAAGACAGACAGCCTTCGACACTTTCTTTCTGCGAAGCCAGAGGATCAGATACGTGAAGCAGCCCGCCACCAGAAACATCTGCACAATCATGTAACAGGCGATCCCCAGATTATAAGAATCCGTCACTTTATGCACGGCACAGATAATTCCGCCGAGCATCAGGACATGAACAAGCGGATGATGCGTCGTGAAATTTCTGGATGCCACCTGTAAATATTCATCCTGCGCATCATACACAAAAAAGCCGGGATAAACGGCCAAAAGCACTGTGCTCCAACATAAAATCAGAAAAACAAACATCACGGCCCTGGCATGTTTCTCCAGAAATGTCGGTGCTTTCGGCACTTTGATATGCGCTGCGATACTTTCCTTACGCTCTTCCATCTTACTTAGAAAATTCCAGAACTTACGGACCAAGATCATAAAAAGGCATGTTAAGACAGGCAGTGAAATCCACAACCTCCAGTCCTTAAAATCCACATTTCCTTCCGCCTCCAGCCTGACGCCGAAAAGCATGGCCGTCGTAAAAAACAGGGAAAAAGCGCCCGCGATCTTCCATCCGCGCATGTCTTTCAAATCGATCGTATGCAGGGAAAGATTCACCGCATACAGACACAAAAGCCATAAAAAAACAGATATGATGCTGTTGCTGAATACGAGCGTATTTCCCTTTAAGTTCAAAAGCTGAGGAAAGCATAACGTTCCTGCCGTTGCAACAACAATCGCTATCAGATTCAGTTTCAGTTTTATCTTAATCTCATTCCCGTTCATCAATACACTCTCTAATCACATATTGCGGAGAATTATTCATGGATATATAAATTCTTCCGATGTACTCTCCAATGATTCCAAGCATCAGCATTACCATGCCGCCGATAAACACCATGGCAGACATCAGCGAGCTGAAACCGATCACTACATTCGGATTCACCAGCTTCTTAACGATCGTATAAATTCCGTATAAAAATCCTGCTATTGCCGAAAATGCACCGATAGCGGTCGCCACCCTGAGCGGCTTGATACTGAATGCCGTAAACCCGTTAAACCACAATGCCAGAAGTTTCCCGATCGTATAGCCGGATGTCCCGACCTGCCGTTCCCTGTGCTTCACATCCACATTGGTTATATTTTTCGTCGCACGCAGTACAAGACCGATGACATAGGGATACGGATTCGTATAACGCAGCATCTCATCCACAATAAACCGCTTTACCGCAAAATAACTGGACAGATATAATTCTTTTGGTTTCCCGAGCATTACCCTTGTCATCCATTCATTGACATGACTGCCGAAATTACGAAATGCGGAATGCTTTTTTATCTCATATCTGGCATAGACAACGTCATATCCCTCCTCCAGCCTGGCAAGCAGCTTGGGCACTTCTTCTGCCGGCGTCTGTCCGTCGTCATCCAGACAGACTATGATATCACCGTGCGCATAACGAAACCCTGCCATCAATGCCGCATGCTGTCCGAAATTTCTGGCCAGATTCACACCGCAGATTTCTTTTCTTTTTTCACACAGGCTTCGGATCACTTCAAACGTATTGTCCGGTGAAGCGTCGTTTACAAGAATAATCTCGTATCGATACTGCTTTGACCGCTCCAGTGTAACGCTTATTTCTTCTACCACCTTACCAATCGTCTGCGCCGAACGATAACATGGTATTACGAAACTGACTAACTTACTCATGAAAACTATTTCCCTTCTTAAATCATCATTCTTTTTCTATTTTGTAAAAAACCATTTCTCTTGCGCCCTCTTCTGTCTCTATCATTTCCCGTTTTCCTTCTATCAAACAAAATCCCGCTTTTTCATAGCTTCTCCTTGCCCCCGCATTATCCGCAAAAACTCTTAAAAAGACCGTATGCAGAGCAAGTTCTTCAAACGCATAAGAAATCATAAGCCTGGCTGCCTGTGTTGCGTAGCCTTTTCCGAGCGCATCCTCTTCTCCGATAAAAATACCGTATTCCGCGAGACGCTTCTCCTGATCGATATCCCTGAGATACACGCTTCCCACTGCCCGGCCGGAAACGGTCTCACAGATCATAAACTGTACGACATGACCGGGTTCTATCTGTGTGCGTATCCAGCTTAAATGCCCCTCTTTGGTAAAAGGCTTCCTGTAAATAAAATTATCCCGTACCCGCGGCGTGTTCCGCCATGTTATGATCTTATCCGTATCCGCACTTTCCATAAGCCGCAGATAAATGTCCCCTGATCCCGCATAAAGAGTCAGCTGTGATTTCGCCATGGCTTGTCCTTCCTTTGGTCTTTGCTATGTTTTATATAGTGGTTGTGACTCCGGAACGGGCAGGCAGCGGAAAAAGTTTCTGCTTTGGGCACGCTCCCGCTCCGTTAAAAACGTAGCGGTACTAAGAATTTTGCGCCGTATACGGCGTAAAATTCAAGTGCCGACGTTTTTAGAGGGCCCTCAGCAGAAAGCTTTTTCCGCTGCCTGCCCGTTCCGGAGTCACAAGTTCATCGCAATCTCACACGGTAAACCGCATATTTTCCATCAATCAAATCCGCCTGTTCTATCTCTACGGCGGTGCCTTCCTGCGCATAGTATGCCTGTATCCAGTCCGTATTACTGTCCGGCAGTTCGATGTCCATAATAAAGTACACGTTTGGATTCCCCAACAGTCCCGCTTCCATCGTTTCCATGCCGAAACGGTTTAATTTCTCCTGATACAGAGGACTCTTGCATATCCACCCACCCATAATATCATAATTGCCGAGAGAATTGTCGATATTCTTAAATATTTTTTGCGAAAAGCCAACCGTGGAATAAACGTCTTCAAAATAAAAATTCTCCGGATGCGCCCTGCAATATTCTAAGATCGCTTCGGCGCCGCGGTTGGCCGTTTCTCTGGCCTCCATATCGGCGCTGACTCTCCGGACGGTCTGCGGCAGATAACACAGACAGATCAAAAATACGATGCCTGCAAATACAAGACCGGCTGCCCGTGACATTCCTGTATTCTGCAACCGCCTGTGCGCCGTTTCCGGTAAAGCGGCATCCTTAACATCTTCCGGTCCCGTCTCCGTCCCGCAGCAGATCTTCCGGCATGATCCGTTCATACAGAGCATCCCGGCAAGAAGCATTGTTTCCACGAAATATAAAGAATGCGTGATCCGCTCCGGATCTCTGCCGTTCATCAAAATATACATCCATAACCCGGTGCGCACGATACCAAGCAGAATAAGTTCCCACAGAAATTTCCATTTTCCGCGCCTGTCTTTATGACGAAGCAGGCCGCACACGCCTGCGAGAAAAACACAGCCGTATCCAAACACCATCAGCCTGTTATACGGTGCATCCCCGGCAGCCAGAATACGGTAAAGATACTCTCTGACGCGCTTTTGAAATAAACTAAGCCATTCGTCCGCAGAGTTTTTCACCGCAGTTTTTGCCGCATCACCCGACGCGTATGCCGCGATCTCTCCCAGCACATTTTCATCGATCTCCTCGTCCAATCCGAAGTTATAATTGGCAAGCAGCTCCTGCGATGCGTCGCCAAGTCCGATAGAACGCAGATATTCCTTATGTTCCCCGCTTGTTACGACATCCAGATGAAAATCATAGACTGTCGTCCGATTGTTAAAAAAGGTACGGAATGCACGCCAATCTTTACCGGCGTACGCCGCCGCATCCGTCAGACTGCTAAAAAGCAGTCCTGCCAAAATGGCGCCGATCACAATCCCGTATCTGTAATAATTTTCTTTCCCGAAAAATTTCTCTTCTTCCAGCCAGCGAAAAAATCCTGCCAGACAAATCAGCGGAAACAATAAAAGAAGCATTTCCGAGCGGAGCTGATACGCCAGAATAACAAGGAAAACCGATGGCAGATTCCGCTTGATGAACCGGCCGGACGTCAGTCCTTTTTCCGTCGTCATGAAAAGAAAAAGCGCCGCGCCGGCCAGCAAACTGCAGGTGATGGTATATTGCACGGCGACCAGATGCGGCAGCATCACACCCCACATAAATACCGTTATCAGGCATATGATTCCCGCTTTCTGAACCCTTTTTTTACAAAAACCAAGCAGCCGGACACCGATCAGGTACAAACTGCCTGTCTGGCATAAGAACAAAAACAGGCCATACCAGGGAATATTCCTGCACAGCCTGTAACATAACGCAATCAATGCGCCAAGTAAATATAATGTCTGCATATTATGGCCTTCCGGCGTACCGGTATAAACGCCGGCCATAATATCCTTCATCAATACATCATCGTTCAGATCATAATAAAAGTCATACAGGAAACTCATGAGTACAATATTGACTATCATAGTCAATATAAGTATCATCCGATTTTCCCACTGCAGAATATGCGTTTTTTCCGCCTGCGCTTTCGGACCGGCAGGCACAAAACTTTTTCTCCATTTTTGAAGATTCATCAACGGCATACCTCTCTACTGATAAAACGCCTTCACCTGCGCTGCGATATATTCTACTTCATCCGCAGTCAGTTTATAGAACATCGGCAGACGTAAGAGTCTCTCGCTCTCTTTCGTCGTATACTTGTCCTCGCCGTGAAATCTGCCGAATTTGATACCGGCCGGCGCCGAATGCAGCGGTACATAATGTGATGCCGGAAGAATGTTCTTTTCTTTCAGAAAAGCATCCAGTCTGCTTCTTTCTTCCAGATCCTTCGTCTTAAGATAGAACATGTGCGCATTATGTGTACAATGCGCAGGAATAAAGGGAAGCTCAATCTTTCCCGCTTCCGCAAGCGGCAAAAGCAGTTCATGGTACTGGTTCCATCTGTCCATTCTTGCCTGTGTGATCTCGTCCGCCAGTTCCAGCTGTGCGTACAGATACGCTGCGTTCATGTCGCTTGGCAGATAAGACGAACCATAGTTCTGCCAGCGGTATTTATCAACCTGACCTCTGTAATATTTGCTTCTGTCCGTTCCCTTTTCCCGGATGATCTCGGCATCTTCAATATATTTTTCATCCCGGATCAAAATAGCGCCGCCTTCTCCCATGCTGAAATTCTTCGTCTCATGGAAACTGAAACAGCCGAATTCACCAAACGTACCGAGCGCCTTCCCTTTATAGGATGCCATAATACCCTGTGCCGCATCTTCCACAACGAACAGATCATGTCTTTTTGCAATCTCCATGATCTCATCCATCTCGCAGCCCACGCCTGCATAATGCACCGGCACGATCGCTTTCGTCCGGTCCGTGACCGCATCCTCGACCAGCGTCTCGTCCATATTCATCGTATCCGGCCTGATATCTACGAAAACAGCCGTTGCCCCGCGCAGTACAAAAGCATCTGCCGTTGAGACAAAAGTATAAGAAGGCATGATCACCTCATCCCCTGCTTTGATATCCGCAAGCAGAGCCGCCATCTCTGTCGCATGTGTACAGGACGTGGTAAGCAGACACTTCTTCGTCCCTGTCTTTTCTTCGATCCACTGATTGCATGCTTTGGTGAAGCTGCCATCACCGCAGATCTTTTTATCATCAACAGCCTGCTTTATATAATCCATTTCTTTTCCCGTATAGGGCGGGACGTTAAAATCAATTTTATCCACTGTACTATTTCCTGCCTTTCTGTTTCTATCTTTTATCTATTCGTTCATCGTTTTGATCATTGCATCAATAAATCGAACCATGCTGCAGCATTCTGCCGATATACCAGATCCCCAATAAGAAATGACAGGAGAACAGCACGATTCCCGCCTTTCTCACTGCCTCCCTGTATTTACCATCCGTTCCGGTAATATCCAGAAATTCTATAACGGAAAGCACAAATGCAATAAACACCGCCAGCATATATCCCCATGTAAAATTAGCGTGCCGTTCACGTTCTCCCTTTTCATACAAAAATACCATTTCGCTCCATCCGGCAATCAGATAACTGATCATCAGCATGATCCTGGGATTTCTCCAGACAGCCTTCTTTTGCACGGCCGCCGCAGATACGATGACAAAAAGGGGAAATGCCGTGCATGCAAGCAATGCCGCCCCCACATGCTCCGTATAGCGTCCAAGCGTCGTCAGAAATCCGAATCCTACGCCTTCGCTCACGGTATTGCCGCTGTAAAAGGTCAGCCATAGCTGGAACAGCATAATGCCTGCCGCCGGTATAAATGCTGACGCCAGCAATAAATATTTACGCAGACGGATCTTCCGGGCAGCCGCCAGTTCAAACAGCACATATAATACCATTGCAGGCGCTATTCCCTGCAAAAAAGACGGCTTGGCTATGACACTGAGCGCAAGAACCGCCGCCAGAAGAAGATGGGTTTTGATCTTCGCGTCCTCCGCCTCCAGAATTTCCAGGATCAGAATTACGGAAAGCAGGGCAAACGGCCTGACCATACTGTTCGTCGGATTGTGCCATGTGTTCGGAGACCACGTTCCCAAATAATAATCGGCATTGAGCCAGGGAAAAAATAACGGGCCTACATAAAGAAGTCCCGCACACAGATAGATCCGGGAAGCATATTCCGCCTTCGGCACTTTCTTTCCGATATAATCCATGGCAATATACAGTGTGGCGGCATTGGCAAGCGCCGTTATCACTGCACATGCGCCATACAAAGTCACGTTTCCGCGTCTGTGAAGCAAAGAAACAAGACAGCTCCACATAAAATACGTATTTCCGCTTTCTATTTCCGCTTTCAGATTACTCAGATGAAACCCTTCCGCCACCTGAGAATGATACGGGAAATCAGAAAAACCGGTTTCAAAATACGTCAGGACAAGCCTGTAAGTAACCATAAAAAGAAGCAGGGAAAAGACCATTTTTATGACCAGATCTTTGCTACGTAAATTTGCAGATTCCATAAAAAGCCTTCCCTCCGTTTTTACATGTCATTATACACCAACGCCATCCGGTTGGCAAATCATTTATATACGGCATATCTCATGTTGCAAAACGTTTCCTCATACCCGTATGCATCCAGAAAATCCAGTAAGACCGCAAGCTTTCTGTCCTGATCATAAGCGTCCGTATCCACGCCGAACCACTCATATGCTTTGGCATCTTCCCCTTTATAAGCGGCGACCGCAGATGAAACAATTACGACCGGACGCTCTTCATCCATATTCGACTCCACGGCCTCCATGTCCTGTAGGAAACGCTCCAGCCGGTAAGAGTCTAAATCCGGCCATGAAGTGGAAATCGCCGCCGGCATATCCAGAAAATAACTTATGCCCGGAATCTCTCCGTACAGGATCGCTTTCTCCCCTGCAAGTCCTTCTTTTACCGCATACGCTGTCAGATCACAAAAGGTTTCCGCATTCTCTTTATTCGTATAGATACCCGACACTTTCGGCATATCCGTTAACAGCGTATCCCTCTTTTCTCCCCATACGCCGTCCTGGAAAACAAACTGCGCATGAAACCCGATACTCTGCAGGAATACCATTCCGCCAAACAGCAGGCACATACACTTCCACGGAACATGAAGCTCCTTTTTTCCCGCAGACACAAACCATCCGCCGCATACCCAGATCGTAAATGGCGCCGCCAGAAAGAGGTTATTGATCATCGGATACAAACCGTTATTCCCGCCAAGCGGCGTTACAAACATCTGCAGAAGAACGATGAGCGCAAGCGCTTTGTCTTCCGTTTCCCGCTTTTTGCCGATCAGTACGGACAGCGCACAGGCAGCGGTCATCAGCAAAAACAAAACCGCCCAGAAAAAAATGCCTCTGTAATTGTAATATTGAAATGTAAACATTCCCTGTCCCCAATAAAAGCGGATCAGTACAAGTCCGGTTCCCGCACAGAACAGTCCGTACAGCCGCCTCCCTGTATGCGGCCAAACCCTTTCTTTAATAAAATAAACAATATACAGGCCGCCCACCCAGAGTCCCGCAAACAAAAGTCCGTACAGGCCGCTCCCGTAATCTCCGAACATACCCGTCAGCATGGACGCCGGTTTATAGTCCGCCGCCTGCTCCGTCATGGCAAACAGATCCTTTACCATAGCCGGATAAGCCCCTATCCCGTATTTGATGCAGATCGTCAGAAACGGTATGAAAAATCCTGTAAAATAACCAAACAGGCATGTAAGCGTATCCTTCCATGTCCGTTCAAGACTGTCATGACGACGCCATGCGGCATACCACAGAGCCAGAATAAACACTGCCTGTACCACATTGGGCATACGCACCGTCACATTCACCCCAAGACAGACCCCTGCCATGAACAGCAGTACGAGGCGCACTCTGTCTCCTTTTGCACAGATTCCCTTGTACAACAACAAGATTCCTGCTCCCATAAACACATATGTCAGATAATTATATAAGATGACCGTAGGACACCAGCACAGACCCACAGCCAGCATTTCTCCCATAAAAACAATCCATGCCGGCATTTTTTTCCGCATGGTATAATAAAAAAGAAGCGCAATGAAAGAAACAATCAGTCCGGTATAAAAATTCATTCCCAAAAGCGTATCGCCTTTCGGAAGCTGCATGAACAGATATCCTGCTGCGTTTGCCAGATAAGTCGCCGTCTGCCAGGTCCCGTCCGCTGAGGGAAAATACTGGAAATTCACCAGGCTGTATGCCGTATCCGAGACATCCAGTCCCTGATTGATTCTGATCAGCGGATAAAATGCCAGAATGATGACAAACAGGCTGTTTTCTATTAAATTACGATATTTTTCATAAAAAAATTTTATTATTTTCATCACAGACTACTTTCTTTTTCCATTTCCGGTTCTATTTCCGGCGCCCGAAAATAACACGCTCACTTTCCGAAACAGATAAACTCTTACAAAATCGACCAACGTGCCCAACAGATAAACCGTGATCACACAGCCTGTCATATGCGGTACAAACAGTAGGCTTTCCCGTACCCTGTCGATCTGCATCCAATCAGTCCATTCATAACGGATCAAAATGTGCTCATGCAGGAGATAGATTCCGAACGTATACGGGGATAGTCGTCTGATAAGCGCCGCCGCCCTGCCTTCCCGGATCTTCATCCGTGCAAAAACGCCAAACAGACCGACCGCGCCGAGCAGGCAGAATATATGATTGTAGGTATACGGCATATCAGCATAGTATGCAAATGCATCCGCTTTATCCGAAAGCAGTACCGCTGCCGCCGACGCGGCAAAAATACAGAAACCCATACCGATATACAAAAGTCCGCCGCTTCGCTTCGAACACAAAAAGCGGCAGCCGTACATACGCAGATAAGCCGCGATCAGAAACAGACATAAAAACCATCCATAATCATATCCGTAATGATCCGTCACAAACGATACCGGCAGCACGGACTTGCCGACAGACATGAAAAGAAGCATTATGCCGATCACGATCTGCAGTGTCCTTTTTTCCAGTTGTTTCACACCGGCGGCAAGTACCGGCGCAAACAGGTACATAAACAGATAGGCAGTCGCAAACCAGTAATGTTCCGTCCCGATCGGCAGCGCAAAACCGAGCCAGTCATAAAGGCTTAAATCCTGCCATGAAAGCATACCGAATGCAATCATAACAACCGGTATCAGAAGGGAATAAAAAAGAATCTGACAAAGCAGGGATATCACACGCCCCGGTTTCCACTCAGATTCCACCAGAAAATAACCGCTTAATAAAACATAGCAGTTTACCGCCACGATACAGAATGCCTCTATCAACCTGGCCGTGAAATTTACCGCCGTCCAGTTCTCCGTACAAGGCATGTCAATGTTCCCTTTCACCAGATAATGAAGGGTTATGATCATCAGCATAGCCACGATACGAAGCAGCTCGAAATTTGCCTGTCGCTTTGAAGTCATGCCTGCCTCTCCTATCTTTATTTCTCTTTTTCCTTAAAGATCCATAGTTTACTCAGAAAATAATTGGCCAGAATCACTACAACCTGACAAATGAACTTGGCAATGTAGGAATTGACCGCCGCCACATCTACCATCAGATACATCAATACAAGTTCCAGTACCCCTGTCGCAACCCTTGCGCCGACAAACGCCGTAAATTCCTTCAGGATTCCCGCTGCTCCGGCATTTTTGCTCTTAAAGACAAAAGTGCGGTTTGTCCAGTATGCAAAAACCACCGTCAAAACCCACGATATTGCCGTGGCCGCCATGTAATGCATATGGAAAAGCGACTCAAAAACAAAATACAGAACGTAGTTTAGTACAAAAGCCAGAAAACCAAAAATCAGGTAATTCAGACCTTCCTCATATTTTTTATACAGATCCCAACATTTTTTAATCAACGCCTTCATAAATTCATCATACCTTTCCGGTGCTCTACCTGAATATACCGCCTTCTGCACCGTACCCATCCGCCGCGTCTCTTTCTTCCGCTGCCGTATTACCGTTCTCTTGCTGCCTTGCCGTTTTCTATACGATAGACCATATCGCACTTTTCAATCGTCTGTAATCTGTGGGCGATAATAATCAGCGTCTTACGCCCGTGCAGTCTGTTGATCGATTCCATGATCGCTGCTTCGGTATCGTTATCTAACGCCGAAGTCGCCTCATCGAGTACAAGCACTTCCGGGTCTTCAAAAAGCGCCCGCGCAATACCGATACGCTGTCTTTGTCCGCCCGAAATACGAATGCCTCTTTCTCCGATACTCGTATCCAGACCCGCAGGAAGTCCTTTTACGAATTCGTCCAGCTGTGCTTCCTTTAACGCTTCCCAGACTTTTTCGTCGTCGATCTCATCATCCGCATAACCGAACGCAACATTTTTGCGGATCGAAGCGTCGATCATAAAAATGGACTGCGGAATATAGCCGATATTTTTCAGCCATTCACGGTAATGTTCTCTTACTTCCACGCCATCGGCCAGAATCTCCCCGCTTTGCAGACGCAGCAGACCGAGCAGGATATCCACTACGGTCGTCTTGCCGGAACCCGATGTTCCTACGATCCCGACACTTTTCCCGATCGGGATCTCCATATCGGCATGATCAAATATCAGTACCTCTGTATTCGGATATTTATACGAAATATTTCTCAGTTCGATCTTTTCAGCAATCGGAAGCTTTTTGACATCCACTTTTTTCTGATATGTCTCCGCTTCGTAATCGATGTTTTCGTCTCTGATCTCTTCCTGCAGATTATCGCTGACTCCCATGAAAAACGGCTCGAAATAGGAAATGGAAGTCAAATGGTTATTGATCCTGTTGGCACAGGGGATCAGCCTCATAGCGACAAGCGCAAGCAGAGTGATCTGCGGCATGATATCAATGACGCCCGTTCCGCGCAGAAGCTGCAGCATCATATAGAGGACCATCCCGGCGATCGCAACGGTCTCGATCAGAAGCCTCGGCGTCGCATTGTACAGATTATAGCGCTGTACCGCATTCACATATCCCGCGCCGCATTTGGAATATTCATTGATAAAATAATGCTCCCTGCAGGCAATCTTGATTTCTTTGATCCCCATGACCGACTGATCGATCCATTTATATAATCCACTGTAAAAATCCTGATTTTCCTCACCGGCTTTTTTCATGATCGGTTTTAAGACACATTTGATCACAAGCAGGACGACCAGTAAAAGCAGGGTCACCGTAACGCTCATCCAAATATCCGTAACAAGACTGACCGCTACCAGACAAACGAACACAATACACTCACTGATCAGCTGCAGTAACGCCAGGATCAGTCCGTACATATTATTAACGTCCGATGTGATGCTTCTTTGGATGACCGCCGTATCCGCGTTCAGATAATATTCATACGGCCGTTTCATAAAGTTGATCATCATCCTTCTGGATGTTGCGAACTGATTCGTATAAACGAACTTAAGCTGTACTTTCTGCTGGAAAAACAGGAACATATTTTTTACGGCAAATATGATCACGAGTCCAAGCATCACGACAATCATCAGATCCCTTGTATTATCGATCTGAAAAACCTCACAGATAAACTGTAAATACGCATGATTGTCTATGGCATTTTCCTCAAGGACCACATTCATAACAGGCAGGATGGACGAAACGCCGAGCGTCTCCAGTACACCGCCGGCCAGCATGATAAAGATCAAAAGAAGCATTTTCCGTTTCTGCTTCTTATCCAGTAATACCATTAATTTCTTATATATATCCTTCATTCGCTATCCTGCCTGTCCAAGTTTCATACCATAACATTATAGTTCTCCCCGCCGACATACGTCAAGGAAGAAATGCGGCCGCCCGCCCTGTCGTCCGGATCTGTCCATCCTTCTTCCCGCGCGTTCTGCCACGGTCAAATCTGCTCATTCTGCCTGTGCAGCGCCGGTTCTTCATATTGATCCATAAAGTCCTCACCCAGAAAAACAATCTCCTCCGCAAAGCGTATGGCATTGGGCACCGTAAATACCGAAACGACTCTCCTAAAACGCAGTCCCGGAATAAAGTTCATGACTTCCATCGGAAACATACCGTTTACAACGACATGCTCCGGAAATTCTTTCTTATAATCAAGTACGTCACGCGGGTGCGGTTTGATCAGCACCTGCGCCTTATGACCATCGATCTGCCCGTATTCGTTTATGATGTCCGTAAAGATCTGCTTTCTCACATGCAGATCGCACAGCGGTTCCGAAAGCACCAATACTTTATCCTCCGCCCCCGTATCCAGATCTTTCTGCAATTCATCCATATTTTCGATAAAAAGATGGATCAGAATATCTTTATCGGCATCAGATAAATGCGCCGTCAGCTCTTCCCGCGGCTGTTCGATATGTTTATCGATCGGATAGGGAAGGACGCTTATATCATTGACTTCCATGTCCAGGCAGTATTTCGCATATCCGTTCTGGATAAAGATCAGGTTATGTGCCGCCATCCACGCCTTCAATGCAAAGTGCCCTCTGTTGTCATATCTTGCCGTATCGTAGGACTCAAGACAGTTCAATCCATCTTCCACCGCATGATAATATAGTTTCTTATAGCTCAGATAATATCCGATCGGATCCGAATCGCAGAATACATAAATATCTTTGTATTCCTTAAAATCTACCGGAACATACGGTTCCTGCAATCTGCCGAGGAGTTTCGTGTATTTGATGCGGGCAAGCATGTTGATGACGATATTTCCTCTGTCCGTGTGATATCTGCGCAGCTGCGGGAAAAAATCGGATGCCTTTTCTTCGAACATCCATACTTCTTCAAACAGACCGCATTTTTTTGCCCGCTCCTTTAAATTCCCGAAGTTGTTGGACATCGTACTGAGCACGAGCGAAGCCTGTCCCCGTTTTTCTTCCGGCAGGAAAAGTTCTTTCAGACAGGCGACATAAACATGGTAAAATGTATGACATACATATATTCGTTCTTTCATTTCAACTTTCCTTTATTTCCGTTTTGTACTATAATAACAAAAGTAACTGTAAAATAAAAGAGAAATCGGAGGAAATGGTGTCATGGAAACATTACGGACTCCCTATTTTGTAATAGACGAAACGATCCTTCAGAATTATTATGATATGCTGACCGGTTCTTTATCACATAGCTGGAACAATTACCTGGTCGGCTATTCTTTTAAGACGAACTCCCTTCCGTGGCTCGTCTCATTTGTGAAAAAAAACGGCGCTTATGCAGAAGTCGTCTCCGAAGACGAATACCTGCTGGCACGTTATCTCGGCTATGAAGACCATGAGATTATTTATAACGGCCCCTATAAAAGCAGAACTTCTTTTCGAAACGTCCTGCTTGCAGGCGGTTACGTCAATCTGGATTCCCAGACGGAAATCGACTGGCTGGACGGCCTGGCGGAAGAATATCCCGAACGGCCGTTTTCCGTCGGAATCCGTGCGAACTTCGATCTGGAAAAAATGTGTCCCGGCGAGACGACAATGGGCGAAGTGAGCGGGCGCTTCGGCTTCTGTTATGAAACGGGAAAACTGGCCGGCGCACTGCAAAGACTGCAGACGATCCCAAACGTTACCGTCACCGGACTGCATCTGCACTCCAGCAGCAAATCCCGCAGTGTCAACATCTTCCGCAGCATTGCGCAAATGGCCTGTAAGCTGCAGCAGGAATTCCGGCTGGATCTGTCCTATGTGGATTTGGGCGGCGGCTACTGCGGCGGCATGGAGGGCAGACCCGAATATCCTGATTATTTCCCGGTCGTGGCAGAGGAATTATCCAGATGCTTTACGCCGGATCAGACGAAGCTGATCGTAGAACCGGGTATTTCTTTAATTTCCAAATGCACCACTTTTGTTACCTCTGTTTTTGATGTCAGAGATATCAAAGGAACGCGCTATGTGATGACCGATGGGAGCCGTTTTAACATCGACGCTACCATGATCAAGACTTCTCACCTTTTTCATGTTCTTTATCAGGATGATGACCGGAAAGAGGATACCGCTCCGGCGCGCGCTCTTATGGAGAAACAGATCATAAGCGGTTATACCTGTATGGAATGCGACCGCCTCTTTTCCCATGAGAAACAGCCTGAGCTGCTTCCCGGAGATCAGATCATATACGAAAACGTAGGCGGCTATACGATGAGCTTAAATCCGCTTTTTATACAATATTTCCCGGCCGTATATGTCAGGCAGCAGGGTAAGCTGCTTCAGGTACGGCGCAAATGGACGCCGGAAGATTACGTGAGCGGATCCGTTACAGCGCTGCAGGATCCTTAAGCGGGTCTGACAGCCTCTGACCAAAGACTGACTATTGTTATCTATTTTCATGCAAAACAAGTACCCGGAAAGGCAGAGTAACAGAATGAATATCTTAATCTTAAGCTGCGGTACCAGAAATAAACTGGTCCAATATTTTAAAGCCAGAGAAAGCGGTTTTGCCAAAGTAACCGGCACGGATTGCAGTCCCCATGCACCCGCGCTTTATGAGGCGGACAGCTATTATATCGTACCGCGGATGACTTCCCCGGATTATATGGATGTGATCCTGGATATCTGCCGGAAAGAGGCCATAAATGTCGTGCTGCCTTTACAGGAAGACGAGCTTGCGCTCCTTTCGGCAAACCGCGGCTTATTCATAGAGCAGGGTATTCTGCCTGTTGTTTCCGCACCGGAGACAATCGAATTGTGCCGGGATAAATATGCGTTCTATAAAGCCATGCAAAAAAACGGACTTCCCATGCTGACAAGCTGTAAGAACCTTTCTGCATTTCAGAAAGATTATGAAGAAAAGAAGATCGATTTCCCGGTCTTTCTCAAGCCGGTCCGCGGATGCGGCAGTATCGGCATCCGGAAAGTTGACAATATGGAACTTTTATCCGTTCTGTGCAAATACAGTGAAGAAGATATGCTGATCCAGCAGTTCGCGTCAGGTGAAGAGTACGGCGTCGATATCTATGTCGACATGCTTTCTCACCGTCCCGTTTCTATTTTTACCAAGAAAAAACTGCGGATGCGGGCAGGCGAAACGGAAAAATCCGTTTCGGTAAAAGACGATGCGCTTTTTGCACTGATCGAAAAAACCACTGAAAGCCTTTCGCTTGCCGGGCCGATCGACATGGATATTTTTCAGATTGACGGACATTATTACATTTCGGAGATCAATCCCCGCTTCGGCGGGGGCTATCCGCATGCGTACGCCTGCGGCATAAACTTTCCGAAGCTCATTGCCGCAAATGCTGCCGGCATGGAAAATGCAGACACCATCGGCGATTATGAAGAAGGTATCTGCATGTTGAAATTTTCGGATCTGATTACCCTGAAACAGTCATGAGAACAGTTCCCATGCCAGCGGCGTGCCTTTTGCAATGTCACAAAGCGCCTTTTTTCCCAGAACTTCTTCGTAGTACATCGTATGCAGCCCATATCCCGGACGAATAGAACGCACATTCTCCGGGGTAAGCGCTTCTCCTGTCCGAATGTCTTTTACCGCAAACAGCGAACGGGAACCGTTCCTCTCTTTCACCTGTTTGTCCGTCAGGGCATAGGCGGAAGTGCCGATCGCCTTTTCCATGATGCGGATACCCGTTACCATATCCTTAAATTCCTCCGGTTCCATGGAAAAAGCGCCATCCGGTCCTCCATCCGCCCTTTTCAGTGTCAGATGTTTCTCTACCATTTTGATGCCAAACGGCACGGCTCCTATCGGCACAACACTTCCCATCGAATGATCGGACAAGCCGGTCAGACAGTCATATTTTTCGGCAAGCGTAGGAATCATTGCCAGATTGATCTCCTCATACGGGGTCGGATAGGCCGACACACATTTTAACAGCATGACTTCCTCATTACCCGCTTCCTTACATACCTGTAAAGCTCTTTCGATATCTTCCGGATAAGCCACTCCCGTAGCAAAAATGACCGGCTTATGCAGCGCGGCGATTCTGCGGATCAGGGGAATATCATTGATCTCGTACGAGGCTACCTTATAGGCCGGCATCCCGCAATCTTTCATGAAATCCACGGCAGCGAAATCAAAAGGCGAAGAGAAGCATTCCATTCCGAGGCTTTCCGCCAGTTCCTTCAATTTCGGCTGCCAATCCCACGGCGTAGACGCTTCTTCATACAGCTTATATTCCGTCATGCCATCCCACAGTCCGCCGTGAATCTGAAAATACTCGTTATCACAGTCAATCGAAAGACTGTCCGCCGTATACGTCTGTAATTTTACGGCGTCGGCTCCGGCTTCTTTGGCCGCATGGACGATTTCTACCGCTCTGCCGTAATCATGGAGATGATTCCCCGATATTTCCGCGACACACATAACCGGACAGCTTTCTCCTATCAGTTTATTTCCTATTTTGAATTGTTTTTTCATTTCTATGATCATACCTTTCTGTCTTCACACACCGTAAAACAACACACCATCTTTTTCCGCCCGCCGATGATCCGTATAGGTTCTCCAGACCGGCGCCTTAAGCCAGTCCCATCACCTTACGATATTTTAACTCCGCAATCTCCCAGTCATCCGGGTTGTCAATATCCTGTACTTCCAGTTCCTTCATAAACATCGGCACGGTATGCGGCAGATCCGTCGTCCCGTATTCCATAAAAAGCGCCGTCTTACAGCAGTAAAACTGACCGCAGTCATGATAGTACGGTTCCAGATCCTGCGAACGGCTCTTCGCATGTTCCGGCCACTTCATTCGAAGTTCTCCCTGTCCGTTCACAATAACGCATCGCTGCGGCGGATACGAAAAAGCGACGACCGGCATGACCGAATCCGCAGTCTGCAACAGTTCCATCGCCTTTTGCAGTTTCTGCGGGGTTACGAAAGGCGCCGTAGGATACAGGCAGCAGAAAGTGCCGAATGTCCGCCCCTGCTCTTCATATTTCTTCAATACTTCCATGATCACATCATCTGTCGATGCATAATCATCCGCCGTTTCCGCGCTCCGCATAAAGGGTACCTTCGCCCCCGCTTCTATGGCGGTCCGGGCAATCTCCTCATCATCTGTAGATACCATAACTTCCGCAAACAGTCCGGCGTGCAATGCCGCTTCTATGGAATAACAGATGATCGGCTTACCGCAGAATTCCTTGATGTTTTTATGGGGGATCCTCTTGCTTGCGCCCCTCGCCGTAATGATCGCTATGGAAGATTCGTTTGTCATGGTCTGTATTGTTCCTTTCTGTTATTTATGTTAATTTAGACGACTGCGAAACGCCGCGGCAGAGGAAAAAGATTTCTGCTGAAGGGCCCTCTAAAAACGCAAGTTACTAAAAGTAACTTTATTCTTAGTGAGAGGGGCATGAAATGCATCTCGAACTTAGTACCGCTGCGTTTTTAATGGAGCGGGAGCGCGCCTCGAAGCAGAAACTTTTTTCCTCTGCCGCGGCGTTTCGCAATTTTCTATTCTATGTTCATTTTATCAAAGTATCCCGGCAATTCAAATATTTTTTCGGAATTTCCCCCATATTTTGTTATTCCCTATCCTTTCTATGTAATTCCGGCCTCTTCATTGCGCCCCCGCCCATTTCATGCTAAAATGACAGAAAGATTTCACGAAAGGATTTTGTCATGTCTGCTATCTATTTTAGGACCGACGGAAATGAAGAAATTGCAACCGGACATATCATGCGCTGTTTATCGATTGCCAGAGCCTGTGCTGCAGTGCATGTTAAAGTGTGCTTTCTTGTTGCCGACGAAACGAGTACGTCAGCCTTACAGGAACGCTTTGCATGTCCCTCAGAATTTGCCGTCCGCTGTCTGCACAGCGACTATCGCAGACCCGAAACGGAACTTCCTGCACTGCATGACATACTGGAGAGCTCTGATCTGCTTTTTCTGGATTCCTATTTTGTAACCAAGTCCTATCTGCAGAAACTTCGAACATTGTGCAAAGTCGCATATCTGGACGATATGCTTGCTTTTGACTATCCGGTAAATATGATTATCAATTATGATATCATGGAAGCGCCCGCATGTTACCGCAAAGCGGCCCGTAAACTGATCGGCGCGGCATATACGCCGCTTCGCGCACAATTTCAAAATGTCTCCTATTGCGTACGCCCGGATGTGCAGAATATCCTGCTTTCCACCGGCGGAACGGATTCTTATAATATTGCGGGAAAACTGCTGTGCCGGATCTTTGCAGAAGACACCGGCTTAACATCCTGCCACTATCATGTTGTCACGAGCCGTTTTAATACTCATTTCCAGGACTTACAGGAGCTGTCTCGCACTTATCCCGTGATCCATATTCATGAAAACATACAGGATATGGCATCCTTTATGTGCGGATGCGATCTTGCAGTTTCTGCAGGCGGTACGACTTTATATGAACTATGTGCCATCGGCGTCCCCACCGTCAGTTTTTCGATGGCGGATAATCAGCTGCAGGCTGTCAGAACCATGTCTATGCAGAAAATAGTTCCTTATGCCGGAGATGTCCGTTTTACCTGCGACAACACAATCAATGCCGTCTCTTCATTCCTGGACGACTATTCCCGTTCCTATGATAAGCGCAGAAAAAGCTCTCAATATATGAGAGCCTTCGTTGACGGAAACGGCGCCGCAAGAATCGCCAAAGCGCTGATCATTTACAAAGCGCTTTGATCATCTGCTGCAGTTTTTCTTTGTGCCTGATCAGATATAGATATGCAATGCCCGCAAGCGTAAGCGCCGATATGATATCCGCTGCTATAAAACCGGCGACCGGACCAAATCTGACATAGATGGTATGCTCTTTCCCGTCCCCGGGCAGTATGATCCTGATGCGCTGCTGGGCCCCTTCCACAATCTCCAGTCTCTGCCTGTTCTCGTCATAAGCACGGTAACCCGAATAGTTCAGGATCGGCAGTTCCAGATAAGTTCCGGCCTCGTCGCATACATAGGTCGTCTTCGTCTTCGTTCCTTCTTTCTGATAATCCAGTATGGTCACATGATTCAGATCGGAAACAATGACGCTTGTCGTCAGTTTTTCGTCGTCTACGCCGTTTAACCGCCATTCATGCGGATAAAAAATACCGATATTGGCGGCCATTTTGCTGTCATGTCCTTTGGAGGCTGTTGCCGTCACGTCGTCATACGGCATATGGATATTGTCAGTAGGCACCGTCTGCAGCGTCAGCAGATTGAGACCGATCAAAAGCGCAAAGATCAGATTTCTGTACGGTTTTAAAATCTCAGACTTTGGCAGCCACAGTGCGCCGACAAACAGAAGGCAGGTACAGGCAGGCCCCAGAAAACGCCATGGGAACTGCAGCATTGTCATTATGGAATTTAGAAAACCATTTCTGCTCATTTCCAGACTCGGAAAATATCCCGTCGTCATATAGACCAGAATACAGCCAAGTACTAACAGAAAGATCAAATACGAATCAAGTCCGGTCTTTTTCTCCTTCTTATCGCAGATCAGATAAATAATGCCGATGCCGAGACAGCCAAGCAGCGGCAGGCCCAGTGAAAAATACTGTTTATTATACAGACTGATTGTCTGCGCCATATTGGAGGGATTGATGGACTGCTCAAAATAACCGCTCCAGCGCAGTACATCGGTTCCCAGATCCTCTTTAAAATAATAATACAGGAAAGGCACCAGAAACCAAAGATTCAGCAATATCGTCATTCCGGCTGCTTTCCCGATTTCTATATAGCGCCTGTCTTTCCATACATTCACCGCAAACACCACGCAGGCAATCACGCAGAAGCCCATGACAAAAGTAACGCTCAGGATATGGCTCTGTAAAATACCGCTGAAACCGATCACCAGAAACGGCCATTTTTTCCTGTCGCCAAGCATGACATGATAAACGCCTGCCACAACGAGCGGCCAGAATGTAAGCGCCAGCGTTTCTCCCAGATCGCCGCGGGAGAAAATATTTGTAAACCGGTACGGCATAAGCGTATATAATACGACCGCCAGGATCACCGTCCTGCGCGATTTTGACAACGATTTAAAAGCATAATAAGCGCAGACTGCCGAACCGAGATTGGCAAGAAACACTACCGTTTTATAAGATAAACCGATAGAAACCCTGCAGATCCGAAGGAAAGCGCCTACATACAGAAAAAGGTACGGATACATCGCATTCAGATAACCGTTGCCTTTCAGCGCATCCGGCAGGATATTGACCGGAATCTGCCCATCCAGAATACCGTCTTTAAGTCCTTCCATCCTCGCCAGGTGATAGCACAGATCATCTCCATCATATAAATAAGTGGAAAACATCGGCGACATGGCAAGCAGGGTGACCCCCAGTATAATGCAGGCATCCGTCAGTTTTTCCCGCGAAAGCGGCGCCTCCAGATGCTTCTGATGCAGCATATATACCGCAAGGGCCGTCAGCAGAAACACCACGATGATAAAATAGGTATCCGTATAGAACAGCGTCTTTGGCGTCAGGGAAACCTTTTTGATAATAAAGGAATCCTCACCTCCGTAATTAAAGCGGACTGCCAGTTCTTTGGCATCCTTTGCCAATGTAAAATCCTTTGTAAAGTGCGTCTGTTCACTATCCAGTGTCCAGCCGGCCACTTTGGCCCCCTGCTCCCACAGTTCTATCACATTATTGCTGCCGTCAGTCTCATAATCAAAATCAATCGTATAAGTTCCTTTATTCATGACAAGCGCAGGTGTTCCGGCCACGGTACCGGTTCTTGAGACCGACTCTCTGATCACAAGTGCAAGCTCCGGATTGAAAACGCCTACCGAATATTGTAATTCGGAACCGACATAAACAAGCGGATTGTCGCCCTCATTTCCAAGCCACAAAAAAAAGACGATACAGCATACGCTGATTGCATAGATCACTTTTGTTTTCATTGACATTTTCATGCGGCGCCATCCGCCTCCTGTTTTCTTTTCTTTCTGAAATTCCGATATGCCCAGAGCAGTTTATAATATAAAATAAACAAGAAAGTAGAACGCATCTGCATTCTGACCAGTTTCTTTTCTTCCTCATGAACTCTTTGACAATAATAAGGGTTCTTCTCAAAACCGGGAAACGTCTGCTTCATTTCGCTGCCGAGTCTTTTCACAAAACCGTATTTTACCGGCCTGACCCCCTGCATATAGGTAAAAAGGGTATTGACATAAAATAAAACGGCAAAGCTAAATTCCAGTTCTGTTCTGTATTTTTCCAGATATTGATACTGCTTTGCTTCCTGCAGCATGATCCGTCCCGCTTCCATACGATCCTCACAGCGTCTCTGCGTAATCGTATGCACGGTCGATACTGCATGCTGATAATAATAATAAAGCGGTTCTTCAATATATTCAAAGTGCTTCGCCCGCAGCATCCAGGAATTACCGAGCGCATTGTCCTCATAGAAAATGCCTTCGGGGAACCTGCCGGGATGATCGATCACGATTTCCCTGCGGTATACTTTTACAACCAGACTGCCGCCATCCAGTATGAGCGATTTATATTTTTCTTCGTCTAAGATACCGGTCTGTTCTTTTTTATTGTTATGCACGATCTGACCGATCTCCATACTATGCTTATCCGTCAGGTGATAATCGCAGCCGACCATATCCGCTCCCGTTTCTTCTCCCCTGCGGATCAGTCTTTCATAGAAATCCGGTGTGATCCAGTCGTCGCTGTCGATAAAGCCGATCCACTCTCCCACGGCACGATCCATTCCGATATTTTTGGCGCCGCCCTGTTTCCGGTTCACTTCCGAGTGAACCGCATGAAATTTCTCAGGATACTTCCGTGCATAATCCGCCAGGATTTCCATGGAAGAATCCGTAGAGCAGTCATCCACCGCAATGATCTCATAATCTTTGATCGTCTGATGCACCAACGATTCCAGACAGTATTGCAGCTTACCATCCGACGCCATATTATAAACCGGAACAATAATCGATAATTTCATAATCTGTCAACCATACCTTTTATCTGACCGCATAATACCGCACGATCTTTTCAACCGCTTTTATCACGCTTTCCACATCTTCATCCGTCATACCGTAATAAAGGGGCAGCGTGAGCATTTCTTCATACAATTTCTCCGCATTCGGGCAGATGCCTCTTTGATAACCCAGTTTTTCATAATATGGGAAATAATACGTCGGAATATAATGTACGTTACAGCAGACATTTTCCGCTCCCATCGCCTCAAAGAAACGCTTTCTGTCTATGTTCAGTTTTTCCGGCTTTATGCGCAGAATATATAAATGCCTCGTGGTATCCGATTCCGGGATCTCCTTCTGTACGAAAAGTTCGGGCAGTCTGGAAAAAGCCTCATCATACCGGGCAACTATTTCCTTTCTCCGCTTACTGAATTTCTCCAGCTTGTCAAGCTGACTGATGATCAATGCCGCCTGCATATCCGTGATACGATAATTATATCCAAGCGCAATCTGCTCATAATACCATGCTCCATCCGCCGGATGTTCCAAAAGACTTTCCTCTCTCGTAATACCGTGTGTACGGTACAACAAAAGTTTCTGATAATATTCCTCGCTGTTTGTCAACACTGCGCCGCCTTCGCCGCCCGTTACTGTTTTGACCGGGTGAAAACTAAACGTCGTCATATCCGCAATGGAGCCGTTGGCCCTTCCTTGATACTTCGTGCCGATCACATGCGCGCCATCCTCGATCAAAACCAGATTCTTTTCTCTGCACAATTTTAACAGCGGATCAAACTCCACGGACTGTCCGGTAAAATCGACCGCTACTACAGCCCGGCTTTTTGACGTTACACACGCTTCCACGCAAGCCGGATCAATATTATAAGTCTCCGGATCGATGTCTGCAAAAACCGGCCTTGCACCGCAGTACAGTGCACAGTTTGCTGAAGCTGCAAACGTGATCGGCGTCGTAATGACTTCATCTTCCCCGCCGATGCCTGCCGCCAGACAGGCAATATGGAGCGCCGCCGTACCGTTGCTGCAGGCTACCGCATATTTCGCCCCGGTCAGTTCACACAGTTTCCGCTCCAGTTCGCCGATTTTCGGTCCGCATGTGAGCGCTTCGCTTCGCATAACGTCTACGACAGCCTGAATATCCGCTTCGTCAATATACTGATGTCCATAAAAAATCTTACTCTCCCTGACAGGAGTTCCGCCCTCTATCGCCGGTTTTTCCATACCAACACCCCTTTTTATATTATTCTGCAGCCTGCGAGAGAAAGGACATGCATTCCTACATGTCCTTTTTTAATAATTCTCTGATATCTTCCACCGACAGCCATTCTTTGTTATTATTCGAGCTGTAGGAAAAGCCTTCTTCCACTTTCCGGCCGCTTAAATCCGGCTGCTGCCTGTTGTTCCATGTCATCTGCGGGTATATGATAAAATGCTTATCATATTCGTAGGTTGTTGCAGAATCCTCCGTCGTTACCATGATCTCGTGCAGTTTCTCACCCGGACGGATACCGATTTCCTTTATTTTGCATCCCGGCAGCATCGCTTCTGCCAGATCCGTCACTTTGAACGAAGGAATTTTACTGATAAAAGTTTCCCCGCCTCTGGCCTCTATCAAAGCCTTGATCACAAGCTCGATCCCCTGCGTCAGGCTGATCCAGAAACGTGTCATTCTAACGTCCGTGATCGGCAGTTCCCTGCCCCCGTTTTTGATGATATTATCAAAAAGCGGAATGATCGAACCGCGGCTTCCCGCCACATTTCCGTAACGCACGATTGAGAAATTAACATCCTTGTTTCCCACATATGCATTCGCCGCTACGAAAAGCTTGTCCGAAACCAGCTTCGTGCCGCCGTATAAGTTGACCGGATTGACCGCTTTATCCGTCGATAACGCTACTACTTTACGCACGCCGCAGTCGAGCGCCGCATCTATTACATTCATCGCTCCGTGAATATTGGTCTTAATCGCCTCGTTCGGGTTGTACTCACAGGCAGGCACCTGCTTCAGCGCTGCCGCATGGATAATATAATCAACACCATCGCAGGCTCTCTTCAATCGCTCTAAATCTCTTACATCCCCGATAAAAAACCGGAGTTTTTCTGCATACTCTTTGAACTCTTCCGCCATCGTCCACTGCTTGAACTCATCTCTGGAATAAATGATGATCTTCTTAGGCTGATAATGTGTCAAAACATATTTTGTAAAACTCCTGCCAAAGGAACCTGTCCCTCCGGTGATTAAGATTGTCTTATCCGTTAACATGAAAAACCCTCCATAATTGTTGTCTACACGCTTTTTAGTATAGCATAGGTCATTTCCGTTGGCAATATACGGAAAATGAAGAATAGAATCCGGCGTGGTACAATTCGGAGACCCTGCACGGCCTTATGATTCATCATGTTTCAACAGATGAAGCGCCGCCATGATAAACAATATCGCATGAACTGCCAGGATCGTCAGGGCGCAGACCGGCTGTCCCAAATACTGTAAAACAAATGCCGCCGCCAGCTCCGCACTATATACGATCTTTACTTTCCGCTTAAAATGTATTCTTTCGTTTTCCGAAATGGGCCTGTTCTTATGCGGGATCGGCGAATGCCGGCATATAAACGGCATCATGATCACTTCCGCTGCAAACGGTGTCCAGGCGGCAGACTGCAGTCCGTTGACATACTGTACGGCAACGATCACCGCAATAAGCATACCGGCCGACATACCAAAGCATCCGAGGTTTGTCCTGGCATGATAACCGCCCGCGCATCCCCGCAGCCATAAGTAGGCCGCTGTAAAAACAATCACGATATCATAGGCGCGGAACAACACTGCGATCAATATGGAAACCGTAATATTGATCCCGAATTCTATCATGATCTGATATCCGTACCGGTAAATATTCCGGTCTTCCTCCTTCAGCGTGCCTTTCTCAATCTGGCTGTCCACCATTTTCCTTACAGTCTGTTCAAACATAATCGTTATTTAAACTTCCTGTACTTGTCCGCCTCGGCGGGAAGTTCCGGCTGATGCGTATACCAGAAGCACAATAACTGGGAATTAAAGATAACAAAAAATAGCGCCAGACAGTTCAAAAGTCCCCATACATTCTTCTTTTTCAGTAGTTTCGCTGCTTTTCTCATGACAGATTTCTCCTTTTCTCATTACCCTGCAGGATAATGCGCTGCTACAATCTTTGGTTACTCTGTCATTGTACATGATTTATTTTGAAAAATGTCAAAGCAGGCAAAAATAACCGTTTTTTTGGCATAAACAGCGTGTGACCTAATGGAAAATCATAAAATCACCGGACTCGATCATGCAGCCGGTATCACTACCACGGACATAAACTTTCCATCCTGATAAGTATACCGGACCCGTCCGCCGTATTTTGCCGCTGCATCATCGGCATTGCGCATGCCGAAGCCGTGCCTTACCGTATCCTCTTTACTTGTAAACAGACGATCACCCTCGCTCCTGATCTCCCCGGTATAATTATTCACTATCTTGATCGTGGAAAAATGTCCTCCATTGTTCATAAACAAATAGACTGCCACACTCCCCTGTGCACACTTCCCGGCAGCCTCTATGGCATTGTCTAACAGATTGCTCATCAAAATGATCAGATCAGCGTCCGTCACCCGGTCAATGGTAAAATCCGGTTCTACAAGGATCTTCACGCCAATATTTTTTCTCTCCGCCTCTTTTTTCTTTTCGTTCAGAATCGTGTTCAGCAAATGGTTGGCGCAGTATACCGCCGACATCGTATCCGAAACCTCGATCTGCAGTTTGGACAATATCTGCAGGATTTCCTCATTTTGTCCCTCCGACGCCATTTCTCCGATCACCTTCATATAATGTCTGACGTCGTGCCAAAAAGCCGCATGTTCTTCATTCACCTGTTCAATTTCCCTGTAATGCTTTTCTTCCATTTCCATCCGCAGAATCACAAGTTCCTGCTGCTGTAACTGCCAAATGGAACGGGCGTATCTGTTAAAAACATAAAAAACGATCACACTGCCCAACAACGCCAAAACACAACTGAAAAGCAACAATAGCTGCGTGGTTTTCGCCGAAGAAAAATCAACATTTAAACGCGCTATGGAAATCATGATCCCGATCAGCGCTATCGACAGAACAGAATATAAGAGCGTGATCTTAAAATCGATCCTGTCGTCTCCGGCATCTTTGGAAATCTTTTTGGCAATATTAAACAAAATAAGCGTAAACAATTTTACCCCGATCACCAGGGCAGTAAATTTTACTATGTCGCTTTCTATCTTACTCATTGCGAAATCTGTCTGTAAAGACATCATCACGACAAATAGAAAATCACCGCCGGCCATTATGATCATCGCGGTTATATAATATAGAAATTTTTTGAATAATTTTCCCTGGAAAAATATAAGAATGACAGCAAGATAGTTCATAAACATCGATATGATATTAACTGTCGCATTATTGAACGTATTGATCCCATATACCCCGGCAGCTATTGCGGGTATCAGCGCAGCCTGCGTATATCTGCCAGCGAAACGGCACCTCAATCCGAAGAAAGTTGAAAAGAAATCAAAAACCAGATAAACTTCCAGAACGCATATCAAAAACTGTACTGACTCAAATATAAAACCCATAATCATTTCCCTGCATATTTTGCTGCCAGATATCCGGCAAATGCCTGATTAAAATCCTTAATTTTGGACTTGGAACACTTAAGTTTCTCGCCGTTTACAAGCTGCAGCACGGTATCGTTCATAGAAATGATATAGAACATATTGACAAGATAACTGCTGTGTGGTCTTGTAAATCCACATGATTCATTGAGGATATCCCTGATTTCCTCCAGTTTCATACTGCATTTTAAAGCGGAAATCTTATATTGTTCCAGCAGATCCTGCGTAATATGTACCAGTGAACAATTTCTGCCTTTTGCAATATACAGGATCGATCGCGGATATACCATGATTTTTTCTTTGGACGAAAGTTTACACAAAATACCCGGCAGTTCTTTCCTCCGTCTGACCTCGCTCATGATCTCCCGCAGTTCGGCTGCCATAACATGACCGGTAATCTCCTTTTCCAAATATCGGTAGGGATTCACTTTATAGGAATCGGAAAACGGCTGTACGCTCCCCGAGCAGAATACAAGCAGAAAATTGCTGTCGATTTCCCGCAGTTTCACAGCGGTTTCATAACCGTTCATCTTTCCTTTCCCCAGCTGCATGTCTATAATGACAAGATCATAAGCTATCCAGTCAGAAATGCAAAGCTGTTCGCCGGAAGAAAAACTGTAAACTCTCATGTCATTTTTATCCACAACATGAACGGTTTCTATCATTTTCTTTAAATAAGTGACATCATCACTGTTGTCTTCACAAATCGCTATTTTATACATATATTTTCCCTGGTATGCTGATCCGTTTTACCGCCGTTAATTACTTTTTCTTATGACTGTATTTCAGCATGACATCCAATACGTCATAAATCCGGTCCTGTTCCTCTTTAGGCAGAATGCCGATCTTCTTAATATATTCGGACATCCGTATCTCATAGCCTCTGTTCAGAACCCCTTCCAAAATCTCGTCCGAAGTTGTATCCAAAGCATTTGTAATGTGTACGAAGGTTTCCAGCTTCGGCATCTTCTCTCCACGTTCAATCATACCTATATAGGAATTGGACAAATCCACCTTCTCTGCTAACGTTGCCTGTTTCCAGGATTTCGCCAGTCTTTTCTTCCTAATGTTCTCACCGATACTCCGCCAATCCATTTAGAACACCTTCCAGTTATTATGATATACAAATAGTATATCCCGATAATACTACTGCTCGAAAGTAACTATCTGGAAGTTGTGATAACTAACAGTAGTTTGATCACTGCTTCTTTTTACTTATATTCCGGTATTGAACCGGCGTCTGGCCAACGGCTTTTTTAAATGCCTGTGAAAAATAGGATTGCGAAGAAAACCCCAGTATTGATGAAATTTGGGATATGGAATACGAAGTCGAGCTGAGCAGAGATTTGCTTTCTTCTATTCTTCTCTGCAGAAGATATGTAATGGGAGAAACTCCCACATATCTGGTAAAAGCATGAACCAGATAATATTTGTTCATATGAGAACGCTGTGCCAATGTGTCCAGCGTAATATTTTCCATATAACTTGCGTCCAGATAATTTTTTATCTGGACACATTCCCTGTTCAAAAAGGAATTGCTGCTTGGTATGATGGATAAATGATTGGTCCTGATCATACAGAGCATGAGCACTTCCAGAAGATTTCTGCATACCGCTTCATAGTTTTCCTCTTTGTTGATGATCTCCACCAGCAAAATATTTAAATAGGCATATATATTGGAATTCCGCGCATTATATTTATACACATTGCCCGAAGCGGTATGAATCAGCACGCTGTCACGGATAGAGGCAATATTATCAAATGAAAACATCAGACCGTCTATTCCCAATACAATATATTCAAGCGGCGTTGAATACAATGATTTTTCCGTATGCTGGACATGCGGACTGATGATGACCATATCATTTTCACACACGGGAAACTCTGTATCTTCCGTGATAAAAGAACCGCTTCCCTGCACAACATAAAATAACTCACAGAAAGAATGTGAGTGAAGGATGCTCTGCCAGTCTCCTTCATATTTTGAAGTTGAAACATATAAAAGCTTTAATCCCTCAAAACAGGAAGGGTCGTTGTTTCCTATACAGTGTCTCGTATTTCCCATAATATGCCTTTCTTATGTACCTTTTTTATGATCCTGTCCGATCAGTCTCTTCTATAATATATACACGCCGGTCAACAATCGTATTATAGCAAATTTTATATATTTTGTCTATACGATCCATTTCGACAAAATCTCTAAAATTTTATTCAAAAATCCTCTTCTGCCAAAAAATATGTTTCAGACTAAGCATAAACTTTAAATCAGCAGTTCTGACAAAATTTAAGTAAATTTTGTCAAAAGCAAGATATCTAAAATACGCAGCAACTAACAGATTGATTCCGGGTAAAATTTTCACTATAGTTAAATTACACTTAGTGAATTGAGGAACAGAACGATTCAGGACAGAACCATGTTATCACATACCTGAATCCGTTCAAAATATCCTAAACAAAGGGAGGGTTTTTTATGAAAATGAAAAAAGTAGTTTCATCGTTACTCGTAGCTGCAATGGCTGCATCACTTCTTGCAGGCTGCGGCGGTTCCAATGACCAGGCGACAACAGACAGCGCTCCGGCAGATACCACTTCTGAAAGCAGTTCTGCAGATACGGATGCGGAACCGGCAGACACGACCGAAGCATCAACGGAAGACACTTCTGACGATGCAGAACCGGCAGCAGAACAGACGCTGAAAGTTGCGGCTTTTGAAGGCGGATACGGTGCAGACATGTGGTCAGAGGTTGTGGCAGCTTTTGAAGCTTCTCACCCTGGTGTAACCGTAGAGCTCACCATTGATAAGAAAATCGAAGATGTCATCAGTCCCGGCATGAAAGCAGGCGATTACCCGGATGTCGTTCATCTTGCAACCGGACGTGAAGCAGCGCTGACAGAGACATTAACAAAGGAAAAAGCGCTTCTTCCGCTGACAGATGTTCTTGAGATGACTGTTCCCGGCGAAGATGTAAAAGTAAAAGACAAAATTATTCCTGGTTTCCTTGACACATTGGCAACCAATCCTTACGGCGACGGCGTAACATATTATGCACCGATGTTCTACAGCCCCTGCGGACTGTTCTACAACGCAGGCCTCTTTAAGGAAAAAGGCTGGGATGTTCCGACAACATGGGAAGAAATGTGGGCGCTTGGCGACACGGCATCAGCAGAAGGTATTGCACTCTTTACCTATCCTACAACCGGATATTTTGACGCATTTACCTATGCAACACTGTCATCAGCAGGCGGTTCTGATTTCTTTAACAGCTGCATGACTTATGAAGACGGTATCTGGGAAAGTGAAAATGCAACCAAAGTATTTGAATTGATCGCAAAATTAGGTTCCTACACAGAAGGCACAACAGTTGCCAATGCAAACAATGACAACTTTACCAAAAATCAGCAGCTGATCCTTGACAACAAAGCAATCTTCTGCCCGAACGGAACATGGCTTCCGGGAGAAATGGCTGAAGCGCCGAGAGCTGACGGCTTTGAATGGGGATTCATGGCAATCCCGGCAGTAAACGAAGGCGGCGCCGGATGTTCTTTCTGCTGGTTTGAGCAAATGTGGATTCCGGCAGCAGCACAGAATCAGGATATGGCAAAAGAATTTGTAGCCTATATGTACTCCGATGAAGCAGCGCAGATTTTTGCAAAATCTACGGCGATCCAGCCGATCACCGGTGTCAGCGATTCACTCGAAGGCGACAACAAGATGTTCTACAGTATTTATGACAACGGCGCAACCGCTGTTATGGGCGGATTTGCATCTACTGCACCGGTAGAAGGCGTGAACATGCTCGACACTTTGTGCGGAACAGTCAACAGTATTGTAAGCGGCGACAAGACCGTTGCAGAATGGCAGGCTGCTGTAGAAGAAGCAAGTGATAAATTAAGAGAAGCAATGGAATAAGGATTTAGGAGCGCTCCAAAGGTTTCTGCCTTTGGAGCACTTTTATTCACAAGGACGCATAAAAATCTTCCTGCAGCATCAGGTAGAAGAAAAACGCGGGCCTGTTTACCCGAATCGGAGGTATGAATGTGAAAAAAGTCAGAGGAAAATCAATTTTTATTACCGCCTGTGTGGCGCCGGCGGTCATTCTGTTTATCATCTTTATGATGATTCCCACCTTTAACGTCTTTAAGATGTCACTATATAAGTGGGGCGGTTATTCCAACACCAAACAATTTGTCGGACTGAATAATTTCAAGATTCTGATGGAAGATATGAACTTCTTCCGCTCTTTTCAGAATACGGTCCTTTTAATTGTCTGCGTAACGATCACTACAATCGGACTTTCTTTAATTTTTGCGGGAATTCTCTCGCGGGAAAAAATAAAAGGCCAAAATTTCTTTCGTATTATATTTTACATCCCCAATATACTATCCGTCGTTGTCATTTCCGCTATTTTTTCAGCGATTTATGACCCGAACAGCGGCCTTTTGAACAGCATTATCGGCATCTTCCGGGGCAGTGACAAATCGCCGATCCTCTGGCTGGGCGATCAGAAGCTGGTCATCTACAGCCTGGTGATCGCAATGGTCTGGCAGGCGATCGGGTATTACATGGTTATGTACATGGCAAGTATGGCGAGCGTTCCGGAAAGCCTGTATGAATCTGCCAATCTGGAAGGCGCCGGCAAAATACGCCAGTTCTTCTCCATTACCCTGCCGCTTATCTGGACTAATATCAGGACGACGCTGACCTTCTTCGTGATCAGTTCGATCAACATCAGCTTTCTGATCGTAAAGGCGTTGACAAACGGCGGTCCGGATGGCGCAACAGAAGTATTTCTAAGTTATATGTATAAGCAGGCATACACGAATTCTTCTTATGGATATGGTATGGCAATCGGTGTTGTCGTTTTCCTGTTCTCTTTTGGACTGTCGGCATTGATTAACTTCGTTACCAAGAGAGAGCCTTTGGAATTTTAAAGGAGGGGTCGAAAATGAATTCCAGCAAGTTGTATAAAATTTTTATATATGCAGCCCTATTTGCGCTTGCCATCAGCATTGTAATACCGGTAGGATGGGTATTCTTAGCATCCATTAAGGAAAATTCCGAATTTTATGGAAATCCCTGGACGCTGCCCAAAGGATTCTACTTCCAGAATTTCATCGATGCGTTTGAAAAAGCACAGATGGGCGAATATTTCCTGAACTCTATACTTGTAACGGCGCTGGCTCTTATTCTCCTGCTGGTAGTCGCGCTGCCGGCGGCTTACGTGCTTGCACGCTACCGTTTCTTCGGCAGTAAACTGATCAATATTATGTTTATGGGCGGGTTGTTTATTAACGTAAACTACATTGTAGTACCAATCTTTCTCATGTTTGTAGACGCCGATAAATTCCTCAGAAATTTGGGCGGCGACGGTTTTTTCCTGAATAACCTTTTTGTCGTTGCACTTGTTTATGCAGCCACCGCCCTGCCGTTTACAATCTACCTGCTTTCCGGCTTTTTTGTCACGATACCGCATGATTACGAAGAAGCTGCCTACATGGATGGCTGCGGTTACTTCCGGACAATGGTGCAGATCATGATGCCTATGGCAATGCCGAGTATCATCACCGTTATTTTGTTTAACTTCCTGTCCTTCTGGAATGAATATATCATCTCCATGACGCTGCTCACCAAAGATTCCAAAACGCTTCCGGTAGGTCTGATGCAGCTGATGCAGGCGCAGAAAGCTGCTGCAAATTACGGACAGCTTTACGCAGGACTCGTAATCGTAATGCTTCCGACTCTGATCCTGTATATATTAGTTCAGAAAAAACTGACACAGGGCATGAGTCTCGGCGGATTAAAAGGTTAACCGGAAGGAGGAATGCATATGAAATATATCATCGGAGCACTATATCTGCTGATCTTCGTCATCAGCATGGTTTTGATCATCACGGGACAGCGTACGATCGGTCCCGCAGGACTTGCAGTCATGCTTATAGGTCTCTTGGGAATATTAGTTCTCCTTTATCTTTACAATAAAAAATTTCAGAAATAGGGGAGGTGTACCACGTTGAATACGGAAAGTACCGGCAGACTGACTCTGCCTACGGATGCAGACATGGTTGATGAAACGATACGCTTAAAAAATATGCTTGGAGCGGATGCCCTGAGGGACTGCGACGGAACAACCATGCCCGAAGAGCTGTTAAGTCAGGATGCCAAAATCTACGCGACATACTATACGACCAGAAAAGATAACGACTGGGCAGAGAAGAATCCTGAAGAAATCCAGCAGGAATACCTGATCAGCGACCGGGTAACGGCAAAAGGCGACAGCCTTCGCATCGAACTTATGAAGGGCTTCCATACCGAACAACTCAAGGTAAATACGATTGATTCCCCCAAACGTTGGTGGGAAGTCATCGACAGAACCACCGGCGGGATCGTATCTCCGGAAAAATGGGAGTATGACGAATCTACAGGCGAAGTGGTGATCGAGACAATTCCTTACCATCAATATACCGTCAGTTTCCTCGCGTTTTTGGTATGGGATCCTGTTCATATGTATAATTTCATCACAAACGACTGGAAAGATGCGCCTCATCAGCTGACTTACGATGTGCGCCAGCCCAAAACGAAACGTTACGTAAAGGAAAAACTGAAAAAATGGTGTGAAGACAATCCGCATGTCAATGTCGTACGATTTACGACCTTTTTTCATCAGTTTACTTTGACCTTCGATGACAAAAAGCGGGAAAAATACGTAGAATGGTTTGGTTACAGCGCCAGCGTCAGTCCCTATATTCTGGAACAGTTTGAAAAATGGGCAGGGTACCCGTTCCGCCCGGAATATATTGTAGATCAGGGATATCACAATTCCACCTTCCGGGTACCGTCCAGGGAATTCCGGGATTTTATAGAGTTCCAGCAGATTGAAGTCTCCAAACTGGCGAAGGAACTGGTAGACATTGTGCACAGTTACGGCAAGGAAGCAATGATGTTTCTGGGCGACCACTGGATCGGAACAGAACCTTTCGGTAAATATTTTAAAAACATCGGCCTCGATGCCGTCGTGGGTTCTGTAGGAGACGGCGTTACCCTGCGGATGATTTCGGATATCAAGGGCGTAACATATACGGAAGGGCGTCTGCTTCCTTACTTTTTCCCGGACGTATTTACCGAAGGCGGAGATCCGATCGGAGAAGCCCAGGATAATTGGCTGAAGGCAAGAAGAGCTATCCTGCGTTCACCTCTTGACCGGATCGGATACGGCGGATATCTCAAGCTTGCATCGGAATGGCCGGGATTCATCGATCAGATTCGCAAAGTCGTAGACGAATTCCGACAGATCCACCAGCATATGAACGGCACAAAGGCCTATACGGCGCCTTTTAAGGTCGGCATTTTAAATTGCTGGGGAAATATCCGGCGCTGGATGTCAAACCAGGTACATCATGCCCTGTGGTACCGAGAAATCTATTCTTATGTCGGCGTGATCGAATGCCTGAGCGGCATGCCGATCGATGTCGAATTCATCGATTTCGAACAGATTAAAAACGGGATCGATCCAGAGATCAGAGTACTCATCAATGCCGGAGATGCCTATACTTCGTGGAGCGGCGCCGAGAACTGGAAAGACGAAAAAGTCGTCTGCGCTATCCGCAGATTTGTTGATGAGGGCGGCGGTTTCATCGGGGTAGGTGAACCGAGCGCATGCCAATATCAGGGCCGCTATTTCCAGTTAAGCGATGTGCTGGGCGTTGACAGGGAACTCGGATTCTCTATGAGTACGGATAAATACAACGAACTCAACAGCAGTCATTTTATTCTGGAAGATATTCCGGGCGAGATTGATTTCGGCGAAGGAAAAAGCCGTATCTATGCACAGGGCGAACATTACCAGATCTTAAATATGGATGGAAAATACAGTCGTCTGGTAGTCAACGAATACGGGAAAGGCCGGAGTGTATACTTCACAGGACTGCCATATTCGCCGCAAAACTGCCGTCTTCTTCTGCGCGCCGTTTATTTTGCCGCACACATGGAAGACGAAATGAAGAAATATTATGTTACCAATGTAGATACGGAACTGGCCGTTTTTGAAAAGACCGGGGAAATTGCCGTCATCAATAATTCCAGGGAAGCAAGAAGCACCGATCTGTATGTGAAGGGTGAGCTTTTTGCGCATCTTGATCTGGCTCCCATGGAAATGCGCTGGTTAACGTATGAGCATTCCGCACACTGACTGAAGCTGCTTCTTTGGCAGTATGGAGGAAAGATGATGAATTATAAAATAGACGAGGCGATTGCAGCATTCCCCATAGAGACTGACGCCAATGGCAGTCTGGCGGAAAAGAATTCTTACGGGAACGGACATATCAATGATACTTTTCTGCTGCGCTGCAAGACGCCGGATAATAAAGAAACGAAATTTATCCTGCAGCGAATGAACCATGATATTTTTAAAAATCCGCCGCAGCTTATGGAGAATGTTGTTCATATCACGGAATATCTGCGAAATATGATCACTTCCCGCGGCGGCGATCCCGACAGGGAAACATTAAATGTCCTGAAAACAAGACAGGGCGCTGACTACTATCAGGACAGCTGCGGCAATTATTGGAGAGTTTTTCCGTTTATCGAGCGATCCTTTTGTCTTGAAAAAGTGGAGAACCAAAATAATTTCTATGACTGCGGCGTTGCTTTTGGCAACTTCCAGAAAATGCTGGCTGATTTTCCCGTCGAGACACTCCATGAAACGATTGTGAACTTTCACAATACGCCTTCCCGCTTTCAGGACTTTCAGAAAGCAGTAAAGGAAGGATACAAAGACCGGGCGGCGCTCGCCGGCAGTGAAATTGCCTTTGCATTAGACAGAGAATCCGATACGGCAGTGTTAACCGGCCTTTTAGCGGAAGGAAAACTGCCGCTTAGGGTAACGCATAACGATACGAAGCTGAACAACATCCTGTTTGATGACGATACGAAAAAAGCGCTGTGCATCCTGGATCTCGATACCATTATGCCGGGACTCTCTCTTTATGATTTCGGAGATTCCATTCGCTTTGGCGCGAGTACGGGGGCCGAGGATGAAACAGATCTTGACAAAGTAGAACTGGATCTGACCCTGTTTGAAATTTTCACAAAAGGATACCTGAAAGGCTGTGCAGGCAGCCTGACCGAAACAGAGATCAGGATGCTTCCTATGGGGGCAAAGCTGATGACCTACGAATGCGGCATAAGATTTCTGGGTGATTTCCTGACAGGCGACCATTATTTTAAGATCCACAGAACAAATCATAATCTGGACCGGGCAAGAACACAGTTTAAACTCGTCGCAGATATGGAAAAAAAGTGGGCCGAAATGGCTGCTATTGTGGAAAAGGCAGCATCCGGCAGATAACGATAAAGCAGTATACCACACTTCACAAGCCATACATTTATTTTCACCGATACGGGCCGGTACGATCTATGTACCGGCCCGTATTCATTGTCATGTAACCCCTTTCTGCCTGCTGCCTATTAACACATTATCTCATAAATTTCGGGGTGAAAAGATATTATTGCAACATGTATTGTTGTCGCTATGTTCAAAATCCAGTGACCCGTCATAATCACAGAAACAGAACTTCCACGATAATAACGGAAGCATATCCATATCGTTAACGGTAAAAAAGATAAAAAACGATAGATCATAAATCTTAAATCAAATACCGTAGGAATAAAACTATGCTGCAGGGCATAGAAAAATGCCGGGATAAAAACGGCAGCCCATTTTGAAGCAAAGCTGTTTACCCCATATCCTAAATATAAACCATCCTCCGCAATTGTCGTTGTAAGCGGAAGTATGAAAATATTCAGCACCGCAAGGTAAGGAGAAATGGGAGCAACCATCATGATCATTACTACAGCATAACTTTTACCATAGCAAAGTCCTCCTGCCAGATACATTCCGCCCATACCGATCAGCAGCATGACGACGATAAGCAGAAATCCCTTGAAAAAGCTTCCCTGCTTTTTTTCATAACGTATCATTTCGCGGTATGTTGTATTGCTTTGCCTGCAGATCCTCCATAAAACAACGATGGTAACAATGTTGATCCCTGATGCAAGTATTGTCCACCAATGCGTAATTTCCCATAAGTTTCTTCCGGTGATCATACTGCCCAAAACAAAGGCTGCCGCAAACAGCAGACACCGCACCGGTAAAATAAACCATATTTTTTTCTCTATTGTGTGATCATTTCTCATTGGCACTCATCTCCTTACAATCCCTCCCATGCATAAGCATTGTCACTGTATCCGTAATAAATAGATCCCGTTCTGTTTTGGAATACAGGTCATATCCCAGAATTTCTTTCGCAGCATTTTTGGCCAGAAAAGCTGTCTGCATAGCAGAAACAAGAATAAACACCAGCAATTTTGTATTTTTTTCATTCCGGCCGCCCCTGACTGCAAAGGCAAACCCTTTCTGGGTATAGACGGAATTGCTGTCCGCCGCATAATTTTGCAGATCACTTAAAATGGATATAGTGACAATCGCCTGATTTTCAAAAAGAAAATCAAAGGTCTGGCTTGCCCAGGAAATCAACCGGCTTTGATCGGTCAATCCATCGTCTTTCGTGACATCTCTTAGATCCGGTGCAAATCCTGCCAGCATCTTATTGATAATTCTTTGTATACATTCTGTGATAAGATGATCTTTACTTCCGAAAAAATAATTGATGGAACCTAAACCGATGCCGGCCTTCTCTGCAATAATACGTGAGGTGATCTTTTTAGTATCACCGTTATACTCTTTCAATAATGCCGTGGTAATTTCAATGATATGATTTTTGCTTTTTTTATGATCACTCATAACACCCTCCTCTGAACACCGTTCACATTTATATTTTAATGAACGCTGTTCAGAATGTCAATACCGAAAACGGACAAACGATTGTTTAAGACTGTCTGCCTTTACGATATTACTTGACATTGTGATCATTTTCTGCAATACTATAAATATATTTATAGTAAACTAATTTATAGTATTGGAGCCGCCATATGCCAAGCAGTCCTAAAATTCCCAAAGAAACCATATTAAAACATGCTTTAGAAATGTTGATACAAGATGGCTATTCTTCGATCAATATTAAGTCGCTGGCCAGAAGAATAGGCTGCTCTACACAGCCGGTTTCATGGCACTTTGGTAATATGGAAAACTTTCGCAGCGCATTGACAGAGTATGCTTTGGATTATGCGAATGCAAAAATGCTGTCTGCTTCGGAAGGAATGTCTGCTTTTTCAAATGCAGGAATAGGATATATTGATCTTGCCTTTGATGAACCCAACCTGTTTCGATATCTGTATATGACCGGCGAAAGCGGATATCATGCCGGCGGTTTCGATATTCTCACGACGGCTGATGCAAACTCTGTCATGGTAGAGCAAATAGCAGCTCAGGCAGGAATACCGGTTGAAAAGGTACGTAACTTTTTCAGGGACACGATCATCTATGCGCATGGACTTGCCTGCTTTATTGTTTCCGGTTTAATAAAAGCAGGCAAAGAGGAACTTTATGCAATGGTTAACCGGGGAGCATATGGATTTATGCTGCAGGCCGGTTTCGATCTAAACAAGGAGGATGATAATGGATACTAGAGCAAAAGACATTACGAAGAAGCGAATGATCCTATTCTCTGCCATCGTATTTGGCATCTTATATATTCCCTGGATCATTGGCATAATGATACCGGACCTGGGAGAAACAGTTTATGCAGTAATCAGCTTTCCGGCCGTATTTATGGGAACCCCTGCTCTGGCTGTTTTTATCACACGGAAATTTACAGAGGACACAACGCCGCTGCATTTCAGCCCCAGAATCTTTCAAAATACAAAGGCATTATTGTTCTCGGCGCTGATACCCGGCGCAGCTATCTTTCTGGGTACCATACTGTTCTTTTGGGTATTTCCTGATGACCTGGACTTTCAGGGCCGATATATTTCAGCAGCATATGGCGCGTTTGGCGCACCTTCGGATATTGAACTGACTATCGGTTCTATGTTCCTTATGGGATTCATTGTTTACGCAGTATCGGCTGCCGCGTTCCCGATCTGGTATATAGCGCTCGGTGAAGATATTGGATGGCAGGGATATATGCTTCCTCTGCTTTGCAGGAAAATGCCCGTAAGATGTGCGGTGATACTCAATGGCGCATTATGGGGTTTAGCTCATGCACCGTTAATTTATTATGGCATGAATTATGGCGCCGGTTATTTTGGTGCGCCATATACAGGAATATTCATGATGATTTTCGTGACTATCGTACTTGGAATATGGATGTCTTATATCACATTAAAAACAAAAAACTGCATGTATGCGGCAATTATGCACGGAGCCGCCGATATAATCGGAGAAGTCGGCCTTTGGATATCATTATCAACGAAAAGCAGTTTACTTGGCCCTGCGCCGACAGGCATAATTGGTCTAAGTGTTTTGCTGACTGGAGCTGTAATCTTGTTTTTCAGGCTGCCCTGCGATGTTTGATCATATCAAAACACGATTTCATACTCTCTCCCGGCCAAAAGTCAGGAAATCCCCATATCCTATGCAGATGAAATATGCCAAAGAGTATAAAGAAATATGGTTCATAACGATAAATTTTCTTTATCCTGTCTTCTTAATGATCAGCGCGCATCCTATACACATCATAATACTTCCCCTGATACTGTAATTCGCATTCCGTCAATCGCGGATTACAACTTTGTATACGCCGCATCTGTTCGTCCTTCTCTGCCGTATTGCAAAGATATACTACCAGTTCTTCACACACCGCCAATGTTTCATCCGCAATCGGAGCCGCATCATCTAAGCCCGCAAAATAAATCCTCTCATATGCAAAAAACTCATCCGCACAGTCCCATACGCACCAGCTCTGCCCTACATCATACAAACAGACGACCGGTACGTTCCTCTCTGCCGCATCTTCGGCAAAGGCACACTGCGCTTCGGCCTCCGGATACAGAAAGACAACGCGGCCGGACAACAGTCCCGCTCCATCGACTGCCAGGCACAGCAGCGCTGCGGCCACAATTCCAAGTCCTGCTGCTTTTTTCGACGACGTACCGGCGCTCTTACTGTTTTTCATCAAGAGTCTTTCCTCTGATATGCTGCGGCCTGCAGCCTTCCTTCCTGCCGCTTCCAAACAGACTGTTCCCAGATCCGCAACAGCCTCAAAAAGGAGCAGCACGATTATTCCGTACACCGGCGCCTGATAACGGACAGATGTATTGCCGAGCAAAAGCGCCGTCTTCGACACGGCCAGAAAATATCCTGCCGCCGCGGCAGACAGCAGCCAGAAAGCAGCATTTTTCCCGACAAAGGCGCCGTCTCTTTTCTGCATATCCCCGCTTCCGCTCTTCTCACTTTCTGATCCTGCCCCCGTCCTGCCGCAGACCCTCCTGTAAAATAAAAACAGGCAGCAAACCGCCAAAAGGAGCACCGGCAGCATTTTCCCGAATACATATTCGTCTAACAGGTTCCAGAAAAAGGAAAGCCGCATCCACGTATTGGACAGGTCAAAAAAGCTGTTCGTCGCCTGTGCGCCGCGCTGTCCGCGAAACATCTGCCCCGGAAAGGCCGGATAAGTCAGATAGGCAAGCAAAAAAGATACCGCCATACTGCACGCATACCGGATACAATTCCCGAGTTTTTTTTCTTTCCACAACAGATACAGACAGAAAGCCGCACCCATAAAAAACAAGAAAATAAAATAATAATACTGCGTTAAAAATCCCAGATACGTAACGACCGCCAGGGGCAGTAAAAATTTCCAAAACGGTAATTTCGTATCCGTTTTTTTCTTCTCCAACGCCTCGATATGCAGGATCGCACACAAATACACGAACACCGTAAGGAGCGCATACATGCGGATAAAAACCACGCTGCTCATAACCGCCGGCGTAAAGCCGTAAAAGAGACAGACAAGCCATGCCAGTCCTTCCCTGCGCCCGCTTACCTTGAGCGCCAGTATCCGTAACATAAACAGACTGACACCAAATGCCGCCAGATTGATCACAAGTCCGAACCATTTGGAGAACTGCCCCGGAAACAGTGAACATATCGTATGAAAAACCCAGTAATATACCGGCGGGTGTACGTCCCACGACTGTACCTGTTTCACCAGTCCGTACCGGAAGCCTTCTCCCTCCTGTACGGCAAATTCCCGATAATAGTCGTCATGTTCCATCCAGGCGCCGTCTTCGATCGCCAGTCCGTACGTCCGGGCCGTCGAATAGTAAGTATAGAATTCATCCTCATGAAAACCCTTTTTCTGACAGCAGAAATACAGCGCCGTAAGCATCTGCAGGCACCAGACAAGCAAAAAGAGCATAAACCACATTCTGCTTTTTGCAGTTATGCTCTTTCCTGAACATCCGCCCTCTATCCGGCCTTCTTCTGCTCCTGCTTTTTGGGCTCTGTACTTTTCAATTCTATTCCTGCCTGCGCTGTCCATTCCCGATTTGATTTCCTGCATAGTTCCGCCTGTCCTGTCCATCTGCATTCTTTACTCTCTTAACCTCATTTTCTGTCTGTGGATCTTTCTTACCGTTTTGGGCGCTGCTGTCAAAAGCAGCAGATACCCTTTGTTTTTACGTGTCAGATAGGGATTGCGAATAGTATCTCTGATGTGTCTGCGAAGATAACGTATCACATTCCGGTAAAAGGTATTGCCGCCATTCATCTGTGAGATCGGGACGTGCAGCAGATAATCCAGCCTCTGATATAAATTGAACCGGCGTGCATGAAGATGCAGGGCCGGATAAGACGCATCCACCAATTCCTGCATCCGGTCCGCATTGTCCACAATGTCCATAAATACCCTGGAAAAACTGTCCTGTGAACGTTTTCTCGTCGTACTGTCCGAGCGGCAGACAACATGGTAACCCTGTTTCGGTAATATTGCAATCCCTTCAATCTGCTGCAGCATCTGTGTCAAAAGTTTAAAGTCTTCGTTCAGCTCTCCTTCCGGAAAACGATGTTTTGCAAACAATTCCTTTTTTACGATCTTCGTACAAAAAGAACAGTCCCCCTGATGTAATAACAGCTCTTTTAAAAAAGTTTCCGCCTCGCAGAAGCGTATCTCCTTTGGCGGTATGCAGACGTCCGGCAGACGGTTTCCCGCTTCATCCCTTTCGTCCCTGGAAATCTGCACAACCGGATAGCCTTCTTTCATGACAAGCTCCGCCATGTTTTCGTAAACGTCCTCGTCAATATAATCGTCGCTGTCCACGAATCCGATATAATCTCCGACCGCTTTTTGTAATCCGAAATTACGGGCCGAAGAGGCGCCGCCGTTGGTCTTATGATATACGCGGATCCTCCCGTCCGTATCCGCAAGCGTATCGCACAGCGCCTGCGTGCCATCCGTAGAACCATCGTCCACCAGAATGATCTCCAGATTTTCATAGGTCTGGCGGCAAATGGAATCCACACACTTTGACAGGGTATTGCGCGTATTGTATATCGGTACGATGACACTGATCTTAATTTGTTCCTTATGCATATGATGCCTTTCTGTCCGCTTTCTGCAATTCCAATTCCCGACAGGTTTCCGCTTCAGGCCAGGTTTCCGTCTGATGACAAGCTTCCGTTTCGCAGCAAATTGCCACCTTACGGCAGCTCTCCGCGAAGCATTGCCCGATACATTTTCTTAGGCGAAATAGCGGGCGCAGGACTGAGCGGTCCGCTCTTTGCCGGAACGATTTTGCCTTTGATTAGAGACGCGGCGAAACGCAGTAATTCCTCCGCCGCATGTTCCGCATTCCATTCCCTGATGATCGTTTCGTATGCGGCATATCCCATCTGTCTGCGCGCTTCCCAGTTCGCGAACAGATCGAGCACAAGTTTCTCCATCTCCTGATAACGATCGTCCGGATAGACAAGGCCGTTCACACCATGCCTGATCAGATAAGGCGCTGCGCCCGTCTGCGCGCTCACAACTTCCACACAGCCGCTGTTCATGCCCTCGTTGACAACCGCACCCCATCCTTCCAGATAATTACTGGTAAAAAGATGAATGTGACATTTCTCCATCACATCCCGCACCTGACCGGGCGTCTGATAGCCGTAGAAAACAAACTGCTCCGACAGTCCCGCATCGGCGGCCTGCTTTTTGATATCCTCTTCCAGTTCCCCGCTCCCAAGCATATGAAAGCGGAAGTCATAACCGTTTTGCGACAAACATTTTGCAAGTCCGACCGTATATTCCGGGTGTTTTAACGGCATAAAACGTCCGGCCCAGACGATCTGCAGCGGTCCATCCTTTTTTAACGCAGCGAATTCTTCCCTCGTATACTTCCTTGTCTCCGGAAAATACCCCCAGCGGAACATTTTCCCCGGATACGCACCGATCAAATGAAAGTCTGATGCGGTATAAGCTCCGGCACAGAGCAGGCAGACATTTTGTTTCCGATATCTGATATGTTCTTTGTATTTTGCACAAAGCCCCCTGGGGGAAACCGCTTTCCACTGTCCTTCCCGGTACAGTCTCTCACTGACCCGTATTGTCGCCTTTCCCGACATCAGGCGTTCGGTCTCAAGATCTTCCCGCTGCGTCCATCCAAGCAGCACGACATCGCTTTCGGCAATTATTCTGCGGCACGCAGATTCATCGTCATACAGGCGCCGTACGTAAGGAATTTTCTCAGTATCAACTTCCCACCCCATAGCGACCCGTTCTTTTTCCATAGGCATCGTCTGTATAAAACAATAGCCGCCGCCAAGCTTTTGATAAAGCGCCTCGGAGAAGGGGATCTGGTGATGGTTGATATAATTTGATACAAAAGTTATCTTCATTGCAGGATTTCCTCATAGATCCGTATCATCTTATAATAATTCTGATCCGCGTCGTGCGTTTCTCTTGCGTGTCTTCTGGCATTATCCGAATATTTTTCCGAAATGGCTTCTTTTTCAAATATTTCTATGATCTTTTCCGCAAGGCTTTCCACGTTGCCCGCCGGATATAAGATGCCATCCCCGCCGTTCACCAGGAGATTATGGATGCCGCCCACATCCGCCGCCACACAAGGCACGCCGACAAGCATTGCTTCCCCGAGAGAATTCGGCGAATTTTCAAGCGCAGACGGGCAGACGAATACATGACTCCTCATGAGCTGTTCCTTCATGCCATCCGCATCGAGCATACCAAGCATCGTTACTCTGTCTTTCAGATTATTTTCTTTGATCAGTTTCTTTAAGTATTTCCCGTAAGACGAAATCTTTAACGTATCCTGCCATGTATCGCTTCGGATAATATTATTACCCGCCACAAACACATGCGCTTCCGGATACCGTTCCAGTACCGCAGGCATCGCCTGTAACAGATAATGGAAACCCTTGAGCGGATAGTCTCCCTGACTTAAGAAAATGCTGTAGGGAATGCAATTGCTCATTTTCCATCTTGCCCTGTAAAAACAGGAGCGCATGGTCTCATTCAGCACGTGATAATGCGCTTTCGGATTGATTTTCGCCACGGACTCTTTGTCAAAATCCGTTCTCCCGGCTACATGCCCGGCAAGACGTATTGCTTCTTTTTCATAGAGTCCCCTTTTATAGAACTTCTTCTGCTGCTGCTTTAAGCTGTCTTTTTTGATAAAATCACGAAGTGTTGCTTTCCGCTGTACCTTTCCCGGCAGATCAGCCATATAGGCCACCGAACAGGCCGAAACCAGCCCCTGAATACCGATCAGCGTGCGTTCGGGATTCCCATATGCGCGCACACAGGAAAGCGTATGCGGAAATTCCGTACCGAAAATGTGTATCATATCCGGCTTAAAATCCTCGATGATCTCCTTCATCCGTACTTCTATGGAAGCGTCATACTGTTCCGGCGTCTCCAGATTCTCCACAAATCCATAACAAGAACAGGATTCCTCTTCCGAAACAGAAATCTTCCTGCTGATATTCCCTGTCTCCGGCGTTACCGGAAATGCAATTCCCAAATTGATCCGATTACGATGTTGTTCCTGCAGAAATCTGTCAAGCGTTGCGGTCAGCCATCCTTCTCTGTTGCTATAAGGCAGCCCTAATTGCCTGGCGATTGCCGGAAGCATAATATTACATACCCAAAGCACCTTCATCCCTCAATACCTCATCCCTTCTCGTAGATTTTTTTCTTCAGCTTATTATAATAACCGGATGTCCGCGGATTCTTTGCAAGCCACGTACGAAGCGGTGCAAGCGTCATCCACATGATCATCCTGTACTTCCATATTTGTCCGGGGGACATATATTTTCCGACGATCTTTCGGTGTTCTTCGGCAGAAACTTTCCGGTTCTCCTTCCTTTCCGAAAAACCGCCGCTTTCATAATATGCGGTAACAATATTTCCATAAATAAAAGATACCTTTCCCGGCGCTTCTTTTGCAAAAAAACACCAGAGAAAATGTTCATAATCCGCTCTTACGCGGTACTTCGTTTCAAACGGGTGCGCCAGCAAAAGTTCCCTGTCATAGAAGCAGGCCTGATGACACGGCACATTCCGGTAGCATCCAAAAGCATCCATTTGCGGATTGGAAGGCACCATTTCCCCCGTCTCCCTGGTACAGATATTGCCGTAATAAATGCCTCTTTCCGCCGGATTTGTCACGATCAGCTTATGGAAATCCGCCAATACGTCCGGATGGGCAAACAGATCGCCGCAATTGAGGAAATAAACATATTTTCCCTTTGCCTCCCGTACGGCCTGGTTCATCGCATCGTAAATTCCGGTATCTTTTTTCCGGACCAGACGAAACGGAAGATTTTCTATTATGCCCATGCCGTCCTCTTTTTCCTCCTCATGTACCGCTTCCAGAAAAGCCAGCGAACCATCCGTAGAAAAACCGTCTTTTATGATCACTTCGTAATCTTTATCATTCTGAACGGCGATCGTGCGCAGCGTTTCTTTTATTTTGCCGCCCGGATTTAAACAAACTACAAGGATCGAAAACATCGGCTCCATTACGATCATCCCTTTCTAATTCCTGTCTGATAAAATATCCACCATATCATGAAACAGAAAACTCTGATAAGGCAGTATCCTCGTCCCATCATCATACGCCCTGCGCATATAGACTGCAAAATAGCAGACCGCCGCCGCGATGATCCCGGCTTTTAACAGTTTTCTCCACTTCTCATTCTCCGTCTCCCGCAGCAGCGCCGGCAAAAAGAAAATATGGCTGATCGTCAGATAATATCCGATCCGGGAAATGATAGGCAGGAAAGAGCAGAATACGTATAATGCCAGCGCTCCCAGATTCAGATAAAAGTAAAACTGCATCCTGCGGTTTCCCCGAATCTTTTTCCGGTAATAAAACAGAGAAAACACAAGCACCGCCGCACAGCGCATGATATTAATGTAGCTCGTTCCGCCCTCCAGGTATTCCGTCTCTTCATAGGTTGAATACAGAAATACCACCACCTGTAAATAGAATTCCTGAAAAAACAGAAAAGTCGTACAAAAAAGTCCCGCAAGTGTAAGCTGCCACCACTTCCATGTCAGAGACGCCATAAAGTATAACGGCAGAATAACAAGCAGTGACTTATGAAAAAGCGAACCGAGCGCTGCCAGTAAAATGAACCTGCCCCACTGCTTCCGTATCACGAATTTCATAGCATACAGCGCGGCTGCCAGAGCCAGATAATACCGTACGGTACTAAACGACTGAAAATAGTACCCCAAAGCCATGAACAGAAAAAACGTTAACGGAAACTCGTCGCTCTGCTCATAAATAGCAAGCAGAAACAAAAAAATCGTTGCAAATGCATAGACCGCAAAGACAAGCAGATAATTTTCATATCCCGAAAGGCCATACAGGATCTTTACAAGCAGATTGAAGCCTGCCTCCGTCGGCACATAAGAATCGCAATTGACAAGATGCATGAACTCCACATATTTGGCATAGTCGTTTCCCACATTCTGTCTTAGTGCAGAAAGCAGAAAAAGAACCAGGAAAATAATGAGCAGACAAACTCTGTTGCACATCTGCTGCCGCGTTACCATATAAGGTTGTACAAGCGGCCTGCTGTGGACCATGCACGCAATAAGCACTGTTCCTGCCGCAACGGTAAGATATAAGATCATGCGTAAGTCGATACTCCTTCTTAAAGCCGCCGCTGTGAGACGATTCCCTTCCGCATCATCCTGTAGGCCTGACGAAACGGAATCTCCGTACACATTTCGCTTTTATTTTTAAACAGAAACCGAAGTGCAAACACACCGGAAAGCCATCCGTACAAATAATGATACAAAACACCTCTGTCCGTAAAAAATTTCTCCGTATATCCGTGAAACCAGGTAGACTCTCTCTCTATTTCCTCTCCGATACAATCCGGCAGCGCATATATTTTCAGACCGGCCCGCAGACAGTCCCGTAAGAATAAGCTGTCTTCCCCGTTACTGTATTTCGCGCCCCCGCCAAACAAAAGGGAAAAATGCGCGTTCGCCCTCCTGAATGAATCCAGCTTCCCGGAAATGCTGTAAGCCGGATATCTTCCGTAATTATACCAGCGAATCCGCTTCGGCCGTTCATTCCAGTAAGTCCTCCTGGCAGGCGATACTTTCACATTAAACAGAATCATGTCGGCGTCCGGATACTGCAGATAAGCATTGCGAATAACATCCTTATATCCCTTCTGCAGAACAATATCCTCATCGGAAAATAAACAGATCTCTCCGTCTGCATGCAGAAGCGCCGTATTCCGGCTTAGACCAACGCCCCGCTCCTTCATGGAAAAGCACCGGATCTTATCGGTCTGCACAAGCTCCTGCCCCGGTTTTTCCTGCAGAAAAAATTCCCGGTAATCACACCTGTCGCACTGATTAACAATTACGGCATCGCTCTCCAGATTCATTTTTTCCGCCAGCTGTCCGGCATCCTGCGCAAGCGCCGATACCAAAACCTGTACTCTTAAAGGTGATTGTAATACCATCTCATAAACCTCATATCGGCATCCCGGATTAAAATGCCCGCAATCCTGCACCCCTGTAATGTCAGCTGCTCTATCTTATAATTTAACGTAGCCCTGTCCATTTTCCCATAGGGAACGACAAGCAGTATACCGTCCGCTTTCCGCACATCGTCCTGCTCTTCCTTCAGCTCCGATTTGGGCGCGCCATCCTGCATCGACTGCAATTCCAGCTGCATAAGCGTTCCGGTTTCTTTTGCCAAATATGCCAGATTTCGTTCTGTATCCTGTTGCAATTTTTCACGCAGGCTCTGCTTGTGTTTTGATCTTTCCGGTCTTTTCGGCGCCATTTCCTGCACTGTGTCTGCCCCTGCTGCACGTTTCTCTTCATCCGGTCTCACAATACCGTCGCCGCCGGTCTTCTCCCGGCCGCTGAAACAATATCCCGCAAACGGCAGTTTCGTCACATATTTTAAATCACCGGGCACATATATGTTATCATTTAACACATAAAGGAGCGCCATGCCAAGAAGCGCTGCTGCAAATGCGAGAAACGCCCCCAGCATGACTGCCTGCAGCAGTCTTTGCCCGGCCGCCTCTACCTGAGGTTCTGTTTCCCTGTAAATTTCAATCGAAATAAATTCCTTCTCCTGCTGTCCGAAATCCACCAATGCCCGATCCGTCGCTCCTAATATCTCCGCCGTCCTGGCGGCATCCGTCGTTTTGATCGTGATGGTAAGCAGCCGCAGATCGGAAAGAATCTCTGCAGTCGTCGCCGCAATCACCTCTTCTTCGGTATAACCCTCCGGCAGATATGACATCGTCAGGTTTAAGAGCGGCTCCGTCGCCATCAGGTCATTCCACGTGTAACCGTTGTACGCCTGATAGACCTCTCCCGTCTCGTCCGCTGCAAAATCCAGATACAGCTTGGACTGTGCCTGATACTGCCTATTGCTGTTTATCACGACATGCACAAACAGATAAATCCCTCCGCCAAGCACTGCCCCGATAAACGCCGCCAGTACGGGGATCCAAAGCTTCTGCAGCAGAAGGAGCGCATATTTCTTACAATCCATGCCTTCGTTTGCGTATTTCATACTGATAACTATGCCTTCCTCTCAGCCTGCGGCATGTACCGCCGCAAGGCAAAACTTTCCACGCTCAGTCTGTCATTTCTTATTCGCCGTTGTCTGCGTACTGTCCACGCCTTCCGTACTTTCCGGTTTAAACAGAATCTTCAGGGTCAGAAGCATCAGCTTTAAATCCAGCCATACCGAATAATTTTCGATATAAGTCAGATCCAGTTTCAGCTTATCATAAGGCGTTGTATTATATTTCCCGTAAACCTGCGCGTATCCCGCAAGTCCCGCTTTTACCTTCATACGGAATGCAAATTCCGGCATCGTTTCCATATATTCTTCGATGATCTCGGGCCGCTCCGGTCGGGGACCGATAAAAGACATATCGCCTTTTAATATATTAAACAGCTGAGGCAGTTCGTCGATCCGCACGGCACGGATAAATTTCCCGACGGGCGTGATCCGCGAATCGTTTTTGGCCGCCAGTCTTGCCACGCCATCCTTTTCCGCATCCACGCGCATGCTGCGGAATTTCAGAATAAAAAACTCTCTGGAATCCCTCGTACAGCGGATCTGCTTGTACAGCACCGGACCGCCATCATACATTTTGATCACAATTGCCGTCAAAAGCATGAACGGAAACGCGATCACCAGTAACATGACCGCACAGACAATATCGATCAGTCTTTTCACAACCCGCTGCTCTATTTTCAGGGCATATTCCCTCGTCAGCAGGATCGGTGTGTCAAACAGATGTAACTGGTCGGAACCTTTTACCAGAACATCGGATATTTTCGGCATCATATAGACCCGGATAGAGTGACTGTAACAGTATTTCAGCAGATCATTTCTGTCATTGATCGGAATATCCCACAGTACTACCGCTCCATAGCCGCCCATGATCTCCTGTCTGACCTTTTCACTGCCCTCCGCTATATTGATGCACTTGTTGACCCGGTACTTGTCCTTTCTCGAATAAAATTTATTGACGATATCATCGATCGGACGCTCCCCGTGGATCAGCAGGATCTCCCGCGGCGGAAACACTTTATGATAAAACATGTTGCAGATATACACCCACACCGCCGACAGAATAATCTGTATCAGCATCGTCTCCACGATCGGCGTAACGTCCAAAAGCCAGTTGCCCATGAGCGATATCTGAAAATAAGAAAGCACATTCACGGCCAACAGCGAAAAGAACTGCGAAAAATAAACGTCTACGGGTTTTAAATAACCGACCTTTAATCCGCCGTATGTACTGGAGAAGAAAAAAAGCAGTACAAAGTAAACGCCGAACATCAGCATATGGCCCTTAAAATAAAAGTTCAGCCTGCGGTGCAGATGCAGAAACGGATAATATGCCGTCATCCAGAAATACGCATATACACCGGTCTGTAAGATCAGTCCGACAAAGGAAAGCTGCAATATGATAAGCCTTTTTAACGATTCTATCCTTTTCACCTTAACACCTCATCCGTAAATCAGCCGTCGTACTAAATACGCCGCAGCGTCGCCCGCACAGCCCATTGTACAAAACAAACGGCGCTGAAAGGAAACGAAAGTTTCTCTTCCCTGCGATACAGATTCCATATCCGTTTCATGGCCGTAAATTTATTGGAAGAAAGACTTGTCTGCGGACGTCTGTAAACAGCAAGCACCTCGTTTAATCCATAGGCTGTATATCCGGCCCTTAAGATTTTCCACCACGTCGCGGTATCCTCGCTTTCTACGTCCGGCATCCGCATCAGCTCCTTCGGCATTTTCTCCGTATCAAACATTACTGTCGTTGTAAAGATCACCGTCCGCGACAATGCTTTTTTATAGGTCAGCCGCGGCGGCACGGCAACGATCTTTCCCGTTCCCTGCGCCTTCTCATCGCCAAACTCATAAGCCGTAAAGACAAATGCAGCGTCTTTTTCTTTCATAAAAGCAAGTTCTTTTTCCAGTTTCCGGGCAAGCCAGACATCATCCGCATCCAGAAATGCGATATATCTTCCCCGCGCCGCATTAAGTCCCGTATTTCTGGCTTTCGCCGCGCCCTCGTTCTTTTCCTTGCAAAGCAGGCGGATGCGTTGATCCTGCGCTGCATACTCCTTTTCCCCGCAATGTCCGGAATGCTTCTTTACAAAGGACATATCTTCCGCTGTCCCGCGGATGATCTTAACGCTGTCGTCCGGAGAAGCATCGTCTACCAGGATCAGCTCCCAGTTTTCGTATGTCTGCCCTTTTACCATCGCTATCGTCTCGGCAATATAAGGCGCCGCACGATAGACCGGTACGATAATGCTGACTAACTCGTTCATCAGATATCCTCTTTTATCAGATAAATAGGTCTCTTTTTCACTTCCATATAAGTCTTAGATAAGTATTGCCCTATAATTCCCATGCAAAACAACTGTACGCCGCTGACCAGTGAAATAATACAGACAAGCGACGGCCAGCCGGCAGTCGGATCGCCAAACAACAGCTTCCGCACGATCGTAATCACAATAAGCAAAAATGCTACGAAACAGAATAATACCCCCATGATGGAAGCGATCGCCAGCGGCACCGTCGAAAACGCGGTGATCCCATCGATAGAATACAGGAACAGCTTCCAAAACGACCACTTCGTTTCACCTTTTCTGCGCTCTATATTCTCAAATTCTATCCATTTTGTCTGATAACCTACCCAGCCGAAGATTCCTTTCGTAAAACGATTATATTCCGTCATGGACAGGATCGCATCCACGACCTGCCTCGTCATCAGGCGGTAATCTCTCGCCCCGTCCACGATCTCCGTTTTGGAAATCTTATTCATCAGACGGTAAAACAACCTTGCAAAAAAGGACCGGACCGGCGGCTCTCCTTTTCTGTCCACTCTTCTTGTCGCCACCGAATCATATCCCTGTTCGATATAAGAAAACATCTCCGGCAAAAGCGCCGGCGGATCCTGCAAGTCTACATCCATAAGCGAAACATAGTCCCCTTTTGCCTTCCGAAGTCCTGCATAGATCGCCGCTTCTTTTCCGAAATTCCTGGAAAAGGAAAGCATATGCACACGCTCGTCTTTGTTCATAAGTTTCTTCACTTCCGAAACGGTCGCATCCTTGGATCCATCGTCAACATAGATAATTTCCAGATCAACTTCTTTTTCTTTGAAAAAAGATTCGTTTTTTAACAGTTCATGATAAAAATCTTCTATATTTTCTTCTTCGTTATAACAAGGCACTACAACGCTTAACAGGCTCATTGCTTCCTCCATTCCAAAATAGAACAAACTTTTCCATAGTATGAATTATAACATGTATGTGGAAAAAAAGGAAGAGATATGGGCGGAGCAATGACATTCCTTCCCCCGCTCGCTCCAATTTCCGTAACCCGCACATATCTAAACAAAAAATCATATAGGACACATAAATATATTGTAGCAAATGCATTTCCTTTTTCAATCTTTTCTTTTATATTCTCAAAACCGCATCCTAACAGTCAAAAGAGCCGGAAACGCTAATCGTTCCCGGCCCTTTGTCTTTTTCTTACTTTTTATGCTATTATTTTAGTTCCCAGCCTATTCCCTAACCTATTTCACACTGACTTCCAAGTGCAGCACGCTGCATGCCGGAATAGTAAACACCAGTTTATTATCCACAACCTTACAGCCTTCAAATGCCTCTGCATGCACCGCATCCGGATTCTCAAACGTATTGTGTGCATCCATAGCGCCCGTCAGAATCGTACCGCATACGGAATCAACCGCCGTATCCGCCAGATTTCCTTCTATCTCATAAGCATCCTTCACAGAAAGATTTGCCAGTGTAATATGAATCTTTCCATCCTTGCCGTATGATACGGACTCGTTTAGGTTCGGCACCATATATTCTTTATCAACACCGATCTCTTCCGTCTCGATATAGCTGTCAAGAAGCTCTGCATCCTGATGATATTTGTACATATTGAATACATGATAGGTCGGCGTAAGGATCATCTTCCTGCCTTCTGTCAGGATAACGGCCTGCAGTACATTGACCATCTGCGCAATGTTAGCCATTTTTACTCTGTCACAATGTTTATTGAAGATATTCAGATTAATTCCAGCTACGAGCGCATCCCGCATCGTATTCTGCTGATAGAGGAATCCCGGATTCGTACCCGGTTCGCATTTAAACCATGTTCCCCATTCATCTACAATGATACCGACTTTATGTGCTTTATCATATTGATCCATGATCGCTGCGTGATGTTCGATCATGCCTTCTATGTACATGGTCTTTTTCAACGTCTTATACCATGCTTTTTCATCGAAGTTAAGCGCACTGCCTTTTTCTTCCCATCCTTCCGGATGCGTATAGTAATGAAGAGACAATCCATCCATAAATCCGTGCTGGTCTTCATTTGCTTTTCTGAAGCAGGTCTTCATCACGCCGTCTGTCCACTCATAATCGTCCGAATTGGCGCCGCAGCAGACTTTATAAATTGATTTATCCTTCGAATAATTTCTGACATAGGTCTGATATCTGCGATACAGATTGCCGTAATATTCCGGCGTCATATTGCCGCCGCATCCCCAGTTCTCGTTTCCGACTCCGAAATAATCAACCGTCCATGCTTCTTCATGTCCGTTTGCCTTTCTTAAATCAGCCATAGGAGAAACACCTTCAAAGGTCATGTACTCTACCCACTCGCTCATTTCCTGAACAGTTCCGCTTCCTACATTTCCGTTGATATAGGTTTTGCAGCCAAGCTGTCTGCACAGTTCCATAAACTCATGCGTACCGAAGCTGTTATCCTCAACTACGCCGCCCCAATGGGTATTGATCATTTTCTTTCTGCTTTCCTTCGCACCGATACCGTCTCTCCAGTGATATTCGTCCGCGAAACAGCCGCCCGGCCAGCGCAGCACGGGAATCTTCATTTCTTTAAGCGCCTCTACAACGTCGTTTCTCATACCGTTTGTGTTGGGAATATCGGAATTTTCTCCGACATAAATACCTTCATAAATACATCTTCCCAGATGTTCCGAAAAATGTCCCTGAATTTCAGGATTGATGTGGCCTTTTTGATTTTTGGGATTGATAAATAATTTATGCATTATGCTTCTCCTTCGAATATGATACTTCCACATTACTACACAACAGATATAAAATCAATCCCATTTTCACATATATATAAAACATTTTATATTCTACTAAACATACCCCTGTTCGAGGCGGATATAATCAGCCACCGACGCAATATATTCGCTGTTGGTCGGTCTGCTGTGCCCTATACTGTTATTATAACCGAATAATCTATGAAACAATTCGCCGTTGCCGCGTTCCCAGGACACTTCTATCGCGTTGCGGATCGCACGTTCGATCTTCTGATCCGTCGTCGCATACTTTTTAGCCAGATCCGGATACAGCAGTTTGGTCACACTTCCGATCAGCTCCATATCTTCCACGCACATGCCGATTGCCGTCCGCAGATATTGATATCCTTTCAGATGTGCCGGTATCCCCAGCTCCAACATCAGTCCGGAAATCATCGGCTCTGTTTCCGTCCTCTCCATCACATTACTGCCCATTGTACCATTCCCCTTTACAATAGATTTGGCACAAGCATACCATAGCGCGGCAGGCCTTGTAAACTGTAAGGTATCGCATGCGGCCGCTCACGAAAAGGATATCCCATCTGCATTTTTATATGTTTCAGCAATATTTTCTCTGTTTTTTACCGTTTATACAGATTCAGAACTTCCTCTTCCGCCTTCTGCAGCCATTCGGCTGACTCTTCCACTTTCGCGCCGAAGTTTCCGACTCCTCCGCGGACATTGCCTTCGCTGTCTATCAAAATCTCGTTGTAGCCGTAGCATCCTGCCTCCGCCCTGCCGCCGATAATGAACCTGTGTGTATTTCCTGCTTCGTCTGTCACATCAATATAATATGGCTCCTCTTCCGAAATATTGTCCGTAATATCCGTTTTGCTGCCATCCCCGGTAAAATACAGTCTGCCATCCTGTAGCACAAGGGGAACGCCTGCCTGCGCAGTACCATTTTCATCCGCGGTTTCCGCACCCCCCATAACAACCGTAACCGTACTTTCTTCACCGAATCCGGTATACTCTTTCGTTTCATAGATACCGCCGCCGCTTATGAACGTATATATATACTGAAACAATTCTCCGTCCGTCGCCGCATATGCCACACCGCCGGCCGACAACAGGGCCGCGGTTAAAACAGCTGCGGCCTGCAGAATTCTCTTCATGGAAGAACGCCTCTTTTCCGTATGCAGTCTGCCCAATATACGCGCCGTCTTTTCCTCAAGCACACCCTGCTCCAATTCTTTTATCTCATAAGCAGACAAATCCGTTTCCACATGGTTCAACAAGGTATAAATATTCTTATTCATCTTGCGCCTCCTTCTTTCATGTGACATCCCGGGAATAATTTCCGCATGCGTTTTCTCACCCTGGAAATTCTCTTATAGACAGCGTCTTCCCGAACCCCTGTGATTTCGCATACTTCTTTTACCGTCATCTCTTCCACAAACAGTTTTTCGAACAGCTCCCTCTCTTCCGGTTTCAGATATGCCAGTATGGCTTCCGTCTCTTCTGATAATTCTTTTTCTATTAATTCAAAGACCCTGTCTCTTCCATCGGCCACTGCCTCATCTAACGGCACTTCTTCAAGTCCTCTCCGGTACCGCCTCAAATAGTCAATTGCTCTGTAACGGGCGATCCCTGCAATCCAGCTCGTGAAACTGCCCTGCTGCCTGTCAAACTCTCCGATATGTTCCCATACACGCAAGAATACATCATCAAAACATTCCTCCTGCTCTTCCTCCATAAGATAAAGACGTTTTCTAATTACGGCCATGACAAGGCTTCCGTATTTTTCAATCAGATAACGGAGCGCCTCTTCATTTTTCTTTTTCATTTCTTCAATGAAATTCTCGTCATTTATCCGGTGCTTATGCATATTCATCCTCCCTTTTGCAGGCTGCCGCACGCAGCCGTCCGCTCTTTTGCTTCTCTTATATCTGATATTACGAAACAAACAAGCGATTTCTGACCGTTTGGACTGTTTTTTCTTTTTAACAGCAAAAAAGACATCGACCCTCTTCATCGATAAGATCAATGTCTTTTGATGTCTCTTATGTTTCCGTCAGCCTATAAATACTGCCGCTTATTGCAGTCCTCCAGCGCCTCTACGATCTTTTTCACTTCCTGCGCCCGGTTTTTGTCACAGACAAGCACCGCATCCTCTGTTTCCACGACGACAATGTTATCCAGCCCTATCGTTGTTACAAGTTTGTTTTTGGCATAGATGATGCAGTCATGCGTATCGATATGAACCTGTTCTCCATACGTAATATTCCCGTACTCGTCCTTATCATAGAGCGCCTCTAAAGCATCCCAGCTTCCGACGTCGCTCCATCCGAAATCGCCTTCCAGTACGAGTACTTTTTCCGCACGTTCCATAATTCCGTAATCAATGGAAATCTTCGGGATCTCCGGATAAATTTTTTGAATTACGTCCCGTTCCGTTTCCGTTCCCATAGCGGCGCCTATTTTCTGCAGGCACTCATAAACATCCGGCAGAAGTTTTTCAAGGTAACTCATAATGACCGAGGCTTTCCAGATAAACATACCGCTGTTCCACAGATATTCTCCCGATAAAAGATATTCTCTGGCCTTCTGAAGATTCGGCTTCTCTACGAAATGTCTGACCGTATAGTATCCTGCTCCGGTCTTTTCCTCTCCGTGGCGGATATAACCGTAACCCGTGGAGGGAAATGTAGGCTGGATACCGATCGTGACAAGCGCTTCGGTCTCTTCCGCAATCTTCACCGCATCCGCTATCACACTTTTATAGACATCCGCCTTCTTAATATAATGGTCGGAAGGCAGTACACACATAATCCCGTCGCCGTATTTTGTCAGGATCTCCATTGCCGCATACCCGACACAGGCTGCCGTGTTTCTTGCGGCAGGCTCCGCCAGAATATGATCTTCTCTCACTCGGCCGGAGGTTGCTTCCAACATCAGTTCCGCCTGCGCTACATTGGTTACGATAAAAATATCCTCTTTTTCCACATTACCTTCCAGCCTGTCAATGGTTTCATTCACCATCAGATCTTTCCCTGTCAGATTAAGGAGCTGTTTGGGCAGTTCCTGCCTGCTGAGCGGCCAAAACCTTGTTCCGCCGCCTCCCGCCATAATAACACCGTATGTTTTCATATTTACACCCATCCGCCTGCTTTAGCAGGCATTTACATGAATCATTGAAAGAGCTTTTCTTTCAACTTTTCTCTCTTTTTCATTTATTAGAGGCGTGCCGCTTCTACATTCTCCTTAAACCAGTCGTAAGCTAACCCGATCCCTTCTTCCAGTTCTACTTTGTGTGTCCATCCCAGTCCGTGCAATTTCGACACATCTGTCAGTTTACGCGGCGTACCGTCCGGCATATCTTTATTCCAAACGATCTGTCCCTGATAGCCAACTGCTCTTTGCACCATCTGCGCAAGTTCCTTAATGGTCACTTCCTTGCCGGTTCCGATATTCACATGGCTTTCACCGCTGTAATTCTCCAGCAGAAATACACAGGCATCCGCCATATCATCCACATATAAAAACTCCCGAAGCGGCGTACCCGTTCCCCAAAGTTCCACCGTAGACGCATTACTTACCTTGGCCTCATGGAATTTACGGATCATGGCCGGCATGACATGCGATCCCTGCAGATCGTAGTTATCATATGGTCCGTACAAATTGGTCGGCATACAGCTGATAAAATCATCTCCGTACTGCCGTTTGAAGAATTTGCACATTTCCAGACCTGCGATCTTGGCGATCGCATAAGCCTCATTCGTAGCCTCTAACGGCCCTGTTAAGAGTGCGTCTTCCGGAATCGGCTGCGGCGCCATCTTCGGATATATACATGTACTTCCTAAAAAAAGGAGCTTTTTCACATTAAAATCATGACAGCATTTGATTACATTGCACTGAATCTGCATATTCTCATAGGCAAATTCTGCCGGCGCCGTATTATTGGCATTAATACCGCCTACTTTAGCCGCCGCGAGTACAACCGCATCCGGCTTCTCTTTCTCAAAAAACTCCCTGACCGCCGCCTGGCTTGTCAGATCCAGTTCTTTATGTGTCCTGCCGATCACATTCTCATAGCCTTTGGCCTTCAAGTTTCTGACAATGGCGCTTCCGACCAGTCCTCTGTGTCCTGCGACATAAATCTTATCTGTTTTCTCCATAATTAATCACTGTTCTCCTTTCTCTGTTTTACACATCTGGTCTCCCTGATTCCCTGAAGTAGAAACCATCCCTTATCGTATCGCCCCGCAGACCGATCTGCGCTCTGACAGGAGATGATGGGAAACTGTCATATCCGGTCTGATCTCCTTCGACCGGACAGAAAAACATAACGTCCGATATTTTATAATGCTCCGTCTCATACTTCTCATAATCCTTTTGATGAACCCAATAATCGGTATGGTTATAGGAAAAAATCAGCTCTCTCCCAAATGCTGCTGTCTTATAGATAAGAAACAACCCGATTAACAGTTTACATATTGCTGCCGCATACCCTGCATAATGCTTTTCCTGCGTCTTACGGATTCTTTCGGATCCGCCGGTTCCTGCGCATTCCATATGAGCATCCAGAAATTCCGTCAGGACATCGCCCCAGACGACCGCCGCCGTCAGATAAACATATACGCACCCGTAGCGAATGAGAGGCGAGCTGAACAGCCAGATGAGGAAACAGACGATCATAACGGCTTCTGTCAGCAAATGGCGCTCCGGCAGGCCGCCTTTTTCATAACACTTGTTTCTTATATGCAGTAATCCAAATACCAAACGCCCTGCGAAAACGGGAACCGCCGCCATAGCCAAAATCAAAAACCACTTATCCAGTCCTCCGATACTTTGAAACCATGCGGGAAACCAGTCTTTTACCGGCATATCATATAACAGGACATCCGTATAGCCTCTGCCCCAAACCTGAATCTCTTTCGCATCATATGCCGCAATCCCTTCCGGAATTTTCCAGTCAACATGAAATAAGTCGATGCCGGTAAACGGATAAACAAGCCAGCCGGAGATCAGAACGTTCCTTATCAGATACGGCGCCGCGGTCAAAATTCCCAGTCCCAGATAAATCGCCATTTCCTTGAAACGTTTCTCACGAATCAGAACGAACGCCGGTTTTATGGCTAACAAAATGATCAGCGCGGCAGAAAGCTTAAGTGTCAGCAGGAAAACGCCCAGCACACACAGCATGGCATAAGGAAAAACCGTCTCTTCTTTCTCTTCTAATAAATCCAACCAGCGGATCACAAGATAAAATGCGGTCAATACCATAAAATAATCGGAAGCCGGCGATACCATTTCGTCAAAAATAATAAACAGATAGTAGATCGCCATAATCCTTGCAAAATCAGAAGTTTTAAGCTGTCTTCGCTTTACAAACGATACAAGCTCCATGCAGACGCCCGCAACAAGAAGCGCCATGAACCCTGCTGCGCAGTGATATGACTGCCCGCCCAGAAAGGCCATACTGTAAAGCGCCGACAGCGCAAACGAGGAACTGTTATAAGCCAGTCTGCAATGCAGATTCCCAAGTCCTTTCACCACACCGAACTCTTCTATCCAGCGAATGCTCTGTGCATGATATAATCCGGTGTCGTAATGCAGAATTCCTCTCGATGTCCCATACGCATACAACAGAAAAAGAAAAATGCCAAACACGGCTCCGGCCGCCGGCTGCTTTCCTGCAGCGCTTTTTTCATACCGCAGTCTTTCCGATATACACTGCCAGTCTGCCCGCAGCTTTTTACGCAGCAATATGGCAATCACCAGACAGACCAACGCCAGAATCAGATTAGCCATTAACCCCACCGGCGCAAAAATACTGAAAAACTGCGCATATACGGTAACGGCTGCCAGTCCGCACATCAGATAGGCGTCCCATCTTTTGATCCGGTATGGGCACAGGCAGGTAAGTCCTGTTAAAATACCGTATCCCAATAAGAAAGCGGTTGTTATTATATAAATCCATATTAATATTACAGACAGCATATAGTTCCCCTATCGGAGCGGAAATGCACCCGGAGCAGAAAACTTTCTCTGCTCGTACGCCTCATAATTTCGCAATTTCCATACTTAACGTTTGACTACTTCTGATCTTTTTTCTTTTGTTTCGTCTTATATTCCTGACAGCTAAGTCCTGCGATCTCTTTCAGATCGGCTTCCATCATCATGGACACCAGACCTTTAAAGTCCACCTTTCGTTTCCAACCCAGCTCTTTTTCCGCCTTCTCACAATTTCCCCATAGAAATTCCACTTCCGCAGGACGGTAAAACTCCGGGTTAACATCTACCAGCAACTTACCTGTTTCCGCATCGTAACCTTTTTCATTTACGCCGCTTCCTTCCCAGCGGATCAAAATCCCCAGCTCCTCGAAAGCCGCCTCGACGAATTCTCTTACCGTATGTGTCTCATTGGTCGCAAGCACATAATCGTCCGGCTTGTCCTGCTGCAGCATCAGCCACATACCCTGCACATAGTCTCCGGCAAAACCCCAGTCACGTTTCGCGTTCATGTTGCCAAGAGACAGTTTCTCCTGTTTGCCCGCAACGATATTGGCAATTGCCAGGGTGATCTTTCTTGTAACGAAGTTCTCACCTCTCCGCGGCGACTCATGGTTAAATAGAATGCCGTTGCAGGTAAACATATTATAAGATTCTCTGTAATTAACCGTGATCCAGTAAGAATACAGCTTCGCCGCGCCATACGGACTCTTTGGATAAAACGGCGTCTTCTCGCTCTGCGGCGCCGTTTCCGGGATACCGCCGAACAATTCGGAAGTCGATGCCTGATAATATCTGCAGTTGCCGCCGTTTACGCGTACTGCCTCAAGCAGTTTCAGCGTACTGACACCGGTCGCTTCTGCGGTATATTCCGGTACCTCAAACGATACGCCGACATGAGACTGCGCCGCCAGATTATATACTTCCGTCGGACGGATCTCCGCGATCAGGCGCATCAGATTACTGGAATCCGTTGTATCTGCAAAATGCAGGAAAAATTTGATTTTATTATAGTCAGACTGTAAAATATGGTCGATTCTCGCCGTATTGGTAATACTGTGTCTGCGGACAAGTCCATGTACTTCATATCCTTTCTCCAGCAGAAATTCCGCCAGATAGGAACCATCCTGTCCTGTGATACCTGTAATAAGCGCTACTTTTTGCATAAAAAGATCTCCTTTTTCTCTTTCATGTCATATCGTCACGAAACAATTCATTAAAGTGTAACATTTTGCTATTCCATATGCGAGTATACTCTTGTATAATATAAGTATCAACATAAAATATTGCGTCAAAATAGTAAAATATTGCTATTGCATACAGAAAGGAGCTCCATATGGCAAAATCCACATCCAACCGTATCATCGCAACGCCATCCTCATATGCCAAAGAACATTATCTTTACATACAGGAAGTCGGCACGCTGCAGAGCATCGAACCGCACATCAGCAGACGCCAGGATCTGAATTCCTATCTTTTTTTTATCGTGCTGGAAGGCAGCGGCTATATATCTTATGATAACGACCGTTTCCCTATTTCTGCCGGCGACTGTGTCTGGCTGGACTGTACGAAGCCATATTCTCATGAAAGCAGTGCCGCAGATCCCTGGAGCCTTATGTGGGTGCATTTTTACGGCAAGGAAGCGCCCAGTTTCTATGCCGATTTCCTGAAGCATTCCTGCCCGTTTCTCTTCCATCCGCAGAATACGTTAGCCTTTACGGATATTTTGCGGCATATCCACCAAATTCATTCCGCCAAATCTTCTTTGGTAGAATTATATACCAATCGTTATCTAACAGATCTGATTACTTTGTGCTTCACGGAAAATATGACGCAAAATCAGGAAAGCTCTTCTATTCCGGAAAAGATCAAGCAGGTGCATGACTATCTTGAAGAACATTTCGCCGAAAAAATAAATCTGGAAGACTTGGCTTCCAGATTCTTCATCAGCAAATTTCATCTTGCCAGGGAATATAAAAAAAGATACGGGGCAACCATCGGAAACGACCTGACGAGCAAACGGATCTCCCATGCCAAATCCATGCTGCGTTTCTCGGACGATTCCATAGATACCATTTCGCTCGACTGTGGATTCCAGGACGCCGGGTATTTCATCAAAGTATTCAAGAAAGCGGAAAACATGACGCCGCTGGAATACCGGAAGAAATGGTAACGTGTGTTATGTATTGATAATGCCGCAGACCATTCCTTTTAGAAAAGACTGTATCCCGCCACCATAAAGTGACAGGTAACAAATCCCACAATCACGCCGAGCAATGCGCCCATCCATACCTGAAAAGGCGTATGTCCGACAAATTCTTTGAGTTTATCTTCTACGGACATTTTCGTTCCCATCTCCCGGAACAGATTCATCATCTCGTTCAGTACCCTTGCCTGTATACCGGTTTCTCTTCTAACGCCCATAGCGTCATGCATAACAATGATTGCCATGATCACTGCTATTGCAAAAGCGAAGCTGGCGCTGCCATATTGAATGCCTGTCGCCGTCGCCAATGCACAGACAGTGGCGGAATGCGAACTTGGCATCCCGCCGCTGCCGATCATCCTCTCCCATACGAACTCCCTCGTTATCATCAAATGTATCAGTGTTTTGAGCACCTGTGCCACGAACCAGCCCATAACGGCCCCCACCAGCACCGGATTTTGCACAGCTCCTTTTAGAAATGTCATATTTATCCAATCCTTTTCCAGTTTCCTTCTCTTTACAGTTCTTTCATATATTTTGCGATCGCATCATGCCAGTCCGCAAACATAAAATCCGATGTCAGCTTAAACATATAGTTTTCCAGAATGGAATAAGCCGGACGCGGCGCTGCGGCTCCAAACTCTTTAGTCGTGATCTTCTCCACCGCGGTACTTTTTCCGGCCAGCCGGAAGATCTCTTCCGTAAATTCCGCCCAGCTGCAGTCTCCTTCACAAGTTCCGTGAAAAAGTCCGTAGTTCTCCGTCGGCAGCAGATACGCGACTGCCTTAGCCAGTTCTTCCGCACTGGTAGGGGAACCTACCTGATCGTTTACCACACGTACTTTCTCGTTTGTCTCGGATAAACGAAGCATCGTTTTCACGAAATTTTTGCCGTCGCCGTACAGCCAGGCCGTTCGGATGATAAAATATCGGTCCACAAACTCTTTGACAAAGTTCTCTCCCGCAAGTTTGGTCATGCCGTACATTCCCTGCGGCCCTGTCGGGGAAAATTCCGTATACGGCGTAACGGCCTTTCCATCGAAGACATAATCCGTGGAAATATGGATCAGCTTCGCACCCGTTTCCGATGCTGCGATACTTAAATTGCGGGGTCCGATGGCATTGATCTGATAAGCTTTATCCCCCTGTGTCTCGCAGGCGTCCACCGCGGTATGCGCCGCACAGTTAATGATCGCATACGGCTTTATCTCCCTTACAAACGACAGCACATCGTCAACATCGGTAATATCCAGCTCCCCCACATCTGTATTTACAAGTTCATACGCACTGTCTCCTGCATATAACTTATTAACGGCACGCCCCAGCTGTCCGTTACATCCCGTGACTATCACTTTCTTCATGGTATTCTTTTCTCCTTCTCTCATATCATCAAAATACAGTTATAATCAATCATACATCCAAATGGGTGCTTTTGTAAAGAGAGGTTAAATCCCCGAACATTACGCGCTATTTTTCATATATTTTGTACATATTTTCAATTTTTTTCTAGTGACTACTCTATTTTCTTATGATATAATATCAGAAGTGTTTTTAAAGAAAGAGAGGATTAAAGATGAAAAGATTACAAGTGATTCTTCTTGTAGCGTTATCTTCTACTCTTTTATTATTTGGTTGTGGCAAGGAACGGGAAGAAGTCGTAGAGCCTATTGTTGAACAGGTTGTTGAGGACGAACCGGAAACCATAGAAGAAGACGTAGAAGCAGCACCGGAAGAGGAAACTCAAGAAGATCTTCCTCCGCAGGAAGGCATGGTCCGCAGTCGTGTTACGAATGAATGGGTAACCGAAGAAGTAAACAATACGCGGCCCGTTACCGTTATGATGCCCAACACGAAAACGGCGGCGCAGTACGGTATATCCAGGGCAGATGTACTATATGAATGTAACGTTGAAGGAAGTATTACGCGTCTCATGGGATTGTTCCAGGACTGGAGTGATTTCGACAGACTCGGCAACGTCAGAAGCTGCCGTGACTATTACGTATACTGGTCTTTTGAATGGGATGCCTTTTATATTCATTACGGCGGACCGTTCTACATTGATGAGGTAATCAACCGCCCCGATACGGAAGATATTGACGGACTCTCCAGCAGTAATTTCTGGCGTGCCAACGATACCGGCAGTTCTACCGACAACGCTTATGTTGATACGGAAGGCATCAAAGCCGATATCAGCAAACTCGGCTACAGCATGCAGTACCGTGACGGTTATGCGTCTGAAGAGCACTATCAGTTCGCACCGGACAACGCGCCGAATACATTAGACCAATACAGCGATGCGATCACAGCAGGTAAGATCGATATGTCGCCTACTTATCCGGTAACCAACTGCTATTTCATCTATAATGCGGAAACGGGACTGTATGACAGATACCAGCATTTATCAGGCACGGCTGACGGCCCGCACATAGATAAAGCCAACGGCAAACAACTGGCATTTAAAAATGTCCTGATCCAGAACACTTATTTTGAAGTGCGTGACCAGAAAGGTTACCTTGCCTTCCAGTGTATCGACTCCACAAGAGACGGATGGTTTTTTACAAACGGCAAGGGTATCCATGTGACATGGGAGAAAACATCCGATTACGGCCCGACAAGATATTTTGATGACAACGGAAACGAGATTGAACTCAACACCGGTAAAACAATGGTATGTATCGTAGAAGATGGCGATTCTTTCCTTGTGGATGATGTAAAGATCAACTAATCGGTCAGAAAATGCATTGAAATGCATTCTATATAAATACCCCGCAGATATACTGCGGGGTATTTTTTTACTCTGTAAGATGAGAATGGACAAAATATACTTTACAAAAGTGAGAAAACCGCTTTTTACTGCAGATATTCCTCCAGAAAAGCTGCTATTGCTCCATAATAGGCTTCCGGATCCTTATCCTGCGCCTGCGCATGCCCCGCGCCTTCTACGATCAGCAGCTCCTTTGGCCCTCCTGCGGCGTCGTATAAATCCTGCGACATCTGAACAGAGATCATATCATCCTCGCTCCCATGAATAAAAAGCGTCGGAATACGGCTTTTCACGACAGCATCTATTGCGGAAGCATCCTTTAAATTATAGCCGCCCCGCATCCGCAGAACGAAACAGGCCGTATCAACAATCGGAAACGGCGGCAGATAAAACCACTCCGTAATCTTATCCCCGAACATAGAATAGGCATCTGTATAGGCACAATCAGATATAACAGCTGTAATTTTATTAGAAGTTCTTTCATCGCCTGCCATCATAAGAGCTGTGGACGCTCCCATGGACTGTCCATGAATGACGATCCGTGCATCGGCATCCCGGGACAAAATATAATTCACCCAAAGAACGCAGTCGAAATGATCCGTCCATCCCATTCCGATGAAATCACCCTCGCTCTCACCCTGGCAGCGCAGATCGGGCACAAGAATCTGGTATCCCTGCTCATGATACCAGTAGGCAAACGGATACATTTCCTCCTTCCATCCCGTATAACCATGCAGAACCAGTATCCATACGTGACTCTCTTCCTCCGCGGGAAACGTTTCCGCAATCAGCGTATAGCCATCCTGTGTCTCTACCGCAATCTTTTCATGTACAGCTTCCGCCGCCCATGCACGCGTCTCATTCAGCGCGATCTGACGGTTCACCTTAATATCCGACGTTTGCACCTGAGCCGCATAGCTTTCCTGCGTTATCCGTTCAAATGCTTCTAATTTCTGCATAAAAGAAGGTACCAGCGCCGCGCTCACAAGAAAATTTACCAAAATAAAATACAATATCAAAAGCGTTATTATTATTACGCATGTTATTTTAATAACTTTCTTTTTCCTCATATGTTTTCTCTTTTCATCCTGATTTACCGGTTACAGACAGCAGTCTGCCTATGCAGCGGTTATATCTATATCATAACATATTTTCTGCTGTCCGGTTTCCGGTAAATTTCGGATAATCACCGTCTGCCGGCATATAAAAGGATAAGAACTCACACTCTTCATATAATACAGATTCACGACATCATCACAGATCGCTCGCTATATGTATCATGCTCTGTCAAATACGTGGCACAGTAATCACCTGTGCATATCTCTTTTCTGTTCCCGAAAAATATGGGACCTGACCAAACTGATGTTAAAGCAAAACAAAAACCCTGAAAATCGAAACTTTCAGGGTTTTTAGAGGCGCAGACCGGATTTGAACCGGTGCGTACTGGTGTTGCAGACCATTGCCTTACCGCTTGGCTACTGCGCCGTAAATATCATTTAATGACTCCGACGGGAATCGAACCCGTGTTACCGCCGTGAAAGGGCGATGTCTTA
>CAJTUZ010000005.1 GCA_910579735.1 uncultured Lachnospiraceae bacterium
ATTATACATCATATCCTTGTGTATTAGGTGTCAACTAAAATGATACAACATCAATACTATTGATTTCATGGAAAATACACAAATAACAGATTGGGATTTAGTATTTTACGGAACAAGAATTACAATGTATAATTACGCTATCAAGTTATAGAAACATTGTGATAGTGTCTTTTATTTAGGGGATAAATAGTATGGAATATAGTTTGACAAAATTTAACTTAGTATGTAGATAATATAATACTCGAGCATACAAATCAGTAAATCATGGTATTGTGAAATGTGCAGAAGTTGCCAAACGAGTTTATGAGATTCGGGAAAAGAAGTATAGAAAGATAAACGATGTGTCTGATGATTTGAGATTCGTCTATACAAAACATGGGAAAAACATTGTAGACCAGATTCAATACGAAATATTTCATAAAACAGAGTGTGGGCAGGTAAAAATAATTTCTGGTTCTAAAGGACAATGCAAAGGCGGTAAAAGATACGGAAAATTTTTACTTTCAATCAATAGATATTTGATATGTTAAAAAAACCAAAGTAACATTAGGAATTCTTTAAAATATTGAAGACGCATTTTATTAACATAAAGTGTAGGGGTTACAAGAGTAACTTTGGAAAAAGAATATTGTAATATATTAGGGCAGATATGAATGGGCATAGAAATGGATGTTGTGTGCGAATGTTAATAACCATCAGAATTATAAAAGCAGTTGACTTGTCTTCCCAAAATGAATAATATGGATAAATAGGAACATAAAAACAGCAGAGAGGACAAATGATGGAAAATATTTTTATTATGAAGCACCCGTTGATTCAGCATAAGATTTCGCAGATCAGGGATATTAACACAGGTACCAATGAGTTCAGACAATGCATCGAGGAGATCTCCATTTTGATGGGGTATGAGGCGCTCAGAGATCTGCCGCTGGAAGATGTGGAAGTGCAGACGCCGATAGAAAAGTGTATGACCCCAAAAATTGCAGGGAAAAAGCTTGCCGTGGTGCCTATACTGCGGGCAGGTCTTGGCATGGTAAACGGAATATTGGCCTTGGTTCCCAGCGCTAAAGTAGGGCATATCGGACTTTACAGAGATCCTGAGACGCACGAGCCGCATGAATATTACTGCAAACTGCCGGAACCCATCAATCAGAGAACGATCGTGGTGCTGGATCCTATGTTGGCTACCGGCGGATCTGCTTCCGAAGCGGTTAATTTTATCAAACAGCACGGTGGGAAACAGATCAAATTTATGTGCATCATTGCAGCGCCGGAAGGATTGGAACGTCTGCAAAAGGCACATCCGGATATTCAGATTTATGTAGGACATGTAGACCGCTGTCTGAACGAGCATGCTTATATCTGTCCCGGTTTAGGCGACGCTGGGGACAGGATGTTCGGAACAAAATAAACGGACTGTGCAATCCGGTGTTTTTGCATTTTTATGGGGGCAGAGTCCCTTACACCGAGAAATCCATATTTTCCATATCCTGTGCTACCCGCTGTGTGTCAGGGTACAGATCACTGCTCCTGCAGCCTATTTTGCGCATCTGCTCAGCGATTTTTCCGGGGTTGGTCAATTGGATTTCATACAGGCAGTCCTGGCATTTGGGCATATATTCCATGGCAATAGGATTAAAGTTGAGCTTCATGTTTGAGATCATGTCTTCTTTTTTTCCGGGAATATAGTATGGAAATACTGTAAAAACGCCCTTTTGGGAACGGATTCGATAACTGTGGTAGGGATGGATGATTGCCAAAGGCGGCACGGTACCGACTTCTACCGGTACACCGTCAGTATATATTCTTAATAACAGGTAAAATAGAGGGTTGAATTCCAGGCGTTTGACGGCTTCTGTTTCCCGTCCCGTGTAGGAGCGTTTCAATTCTTCCAAAGCGCTCAGACTGACAATGTTGCTGTAATTTCCTTCTTTTTTATCCTGGAGAGAAAAGTAGATATCTTTATTTGCCTTTAATTCATTGCCGATCCGTGCTCTTGTAAAGGCATTTAATCCCTGTCCGACGCGCTTGAGCAGAGGAAAGTCTTTTCCTTCTAAAAGCGCGTCGTATACTTTGTCGTTTAATTGATTCGGCTGCAGGATCCATAAGGTCGGCTGCAGTTTCCGTCTTTTTTCAGAAATATCCAGATTTTTATAGGGGATCAGGAAAGCCTCCATGGCAAATTCCAGTGCAACAAGAAGGGATTCGCTCCAGTCCATAAGGCGGGTCTTGGAGAAAAAGTGCTGCATGATCTCCTGCCATTCAAAAACGGAATGAGGCTCGCGGTAATCGGTCTTGTCAAAGTTTCTGGACATAAAGTGCTGGTAGCGGTAATCTTCCCGCAGATGGTTATTGCTGTATGTTTTTCCGGCATTGTACTGATAAGCGGCCTGCCTGAAAATATTGGGTTCCAGATTGTAATGGGAATATTCATGTCCCCGGAACCATAGAGGCTTCAGGGAATCGTCTTTTTTGTAGACGTCCCCGATTTTGCTTACATAGTGCAGTACTTCTTCCAGAGAATCTGCGTAAAATTTGTGGGAAATTTTTATGCTCATTCGTCCAATTCTCCTTTTATCTCGTCGGATGACATGATCTTGAAGCGGTTTCTGTAATAGTATGTCTGTATAAAGTGTATGGTATCTTCCAACATGATCTCGGGTGTTTTATCAAGGGCAGACTGCGGATTATTATAATAGTCTGCAATGTTTTTACATGCTTCATCATCCTTGAGAATGCGGCAGTTGAGAAGATGTTCTTCATACAGTGCTTTTAAGTGCTCGAATTCTTTCTTGGGAATGATGATCTGCCCGTTTTCCCCTGTCAGGTCGATCAACTGAATAAAGCACTTGATGCGGTATACGACATGACGGTATTCGCGAAGTTCTCTTTCAATTTCCTTAAATATTTTAACTGCTTCGCGGCGGGCAGCCGATACGTAGGAAGGTTCCTCATCTATATGGGCGTCCGGTTCCAGATAGACTGACAGCAGGGAGTCTTCCAAGGCTTCTTCGACAAGTTCATCCTGCGTAAAATAGGTGAAAATGGTATCAATATTCTGGCGCAGCGCGGTGAAAAAAGCTTCAATTTTTTCCTTTTTATTATTTCGGGGAGCCGCAGCGCCTGTTTTGTGGAAGATTGATTTGGTAATACATTCCAGGGTTGCATGACAGTAGGCTTTCCCGTTTTTTAATAAGGCGTCCATGGGGACTTTGATGTTGCTGCCGCTTTCAATTGCTGTGCACTCTTTTGCCGACAGGATCGCAGAAACGGCCCGGAATCTGTTGACATTGACTGCGCTTGCCCACTGCATGGGATTTTCTTTCGAAGCGTCGCTTGTCGTCTGGGATATCTGTCTGCAGTAGCCGAATGCGCTAAAATCAAGGGCGGCCGCCATATACAGATCGGCATAAGATTCTCTGTAGATGGTAACTTCTCTTGTGACAAGCGTGTGCACTTCTTCTTGCAGCAGGATATTAAAGATCTGTCCAATCTTGGCGGTATTGGTATGATCGGAAGATTCTTCACTGTTAAATACCATATTTAAAATCCGGTAAAGTTCGGTAAATCCTTTATTCTCTTCAAATCCTTTTTTGATTTTCCGTCGGATATCCGGTATGCATTTTTCCCATAAACTATTTCGCAGGGCGTCGTTGGCGTCGTCTTTTCGGCGTTTGGACCATGCGCCCTGCAGCCGGTTTAGTTCACGCATGGTAAAGCAGTAATCCCGTAAAATGTCTTTTTTGATACCGAACTTTCGCAGAAGTTTCTGGTCATTTTCCAGTATGACTTCAAACTCGGTGATATCCTTTATAATGAACTGCCATTTCATCGGAGCAGGTGCGGAGCCGGTTATCTGCTCATAATAGGAATCATGGATCAGTTTTAATAAACTGCATAGAGCGTCAGCGTTTTCCGCGGACTGTTCGACCAGGACAAGCGTATCCGCGGCATCATTATCTGCCCCATATAATAGGCCCATAACGCCGAGAAAATGAAGCAGTGTCGTCTGGATCGATCTGATATTGACGGCATCTTCTCCTTTATCCGACTGTACGATATTCTGATCGAATATTTTTTCCAGATATTCCAATAACTTTGTTTCCAGGTAGTTTATTTCCAGGCCGGCCGGATCGTCTTTTCCGGTGCGGCAGAAGGCTTCAAATTCTTTGACGGCCGTATCCGCTATGCCGGCTAAAATGTCGTTTTCCAAGGCACCGAGTTTATGGTAGCCGAAATCATTGGAATATTTATTGAAAAATTTGTAGAGCAGCTGGTCAAACACGTTATGCATGACTGTGTAGATCAAATAATTGTTTCTTGCCGGACGGTCCAGTGTTCTGACGGAATGGGATGCTTCGTGCAGGATCCAGGGGATCATATCAAACATTCTGCCGTAGTATTCAAAAGAAGGCACCCGGCAGATCAGAAGACGGGAATCCAGTCCTCTGATATTTTGAAACACGGCCATGGCGCATGCAATATCGATTGCCATATCGGGATAAAGGATCGGGTAGAGCATGGGACGCGGTTCTTTGTCGTCTTTATAGTGCTCTTTATAATCAAAGAAATATTCATATAGAAATTCCCGATAGGCGATCATCATTTTTTCAGCGTCAAGCTGGGTCTGGATTTCATATAATGGAGACTGCCATGTCTGTGCATTGACGTTTTGCAGAAATTTGTAATAACGGTTAATGGCATCCGTTACCAGACGCAGATCATCGAGAAAATGGATGCGCATATCTTTCCGTTCTGCGTCATCACTGCACATTTCATAGGCTGCGGCCCACTTATCGATGCACATAAAAGTAACTTTGAGATCACTGATCAGCATCTGCCAGTTGACATGAGAATCGTTTTCTATTCCCTGCGGAACGTAAGTGCTGATCAGTTCGGACAGTTCTCTGCCGATATCGATGAAGACGCGGCGTTCTTCGATAAAAATGCCTTCCATTGCCTGAAATCTGTTCAGGTTATTTTTGAGTGTATTGCCGATCTTCTTGACTGCGCTTCGCAGCTTGTCTTCTGTATTCTGAAGGTTCTGGTAAGCGGACTCGGGTACATCTTTTAATTCCCTGGGCATAAACAGGGTTTCCGATAAGGGAACAAGGACACGCTCGTTGATGATCTGCACTTTGTTGTCCGTAATGCCGCTTATGAGGTACTGAATCCATGGTGCGCTTTTTTTATTTGCAGAATCGGCAGATTTCGTTTTTCCTCCGGTTATTTTGCTTGCGCATAATGTGGTATAGATCTGCGCGAAGCTGCACATCGGCATTTGAAGAAGAAAATCGTAACGGCCGAATAAACCTTCCATGGGTTTTACAACAATTGCCTGTGTATTTGCTTTTTGAATTTCGCCGATCATTACTTTGGCGAACTCATGATCCGAAGTAATGCGCAGCGCAAATTCACAGTTTCTATTCAAATCGATGGTATCATCGCGAAGGGTCATGAACTGCCCTTTATCATTCAGGCAGCATTCAATTCCGATGTTGGTGTATGTGTTTAATTTAAAACTGTCACCGTTATAATGGATCACCAGGTGATTGATCAGAGCGGAAATCTTATAAATATGTTCTATGGAAGCGCTTTTGACCACGAAACACAGATCACCGCTGGTACTGCTGCGGAACATTTTGCAGGACGTTTTGGGATGCTCTTTTAGACCGTTGTCGAGAAGATGTTCCATGATTTTATTTTCGCAGGCGGAAAGCGTGTCTTCTACGTCCAGTTCTTTGGTAAATATGTTGTATACAATATTGATCTGAATAATTCCCAGAAAAGGGGCGTCGGAAATACATTTTTCCCCATGGCAATCCTGTGTTTTAAAAATATCTTCATTTCCTGCATTTTGTCCTGCATACAGGCTGAGCGTTTTATAGGCGGCTTTATAATTAAGCGTCTTTTTTTCATAACTGTCTCTGATGTTCCAGAACTCCCGGTAGAGTTTGGACTCACCGGTTAATGTCTGGTGAAACAGCAAGTCGAAATAGTCCAGCATAAAATATGTGTCATAACCGGAAAGACTGTCTTTGCCGGTAGCGATATTGTTGTTTCGTATCATTTTGATAATGTCAACACTGTATCTGGAACAGTATGGTATTTCGGCATTTTCATTTTTCTTTTGCATTCTATAGATTCCTTTCTGGTATGTAAAATAAACTGTCGAAAAAATAAATGAGCATAATTGAAAACCTTTAAGAAAGATATGATCTGATATTCTTTCGGAATGGTTTTTCAATTATGCTCATTTTGTGAAGTAAGAATGGCCCGAGGGGGCGGCATTCGTTTTTAAGACCCGTTTGCAGCCAGGGTCATTTTTTCTCTTTGGGCAGACATGCGCTTAAAAGCTTCAGCGCAGCCGCATTTCTTTTGGTTTCGGAGGAAATACAAATTCTGCCGCCATAAGGGATGATCTGATCACTGGCTAAAAAGGTGTCTTTTCTGGTGACGTAAATAGGTTTCTTATATCGCAGTGCGTACACCTCCTCAATCTATTAAAAATCAAAACTTAGTATCACTATACACAATTTTGTTGTAAAATACAATCTTTTTTTCTTAAAAAATCATATTTTTTGTTTATCATAATTGTGGAAAAGCCTTACCGGAAGCATATGATATTTTCAATGTACATATTTTTATATCCAGACAACAAATCTATTATTCATTTTATCATATTTCTGACAATATTTTACTATTTTAGAGGGTGTTATTTTTGCCAGAAATGCGACTAATTTTGCCAAAATCCAATGTGCTGTCTGCGTCCTCCGGAATGAAACCGGCATTACCCTCTGTAACGTCCCCAGACGGCTCAAATTCCCCCGAAAACAGAATTGTGGAGTGTTCCTATGCCTTTCAGTCTAATGCGGCTGAAAAGGCCATTCAATGCGTATGGAAGGAATCGCCGGAAAAGGTCGTCTGTCGGAAACTGCCGCAAATAAAACAGCGGTAAACCTGTTACTGGATTTACCGCTGTCGGTTCCGGTTACGCTGTTTGGCGCAGCCCTTTATTTATTTTACGATCACAAACGTATGATCACTTCCGGCCTTCACCCGGAAAGTATCTCTGAAGTTCCCCTGATTGATGCCAAGCTCAATATAGTTGGTAGAGGAATCAAAAAGAATCGGTTCCCCGACATCCACATATCCGAAGGATTTCTCATAAAGAACATCCTGATCGAAATATACCGTCCCCTGATCGGATAAGGTCACATGGAGATGATCTCCATGCCGGCAGCCTGCAGCCTTGAAGTCAGAAGAAAGAATATTCAGGGCAATGCTGCCGAAGGGGTCGCTGACACTGGAAACGATCCCTTTTATCGTTGTCCCGTCCACCTGTGCCTTAATCATATCCTGTCTGAAGAGGACGATTTCCTCAATGGGATAGGCCGGGCCGACGCCGTTAAAGTCGATTACGCCTGCCGCCAGTCTTGCGGCAGTGTAAGCAAAAATATCTCTGCCGTGGAACACGGAAACGTCTTCGGTACCGGGATAGCGGTTCACGCTTTCATCGATTTCACGGATCTCATCTATTCCTACCTGGTAAAAAAGATGGGTCAGCGTTCCGTTGTCAGGCGTTACGATATAATTTCCATCTTTTAATTTGGCCGCGCAGGCACGTCTGTCCGTCCCTACGCCGGGGTCTACAACGGAGACAAACACGGTTCCCTTCGGCCAGAAGGGTTCTACATACATGATCTCCCGGGAGGCGGCCAAAATATTATACTGCTCAATTTCGTGCGTAATATCCACACATTCCAAAGTGGGATCTACCTGTTTGCAGACGCCCCGCATGGCGGCAACGGCGCCCCATTTCAGTCCGAAGTCTGTCTGCCAGACAATACATGGTTTCATAGTTTTCCTCATTTCTTAGTATTTTGTGTTGGTTTTTATGTTAGACAATTGCGAAAATCCGGGAAGGGCGGGCGGAGAGGAAAAGATTTCTGCTGAAGGGCCCTCTAAAAATGCCGGTGCTTGGTGAGGTTTCTTACGAACCTAGCATCCGCTGCATTTTTAACGGAGCGAAAGCGTGCCTCGAAGCAGAAACTTTTCCTCTCCGCCCGCCCTTCCCGGATTTTCGCAATCGTCGGAGTAGCTTACGTGATAAAAATGCCATACTTTTCAGCAGGATGCAATGCGTTTCATTGCTTCATAATAAATTTCCAGAACCTTTCCCGCATAATCAAGGGAAACGGATTCGTCTGCCTGATGTGCCAAAAGCGGTTCTGCCGGACCGGCCGGACCGAAAGCGACACAGTGTCCGAATACCTTGCTGTAGGAAACGCCGCCGGAAATGATCGGCTCGCTGTGATCGCCGGTTTTTTCCCGATAAACAGATAAAAGCGTGCTTACATAAGGATCCTTCGGATCGTTCATGGTAGGCGGAGAATCATAATCCAAAGACAGTTTTAAACTGCACCTGGCGGCCAGTTTGGCCGTGCATTCCGCAGAAGACATGCCAAAAGGATATCTGGCGTCGACTTCGCCGTAACAGATTCCGTTTTCTATGCGAAAAATGCCCAGATTCATTGTATAGGCAGCCGGATCGCCGGTTGGCGTTTTTATGCCGACAGAGCGCCCGTAAAAGTCCTGAAAGCATCGGTAAAGATTATCCATCAGGGGATCATTGCATTCCCTTAACAGAGAAAACAGCGCCACAGCCGCACTGCAGCCTTCCTCCGGCGCGGAAGCATGGGCCGCCTTTCCGGTGACTTCCAGATAAGTCTTATTTTCTTTTTCCGATATCGTGCAGGGAATATTCGATGCAGCAGCCAGCTCTTTCAACTTTGCCGTATAACGGTTATCCTTCAGGAGTGCATTGGCTGTGGGAGCGACTACATTACATTGGACGCCGCAGTTCATTTTACTGACAATACCGTCATATTTTCCGGAAAGGCGCCACATCAGAGAACCTTTTTCACCGATCGCCATAGGGAAAAATCCGTCGGGCGTAAAAGCAAAGGAAGGCATGCCTGCTTTGGAGACATAATAAAACATATCGTTCATGGTACGTTCTTCATCACCGCCCAGAACGATGCGCAGTTCCTTTTTTAGAGAAAGACCTTTCTCGCGGATCAGTTTCAGGGCAAGATAAGTAAGAAAGGCGGGAGCCTTCATATCCTGGCTCCCCCTTCCGTAAAGCCTTCCGTTTTGCACTTCCCCGCAAAAGGGCGGAACGCTCCACCCCATACCCGGTTCCACGACATCCAGATGTGATACGATATCGATCCGTTCATCCTGCGGCGCAGTCCGGATGGCAATGGCATGTCCGTCATAGTTTAGAACTTCAAACCCATCTTTTTGGGCCAGTCCGGCCATATAGGCAAGGGCGTCGGAAACGCCTTTTCCATAGGGATGTTCGTCCGTGATGGTTTCCGCATCATAGACGGAAGGAATTTTTATTAGGTTTTGCAGATCTGTTAAATGATCCAGAAAATACTGTTGAAAATTTATATCCATGGCGCCCATACCTGAAATTCCGGCGGAAAGACGATCCGACAGAAGATAACGGCCAGGATGGAAAGATAGATTAAAATATAAAATACCTTCATCCGGCGGTCATTTGGCGTTTCATCGTGTTCCGCATAATAGGTTCTTGTTTTTCCTTTTCCATATCCCCGCAGATCCATGGCATTGGCAATATTGCCGACACGCTCAAAAGAAATAATGATCAGGGGCATCAGGATCAGAATGTACTGTTTCAGCCGGGTAAATAGTCCTGTCCGTTTGGAATCCAGTTCCATGCCCCGTGCCTGCATGGAGATTTTGATATCCGAAAAGTCTCTGGAGATATCCGGTATGTAACGGAAGGCGATGGAAACAATGGTAGCAATCTTATAAGGTACTTTAATGGAGTATAATCCGGCGGCTATTTCGCTTGGCGTAATGGCCTGTATAAAAGTCAGCGATACGATAAAGCTGGCCAGGAATTTGATAAAACGGATCATAAAGTACCACATTGTTTCCGCTGTTATGATATACCTTGAGGTGAATGTAAGCAAAACGGTCGATCCGCCTACAATATTATTGCCATAGTCGGGTGTAACCACCCAGATCAAAAACAGATTGAACAGATTGACGACAACAATAAAAGATAAAAGTCCGCCTATGAGTTTCCAATTCGGTTTTATGGACACCAGACCTATGGCGCCCAGTAAAAGAACCGGAAATAAAATTCGGAAGTCCCACGTAACGATAAGAAGGATGATCAATGCAAAAAACAAACGGACTTTTGTGGTTCCTGATAATTTATCAAGAAAGGTGCTGCCCGGTATGACATTGATAAAAAGTCTTTTACTCATGTCCATGTGCACGTTCCTCCCTTTCTGTCTCAATAAAATGACGAATAAAGGATTCCGGATCAAGGCCGGCCTGCATGGCCAAAGTGACAAGAGAAGTCTGTTTTAGGTTGGCCTGCCCGATAATCTGGTTATTGGAGAGAACCTTAAATACGTAGTCGTCAGCGATACATTTACTGTCGGCAAATACAATGGCGCGATCCGTATATTCAATAGCCAGATGCATATCATGCGTAATAAAGAGGATCGTGATGTTATAATTTCTGTTCAGTTCTTCCAAAAAGCTCATGATCTCGGTATAGCGATGATAATCCTGTCCGGCGGTAGGTTCATCCAAAATGATGATCTCCGGCTGTAACGCCAGAATGGAGGCAATGGTAACACGCTTGCGCTGCCCGTAACTGAGAACGGAAACCGGCCAGTTGCGCATAGGGTATAAACCGCACATTTTCAATGTATCGTCAACCCGCTTTCCGGCTTCTTCCGGGGTAAAACCATTTAAAGTAAGGGCAAGGCGCACCTCGTCGGCGATGATATCCTTGACGATCATCTGATTCGGATTCTGCATAACATAACCGATTCTGGCGCCGATTTCCTTGATGGAAAGCTTCACACAATTCGTACCGCTCATAAGGATCTCGCCTTTTTGCGGTCTGATGATACCGCACAGCATTTTGGCCATAGTGGATTTGCCTGCGCCGTTTTTCCCTACGATCGCAATTTTTTCGCCCCGATAAACATCGAAGGAAACATCATCTAAAACCTTACGTTTTCCATAAGAAAAATCGACATGGGAAACATGCAGAAGCAGTTCATCCCGTTTGGGAACCTGATAAGGCTTCACGGTTTTCATATCGTCTATGACAGCCTGTTTATATTTGGTAATATCCAGTTCCTCGATATTGTCAAGATGTTCCGTATCCGAAAAACGGATGCCGGCATTCTTCAGAGCAGATATGTATAAAGGCTCCCGTATACCGTGTTCTTTTAATAAACCGGAACGAAGCAGTTCATCAGGCGTGGAATCCATCTGTATCTGTCCGTTGTCGATCAGGATGATCCGGTCAACATGACGGTACAGAACGTCTTCCAGACGATGTTCAATGATCAGGACGGTTTTTTCTTTCTCCCGGTAAATCTGATCAATCAGGTCAACTGCGGCCATTCCCATCGCCGGGTCCAGCGCCGCAAGAGGTTCGTCAAAAAGCAGGATTTCTTCTTCGTCGTGCATGATACCGGCCAAAGCGACTTTCTGCTTCTGTCCGCCCGATAAGTGAAAGGGCGGCTGTACCAGAAAATCTTCCATTCCGACTAATCTGGCGGCATAATCAACTTTTTCTAACATGATATTCCTGTCAACCGCACGGTTTTCCAGGGAGAAGGCGATATCTTCGCCTACGGAAAGGCCTACAAACTGGGCGTCCGAATCTTGCTGTACGGTTCCTACATGGCTGCTGAGTTCGAAAATGCTTGCATCTTTCGTCTCGATTCCCGCCACTTTGAGAGAACCGGTAATCTCTCCCTCATAGGAGAAAGGAATCAATCCGTTGATACAGTTGGCCAGCGTCGATTTTCCGCAGCCGCTGGAACCAAGGATCAAGACCTTTTCTCCCTGATAAAGAGTGAGGTTGATATTTTTCAGCGTTGTTTCGGTTTGGGATTTGTATTTGAAACTGAAATCTTTGAATTCAACAATCGCTTTTTTCATCATATCTAATCTTCTTTAACTAAATTTGTTTTTTTGGCATTTCGTTTTGCAAGCAAAAATAAGAACGGTATACCGATTACCAATAAAACGACGCCGTTGGATATAATGGCAGAAAATGCCTGCATCCAGGTAACGGTCAATTCCGAAGAATAGAACAGGTAAGTAAGCAGCGGGGTTACAAGGCCGAATGCAACTGCGTTGCCTGCGATGACACTGAGGGCATAAATAACGGCATGCTTTGCAGTAAAGATACCGTCCTCGATCTTAGCGCCGTAGATTGGAAGCAGTCCTACGAAAAAGCCGAGTACAAAGTTGCCGATAGACCAGTCGAACCAGAATCCCCATCCGCCGATCAGGTCAGCGATTACGTTTCCGATACCGGCAGCAACTGCAACAGGCAGAGGGCCGAACATTCCGGCTACGACAACGACAACGATCATGGCTGTGGTAAAGGAAGTATTGGTAAATACCTTAATTCCGCCAAATACCATTAATACGCCGAATAAGGCGGCGCCGATTGCTACGCCGACAATTGTTTTGGTGTTCCAGACACCGAGTAATAAAGATAGTTTACTTTTCTCTTTCATGATGAATACTCTCTCCTCCTATGTTGAAACATATATTGTTCATTACGCCTCCTATTATACAGATGAAGAGATTAAAAAGCAATTAGAAATACGGCTTAAAAGCAAATGTCGTTTTGAATGGCCATTATGCAGGAAGCCGTTTTTACCCGCGCCCGCTACTTGCAATTACCATGAAAATCCCGTAAAATATGTTGTGTAACATATATCTATGATCATCGAAAACGGAGAACAGCCATGTCAATTACAGCAGCATTCATGCTCCCTCATCCGCCGCTCATCATTCCGGAGATCGGAAAAGGCAGTGAGGGAGGGATCCGGCGGACGATAGATGCATACCATGAAGCCGCGCGCAGGATCGGGGCGGCAGAGCCGGAAACGATCGTTTTGATCTCACCGCACCAGATCATGTATACGGATTACTTTCATATTTCTCCCGGAAAAGGCGCCGGGGGTGATTTCGGACGGTTTCGTGCCGGAGAGGTGAAAACGAAAGTTTCCTATGATACCGATTTCGTGGAGAAACTGTGCGGACTGGCGCAGAAAAAGGCGCTTCCGGCAGGGACATACGGCGAACGGGATCAGAAACTGGATCATGGAACGATGGTGCCGCTGTATTTTGTAGATCAGTACTGGAAGGATTACCGGCTTGTCAGAATCGGCCTTTCCGGCCTGCCGCTTACGAAGCATTATGCGCTTGGACAGTGTATCAGGGAAACGGCGGATGCGCTTGGGCGTAAGACGGTAGTAATCGCCAGCGGCGATCTGTCGCACTGTCTGAAAGAAGATGGGCCGTATGGTTATAAAGAAGAAGGACCCGTGTATGACAGGCATATTATGGAAGTTATGGGAAATGCGGATTTCGGCAGACTGTTGGAATTTCCCGAAGACTTCTGTGAGAAAGCGGGGGAATGCGGGCACCGTTCTTTTACGATCATGGCCGGAGCATTGGACGAAACGAAGGTAACGGCGCAGAAACTTTCCTATGAAGGGCCTTTTGGCGTAGGATACGGTATCTGCTGCTATACGGTGTGCGGCGCCGATGCCCTGCGTAACTTCAGGACACAGTACGAAACAAAGGAAAGAATGCAGATCATGGAGCGCAGAGAAAAGGAAGATGCGTTCGTAAAGCTTGCCAGAGCCACAATAGAAACGTATGTCAGTACGGGTGAAATACCGGATCTGCCAAAAGATCTGCCGGATGAAATGTATCGGCAGAGAGCAGGCGCTTTTGTTTCGATCAAAGAAAACGGCAGTCTGCGCGGCTGTATCGGGACGATCCAGGCAACGAGGGCATCTGTTGCGGAGGAGATCCTGTATAACGCCATAAGCGCGGCCGTGAAAGATCCCCGTTTTGCCCCGATTGAAGCCGATGAACTTGACAAGCTGGTGATCAGCGTAGATATTCTGGGAGAGACGGAAGAAATAGACGCGCCGGATAAACTGGATGTGAAGCGGTATGGCGTCATTGTGACCAAGGGACGTAAGAGAGGTCTTCTGCTTCCGAATCTGGATGGTGTGGATACAGTAGAAGAGCAGATCGCCATAGCGAAGAACAAGGCAGGGATCCGCCCGGAAGAAGAAGTCAGATTGGAGCGTTTTGAAGTCATAAGGCATTATTAAGAGTGCGGAAAAGGAGACAGACAATATGGAAGCAGTTTGTCAGGTATGTATCCATCATTGTCATCTGCAGCCGGGGCAGAGGGGCGTGTGCAGGGCAAGAAAAAATGTGGACGGACAGATCGTCTGTGAAAATTACGGACAGGTAACGTCTTTGGGCCTGGATCCGATCGAAAAGAAGCCGCTTTCCATGTTTTATCCCGGCAGTCTCATTTTATCCGTCGGAAGTTACGGATGCAATTTACGGTGTGCCTTCTGTCAGAATCATGAGATTTCCATGACAAATAAGGAAGAGGCTGCAGCCGTATACATTTCTCCGCAGGAGATGTCGGACAAAGCGCTTGCCTGTAAGCCGGCAGGGAATATCGGTGTGGCGTATACTTATAACGAGCCTCTTGTCGGTTGGGAGTATGTACGTGATTGTGCCAGACTGGTGCGGCAGGCGGGCATGAAAAATGTACTTGTGTCCAACGGAACGGCTTCGCCTGAGATATTGGATGAAATACTGCCCTATATGGATGCCATGAACATTGATCTGAAAGGTTTTCGGGAGTCATATTACCGGGAACTCGGCGGGGATCTGGAAACGGTGAAAGAATTTATCATCCGGTCGGCGGCAGCCTGTCATGTGGAACTTACAACGCTGATCGTACCCGGGGAAAATGATTCGGAGGCGGAGATGGAAGAAGAGGCGGAGTGGATCGCGTCTGTCGGAGCAGAGATTCCGCTCCATATTACCAGATTTTTCCCCCGTTATCGTATGATGGATAAAGAAGCGACACAGATAGCGCAGATCCATCATCTGGTGGATACGGCCGGAAAGTATCTGCAGAATGTCTTTGCAGGAAATTGCTGAATTGCTTTGCCGGGATACTATTCCTGGCTGTTTAGAAACCGTACGAACTGAGCAAGGCTTTTTCTCTTATCCTCGTCCAGTTTCTGAATATCGAAGACAATATCATGTAAGGTCATGCCGTCGAGATATTCCTGCGACAAGTTGGTGGTTCCTGTATAAGGTGAATCGATGCTGAGCAGATAATCGGTACTGACCTGATAAAGATGTGACAGTTTTACAATATGATGCAGAGGAATCTCACGGAGTCCAAGTTCATAGTTGGAATAGGTTTGCTGTGTGGTTCCCAGATATTTGGCAATATATTCCTGACGATAATTATGGCTGTCTCTTAATTCCCGCAAAAGTTCATGTGTTTGTTTCATATTGCACCTCGATTTGTTGTAAAATTACAATAACACACAATTTTATGAAAACAAGATTTTACAACATATTAGTGTTGACGGGTCTTAAATACAATTTATTTATATGCATTATTCCGCTTCGTGATGCAGAAAACGGATATATTTTACCAGGTCCTTACGGCTTGCATCATCCAAAGTCTGCATATCAAAAACGATATCGTGCATTGAGATATCATCTATGTATGTGGCGTTCAAATCTACGCTTCCGAGATAGCTGGTATCCGAACGCAGCAGATAGTCGGTGCTGACTTTGTAAAATTTCGCGAGTTTCTTTACTGCCGTGATCGGAATCTCTCTGTGTCCGTTTTCATAATTGGAGTAAGTCTGCTGGGATATGCCAAGGTATTTTGCAATCGTTTCCTGCTTGATATCATGATCCTCCCGCAGCTCTCTTAAAATTGTATTTAATGTTTTCATAGTCCGTCTGCAACCTTGTTTTTTCACTTTTAAACTCTATGTTGTTACAGATATTACCACACAACAAAATGTTGTTTGATGAAATACTGTAAAACGTAATAAAATCAAAATAACTACAATACTATGTTGTAAATGCGGGATTACAATGGCAAATATTGTAAAATGAGATAGAAACAGTAACAGTAACAGATAACCGGCAAAATAGTGCTGCTATGCGCACGCTGTACAGTAAGGGGATGAGAATTATGAACTACAAAGGCGACGAGCTATATTGGATTGCAATATGTGATGATGAAAAAGAAAGCGTCGAGGAGATTGTGGATATTTTGATGGAAGGAGAATTAGAACCCGGCGAGTTCAAAATATCAGTTTTTTCTTCAGGAGAGGAACTGTTGAATGCCAATGTCAGCAGATATGATCTGCTGATACTGGACATTATGTTTCCCGGTGAAAACGGCAGAGCGATCGCAGAGAAATACAGACGCAGAAATAAGGACGGACTGTTCGTATTCTGTACCGGTAAAGCATCTCCGATACCGGATGATTTTAAATATCAGCCTTACCGGTATATGCGCAAAGACCACGCAAACCGTTTGCGGACGGATCTGTTAGATACCGTAGAAGAAATGTACAGACGAAGAAGCAAACACCAGGTGCGGCTGTCCGTTGGTAAAATACAACTGCTGGTTAATATAGAAGATATTGTTTATATGGAGATTGCCAAAAACGGATGCCATGTACACTATTATAATAACGAAGAAGAACTTTGTACCGTGAAGGCGAAAGAGAAGATCAAAAGTCTGTACCCGCAGTTATTCAGTTACGGATTCGAATTTGCGCACAATAGCTATCTCGTCAACTGCCATTACCTGAAATGGTGGGGATATCATGAGTTAGAGCTGATAAATGGTGTGAAGATCAGTATCAGCAGGGCAAGAGAAAAGGCATTTAAGGAAGCATGCATCAAGTACATAGTTTAAACGAAACTGCAAGGACGATCTGCCGTTAAACGAATGAAGAATAATATCCGGGCCGGAATGGTGCCCGGATATTTGACTAAAAAGATGTATAGAAGTGATAAAAGAGAGACATACAAATGAAAACAATTCTTATTTTAGAAGATAACAAAAGAAATATGGAAATGTTAGTTAAAATAATACGGGATCTCGGAGATGATATTGTGATAAAAAAGGCATCCAGGCTTGCGGAAGCAGGTTCTCTGCTCATGAAATACAGCTTCGATCTTTTTATGCTGGATATTATTCTGAATCCGGCCAATCCCAGCGACGTATCGGGCATGAAATTTGCGGAACATATCCGCACATGCTCGAAATATAAGTATACGCCGATCATCTTCATCACGGCGTTAGAAGACCCTGCGCTTCATGCATACAGTGAACTGCACTGCTATTATTATGTGGAAAAACCGTATAATGTAAAGAAAGTCTCTTCCGTGATCCTGGAGGCGCTGGATTTCCCCAAGGCTGCCGAAGAGACGCGGAGCATTTTCTTCCGTAAAGACGGTGTTCTGTACAAAAAGCATATCGAAGATATCATTTATATTGAAAATAGCAGAAGCGGACTGACGGTCTGCTGTACGAACGGGAATCTGCAGCTGCCGTATAAACCCAATAAGGTGATCCTGGAAGAGCTTGATTCGGACCGCTTCAGGCAGTGCAGCAGATACAGCATCATCAATATGGATTATATTGATAAAATAGATACCGTGAACCGTTATATAAAGCTAAGAGGAATCAAAGAGCAGATTGAGATCGGGCAATCGTATAAGAAGCGGTTTTTGAGAGATGTTGTGCAGGAGTAGGGGGAGTGCATAGGAAGGCGCTCTTCCGTCCTGATAGGAATGTCCGGTGCAGGATGGGCGTGAAGTCCCATAGTCCTGGTATCCGTATCATGGTATACTATATGGATATCAATCTTTGGGTTATTCAAACGGAAAAAAAGTGAAAAATTGCTCGTTTCACGCTGCAGCCATGGAAAAGGCAGGAAAAATAGAGTTTCGCCGGGAAGCTGCAGCGGTTGATACGATGTATACGAAAGATAAAATAAGACATTGTGAAATGGTTGCCTCAAGTCGTTCGTAAGAAGAGAGGATTGCGAAAAACTGGGGTGATTTGAGGGTGCTTGGTATGATTGGTCATTTAAAGATTCTTGTAGAATTATTTACGTATTTGTATTGCCTGGCAGAGTTGTTTGGCAGAAAATTTAAGATTAGTATATATGCTGTGATAATTGTGATATTAGGCATGTTTTTAGCAGTGGGAATTGATGATTATGGATTTCCGGAATATTTTTCTTCGTTGGTCTATGTCGGCATATTTTTATATGGCTTAGTCTGCTATGGGGAGAGTATTAAATTAACTTTGGTTAATTGTGTATTGGCTGGTATTATCATAACAATTTTTCAGCTGATAGTTTTTTTGCCTTTATATGTTTTCTTCTTTAAACAGTATGGGCAGGCGCTTATAAACGAATTGTTGATTAATATAGGATGTGCTGTTTTTATCATTTTTTGCGGACGTAAAGCAAGATTTAAAATAGTGTCTGATTATATTATTAAGCGGGATAAATTGCTTATAGGTGCTGCCGTGTTAATTCTTTGCGGCTTTGGATTGAATTTCTACCAGATGAAGAAAGATGGCACAATATTAAAAGAAGCCTATATACAAATGGTATACTTTATTCTTATCTTTTTATTTGTTATATACGAATGGCAGAAAAGCCGATTAGATGCAGAAAAAAAGAAAGCGCAGCTGGAAATGAACCGACTGTACTTTGACGCCTATGACCGGCTGATACTGCTTGTCAGACAGCGTCAGCATGATATGAAGAGTCATATCGGTGCAATCAGGAGTATGATTTACACAACCGATAATTATGCAGAATTGGTGGCAAAGCAGGAAGAATACTGTGATTATATCATAGAAGAGAATGAGAAGAACCGACTGGTTTTATCCGTAAAAAATCCGCTGATCGCCGGATTCTTGTACAGTAAGCTCCAGGAAGCAGACAGCAGGGACATTACGATAGACTATTGTATTAACATGCCTAAAGAGTCTTTGGTGCTTCCGGAATATGAACTGATAGAAATGGCAGGTATTTTGCTGGATAATGCAATGGATGCGTTGGAGAAATTTCCTTTGCAGACAACTGAGAAAGTGCAGGAAAAGAAAATCCGTTTTGCGATAGAGGAAACGGAAGAAGGTCTTGTGCTGACCACAGCCAATACAAGTGATTATTACGCGGAAGATATGACAGCGCAGTTTTTTGAAACCGGATACAGCAGTAAAGGAAAAGACCGGGGAATCGGTCTGGCGAAATTAAAACGTATGGTATCCGGGAGAAAAGGCAGTATTATTGTCAGTAATGAATTTTATGATGACAGCAATTATTTGACATTTACAATAGAATTGCCGAAAAAGGGGCGGAAACGGTAAAATACTTTTCACCTTGAATTATATATTTCGTCCCTGGTATTGTACGGTTACGACGTATACTATTTTGTTTGTCTCATCAATTCGAAAGATAACGATATAGTTGTCGATTAGTAATTGGCGGTAATTTTTTCCGGCATATCTTCCTTCGCTGCGTTCCTGATGTGATTGGGGAAAGGTATCTAAATGAAGGATAGACGTTTTAATTCTGTCGATTTGTCCTTTTGCGTTTTCGAAGGATGCTTTCTCATTTGCGATGTACTCGTAAATACTGTCTAAATCACATATTGCTTTTGGGTTGATCTTCACTTTGTATTTATCCAAAATGTTTTTTCTCCAGTTCTGCAAAAACCGTATTTGCATCTGACGCTTCGGCTCCGTTTAATATTTCCTGTTCGGATTCATAAATGGCCTGATCGATGCGGTTGATTCTTGCAAATTTATCATATAATTCGCTGCTCATTACGACTAAGTCGCTATAACCGTTTTTGGTAATAAAAATAGGTTCCTGCTCTTTGTGGGCGATGTTGGAAATTTCTGTTGTATTGCGTAAATCTTTAATAGGCATTATAAGAGGCATATGATTTCACTCCCTTCATAAACATAATTATAGCATAATTATGTATTAGATACAATGAAAATATACAACACGACTATTTTCAATTTTTACCAGAGTATAACAATATCTATCATTAATTTAATATAATGACGTATTCTATGGAGACATGTGATTTATTAAGTTAAAACTTGAAAAATTAAAGGCCGAATATAATAGAAATAAGATAGTTTGAAATTGCAAAACCAATTGGATACCGGAGTATAAGGGGAGAAAAGTCTCCCCTGTCCGATTCAGTCTTCAACAGGAAATTCCGGTTCTCCGAACAGAAAATAACTAAACCCACTGATATAATACATGATCGTATACCCAAGACAAGCGCTGCAGAGCACATAGATATTCTTCTTAAGCCACCTTTTCACGACATTTCACCTCCTTCATTAATTTAATAACAGATAATTGAATCGTATGTAAGACAACGGTCCAAAAACTTACGATAAGACACGGCTGTTCCGGAAAGATAAAAATCAGGACAGCTACGAGGAAAACAACCTGAAAAGACTGTATTCTGGCTTTTTTGGTTGTTGTTTTTTGCAGATCTTTGTAATACGCATCCTGTACCGAAGGTTTTTCTTTCAGCGAAGCAGGACCGATCAGGAAGTCCGTCACTGCACATAAGAGCAAAACCGGATAGATCACTAACGGGTGTATTGTCAGGATAACCGGCAGTACATTGATGCACAGATAGAGATATGCAAAGGAAAACAGGAAGCACGACCAGTATTTACGGAAATGAATGCCGCCGGTGCGCGTACGCAGTAGGATCAGCGGTACGACCGCAAATAAGAATTCAGGCAGCCTGCCTGCTGCATGGAAATACAGGAAAAAGATCAATGTCTTACTCACATCATAAAAAAGACCGGTCAGTGAAAATCGGATCAGTTTGATCTGGTAATCCGAGAATCCGTATTCTGCCTGCACTTTATTCATAATGTATTCCATGATGTCCGTCCGCCCTTTCTGATGTTTTCCTGCCTATTATTTTAAAGAAAAAATACGGGAAGGGCAGAGCATATGCTTTAAATAGTAAAAATGATGATTGAACGTCAAATTTGCCTGAAAAAGCGCTAAAATTTCCATTTTGCTTGTATCCGGTTTTTTTAATAACTATTTCAAGTGAAAAAAAGCGGCCGGCGTACGGTAAAAACGATAGTACAGATTTTTGTTTTACAACATTCTATTGTAACTAGTAGTATGCTATAATAACTATAAGTAATAATTTTGATAAAACGGCGTCCGATTTTGAAGCATTGAACCCTCTCTTTTTGTGCCTGAAATGATATAAAATACATTAATTTGTCGAAAAATGACAAAGATCGGGTAAATTATATGCGGCTTATTTTGTTTGATGCTAAAAAACAACAATTCAGGCATACAGAAAACACATCGGGAAAATGTGCGTGAAAATATAGACAAAACGGCAGGGGACAGGAGAACTTGGCCGTATGTCGAAAGAAAGGTGCGGGTAATGGTATGGGAATGAAAGACGACTATTATCGGGAAATGGAAGCGGCGCATCAACAGTACGATATTTTTCTGCATGATGTAAAACATATGATGCGGGCGATATTTGCATTGTCAAAAGAGGGAGAATGCGACAAGATCGGAAGCATTATTGAAAATATGGGGACTACGCTCGGTAATATCAGATACAGAACGATATGCAGCCATACGGTACTAAACGCGTTGCTGCTGGAACGGTCCGGTTATGCTGAGAGTGTCGGCGTCGAATTGGAACTTGATATCAGAGAACCGCTCTGCTTACAGGGGATAAACGACAAAGATCTGATCGCCCTTATGGGAAATCTTCTGGATAATGCCATAAAAGCGGAGGAATATGCCGATCATCGGGAAGGGATCTTCTGCAGTATGACCATGGCAAGGGAAGGCCGTCATATCATCATTCAGACGGAAAACAGTTATGATAAAAACCGGAAAGATGAGACGGCTGTGACAAAAGAAAAGGAATCGATCGGGGATAAACACGGAATCGGAAGAAAAAGCATTCAGCAGATCATAGAAAAATACGGCGGTATTATGGAGTACGGAGACCGGGATGGCAGATACTGGGTCAAGATCATCATACCGGTACAGACCAAGTCGCACGGCACCAAACAATCAACCATTGCATAAAAGTATAAAATAAGGTAAAATTTCTAATAGGAATTAGGAGTTTTACCTTATTTATTACCTTTTTGGCAGGTTATTAAAATGAAGATTATATTTGTGATCCCCAATATGACAGGAGGCGGTACGGAGCGGGTGATATCCCTGCTTTCCGACGCGTATGTCAAAATGGGATTTGAAGTTGCGATCATGCAGTTTGCCGGGTATGAACATGCCTATCAGTTAAATGATAAAGTAGAAGATTTTTCGGTTGCCGGACAGTCCAATGGCAATCCTTTTGTTATGTTAAAACGTTTGATCAGAATGCGCAGATATTATAAAAAGAATCCGGATGCCTATATTTTTTCGTTCTGTATCATGGGCGCCTTTTTTTCGGTCATAGCAACGTTTGGGATGAAACGTTATATGCTCGTGGCGGAACGCAGCAGTCCGGAGAACTGGGACAGGGTCAGACTGAGAAATTGGGCATACCGGCGTTTGAATACGGTTACGTTTCAGACAGCGGACGGTATATCCTATTTCCCGGAGGATATAGCGAAAAAGGCCGTTGTGATCCCCAATCCGATTGATGCGGCTATTCCTGCACGTTATGAAGGAAGGCGCAGTCACCGGGTCGTATCGGTCGGAAGACTGCATAAGGTGAAGAATCATGCTATGCTGATAGATTCCTTTGCAGCTTTTTCCGGGCAGTATCCGGATTACGAACTGCATTTCTACGGACAGGGAGATCTGGAAGGGGAATTGAAGCAAAGGGCAGAAAATTTGAAAATAAGCGATAAAGTGGTATGGCACGGTTTCTGCGGGAATGTGACAAAAGAAGTACAGGACGCGGGAATGTTTGTGCTTTCTTCTAATTATGAAGGCATCTCGAATTCGATGTTAGAGGCGCTTGCCATGGGAATTCCGACGATATGCACAGATTGTCCGATCGGCGGCGCAAGAATGTATATTGAAAACGGCGTGAACGGTTTTCTGGTTCCGGTGGACGACAGGGAGGCGCTTACGGAGGCTATGTGCCGTATCGCGTCCGATGAGGCATTGGCGGATAGGATGTCCCGCAATGCCGTCAAAGTCAGAGAACACTATTCCGTAGAGAGCATCGCCGGACAGTTTCTGGAGGCAGCAGGCATTGCTTATCCATTAAAGTAAAACGGATTTTCGGGAGAAGATATGAGCCAGATAGCAGTGATCAATCCAATTTTATATACTTCCGAAACGAATCAGATTCCTAAGGTGCACTCGATCAAGGATACGATGATCTATACGCTGTGTCTCGGTTTCCTTCATCTGGGACATTCCGTAACGCTGATAGCGGCGGAAGATTACAGGCCGTCGGATGAGGAAACTTATGATTTCCCGGTAGTCTGGATGCAGACGGCCTGCCGGAAAGTGTTTCTGCCGCGTGCACTTCCCTACATGCCGAAACTAAGAGGTTTTTTGCGGGCGCATAAAGAGTTTGACCTGATCATCTCAAGCGAGGTATTCGGTACGTGGTCTTATACGGCGGCCAGGCTTTATCCGGAGAAAACGCTGATATGGCATGAACTGGCCAAACACAATAATATACTGCACCGGATTCCATCCAGGATCTGGTACCGTCTGATCGGCGGACTGCTCATGCGAAAGGCGGCGGTCATTCCCAGATCGGAAGCGGCGGCGGATTTTATCAGACAGTTTATGCCGGTTGTTTCGGATATGTGTATCGAACACGGTGTGGATCTGGAGAAGTGTCCGCAGCAGTTATGGAAAGAAAAAAAGGAGCAGTTTGCAGTAGTATCACAGTTTATTGAGCGGAAGCGGATCGACCGGATCATTCTCCGCTTTAAAGCGTTTCTGGAAAACGGGCACCCGTCTTTTCGGTTATATCTGATCGGACAGGGCGAACTGGAAGAGCAGTTGAGAACGCTTGTGAAACAGCATCATTTGGAAGAGTCGGTTCTGTTCTGCGGGCAGTTAGGCCACGACAGGCTTTTGCCCATTGTGGCGCAGTCCAGGGCGCTTTTGATTGCGACGGCCAAGGACAACAATATGGTTTCGATCGCGGAAAGCATCGCGGCAGGAACGCCCGTAGTTACAACATCGGTGCCGTACAATGCTGCATATGTAAGGCGGGAAAAACTTGGTATCGTATCGGATGACTGGAATGAGGAAACGCTGCGGGAGATCTGTGAAAATAATGCATTTTATGTGCAGAACTGTGTCTGTTATCGGGACAGGCTCTCTAACGTATATTGCGCGCAGCAGTTTGTGGATTATATAAAGCGAAAATCCCCGGATGAAAACGGCATAAGCTGAGCGGGAAATCGAATGCGGAAAAATAAAAAATAGGAAAAATAGAATAAATTACAAGAAACAGGATAAGGGAAGGATACAGTATGAAATTAGCGGTTGCAGGAACAGGATATGTTGGACTGGTGGCAGGCGTCTGCTTTGCGGAAAAGGGACACGACGTGACCTGTGTGGATGTGGATGAGAAAAAGGTAAAAATGATGGAAGAGGGCATTACGCCGATCTACGAAGAAGGGTTAGAGGAGCTGATGCGCAAGAATAATGCGGCAGGGAGGCTGCATTATACGACGGATTACCGGAATGCCTATAAAGATGCGGACGCCGTTTTTATCGGTGTGGGAACGCCGGAGCAGCCGGATGGTTCCGCCAATTTAAGTTATATCGCAACCGTTTCCAGACAGATCGCGGAATCGATTGAAAAAGACTGTCTGGTCGTGGTGAAGTCTACGGTTCCGGTCGGCACAAACGATAAAGTGGAGCAGTTTATCAGGGACTTTTTGATAAGGGACGTAAAAGTGGAAGTGGCCTCTAACCCGGAGTTTCTGGCGCAGGGATCGGCGGTACATGATACGCTGTATGCGGCGCGGATCATTATCGGTACGGAGAGCGCTCACGCGGAAGAAATGATGAAAAAAATCTATGAACCGTTCGGCCTTCCGATCGTATCGGTAGACAGGCGTTCGGCGGAAATGATCAAATATGCCTGCAATGATTTTCTGGCTTTGAAAATTTCTTATATGAATGATATCGCCAATTTGTGCGAACTGGTAGGCGCCGATATCGATGCGGTGGCTAAAGGCATGAGTTATGACGAAAGGATCGGCGCACGCTTTTTAAACGCCGGTATCGGTTATGGCGGAAGCTGTTTTCCGAAAGATACGAAAGCCTTAAAGTATATTGCACATCAGCACGGCTATACGCTGCGGACCGTAGAGGCAGCAGTAGACGTCAATGCGCAGCAGAAAACGAGACTGTTCCAAAAAGCGAGCAATCGGATGATCACATTCCAGAATCTGCGGGCGGCGGTTCTGGGACTGGCTTTTAAGCCGGGGACCGACGATCTGCGGGAAGCGCCTTCTCTTGATAATGTGCAGTTATTATTAGAGAACGGTGCGGATATTTATGCGTATGATCCGATCGCATCCGACAATTTTAAAAAGCATTATCCAGAAGGGAAATGCATCAAAGGAACGATCCATTATGCAGATACGATACAGGATGCGCTGCGTGATGCGCATATCTGTTTTATCTTTACGGAATGGAAAGAAATAAAGGCGGTTCCGGCGGAGGAATTTAAGAAATTAATGAGCATTCCGCTTGTGTATGACGGACGAAATATTTTTGATACGGCGGTAATGAAGGCGGCCGGCATCGAATACTACAGTATCGGCAGGCCGTAAATAGCGGCAGAAAGCGAAAAAGGAACGAAAATGATCCCAACCTTATATATTATTGTGCCATGCTATAATGAGGAAAAAGTGCTTCCCGTTACGAGCAGGATGTTCTCTGAAAAAATAGGTGCCCTGATCGGGAACGGGAAGATCAGCGAGGCGAGCAAAGTCCTGTTTGTAAACGATGGTTCCCGGGACAACACATGGAAGATCATCACGGAACTGACGGAGAAGAATTTCCGTTTTGCAGGACTTGCACTTTCCCGGAACAGAGGGCACCAGAATGCTCTTTGGGCAGGACTTATGGAGGCGAAGCGGTATGCGGATATTACAATCAGCATTGACTGTGACGGTCAAGATGATATCAACGCCATGGACGCGATGATCGACGCATATTATGACGGCTGTCAGATCGTATACGGAGTACGGAAGGAAAGGAAGACCGATACGGCTTTTAAAAGAATTACGGCGGAAGGTTTTTATCACTGCCTGAAATGGCTCGGCGCGGAAGTTGTTTTCAATCATGCCGATTACCGGCTGCTCAGTAAAAGAGTGCTGGAAGAACTGGCCAACTTTAAAGAGGTCAATCTCTTTTTGCGGGGCATGATCCCGCTTGTCGGGTTTAAGAGTACAAGCGTGTACTATGAGAGAAAAGAAAGGCTTGCCGGGAAAAGCCATTATCCGCTCGGGAAAATGGTATCGCTTGCCTTCGACGGGATCACCAGTCTTTCCGTCAAGCCGATCCGTATGATCATTGCGCTTGGAATCTTTGTTTCGCTGATCAGCTTTGCCGCGATTATCTGGGCTGTTGTCAGAAGCTTTATGGGGAAAACGGTCATAGGATGGACCAGCACCATGTGCGTGATCTGCTTTATGGGCGGCATTCAGCTGCTGTGCCTGGGCGTTATCGGGGAATATATCGGGAAGATTTATATGGAGACCAAACAGCGGCCCAAATATATTGTTGAAAAGTCGGCAGGACTTTGCGCGGAAAAGGAAGATTTGCCGGCTGAAACGAAAAACGGCAGGATAGAACAGCCGCCGATCTAAAGAGGCAGTATGATACGTCTGCCAGACAAAGTATATTCAGTAAAGGAGAGATTTATGAAGCAATTGGATACCGGGAAGACATATCTGATTACGGGAGGAGCAGGATTTATCGGGTTTCACCTGTCAAAGAGTCTGCTTGAAAAAGGAGCGGAAGTCATCGGCTTTGATAACCTCAACGACTATTATGATGTGTCTTTAAAAGAAGACAGACTGGCGATCTTAAAACAATATGAACATTATACTTTTATCAAGGGAGATCTGTCCGATAAAGGTGATGTATTCAGACTTTTCCAGGAATACCATCCCCAGATTGTCGTAAATCTGGGCGCGCAGGCAGGTGTCAGAAACAGCATCGACAATCCCGACGCGTATATGCAGTCCAATATGATGGGATTTTTTCATATTCTGGAAGGATGCCGTTATTTTCCCGTAGAACATCTTGTCTATGCCTCGTCCAGTTCCGTATACGGAGGAAATGAGAAAATTCCTTTCTCCACACAGGATAAGGTGGACGAGCCGGTCAGTCTGTATGCGGCGACGAAAAAAGCAAATGAATTGATGGCGCATGCTTACAGCAAACTGTACCGGATCCCGGTGACCGGACTGCGTTTTTTCACGGTGTACGGGCCTTTCGGCAGACCGGACATGGCATATTATAAGTTTACGAAGAAGATCCTTCAGGGCGAGCCGATCCAGGTTTATAATAATGGTGACATGTACCGTGATTTTACGTATATTGACGATATCGTAAAAGGCGTGGAAAATATTCTCTGCAATCCGCCTGAGGTCGATGAAAAAGGCGTCAGCGCCAAAGTCTATAATATCGGCAACAACAAACCGGAAAAACTCATGTATTTTATCGAAACACTGGAAAAATGCCTTGGCAAAAAGGCCGTCATGGAAATGCTGCCGATGCAGCCGGGAGATGTTTATCAGACGTATGCGGATGTCAGAGACCTGATATGCGATTACGGTTTTAAACCCGACACAACGATAGAAGAAGGCTTAACCAGATTCGCGCAGTGGTACCGGGACTATTATAAAATAGAAAGATAATATAACTATAGAAGGAAAAAAGAACTGCAGAAAACTCCCTAGAGGAGCTTCTGCAGTTCGGGAACTTCTTCCATTAAAATCTGCATGAAATAGACGGCCCCTTCCGTATTTAAGTGGTCGGCGTCCATGAAATAAGTGAGATTGCCTCTGAATCTTGCATCATAAGAATAGTCATAATAATTGACACCTGTGTCATTTGCAATTTTTGTCACGGTTTCTTCAAATTCATTCAGAAATTCATCTGCTACCAGATCCCTGTAATATTTGGAAAAAGGCGTTGTGACGAGCACCGGGGTAATATCGTGCTCTTTGCAGTAATTAATGATATTGTACAGATCCTCGATCCGTTCCGGCAGGAAATATTCCTTTTTATTATCGAAATGTCTGCTGTAGCGTTCCTGCGCTCTTGCGGCAAATACTGCGGTATCGACTTCGTTTTCGGCAGCAAGTGCAATGATAGAAAGCTGTAAGCTCGGAAACAGTTTTACAATATCTTCTCCCGCGGACAAGATCGGCAGCCTGTTGGTGATGATATCTATAAACGGGTCATAATCCGGAATGTTCTTCGGAGAAAGACAGTGATAATAACGCACGCTCATTGCCTCCGCCTCTTCAGCATTCGTTACTTCGTTATTAAAGGAAAAATAGGATACCGGAATAAACAGTACGCTGCCGGGCGTCATATAGCTGCCGAATTCTTTCAATACGGCATAATCGTAGTTAAACGACTGACTTGTATTGGCGAAATTAAAGCAGGAAAAGCCGCGTTCCGTCAGGGGCGTATAGTCAAAATTATAGGCGCCGTGGGAACTGCCGAGATTTCCGACCTGTACCTGTGTATATTGGATGCCTAACGAGGAGAACTTGGCGACATCCAGGTATTTCTGATCGTTGATCGGCTTATAGGGTTTGTTCAGGCAGTAGATGACAAAAACGGCTGCCGCCGGGATCAGAATGCATTTTAGGGCAAATCGTATGACATCGTAATATTTTTTCATGATCGTTACCATACCTTTCTTTTGGCCTGTGAAGTTTTCCGCTTAGCTTTTGCAGCGGCATTCAGAACTGGAAATAAATAAATTCTGTCGCCACGCCCTTTGGTGAAAAAAGAGCAATTACTACTAACAGCAGGATGTACACCGGAAAGCGGATGAAAAACTTCTGTTTGGAGAATTCTTTGATCACATCGCATTTCAGCGCAAAATAATCATATACGGCCAGTACGAGGACGGCCAGGCATCTTCCCGCGATCTGAAAATAGGATAACGGCAGACAGATAGCGGCGGTTTTTAAATAATTGAGCGGACGGGAAGCATCCCAGAACAGCCGGGAAATGACCCATAACGCATCCTGGATACTGTTCGCTCGGAAGAAAATCCAGGTAAAACACAATAGGATAAACGTGACCGGAAGCATGATAAAATGCTTTTTGCGGGGTTTTCCTTTCGGACAGATCAATGTTTCTATAATCTGCAGCAGGCCGTGGAGAGCGCCCCATACGATATATGTGATCGTACTGCCGTGCCAGAAACCGCTCACCAGGAAAGTTAGGAGCAGATTCAGCATATGTCTCCATTTCGGCACTCTGTTGCCGCCTAACGGAATATAGACATAATCTCTGAACCATGTGGAAAGAGAAATATGCCAGCGGCTCCAGAATTCCTTGATGGAGAAAGAATAGTAGGGACTTTTGAAGTTTGTCATCAGATCGATGCCGAATAATTTGGCACAGCCGATGGCGATATCGGAATATCCGGAGAAATCACAGTAGATCTCAATGGCAAACATGACCGTGACGATGATGAAAGCTAGTCCCACATAGGAATATACATTGTCATACAGTGTATTTACCGTAATGGCAAAGACGTCGGCGATTACCAGTTTCTTGAAGTATCCCCACGTCATTAATTTTAATCCGTAAGTAACGTTTTCATAGTTGAAAGGCCGTTCTTTTTTGTACTGCGGCAGAAGGGCGTCTGCCCGGCCGATCGGTCCTGCAAGCAGCTGCGGGAAAAAGGAAACAAAGAGCGCATAATAGCCGAAATGTTTCTCCGCGCTGGTCCTGCCGCGGTATACGTCGATCAGATATCCCATAGACTGGAAAAAATAAAACGATATGCCGGCCGGCAGCAGGATGACCAGAGTAAACGGCTGTATCGAAAGTCTCCCCGCAGCGATCATATCATTGATGCGGCTGATGAGCGGATTGGCCGTTTTGAAAAAGACAAGAATGAGTACGAGCGGAATAATGCCAAGAAGCAGATTTCTTTTTTTCTGCCCGGGTGTTTTTGCCTTTTCGAACGATATGGCCAGAATATAAGTCAGACCGGTCGTCAGAAACAATAAAATACCGTACCACAGATGCAGATTCATATAGAAGGCATAGCTTGCCAACAGCAGAAATCCCCACCGGTATTTATGCGGAACGATATAATATAGAAGAAATACAATGATCAGAAAAATACCGAAAGATACAGAATTAAACAACATAAACGAAACTCCTCTTCTAAAACGATAGAGCGGCGCAGATATAAAACGCATCTCTTTAATAGAGTGTACCACAATTTGGAAAAGTCTGACATATAATTTCACGGATTAAGAAAGAATTAAGAAAGAGCGGAATATTTTCCGGGTAAAGATGCAAAATTTTCAGGTATATGATAGAATAATGTGGACAGCCTTAAAAATGTGTTTTTATGCGCTGTATTTTTGTAAAGGATAGCGTAGGCAGATGGGAATTACCTCTTTTTATTTTTTATGCTTTTTTGCATGTATTCTATTTTTATATTATATCATTCCGAAGCGATGGCAGTGGTGTTTTCTGCTGCTTTGCAGTATTGCGTATTATCTGCTTACAGATAACGGCCTGCTGATCCTTTACCCGCTCGCGTCCGCGCTTGTATGTTATCTCGGGATCCGCATGATGGCCGGAACGGAGGATGTACGTAAGAAAAAAACGGCGCTTGCGGCAGTGCTGGCCGTCAATCTCGGTATTTTATTTTTGTTGAAATATATAAATTTCGGCGTTCATACGATCAACGGCATCGCCCGGCTTGCAGGCCGGGGGGACGAACTGCTGCAGGGATTCCACCTGCTTGCGCCGCTTGGCGTCTCCTTTTATACGTTTACGCTGCTTGGTTACGTGATAGACGTCTATTACGGCATTGCCGCGCCGCAGAAAAATTTCGGCAGGCTTGCTCTTTATGGGATGTATTTCCCGGTCATGATATCCGGGCCGATTTTATCCTACAGAGAGAGCGGCGAGCAGTTTTTTGAGCCGCATGCGTTTGATTACCGCAAGGTGACAAGGGGCATGCAGAGGATGCTCTGGGGATTGTTTAAGAAACTGGTCATTGCCGAGAGGCTGCGGCTCCTTGTGGATACCGTATACGGGCAGTACCGGGATTATCCGGGAGCGTTTATCTGGGCAGCGACGATCTGCTATGCCTTTCAGCTTTATACGGATTTTTCAGGCTGTATGGATATTGTTCTGGGGATGTCGGAGAGCTTTGGCCTGACGCTGCCGGAGAACTTTAAGACACCGTTTTTTGCAAAAAGCATTTCGGAATATTGGAGAAGATGGCATATTACGCTCGGTGTGTGGATGAAAGATTACGTGTTTTATCCGCTGCTGCGCTCCCGCTTTTTTACGAAGTTAAATAAGTCCTGGAAAAACAGATTCGGCAAGAAAAAAGGAAAACAGTACGCGACGTTTGCGGCCATGTTTATTCTCTGGTTTACGGTAGGCGTGTGGCATGGCGGCGATTGGAAATATGTGATCGGTTCCGGTCTGCTCCACTGGCTCTATATCGTGTCGGAAGAGCTGCTTGAGCCGCCGTGCGCACGGCTTATGGAAAGACTGCACATCAATGCGAAGGGCAGATTTATGAACGGCGTCCGGATCATCCGGACATTCCTGCTCGTATGTATCGGCGATCTGTTTTTCCGGGCGGAATCCGTGTTTGCAGCATGCGCCATGATAAAAAGCGCGGTGACGACATGGAATCCCTTCGTTCTTTGGGACGGTTCTTTGACGAAACTGGGCTTAAACGGCGTGGAACTTGTGATAGTGGTCTTTTCGCTCCTGATTCTGCTCCTTGTTTCCTGTCTGCAGCAGAAAGGTTCCGTACGTGACAGAATCGCCGGTAAGGCGCTGCCCATCCGGTGGCTGATCTGGTATGCACTTTTGTTCTATGTGATTTTGCTTGGCTGTTACGGCCCGGAATACAGTGCGTCGGAGTTTATTTACCAGGGATTTTAGCCGGCAGCTCTCCGGCGTTTTGGCGGAAGAGATAAAAAACGCAATTCAGGGTAGAGCAGGCAGATTTTTTATGATATGATAAGATTATGGATAGCTGTTTTGGAGTGATGAAAACTGCAGGACAGAAAGAAAGGCATGGTTATTGGAATGGATAAAATAGCAGTTTTGATCCCCTGTTATAATGAAGAAAAAACGATCGCCAAGGTAGTGAAGGACGCGAAAGAAGCGCTGCCGGAAGCTGTCGTTTATGTATATGATAATAATTCGAAAGACCGTACGGTAGAATTTGCAAAAGAGGCAGGGGCCAAAGTGCGGTATGAATATATGCAGGGGAAAGGAAACGTAATCAGGCGTATGTTTCGTGAGATCGAGGCAGAATGCTATATCATGGTCGATGGGGACGATACGTATCCCATGGAGTATGCCAGAGAGATGGCGGACAAAGTGCTGCAGCATAATGCGGATATGGTAGTGGGGGACAGGCTTTCTTCCACCTATTTTACGGAGAATAAAAGACCTTTTCACAATTTCGGAAACAGTATCGTACGCAGCAGCATCAACAGGCTGTTTCACTGCAGTATTAAGGATATTATGACAGGCTACAGGGCATTCAGCTATGGATTTGTGAAAACTTTTCCGGTTCTTTCCACCGGGTTTGAGATCGAGACAGAGATGACGATCCACGCGGTTTATAATAATCTGCAGATCGAAAATGTCATTGTAGAATACAGAGACCGTCCGGAGGGCAGTGAATCCAAACTGAATACTTTTTCAGACGGATTAAAGGTTCTGCATACGATCGTAAAGCTGTACCGGGACTACAAACCGTTTGGATTTTTCGGTGCAGTTGCCGTATTTCTGGCGCTTTTGGCAGTGGCGCTGTTTGTTCCGATCTTTATTTCTTACGTGGAGACAGGACTGGTACTGCGTTTTCCGACGCTGTTCGGATGCGGGTTTATCGGACTGGCGGCGATACAATCGTTCTTTGCCGGCCTGATACTATCCAATATGGCATTGAAAAACAGGCGTGATTTCGAATACCGCTATGCCCTGGTCATGCGGCATGTGGATTCTCATGAAAAATAGAGCGGCATGTGAATACCGCTCATGGAATCAGTAGAACATTACCGCAGCTGATATACTTCATACACCTTTTCGCCTGCGCGGAAGGTGTCCGTCAGTTCGGCGTTTACATGATAGGTATGCCGCAGATACATGACGGTGGGATTTTCCTTATGATAGAGTCCCTTCTTGAAAATGAAATAAACATGCGGGTTTTGTATGAGGTCTTCGCCGAAGTCTTCTATGCCGTGCGCAGCCAGTTTGAGACGGCTGTTGGGACTGCATACGACACCCCAGTTTGTATAGAAGAAATTCTGATACGTGTCCGTCTCCGTATCAAAAGGCGATTCGCAGTAATTCTCCAGCGTATCGCTGCCATAAGTCCAGATATAGAAGTTATCCGGCCGGTTCCGGCAATATTCCTTCAGATCTTCCCATACGGCCTGATGTACATGATAGGACGTATCGATATCCTGCTTGGTACTGTAAATAGAAAACAGGGACAGTATTGTTACACAGGCGAGCAGCGAAACGAGCGCTTTTTTGCTTTTGAGTGTAAAGAGGTTAAATCCGAATAAAATACCGAGCAGGATCATGAAGTCCGCAGCAATTAACGGTTGGATGATCCGTTTGGGAAAACGTGCGCCATACAGGAGATACCCCCATGTGACGGTCCGGCCGAACAGGTAGAAAAAGAACGCCGCCAGAGCAACAGGATTGCGTCTGTGAAAAATCAGGAACAGCGTCACCGGAAAAAACAGCGCAGCGCAGAAATTAAGCGGCTGCATGCCGTTTTGATAGAGAAACACCTGCAGACTGTCCGTGACGATTTTTTTAAGCTGTGCCGGTATGGAAATCTGTTTCTGATAATGATCCTTTGCAATCCGGTGCATCTGCGCCCAGTCTTCCACGCTCATGCCATATCCGATGTACGGCGCGCCGCTTTGCATGTAGAGATAGGTTTCCTGATCGATACCAAGTTCTGCCAGTTCTGCGGTGCATTCTTCGTAGGGCGGCCATGTATAGAAATCCGTAACGCGCTCTCTGTAGTAGTTGATCCTGACATAATCGGCCCATTCATCCGAAGAGTAGGCAAATGTATGGACACCGTAAAGCGCACCCAGACCAAGGCACAGAAGAAGGCCGAGAGCGAACAGCTTCAGAAAATATTCTTTATAAAAACGCCTGTTGGATATAAGCCATTTGGAAAGCCATATCATACCGGCAATCGGGAGCATCATATAGAAAACATTCTGCCGCATGCAAAAAGCGAGCCATGCCAAAAAAAGGGTAGGGATATTTTCTTTCAGATAAGTCAGGAATCCATTGTCGGATCTGGTCGTGATAAACCAGAATAATGCCGTAACAACAGCAAATCCCGCAGTGGTAGTATACTGGACTTCACTGATGACATTAAGATCCAGCAGGAAAAAAAGCGTTGTCAGGATCGTAAGCGCCGGCAGAAGAATAGAATCCGAACCGGAATGTTTTCGCCAGAGCTGAAGCATCCGGCAGTAGATCAGGAAAATACACAGGATATGTACGCTGTGCTGGAACAGACCAAACCACGGAACGGAGCTGTTGATCTGATATAGTCTGCACAGAAACCGGGACAACGGATAGAGGAAGAACAGAACATGAGCGTCCGGGTAACCTAAATAGGCGCCTGAGAGGATGCTGTACATCCCCCAGTCGTCGTTTATCCCATCGACGGGTTTGATATATATTAAAAGAAACAGATAAAACAGGATCGTAAATAAAAGAAAGATCAGCTTGTCCGAAAAATGGCGTGCTGCAGAGCGTCGTTCTTTTGTCGAAAATGTCAAATGCTTTAACTCGGGATTGTGTTTTAAAAATGACATATGTGTCAATCCTTTCTGATTGCGTTCGCGGTTTGGAAAGCATCGGGATAATAGTGCTGCCATACATATTTACAGTTTTATTATTATATACTATAAATAGGCATGGTTACAAGGTTTTATGGGAAATAGCATGATAGTCGTAAAATATTAAGAAATTCGAAAGGTTTCATTAATAATTGCAGAGAATGATTTCCGCGGGATAAAAAGTGTGTTATAGTTGATTTAACAGGAAGGTTATAGAAATCATTCACGATCATAAAGGAGTGTGAGCTGAAATGGATCATAGAAGAGGAAGAAGAAACGGAGAGGATCATAATTCGTATCTCAACGGCAGGATTACCCTGCTGGCTATTATGATAGGGTTCTGTATTCTTGCCATAATAGAGATTGCTTTCGGGCAGGCAAGATTAAAGACGGAAAAAGAAAGACTGGCTATGGAAGAGCGGAATTATCAGGCTATGCAGGCGGCAGAGCTTGAAAAAGACGCCGTATCCGAGCCGGAGCAGGAACAGACGCCTGAAGAACCCCGGACAGAGGATGCGCAGGATAATACAATAACGAATACCAATTATGTTCCTGAGCAGAGTACGGATACACAGGTAGTCGATACGACAAACAATACGGCCGACGGAACCGCCGATGGCGCGGATCCGGCAGTGCAGACCGCAGAGGACGATACGAAAGAATACGATATGCAGCTCGTTTTTCTCGGCGACAGTATTTTAGACAATACCCGTGAATATGACGGGGTGGCGACGCTGATTGCAGGCGCCTGCAATGCCAGAGTATATAATCTTTCCATTGGAGGGACGACCGCGGCGCTGAAGCAGACGGATCAGTATGACTTTAATAATTGGAATTCTTCCTCTCTGCTTGGCGTTGTGAATGCCATAATCGGCAATATAGATAAAAGTTTCTTCAAGGATTATAAAGCAGGGCAGGTCATGAATACCTGTGATTTCTCCCAGACGGATTATTTTATCATCGAGTATGGCGTGAACGATTTCCTGGCGCAGGTTCCGGTCAGCAAATATCTGGAAGGCGGCGGTGAATTAAATGTACAGAATTATCACACATATGCGGGGGCGCTTGATATTGCCGTAACGCTTTTGCATGATACTTATCCGAATGCGAAGATTCTGGTGATCGCACCGCACTACTGCCAGATATTCAGCGGAGAGACTTTTATCGGCGATGGATATTCCCTCGATTATGGTTACGGCGCGCTGATCGATTATGCGAGAGTCTGCGGCTATGTGGCGGAACAGCATAAGGAAGATGGCGTCATGTTCTATAATGCGTTTGAAGAAAGCGGCATCAATGCCTATACGGCAGACCAGTGTCTTGAGGACGGCATTCACCTGACCGCGGAAGGCCGGCGTAAATATGCGGAATATGCGGCCAGACTGATATTGGCTGACTTTAACCGCGAAGAATAAGCCGAAGATCAGAGATCTTCGGCTGCGAGTTTGGGCATCATGCCCAAACATCGCGGGTTGAGTCAGAACGGAAGAAATGATGAAAATTTAGCTGCGGATTTGGGCGGTTAGCCCAAACATCGCGGGCTGCGTCAGAAAATTGGGTTGAAAAAAACGGCGGAATCCGATATAGTGGAAGTAACGGACATGTTGGGAAAGGATTGGATTTTGGATGAGCAGAGAAGAAGTTTTTGAAAAATTAAACGAAGTTTTCAGGGATGTGTTTGATGATGAGGAAATCCAGGTGACCGATGCAACCACTGCGGATGATATTGAGGAATGGGATTCTCTGGAACACATCAATCTCCTGGCGGCAGTAGAACAGGAATTTGGCATGAAATTTAATATGGGACAGGTTGTGTCCATGAAAAACGTGGGTGAGATGGCAGACATTATCATCAGCCAGATCGGTTGAGCAGGAGCGGAGACCGGAGCAAAAACGGATGATAACGTATTATGCACACGGATGGAGAACACAGAGCAAATAAAGAATACAAAACAGATCATAGAAAGTGCGTCCTGCGCACTTTCTATTATTTTGGAGGTTCATAAGGACCGTTATTTGATCAGTTCGATCATTCCAAGGAACGGACTCATCAGAAAAACCACTTCCCTGTTTTGCAGGGCGGGAGCAGGGGTGAGCGTATCAATGGCCGTGAAACCGTCTGACACAAGTGTCATATAGTCCTGTTCGAAATGTTCCGTTTCGTAGCAGATGTGATAAGGACAGTTTTTGTATTTTTTCATCAACCCGGATACGACGGAATCTTTTGCAACCGGTGAAACCAGTTCGATGAGATAACCGTCTTTTTGCAGGAAACAGATGCTGACCTTACGGATATCGTCATATATGGTATCCTGCGCGGTCTTGTACCCGAGATTTTGAAAAGCGTTTATTGCGGCGTCCATTTTTTTTACAAGATAACCGATGTGGTGTACTTTCAGTGATGGCATAATCGTTCTCCCTTATTGATAAATGTTTCAAGATTGTGTATATTAAAAAGTAGCGGTAAATGATTCATTTACGAACTTACAGTCATTATACAGGAATTTAGGGTTTTTGGGAAATCATTTTCCTGCCCGGTAAGGTAAATTGCCGCAGGATGAACTTGAAATGGATGTTTTTTACATGAGGGAACTGATATGGGGAAAATAAAGGCGCTGTATGATCATAACAAGGATTTTGTCATGGAAGTGATCCATTTCGGTATAGTCGGCGTGATAAATACAATGATGGGCTGGGGCATCATGGCCGTATTATATAATCTGATTCATTTAAACTACTGGTTATCCACGGGGATCTCTTATTTTATCGGGGGTGTTTTTTCATATCATGCCAACGGTAAAGTGACTTTCAAAGTGGAGAATAAGGATAAATGGCTGCCGTACCGGTTTGCCGCCAATCTGATCGTCTGCTATCTGATCGCTTTTGGCGTGGCGAAACCGCTTGTGATCCGTATCCTGGCAGCGCAGCCTGCCGTGATTGTGGACAACGCGGCGATGGCTCTTGGAACGGTGATTTTTGTCGCACTGAACTTTTTCGGACAGAAAATAGTGGTTTTCCGCAAAACAGGAAAACGTAAACAGGGAACAAAGGAGCAGCGCAATTGATGAAAAAAATAACAGAACATCCGTTATTTATATGGATCTCAAAATACTGGTTTCTTTTCCCGATCCTTGGGTTTCTATTGTTTGAAGGGATTGTCTTTGGTTACTATGGAGAAAGAAGCTATATCGGCATTCATGACAATCTGGACCTGTTTCTGGCACAGTTCCAGATGTTAAAAAATACGGACTCTTTCTGGGCGCATGGTGTGGACGTGCCGTTCCTTGGCGGCATCAGCAGAGATAATCTGCCTTCGGAATTATCGCTTTATACGCTTTTGTATATGATCTTTCCGACGTTTACCGCATATATACTGGGACTGCTTTTCAAAATCGTGCTGGCGGTCATATCCTTTAGACTGTTAGCTAAGGAATTGTATGCGGACAAGTATATGCAGTACCGGCCGATCATCTATATGACAGGGTTTGCTTATGGTATCCTTCATGTTTTTCCCGCTTTTGGTTTTGCTTTTGCATCGATGCCGCTTGCGGCCTATTTGTTTCTCCGAATATACAGAAAGCCGGAGAAATGGCTGTATCTGCTGCTGTTTTCCTATCCGCTTGTATCCTATTTTTCTTATATGGGTATTTTTATTCTGGGGTATGGGGTGATCGCCTTTATCTGGCTTTCCGTCAGAGACAGGAAACCTGTCTGGCGGCTTTTACTTGCAGTCGCCGTTCTGGCGCTTGGGTATATCGGATGTGAATATCGTCTGTTTGGACAGATGCTTCTTAGCGATGAGGTGACGATCCGCTCCACGATCGTAAATGCCGATCTGTCTGTAACAGAGGCGCTTCGAGAGATGTTCACCGTATGGAAGGAAGGAATTTTTCATGCGGATGGTGTGCACGGCAAACTGATCCTGCCGGCCTGTATCCTGTATTTTATTTATAATAACGCACGATATATAATGAAAAAGCAGGCCCGCGGCATTCTGCATGATCCGTTCAATTTCGTTATGCTGTTTCTTGTTTTTAATTGTGTTGTGTATGGATTGTACGATTTTGCGCCGCTTAGGGAACTTGTGGAGAAATTGGTGCCGCCGCTTCAAGGCTGGCAGTTCAACCGTACGGTGTTCTTTAACCCGTTTCTCTGGTATGCGGCGCTGTTCCTCATCTGCATGCAGTTATATGACGCAGGTGTCATACAGATGTGGATTGCCAATGTACTCGTCTGCATTGCAGCTTTGATCGTCATACTGGAGCCGACACGGTACAATGATATTTATAACACTTGTTATCACCGTGCATATGAATATTTTCATGGAACGGAAGCTGATGAGTTTACGTATGAGCAGTTCTATGCGCAAGATTTATTTGAGGAAATCAAAGAGGATATCGGGTATCGGGGAGAATGGTCGGCGGCGTACGGTTTCCACCCGGCCGTACTGGAATATAACGGTATCGCGACATTGGACGGATATCTTGGTTTTTATCCGCAGCAATATAAAGAAGATTTTCGGAAAGTGATCGCGCCGGCGCTGGAGCGGGTAGAAGAGACAAGGATCTATTATGACGATTGGGGCGCGCGGGTCTATTTATATTCCGGCACCGATCTGAGCATTGTGCAGGCAACAAAAAGTATCCATGCGACGGATTTTGATATTTATATTGATTCAGAGAGCTTTAAGGCGCTCGGCGGAGAATATATTTTTTCCCGGCTGGAGCTTACAAACGCGGAAGAAGCGGGGCTTGCCCTGCTTGGCAGTTATACCGCCAAAGATCAGAGCTGCACGATATATGTTTATCGGGCCGAATAGATGGACAATTGTATTTGCCTGAGACTAAATAAAAGAAAGAGAGAGAAGACTATGCCGATCAGAGTACACAATTTTGCAGGAGTGCTTGGCTGGAATGCCAGAAAATATCTGCCGGGATTATCGACGGAGAGCTATTTGAAACTGCAGTTTCTGACAAGAAGAAAGCAGCAGAAGAAGTATATAGAATATTTCTTTGCGCAGAAAGAGACGCCGCATCCGCTTGTGGTGAATTTGGAGACGGTAAACCGCTGCAACAGTACCTGTGAATTCTGCACGGCGAATATCCATGCCGAAAAGCGTCCCTATATGAAAATGCCGGAAGAACTTTATTATTCGATCATCGACCAGCTGGCGGAATGGGGATATAAAGGGCATCTGACATTGTACGGCAACAATGAGCCGTGGCTGGATAAAAGGATCGTGGAATTCCACGCATATGCGAGAGAGAAGCTTCCGGATGCTTTTATCTTCATGTCCACGAACGGGCTGCTTCTGGATATCGATAAGGTCAGATCGATCATTCCGTATGTGGATCAGCTTATTATCAATAACTACTGTTTGGATATGAAACTCCACGATAATATCCGGAAGATCTATGAGCATGTGCAGCAAAATCCCGATGAATTCAAAGATGTGGATATTCTGATACAGATCCGTTATCTGAAAGAAGTATTGACAAACCGGGCCGGCAGTGCACCGAATAAGCAGTCAAAGGGGAAGATCATCAAAGAGACCTGTCTGATGCCGTATACCGACATGTGGATTATGCCAAACGGCAAACTCGGTATCTGCTGCTGCGATAATTTTGAGGTGACCGATCTGGCAGATCTGCATGAAGTGCCGCTAAAAGACGGTTGGAACAGCGCGCAGTATCAGACGCTCCGGGACGCGGTCAAAGATGGAAGACAGAATTATCCGTTCTGTAAATACTGCGATTTTATTGACGCAGGACTCCGAATGGATGCCGTAAACGATGTTTTGAAGCATCACGATAAAATGCACGGAGCAAGACAGTCGGTCTTTAAAAAGGGATAGGGATGAAAAAGAGCATGCGGAAAGCAAAATTGAATAAAAAGCACATGTTATTAAAATGCGTCCTGCAGAAAACGCGGTTTTTGAGAGCTGCGGCATTTGCATGTGTGTTTCTGCTTTTTCTGGGAGGATGTGCCGGCAATACGGACACAGCAGATATGTCGGACGCCGATATGGATACAGCGGGCAATGCCGGTGAAGAAGCGAATGAAAACGAAGGCTCCGATACGCCGCCGGGCGAAGGCTGGGAGATCGTGGAAGAAGAAAACATACCGCAGCAGAATGCGGAAAATACCCCGGCAGATACGGAAACAACGTATCTATCCATTCTGGGAGACAGTATTTCTACATTTGACGATTGGATTCCGGAGGGATATTATGACTTTTATCCCATGAACGGAGCAGTGGCGGATGTCGGACAGACATGGTGGAAAATGGTCCTCGATGATACGGGAATGCAGTTGTGCGTCAACGGTTCCAGCTCCGGCAGTACATGCGCCGGGGATTCGACAGGAACTGCCGATCCCCAGCATGGATGCAGCGATTTCCGGATAAACGGCCTTACGGCGGCAGATGGCAGTATTCCTGATGTGATCATCGTATATATGGGGACGAATGATTTTATCAAAGCCGTACCGCTTGGTGATAACGATGGGACAAGAGCGGTAGCGGAAGGAAGTATTGAGAATTTCAGTGATGCGTATTGTCTCATTCTGGATAAGCTGCATGAACGATATCCGGATGCGCAGATATTCTGCTGTAAGTTAATGCCGGTCGGCGTTGTGGGAGCCGATATGACATATGAGCCGTTTGTCAATGAACAGGGAATGACAATAGACAGTTACAGCAGGCAGATCGAGACCATTGCGGCGGCCAAAGGATATCCGCTGATCGATCTGGAGAATTGCGGGATGACGATGGAAAATATGATACAGTATGTGTCGGATGGGGTGCATCTGAATCCTGAAGGAATGAAATTGATCCGTGACGCGGTGGAAGCGGTTATTGCAGGGAATTAATACAGATCCGGCTGCGCGGCAGTTCAGATAAAAAAACGGCGGGGTAATCCCGCTGTTTTTTTATTTTCCGGCCTCATGATATTCCTGTTCGGTATTGACGCTCCAGATGTTATCTTTGTTTTGGATGCCGTTTACAATATTTTTGACGGTCTCAAAAGAGGTCATCATGGAATGATCGATGTTGTTGTAACGGTGCTGTCCGTTTCGGCCTACACAGTAAAGGTTATCGATGGACTTCAGATAATCCACCAGCGTATCAATATCCTTGTAGGTATCAAAATAGGCAGGGTAGGCTTTTTTGACCCTTTCCACGTGAGAATCCATAACTTCGTCAGGAGAATCGATCAGTCCCATACTGACGATTTCCTGTACGGCAAATTCCGTGAAATCTTTATCCGACATCGTCCAGTACTTGTCCCCTTCGGAAACAAAATACTCCAGCCCGATCCACACGGTATGTTCCAGGTCTTTGATCATGTAGGGCGACCAGTTATTATAGATCTGGAAACGTCCAAGCTGTACGGAACGATCCTGTACATAGACCCAGCAGTCGGGAACGATGTTGTTTATCGTTCTGATTTTGGTCTTGTTTTTCAGATTCAGTTTCGGAAGCAGAAGACCTACGGTCATATAATCACGATACGGGAGACCCGCGGCAATCTCGGCAGGCGTTTTGGGGACGTCGTTCATACCGGCAACAAGGTCTTTCACCGGCATCGAGGAGATGAAAATATCGCCATCCACCGTTATCTTTTCCCCGTTTGTTTCATAAGTCAGGGAGGTGATGCGGTTGTTTTCATCTTTGTGAAGGTTTGTCACTCTGCTGTTTGTCAAGATCGTACCGCCCAGTTTTCTGATCTCCTGTGCGGTCACGTCCCACAACTGGCCGGGGCCGAGTTTGGGATAGCTGAATTCTTCGATCAGGGAAGTCTCAACCTTGCGGTTTTTCTTTCCCGGCAGCATTTTGCCGAAGACGTCCTTGATAATAGCAAGGATAGACAAACCCTTCATGCGCTGTGCGCCCCAGTCGGGCGCAATGTCGCTTGGATGTCTGCCCCAGAGATTTTCCGTGTAATATTCAAAGAACATGGAATACAGTTTTTTGCCGAAACGGTTAATATACAGGTCTTCAAGCGAGTTTTCTTTTCGTTTGTGAATGACTGCGGCAAGGTAGCTGAAGCCGGACTGGAACGTCGCAGCCAGTCCCATGTTTTTGAACGTTTCAAATTTAAAGGAAATCGGATAGTCGAAAAATTTCCGGTTAAAATAAATACGGGATACTCTGTGACGGCGCAGCATGACTCTGTCGGTTTTTTCAGGGTCGGGGCCGCCCGGTGTAAGCGTCATTTCGCGGTTTAGCACGATATCGTCATAAGTAGGCGATCCCTGGAGGGGAAGCATATTGTTCCACCATTCGTTGACTTCCGGCACTTTGGAGAAAAAGCGGTGACCGCCCATATCCATGCGGTTGCCTTTATAATTTACCGTTTTGGAGATACCGCCCATATCGCCGCTTTCTTCCAAAACGGTGACTTCGTATTCTTTGCTTTGCTTTAATAACTCATAGGCAGCCGTCAGTCCTGCGGGACCCGCGCCGATCACATATATTTTTTTCATGAAATTCCCTCGTTTTTGCTATAATAATACATATTACCACGTTTGAAGGGTAATGTACAGTGCGGGTTTGCGGGTGCCTGACTGCGGTCCGGACAGGAGCCGGCCGAGGCGGTTTGACAGGGCCTTCGCAGGTACGTTTGTACCGCTTCTGTCCCCGTCAAACCGTCCCGGCCGACGCCTGCTCGAACCGTTACTGGACATCTCCTGCGATTTGCTGTAAACTGGAAGAACAATCATAACAAGGAAGGACGGGATTTTTATGATACAAATAATGGCATCTGTTTTCTGGCTCTTGGCAATCCCGTTTGGCATCGGTCTGATTCCGGTCCACTTTCTTTCGGAGAGAAAGAAAAATCCGGGGATAACTTTACTGGCGGGGTATCTGCTCATGTGGGCGGTTTTTGAAGTGATCACCGTTCCGGCCGTTCTTTGGATCAAATACGATAATTTTCAGTTTGTTTTGCGCATATTTACGGCGGCGGCCATGCTCTTTGCGGCGGCCGGGATCGTGGTCCGGTATCTGGGCATCGCCAGGGAACGCAGCAGAAATATGTATGCAAAGCCTTTGATCAGTTATGAGAAAGAATACAGGCCGGGCATCGAGGCGAAAACGGAGTGGGCGCTGTTTTTCATCATAGTCGGTTTCAGCCTGTATATGGCTGTGACAAGGGCGTCTTTTGACGGCGACGACGCTTATTATGTCGTGCAGTCGCTTATGGCGCAGCAAAACGGTTCCATGTATAAAAATCTGCCTTACACCGGGCGTTCGGCGTCTCTCGATGTCAGACATGCGCTGGCGGTCTTTCCGATGTGGATCGCATTTGTGGCGGTACAGGCGGATCTTCACGCGACGATCGTTTCCCATGTTGTTATGCCGCTTATTCTGATGCCGCTTACGTATCTTGTTTTTTATGAGATCGCGAAAATATTGTTTGCGGAGAAAAAAGAAAATATTCCTGTTTTTATGATCGTTATGGCGCTGTTTCAGTTATTCGGGAATGTATCGATTTATACAAACGAGACGTTTTTCCTGACAAGGACCTGGCAGGGCAAGTCTGTAGCGGGCAGCTTCGTGATACCGATGGTGTTTTTGCTGCTGTTGTGGATTTTTGACGAAAAGCGGAAGAAAGGGCAGGATGCCTGTTTCTGGATCATGCTTGTCTGTCTGCATCTGACGGCCGGGATGTGCAGTTCCATTTCCGTATTTTTGCTTGTGATCCTGCTGGCAGTTTCGGCTTTTTGTCTGATGATTGTAAAACGGGATATCAAAGCGCCTCTGATGCTGGGGGCGACCTGTATACCGAGCGCTTTGTATGTGCTGCTTTATCTGCTGATAAAATAAGGTAAAAATGGAGAACTGCGATGTGGGGTATTTTTTTAGAAAGTCTGGTTATTTTTCAAAATTATGTCGGATTTCATCAATATAGATTTCTCTTTGTCATTTATCTGGTCTGTTTGCTGTATTTGTGGGTGGCGGAGAAAAAGAAAAGTTTTCGTGCCATTTTCGTCTATACACCGACGATCCTGCTGCTTTGTTTTTTTAACCCGTTGTTCCGGAAAGCTTTCGTGGCGCTTTTGGACGATGCGGAGACGTATTACCGGCTGTTGTGGCTGCTGCAGATGAGCATGGTCAGCGCATACGGCGCAGTGAAATTGTTTGGCAGGTTCCGAAAGACGGGACTGATCGTGACCGGTGCAGCGATCGTGCTGTGCGGCAGTCTTGTTTACCGCAGCGAGCATATTACCAGGGCGCAGAACTGGTATCATCTGCCTGCGGAAGCCGTGGAAGTGGCGGACATTTTAAAACCTGCGGAAGGCCGCGTGATGGCAATCGTGCCGGCAGACCTGGTCTATTATATCAGGCAGTATGAGACAGCCATTAACATGCCTTACGGAAGAGAAATGCTGATCGCCAGATGGGATTATTATAACGATCTCTATGAGGCGATGGAGCGGGCGGAAGTGATAGAGACGGCATCTTTTACGGAACTTACGCGAAACTACGGCTGTGATTATGTTGTTTTGAAAAAAGACAGAGCGGTAGAGGAACCGCTTACGGACTTTGGGTTTATTTTATATGCGCAGACGGATAATTACCTGATCTATCAGGATACGGAGGCCGGAGAACAGGCAGGAACGGGGCGTTAGGACAACATGCTGTTTAATTCTTATATTTTCATCTTCTTATTTTTCCCGCTCTGTCTGGCGGGATATTATACACTGATTCATTTTCGGCAGAGGGAACTTGCAAAAATATTTCTGACATTAATGTCATTTTGGTTTTACGGTTATTTTCAGATCAATTATCTTCTGATCATGGTACTCAGCATCGCCGGAAACTATCTTTTTCATATCCTGCTTTCCCGCGCGGGATCCCGTGCACGGGCGAAAAGTCTTCTGGTCCTGGCCGTGACGGCCAATCTGGGCGTATTGTTCTATTTCAAATATTATGATTTCTTCGTGGATAATGTCAATGCACTGTTCGGGACGTCATTCATGCTAAAACATGTGCTGCTTCCATTGGGAATCAGCTTTTTTACCTTTCAGCAGATCGGCTTTATCGTGGATACTTACAGAGGAGAGGTGCGGGAATGCGGTCTGTTCTCTTATGCTTTGTTCGTCTCCTTTTTCCCTCAGCTGATTGCCGGACCGATCGTCAAACAGTCCGAAATGCTGCCGCAGTTTGCTCACATAACGGAGAAAAAAGCCGACTGGGAGAAGATCTATAAGGGGTTTATGCTCTTGATCGCCGGTTTGTTCAAGAAAGTGATCCTGGCGGACACGTTCGGAGCAGGGGTGGATTACGGTTATGCGAATATCGCTTTGCTGGGCCGCATGGACGCGGTGTTTGTAATCATAGCGTATTCGCTGCAGCTTTATTTTGATTTCAGCGGATACTGTGATATGGCAAGAGGGATCGGCGCGATGCTTGGGTTAGAGATACCCGTAAATTTTCTTTCTCCATACAAATCTCGTAATATCGTGGATTTCTGGAAGCGATGGCATATTACGCTGAACCGTTTTTTCACCGCTTATGTCTATATACCGCTTGGGGGAAACCGGAAAGGAAAAGGCAGGATGTATGTGAATTTCCTGATCGTTTTCTTTTTAAGCGGCCTTTGGCACGGCGCGGGCTGGAATTTTATCGTGTGGGGAATGATGCACGGTGTACTGTATGTCGTTACAAGATGGTGGATGGAACGGCATGGAAGCGGCAGCGGAAAAAGAGAAAATATGACAAAAGTGTCATTTAGTTGCATTCTTCGAAAGTTTATGACATTCATGTCAAAAATATGCTTGTTTCTGTATGTCAGCATTGCATGGGTCTATTTCCGGGCAAAGGATGTTGCGCAGGCGAACAGTCTGCTGCACACGGCATTTTCAGGGAAGCTTCAGAAGCTGTCTGTCGATTTGGCGGAATGTTTTGAACTGGATGAGCTATGGTATATTCTGAAGGTTCTGCATCTGGATCAAATGGCAGTCAGCAGGTATATCCTGATGTTTTTCATGCTGGCAGCAGGCATCGGCCTTTCGATGTTCGGACGAAACGCAGGCGAGATCGTGGAGAAGATGAAAGGAAAGGCTGTTACGGCAGTGCTTTTCGGCGTTGTTTTTGTCTGGTGCGTCTTGTCATTTTCACAGGTCAGTACGTTTTTGTATTTTAATTTCTAAAAAAGGAGGAAATACAGGGGATGAATCCGTTTAAGAAAAGTCTGATCATAGCGGTCTCTACAATTTGTATCCTGTTCGGCGCCGTTACGGCTCTTGTTTTTTATGTGGATCCCTTTTTCCATTACCATAAGCCTCTTTCGGATTTTCCTTATCTGGTGGACAATCAGCTGAGCCAGAATCCGGGCATGGCCAGAAATATGCAGTATGACAGCGTAATCCTCGGGTCTTCCATGACAGTCAATTTCAATACGCACTGGTTTGCGGAGGAACTCGGACTAAATACCGTTAAATTAAACTACAGCGGCGCCTATCCGAAAGACCAGTCAAATATCATGGAACTTATTTTTGACAGCGATAATCAGGTGGATGCGGTTTTCCTGGGGATCGATGTCATGACTTATACAGGCGGAGTGGAAGAGACCAAATATCCGATCCCGGAATATCTGTATGATGACAATTATATCAATGACATCCGTTATGTTTTGAATAAGGACGTTGTTCTGAATTATATCCTGCGGCCGCTCGCGGATCCGGACAAGACGGATCTTGCTACGGTTTATGCAAGCTGGTGGACGGATGAATATTATAATAAACAGTGGGTGATGCACAATTATGAGCCGCCGGAACAGATCCGGGAAGTTACGCCTGCGGATGCTTATCTGGAGAGTGTGGGAACGAATCTGGAAGTCAATATCTGTCCGTATATTGAGGAGCATCCGGAGACCGTTTTTTATGTTTTTTTTCCGCCGTACAGTATTTTGTATTGGAATGACGTGATCTGTGAGAACCATTTGGAAGCCACTATGGCCGAATACCAGTATATTGCGGAGAAAATGCTTGCTTATGAAAATGTGAGGGTGTTCTTTTTTCCGAATCAGGAATGGATCGTGACCGATTTGAATAATTATGCGGATTACAGCCACTATCACAAAGACATCAATCATTATATGACAAAATGTTTTGCGTCCGGAAGCTGTGAGGTGACATCGGGTGAAGAAATGAAGCAGGCGCTTTCTGATATGCGCCTGCTCATTGAAAACTTTGATTTTGAAGCTTTATTTGCGGAAGAATATTAATGTGGGAAGAGCGTCTGAAACTTCCGCCGTAATACGGCATTCTTCCTGTTAATAAAATAACAATAGTTATATTACGTGCGCTATATTATTCTGCATCATTCTTTTCCTGCGGCAGGATACAGTCTACGAAACGCTGTGCAAGCAATTCCTTTCCGGCTTCGTTGATGTGGATATAATCCGTCATATAATCAAGGTAATTGTCTTCGTTAATGGAGCCGTAGAAGTTGTCGATCCAGGAAACGCCGCAGTCAAGCGTTACATCCAGTTCCTTCTGCAGATAGTGGCTCAATGTGCCGTGTCCCAAGTCAACGCGGTCGCCGTTTTGGAAGTTGCCCTCTTCGTTGATACTGTGGCAGAATGTGTGCGACATGACAACGATCCTGATGTACGGAAAAGCTTCCTGCAGAGCCGTGATCGCGGTACGGAGCGCTCCTGTATAGGCAACGATTGAATACGGATCGTTCGGGTCGTCGCTTGGTATTTTATTGATATAATCAATGCCATCATACATGATGCAGATGATATCGATTTTTTCCATATCAAGGCCTTCGAGCATCTGTACGGTAGGAACGAAATCGGGATCGTAGCTGCAGTATGCCGCGGCTTCGATAATGGAGAAATCCCCCGAAGCGATTCCTTTCGCCAGATAGGAAAGGCTTAAAGCATCCATCCAGTAACCGTCGTTATAGATTTCCTGTGTGGCGCCTATCGTGGTGCCTGTGAGAGCGCCGTTATAAACGGTGGCGCCGGATTTGGCGGCAATCTGCTGTGCCAGGCCTTTTTCGCCTTTGTCTAACGAAAAAGGATCGTTGCCGAGGCAGAGGATCGTGGTAACGCCATCGTCTTCATGCTCCTTTTTTTTGTCCGGAGCTAACGGGATAATGCTGTCCAGTACTTCGACGTCGAATTCTGTCGTCTGGAAGTTGGGGTCGTAATCGGACGGTTTGCCCTTGTTCCATTTATAGAGTTTGTACGCACAGACTACAACGATGATTACGATCGCAGATAACAGAACGATATGCAGATTAATGCGAAACGGTAATTTTCCGGTTTGTTTTTCCTGTGTCTCCGGTTCCGGAGACGTCGTATTTTTTTCGGTATCCTGATTCATGAGAATCCTCCATTCTGGTTACATTGTACCTTATTTTTTCCCGCGGCCGGCGCAGTTTATAAGCGTGCCGACAGGGATATTTGACTTTTTCGTATTTTGTATCATACCATAGTTCACACTATATTTTACTATGAAAAAAAATAAAAATCCATGTGTTCATATAATTTTAAGAAATTCGTAAGAAAAGACGCCGCATGATCACAACGAAAAAGTACCGCTAACGAATGGATTCATTGGCAGTACTTTTTTTGTATACCGTTATCGTCAAATGCAGGCCCCAAATAATGGAACGGCATGCTCAGATAGCGGATACCGCGTTGTCCATCTTGGTTTCGCTGGTTATTGCATAAGTAATGATCGCTGTCTGAGGGAGCTGGCTGTGAAGTTCTTTATACCACTTGCTGTACTTATACATACGGTAAGTAGTACTTAAATCCTGCAGCTGCATTTCATCTGTCAGACGATTTAAAAATAACTCCCGTTCTTCCCGGTTCATGGAGACATATTCCATGTAAGGGATTTTAAGCTCCGTGATACTTTCATTACAATTTGGGCAGTATCGTTTATGCCCATTCAGCATATGGACGTGATGGCAACGCTTACAATAGTGCATGTACATCATGAAAAATTCCCCTTTTCTCAGTTGATAATGTTGAAATTGTAGTGTTGCACTTATATTGTGTCAGTTTCAGACAGTAAAGTCAAGCGAATTGAGGCAGAAAATGGCAGAAAAACAATGTTAAATATCGCGTGATATGCAATTTTTGACGCAGAAAGACACAAATCGATATTTTACTGTCTTTCGTTTACCATAACAACTTGTATTGATAACCTTGCTGAAATGCCAATATTGTGTTATAATGCTATAAAATTGCGAAAAAACGAGAGGTTTACATAAACATGAAGAAAACGACAAAAGGCGGAAGGAAACAGAGGATTGAAAAGAATATCAGCAGTGTCAGCGAAGATACGCTGGAGTTCTTAAGTCTGGATGATGAGACAATAGAAGCGTACGGCCGCAGAATGCAGTCGGCTTCTTCGAAGGCTTCTCAAAAGAAAGCAGCGCCTCATAAGAAAAAAGAGACGCCTGTGCATGTGAAAAATGAAAAAGATAGAAAGAAGCGTAAAACATACCGGGATTATGAACAGGAACCGGAAGAACTGGCGGGAGAAGATTTTGAAACGGAAGAATTAGAAGAAATTGAAGACGACAGAGAATACTATGAGCGGTCCCGCAGATACCGGTATGAGGATGAAGAAGATGACGAAGAGATTTATGAAGATGAAAGATACGAAGAGGAACGGTATGAGCAGGAAGTAGACGAAGACGACGAAGACGACGACGAATATTATCGGGACGAAGACGAATATTACCGCGGCGGCAGAGAATACCGCAGAGACGAGGAAGAGGAAGAAGACGACGAATATTATGCGGATGAGGAAGCGTATTACGCAGATGAGCGGTATTATGAAGAGGAACGGTATTACGCAGAGGAAGACGACGAGGAAGACGAAGACGAGGATGAGTATTACCGGGATGAATACTATGAGGATGAGGAAGAAGAGGAAGACGAGGAAGACGACGAAGACGATTACGACAGGGAAAATATCTTCGTTCGTTTTGCCGATTTTATAGCCGATATGAGTGCGCTTGATCATGTGGTCATGGTGTTTGGCTGTTTCATACTGGCAGCAGCCATTGCGACAGGCGCGTTGTATGCCGGTGCAAAGACCAAGTCCGGACAGGTACAGGCTTTTGCCGAGATCGGCACGGAAGTAGAAGACATAAAAGTGATCGGGGAAAGCGGGCTGTTAGCTGTTTCGAATGCGGAGTCCGCAAGACTTTCCCAGATGATGACCATACCGGGAGACGGAGAACAGGATCAGTCCGGTGAAGTGCAGAACACAGCGATAGAGATTGCCATGAATCTGACTTCTATCCAGTCGGACCTGAAAATCAAGTTTGTTAACAAACAGACATATAAATTGGTGAGCGGAATACCGTTTGAAGTAGAAGTTACCGGAGATAACGGAAAGGCTTTTACACTCAAAGACGAGGATAAGGACGGTATTATATATCAGACAGGCGTTTCTGCAGGTTCTTATACGGTACAGGCTGTCGCGCTCGCGGGAAGCGATTATGAGAAGTACATGTTCCCGTCCCGTGCGGAAACGATAAAAGTTACGGACTCGATCGCCTATCAGAAAGTTGATGTGGCCGATGAGATCAAGAGCGAGGCTGAGGTCAACGTAGCGCTCGAAGATACGGCCAAGCAGGATACGGTAGTCGAATCCACTCTGACGGATACCGTGGAATGGGTGGAATCTACGAGGCAGGAAGTCAATGCCGACAATAACTATTACGAGATCAATAAAACGGATATCCCTGATCCGGCAACGATCGGGCGGCTTGGGACGTTTATGAAGACAGGCGGTGAAGTCAATCCGCCGGATGTCGGAGATGGTGATAATACAGGAGATGGGAGCGGCGGCAGTACCGGAGACGGAAGCGGCGATAATACCGGAGATGGAAACGGCGGTAACACCGGAGACGGAAGCGGCGGCAGTACCGGGGACGGAAACGGCGGCAATACCGGAGACGGAAACGGCGGTAATACCGGGGATGGAAACGGAGATACAAAGCCTCCTGTAGTAGATCCTGATCCGCCGGCAACAAAATACACGATGGCAAGCGTTTCGGGCGGCGGCACGATACAGGTAGGCAAAACCTGTACCGTCAGCGGAACGACCAATCCGGCCGGCGGCGCGATCACATGGTCGAGCAGCAATGCATCGGTGGCGACAGTCAGCTCCTCCGGTGTAGTGACAGGCGTGTCGGCAGGAAGCGTGACGATCACGGGGACCACGGTTGACGGTGATTCCATGGGATGCAGCATTACGGTCGTGCCTGCGGAAGTTGTCTATAAATCTCTGGCAATCTCCTGTCCGTCTACGGTACAGGTAGGGAAAACCTGTACTGCCAGCGGAACGACGGATCCGGCCGGCGGTAAGATTACATGGTCGAGCAGTGATGCCAAGATCGCGTCGGTGGATGCTTCTTCCGGCGTAGTGACAGGCGTGTCAGTCGGAACCGTGAAGATCAAAGGTACGATCGGCGGAATTTCACAGGAATGTACAGTTACGGTTACGGCTGCGGATGTTGTTTATAAGTCTCTGTCAATAACGGCGCCTGCCACAGTACAGGTAGGCAAGACCTGTACCGTTACCGGAACGACGGACCCGGCAGGGGGCGTGATCGCATGGTCGAGCAGTGATACGAAGATCGCGACGGTGAATTCCTCGGGAACCGTGACAGGCGTAGCGGTAGGAACCGTGAAGATCAAAGGCACGATCGGCGGACTTTCCAAAGAGTGTACGATTACGGTTACGGCTGCGGATGTCATTTATAAATCCATATCGATCATAGGAACTTCAACCATATCGGTAGGGAAAAAGGAAACATTCAAGGCAACCACAGACCCGGTCGGCGGTATCGTTACCTGGTCAAGTGATAATGAAAAAGTTGCGAAAGTAGATAAAAACGGCGTTGTGACAGGCGTGTCGGTAGGTAAGGCCAATATTATCGTTTCATGCGGAACAGTAAAGAACGCCTATACGGTGAATGTTGTCAACAGTAAGTCGACAGACACCGTGTCCAGACTGAAAGATAAAAGCGGCAACCAGATTTATATCAGGACAGCCGATGGGAAGTATGTTGAGGCGACCTATGCCGATTATTATAAGGACCAGAAACTGTATCTGCGGAAAGCAGATGCGGAATGCTTCTATACCGGCTGGCAGACGATCAATGGATATACGTATTTTTATGATAAAAACGGCAAAGTCGTAACGGGCGAGCAGATCATACAGGGGGCAAAGTATTCTTTCGGCAGCGATGGAAAACTTTCTTCCGGTTCCGGCGTGCTCGGCATCGATGTATCCAAATGGAACGGTTCCATTGACTGGAATGCGGTTAAGAATTCCGGTATATCCTATGTTATTATAAGATGCGGTTATCGCGGTTCCTCGACGGGCGCTTTGATCGAGGATCCCAAATTCAGGAGCAACATTCAGGGCGCAAAGGCGGCGGGACTGAAAGTGGGCGTTTATTTCTTCAGCCAGGCTGTCAATGAAGTGGAAGCCGTAGAAGAAGCGTCCATGGTGATCAATCTGGTCAGCGGCTACGGACTGAATTACCCGGTATTTCTTGATGTGGAGTCGAGCGGCGGCCGCGGCGATAAGATCGATGCCGCGACAAGAACGGCAGTCTGCAAGGCTTTTTGTTCCACCATACAGAATTCCGGTTATGCGGCGGGTATCTATGCCAACAAAACATGGTTTACTTCTTATATTAACACCGGCAGCCTGACAGGATATAAAATATGGCTTGCCCAGTATGCGGCCGCACCTTCCTATACGGCCACCAGATACGATATGTGGCAGTATTCCTCCAAAGGGAAAGTAAGCGGTATAAGCGGAAACGTGGATATGAACATCAGTTATATGAATTACTAAATATAAAATCATTGCGGAGTGCCGCAATGATTTCAAAATCGGAATCAGGAAAAGGAGATTATGACAGGCAATGAGAACTTATCTTGTAACAGGCGGCGCAGGTTTTATCGGATCGAATTATATTCACTATATGTTCGGCAAATACGGGGATACGATAAAGATCATTAATGTGGATCTTCTGACCTATGCCGGCAATCTGGAGAATCTGAAAGATCTGGAAGGTAATGCAAACTATACGTTTATTAAGGCGGATATCTGTGACAGCGATGCCATCGGCAAAATTTTTGCACAGAACGATATTGACAGAGTCGTACACTTTGCGGCGGAGAGCCATGTGGACAGAAGTATCAAAAATCCGGAAGTATTCGTGCACACGAACGTACTTGGCACAGCGGTCATGTTAAACTGTGCGAGGGCGGCATGGGAACTTCCTGATGGAACTTATAAGGAAGATAAGAAATTTTTGCATGTTTCCACGGACGAGGTGTACGGCTCTCTGGAAGAAGACGGCGGATATTTCTATGAGACGACGCCTTATGCACCGCACAGTCCGTATTCGGCGAGCAAGGCAGGTTCCGACATGCTGGTAAGATCTTATATGGATACGTATCATTTCCCGGCCAACATTACGAATTGCTCCAATAACTACGGGCCGTATCAGTTCCCGGAGAAACTTATTCCGCTTATTATCAACAATGCGCTGCATGGAAAAGCGCTTCCGGTATACGGCGATGGGAAGAACGTTCGTGACTGGCTGTATGTGGAAGATCATGCAAAGGCCATCGATATGGTGCAGGAACAGGGAAGATTGTTTGAGACATATAATGTGGGCGGTCATAATGAAAAACAGAACATCGAAATCATTACGATCATTCTGGAAACACTGCAGGAGATGCTGGCGGATGACGACCCGAGAAAAGCATTGGTAAGCAAGGATCTGATCACTTATGTAGAAGACAGAAAGGGGCATGACAGAAGATATGCCATTGCACCCGATAAAATAAAAAGCGAAATCGGCTGGGAGCCGGAGACGATGTTCAAGGAAGGGATCAGACGTACGATCGGATGGTACTTTGAGCATGAAGGATGGATGAAAAACGTTACAAGCGGCGATTATCAGAAATATTATGCCGAAATGTACCGGAGCGTATAAAAGTACAGTGTAAAGGGAGTATGCAGAGAATGAAAGGAATTATTTTGGCAGGTGGTTCGGGCACCCGGTTATACCCGCTCACAAAGGCAATTTCGAAACAGATCATGCCGGTATATGATAAGCCGATGATCTATTACCCGCTTTCGATTCTGATGTTGGCCGGTATCCGCGAGATACTGATCATTTCCACACCGAGGGATCTGCCGGTCTTTAAGGAATTGTTCGGTGATGGCAGCCAGCTCGGACTGCGGATGGAATATGCGGTGCAGGAGAGCCCGAGAGGACTTGCCGACGCGTTTATTATCGGCGCTGATTTTATTGCGGACGACAGCGTGGCGCTTGTCCTCGGCGATAACATATTTTACGGACAGAGCTTTTCCAAAGTATTAAAAGAAGCGGCATCACGTGACAAAGGAGCGACGATCTTCGGTTATTACGTCAGAGATCCCAGAGAATACGGTGTCGTGGAATTTGACGAGAACGGCATGGCAGTATCGATTGAAGAAAAGCCGGAACATCCGAAGAGCAATTACGCGGTGCCGGGACTTTATTTTTATGACAATGATGTCGTAAATATTGCGGCGAATGTAAAACCCTCGGCAAGAGGCGAGATCGAAATTACAAGCGTCAATAGCGAATATCTGCAAAGAGGACAGCTGCGTGTCGAAACGCTCGGCCGCGGTTTTGCATGGCTGGATACGGGGAATCATGATTCGCTTTTAGACGCCGCAGATTTCGTGGCGGCGTTCCAGAAGCGTCAGGGACTTTATATTTCCTGTATCGAAGAGATTGCCTATAAAAGAGGATTTATTGATAAAGAGCAGCTCTTACAATTGGCGGAGCCGCTTCTGAAAACAAATTACGGCAAATATTTGACAGAGGTTGCGAATGGACTCTAGAAAATTAAGAAGAACTTTGTTTATCGTTATCATGATGTTTTTCATGATAACGGTAATCGTTATGATGGCGAACTGGGAACTTGTACAGGACAAACTCGGACTTGCCGACAGGACACAGGGTGCGGAACCCGTAATGGCACAGGATGAGACGCAGGATAAACAGCTTGGAAACGATCTGCATGCGTTTATGCAGGACGAGACTTTCTTTGATACGGATACACATTATAAAAGTATCGAAACCTATTCCGGCAAGAACGTATCGCTTGTGATGAGCTCCGTTGCCAAAGATCTGCGTGTTATGATCGTAAACAGCAGCGGCAGACTTGTAACGGGAGCGCCTTTTTCCATAACGATCCAGGGCGTCGGAGAATACACGGACGACGACGAGGATGGCATTATCTATGTTGATGAACTCCGGGCCGGCGAATACAGCGTCTATATGAACGAGATAGAAGGATACCGGGTGCCCAATACCGTAACGACGATCAAAGTCAAACAGGAGATCGAGTACCGGGTTTTGGAAGACATCGAGTACATGATGCTGACGGAGAACGACGTCGACGCTTCCAAAGAGGATACGGAGGAAAAAGGTGCGGAAAATGATGCGGATGGCACGGAAAATACGGATTTTGAGACATATAGCGACAGTGTAAAAAAGGGAATCGATGTTTCCAAATGGAACGAGACGATCGATTGGGAAGCGGTAAAAGAAGATGGTGTGGAATTTGCCATTATACGATGCGGTTACCGCGGATCATCCAGCGGTTCCCTGATCATCGATCCGACTTACGAACGCAATATAAAGGGCGCCATTGAAGCGGGCATCCCGGTCGGCGTGTATTTCTTTACACAGGCAGTAAACGAAGTGGAGGCCGTGGAAGAGGCCAGTATGGTCATCAGTCTGATCCGCGAATATGATGTGGATTATCCGGTATTTTTAGACAGTGAAAGCGCCGGAGGAAGCGGAAGAGCCGATCATCTGTCAGCAGAAGTGAGAACCGCCAATCATAAGGCGTTCTTAGAGACGATCGCATCGGCAGGCTATGCGACCGGCATTTACGGTTCGACGAACTGGTTAAACAGCAAAGTGGAAATGAAGGAGCTGTCCAGTTATCATACGTGGCTTGCAGAATATGCTGATATTCCGACGTATGACGAATACTACCATATGTGGCAGTATACATCCAGGGGATCGATCGATGGTATTTCCACCAATGTCGATTTGAACCTATGCTATATGAATATTGATACGTCGATCGATCATTCGGCTTCATCCGGCGGATATTCGGGCGTCGTGAACGGCGATACCGGAAATGTGCCGGTAGAAAGTGATGACTGAGCCGGCGAAACAGGTATAACGGTCAGAATATAAGAGAAAAAGGAAAGGATACAGGAAAGAAATGGGCAGACTGACAGTAGAAACATGTGAAATAGAAGGATTAAAGATCATTACTCCCGAAGTAAGATGGGATGAAAGAGGTTTTTTCATGGAATCTTATCAATATGAGGATTTTAAGGCGGCGGGCATCGATCAGGTTTTCGTGCAGGATAACCAGTCGTCATCCGTCAGGGGAGTACTGCGCGGCCTTCATTTTCAGATACAGTATCCGCAGGATAAGCTTGTCAGGGTATTACAGGGAGAAGTATATGATGTGGCGGTCGATATCAGAAAAGGTTCCGCGACATACGGCAAATGGTACGGCGTACTGCTTTCTGCGGAAAATAAGAAGCAGTTTTTCATTCCGAAGAATTTTGCACACGGTTTTCTTGTTTTATCCGATTATGCGGAATTTGCCTATAAATGTACGGATTTTTATCATCCCAACGACGAGGCCGGTATCATGTGGAACGATCCGGATATCGGTATTGACTGGCCGGTCGGCGATATGGAGCTGATCCAGTCGCAGAAAGATACCAAATGGGGCGGTATCAGAGAATTTACCGAAAGATATCGGAAATAAGGCGGGGTTTTGGCAGGAAAATGGAAGGTAATCATACAGAAATGACACGAAACAGAACAAAGAAAAAAGGTTCTCTTCCGAAACCCGCGGCGATTGCCATATTCTGGGGACTTGGCCTGATTCTGGCGATCGTACTGATCATGCATCATAACCCGCTTGCGGATCAGGTGACGGAGGAAATGAAAAAAGTCAGCGGCTGTGTGTTGATCACATTCACCTGCCTGATTTTTGCGCTTTTTTATGACAGGCTGACGACGATTCCGATCGAATTGTTCCAGAGCAGAAAACTGATCTGGAAACTGGCCAAAAACGATTTCAAAACACGCTATGCGGGTTCCTATCTCGGCATCGTATGGGCGATGGCCCAGCCTGTCGTTACCGTTGTCATGTACTGGATCGTATTTGACAGGGTATTCGATACGAGAAGCCAGCTGGTGGCAAGCGGCGTGGAAGTTCCCTATGTACTGTATCTGACGGCGGGACTTGTTCCGTGGTTTTATTTTTCCGAGGCGATCACGCAGGGAACCATGGCGCTGTTAGAATATACGTATCTTGTGAAAAAAGTGGTTTTCAACATCAGTATCCTGCCGATCATCAAAGTGATCGCGGCTACTTTTATCCATATGTTTTTCGTCGGTATACTGCTGCTTGTAGCGGTCGGATATGGTTATTATCCGACTGTTTATACGCTGCAGATATTCTATTACAGCTTTTGTCTGTTTCTTTTAGTGCTTGCTATGAGCTATTTCACATGCGCGCTTGTTGTGTTTATCAGAGATTTACAACAGATCATCAATATTGCTCTGCAGATCGGGATGTGGGCAACGCCGATCCTCTGGGATATTTCCATGCTTAGTGATAATATGAAATCTCTTTTTAAACTGAATCCTCTGGTATATATCGTAAACGGTTACCGAAGCGCCATTTACGAAGACGTATGGTTTTGGGAGCATTTTTATTCCTCTACCTATTTCTGGATTTTTACGATCAGCATGTTTTGTATCGGGACGCTGATGTTTCGGAAGCTGCGCGTGCATTTTGCAGATGTTCTGTAAAACGAAAAGCGGGACCGCGGAAGGAAACGGACGCCTGCAGGAATCATTCAAATGGAGTATAGGTTATGGCAGATGAGAAGATAGCAATACAGGTCAAAAATCTGGATAAAGTTTATAAATTGTATGATAAACCATCCGACCGGTTAAAAGAAACGCTGGGACTGGGGAGAAAGAAAAGGCACAGGGAGCATCATGCCTTAAAGGACATCAACTTGACGATCCGTCAGGGGGAAACGGTAGGGATTATCGGGACAAACGGTTCCGGTAAATCCACGATTCTGAAGATTATTACCGGCGTCCTGAATCCAAGCGGCGGAGAAGTGATCGTCAACGGGCGTATTTCCGCGCTTTTGGAACTCGGTGCAGGCTTTAATATGGAATATAACGGGATCGAGAATATCTACTTAAACGGAACGATGATAGGATTTACGCAGAAAGAGATCGAGGAGAAAATGAGCGATATTCTGGAATTTGCGGATATCGGAGAATATGTGCATCAACCGGTCAAAACGTATTCAAGCGGTATGTTTGTCCGGCTTGCTTTTGCCGTAGCGATCAATATTGAACCGGAGATTCTGATCGTAGATGAGGCGCTTTCTGTCGGAGACGTTTTCTTCCAGGCCAAATGCTATCATAAATTCGAAGAGTTCAAACAAATGGGCAAGACGATTCTTTTCGTCAGCCATGATCTGAGCAGCATCAGCAAATACTGCGACAGAGTCATGCTGTTAAATCAGGGCGTGAAACTCGGTGAGGGAAAACCGAAAGAAATGATAGATACTTACAAACGGGTGTTGGTGGGACAATATACGGTGGAGGATGCACAGGAGCCGGAAGGTACAGAACTTCTGGAGGACGAGCAGATTCGCGCACTGGCCGGAAGCGGCGGTAAGAATTCGGCGCCGGCGAATGTGAACCCCGAACTTTTAGAATACGGTTCTAAGAAAGCGCTGATCACGGAATACTATATAACGGACGAAAAAGGGACGAAGACCTCGGCGATCTTAAAAGGGAGCGATTTTCACATTCATATGAAGGTCGATATGGCAGAGGATATCGCGGCGCCTGTTTTTGCCTTTACGATTAAGAATATCAAGGGAACCGAGATTACCGGTACGAACACAATGTTTGAGAAAGCCTTTTTGGAATCGGTAAAAGCGGGTGAGACAAAAGAGATCGTATTTACGCAGGAGATGAACTTACAGGGGGGCGAATATCTGCTTTCGCTCGGCGTGACGGGATACGAAGGAGATGATTTCACCGTTTACCACAGACTCTACGACGTCCTGAATCTGACAGTCATATCCGACAAGAATACAGTCGGCTTCTATGATATGAATTCAAAGATAGAGATCTATTAGAACCGCGTTGCTCGAAGAATGGGACAGAAGCGTGTTTTGCAAAAAAGAGCGGGTAAAATATAAAAGGGTTATAAAAAGGTGATATATGGACAATTCTAACTATAATTCCAACGATATAGAAGAAATCGGAAAGATCAAACTGAATCTGGCGCATTATCCGGGAGAAGATTTCTACTGTGATGGCGAGATAGAAGACGAGCTGCTGCAGATTACGAGAAATTACTCGCAGGTAGAATATCCGCGCATCATAGAGGGAAAAAAGCGCTGGGAGATTCTCTACCATTTATCGCCGCTTAGGGAAAATATTGTAGAATGGCTGCCGATCGACAAATCGATGAAGGTACTGGAGATCGGTTCCGGCTGCGGTGCGGTCACAGGAGCGTTTGCGAAGAAAGCGGGCGAGGTGACCTGTATCGATCTGTCCAAAAAAAGAAGCATGATCAATGCCTACAGGCATATGGACTGTGATAACGTGACCATTCATGTCGGAAATTTTCAGGATATCGAGCCAGATCTTCCCTGCGATTATGATTATATCTGCCTGATCGGTGTCTTTGAATACGGACAGGCTTATATTGCATCCGATACGCCTTATGAAGATTTCCTGCGCATTATCGGAAAACACAGAAAAAAGGGCGGTCATATTGCCATAGCCATAGAAAATAAACTGGGACTGAAATATTGGGCAGGCTGCAAGGAGGACCATTTGGGAACATGGTTCGAGGGCCTGGAAGATTATCCGAAAGGCGGCGTTGTCAGGACTTTTACGAAGGATGGCCTTGTAAAAATAGCCAGAACATGCGGTTTTTCGGATATTTCCATGTATTATCCGTATCCTGATTATAAATTCATGACGACCCTTTATTCAGACGAACGGCTGCCTAATCAGGGCGAGCTTTCTGCCAATCTGCGCAACTTTGACAGAGAGAGACTGCAGCTGTTCGATGAAAAATCCGTCTATGATATGTTGTTGAAAGAAGGGCAGTTTCCGCTGTTCTCCAATTCTTATATGATGATACTCGGAGAAGCGCCGGCAGTAAAATATGTGAAATATTCCAACGACAGGGCGGACGCATTCAAAATAAAAACGCTGCTCATCTGTCGTGATCATAACGGGGAAAAAGTGAAACAAATAGAAAAACATGCGTTATCGGAAGGCGCAGAAGCACATATCCAGAATATTTATGATGCTGGTGTGAACCTTTCGAACCGTTTTGCAGGCGGCAGACTGAAGATCAATCGCTGTATGCTGCCTGCGCGGTCAGAACAGAAGAACCCGATGCAGCAGGAAAATGCCCGTGCCGTTTTGGAATATCTGGAGGGAACGACACTGGAAGAACTGCTGGACGACTGCCTGGAACGAAATGATATGGATAAATTTCATTCGTTATTTGACGAGTATCTGAAGGCGGTTTCTTATCATGAAGATATGCCTGTTACCGACTATGACCTGATATTTGCCAATATCCTTGTGACCAAAGATGGGGAGTGGCATGTGATCGATTATGAGTGGACGTTTGCAAAACAGGTGGAATCTAAAGAGATTGCCTTCCGTGCAATCTACTGTTATTTATTGGAAAACGAAAAACGTAATAAATTAAATTTAGATTCTATTTTACAGAAACTGGATATATCGGAATTGGAGGCGGAACAGTACAGACATCAGGAAATGCGTTTTCAGAAATACGTGACCGGCAAAAGAATGTCTATGGCTGAAATCCGGGACGCGATCGGTGCGCCTGTCTATACTCTGGCGGATCTGCCGCTTGCCTCTCCTGCCGGTAAATGGAAGGAGAAAGTACAGATCTACGAAGATTCCGGCGAAGGGTTTTCGGAGGAACATTCCTATTATCCGGAAGGAGACTCCCTGACAGAAGACGCTTCCGGAAAATGCATCTTACGGCTTGCCGTGAAAGAAGGGCGAAAGGCGGTACGGATAGACCCGTGCAGCGATTACTGCATCGTATATATCGAACAGATCAAATGGAACGATACGCTGCTGTTTAGTGTATCTGCGGACGATCAGGATACGGCGGGAAAGAACGGCATATGGGGCAGAGGCGGCGTGCGGACGGAACATATGCGTACAAGAGATGTTCTGCGTACAAAAGGCGGCCTGCGAATAAAAGACAGTGCGTGCATAAGGATAGCGGACTGCATATCGTTAAACGGTACGGCAGCGGGAGCGTGCACATATGCATTTGCCACCGAGGATCCGAATATTACCGTGGAGCTGTCGGAATTGACACATCAGGCGGAAAATCTGCTGCAGGTGACGATGCAGATAACAAGGATGCCGAAGGATACCATTAGTCATATGACCGGTCATATGCATAAGAGAGGACTGTTTTAGGATATGAATGAGAAATCGGTGTCATACGATTGGGAGGCTTACTACAGGGCGGCCTACGAGAAAGAAAAAAAACAAAATACAGTGACTGCCGGAAAAATAGCAGATGCGGAAGCCAGGCAGGAGGATGCTGTACTGAAACTGGAGCGTATCCATAATAATGCTTTCTGGAAGCTCTCTGCGCCGGTGCGCAAATGCTATCATGCGCTTGCAGCCCGTAAAGCGAAGGCAGAAGCGGATACGGAAACCGCCGCGGCTTTGGCAGAAGGGATAACAGCTGATTTCTCAAACGGAAAGATACCTTCCGGTATGTGTATAACAGAAGGAAATATAGAAATAACGAATGATATTGAAACCTTGAAGCAAATGAAACCATATCACCGGGAATATGCTAAAGAAGTTTTCAGGCAGAAGCATCCGTATCTGCAGTGGATCGCGCTGCATGAAAAAGAAGGGATGCCCGAGAATGAGAAAGCAGGTCAAAATGCCGAAAATGCCGGAAAAGATACTGCTGCGGCGGAGGCCGGAATGTTTGTCGACGGCATTCGGCAGATCGATATAGCAGGCACGGATTTATGTATTATAGCCTGCGGAAACGGCATCATCAGTGTAAAAACATGTGAAAAAGTTAAAACATGGTTTGACAATAATGAGAATAACAACTGTATTTTTACTTATTCGGATGAAGATTATTATTGGGAGAACCTTTCAGGCAGGATGCATCCCTGGTTTAAGCCTGACTGGTCACCGGATACGCTGCTGTCTTTCTGTTATGCCGGGCATATGATTATCGTGCGGAAATCACTGTGCGGGCCGCTTTGCGAAGAATTTCCAACAACGGACAGTCTGCGGACGGACAATCATGCGGACGCCTGTGCCGCGGCTTTCTATCACTTATGTCTGCGCCTTGAAGAATGTGCTCTGGAAGGTCATTATACGATCGGACATATACAGGAGGTATTGTTTCATAATCGCTATGAAGCAGATGAAAGGACCCGAAGAGAGCTTGTTAAGGCCGGTAAAGAGGGCAGGGACGTTCTGGAAATGGTCGAGTCGCTGTTAGAAAAAGAACTGGAACAGGGACGCGGTATGCCGGGCGCCGGTGCATCCTGTCTGTCTGTCAGAGAAGCCGCTTTGCAAAGAAGGGGAATAGCAGCGCATTTTGAGACGGGGCAGTATCCCGGCATATACCATGTCGTTTACGAGATGCCTCAAAGGAGCATGATATCGGTCATCATCCCGTCGAAAGATCATCCCGATGTACTGGAAAAATGTTTATCCTCATTCCGGGAAAGGACAGAATATGACAGCTATGAGTGGATCGTAGTGGATAACGGCAGTAATGCCGAGAACAGAAAGCGTATGGAGCTTCTGCAGAAAGAGTACGGCTTCACTTATTTATATGAACCTATGGAATTTAATTTTTCCGCTATGTGCAATAGGGGAGCAGCCAGAGCACAGGGAGAATATCTGCTGTTATTAAATGATGATATCGAGATCCTGCATGGGAATTGGCTCCATATTATGGCCGGACAGGCATCTCTGCCGCATACAGGCGCAGTAGGAGCGAAGTTATGGTATGCAGAGGGCAGTTCGATCCAGCATGTGGGGATTACGAATATGAGGATCGGCCCTTCCCATAAACTGATCACTTATCCGGATGATCGAAATTATTATTACGGGAGAAATCAGGTCGTCTATGATATGATCGGTGTGACGGCCGCCTGTCTGATGATAGAGAAGCGGAAGTATATGGAAGCGGGCGGTATGGACGAAACCATGAAAGTCGCATATAACGACGTTGATTTCTGTTTTAAGCTGATTGAGGCCGGATATTATAATGTGCTGCGTAACGATGCGGTATTGTATCATGCTGAATCGCTCAGCAGAGGATTGGACGAAGAAGACGAAGGAAAGTGGGAAAGACTGCTTTGTGAGAAAGAAAATCTCTATACCAAACATCCGACAATGGAAGGAAGGGACATTTTTTACCATAACAGCCTGATTGATAATGCTTCGCATTACGCTTGTGATTTTAAATTTGATTATGAAAGACACTTAAAAACGATAGAACCGTTTGTCGAAAATGCAGGAAATCTTGCAGGGATGACAGAAGGCATTTTGCAGCTTACAGTCGACAGAGCCGAAAAACAGCATAAGATCCATCGGGAAGAGGCGGACATTATGTTTCTTATGGGGTGGAGTTATATCCCCGGAGACGACAATGCAAAATATGAAAGAAACATAGTATTGGCGCATGAAAGCGGGGCGTGTCTGAGGGTTTGTCCATACCCCTGGTTCCGCAGGGATGCGGTAGGCGTTTTGTCCGGACAGGTCAACGTTTCACTCTCCGGATTCGTCGCACGTATCAAGAAGGAAAAGTTGCAATCCGGCGTCTGGAGGGTCGGAATGACGGCAACAGACTTAGACACGCATCAGAGTTTTCTGACATGGTCCGACAAGAAAATGGTCGTAAAATAGAACAAATAAAAGTGTGAATGTTATTTTATAAAAATAATTAAATTGATTCTGATAAAAAATGACAGAAAACAAAATATTATTCAATCACAATTAATGAAAATGTTAAATTTAGAGTTAATCACTATAAATAAAATGTGATATTAACATAACGATTGCATTTAACTGTATCATCCGGCGTCGGATCAAGGGCGTTATGCAAAATAAGAAGATAACGAAACTGCATTTTATGATGAAGAGTATGGCGCAGGACATTTGTCAGGTAAGGAGGAAAACGGCGATGGAAACACATCAGGAAGAAGAAAATCTGCTTGGAAACAGGCAGACTATGGAGCAGACGGAAGAAAGCATACGGTATTATAAAGAAGCTTATGAAAGGGAACGTGAGAAGCGTGCCGTTTTGATCGCGAAGCTGGCAGATGCAGAGAGCAGAGCCGCAGACCTGGAACAGAAGCTTGAGCGTATTAAAGGAAGTGTGTTCTGGAAGCTGTCAAAACCACTGCGCTCGGCAGTGCACTTTATGCAGCGGACAAAGGACCGTATCAGCCGTTATGGAAATATCAGAGGCATTGCCAGGAAACTGGATGCCAAACGTATTGAGAAACTGGCAAAGTCACAGCACGGTACGGCAAGTTTTCCGACGCCGGAAGAAGCGGCGAAGCAAAGAGAAACGAAATTTTCCAAAACGATAAAGATCAGCATTCTGGTGCCGCTTTACAATACACCGAAAGAATTCCTGGTACAGGCAGTCGATTCCGTGCTTGCACAGACCTATGAAAACTGGGAGCTGTGTCTGGCAGATGGTTCGGACGCCGACCACGCATATGTCGGAACGTTGTGTGAGGAATATGTGCGGAAGGATGCTGCCTACGTAAATGAGCACCCGGCTCTGCAGGCGCTTGTACAAACCGGAAGCCGTATCATATACCGGAAACTGGAAAAGAACGGCGGAATCTCCGAGAACACGAACCGTTGTCTGGAAATGGCGACGGGAGATTACATCGGTCTGTTCGATCATGATGATATTCTCCATCCGGCTGTTTTATATGAATATATGAAAGCGATCTGCGAGCGGGGAGCGGATTACATCTACTGCGACGAATCCACTTTTCACGGTAACAGCATCGATAATATGATCACCCTGCATTTTAAACCGAATTTTGCCATTGACAATCTGCGCGCCAATAATTACATATGTCATTTCAGCGTATTTGACAGGAAATTATTGGAAGGAACCGAAGTATTCCGTTCCCGGTTTGACGGCAGTCAGGATCACGATATGATCCTGCGGCTGACGGCCAACGCAAAAAACGTCGTGCACATCCCGAAATTAATGTATTACTGGCGGTCGCACAAAGGCAGCGTAGCGTCTGATATCAATGCCAAAAGCTATGCGATTGAAGCGGCAAAGGGAGCCGTAGCGGATCATCTGCAGAGTCTTGGCTTTCAAAATTTTGAGATCACATCGACAAAAGCCTTTGAGACGATTTTCCGGATTCGATATGAGATAGAAGGAAATCCTAAAATATCAATTGTTATTCCAAATAAAGACCATTATGACGATTTAAAACGCTGCGTGACTTCTATTTTAGAAAAAAGCTCGTATGATAATTATGAGATCATTATCGTGGAAAACAACAGCACATCCAAAGAAATTTTTGATTATTACGACAAACTGCGCGAACATTCTTTTATCCGGGTCATAGAATACCAGGGAGAGTTTAACTATTCCCGGATTAATAATCTGGGCGTTTCCAAAGCCGTGGGAGAGTATGTGATCCTGCTCAATAACGATACGCAGGTCATTACGCTGAACTGGATGGAGGAGCTTTTGATGTATGCACAGCGGGACGACGTCGGAGCGGCAGGCGCCAAACTTTATTATGCGGATAAGACGATCCAGCATGCGGGAGTCGTGATCGGACTGGGCGCCCACAGGACTGCAGGACATACGCATTACCGGGTGAACTACAATAACCTCGGCTATATGGGAAGACTCTGTTACACGCAGAATGTGACGGCTGTGACGGGCGCGTGCCTGATGGTGAAAAAAGAGATTTATGATAAGCTCGGCGGTCTGGACGAGTCTTTTGCGGTATCGCTTAACGATGTGGATTTCTGCCTGCGGATCAGAGAGGCCGGATACCTGAATGTGTTTACGCCTTTCGCGGAACTTTATCATTTTGAATCGATATCCCGCGGAGCGGATGATACGGGAGAAAAGGCCGCGCGCTACAATGCGGAATCGGAACGGTTCCGTCAGAAATGGCAGAATGCGCTTGCGGAGGGGGACCCTTATTACAATCCGAATTTTTCACTGGACAGAAGCGACTTTGCTTTGAAAATTAATCAGTAATGTGATAAAATAACAAAAATGGGTTTTTTGGGAACAGATACCATATTGTTACAAAAATAATGATCATATGGAGGGAAAAAGAATGGGCTACAAAGAACAGTATAATTTCTGGCTGGAAGATTCCTATTTTGACGAAGCCGTGAAAAAGGAACTGCAGGAGATCGGGGGCGACGAGAAAGAGATCGAAGACCGCTTCTATAAAGATCTTGCATTCGGAACGGGCGGACTCAGAGGCGTCATCGGTGCAGGCACGAACCGGATGAACATCTATACTGTACGGAAAGCGACACAGGGACTTGCCAACTATATTAAAAAACAGGGCGGAGAAGCAAAAGGGGTTGCCATCGCCTATGATTCCAGAAGAAAATCACCGGAGTTTGCGGATGAAGCGGCGCTTTGTCTGGCGGCTAACGGCATTAAGGCGTATGTATTCGAGTCGCTGAGACCCACGCCGGAACTTTCTTTCGCACTGCGGGAACTCGGATGTATCTCCGGCATCGTTATCACGGCAAGCCATAATCCGCCGGAATATAACGGCTATAAATGTTATTGGGAAGACGGTGCACAGGTGACTGCGCCCAAGGACAAAGAGATTATTACGGAAGTCAACAATGTAACGGATTATCATACAGTTAAGACAATGGATAAGACGGAAGCCATGAATGCAGGACTGTATCAGGTGATCGGTAAAGAAATAGACGATAAATATATGGAAGAGCTGAAAAAGCAGATCATTCATCCGGAGATCATCAAAGAAGTCGCAAAGGACATGAAGATCGTATACTCTCCGTTTAACGGAACCGGAAATCTGCCTGTCAGACGGATCCTGAGGGAGATCGGTTTTGAGAATGTCTATGTCGTACCGGAGCAGGAGATGCCGGATCCCGACTTTACAACGTTGGATTATCCGAATCCGGAAGATCCGAAAGCATTTACGCTGGCGCTGGCGCTTGCAAAAGAAAAGAATGCGGATATTGTTCTGGCGACCGATCCCGACGCGGACAGGCTCGGTATCTATGCGCTTGACACAAAGAGCGGCGAGTACGTTGCGTTTACCGGAAATATGTCCGGTATGCTGATCGCGGAATATATTCTGCGGGAAAGAACCGCAACCGGTAAAATGCCCGAAAATCCCGCGCTTGTTACAACAATTGTTACAACCAATATGGCAAGAGCGATATCGGAAAATTATCATGTCAGATTTATTGAGGTTTTAACAGGATTCAAGTACATCGGCGAGCAGATCAAATGGTTTGAAGAATCCGGTTCCAATAATTATGTATTCGGTCTGGAAGAAAGTTACGGATGCCTGGCCGGAACACATGCAAGAGACAAAGACGCGATTGTAGCCGTTATGTGTCTGTGTGAAATGGCGGCATGGTGTAAGAAGAACGGCAAGACCGTATGGGATCAGATGATCACCTTATATGAAAAGTACGGTTATTTTAAAGAAAGCCAGTATTCTATTACAATGAAGGGAATCGACGGCGCGAAACAGATCGAAGAGATCATGAATAAATTAAGAAGCAATCCGCCGAAGAATTTCGGGGAGCTGAAAGTCAGAGAATTCAGGGATTACGACACGGGAAGGACGCTGAATCTGGAGACGGATACGGAGGGAGAGACCGGTCTTCCGCAGTCTAACGTATTATACTTTGACTTAACGAACGATTCCTGGTGCTGTGCACGGCCATCCGGAACGGAACCGAAGATCAAATTCTACATGGGAGTAAAAGGAACAAGTTTAGAAGACGCGGAAGCGAAACTTGCACAGCTGACGGAAGACTTAAAAGCATACTTATAAACATAGGAAGGCCGCGTCATGCGGACCGCTCCAAGGTTTAACCGGCGGAATCGTCCTGAGTTTCAGGACGATTCCGTATTATAACAGGACGACGGGAGTAAGATGGGCAAAAAGATTATTAATATAGGCAATCTGAAGAAAACAATTCACTATCTGCAAAAAAACGGTATCCGTCATACTTTTTATGCCGCAAAGGAACGCATGGAGGAGGAACGGCAGTCGGAATACGTCTATGTCGGACCGGGAAAGGATATGCTGAGCGCACAGCGGGAAAAGAGCGCCGGCTGTCCGTACCGTTTCAGCATCGTCGTGCCGGCCTACGAGACGAAAGAAGATTATCTGCGGGAAATGATAGAATCCGTCAGAGAACAAAGCTATGAAAAATGGGAACTGATCATAGCCGATGCCAGTAAGAGCCATCATGTGGAAGAAATCGTAACGGCATATCAAAGGCAGGAAAATGAGGGGCGCATACAATATATCCGTCTCCCGGAGAATAAGGGGATCTCGGAGAATACCAACGCGGCTGTCGAGAAAGCGTCCGGTGATTATATCGGTCTGCTGGATCATGACGATATTCTGACGCCGGATGCCCTATATGAAATGGCCGCTGCAATTGATAGGGCAGAACAAAACGGTGAATCACCTGTTATGTTATACTCCGATGAAGACAAATATGAAGATAGCGGTTGTTATGAACATCCGAATAAGAAATATAAATATAATCTGGACTTGATTTTATCGAATAATTACATTTGTCATTTTATGTTGGTGGAGTCCAGACGAATGAAGAAATTAAAACTGCGCCGACAGTTTGATGGTGCGCAGGACTATGACCTGGTGCTTAGGATAACAGGTGATCTGCTTGGCGCCGAGCCGTCTGTGCCGGCCATCAGATTATGCGAAAAGATCGTGCATGTTCCTAAGGTGCTTTATCACTGGCGCTGTCACGAAGAATCCACAGCCGCCAATACGGCAAGTAAACGATATGCTTATGAAGCAGGGAAGGAAGCGCTGGAAGATTTCTGCCGGCAGAGAGGATGGCAGGCACAGGCCGCACATTCTCTGCATCTTGGCTTTTATCAGATCACTTACATGCCCGATCTTTTTACGGTCCGTCCGGAAGTGGGCATCATCGGGGGCAGAATCCTCAACAGAGAGAATAGAATCGAGACGGGAATCTATGATGAGGAGGGCAGACGGCTGTACCTGGGCGTGCATAAAGAGTACAGCGGCGGTTCCACGCACAGGGCAGCGCTCTTACAGGACTGTGCGGCAGTCGATATCCGCTGTATGCGCGTGTGTAAGAAACTGCAGCCGTTGTTTGAAGAAATAACAGGAGTTACTTACCAGGAATACGGCGCATGGAAACTGGCGGATGTTTCGGCTGTTACGTGTGATGAAGAGGGATATCGGAAACTGAGTATGACACTTGGCCGCGCTGCAGCCGAAATGGGATACCTGGTTGTTTGGGATCCGCAGATCACGCTGAAGCAAAAATAAAATGGCAGAGGAAAACATATTAAAATTAAATGGAGACATAATAAATTGATAAATACAACTGTTATTATACCGAATTATAACGGCATGCAGTACCTGGAAAACTGCCTGCGTTCACTTGCGGAAGAGGAAGCCTGTATTATCGTAGTCGATAACGCTTCTACGGACGGCAGTTTTGAGATGATCGCAGACAGATTTCCTGCTGTCAGGACGATCCGTATGCAGGAAAATACCGGTTTTTGCAGGGCGGTCAATGCCGGTATCGCGATGTCGTCCACCAGATATGTTATTTTCCTGAATAACGATACGGTCGTGGAGCCGGGATTTGTAAAGGAACTGGAGACGGTCATGGAGCAGGATAAAAAGATCTTCTCTGCTTCTGCCAAGATTCTCTCCATGCAGGATCATGAGAAAATCGATGACGCCGGAGATTTTTACTGTGCGCTTGGCTGGGCGTTTGCCAGAGGAAAAGGAAAGCCGGAGAGTAAATACGGGAAAAGCTGCCGTATTTTTGCTGCCTGCGGCGGCGCGTCCATTTACCGCAGAAGTCTTTTTAAGCAGATAGGCACACTGGACGAAAACCACTTTGCCTATCTGGAAGATATCGACTTGGGCTACCGTGCACAGATCTACGGGTATCGCTGCCTGTTTGTGCCATCTGCCCGCGTATATCATGCCGGCAGCGCTTCATCCGGTTCGCGCTACAATCGGTTCAAGACCGATCTGACTTCCAGAAACAGTATTTACCTTATCTATAAGAACATGCCCCTTTTCCAGATCGTTTTGAATCTGCCTTTTTTCATCATCGGATTTGCCGTGAAAACTTTGTTTTTTACCGGTAAAGGCATGGGAGGCGCTTATATAAAAGGATTATGGAAAGGCTTTCAATTATGCTTATCCGAAGAGGGCCGCCGGAACAAGGTCCGCTTTATGAGTCGTCATTTTTTGTCCTATTGCCGTATACAGGCCGTCCTGTGGATCAATATGATACGACGTTTCTGCTGACGGGAACGCAGCGGGAAGTTTACAAGTTGACACCATTTCCCGAATATTGTACTATAAAAAACAGTAAGACAGGATGATTCGAGCAGGCGAAGAAGATCATGGAACGAGAACCCCGGTTCCCGCCGGAATGAGAGATGGATCATGATAAAAGATAACCAGAAATATTTCAACAGATTACACCTTTTAATAGATGCTCTTGTAATAGCCGTTTCCTATATGCTTGCCTGGTATTTGAAATTTGCCAGTCCCTTTTTTGCCAGTGATCCCGCAGTGGGAGCGCTGCAGTGGCAGACATATTTTGAACTGCTTTATTTTATTGTGCCCGGATACCTGATCCTGTATTATTATTTCAATCTGTATACACCTAAGAGAGCTACCGTTCATAAATACGAGATTTTAAATATTTTTCAGGCCAACACAGTAGGTCTGATCCTTTTGATGGCCGGCTGGTATGCCATTAAGCAGATTCATTTCTCCCGTTCGATGATGGCGATGTTTTACGTCATCAATATCATACTGTCAACGATAAGCCGTTCTATTATCCGTTCCCTGCTGCAATATTTCAGAAGAAAAGGATACAATTTAAAATATATTCTGCTTGTAGGATATTCCCGGGCGACCGAGGAATATATTAACAGGATCAACGGCAATCCGCAGTGGGGGTACGTAGTCCGCGGCATATTGGATGACGCGGTGCCGAGAGGGACTGTCTATAGAGGCGTGAAAGTCATCGGTTCCATAGCCAATCTGCTCTATATTCTGCCGGAGAACAAACTTGACGAGATTGCGATCACTCTTTCCCTGAACGATTATGACAAACTGGAACATATCGTGGATCTGTGTGAAAAATCCGGTGTGCATACGAAATTTATTCCTGATTATAACAGTCTTTTCCCAAGCCGTCCTTATACGGAAGACCTGATGGGACTGGCTGTTGTCAATATCCGTTACGTACCGCTTACGAATACGTTAAACTGGGTGGCGAAACGGATCGTGGACATTGTAGTCTCTTTTATCGGACTCATCGTGTTCGCCCCGATCATGCTGCTTGCAGCCATTGCCATCAAGGGCAGCAGCAAAGGACCGATTATCTTTAAGCAGGAGCGGATCGGCCTGCATAATAAACCGTTTGAAATGTTTAAGTTCCGGACAATGGAAGTCCAGAAACCCGGTACGGAGAAAAAAGGCTGGACGGTGAAAGATGATCCCCGTGTGACGAAGGTCGGAAAAATTCTGAGAAAGACAAGCATGGACGAACTGCCGCAGCTTTTTAACATCATAAAAGGAGATATGAGCATTGTAGGGCCAAGACCCGAGAGGCCGCAGTTTGTAGAGAAATTCAAGGAAGAGATACCAAGATACATGGTCAAGCATCAGGTAAGGCCGGGACTTACCGGCTGGGCGCAGATCAACGGATACCGCGGCGATACGTCTATTAAGCGCAGGATCGAATATGATATTTTCTATATTGAAAACTGGACGATGTCCTTTGACATCAAGATTATGTTCTTAACGATATTTAAGGGATTTATAAATAAAAACGCTTATTAAAGTCATACTATTTCAGGAGACATAAATATTAAGAAATTCTAAAGACTTGTTGAATATCGCGTAAGATTGTTGCAATTTTAACAAGATGTAGTATAATCGTATATGGTACTTGCGCTATTTAGTGATTTTGTACAGAATAGTGTATGTAAAAGTGCGGAATACGAAAACAGGGAATCAAGGGAGTACATGGTATGACAAAGAAAAGTAGAGATGCTTATGAAGAAAAAAGAAGACCCGTAAAAAAATCTTCCGGTTCTTCTCATAAATCATCCTCCGCAAAACATGACTACGATTATGATTATGATGATGATATCGAGAGAAGACCGAAGAAAAAGAAATCTTCCGGGAAGAAATCAAACAAAAAAGCGCAGGCAAAGAAGAAGCGGAGACGGATCATTCTTTTTATATTGGAGATTTTTGTCCTGGTAATCATGGTGATGGTTCTGTATATTGTCCTCAAAGGTGAAAAAACCGGTAAGGTGGAACTGAAAGAAGAAGAGATCATCATTAATGACACGGTAAAAGAAAAAGAAGAGACGACGATGAAAGGGTACCGTAACATAGCGCTCTTTGGCGTAGACTCGACGACAGGCGCACTGACGAAGAATACAAGAAGCGATACCATCATGATCGCCTCGATTAATCTGGATACAGGCGAATGCAAGCTGGTATCCGTATATCGTGATACCTATCTGAATCTGAGCAACGATACTTATAATAAATGTAATGCCGCGTATGCAAAGGGCGGTCCGGAAATGGCGATCAGCATGTTAAATATGAATCTGGATATGAACATTACGGATTTCATAACCGTAGGTTTCGCCGGATTGACTGATACGATCGATGCGCTCGGCGGTGTCTATATCGAAGTAGACAGCAGTGAGATCAGCCACTTGAATAACTATCAGTTATGTATTGCGGAAGATCTGAAGCGTTCCTATACGCCTGTTACCGATACAGGATATCAGCTTCTTGACGGTTTACAGGCGACCGGTTACTGCCGTATCCGTTATACGGCCGGCGACGACTTTAAGCGTGCGGAACGGCAGAGAGAAGTTCTGAGCGCGGTAGCCGATCAGGCGAAGAAAGCATCTCCTGCAGCGCTTGGTCAGATCGCAGGCAATGTATTTGAGGAAGTTTATACCTCCCTTGATCTGACGGAGATAGTAGAGCTGTTAGCCGATGTTGCAAATTATAACATTACCGAGACGGGCGGTTTCCCGTACGAGGATTACAGAAAGACCGGTACGATCGGTACGAAAGGTTCCTGTGTAGTTCCGGTAGATCTGGAACAGAACGTAAAATGGCTGCATCAGTTCTTATTCAATGATTATGAATATGAACCTTCCGGTATGGTAAAAGAATGCAGTGAGAAGATCAAAGCCGATACAGGCAGTTATCAATTGCATTAAATCATATTTGATATAGAGAGCAGAGGGGCCCGGCGTGCAGGGCCTTTCCTGCTATTATGGGGGAGTTTGAAAGTGGAGAGAGTGGATGTTATCATCCCGACTTATAAGCCGGACTGGAAATTTTTGGATCTGTTGGAGAAGCTTTCGCGTCAGTCGGTGCCGGTCCATCGGATCATTATTATGAACACGGAGCAGAAATATTTTGACAGACTGGTTTACGGTACGCCTTTTGTCAAGAAATATCCCAACGTACTGGTCAGACACCTGTCTAAACGGGAATTTGATCATGGGCGTACGAGGAACAGCGGCGTCAGACATTCGGATGCGGAAATTTTTATCATGATGACGCAGGATGCCGTTCCGGCCGATGAATTTCTGGTGGAAGAATTGTTAAAGGGACTGCACAGCGGAGAAAATACTGCCGTTGCCTATGCAAGGCAGCTTGCGCAGGATACGAGCTCGGAAGTGGAAAAGTTTACAAGGAACTTCAATTATCCGGAAGAGGCGGCGGTAAAGACAAAGGCAGATATCGATAAACTGGGGATCAAGGCTTTTTTCTGCTCGAATGTATGCGCAGCATATAAAAGAGAAATTTTTGATTCATTGGGAGGCTTTATCAAACATACCATATTTAATGAGGATATGATCTATGCGGCCGGCGCCCTTCGTGCCGGTTACGGTATCGCATACCGGCCGTCGGCCAAAGTATATCATTCGCATGATTACAGTAATAAGGAGCAGTTTCACAGGTATTTTGACCTGGGTGTTTCCCAGACCGACCACCCGGAAGTTTTCGCGGATATTCCTTCCGAATCGGAGGGCGCGAAGCTTGTTAAGATGACGATCGCGCATCTGCGGGAGAACGGAATGCAGTCGCAGATTCCGCGCGTGATCATCAATAATGCGTTTAAATATTTGGGGTATCTGTTTGGCAGAAATTACAGAAAGCTGCCCAGAAAGCTCATCGTGGGCTGTTCTTCCAATAAAGATTATTGGGACTGAAACATATGGCGGCCGGGCAGACCCCGGATTTCAAAGACAGCGGGAGGGTTATGAACGAATGTGTGGAATTGTAGGATATATCGGAACGAAGCAGGCTTCGCCCATTATTCTGGATGGATTGTCCAAACTGGAATACAGAGGATACGACTCTGCGGGTATGGCAATTTATGATGGAGAAAAGATCAATATTCAGAAAGCCGCGGGGCGGCTGAAAGTGCTGGAAAATCTGACGCATGGCGGCGAGAGTATGCCGGGTGTATGCGGGATCGGCCATACAAGATGGGCGACGCACGGCGCACCGAGCAATACGAATGCGCATCCGCATTTTAATGCGTCGGAAACGATAGCGGTCGTACATAACGGGATTATTGAGAACTATATCAAACTGCGAAAGAAGCTGACGCAGAAAGGGTATCAGTTTGTTTCGGAAACGGATACGGAAGTACTGGCGCATCTGTTAGACTATTATTATAAAGGAAATCCTTTGGAAGCGATCACCAAAGTACTGCATCGTGTAGAGGGTTCTTATGCGCTCGGCATCGTGTTTGCCGACTGCCCGGATCAGGTTTTCGCGGCCAGAAAAGACAGTCCGCTGATCGTAGGACAGAATGCGGATGGCTGTTTCATTGCTTCTGATGTGCCTGCTATTTTGAAATATACCAGAAAAGTATATTATGTGGATAATTATGAAGTGGTAAGGCTGCGTGCCGACCATATGCACTTTTATACGGTTGATGAAGAGGAGATCACGAAAGAGGCCGTTACGATCGAATGGGATGCGAATGCCGCGGAAAAAGCCGGTTATGAGCATTTTATGTTAAAGGAGATGTATGAGCAGCCCAAAACGGTCTCCGATACGTTGACTCCAAGAGTCAAAGATAATGATGTTGTTATAGAAGAATTGAATATGACAGATAAAGAAATTAAGGCAGTGGGCAAAATTCATATTGTTGCCTGCGGTTCCGCTTATCATGCGGGTATGACAGGGAAGTATGTTCTCGAGGGACTTGCAAGGATCCCTGTGGAAGTCGATCTGGCATCGGAATTTCGTTATCGTGATCCGATCCTGGAAAAAGATGCGCTCGTTATCGTGATCAGTCAGTCCGGTGAAACGGCGGATACGCTGGCGGCGCTGCGGGAAGCCAAAGCCAAAGGCGTCAAGGTACTCGGAATCGTCAATGTGGTGGGCAGTTCCATTGCGCGGGAAGCGGATAACGTCATGTATACATGGGCAGGCCCCGAGATCGCGGTTGCCACAACGAAAGCATACAGCGCGCAGCTGATCGCACTGTATCTGCTGGGAATGAAATTCGGGAAGACAAGAGGAAAAATAGAGGATGATATGTTTACATCCATGCTGACGGATTTAAAGCGTCTGCCCGATCAGATCGAACTTTTACTAAACAATAAATTAAAGATCCAGAGATTTGCAAACCGCTATATCGGTGCAAAAGACGTCTTTTTTATCGGAAGAGGCATCGATTATGCCATTTCTTTGGAAGGTTCTTTGAAATTAAAGGAAATTTCCTATATTCATTCGGAAGCATATGCGGCGGGAGAACTGAAACATGGTACAATATCCCTGATTGAAGAAGGGACGCTTGTGGCCGCCGTTTCCACGCAGCCGGATCTGTATGCGAAAACGATCAGCAATATGGTGGAGGTAAAGGCAAGAGGCGCATTTGTTCTGGCCGTTACCTGTGAAGAAAACAAAGAAATCGAAAAGGCGGCGGATTATGTCATTTATATTCCGGAAACAAATCCATATTTTGCCAATTCTCTGGCAATTATTCCGCTGCAGATATTCGGTTATTATGTAGCGGTCGGAAAAGGATGCGATGTCGATAAACCAAGGAATCTGGCGAAATCAGTCACTGTTGAATAAAAAACTGTGCCTAAAAATCACAAAAAGTAAAAAGTTTTATCACACTTTGTACACAATTGGCAGTTATACTGTGTCTATAGTCAAGAGAAAATGAAAGGGGTTGTCAGTTATGTATGGAGATCATTTTTCAAACGAATACCTGCCGGACTCTGTGAATGAGAAGCCGGAGGCACAGTTACAGACTTCCGGGGGAAGATTCAGTTCACAGTCTTCACAGGATAGCTATACAGGTACACAGAATGCTTATGCGGGTACACAAAATGCCTATGCAAATACACAGAACGGCTGCGCAGGTACACAGAATGCCTATGGGAATACGCAAAATGCCTTTGGCAAAACGCAAAATGCTTATGCAGGCAATTCGACTGCGGATAACACGTATCGCTCTGCAGACAGAGGCAGTTTATACGGTGCAGGCAGTTATCAATACAGCAGCACATACCCGAACCAGTATGCACAGAGTGACGGCGGAAAGAAAAAGAAAGAAAACAGCAGTTATTTTAAGAAAATGCTCATCTGCGTTTCCCTGGGACTGTTTTTCGGTATTTGTGCAGGCATAGGATTCTATGCGGTAGCGGCGGCAACCGGTATGACGAATCAGGAAGCGCGTGAAGCGGAAACGGTCACAAGTCAGGCGGCGGTCGGCGATGTACTTGAAAAAGCGGAAGAGACGGTTTCAAACACAGCAGAATATATCGATGGATCGATCGATAAGACCGAGACTGTGAATGCGGTGGTATCGGATGTGTCGGAAGTGGTTTCGGCAGTGATGCCTGCGGTGGTATCCATTAATAATACGTATACGGAAACCATGTCCTATTTCGGACAGGCGATGACGAATGAAGCAGTAGCAAGCGGTTCCGGTATTATTGTCGGCAAAAACGATACGGAACTTTTGATCGTGACCAATTATCATGTAGTGGAAGGTGCGGATTCCCTGAGCGTGCAGTTCGTGGAAGGCAGTGAAATGGAAGTATCCATAAAAGGAACGGACGCGGAAATGGACCTGGCGATACTGGCCGTACCGTTGGAAAATATTTTGAACTCTACATTGGATCAGATTGCGATTGCCACGCTGGGCGATTCCAATGATCTGAAAGTAGGCGAACCGGCGATCGCGATCGGCAATTCGCTCGGTTACGGGCAGTCTGTCACGACCGGCGTTATCAGCGCCCTGAACAGGGATATGGAACTTTCGGACGGCAGTACCGGAACCTTTATCCAGACGGATGCGGCAATCAATCCGGGAAATTCCGGCGGTGCGCTTTTGAATATGAAAGGCGAAGTGATCGGTATCAACTCCAATAAGATCGGCGGAAGCGTGATTGAAGGTATGGGATATGCCATTCCGATCTCGGCCGCAGGACCGATCATAGCGGATCTGATGCTGCGGGAAACCAAGAATAAAGTAGCGGAAGATGAAAGAGGATACCTCGGTATCTCTGGTATCAGCGTAACGTCAGACATGTCAGATACTTACGGCATGCCGGAAGGCGTGTATATCTTACAGGTATATGATGGCACGGTGGCAGCGGCAGCAGGACTGCAAAGAGGCGATATCATCATATCTTTCGACGGCGTAAAAGTGACATCCATGGATGAGCTGCAGAGGCTGTTGGAATATTATGCCAAAGGCGATACGGTGGATATGACAGTTATGACAGTTGGAAACGGAGGATATCGTACCAAAACCGTCACCATTACGTTGGGAAATAAGGTATAGCAATAGAGCCGCTTATAGCGAATGAAAAGATTTATGAAAATGAATCGTTATCTTTGGAAATAACCAGACGGGATCGATGCAAACCCGGTATGGACTGTGGTCCGTGCCGGGTTTATCCGTTGCAGTTGCATATTCGAAAGAATACGGATATAATGAGAGAAACGTGAAATACGGGCAAATGCGAGACAATCGCGCATACCGATATAGATTGTTGTGGAATGTTCAAAACCTGTATCAAGGGAAAGGAGAACACGATTACCATGAATGACGATGAAAGAAAAGACCGAAACGACGGGGATGAGAATTCCTGGGATTTCAGAGAACTCGAGGATGTCAGTGAGGAAAAGAAAAAGCTCCTGGATGGCGCACCGTCTGCCGAACGGAAAACGGATGATGAGAAACAGGGAGAATATGAGGAAGTCTGTTTTATCTGCAGAAGACCGGAAAGCAAGGCCGGTAAGATGTTTAAGCTGCCGAATCATATCTGCGTCTGCAATGACTGCATGCATAAGACAATGGATACGGTCAGCCAGTTTGACTATCAGGGAATGCTCAATCATCCGGGGATGCAGGGCTCCAATATGACAGATCTAAATAACGGCAAAGGGTTTCCCAATATCAGTTTTGTCAATCTGGCCGATCTGCAGGGAGACGGCGGGATACCGAATAAACAGAAGCTGAAGAAGAAAAAGGCACAGGATGCTGTTCCCGTTATCGATATCAGGAACATTATGCCGCCTCACAAGATCAAGGCGAAGCTGGACGACTATATAGTAGGGCAGGAACATGCCAAAAAAGTGATGTCCGTGGCCGTTTATAATCATTATAAAAGAGTGGCGACGGGAACGATGGATGAGATTGAAATAGAGAAGTCCAATATGCTGATGATCGGGCCGACAGGGTGCGGCAAAACCTATCTTGTCAAAACGCTTGCCAAACTGCTGGATGTGCCGCTTGCCATTGCGGATGCGACCTCTCTTACGGAGGCAGGCTATATCGGCGACGATATCGAAAGCGTTGTTTCGAAACTTCTGGCCGCGGCCGATAACGACGTGGAAAGAGCGGAGCAGGGGATCATTTTTATTGACGAGATCGATAAGATCGCCAAGAAGAAAAATACCAACTCCAGAGATGTGAGCGGAGAATCCGTACAGCAGGGGATGCTGAAGCTTTTGGAGGGAGCGGAAGTGGAAGTGCCGGTAGGCGCCAATTCCAAAAATGCCATGGTGCCTCTCGCCACGGTGAATACAAGAAACATCCTTTTTATCTGCGGCGGTGCATTTCCGGACCTGGAGGACATTATCAAACAGCGGCTGAATAAACAGACGTCGATAGGATATAATGCGGAACTTAAAGACAAATACGACAAAGAAAAGAATATTTTAAGCAGAGTGACGGTTGAGGATATCAGAAAATTCGGAATGATCCCCGAATTCATCGGCCGTCTGCCGATCATCTTTACGCTGGAAGGATTAACAAAGGAGATGATGGTCAAGATTTTGAGCGAACCCCGCAACGCCATCCTGAAACAGTACCAGAAGCTTCTGGAACTGGATGAGGTGAAACTGGAATTTGATACGGGGGCTTTGGAAGCTATTGCAAAGAAAGCGCTGGAAAAAGATACCGGAGCCAGGGCGCTGCGTGCAATCATTGAAGAATTTATGCTGGATATTATGTATGAGATTCCCAAAGACGACAATATCGGGAGGATCACGATCACCGGGGAATATATCGAAGGAACCGGCGGACCGGTCATCGATATCAGAAGCAACAGCCTGGAGAACCCCGATAATTTACAGGAGATAAAAGAGTAGGCATCAAAGCGGCAAGTGCATATCATATAATAAGCAAAATGCAGTGAAAGAGCAGATAGGATATGACTTGTAAAGAAAGAATATTATCAAATGATTATGCGGATATTATAATAGATTTTATCCTGCCTGAGGGGTCGCTGGCGGAACAGGGACTCGATTATTGCATCCATACGCTGGATGAAGAATTCAGTGCGGCCTATGTCAGCAGAGGGCAGCTTCCGCCGCTTTCCATAGGCGTGTTCCGGTATTCCGCGATTCCCAAACTTTACGGCCTGATGCAGACCTTTCAGGCGGAAAATCTCGTGGAAATGGGGAATCTCCGTGTACAGGGGCCGCCTCTTTCCTTACAGGGAAACGGCGTTATCATAGGGTTTATTGACACGGGGATCCGCTATGATCTGGATGTATTTAAGAATGAAAGCGGCGGGAGCAGGATCCTTTCTATCTGGGACCAGACCATACAGGAGGGAACGCCTCCGGCCGGATTTCTGTACGGAACGGAATATACGAGAGAAGATATCGAACGTGCAATGCAAAGTCCGGAACCGCTTTCAGTCGTTCCTTCTACTGATGAAAACGGGCATGGAACGGCAATGGCATCGGCAGCGGCCGGCAGTGTTTTAGATGAGGGTCTCACCTTTCGGGGGGCAGCGCCGCAGGCGGATATCGCTGTTGTGAAACTAAAAGGAGCAAAACAGTATCTGCGGGAGTTTTATTTGGTCGATGAGGCTGCCGACGCCTATCAGGAGAATGACATTATGGAGGCGGTCAAATATCTGGAGCAGCTTGCCGTTCTTTTTAAACGGCCTGTCGTGATTGTGCTCGGCCTCGGCACCAATATGGGCGATCATGCCGGTAATTCTCCGCTTGCCGCTTACCTGAACAGGGTTGCGGCCAAAGGAAGCCGGGCGGTCGTCGTCTGCGGCGGAAATGAAGGCGATAAGGAACACCATTACAGCGCGGTCATGCCGGAGCAGGTGGAGCTGCGTGTGGAAGAAAACACAAAAGGTTTCTGTATGGAGCTTTGGGGAAACCGTATCGATATTTACAGCGTCATACTGCGTACGCCGGGCGGAGAGATGACTTCCGTGATCGATTTTCGAAGCGGTCCCGACAATATGTACGGTTTCCTTTTTGACAGGACGAAAATCTATACGGGCATTGCTTTGGTAGAAAAACGTTCCGGCAACGAACTGATCTTTTTCCGGTTTGAAAATCCGACGCCGGGAATCTGGACGATCATGGTACGCCCTTCCCAGCAGGAAGACATTAGCGGCTCGGGGAGTTTTCATCTCTGGCTGCCGATCACTGCATTTATCGGCGGCGGCGCGGCATTTTTGGAACCTGATCCCGATGTAACGCTGACGGAACCGGCCAATGCCCAGAACGTCATTACGGTTTCTACCTATAATGGCCTGACAGGAAGCTGGTTTGCCGAGTCTGGCAGGGGATTTACATTAGATGGCAGGGTTAAACCGGATGTAGCGGCGCCGGGCGTACAGGTTTCCACTGTTTTGGGTCCTCGTACAGGATCCAGCATGGCGGCGGCTCTTTCGGCAGGATGTGTCGCACAGTATATGGAATGGGCGGTCGTGGATGGGTATGCCCCGTTTGGAGAAAGTTCCACAGTCAAAAGCCAGCTGATCCGGGGAGCGGTCAGAGCGGATAATATAACCTATCCGGATGAGCGCTGGGGTTACGGTAAACTGAATATCAGCGGAGCGTTTGAGAGGTTGGCAAGAACGTGAAAGTACGGCCTGCGCAGCAGGCCGTTTTTGTACCGCAGGCACTTTTGTTGACAATTTTTCGATAATTAGATATGATAGTAAAAATCGGTTGTTAGGAGTTTGCTATGAATATAGACAGCGGATTCATGATTATTTTGAATATTGCGGAAAGCTTTTTTACGACATGGGCTTTTATGAAGGCCGGCAGAATGGAACCGGGGAATATCCTGACGGGAGTGATCTTTATCCTTTCTTTTTTCTTATACCGGCATATCAGCATCAGGCTTGACAGGAAACCCTTCGTTTATACGCCGGGCGCCCGGAAAGCGGCTGTTGTTCTGGCTTTTTTGTATACGCTGTTTTATATGACGGTAGATTATCCGCATTATATCGAAACACTGACGAACAGATTTTTTCAGGGCATCGTCCTGTTTTCCGTTTTTTCCGGTTTCTTTGTATGCTTTTATAAGTTATTGCTGTTGTTGTTTTCTTACAGTGCAGATCAGGATTCGCTGGAGAAATTTCTTTATCAGACGGAAAACGCACGGGTCATCAGACACCTTCCCTTTTATTGTTTCGCAGGCTGCCTGATCTGCTGGCTGCCTTATTTTCTGTATCAGTTCCCGGGTATCATGACGCCTGACAGCCTGAACCAGTTCGAACAGGTGCTCGGGCAGACACCTTACAGTAATCATCATCCGTTTGTGCATACGATGCTTTTTAAGCTGTGTTTTCAGATCGGTATGCTGTTTACGCATAATATGGTAGCGGCGACTTCGTTTTATACCCTTTTTCAGATGTGCTTTCTGGCCGGCAGTATTCTTTATTTTTTGAAAACGCTGCGTCTTTTCCGGATCAGAGACGAAATCCTGATACTCATTACGCTTTTTTATGCACTTGTGCCGTATCACGCGGTTTTTTCCGTTACGCTATGGAAAGATATTCCCTTTGCGGCGGCGGTGCTTCTGTTTAGCTGTACGCTGCTGCGTATGACGGCGCGTATCACACCGGCGGTTCTTTCTGTATTCATCGGTTCCGGCATTATGATATGCCTGTTCCGCTCCAATGGATGGTACGGCTTCCTGCTTGGGCTGCCCTTCCTGCTTTTCCGTTACCGGAAACATGCGAAGAAGATATATCCTGCACTTGCAGCGGTCGTGCTTACGGCGGTTGTGGTAAAATGGCCTCTCATGAATGCGCTGGAAGTGACGCAGCCTGATCTGATCGAGTCGCTTTCCATTCCGACACAGCAGATCGCCGCCGTTATCTGCAAAGACAGGGAGCTGACGCCGGAACAGCTTGCGATGATTGAAAACGTGGTGGATCTGACTTATATCAAAGACCTGTACAATCCCACTTTTGCCGATAATATGAAAGAGCTGGTACGTGCCGGAAACCAGGATTATCTGGCCGCGCATAAGGGAGAATTCCTGAAGCTGTGGGCCGATATCGGACGCAGTTATCCGGGGGATTATCTGAAAGCATATATCAATCAGACTTACGGTTACTGGTATCCGGATTCTTTCTATCCGGTTGCGGATGTCGAAGGGGTCAGCGCGACGAAGCTGGGGGTATCGCATACACCGCTAATTGGCGGCCCCGTTGTTGTAAAAGTGAAGGAAATTTCTTTAAAACTGGGCAGTATGGTGCCTCTTTACAGCCTGCTGTGGAGTATGGGGATCGCCTTCTGGTTTTTCCTGTTTTGTATCGGAACTACTTTGGTACGCAGGGAAAAGGACAAACTGATCTGCTATCTTCCAAGCTTCGCTTTATACCTTACGGTTATGATTGCCACGCCTGTTGCGACCGATTTCCGGTATGTATATTTCATGGTACTGGCAGTTCCGTTTTATTTAATGACAGCTGTTATTTTACCGGAAAGATATGTGGAAGGCGGCTGATACCTGACCGTATTTGTTTGTGACCGATGAAACAGGGAACGATGAAAGGAACGAAAAGAGATGATTTATGCGATAATAGCGGCCCTCATTTTCTGCCTGGATCTGGGGATCAAGAATCTGGTGGAAAAAACAGGAACGGAGGGTGAAGAAAAAAAGATCGGCGGCGGTCTTTTGCTGCTTAGAAAGCATCATAATGAAGGCGCTTTTCTCAATGCCGGCAGGACGAAAAGAAAACTGGTGGCGTTTGTATCGATCGTACTGACACTGGCATTGACGGTCGTATTTCTTACGACATTCAGCATGAAGGGGAGCAGACTGTTAAAAACCGGATTGGCCCTGCTTCTCGGGGGCGCTTACAGCAACAGCTACGACAGGCTGCATCGGCATTATGTCGTGGACTATGTAAGTTTCCCTGTGAAAAACAAAGCCATCCGGCGTATTATCTTTAATATTTCCGATTTCTGTATTATGATCGGCGCATTGTGCATGGTGTTTGGTAGCGTTTCTAAGCCGTGATCACCGTACCGCTTTTTCCTTTGATGGCATCGGCGGCATTGCTTAGGGAAGTGATCAGCACATTGCCCTGCGGGTTGGCTTCCAGGTAGGAAATGGCCGCTTCGATCTTGGGCAGCATGGTGCCCTCCTGGAATTCTCCTTTGGCAATATACTCTTTGGCTTCCGCGGTATTCATATGCGTTATCGGAGTCTGATTTTCCTGGCCGAAGTTCTGGTAAACATAGGGTACGCTGGTCAAAATGATCAGCTCGTCTACCTTCAGTTCACCGGCCAGTTTGCCGGCGATGGAATCCTTTTCGATAACGGCGGATGCACCTTTTAATACATGATTTTGTTCGATTACCGGAATACCGCCGCCGCCGCAGGCAATAACGACTTGTCCGGCATCCGCGAGCGTGCGGATGGCATTGATCTCAACAATGTCGATGGGTTTGGGGGCGGCAACGACGCGCCGGAATCCCCTGCCGGGTTCTTCTATTACATAATTTCCCTTTTTTATTTCAACTTCAGCATCTTCTTTGGACATATATCTGCCGATCACTTTGGTCGGCTCATAGAATGCTTCGTCATACGGGTCTACGGTAACCTGTGTCAGAATCGTGCTGACGGTTTTGAAAATATTGCGTGCAAGCAGTTCCGTACGCAGGGCGTTCTGGATATCATAGCCGACATAACCCTGGCTCATTGCGGAGCATACGCACATCGGGGCCGGCGTATAGTCGATATAAACACGGCGGAGCTCCGTCATGGCTTTGTGGATCATGCTGACCTGCGGTCCGTTACTGTGTGTAATGGTAAGCTGATAATCGGCCTCCACCAGATCGGCAAGCGCCTTTGCGGTTATTTTTACGGCATCCCACTGTTCCAACGTGGTATAGCCCAATGCCTGATGTCCAAGAGATACAACAACTTTCTTTTTGCTCATATAAGTGTCCATGCCTTTCTGAAAATGAGGTCTTATGCGGAAATGTTTCGGATATCCGGCAGGAAAATCTCCGATAGGACCGTTTCTGTTATTATATCAAACGTGTCTTTATTTGTATAGCAAGGCAGGGGAATTTTCTGCGTAATTTTAAGAGCTGTCTTTGCATTGCTTTTTCCGGCGCTATCGGGTAAAATAAAAAGAAAACGGGAGGGTGCGGAAATGGAGCTGAAGTCACGTAAAGATGTTCCGGTAGAACTTACCTGGGATCTGTCTTCTATCTATGCCAGTGAAGAGGCAATGAATCAGGATGTGGAGAAGGCGAAGAAGTTAAGGGACCATATCGTAGAGACCTATAAGGGAAAATTGAATACGCCGCAGAATATCAACGCCTGTCTGGATGAATACAGAGAGGTCATCCGCCTATTTATACTAACATGTGATTATTGTAATCTGGCCGTTTCCGTTGATTTTTATGATGCCTATAATCAGGAGCGGGACAATAAGATGAAGCGCATACTGGCGGAAAGTCTTGGAATGCTCAAGTTTATTGACAGTGAGATCATGGAGGCAAAAGAGTGCATCATAGAGCAGGCGCTGTCCGATACCGTAGAAAATAGACATTATCTGCAGGATGTCCTCAGAAATAAACCGCATAAACTGCATGCGGAGACCGAACGTGCCCTGGCGGCTCTTTCGCAGACGATAGAGGCGCCCTACCAGATTTATAATATGGCGAAGCTGGCGGATATGAAGTTCCCTTCTTTTACGGTGGAAGGCAAAGAATATGCGCTTGGATATTCTCTGTTCGAGGACAATTATGAATACGAAAAGGATACGGCGGTGCGCCGCGCGGCTTTTGAGGCATTTTCCGCCAAGATACGCGAATATGAGAACGTTACGGCTGCCGCATATAATACGCAGGTGCAGACGGAGAAGACGCTGGCGGCTTTGCGGGGATTTGACAGTGTCATAGACAGTCTGCTCTTTCCGCAGAAAGTAACGAGAGATATGTATGACAGGCAGATTGACCTGATCATGGAAAAGCTTGCGCCTCATATGCGTAAGTATGCCCGTCTGTTACAGCATATCCACGGATTGGACAAGATGACATTCGCCGATTTAAAGATTGCCGTAGATCCCGCATATGATCCGAAAGTGACGATCGAAGAATCCAGGGAATATATCGAAAAAGGTCTTTCCGTTATGGGAGAAGAATATGTCGATATGGTAAAGGCGGCTTATCGTGACCGCTGGGTTGATTTTGCACAGAATGCAGGGAAATCGACGGGCGGTTTTTGCGCCAGTCCTTACGGAACCAACTCTTTTATTCTGCTTTCATGGCATAACCGTATGGCGGATGTGTTTACGTTGGCGCATGAACTTGGACATGCAGGGCATTTTAAGGCATGCAATGCGGCGCAGTCCGTTTTTGATACGGATGTATCGGGATATTTTGTAGAGGCGCCTTCCACGATGAATGAACTGCTCATGGCCCATTATCTGCTAAAGACATCTTCTGACAGCAGATTCCGCCGCTGGGTGCTTTCCTGTATGATCAGCAATACATATTATCATAATTTCGTAACACATCTGTTGGAAGCCGATTATCAGAGGAAGGTTTATCGTCTCGTAGATGAAGGAGGCGGTGTCAATGCGGAGACGTTGAACCGTCTTATGAAGGAAACTCTGCAGAATTTCTGGGGAGATGCCGTGGAGATTTCGGATGATGCCGCGCATACATGGATGCGGCAGCCGCATTATTATATGGGACTGTATTCTTATACGTACAGCGCGGGCCTGACGGTTGCAACACAGGTATGCAGACGGATCGAAGAGGAAGGGGCGCCGGCCGTGGAAGACTGGAAGAAGGTGCTTGCCGCGGGCGCAACCATGGATCCGGTAGAACTTGCGGGAATGGCAGGGATCGATATCACCACAGACGCGCCGCTTTTAAATACGATCGAGTATATCGGCGGAATCATTGATGAGATCGGGAAGTTGACAACAGAAATGGAGAAAAAGGAATGAGAGAACAGGAACCTCTTCATAATATGTCGATCGAACGGATAAAATCCGTTATTGATATCGTGCAGAAAGCTTCGGACGCGTATTTATTTATTCTGGATCTGACGTCGGACGTATATTTGATCCCGGAAAGTATGACGAAGCGCTTTGCACTGGATTCGACGAGGATAGAAAACTGTACGGAAGCGCTCGTAAAGATCATTCACCCTTCGGATTATGCGATGTTGGCAGAGGATATTACAAATTGCAGAACGGGTAAACAGGATAAGCACAACCTGGAATATCGTTTCCTGGACCGCAATAACAGGGTGGTGTGGATCTGCTGCCGCGGAACGGTGGTCGTCGGGGAAGATGGTCACAGACTGTTAGTCGGCAAGATCACGGAACTCGGGCAGAAAGCCAAAGCAGATAATGTTACGGGACTGCGCAGAGAGATAAGGTTCCGGCTGAACGCAGAAGAATTTCTGCGGGATAAGCCGGACAGCATACGTTATTTTATGCGTATCGGCATTGACAACTTCAAAGAGATCAACGAAAAATACGGAACGGATGCCGGAGATGAAGTTCTGTATGAACTTTCCTGCTGCATTACCGAGACGGTAGGAGAGAAGGTAGATGTTTACAGGCTGGTAGCGGATGAATTTATGATCATGGATACTTTTTCCGAATCCGTTGATCCGCAGGCCGTTTATAACCGGATTGCCGAAAAGGTGGCGCAGGTCGTAAAAGAAAAGGGATACAGCCGGTTTTATACGATCTCTGCCGGCGTTCTGACGAAGGACTTTGCCGGAAAAGGCAGCGACGATATCATGAAGCTGTCGGAGTTTGCCTTAAATGAGGCGAAGCGCAACGGCAGAAACCAGATGGCATTATTTAACCGGGAAAAGTATAATGAATATCTGCGTCAGCTGGATATCCGCAAAGAGCTGCGGCGGGATATTGCCGATGGTTTCCGCGGTTTTGAGGTGTATTACCAGCCGATCGTGGAAGCGGATACATACCGTGTGATCGGAGCAGAGGCATTGCTGCGCTGGAAAAGCGAAAAATACGGGGATGTTTCTCCTGCGGTCATGATACCTATCATGGAGGAAAGCGGACTGATCATTCCGGTAGGACGTTTCGTCTTATGGCATGCGGCCGCTATGTGTAAGAAATGGCTCGAAAAGATCCCTTCTTTTCATGTGAATGTGAATCTGTCTTATGTGCAGGTACACAGGAGCAATCTGATGGCCGATGTGGAGCGCTGTATGAAAGAAGTGGGAATTCCTTCGAACAGCCTCGTGCTGGAACTGACGGAAAGCGGCTATATCGAAACGGACAACCGGATACAGGAGCTGTTCCGGGACCTGAAGGAAAAAGAGATCAATCTGGCAATCGACGATTTCGGAACAGGATATTCCAATATGCGCTATCTGAAGGAGATCGAGGCGAAAACCATCAAACTGGATCGGAGCTTTGTACTGCAGGCTCTGGAGAATGATTATGACTATACGATCATCTGTCATTTGATCGATATGATACACAGCGTAGGTTCGATGGTCTGTATGGAAGGCATAGAGTATGAGCATGAGCTTGATAAGATGAAAAAAGCCAAGCCGGATATGATACAGGGGTATCTGTTCGGAAGGCCATCTCCTGCAGCGGTATTTGAAGAACAGTTTCTTATGTGATCACAAGCAGTCGGATCCGCATGGTTATAGGTTCTCTCTGATGCGGATATCGAGATCAACATAGTTGTATTCCGACTGCGGAGACTCTCCGGTTGTCAGATTGGTGAACAGAATATCAAGGGGTTTTGAACCCTGTAAAAAGGGCTGTTGGCAGATAGTAGCTGCGATCAGTCCTTTTTCTATCAGCTTTTTCGTCGTTTCCACCATATCATAAGCGAACATTTTGATGTCGTACTGCCTCCCGGAGGCAATGACGGCGCGGCAGCCTCCGTATACGCCGCCGGCCGCGAAATAGAGCGCATTGATCTCAGGATGTTCTTTCAGAAGCCGTGCAGTCATTTCATAGCTTTCAAAATCATCATCCTGGTTCGTGATCGTTGCGGATATGTGAACATTGTCATATTGCTGCATGACGCTTTGAAAACCGGCGATACGTTCCGTGTGGCACAGAACGTTTCGGGAACCGGATATAATGCCGATATACACCTGGCCGGAAGTCATCAGGCGCAGCAGTCCTGCGGCGGTCTGCCCGGAACGGTAATAGTTGCTGCCCACATAAGCGATGCGTCTGGAATTTTCGATGTCGGTATTTAACGTAACGACCGGAATGCCCTGATCATATAGGGCGTTGATCCTGCGCCGTATGGCATTATCGTTATAGGGAGTGAGGGCCAGGCCGTTGATACCTTCTTCAGTCAGTTCGTCGATGGCAAGGAGCTGCTCTTTCAGGCTGTATTCGGTCTGCCTGATCAGGACGGTACAGTTGTATCCTGCCAGTTCAGCAGCTTTGGCGGAGATACCGAGAAGGACTTCTTCGTAAAAGGGGTTGCCTGCGCCTAACAGGATAACGCCCAGCTTCAGCTTGCGTTTCTGTGCAGCGAGAACAATCCCTGCTTTGTTGGGTTTATAGTCAAGTGCACGGGCAATCTCCAGTATCTTCTCTGCAGTTTTCGGATTGACCGATCCGCGGTGATTGAGGACGCGGTCCACGGTGCCTCTCGATACGCCGGCAAGCGCCGCGATTTCTTTGATAGTTGCCATAGGTTTCTCCCGGAAAGTTTCGCGCTTTATTTTTTTAAAGTTACCATAACATGACACATAAGTCAAACCCAAAACGGGAACGGGAACAATATCGTGATTTTCACCAAACATATCAAAAGAAAACCGCAGTAAATTCCTGATGTTTTGTACATTTTTCCAAAATTCATACAGGGACTTGATTTTCTGATTTTGAAGGATTATGATAAAAGAAACGTGCCCGTGCACATAAGATTGCGGACGGGCGGCAAAAATAAAGTCAGGGAGGTTCACAATGCTGTACATAGGCGTAGATTTAGGAACATCGGCAGTCAAATTACTCTTAATGGATCAGGACGGTAAGATACAAAATATCGTCTCAAAAGAATATCCTTTGTATTTTCCGCATCCGGGCTGGTCGGAGCAGAAACCGGAGGATTGGTATGAGCAGACGATGGCGGGCATAGAAGAATTGATAAAAGATTCCGATAAAAGCCAGGTAGCGGGCATCAGCTTCGGCGGACAGATGCACGGACTGGTTATTCTGGATGAAAAAGACGAAGTCATCAGACCGGCGATTCTCTGGAATGACGGCAGAACCTCGGAAGAATGCGACTATTTAAATAACGTGATCGGGAAAGATAAACTTTCCGAGTATACCGCCAATATTTCGTTTACCGGATTTACGGCGCCCAAGGTTCTCTGGGTGAAAAACAAAGAACCTGAGAACTTCGCAAGAATATGCAAGATCATGCTGCCTAAAGACTATATCGCTTATAAACTGACAGGCGTTCATTGTACGGACGTATCCGATGCGTCCGGCATGCTTCTTTTTGACGTGAAGAACCGCTGCTGGTCGAAAGAAATGTGCGAAATCTGCAGCGTTAAAGAAGAGCAGCTTGCAAAGATATATGAAAGCTACGAAACGGTCGGCACACTGCTTCCCGAAGTTGCAGACAAACTGGGTCTTCCCGCTTCTGTGAAGGTGGCGGCAGGCGCCGGTGACAATGCGGCGGCAGCAGTAGGAACGGGAACAGTCGGCGATGGCATGTGCAATATTTCCCTCGGCACGAGCGGAACGATTTTCATCTCCTCCAATAAATTCGGCGTGGATAAATACAATGCCCTTCATGCTTTTGCGCATGCGGATGGACATTATCATCTTATGGGATGTATGCTCAGCGCCGCTTCCTGTAATAAATGGTGGATGGACGAGATCATCGGCACGACGGATTATGCTGCACAGCAGAAGGAAATCGATAAACTCGGCGAGAATCATGTATACTTCCTGCCGTATCTTATGGGAGAACGTTCTCCGCACAATAATCCGAATGCCAGAGGTACCTTTATCGGCATGACAATGGATACGACAAGAGCCGATATGACACAGGCCGTTCTGGAAGGCGTGGCGTTTGCACTCAGAGATTCCTTTGAAGTTGCCAGATCGCTCGGCATTCAAATAGAAAGGACGAAGATCTGCGGCGGGGGTGCGAAGAGTCCGCTCTGGAAGAAGATGATCGCCAATATCCTGAATCTGAAAGTGGATGTGATCGAAAGTGAAGAAGGCCCTGCTATGGGCGGCGCGATGTTAGCGGCGGTTGCCTGCGGCGAGTATGCCGATGTGGAAGCTGCGGCGGCAAAGATCGTCAAAGTGGTGGATACGGTAGAACCCGATCCGGAACTTGTTGCAAAATACGAGGCGCGCTATCAGCAGTTTAAGGAAATCTATCCGGCATGTAAGGCGCTCTTTGACAAAATTGTGTAATCCGGATAACGAAAGCAGGAGAAGTTCATATAGAAATTTCATATGAGAACTTCAAAACAGGAAATGAAAAAATGGCAGAATACAGAAAACGTACAGAAAGGAGTTCAAAACTATATGGAAATTAAGAAAATTTCAGATCCCGCATTCCGCAAATACGGAAGAGTAGTACAGGGTATTGATTTCAGCGATCTGGTGGAGGCGATTAAGAAAGAAACCCCGCTGCCCGATGGCGTTGCATATGAACCTTCTATTGCAGCGTTAGAGGCTACGAAGGCGGCCAAGGAGCTGCAAAAGAGGACGTACGGCGAACTGCCGATAGAGGTAGGCTACTGCAACGGACATAATTATAAGCTGAATGCGATCGAGTACCACAGAAGTTCCGAGATCAATGTGGCAGCGACGGACGCGGTGCTGATCGTCGGCATGCAGCAGGACATTACGGATGATTTCACCTATGAAACCGCGAAAATGGAGGCATTTTTAGTACCGGCCGGTACGGCGGTGGAAGTTTATGCGACGACGCTGCATTACGCGCCGTGCAGTGCAGACGAAGGCGGATTTAAAGTCGGCATCGTTTTGCCCGCAGGCACGAATTATCCGTTAAAAGAAAGTCATGCAGGATGGGAAGACGCTCTGATAACTGCGCAGAATAAATGGCTGATCGGACATGCCGAGGGCGGTCTGGACGAAGGCGCGCACATCGGTCTTGTCGGAAAGAACCTGGACATCAGGGAATAAACGTTTTGAGAAAATGATTGGCAGCAATATGATAATATACCGGTAGAACCGGTTAAAGGAGGATATAATATGAACAACTTACCAAAAGTAAAAATCGGTATCGTGGCAGTCAGCCGTGACTGTTTCCCGGCATCTTTGGCGGTTAACAGAAGAAAAGCTCTCGTAGAAGCCTACAATAAGGCATATGATCCGACAGATATTTATGAGTGTCCTGTCTGCATTATCGAGAGTGAGATCGATATGGTGAATGCCCTGAAAGATATCAAAGAAAACGGCTGTAACGCACTTTGCGTATATCTTGGAAACTTCGGACCTGAAATTTCCGAGACGTTACTTGCGAAACATTTCGAAGGACCGAAGATGTTTGTAGCGGCTGCTGAAGAATCACAGAACGATCTGATTCAGGGACGCGGCGACGCATACTGCGGAATGCTGAATGCAAGCTATAACTTAAAACTTCGTAACGTAAAGGCATATATCCCGGAATATCCGGTAGGGGATGCTGAAGACTGCGCGCAGATGATCCACGAATTTGTACCGATCGCACGTGCCATTGCGGCGCTTTCAAGCTTGAAGATCATTTCTTTCGGACCTCGTCCGCTTAACTTCCTTGCTTGTAACGCACCGATCAAACAGCTTTACAACCTGGGTGTTGAGATCGAAGAAAATTCCGAACTCGATCTGTTTGAAGCATTCAACAAACATGAGGGCGACGCCCGTATCCCGGATGTTGTGAAGGATATGGAAGCAGAACTTGGCGCAGGCAACAATAAACCGGAGATTCTGCCCAAACTGGCACAGTACGAACTGACGCTGCTTGACTGGATCGAAGAGCACAAAGGATACAGAGAGTATGTTGCGATCGCAGGAAAATGCTGGCCTGCATTCCAGACACAGTTCGGATTCGTTCCCTGCTTCGTTAACAGCCGTCTGACGGGAAGAGGCATTCCGGTATCCTGCGAAGTGGATATTTACGGCTGCCTGAGCGAATTTATCGGTGAAGCTGTCAGCGATGATATCGTTACGCTTCTGGATATCAATAACTCCGTACCGAAGGATATGTATAAAGAGTCTATCGAAAATAAATTCGATTATAAATATACAGATACTTTCATGGGCTTCCACTGCGGCAATACCTGCTCTAAGAAACTTTCCAAGTGCAGCATGGAATACCAGATGATCATGGCAAGAAGCCTTCCGGAAGAAGTAACACAGGGTACTTTGGAAGGAGATATCGTTCCCGGCAATATCACATTCTATCGTTTACAGAGTACTGCAGACAATATTCTGCGTGCATATGTGGCAGAGGGTGAAGTCCTTCCGGTAGCAACCAGATCATTCGGCGGTATCGGCGTATTCGCTATTCCGGAAATGGGAAGATTCTATCGTCATGTATTGATCGAGAAGAACTATCCGCACCACGGCGCGGTTGCATTCGGACATTTCGGCAAAGCGTTGTATGAAGTATTTAAATACATCGGCGTAGAGGTAAGCGAGATTGGTTATAACCAGCCTAAGAGCCTGCCGTATCCGACGGAGAATCCGTTCGCATAAGAAAAAGAAGATATGAAAAAAGGTCAGGCTGTTTCAGCCTGGCCTTTTTATTGTGTTTGGTCTTTTTACATAACTGTGTCCAGAGTCGAACCGACTGCAGCGGCACTGTAACCGCCCTGGCTTGTATAAGTCTGTCCGTTCAGGGATTCTCCCTGTGTAGCATAGCGGTAGATCTGATTGATTCTGTCTGTCATCTTCTCCGCAAAAGAATATGATCCGGTAAACAGACTCTTTACTTTGCTCATATCGGCATCTTTAAATTTCTCTTCATCGACGGAAAGCGATTTGTCGGAATTTAATGTAACGCCGATCTTGGAAAATGCGCTCTTGTTATTGCTTACGAGATTTTTTAAATAATCCGTCTGTTTGATCACATTAGAGTTTACACTGTTCGAAGATTTTTTAATCAGTGCGTTGTAATCTTTGACGAAAGCAGAAAACGCATTATATACGTCGTCTTTGTTGTCATTATCGATCGTCATCGTTCCGAGTTTTTCAACGGATTTATAAAGCGTGTCTGCCAATTTGGCTGACGCCGAATCTTTGGCAGTCTTGGAAGTTCCTTTATCGGCAGAAACGTCGTCTGTCTTGTCGCCTGATGAGATGCTTCCCGTAGAGCCGGCATATTTGGCTTTGGAGGAAGTAACGGCTTCGCCGTCGCCTGCTGCACGGTAGATCCTGCTTGCCCTGTCGGCCGCTTTGTCTGCAAAGGAATTAACGCCTTTGAATAAAGTGGTCAGCGTAGGAATATTGGTTGCGCCGGTCCTCTCGTTTACTTTCTTAAAAGTATCTTCATCGATCGATAAAGTGCGGTCGGAGTTCATTGTGATCCCGATTTTGGCAAATAATTTGTGATTCTGGTAAGTATAGTCGTTTAAAGCGTCCGCCTGCGCCTTAACAGCAGAATTCTTACTCTTGGAAGCGCTTGTCATCATAGAATTGTAATCTTTGACAAATGCGGATACTTTGTCATACAATTCGTCCATATTGTCTTCGCTGTAATCAAGTCCGCTCATTTTGGATGCGGTTTCGTAGAATTTCCTTGCAGCGCTGGAAGATGCAGCATCTTTTGTTTTTTTGGATTTGCTGCTCACAGAGTCGGAAGACTCGGCTTCTTCTTCCGCTTTTTGCTTTGCATAATAGGCTTTCATCATTTTGCCGTAGCTGCCGTTTTTGATAGAAGCATAGTCGGTCAGCAGAGTTGAAGCGCCTGCGCCGCCTGCCGTACCGCCGCCGCCAAGCAGACTGGAATAAACGTTAGACATGCCGGAATCCAATCCGGAAATACCCTTTCCCATAATCAATCACTCCTTTGATATCATTTTTTTGGCATCCATGCCATATCAAGTTAATAACTCTTATGTATATTATTTCGGCATATCTTTATATTTGTGAAGGGGAAAATTAGAAAAAATTTCAAATTTCATGACATTTTTCGGCCCGTCTGTGCATGGCTGGACAAAATGATCGGCAAAAACATTTTTTATGATAATGCTTGCAGTACGTTCAGAATTCCGTCATAATAAGAGGGACAGGATTTTATTAGAAAAACGGGGGCAGTACATTTTTATGAAAAAAACAGGAAATGAACTTTTACAGTTTTTAGCGGGACTTGCGATGCTTGTTGTGGGACTTTATATTTTCTCACAGAAGGTTATGGTTTCATCATCATTTTTCGGCGGCGGTATGTGGCTTGGCGGTTTCCGCATGAGCGGCGGCATCATCATGATCCCGTTTATTATCGGGATTATCTGGATGTTTGCTTCAGGGGGCAGCTTTGCATCCAAAGTATTCAGCGGTCTGGGAGTGCTGCTTATTATTGTATCCATTATTTTGTCTACCAATATATCGTTGGTGCATATTTCCCTCTTTGAGTGGATCGTAATACTGGTCCTGATCTTTGGCGGCGCGGGAATATTGGCAAGGATCCTGCTCGCCGTACCGCGCCGGAATATGGATGTAATAGACGAAAACGAAAGACTGGATGACAACAGAGACAAAGTACGCAGGATAGAGCGCAGCATCGACATAGAAATCGAAGAGATCAAAAAGAACAATCCGTAAAAAGGACAACGTTTCGGCCGTAATTATTTTCAAAAGTGTGAATCAACCGGCATATACTGTACAAATAATAGTGCAGGGGGATTTTCATGGGTGAAAATAAAAAGACCTGGGATGAGAAAATCAAACTGATCTTAAATGAACTGGAAAATAAAATCAGTGCGGAAAATGCCGAAAGATCCGGAAATCAGAGACCTCGCAGGAGACGCAGGAAAAAGTACCAGACGAAAGCAGAATGGAAACGGGCGTCTTTTAGACAGGACATCATCATGCAGACCGTTATGTCGCTGGCATTTCTGTTAGCAACCGTGGCGCTTGTGCAGGGAATATCCAAAGTTCTGCCGGATTCCATTACCGTGAGCAATACGGTTGGCGGAAGGGAACTTCCCATTTACTGTGTGCAGACAGATAAGCCGCAGATCGCGCTCAGTTTTGACGCGGCATGGGGGAATGAAGATACTGCCGATATTTTGGAAACATTGAAAAAACACAACGTAAAGGTGACTTTTTTTATGACCGGCGGCTGGGTGGAGTCCTATCCGGACGACGTGAAAGCGATTCTTGCCGAAGGACACGATCTGGGCAATCACAGTGAGAATCATAAAAATATGTCACAGCTGTCAGATGGAGAATGTGAAGAAGAACTGATGACGGTACATAATAAGGTATTGGAGCTTACAGGATACGAAATGTTCCTGTTCCGCCCGCCATACGGAGATTATGACAATGATGTCATAAATGTGGCAAAGAAATGCGGGTACTATCCGATACAGTGGGATGTAGATTCTCTCGACTGGAAAGATTACGGCGTTGATTCCATAATCAAAACGGTAACGGAGCACAAGCACCTTGGCAACGGCAGCATCATCCTCTGCCATAACGGGGCAAAATTTACGTCCGAGGCGTTAGATACGCTGATCACCACGCTGCAGGAAAAAGGATATGAACTGGTGCCCATTTCACAGCTTATCTATAAAGACAATTATCATCTGGACCATGAAGGCCGTCAGATCGGCAATTGATATCAGGTCAGGCTGCCATGCCTGACCTTTTTATAAAAGGCTCTTTTCCTAAAGTTTCCAACCATATCTGCCGATATATATTAATAAAAAACGATTCAATTGCGCCTGCCATACTTTTTATAAAATGATAATAAACAGGACAATATAGAAAAGAATCGCGCATCGGTAAAAGGATTTACCGCGGAACATAATCAGGCAGCAGCATCAGGGAGGATGATGGTATGGGCATGGGAATGAGAGTCAGCACGGGCAGTTCAAACAAAACAAAGATCGAACTGCGAAACCGGGACGGAAGCAAAGCGGGAACGCTTACGATCTCTAAACCGACGAACCGGTATGCGAGGAAGAAGAAACTTTCTTATAGTTTTAAGAGGATCTCTACAAGAATCATGGCAACAAGGTCGTCGGGCGCCGCGGGCAAGGTGGTGCGGGAAGCCCGCAGTGAACTTGTTACGCTTTTGCTTAAGGAAAAAAGCGCACAATATGATCCCCAGGAAGTAAAGAGTGCGATCAAACACGCAAGAGCTATGGAACGGATCGCCAAGAAGAAAAGAAAGCATATAGAAGAGGAAGAACGGGCCAAACAAACCGGCGCGACTACGATTGAGGATAAAATCGAGGCTTATGAAACACGGGAAGCACAAGAGGAACAGGAACAGTCCGAACTGAGCCAAAAAGAACTGGAACAGCTTGCACGGGAATTAGAGCAGCTTATGAAAGAATCCGAGCAGGAGATGGCGGAACTGGCAGAAGAACTGGTGAGTGCATCCTGGGAAAAAATGGATGAAAAAGATCTTGAGAACTTAAAAAAGAAGCACAGGGCGGATGAACTGCGGGAAATCATGGAAGCCGACATGAAGTATCTGAAGGCTTTGTTTGACAGGCTCGCAAAAGAGCAGCAGGCCAATGCAAACGGGAATCCGTCTGCCGCGGCGGCAGCCGATGCGGCGAATCCTGCATGCGGCGTTTCTTTGGAGATTGCAGGCGTGGAAATGCCGGTGGAAGTATCGGAAGCGCCCGTTTTGGCGGAGGGCGGCTGTGTGGATGTGTCATTGTAGCGCCGGCTGCCATGGAATTAAATAGCGTATGTAATGAAAAGATATGATATATCAAAAAATAAGGAAAAGGAGCAGGACAGTCACATGAAATTTTCTGAAATGTCTTACAGGCGTCCCGATATGGAGGACGTAAAAAAGCAATTGCAGGATCTGACAGACCGTTTTAAGGCGGCAGCGGATTATGCGTCGGCCAAAAACATCTTCATGGAGAAGGAGACGCTCGATAAGCATGTCGATACGCAGCAGACGCTTGCCAAGGTACGGCATGATATTGACACGCGTGACACATTTTATGACGAAGAAGTAAAATTCTGGAGTGCGGCTGCACCGGAATTAAAAGAGTATCAGCAGATGTGGACATCAGCCATGTTAAACAGTCCGTTCCGTGCGGATTTTGAGGCGGAATACGGGAAACTGATGTTTCAGAATGAAGAAATGAGTCTGAAAACATTTTCTCCGGAGATCATAGGAGAACTGCAGAAAGAGAATGATCTTGTACAGGAATACAGAAAGCTGATCGCATCGGCGCAGATTCCGTTTGAGAACGGCGTCTATACGCTCTCCCAGCTGACGCCGTTTAAGAGCGATCCGGATGATGAACGCCGTCTGGCGGCATGGAAAGCAGACGGACAGTGGTTTAAAGAAAACCAGAAAGAAATGGACCGTCTGTATGACGAACTTGTTCATCTGCGCGATACCATGGGCAGAAAATTAGGATATGACGGATACACGGAGCTTGGTTATTACCGGATGCAGCGTAACTGCTATACGAAAGCGGATGTGGAGAAATTCCGCGCCGCAGTCGTTAAATATCTGGTTCCGGTAGCGGACAGCATTTATCGTGAGCAGGCAAAACGTCTGGGAAAAGAATATCCGATGAATTTTGCGGATAATGCGCTTGAGTTCCGTTCCGGAAATGCCAGACCGGATGGAACGCCGGACGATATTCTGGCACAGGGCAGAAAGTTTTATGATGAACTGAGTCCGGAGACGAGCGAATTTTTCCGTACAATGTTGGATGGTGAGCTGCTCGATGTGCTTTCAACCGAAGGCAAAGCCGGCGGCGGTTATTGTACGAGCATTCCGGATCACAATGTGCCGTTTATTTTTGCCAATTTCAACGGCACGCAGCATGATGTGGAAGTCGTTACACACGAGGCCGGACATGCCTTTGCGGCATGGATGAACCGTGACCGTGTGCCGATGGAATATGTATGGCCTTCTCTGGAAGCGTGTGAAGTGCATTCCATGTCCATGGAATTTTTTGCATGGAACTGGGCGGAAGGATTTTTCGGAAAAGACACGAGGAAATTTTTCTATACGCATCTGGCCGGCGCATTGACATTTATTCCGTATGGCACCATGGTAGACCATTTCCAGCATGTCGTCTATGAGAAACCGGATATGACGCCGGGACAGCGTCATGACGTCTGGAAAGAACTGCTTGGCGTTTATATGCCGTGGATGCGGCTTGACGGCGAGATTCCGTTCTATGCGGACGCAGAAGGCTGGCAGCGTCAGCACCATATTTATACCAGTCCGTTCTATTATATCGATTATTGTCTGGCACAGACCGTTGCGCTGCAGTTCTGGGCTAAAATACAAAAGGATCCGAAAGCGGCGTGGGAACGTTATATGGCATACACCAAACAGGGAGGCAGCGCTGTATTTACCGAATTGCTGCAAAATGCCGGACTGGATAATCCGTTCGAAGAAAGCTGTCTGAAGGATGTGTGTGCCGCAGCAAGACAGTGGCTTGACAGCTTCGATCTGCAGGGTATTGTCTGATCATGGCGGGACAGGAATGGCGGGGTAGAAACAGCTATCTCCGGGATTTTAAAAAAGCGCCGGACGGCAGTTATGTCTATACCGGGGAAGTCTGGCATGCTGACAATACCGTCAGGCGGCGGCTTTTGCTTAAATTATGGGTGCTGCAGGCAGTGATGCTGCCTGCAGCGGTACTGCCCGGGTTTGTAACAACAGCGGGTCTTCTGAATTCTTTTTATGTCATTCTGCCTTATGTATTCTGGGTCATCTCTGTTTTTTATCTGGCGTATACGTTGGGAAATATGACTTTTGGCGGCAATCCCCTGCGGGATTATATTTATAAAAAAAGTGTGCTGCGTTATAAACCGTGCGCGGCGGCAGCGTTTGTCGGTGCGGCGCTTACGGCGTTTGGCATGCTTGTTTTTCTTGTGCGCGGCGGCACGGGAGAAGGTGTGGCGGTTTGTTTTGCATGCTGCGCAGTGCAGGCGGTGATGTCCTTTCTGGCAGGCCGTTTCGGGGCGGCAGGCATATGGAGCAGAGAGAAAAATGGCTGAAATTGTACAGGGAATCCATGGAATTCAAGATTTTTTATTGACAGACAAACAAAACATACGTAAAATAGGTACGTATATGTTTAATCTTTAAATGGGCAGATTATCTTCTGCCTAAATAAAAAGGGAGGAAAAAAAATGAAAAAATGCAAAAAAGTTCTTGCATTGCTGCTTTCCATGACAATGGTATTTTCATTGGCAGCCTGCGGTTCCAAAGATGAAGAACCCGCACCGGCGCCGGAGCAGACAACTGACGACAGCAGTGCAGACACAAACGCAGACACAGAAACAACGCAGCCGGAAGAAGAAACTACAGATGATTCCGCTGCAGCACCGGTTAATGACACATTGGTTGTCAGAGTTGAGAACGGTCTTGAAGGCAAGTTCTCTCCGTTCTTCAGCTTAGCGGCACAGGATACCATGATCGATGAGATGACGCTCGTATACCTGATGGAAGTTGACCGTGTAGGGAATCCTATTCTGAACGGTATCGAAGGTGAGACACGTTCTTACAACGGAACGGATTATACTTATAATACGGCATCTAATATCGTTGTGACCGAAAACGAAGACGGTACCGTTTATTATGATATTACGATGCGTGACGACATCCAGTTCTCCGATGGGACAACGGCGGATATTGATGACGTTATCTTCGGTATGTATGTTTTCTTAGATCCTACGTATGATGGCAACTCTACGTTGTTCTCTACCGCGATCGAGGGGATTGAAGCGTACCGCAGCGGTGTTGAGACGCTTTATAATCTGCTGATCGCAGCGGGAGAAGACAATACGGACTTTACCTACTGGGATGAGGCGGTACAGACGAAATTCTGGTCTGAGGATCTGCCGGCTGCAGGGGAGGCTTTTGCACAGTCTATCGTTGATTATCTGATTAATGCAGGCGCGGCAACTGCCGATGATCCGCTTGAGGTCGTAACGCCCAACTGGGGATTTGAAGTACCGGAGGGAGCAACTTTGGCAGACTTCTTTAACGTTATGTTAGAGGCATATGAAGGCGATTATAACGTGCTTTCCGATACGGAGCAGGCAAGCGGCGGTATCTGGAGCTTCCTGCCTGACGAATATCATGTAGGTGTTGAGACAGGCGAATCCGCAGTGAATGTATCCGGTATCCAGCGTACGGGCGATTATTCCATGCGTATCGTAACGACAGGCGTTGACGCTACGATGATCTATCAGCTTGCACTGCCGATCTCTCCGATGCATTATTACGGCGATGAGAGCCTGTATGATTATGAGAACAACAGCTTTGGTTTCCCGAAAGGTGATCTGTCTTCTGTAAAAGCAAAGACAACAACTCCTTTGGGTGCAGGCGCATATGTTTTCAAAGATTATTCCAATGGTGTCGTATATCTGGACGCTAACCCGAATTATTTCAAGGGTGCACCGAAGATTCCGCACTTGAACTTCATGGAAGCTTCCGAGGCGGATGCCGTTACAGGTATTACAGCAGGAACTATGGATATCACGGATCCGAGTTATTCTATGGACGTAGCAAAACAGATCGCCGATATCAACGGTACGGAAGATCTGGATGGCCCGGTTCTTTCAACCCGTCTGATCGATTACCGCGGATACGGATATATCGGTCTGGCAGCGGGAAATGTGAAAGTTGGAAACGATCCGGCTTCCGAAGAATCACGTAATCTGCGTAAAGCGCTCGCTACGGTGATCTCCGCTTACCGTGATGAAGGTATTGACTCTTATTATGGCAATACGGCGTCCATTATCAACTATCCTATTTCCAATACATCCTGGGTTGCGCCTCAGGTTACGGATGACGGTTATCAGATCGCTTATTCTACAGATGTAAACGGTGATCCGATTTATACGGATGGCATGTCAGCCGAAGATAAATATGCTGCGGCGCTTGAAGCGGCTCTCGGCTATTTTGAAGCGGCAGGATTTACGGTAGAAGACGGTAAAGTTACGGCAGCGCCCGAAGGTGCGAAACTGGAGTATCAGGTAAATATCGGCGGCGGCGGAGCAGGCGACCATCCTACGTTCTTAGTACTGAAAAATGCGTCGGATGCATTTGCCACGATCGGCATTACCTTGACGGTAAACGATCTTTCCAATTCCAGTGATCTGTATGCATCTTACCAGACCGGCGTTGCAGAAATGTGGTGTGCGGCTTGGCAGGCAGGTACTGATCCGGATATGTACCAGTTATATCACACCTCGGGTTCCACGAACTACTATCAGATCTCAGACGAAGAACTGGATGAACTGATCGAAGCAGGCCGTCTGTCAACAGACCAGACTTATCGTAAAGGTCTGTATAAAGCAGCTATGGAGATCATTATGGACTGGGGCGTAGAGCTTCCTGTTTACCAGAGATCCGATTGTCTCCTGATCTCTTCGGAACGTGTCAAAGTAGAATCTCTTCCTACAGATATGACACCTTACTGGACTTGGGGAAATGAAGTACAGAATCTGGAAATGAAATAAGCAGTTTCTGCTTTTAGAATTGGTGTAGAAACCCCTGCGCCGTTGGAGCAGGGGTTTTTATTCATGATATTGGGTATTATGTGATATATGGCCGGGCAGGAGTCCGGACCGAGGAAAGGAAGGGATTTTTGTGCGTAACTATATCATCAAGCGCATTCTGTTATCGATCCTGATCCTCTTCTGTGTGACATTCATCATATATGCTGTCCTGCGCTGCCTGCCCGCATCGTATGTAGAAACTATGGCGATGCAGTTATCAGCTGCGCCGGGTGCGAAACCTTATGATGAGTGGATTGCTCAGTTGAATGCTTCTTACGGATTGGATAAGGGTATTATTGCGGGGTGGCTGACCTGGCTGCAGGATTTTGCTACCGGGCATTTCGGAGACAGTTGGAAATTTACTGTTCCGGTTATTGAAAAGTTTAATGATGTGATCTGGCTTTCTTTTGTTATGGGAGCCATTGCTTTGGTACTGGAACTGCTGATTGCGATTCCTCTTGGTATCATTGCTGCTACAAAGCAGTATTCTAGAGCGGACTATGCTATTACGGCAGGTGCGCTTATCGGTATTTCTTTACCGCCGTTTTTCTTTGCGACTTTGTTAAAACTGGTTTTTGCAGTCAAGCTGCAGTGGTTTGACGTGTCCGGCCTGGTCGGACGTAACTTTGCGCAGCTGGATTCCTTGGGACAGTTTATGGATAAAGCAAACCATCTGTTCCTTCCTATTGTGACTTTGGTTATTACATCGATTGGTGCATTGATGCGCTATACGAGAACAAATATGTTGGAAGTTTTAAATGCCGATTATATTCGGACGGCAAGGGCGAAGGGCCTGAGTGAATCAAAGGTCATCTATAAACATGCTTTCCGAAATACGTTGATTCCTCTGGTGACGATTATCGGAGGTTCCCTGCCGGGACTGTTTACCGGCGCTCTCATTACGGAGACGCTTTTCTCGATTCCGGGTATGGGCTGGACGTCTTATCAGGCTATGGTGATCGGAGATATTCCCTTTTCCATGTTCTATATGACGTTTATCGCTGTTTTGACTTTGCTTAGTAATCTGCTTACTGATATCGTGTATGCGGTGGTAGACCCCCGTGTACGTATCGCTTAGAAAGGAGGAATACGAATGTCTGATACGAAGAATCCATATACACAGGATAACGGTTCTGCAGAAGAACTGTCTTTAAGTGATGACCGTCGTGTCAAGACACTTTCGCCCGGGATGCTTGTTGTGAAACGTTTTTTCCGCAACCGTCTGGCGGTAGTGGGACTTGTCATGCTGGCAGCGATGTTCTTATTTTCCTTTGTGGGCGGTATGATCTCGCCGTATGGACAGGACGAGCAGTTCTATACATATACCTATTTAGAGAAGGAATATGTAGGCGTGACACAGAATGAAGATTTCCGTTATGTCTCGGCCGAGGGACAGGAATTCGGTTCTGCGGCACAGGCGCAGTTTCTGATGGCGCAGATGACCGGTAAGACAGAGTTTGAATATAAAGATGTAGCTTATGAGGTGGAGCAGGCGGGTACGGATTTTTATGTCGTTTCATCTGCAGGAGCTCCTTTGGCGATTGCTTATAAAGATATCGTTAATGCTTCCGATGGGATAGATGATCTTGCATTTGAAGTAAAGCTGGAAGCGCTGCGCCTTTATACCAACGGAGAAGCCGGCGCATTCAGTGCAGGCGGACAGGATTATGAAGTTGATGAAGGCGGCAATATCATACAGGGAGAAGAAGTTCTTGGATATATCAGCCGTTTCGTTGTACAGTCAAAAGTAAACGGCGTATCGATTTCCAGAGATTTCAAGGAACGTCTGGAAGAAGAGCTTGCCAATGACGTATCGGAATTTACCTATACTGGAGCGGACGGAGAGGAACATAATTATACGGTTACTTATGATGCATCTGCAAAAATATGGTCTGTTATGCAGGAGACGGAGACTTACGTATACAATCAGTATTCTAATCCGTCTTCCGAACATCCTTTGGGAACGGATACGAATGGTATGGATATGCTGACCCGTCTGATGTACGGCGGCCGTGTATCGCTTATTATCGGTTTTATCGTCGTTATTATCGAAACGGTTCTGGGTGTTATCATGGGAGGACTTTCCGGTTATTTCGGCGGATGGGTAGATAATCTGATCATGCGTATCGTAGATGTTTTCTATTGTATACCCTCGATGCCTCTGATCATTATATTGGGCGCGGCTATGGACGGTATGCGTGTGGATCCGCAGGTTCGTATGCTGTATCTGATGCTGATCCTCGGTGTTTTGGGCTGGCCGGCCATTGCCCGCCTTGTGCGCGGACAGATCCTGTCTCTTCGTGAACAGGAGTTTATGACGGCGACCGAGGCCTGCGGTATCCGTATTTCCCGCAGAATTTTCAAACATTTGATACCGAATGTTATTCCGCAGCTTATCGTTACCTGTACGATGAGCCTTGGTTCCGTTATGCTGACGGAGGCAACCTTATCGTTCCTCGGACTCGGGGTAAAATTCCCGTTTGCTTCCTGGGGAAATATTATCAACGATGTAAATAACTCTTATGTGCTGACAACATATTGGTTTATTTGGATTCCGGCCGGTATCTGTCTTCTGATCGCCGTTTTGGGATTTAACTTCGTGGGTGATGGTCTTCGTGATGCCTTTGACCCCAGAATGAAGCGATAAGAGAGGAGGATGATTATGGCTAAGAATAAACCGGAAGGATATCTTTCAGCGAAAGAATCCCGTCGGATTTCCAAAGAGAACCGCCGTATTACCAATCAGTATGAAAAAGAGCGGAAACGGAAAAAAGTGCCCGAGTCTGAATATATGACAACGATGCACGATCCGAATAATGCGGTGGAATTTGATAACCTTCATACGTATTTCTTTACCGATGCCGGTACCGTAAAATCTGTTGACGGCGTTACTTTTGAAGTGCCTATCGGCAAGACTGTCGGTGTCGTTGGAGAATCGGGCTGCGGCAAATCCGTAACCAGTCTGTCATTGATGCAGCTGATTCAGCGTCCGCAGGGACAGATCGTAGAAGGTGAGATCCGTTTGAATATCGGTGACAATAAAGCATATAATATTGCCAAAACGCCGAATGAGAAAATGATGAATCTGCGGGGCAATTATGTGTCCATGATCTTTCAGGAACCGATGACAAGCTTAAACCCGGTTTTCCGTATCGGAGAACAGTTGGAAGAAGTCATTGCGCTCCATGCAGGAGAAGGAAAAGATAAAGAGGCATTCAAACAACGGACGATAGAGCTTCTTAAGATGGTTGGAATCGCAAACAGTGAGGGCGTTTACAAAATGTATCCGCATGAATTGTCCGGCGGTATGCGCCAGCGTGTCATGATCGCCATGGCGCTTGCATGCAGTCCGAAGATTATTATTGCCGATGAGCCGACAACGGCTCTCGACGTAACGATACAGGCACAGATTCTGGATCTGCTCCGGAATCTGAAAAATAAGATCAACTCTTCTATTATGTTAATTACGCATGACCTGGGCGTTATTGCGGAAATGGCAGACTATGTTGTGGTCATGTATGCCGGACGTGTTGTAGAGAAAGGAACCGTAAGGGATATCTTTACCAATCCTTCTCACCCGTATACGATCGGTCTTATGGCGTCTAAGCCGGTAGTCGGCAAGCAGGTGGACAGGCTTTATTCCATTCCCGGTAAAGTGCCGAATCCTGTCAATATGCCGAATTACTGTTATTATAAAGATCGTTGTGAGATGTGCGTGGAAGGCTGCAGCGGAGCTTATCCGGAAGAGATCAGCCTTTCCGATACACATAAAGTAAGCTGCTATCGATTCTATGAAGGAAAGGGGGAGAAATAAATGGCCGACAACAATACTGTAAAAGAAAACCAGTTTACGCCGGTAACATATGATCCCCAATATATCCTGATGGTCAACGCCTTAAAGAAATATTTCCCCATAAAAGGCGGCATGATCTCCAAAACGGTAGGCTATGTGAAAGCGGTAGACGGCGTCACATTTAACCTGAAACGCGGCACGACAATGGGACTTGTCGGCGAGTCGGGATGCGGCAAAACAACGACCGGAAGAACGATTCTGCGTCTGTCCGGCGATAAGACGGATGGACAGGTACTGTTTAACGGACAGGAAGTTTATGACTTGTCAACCAAAGAGATGCGTTCTATAAGAACCAAAATGCAGATCATTTTTCAGGATCCGTTTTCAAGCCTTTCACCGAGACTCCCTGTCGGAGAGATTATCGGCGAGGCTGTCCGTGAACATGGACTTGTAAGCAAAGCGGAATTTAACGATTATATCGATCAGGTCATGGATAACTGTGGATTACAGCCTTTCCATAAAGACCGTTATCCGCATGAATTTTCCGGCGGACAAAGACAGCGTATCTGTATTGCAAGGGCGCTTGCGCTGAATCCCGAGTTTGTAGTGTGCGATGAGCCGGTGTCTGCACTGGACGTGTCGATTCAGGCACAGATCATCAATCTGCTTAAAGACTTGCAGGATCGTTATAAACTGACTTACCTTTTCATTTCACATGACTTGAGCGTGGTAGAGCATATATCGGATACGGTAGGCGTTATGTATCTGGGCAATCTGGTGGAATACGGTAATACAACGGATATTTTCAAAAATCCGCTGCATCCTTATACGAAAGCATTGTTTTCCGCAATTCCGATTCCTGATCCGGACGCTAAAATGGACCGTATCGTACTCGAGGGAACGATCCCTTCACCGGCGAATCCGCCAACGGGTTGTAAATTCCATACCCGATGTGCCAACTGTATGGCGAAATGTAAAGAAACAGCGCCGCAGCAGAAAGAGATCGAACCGGGACATTACGTCGTGTGTCATTTGTATGATTAGTGTGAAGAGAAGTTCCAAGCAAAGCATGAAGACGACATCATGTAACGACAGGAAAGGATAGATGTATGGGAAAGCATGGCGATTTTGAGGACGATGGACGTACCATAGCCGATATGAGCGGAATAGGATCTGCTCATAGCTCCTGGTTTGGCCGCCGCAGTCCGGCATCCCATGACAGAGAAGCTTTGCAGGATGAGAGAAAAGATGCGCGTCCGTGGGAAGAGTCTCCGTTTACGTGGAAAGAACGCATACGCTATATGGGAGTGGCACTCGGCGCCGCACTTTCCATTGCATTTGTTTTTCTTGCAGGCATAGCGCTTGTTATATGGCTTATTACATTGTATGGAAAATGATAAAAAGAAATGATGAACAGATACGGGGAGATGCAATGGGATTGTGTCTTCCCGTATTGTAATTGCGGATATTGATGACAGAAACAAAAGGTCGTGAAACGCCGGGGGCAGGCAGAGAAAAAAGTTTCTGCTTCGGGCGCGCTTTCGCTCCATTAAAAACGCAGCGGTACTAAGTGCGAGAGACAAAAGATGTCCCTCGCACAAAGGACCGGCGTTTTTAGAGGGCCCTTCAGCAGAAATCTTTTTTCTCTGCCTGCCCCCGGCGTTTCACGATTGTATGTTCATTAAAACAACAGGAAAGGAGAAAACAGATGATATTAATGATTGCAGAAGCTCCATGCAAGGTCTTGTAGGATAGGACTGCATGGAGTAATACTATCCGGAGGCTTTGCGAATAAGAACAGATGTTATATATAATGCGTTTGGGAAATAAGGAGCAAAGTCTATGAAAAATTTAAGAAGAAAAACTATATTAAATCGTAATATAATGGATGTGCGGCATGTACTGGCGGAAATGAAAGACTTTCTGCTGCTGTGGATCAGCCAGTCCTTATCGGGACTTGGCAGTGCCATGACAGGCTATGCGCTTGTTATATGGTCCTATTCGCAGAAGGGATCGGCGCTTATGAGCGCAATGCTTATGGTATGTTCCTATACGCCGTATGTTTTGTTCAGCATTTTTGCGGGAGCTCTAAGCGACAAATGGGACAAAAAGAAAACGATGCTTGTCTGTGATACGGCAGCGGCATTGACCACTGTGATTACGCTTATATTACTGCAGAGAAATTCTCTGGCAGTATGGCATCTGTATCTGCTCAATGCGGTAAACGGGTTGATGAATACGATACAGCAGCCTGCATCGGAAGTTGCCGTGACGCAGATCCTGCCGAAAAAATATTATCAGAAAGTCGGCGGTATGCGTTATTTTGCCAGTTCTCTGAATCAGATCCTGACGCCGCTTATCGCTACGGCGATACTGGGCCTGGCCGGAATGAAATACGTGATCGCATTTGATTTAATAACGTTTGTTATTGCTTTTTTGTCGCTTGCATTTCTGATCCGGATACCGAAGCCGGAGCAGGAAACTGCGGACGACGGAGAAACCCTGCTGCAGTCGGTACGGAAAGGGATCGGGTATCTGAAGAAGGAACGGGGCATTTTTGATCTCATTCTGTTCCTGGCCGCCATTAATTTGGTGGCTTCCATATATGAGGCTGCCTTTCCGGCAATGCTGCTTTCCAGAAACGGAGGCAGTGAAAAAACGCTTGGACTTGTCAATACGGTGATCGCCGTATCGACGTTTTTTGGGAGTATTCTGGCGTCTGTTATGAAAGAGCCGCGAAGCCGCGTGCGTGTGATCTGCAATACGCTGCTTTTTTCGATGAGTTTTGAAAATTTTCTGCTGGCATTCGGAACAACGCCGCTTATCTGGTGCATCGGCGGTTTTCTGGGGTGGGTTCCCATACCGCTCATGAGCACAAATCTGGATGTCATTATGCGTCTGCACATACCGGAGAATATGCAGGGCAGAGTCTATTCCGTTCGTAATTCACTGCAGTATTTTACAATCCCGCTCGGTTTTTTTCTGGGAGGCTTTCTGGTGGATAACGTATTTGAGCCGGTTATGGCCATGCAGGATGAAGCGGGGATTCTTGTTCGTATGTTTGGAGAGGGAAAAGGTTCCGGCGCCGCTTTTTTATTTTTTATCATTGCTTTTGCGGGAATCGGGGTCTGTCTGTATTTCCGGCACGACAAACATATATGGAAGTTGGAGAAAGGAAGTTTTCATGAAGACAATCCTGATCGTCGATGATGATGTTTATATCGGAAATATGGTAGAAGAAATGCTGCAAAAAGTTGGTTATGGCGTACTCCGGGCTTATTCCGGTTCGGAGGCGCTGCTTTTATTAGAGTCGAAGAAGGCGGATCTTGTACTGCTTGATCTGATGCTGCCGGGGCTTAGCGGAGAAGAAGTACTGCCTGCCCTGAAAGAAAAGGAGATTCCGGTGATCATTGTCAGCGCCAGAGTGGATGTGAAAGATAAGGTGGAACTGCTGCTCGGCGGTGCAGCGGATTATATGACCAAACCGTTTGATCTGCAGGAGATGCTGGCACGGATCACCGTGCAGCTTCGGAAGGCGCCGAAAGCGGCAGACGGACGATCCGGCGAAGGAGAGAGCCTGCGATATCTGGATGTCGTTATGGATATGGATGCGCACAGTGTTTATGTCTGTGATACAATGGTAAAACTGACAAGGACAGAATACGCGATCTTAAAGATTCTGATGCGCAATCCGCAGCAGGTCGTCCCTAAATCATCCCTGCTGGACCGGATAAGCGGGGAGACGCCGGATTGTGTGGAAAGTTCTCTGAAAGTGCATATCAGCAATCTGCGCAGGAAATTGCGGGATGCCGGTGGAAAAGATTACATTGAGGCGGTCTGGGGGATCGGATTTAAGATGAAAACGCAGGACTGACAGCGGAAGATGAGTTCTGTAGTTCTTACCTGTTTCTTAACCTTTTCCTTAACCGCTTTCTTAACCTTTATTCGATATACTGAGGATGTTGTAAGGAATCGAATAAAAGGAGGGTTTTTATGGACTACGTTTTAACAACGGATGCGCTTTGCAAAAGTTATAAGCATTTCAAAGCGTTAAACGGCTTTTCCATGCACGTCCCCAAAGGAGCGATCTACGGATTTGTCGGAAAGAACGGTGCGGGCAAGACGACGCTGATTCGTCTGATCTGCGGTCTGCAGCAGGAGACGGCAGGTGAGTATACGCTTTACGGTGTAAGCAGTACATGCAGAGAAATAGTCAGGGCACGCAAAAGAATGGGCGCTATCGTGGAAACACCGTCAATCTATCTGGATATGAGTGCAAGAGAGAATATCAAAGCGCAGTACCGCATTCTTGGACTGCCGTCTTTTGAAGGGGTGTCGGAGCTGCTTGCGCTGGTGGGACTGGAGGATGCCGGGAAAAAGAAAGCCAAACATTTTTCGCTGGGGATGCGTCAGCGGCTTGGAATTGCCATTGCACTGGCTGGCGATCCGGATTTCCTGGTTCTGGACGAACCGGTGAACGGTCTTGATCCGCAGGGAATCATCGAAATCCGGGAGCTGATCTTAAAGCTTAACAGGCAGCGGCAGGTCACAATCCTGATCTCCAGCCATATGTTAGACGAATTATCCCGTCTGGCAACGCATTACGGGTTTATTGATCACGGCCGTATGGTAAAAGAGATCAGCGCGCAGGAATTGGAAGCGGCCTGTAGAAAATGTATGCATCTGGAAGTATCGGACTGCAAAGCGCTTGCCCGGGTGCTGGATGGCATGGGAGCCGCATATACGATCATGTCCGATACGGAAGCAGACGTATATGCCAGAATCAATCTGACGGAACTTGTACTGGCGTTAAATAAGGAAAATTGCGAACTCCGCTCCTTACAGGAGAAAGATGAAAGCCTCGAGAGTTTTTTCATCAATCTGACAGGCGGCAGCGGCAAAGAAGGGGGGAGATCGGAATGAGAAAGCTGATCCATGCCAATTTCGTCAGAATGGTAAGAGGTAAAATATTCTGGATCATAGAGGCTGCGTTAGCAGGGTATGCCGTATTTGCCTACGCTTCGGTGGCGGGAAATATCAAAAGAGGACTCGGGATACCGGACAGTTTTCTGTTTGTGTTTTTTAACGAGATGCTCGCTATGGGCGCCGTGATGGCGTTATTTACCATACTTTTCCTCGGTGTGGAATATAGTAACGGTGTCATCAGGAATAAGATATCCACCGGACATCGAAGAAGAGATATCTATCTGGCCAACCTCGTGACATGTTATACGGCAGGCGTTATCCAGTTTCTGACATACAGCCTGACAGCTCTGCTGACAGGGTGGTTATTGCTGGGTGAAACCGCCCTGATCGGTCTTAATCAGATGTCATGGCGTATCGTCTGCAGTCTGCTGATCATACTGTGCTATGCGGCGGTTTTTACGCTGATCATTATGCTGGATGACCATGGTATGAGGGTTACTGCGGTGAGTTTCGTGCTGGTGCTTGCATTTTTTATTTTGGTCATGCAGATCTTCGGGGATCTGTCGGAGCCGGAAGTTAGGAGCAGAACCGTGACCTCGCAGGAAGGGGAAGTGCAGATCGAGGAAGCTGTCCCGAATCCGCGTTATGTAACCGGGACGAAGCGGGTAGTCTATGAATGGCTCGATACCTTTTTGCCGGCAGATCAGGCGATGTATATCCTCCTTCCGGAAACGGAGTATACGCTGAAAGCGCCTCTGTGTCTATTAGGAGAAAGCATTGTTTTGACCGCTTTCGGCCTGTATTTTTTCAAACGAAAAGATATCAGGTAGCCGGAGGGTATTGCCGCGGCAGATGATGACCAGAACCGGCCGGGAAGCGGGAGAAAGGAGCGGGAAAATATGGGGGTCCTGTCATGGGTGTGCGCCGGTTGTTTCATTTTAGCGGTTGCAGTACTTGTCGTAAAAGTGTATGATATGAAAAAAGCGGCGCGGGAGATCCGTAACGGTCTGTCGGAAAAATTGTCGATCGAGACAAATACACTGCTTACCATATCCGGGCGTGATAAGGATATGCGGCGGCTGGCGGATGATCTGAACAGAGAACTGCGCAGACTGCGTGAACAAAGGCACCGCTATTACCAGGGAGATCTGGAAGTAAAGGATGCGATCGCCAATATTTCACATGACCTCAGAACGCCTTTGACGGCAGTCTGCGGTTATGTGGAACTGCTGGCGGGTCAGCTTGAACAGATGTCGTCTTCTCTGCGCCGGCTGGAGGAAACCGGGAATGCGGAAGAGAGCGCCGAAAGAGAAGCGCTGAAAAAAGGATTGACAGAAAGTCTGGAAACGGGAGGGCGATATCTGGATATCATAAAGGGCCGTACCGGAGTGATCAAACGGCTTACGGAAGAACTTTTCCGTTACTGCGTCGTTTCTTCGGTAGTCTGGAACGATTCGGGGGAAGATGTGATACTGAATCATCTTCTGGAGGAATGTGTGGCCGCTCATTATCAGATTTTTATGGAAAATAAAATAACACCAGATATAAAAATGCCGGACGATTGCATTAAATGTAGATTGAATAAAGATGCAATGCGGCGTATTCTGGAGAATATTGTGAGTAATGCCGCCAAATACAGCGACGGTGATCTGCGGATCGTCTTGTCGGAAAACGGTGAAATGACATTCTCAAATCACGCTTTTACTTTGGATAAAGTACAGGTGGAGAGGTTGTTTGATCGTTTCTATACGGTGGATACGGCCGACAGATCAACAGGACTCGGTCTTTCGATAGCCAAAGCGCTGACGGAACGGATGGGCGGCACGATCAGTGCACAGTATCAGGAAAACATATTGGATATCCGGCTCTTTTTTCCGGATCATGAGAAGGAGGTGAAAGGATGAGTTACTATTTAGTAGATTACGAAAATGTAAAAAAAGATGGCTTAAACGGCATCAACGAGCTTTCCGCGGATGATACGGTCTGTATCTTTTACAGTGAAAATGCGGATACGATTACATTTGACCTGCACAGGCGGATCAATGAATCACGGGCGGATATCATATTTCAGGAAGTATCGGTCGGTACAAAAAATGCCCTGGATTTTCAGCTTGCAACATATTTGGGGTATATTATCGCGGGAGACAAGGAGCAGGAGTATTTTCTTGTGACAAAAGACAACGGATTCAATATTCTGTGTTCTTATTGGAGCCGGCAGGGCGTTACAATAACAATGGTTATGGATCTGTCTGGAAGGAATATCAAGAAGGAACAGGCGCTGCTTGAAGAGGAGGTCGCCAAACTGATCGATGATGCGGACATAGCGGCGACTGTTACAAAGTGTATTCTGCAGTATAAGACCAAACAGGGCATCAATAATGCATTGATGAAGCAGTATCCGAGTAAGGACAATAAGCAGGCGAGTGAGATCTACAATGCGATCAAGCCGTTACTTGTCAATAAAAAGGGAAGATGACAATATTTCTTTGAGAGAGGGAATTTCGTGGGAACAAAAGAGAAAGACTATCATATGACATTCGGGGTTCTTTCGGGAATTGCGATAGTGATGATCGTGGCGGGACATGCAGGATGCGACGTTCTGACGGTGGGCGGCCTGTTTCCGTACTATTCGTTTCATGTACCGTTATTCATGTTTATCTCCGGTTATTTTTACCGGGACGAGAACGAAGAAAAGCCGCTTTCTTATTGTAAAAGAAAGGTATGCAGGCTTCTTCTGCCTTATTTTATCTGGAATATTGTATACGGGATCATAGCGTGGATGCTGCGTCTTGGCGGATTTGCCATGGGCGGGGAGATCGGTATCCGGACGCTTTTCATAGAGCCTTTTGTGAGCGGTTATCAGTTTATCTATAACTATGCGGCCTGGTTTGTGCCGGCGCTGTTTCTGATCGAGATGATGAATCTGCTCATGCGGCTTCTGTTAAAGAAGCTGCATTTATGCCATGAAGGACTGATCCTGGCCGGGACGTTATGTGTCGGCATGGCTGTCGTATGGCTGGCGGTCCGCGGACATGTCTGGGGACTTTACAAGATGCCGGGCAGGATATTATTTTTATATCCATGTTTTCAAATGGGGCAGTTTTACCGCAGGAAACTGGAACGGCATGATACGCTGAATAATCTGCCGTATTTTGCCATAGTTGTCACCGCACAGTTTCTTCTGACGATGTGCTGTAACGGACTGGCTTACAGCTGCGTATGGTGTACCGGTTTTGCCAACGGTCCGGTTATTCCATATGTGACAGTAGTGTCAGGCGTTGCCTTCTGGCTGCGGATCGCCAAAATAACGGCGCCGCTTCTTGGCAAGTACCGGTATATCCGGTATTTATGCAGGAATACATATGCCGTGATGATGCATCATGTTATGGCCTTTATGCTGGTAAAAGCGGTCATAGCGCTGTTTTCGGTGTATACGCCCTGGTGCGCGGACTTCGATATGAGCCTGTACCGGAGCAATATCGACTTCTACTATCTGGTCAGAGGGATGGAGCAGTTCCGTTTTGTCTATGTGGCCGCAGGGATCCTGTTGCCGCTTTTATTGCAGTACGGACTGGAGCAGGCGCGGAAGTTCTGCAGGAATCGATTGAAATTTGGCGGGAAGTGATAGGGCAGGCGGGGAAGCAGAAAGCGGGCGGTCCGCGGAAAAAGATTTCTGCTGAAGGGCCCTCTAAAAACGCCGGTCCTTAGTGCGAGGGACATCTGATGTCTCTCGCGCTTAGTACCGCTGCGTTTTTAACGGAGCGAGAGCGCGCCCAAAGCAGAAACTTTTTCCGCTGCCTGCCCGCTTTCTGCTTCCCCGCCTGTTTATTGCCAGCGTTGTTGATTTTATAAATGAGAAAGAAAGGGACTATATATGACACCATTCTACAGGCAGGAAGAAACACTGCTGTTTCTGATTTCACTTCTTTTTGTTATGGTGATCGTGCTGATCCGGGTGATGATCCACATGTTTTTCTATCATACGGCAAGAATATATAACTGGAACGGCACGCGGTACTGTTATCTCGGCTATGTGCCGATTCGCCGGGAAGACGGAGAACTGACGGTGCGGCTTACAGAACATATGACAGATCTGTCACATACGACGCTTTACCGCATCTGCCCGGGCAGAGCGTTTTGCAGGAAAAACCGTTACAAAAATCTGTTTGTTTATGCGGATGGAGACAGACGGTATGTTGTTGTGGATGACTCGAATAAAGAAGAGATGAAAACAGAGATTCCCTTTTAAGGAAAGATTTGGTATACTAAGACAGGCGGTCATCCGCCGCAGTGAGGAAGCGTATGATAACGATAAGTATGTGTATGATCGTAAAAAATGAAGAAAGACTGCTTGCCAGATGCCTTGACAGTGCAGCGGGTATTATGGACGAAATCATTATCGTGGATACCGGCTCTACGGATAAGACGAAGGAGATCGCGGCGCGTTATACGGATAAGATCTATGATTTTGAGTGGATACAGGATTTTGCCGCGGCCAGAAACTTTGCTTTTTCCAAGGCGTCGATGGCATATATTTATTCTGCGGATGCCGATGAAGTGCTTGATGATCAGAACAGACAGGCTTTCCGGCAATTGAAAGAAACGCTTCTGCCGGAAGTGGACATTGTGCAGATGTATTATGCCAATCAGCTGGATTTCGGGACGATCTATAATTATGATAAAGAACTGCGTCCGAAGCTTTTTAAAAGACTGCGGACTTTTACGTGGGCAGAACCGATTCACGAGCAGGTTATTTTGGAACCGGTAATTTATGACAGTGATGTCACCATTATGCATATGCCCGAGAGCAGCCATAAAGACAGGGATCTGGCTTCTTTTGCCCGTTTGACGGCTTCGGGAGAGAGGCTTTCTAAGAGGCTTCATAATATTTATGCCAGGGAGCTGTTTGTTTCCGGAGAAGATAAGGATTTTCTGGAGGCCGGCGCCTTTTTTGAGGCGTCCTGTCAGGATACGGGGCGGTCTTTAGACGAGATCAGGGAGGCGTCCTGCGTTGCGGCAAGAGCGGCGCGGATCGGGCGGGATACCGGGAAATTTTTCAAGTATGCGCTCAAAGCCGTGGCGTGCGAAGGATGTGCGGAGATCTGCTGCGAGCTTGGCCGTTATTTTCTGGAACAGGGAGATCTGGACGAAGCGATCGTATGGTTTTATAATGGTGCGTATGAAACGGAGAGTATCCTTAATATACATAGTAGTGGGGATATTCCGCTTGCCGGACTGGCAAAGTGTTATGAACTTGCAGGCAACGGGAAGCAGGCCCGTGAATATGCAGCGCTGGCGGCGGCGTGGAAGCCGGAAGTATAGGAGAAAGCCGGGAACGTGCAGGCCGGGAGCATGAGCGTACCGGTAAAGCCGCAAAGAAAGGAAAAACAGGATCATTATGAGGAAATGGGAAGAGAACGTAAAGAAGGTGGTGCCTTATACGCCGGGAGAACAGCCACAGAAGAAGGGCATCATCAAATTGAATACGAATGAGTGTCCTTATCCGCCTTCGCCTTTGGTGGAGAAAAAGATAAAGGAAATGGCATATGAGGACTTACGGCTGTATCCTGAATTTCCGGAGAAAACACAGCTTGCCGCCGAACTTGCGGCATATCATCAGGTTTCGGAAGAAGAAATCTTTATCGGCGTCGGCTCGGACGACGTGCTGTCAATGGCTTTTTTGACCTTTTTTCAGGCGGGGAAACCGATCCTGTTTCCGGATATTACGTATTCTTTTTATGATGTATGGGCCGATGTGTACGGAATCCCTTTTCAGACAAAAGCGCTTGCGGAAGACTTTACCATAAATCCGGAAGATTACCTGGCGGATAACGGGGGCGTTATTTTCCCGAATCCGAATGCGCCGACAGGCACCTTACTGTGCTTAGAGGATGTAGAGAAGATCGTGGCGGCCAATCAGGATGTCGTTGTTATCGTTGATGAAGCATATATTGATTTCGGCGGGATCAGTGCGCTCCCACTGCTGAAAAAATATGAAAATCTGCTGGTTGTGCGCACTTTTTCCAAATCGAGGGCTATGGCGGGCGCCAGGATCGGATATGCTGTCGGCAGTGCAAAACTGATTTCCTATTTGAATAATGTGAAATATTCTGTCAATTCTTATACGATGAACAGGCCGTCATTGGAGCTTGGTGTGGAGGCTGTAAAAGACGACGCTTATTTTAAGGAGATCTGCGGCAGGATCATTGCTACGAGAACGCGGACGGAAGAAAGACTTAAGTCGCTTGGCTTTACGTTTCCGAAGTCGTACGGTAATTTCATTTTTGCCGCGCACCGTGAAGTAAAAGCGGGATATATTTTTGAGAAACTAAAAGAATATGACATCTATGTCAGACATTGGGAGAAAGAGCGGATAAGCAATTATCTGCGGATCACCATTGGAACAGATGAGGAGATGGATGCCCTGTTTAGAGCGCTTCGGGAGATCATAAAGTAAATCTGACAGGAAAATGCGGAAATGAAAACAAGCCTGTGAAAGAGTCAAGAGGAGGAAAATGATCATATGGAAAGTCTGGCAATTTGGTTTGCAAATACATTAGGGAAATTTGTTTCGAAGGAAATCGTTATTTTTATTATCTCCATGATACCGATCCTGGAGCTTCGCGGCGGTTTGGTGGCGGCATTTTTGCTGGAGGTGCCGATGGCGGTGGCCGTGCCGGTATGCATTATCGGAAATATTATTCCGATCCCGTTCATTCTGCTCTTTATTAAGCAGATTTTCAAATGGTTGAAGAAAATATCGTTCTTTAAGAAATTTATTGAGAAACTGGAAACGCGGGCCATGAATAAGAGCGATTCCATTAAAAAGTATGAATTCGTAGGACTGATGCTTTTTGTCGGCATACCGCTTCCGGGAACGGGCGCGTGGACAGGATCTTTGATCGCCGCGCTTTTGGAGATCGATTTTAAAAAGGCGGTTCTGGCCGAACTGCTCGGTATTGTAATAGCAACTGTTATTATGCTGATCGGCACATACGGCCTGCTTGGAGCTTTGCTTTCATAACGCTTTCAGGGAAAAGGGGGCATTGTTATCAAAAAGAGGAAACTGTTTATTGCCGGAGGGGCGATTCTTGCGCTGGGACTTCTGGCGGCTGTTTTGGCAAAGGTTCTTTTATGTACGGAAAAATCCCCCAATCTTGCGTTGCAAAAGGGTGTTAAGGCGACCTGTGACAGTACGGAGACAGAAGCATTGTCAGCGGATAAGGCGATCGACGGGGATGATGAAACGTTATCTTCCCGTTGGTCGAGCGAGAATAACTGGGAAGATGCTTCACATTATATAGAACTGGAATTTCCGGAAGAAATTTCAGTTTCTTTTGTTGTCCTGAAATGGGAGCGGACGAATGTGATCTCATACAGGCTGGAAGGCTCTCTTGACGGGGATAACTGGCAGACGCTTGCTTCTTTTGACCACGCGCCGATGACAAAGCGGCAGGAGATTCCGCTTGCGGAGGCGGTTAACCTAAGATTCATCAGGCTTTCTACCGACGCGGTCTCTCAGACGGAAGAAGATTATTCCAATCTGTATCAAAATGTTTCCTTATATGAATTCGAAGTATATGCGGACAAGCCGGCAGTCTATACGCTGGAGGCGCCGACCGTGGAAGTGCGCGGAGACGGCAGCCGTTATCTGAAACTGCCGGAAGCGCCGGACGGATACCGGGTCACGTATCTCGGCGCGGATTATGAGCAGATCATCGGCGCGGACTGCGAGATTTATGAGACGATACAGGAGAAGGAAGTGACGGTCGGTCTGTCGGTGGAGCGCATAAGCGAAACAGGCGGTACACCGGGAGAGGCCGGGAAAAACAGAACGGATGGAACGCAGATGGCGGAGGAAACCGCATTTACGATTACTGTTCCGGCCGCAGAACAAAAGACACAGACAAACGCAGAGGCTGCGGATGTTTCGTCGTCTGCTTTCTCACAGGATGAGACTGCACAGGAAGAAAACGCCGCGCCGCAGGTGATTCCGGCAATTGCGGAGTGGCGCGGCGGGGAAGGCTTTTTTGCACCGGACGCACAGTCCCGTATTGTGATCGGACAGGAAGAACTGCGGCGCAGCGCGGAACTTTTTGCTTCCCGGTATCAGGCGGTCATGGGATATGAGATTCCTGTCGTGGCAGGGCAGGCCAAGGATGTGCAGGCGGGAGATTTCTATCTGTCTTACGCGGAGGGGACGGAAGAAGCGGCGGCCGGCATCGGAGAAGAGGGATATGTCTGCGACATTTCCGACATCTGTGTCATTACAGGAACACATACGCAGGGCATTTATTGGGGAACGATCACGGTGCTGCAGATTTTAAAAGGACAGGAGGAAGAAGCTTCACCGGCGCTTCCGCAGGGAAAGATACGCGATTATCCCCGGTATCCGGTCCGGGGATTTGGCATCGATGTGGCAAGGAAGCCGGTATCCATGTCGATGCTGTATCAGATCATGGAAAATATGTCATGGTATAAGATGAACGATCTGAGCATTCATTTGAATGATAACGTGATTTTAAGTACCAGCGGTTTGACGGGGTCTGTCGAAGAAGCGCTGGGGGCAGGAAGCGCCTTCCGGCTGGATATTGCGATTACCAATGATGAAGGAGAACGGCTGAGCGCGGAGGATTATGCTTATACAGCGGAAGAATTCGCGGCATTTATTCAGACGGCGGCGGATTACGGAGTCCGTGTGGTGCCGGAGATCGATACGCCTGCGCATTCTCTTTCCATTACGAAACTGTATCCCGAATATGCCCTGAAAATGCGGAATGAAGCAGTGGATCAGATCGATCTGAGCAAAAAAGGCGCCGTAGAACTTGTAAAAAGGATCTGGAGTGAGGCTTTGTCTGCGGCCTTTGCGGATGCATCCATCGTTAATATCGGTATGGACGAGTATTACGGGGACGGGGAGACGTACAGACAGTATTTGAATGAAATGACCGAGTGGGTCAAAAAGGAAGGCGGTATAGAGACGGTACGCCTCTGGGGAAGCCTCGGGAATATGGAAGGCACGACGATGCCCGATCCTGACGGTCTGCAGATGAACCTTTGGAGCACGATCTGGGCGGATCCGATAGAAATGTATGAATACGGATATTCCCTGATCAATATGCAGAACAATCATTTATATATTATTCCGGGCGGCGGTTATGATTATCTGGATACGGAGGAATTGTTCCGCAATTGGGAAGCGGACAAGTTCTATGATTATAATCAGCTTGAACTGATACCCGCTTATTCGCCGCAGATGTTAGGCGCTTCTTATATGATCTGGAACGATATGTGCGGGAATCTGGATGTCGGAATCAGCGAAAGTGATCTGTTTGACCGTTTTTTTGCGCCGCTTGGCGTTATCAGTACCAGACTATGGGGTGAAACTTCTGCCCCCGGGACTTCCGGAGGCAGGACGGAGCAGGCATGGACAGAGTGTTACAATGAATTACAATCGTTATTTTATGAAACCGGGACCGCGCCGGGAAGTAATCCTTATGCAGAGGCAGAGTGGACTGGTGAAGCGTTATGCTTTTTTAGCGGGCAGGAAATGCCTTCGGACGAGAGTACGGAGCCGGAAGGAGATTTGTCTGCAGGAGAAACCGGGGAAGCGGACGTGCTTGTTCTGCATGGGGGAGCGGATTACAGGGAGACCGGTTACCGGGGCGGCAACGGCAACGGGGCCGGCATCGGCGGAACTTATACGGTCAGTATGCAGGTTTACCGGGAAAGTGCGGACACGCAGGAGAACGGGAATACGAAAGAAAGCGGAAGTGCACAGGAGGGCGGCGCGCTTTATAAGGGGGCAGCGGAAGAAATTTTATTTGAAACGGACTGCGCCTACGGGCAGACGGCTTTTAAAGCAGTGCAGACAGGAACCGGTCAGGTCGGTTTTTCCAGAGAAGGAAGGGACTATTCTTTTGAGTATACCTTACCGGAAGGAGAATGGGTGACGCTTACGGTACGGGGGGAAAAGAACCGGACGAGCCTGTATGTCAACGGAGAACTGATCGATACATTGGGAAGTGAGGAACCGTTTACGGAATATGCGACATTTGTTTTCCCGTTAGAACGGATCGGTTCGAAAACCCGCAGTTTTCACGGTATGGTAAAAGAAATTAAAGTTACGGCACAGTAGAGAATCGGGTGTGAAAAATACATTTTTCAAAAGGAGAGGTAAGGAGGCCGGTATGGAAGCATATACGGATTTTGCGGAAGTTTATGATACTTTCATGGATGAAACGCCATATGAAGAGTGGTGCGATTTTCTGCTCACCCTGCTGCATCGGTATGAACTGTCGGAAAATATTACTGATGAGAAACTGCGGGAAGAGAAAAATTCCATTCTCGATCTGGGCTGTGGAACCGGAACGCTGACGCAGATGTTATCGGCGCACGGTTATGATATGATCGGGATTGATAATTCGCCGGAAATGCTGCGGATTGCGCTTGAAAAAAAAGAACGGTCCGGGCAGGAGATTCTGTATCTGTGTCAGGATATGCGGGAATTTGAACTTTATGGTACGGTGGGCGCTGTGATCAGTGTATGTGATTCCCTGAATTATCTGTTATCGGAAGAAGAACTGCTTACAGTCTTTTGCCTTGTAAAGAACTATCTGTATCCGGGCGGCCTGTTTATCTTTGACTTCAATACCGTTTATAAATACGAGACGGTGATCGGAGACGCTACGATAGCGGAGAACAGAGAAGACTGCAGCTTTATCTGGGAGAATTATTATCACCCGGAAAATGAAACGAACGAGTATGATTTGACAATTTTTGTAAAGAATGATAAGGAAAGCGGCCGGCAGGGAGACGAGATTTTCAGAAGATTTCAGGAAACGCATTTTCAGCGGGGATACCGCATGGAACAGATGCGTAAATTATTGGAAGAAGCCGGGCTGACGTTTCTTGCACAGATAGATGCGGATACGCACGGGGAAGTGAAAGAGACGAGCGAGAGGATATACATGGTGGCACGAAAAGAAAGATAAAAGAATGATCGTGAAACACGGAAGGGGAGAACGTATGAGAGATTATTTAGTCAGGGCAACGGCGGCGGATGCACAGATCCGGGCCTTTGCAGTCACATCGGCAGGACTCGTGGAGGAAGCCAGGAAAAGACATGATTTAAGTCCGGTCGTGACGGCGGCGCTTGGGAGGCTGATGACGGGCGCGTGTATGATGGGAAGTATGCTGAAAGGTGAAAAAGATATTCTGACGCTGCAGATAAACGGAGACGGACCGATCGGCGCAATGACCGTGACGGCGGATGCAAAAGGCAATGTAAAAGGATATGCGCAGGCGCCGCAGGCGATGATGCCCCCGAACGCGCAGGGCAAGCTCGATGTCGGAGGGGTGATCGGCAACGGCTATCTGACCGTCATAAAGGATATGGGACTAAAAGATCCGTATTCTTCCCAGGTGGCGCTGCAGACAGGGGAGATCGGGGATGATCTGACCTATTACTTTGCAGCTTCGGAACAGGTGCCTTCCTGTGTGGCGCTGGGCGTTTTGATGGAACGGAACAATACGGTGAAGCAGGCGGGCGGTTTTATCATTCAGCTCATGCCTTTTGCGCAGGAAGATGTGATCAGGAGACTGGAAGAGAAGATTGCATCCCTGCGTTCCGTGACGCAAATGCTGGAGGAGGGCAATACCCCCGAACAGATATTGACGCTTTTGCTTGGCGATATGGGAGTTGAGTTTACGGAGAAAATGCCGGTACAGTTTGTGTGCAGCTGCACGAAGGAGCGGGTAGAAAAAGTGCTGATCAGCCTCGGAAAAGAGGAATTGCAGAATATGATCGAAGAAGGCAGAGAAGTAGAGCTGCATTGTCATTTCTGCAATACGAATTATGTTTTTACGGTAGAAGAATTAAAGCGGCTGCCTATATAACGGAAGTTTGAAATACGGATGTATAGATAGTTTAATCTGAGGCTCCGTTTCCACAGCAGAGAAATCAGATGAAGAAAGGTATGGTATAGATATGAAGCATGGTTTTGTGAAAACAGCGGCAGTGACACCGAAGATAAAAGTAGCGGATCCCGCTTACAATGCGAAACAGATATGTGCTTATATGGAAGAGGCGGTTGAAAACGGGGCGAAGGTAATTGTTTTCCCGGAACTGTGCCTGACAGGCTATACGTGCGGTGATCTGTTTTTGCAGGAGATCCTTTTACGTGATGCCAAGGAACAGATGCAGGTGATTGTCGATGCGTCGAAAGGCAGTGATGCGCTCGTTTTTGTCGGACTTCCGGTAGAAAAAGACCATAAACTTTATAATGCGGCAGCAGTGATCCAGGACGGCACGCTTTTGGCAATGATTCCAAAGCGTCATATTCCGGGATATGCGGAATACTATGAAACAAGATATTTTACGCCGGGAAATGAAAAAGCGGAGAAATTCACGATAGACGATCAGGAGATTCCGTTTGGCGCCAATATTTTATTTCAGGCGGATTCTATGGATGGAATGCTTGTCGGGTGTGAGATCTGTGAAGACATATGGGCGCCGGATTCGCCCGGCACAGCCCATGCGCTGGCGGGGGCGACCGTGATCGTGAATCTGTCCGCTTCTCACGAGACGGTGGGGAAAGACAGTTACCGCAAGATGCTTGTAGAGTCGGCTTCTGCGAAGCTGATCGCCGGCTATATCTACGCTTCTGCGGGAGAAGGAGAATCCACGCAGGATCTGGTTTTCGGCGGACATAACATGATTGCGGAGAACGGCACGACGTTGGCGGAAGCGGAGCGTTTCACATGCGGTATTACTTATGCCGACCTGGATATGCACCGTCTTTCCCATGAAAGACGCAGAATGACGACCTATCTGCCGGAAAAAAAGGGAGATTATCAGATCGTTCCTTTTTCCATTGATGAAGAGGAGACAGCGCTTACCAGAACTTTTGAGCAGATGCCGTTTGTGCCATCCGATAAGAAGGAACGGGAGAGCAGATGTGAGGAAATTTTATCGATCCAGTCATTCGGACTGAAAAAAAGATTCGAGCATACTAATTCGAAAACGGCTGTTATTGGCCTGTCAGGAGGACTTGATTCTACGCTGGCCCTGCTTGTGACCGTGCGTACTTTTGATCTGCTGGCGTTTTCCAGAGATCAGATCATAGCCGTCACGATGCCCTGCTTTGGCACGACAGACAGGACCTATCAAAACGCCTGTAAATTGTCGGCGCTTCTTGGCGTGACGCTTAGAGAAACGGATATCAAAGAAGCGGTAAGCGTTCATTTCCGGGATATCGGTCAGGATATGGACAGCCACGACGTGACATACGAAAATGCGCAGGCGAGAGAGCGGACACAGGTATTAATGGATATCGCAAATCAAACGGGCGGTATGGTGATCGGAACGGGAGACATGTCGGAGCTTGCGCTCGGATGGGCGACTTATAACGGCGATCATATGTCTATGTACGGTGTAAATGCCGGCGTGCCGAAAACGCTTGTGCGGCATCTGGTACGATTTTACGCTGACACATGCGGGAAGGAAGACCTTTCAAAGATTCTCGACGATATACTGGATACGCCGGTTTCTCCGGAGCTTTTACCGCCCGTGGACGGAGTGATCGCGCAGAAGACGGAGGATCTGGTCGGACCGTACGAACTGCATGATTTTTTCCTGTATTATATGCTGCGCTGCGGTTTTGAACCGGCAAAGATCTATCGTATAGCGAAAAACGCTTTTGCCGGTATCTATACCGATGAAGTGATCTTAAAGTGGTTAAGGACTTTTTATACACATTTTTTTGCGCAGCAGTTTAAACGCTCCTGCCTGCCGGATGGACCGAAAGTCGGAAGCGTTGCCTTATCTCCACGAGGCGACCTGCGCATGCCATCAGATGCCTGCGCAGACCTCTGGATGAAACAGATTGAGGAGCTGTAGCGCATAGGAGGGCCGTTACTCCACGATCGAATCCATATCCACATCCACATCTATCGCCGTTTCTGCCTCCAGCGCTTTTTCAAGTGAGGCAGTAATGGCATTTAATAAGATCATGGAAGTGTACTTGCTGTCTTCGGAATATGTAATGCCATCTAAACTCTGATTGGTAATGATTTGATTCGCAAGGTCTTCAAAAGAAGGTTGAATCAGAGGATACATCGTTGTAACGGCTTCATCCAGATTCACAAGTCTTATGGAATTAATATTGGTTTCATCAACGGTGACTTCTATTTCCACTACATTGTCGTTTAAGATCAGTGAAGTGGTATATACACCGGGAACAAACGTATTGGAAGACGATTGCGTTACCTGGGAAAATGTATTCTTTTTCTCTTCCTTTGGCAGGAACATAATGATCAAAAGGATGATGAAAAGGATACCGAGCACCGCAAAGATTCCGGTATATATCAATTCTTTTACATGAAGCACTACAATTTTGGTTTTGGAACTCATAAAATATCCCCATAGAAAATCTTTTTTATTATTTTATGATACAGGAAGCCGGATTATGACATCTGACCGGCAGGGAAAAAGATTTTATGAAGAAACAGGATATGAACAGGCCAGGTCATACAGTAATGAAATTTAATGAAATCTGTTTTTTAGCTCATCTAACAGCAGTTCCGCAATCGGCGTGAACACCTGATATTTTTTCCAAATGATATACATTTTGGTTTCAAGCCGTGGAAAAAGAGGCCGGAAACACAGACTGCTGTTGTCGCCTGTATTCGTTAAACGCTCGAATGTCAGCATACATCCAAGTCCTTCTTTTACAAATACGCCGCCATTGTAACAAAGATTTATGGTGCCGCTTAGATTTAATTGGTCGGTTTTTTCCCTGCACCACCGTGTAATATCAAATTTCATACCCTGCTCGGAGCAAATCAGGTCTACTCCAATCAAATCTTCAAAAACAATCTCTTTTTTTCTGCCAGCGGATGATCTTTTCGGATTGCAAGCCCCCAGATGTCTGCCCCCGGTATTTCGATATAGTTGTACTTTTCGAGATTCGGTGGCTCTACGATAAAAGCAAAGTCAATCAGTCCCCTCTCCAGGCGTTCTACGACCTGTTCCGTATTCCCGCTTGTCAGATGGTAACGGAAACGGGGATAATTTTCCCTGAAGTCTTTAATGACCCGTGCCAGATATTTGATTTGATGGGATTCTGCACACCCGATATGAACCTCCCCTCCGGTAATGTTATCCAGTTCCCGAAATTCATCCGTCGTTTTATCCACCATTGCAAGGATATCTTCCGCCCGCTTTCGCAGCAGCATTCCCTCGTCTGTCAGGCTGACACTGGTACTGCCCCTGCGAAACAGCTTTTTTCCAAGTTCAGATTCCAGCTCTTTCATTTGTTTCGATAAAGTCGGTTGGGAAACATGAAGTGCTTTGGCCGCACGGGACATATTACTTTCTCTTGCAATTTCTAAAAAATAGCGCAGAACACGAATTTCCATACGCGCCTCCCTGTTGTTTTTATAGAGTGTTTTTGATAAATGTTTTCTCAGGTCAGCAGAAATAATTTTTCAAACACGCTCTAGTATAGCACAGTCGGGATATTCCTATCAAGAATAACATGATATGAATTATAGGTATTAGACATATCAAAAGGTATCCGTATAATAGCAAGTGTAGGAGGTACAGAGAATGTCAGAGGCGTCAGATACTATGGGAATCCTGCATCAGAATCTGATTGACGCTGGAATCTATCTGCCGGACTTGGTACATAACGGACAAAAGCAGATAGATTGTCCGGATTTTTTAGTTTACAGCATTCACAAAAACATATTGAACAGGAGGTATTGAGCAATGGGAACAAAATGGAGTCAGCTTCAGGAACTGAAGCTTGTGCAGGAGTGGGATAAGACTTTCCCGAAAAGCGAAGAGGTGAATCACAGCAAGGTCACTTTCCATAACCGCTTTGGGATTACTCTGGCGGCAGATATGTATACGCCGAAGAATGCAGAAGGCAGACTGCCCGCTATCGCCGTATGCGGTCCTTTTGGTGCAGTAAAGGAACAGGCGGCTGGTCTGTATGCACAGACAATGGCACAGAGAGGCTTTCTGACGATTGCATTCGATCCGTCATTCACAGGAGAAAGCGGCGGCGAGCCTCGTTACATGGCGTCTCCCGATATCAACACGGAGGATTTCATGGCGGCAGTGGATTTCCTTTCATTACAGGATCATGTCGATTCCGAGAAAATCGGCATAATCGGAATCTGCGGCTGGGGTGGCATGGCAATCAATGCGGCGGCGCTTGATACCCGTGTCAAAGCAACCGTTGCGTCTACAATGTACGATATGAGCCGTGTCAATGCCAACGGATACTTTGACAGTGAGGACAGCGAGAAAGCCCGTTTTGAGAAGCGCAAGGCGATGAATGCGCAGCGGCTTGAAGATTATAAAAACGGCATATATGCTCTTGGCGGCGGCGTGTCTGATCCCATGCCGGAAGATGCGCCGTGGTATTTTCAGGACTATCACGCTTACTATAAAACAGAGCGCGGCTATCATCCCCGCTCCCTAAATTCAAACGGCGGCTGGAATGTGATCGGCTGTCAGTCCTTTCTGAATATGCCGATTCTTCAGTACAGCAATGAAATTCGCTCTGCAGTCATGGTGCTTCATGGGGATAAGGCGCATTCCTGCTATTTTGGCAAGGATGCCTATGCCGCTATGATGAGTGGAAGCAAGTATCAGGATAACAAAGAATTACTGCTTGTGACCGGAGCAAGCCACACGGATTTGTACGACCGGACAGATATTATTCCATTTGATAAAATGGTTGATTTCTTTCTGAAAAATATGAAATAACAGAAGTTTTTATTTGGTCTAGGAGTACTTACTGTTGCGGGCAACAGGCAGATATTTTATAATCAAGTATATAAACCGGAAGCTGCAGAGGAGAACTATATGAAATCAGGAAATAGAGATGATGGCTGGTTCACTGGAAGACTATATTTCAACAAAGAAGATAAAAGAGTGATTATCAAGAGACCGCGAAGTGGGTTTGGCTATACAATGAATTTAGGAAATAAGTGGACATGGATATTTAATATTATTTTTGTAATTATTATAGTTATATTAGTCAGTGTTTTTTAAAATAACTTCCGGTTTGAAACGTTGTCGGGTGTGTGTAAATCAGTGATCATATGTGAAAATATGCATTGTACTTCAAATTTTAAGTAGTGGGTACACTTTTCCGAAAAGGGAATTTATCGTTTTCTTTGGAAAATACAGTCTGATGCGCATTGGTGTGTCTTGCTTCGAAAACAGATATGCTTTTTCGAGTCTTCTTTTGTTCCGATAAATAAAGAATATTATTCCAATCAAATTGATATGATTCCATAAAGGAAGTATAATATTTAGGAAAGTGAGGTGTACTCTTTATGTATATGACCGTAAAACATGCCGCAGAGAAATGGGGAATTTCAGATAGACGTGTGCGCATATTGTGCGCAGAAGGGAAAGTTTCAGGTGCTATTCGCGAAGGACGCCGCTGGATGATTCCGGTAGATACAAGAAAACCGGCGGATGGACGGTTTAAGGCAGCAGAAAGCTTATTTGCAGCTATAGACAGGAAGAAAAGCGAACTGGACACCAGACGCCCGCTGACAGAGGGGGAAGTGGAACGTCTGACGGAGGAATTTATTATTGAGTATACCTATAATTCAAATGCAATTGAAGGGAATACACTGACTCTGCGTGAGACGGATATGGTTTTGCGTGGCCTGACGATTGACAGGAAACCGTTAAAAGACCATATGGAGGCAGTCGGGCATAAAGAGGCATTTGATTTTGTGCGGGATTTGGTAAAAGAACAGGTGCCCTTATCGGAAAGCATCATCAGGCAGATACATTATCTTGTACTGGCAGATAAACGGGAAGACCGCGGTGTTTACAGAAGAGTTCCGGTCAGGATCATGGGTGCAAAACATGAACCGGTACAGCCATATTTAATCCAGCCTAAAATGGAACAGCTGCTGGAGGATTATAGGAATAATACAGATCATATTATTTCCCGGCTTGCACGGTTCCATATTGAATTCGAGGGGATTCATCCTTTTATTGACGGAAATGGCAGAACCGGAAGGCTGCTTGTAAATCTGGAATTGATGAAAGCTGGATATCCGCCAATTGACATTAAATTTGCAGACCGGATTTCTTATTATAATGCGTTTGATGAATACCATGTAAAACATGATCTTGGTGCAATGCAAAAGTTGTTTGCGGGTTATGTGAATGCGAGGCTGGATAATTACTTGATGATGTTTGAAAAATAATTATATGATGGAGAAATTGGTGATATGGGCAGGCGGCAGAGATATTATGAAGTTCCGGGTTCTGCTGCTTAGGCATTGATATCCTTGTGGAAAAGGTGTCAACCAAGATTGACAATATCAAAACTTAAAAAACAAATAGAATGCCAGAAGTATGCGTGGTACAATAGGAAATGAAATATGCATTTTTGTGGAGGTGACAAAAAATGATGATGTTTTTAAGATTAAGAAATATCTAAGTACATGGAACTGTGTTAAATAGTTTTATGTACAGTCAGAACATTAAAAACTATTTAATAAAGGAGATTTTGTAATGATATTTCAAGATAATGTAATCAAAGAGTACCTAAAAAATGTTTATTTTATAACCGGAACACCTTGTGGCGGAAAGACAACGATCTCACGGGAGTTGGCGAAGCGGCATAATTTCCCGGTTTATGATATTGATGAGCAGTTTGCAAATCATCAAAAGATTTCCAATGCTGCATTTCAACCATCGATGAACAAGGTCTTTAAGGACGCAGATGAGTTTTTCGGGCGTACAGTAGAAGAATACAAAGAATGGCTGATTGAAAACACAAGAGAACAATTGGATTTTGTATTATTGGATTTGATTCGTCTCTCACAAAATCAAACCGTATTGTGCGACTGTCATTTGACAATGGAACAGGCCGAACAACTCACAGATGCTTCCAGAATAGTCTTTTTAATAAAAGAACCTTCGAACATTGTTGATGATTACTGTAATCGCCCGGACCATCAGGATTTTAACAACTTTATAAACAGTGCCTCTGAGCCTGAGAAAGCAAAGGCAGTATGTAATGAAACTTTGAAAAGTCTTAATGAGAATCACTATAATGCTATCAAGGATAGTGACTTTTATTGGCTTGAAAGAACTCCCAAAAGTACAATTGAAGAAACGGTAAGGAAAGTGGAGCGACATTTTGAATTTTTCAAAGAAGATTTCCGTATGGAGGATTTCGAGGCTTAAAAAAGTTGAAAAGAACAAGGTAAATATTATGGGCATATATAAATCACAAGACGGAAAAGAAGAGTCACTTGCGTTATATGACAAACAACTCTTAAAATTAAATATGCCGTTTTCGGATATTTATGTAAAAACATCATTTGGTAAAACTCATTTGGTTGAGACCGGCAATAAAGCAGGAAAGCCATTGTTAGTGTTTCATGGCGGAAATGCTACAACTGCCTATAATCTATTGATGTGTCAATTCCTGTTAAATGATTTTCATATCTATGCAGTTGATACAATCGGACATCCCGGTAAAAGTGACGAAGTATGTTTATCACATAAAGGATATGAATATGGGAAGTGGGCAAGTGAAGTAATCGACAAAATCGGATATGATAGCATTGCCTGTTTGGGCGGTTCGTTTGGCGGCGGGATTTTAGCCAAACTGATGTGTATTGCTCCTTCGAAAATTGATAAAGCTGTTTTAATTGTTCCTGCGGGAATAAGTAATGCTGTCCCTGTTTCCTCTATAGCAATGCTGCTGCCGCTTCTACAATACAGAATTACAAAACGGGAAAAATATTTAGTGAAAACTGCCTTATATATGGCATTGCGTGAAGAAGTTCTTGATGAAGACACGATCAATATTTTGAAAAATAGTTTTGATAATGTAAAAATCAAAGCCGCGATGCCGACAAATATTGAGAAGAAACGACTAAGCGGTTATTGTTCGCCCACATTAATCATTGCCAGTGAAAAGGACTGTCTTTTTCCTGCAAGAAAGGTTTTACGTCGGGCGGGGAAAATGATTTCAGACTGTCAGCTGGTTGAATTAAAAGAAAGTGGGCATATGCATATTTTACCGCAGGCGGAAAAAGAACGAATTGTGGAATTTTTAAGGAAAGACTGATCTAGAATAATGTAGGCTGCAAATTCCGGATTGTAAGCTTTTTCCACAAGTTTCCTCTATTTTCAAGAGAATTTCAAGTTTGTGTAAACTCAAAAACCGATATAAGACAGGGTAATGGTTACTTAAGGGGCGGATGTCGGATTTTCAGGCTCCGTCCCTTTGGGACGGTTCCTTTACTGCATATTCATTTGATGCTTCTGTCATAGTTCTTCTGCATAGTTGCCTGTAATTTCGATAGGATTACCGTCAGGATCCATAAATGTAAAATACCAGTACGGCGAAAAAACATTTATAAATCGAATTTCGGTCATCTGCGCTGCAATCCCCAATTCCTTTATCCTATTGTATTCTGCCTTTAAATCTTCGACTCCTAAGTTAATAAATACCTTACGAGTATTTATACTATTCGCAATTTCGCTTTGGTTATCGTATATCTCCCAATACTCGCCTTTGGTTACTACCTGATCAGGGTTTTCACTGTCATAATGACCATTCATGAGGCAGAGGTTAAGTCCCTGATTATGAAATTGGGCGAAACGCTTTCCGCTTGCAGCGCTCACCTTCATATCAAATACCTTCTCATAAAAGGATACAGATTTATCAAAGTCCCTGACAATCAAATAAATTGAACCATATCGCATTGCTGTTCCTCCCTTATTCAAATTCGTGCTTTATTGTCAATTCTAATATAGTATATCATAAACCGGTTATCTTGTATAACACGCAGAAGTGTTCAAAATAAGTATATGTACCTGCTCCTGGTATATAATAACTATAATAAAAGCTAACAACAATGATTACTTTACTAAATCCCTTTGCAAATACTGATATAGATTTTTTTCCTGATGATATATGCCCATAATCTCCTTCGACATTTTCCGCAATAAAGAAACATCGCCGCTAAGTGATAACTGCCATAAATCTTTGGCTATTTTATCCCATTGTTTTGCAACTTCTAAGAACTGTTTCCCTAACATGGCAATATTTTTATTATCCATTGTAACAGCGGCTTCGATTAGAAAATCTCCATACATTTTTCTAAAAATACCGCCGCCCGTGCCGCCGTCTTTGCTGATTTGAAAATAGTTTGTTGTGCCGGACAACTTCAACTTGTCAGGGCTAAACTTTTCCCACTTTAATATTTCGGCTGAGAATTTCAAAATACCGTTTACACCTAACAATTTGGCCGGGGGATTAAGCATGGTATCGCAAGTTTCCGCTATTGCCTGGGTTAAAATGCTTCTATCAATCTGCCTGTATCCTTGAAAATCAATGAACAGATATTTGTTTTTGGCGGGAAAAGGTCTATGTGCGCTGCTGCGTGCCTGTTCCATTTCCTGATAACTGACTAAATGGTAATCCTCTGCTATTTTTCCAAAAGGTGTTCTAATTGGATAATCGTGATTATCTCTGTCACTGATCCAAAACTGCTCCAAGTCATTGTCATATCCGAAAAGGACAACAGCATGACCGCCAAAATGACTGTTTTTAGGCAATCCCAGATATGATAAATATGGCATATCCACATATATTAAAATGGGTTTATTCTGGTCTATCATATCTTTTGATAGCTGATTGATTTTTTTATAGTCAGAACCAGACTTACATTGAATGGATATATTAAGCCGGTCTGCTAATTTTTTCTCAAAATCAAAAACTTTTATTCTTCCATTTACCATAGGAGAAGAAGATTGGTTTAAATATAAAAAGGACAGTCCGGATGCCAAACCAAACATCATTTCTTCTGATAGCGTATAACCATAATAAGAAAAAATCTGTTTCAATGAATTAGTAATGCAGTGCTTCCCGCCTTGTGGAATAAAATTTTTTACAACATTTTGCATTTTGTAATCCTCTTTCTTTATAGGATTTTATAAGGAAATAGTATTTTTGTAACATAATTTTGGGGATTTCCTTTAAATATCATTCCGGGACTTTTCTCGTAAATCTCTCTGAAAGGTGTTATCACCGCTATATCATGTTCATTTACATAATCGAATAATGCTTTGTACGCCAAATATAACATTTCATAACTTCCATAATGTGTAGTACAAACAGCTTTTAGAGCAGGTAAATATTTGCAATTTTCTCTTGCAGAATATAAGTTAAATCTGCTTCATTATTTACCATTTCAAGCACTTCTTTAATTTCCGATATTGAAAAGTCCAAAGAGCGAAGAAGCCTGATTAGCTGCGCTTTTTTTAAATCATTCTCATCATAATACCGGTACAAAGTATTTTTATCGCGATATGACGGTTTGAGCATACCTTGTTTATCGTAGTAACGTAGTGCTTTAACAGTCAGACCGGATATTTTTGAAAACTGGCTTATCTGATACATATACAATCTCCTTGCTAAAAAGTATAAACTATCCCCTGTGGGGGAGAGTCAAGAGAAATTATATAGTATTTGCTGCGGCTGCTCAATGCCGTAAAGACAAATTTGAACAGGGGATGCGGCCTGCAGACATACGGATCTAAGCGTTCACCCCTGGTCAGGAGGCCGCGGCAAGGAATCTGGCAGGCCTGACGGGAAAAGATGCCTATCAGCCGGAAAGAATGATTGACAAATATACGCTGAAAGTGTTATTCTGTTACAGAACAAAGGCGTTCTTATTGTACGATAAGAATGCCTTTTTGCGGTGTGCCTTACGGTGCACGTTTTTAGGAATGACCTGGGAAGAATGACATATATTACTTTAAAACAATCCGCACAGTGGAGGAAAATGAAGATGAGGAAAAATTATACGAAGCAGGATGTCGTCCGGCTGATGCAGGAGGAAGACGTAGAGTTTATCCGTCTGCAGTTTACCGATATTTTCGGCAATCTGAAAAACGTGGCGGTTACGATCAGCCAGTTAGAAAAGGCGCTGGATAACCAGTGTATGTTTGATGGTTCTTCTATAGAAGGATTTGCAAGAATCGAGGAGTCCGATATGTATCTGCATCCGGATTTTGGTACATTTGAGATTTTTCCGTGGAGACCGCAGAACGGGAAAGTGGCAAGGCTGATCTGTGACGTATACAGACCGGACGGAGAACCCTTTGAAGGCGACCCGCGCTATATTTTGAAAAGGGCGATCAAGGAAGCGGCAGATTTGGGATATGTCTTTGAAGTTGGACCGGAGTGTGAATTTTTCCTGTTTAATACAGATGAGAATGCAATGCCTACGACAAATACTCATGAACAGGCAGGGTATTTTGACTTGGGGCCGGTGGACTTCGGTGAGAACACGAGGCGCGATATGGTGTTGACATTAGAAGAAATGGGATTTGTTGTGGAAGCGTCCCATCATGAAGTGGCGCCGGCGCAGCATGAGATCGATTTTCAGTATGATGAGGCGCTTGCTACGGCGGACAATATTATGACGTTTAAGCTGGCAGTCAAGACGATCGCCAAAAGGCACGGACTTCACGCAACTTTTATGCCCAAACCCAAATACGGTGTCAACGGTTCCGGTATGCATATCAATATGTCATTATCCAGAGACGGGCAAAATATATTTGCAGATGAAAGCGATAAGCTGGGACTCAGCAAAGAAGCCTATTATTTTATCGGCGGCATCATGAAGCACATGAAAGGCATGACGGCCATCACCAATCCGCTTGTGAATTCTTATAAGAGATTGGTGCCGGGGTATGAAGCGCCGGTTTATATTGCCTGGAGCGCAAAGAACAGGAGTCCGCTGATCAGGATTCCGGCTTCCCGCGGAAAAGGAACGAGAATCGAGCTGCGCTGTCCCGATCCTTCGGCTAATCCTTATCTTGCATTGGCAGTCTGTCTGCGTGCAGGACTGGATGGAATTAGCAGGCAGATCATGCCGCCGCAGAGTGTGGACTGTAATATTTTTGAAATGAGTGATGAGCAGAAAAAAGCATGCGGCATAGAAGAAATACCGGGGACATTGATTGAGGCAGTCTATGATATGGAAAAGGATGAACTGATTAGGGATGTGCTTGGGAGTCATACGTATGCGAAATATGTCAGCGCGAAAAAAGAAGAGTGGTACCGTTACCGTTCTCAGGTGACCGACTGGGAGATCAGGGAGTATCTGAATAATTTTTGACGGCGGAACTTTTTTGTATGATAAACAGAAGATATCCATGCGATAAGATGAATGGGATATTTTGACGTGGGGAGGTGTACGTGTGATCAATATCGTTGTAGCCCTGCCTAAAATAGAAGAAGCAAAAGGAATTCGCAGCATTCTCATAAAGAACGGATTTACGGCAGTCGTGGTATGCACAACGGGAGCACAGGCATTGAGCCAGGTTGACGAATGGAACGATGGTATTGTAATATGCAGCTACAAGCTTACAGATATGCTATATTCCGAATTACACGGGTGCCTCTCGGATGGGATCGATATGCTGTTAATTGCATCCCGGAACGTTGTAAGCGATTGCGCGGACTACGGAATCGTAAGTCTGACGACACCGCTAAAAGTACATGATCTGCTTGACACGCTCGCAATGATGGCGCAGGCGCTCATGCGAAGACGAAGAAAGGCAAAACAAAAACCGAAAGTGCGCAGTGAGGAAGAGCTTGCTCTGTTAAAGGCGGCAAAAGAACTTTTAATGGAACGTAATCATATGACTGAAGAAGAGGCGCACCGCTATATTCAAAAATGCAGTATGGACAGCGGTACCGGCATGGTGGAAACGGCGCAGATGGTTTTGACGATGATGCGGGAGTGAGAAAGCGCGCAGAATAAGTTGCTCGTAAAATTTGAGGAGAATACGGTATCATGGATAAATACGAGAATATTAAACAGAAATGGGACGAGATATTTAAAAATGACAATCTGCATATACCGCAGAGGAAAGAGAGCGGAAATGAGGCATTGGACAACGCGCTCTCCTGGCTGACGCAGGAGGCATCTTCCGTTATTGATTTTGGCTGCGCGAGTGGACATCTGCTGTTTCACTGCAGCCTGTATGGTACGAAAAAGCATATCGGGATCGATCTTTCTCCACAGGCGGTTGCAAACGCGCGGGAGATCGGGGAAAAGATACCCGACCGGCAGTTTACGTTTATCACAGGCGGCGTGGATGCTTTGGCGTCTGTAGAGTCCGCGTCCATGGACGCCGCGATTCTATCCAATATCATCGATAATCTGTATCCGGAAGATGCGCATTGTGTTTTGACACAGATCAAAAGGATCCTCAGGCCAAACGGCAGACTTATCGTAAAACTGAATCCGTTTATGACAGCGGAACAGATTGACGAATGGGGCGTAAAAGTGATAGAAGGCAATCTGCTTGATGATGGACTGGTTTTGTGGAACAATTCCACGAAAGAGTGGGACGAAATACTGTGTACTTATTTTAGCATCGACCGGTATCTGACAATCTACTATAAAGAGTATGACCAGTACAATCGTTTATATCAACTGGTCAATACCTGAATCTGCGGAGAACCTTAATCAAGGAGCGTTCCCTCCAGCCGCATATCCTTTTTGTTAAAATAAAAATGACTTTGGAGCGCAGCATTTGCCGCATGTGATGGCTTTCATATGGAAAAGGCATTTTTTACATACTAATGCGCATATACTACGCTTTTTGTGTTTTGCCATATCCTGTATGATATCATTATCTACTGTAATCAAATCGGGCGGCGCGAAGCTGCCTGATCATCCAAAATAAAAAGGAGGCTGCTCTATGAAATTTACCAAAATGCACGGATGCGGAAACGACTATATTTATATCAACGGCTTTACGGAAAATATTGCGCCAAAGGACAAACCTGATCTGGTGAGAAAAATCAGTGACAGGCACTTTGGAATCGGCGGTGATGGCGCGATTTTTATCAATCCTTCCGAGGAAGCGGATTTTGAAATGGAGATGTATAATGCGGACGGCAGCAGGGCGGAGATGTGCGGAAACGGTATCCGCTGTGTAGCCAAATATGTTTATGACCATAAAATGACGGATCAGACAAAGATCAGCATTGTCAGCTGCGGACAGGTGAAATACCTGGAACTCTTTTTGCAGAATGAAAAAGTGGACACCGTCAAAGTCAATATGGGCTCTCCCGTGCTTGTGCCGGCGGAGATTCCGGTACTGGCAGAAGAGGGAAAAGAGCGGATCATAGCGGAGCCGGTCACGGTAGATGGAACGGAATATAAAATGACATGTGTGTCAATGGGGAATCCCCACGCGGTCGTTTTTATGGATGATGTGGAGCGCCTTGCCATTGAAAAGATCGGACCGTATTTTGAGACACACGAGCGGTTCCCTAAAAGGATCAATACGGAGTTCGTGAAGGTATTGGACAGAAAGAACGTACAGATGCGCGTCTGGGAACGCGGAACCGGCGAGACGCTTGCCTGCGGAACCGGATGCTGTGCTACGGTGGTCGCATGTATATTAAATGGTTTGACGGATGAGACGGTTACTGTTAAACTATTAGGTGGCGAATTGCAGATTGCCTGGGACCGGACAGAGAATCTGGTTTATATGACAGGGCCTGCTAAGACCGTTTTTGAAGGAGAATATTGGGAGGACGAAACGATATGGTCAAAGTAAATGACAACTATTTAAAATTACCGGGCAGTTATCTTTTTTCCACGATTGCCAAAAAAGTAAATGCTTATACGGAAGCGAATCCGGATAAAAAGATTATCAGACTTGGGATCGGCGATGTGACACAGCCGCTTTCTCCCGCGGTTATAAGCGCGATGCATAAGGCGGTAGATGAAATGGCCGATGCAAAAACTTTTCACGGGTACGCGCCTGATCTGGGATATGAATTTTTAAGAAAGGCGATCTCGGACAATGATTATAAGGCAAGAGGCTGTCAGATCGAGGCGGATGAAATTTTTGTTTCCGATGGGGCCAAATGTGATTCCGGTAATATTCAGGAAATTTTCAGTATCGATAATAAAATCGCAGTCTGTGATCCGGTTTATCCCGTGTATGTGGATACGAATGTTATGGCGGGAAGAACCGGCGTTTACGAAGAATCGGGCAGCTGGAGCGATGTGATCTATATGCCCTGTACTGCAGATCATAATTTTGCGCCGGAACTGCCGGGAGAAGTGCCGGATCTGATCTATCTTTGCTTCCCGAACAATCCGACCGGTTCCACGATCACCAGAGCGCAGCTGCAGGAGTGGGTGGATTATGCAAATAAGAACGGTTCCGTGATCATTTATGACGCGGCTTATGAAGCTTATATTTCGGAAGAGGATGTGCCGCATACGATCTATGAATGCGAAGGTGCAAGAACCTGTGCAATAGAGCTTCGTTCCTTTTCCAAAAATGCCGGATTTACGGGTGTGCGTCTTGGTTTTACGGTAATTCCGAAAGAATTGAAAATACAGGATGTGTCACTGCATTCCCTTTGGGCCAGACGGCACGGAACGAAATATAACGGTGCACCGTATATTATTCAAAGGGCGGGAGAAGCCGTATACAGCGAAGCGGGTAAGAAAGAAACCAAAGAGTTGGTTGCCTATTACATGAAAAACGCGGCTTATATATTGAACGGCCTAAAATCGGCAGGCTATACCGTATCGGGCGGTGTCAACGCACCTTACATCTGGTTAAAAGCGCCCAAAGGCATGACAAGCTGGGAGTTTTTCGATTATCTGCTGGAAAATGCCAATGTGGTCGGAACACCGGGTTCCGGATTCGGTCCGAGCGGGGAAACCTATTTCAGACTGACAGCATTTGGCAGTTATGAGAATACGGTAGAAGCCGTAGATCGCTTGACAAAATTGTGATAAAATGTTACGATATGTGAGGTTTTCCATAGAGGGAAACTTCACATTTTTTTATACAGAAAGGGACCGGGTAATGAAACCGGGCCATGAAAACAGGTAGAAAACGCGGGTATGGACAGCATGCTGTTCTGATATGGATTAGACTGAAAGAAAGGTATCGTGATCATAATGAACAGAAAAAGGATATTAGCCGCACTGTTGGCCGGAATGATGGTATCTCTTACGGCATGCGGCGTTACGGCAAGGGACACCGCATCGAAGGACGTGGCGTCAGATGATGCTTCGGACGAAAAGGAAGCAGAAAATCCTGAAACGGAATCGGAGGATGTGGATCCGGATGCTGAAACGGAACCGGAAGAGGCGGCTCCGGATGTCGAAGCGGATACTGCAGAGGAGGAATCCGGGACTGAGGATCGTGAAGCGGACACAGACGACGGCGAAGAATCGGAAGAAGAGTCTTCAGGAAGATATGAAAAAGGAAATGTGACGGATACGGCATTTGAAAGTAAATGGATCGGTTTCCGCTATGAGCTGCCGGAAGAATTTACCATGTCATCCCAGGAAGAAATGGATGCGGTTTTGCAGCTTGGCAGTGAAATAATCTATGAAGATAATGCGGATATGATCGTGGACTATTCCAAAATGGTCATGGTCTATGAGATGATGGCAATGGACAGATTAAACAATACCGTCAGCGTTTTTGTAGAGCGTACTTCTATGGAACCGGAAGAATATGCCGAGGCAATAGAAAGGCAGATGGGGCTTGTAGAAGGTGTGGAGATTGACAGAATTGATGAAGAGAAAGACGCCGAAGTCGGAGGCGTGAAATTTCATAAATTCAGTTTCAAACTCGATTACAGCGGCGCAGTGATGTACCAGGATTATTATATGGCGGAAAGAAACGGCAGAATGATCGAGATTCTTTTATCATATCATGAAGAATCTGTCAGAGATGTCATGTTAAGCGGTTTTGCGCCATATTAATAATAATAAATTTTTATGAGGGAGAGGATTTAAAATGAATGAGGATTTAATGGTTACGGCAGTTGCAGCGTCTTTTGGCGTCGGATACATGATCGTGTGTCTGGCCATTGTTGTTGTTGCACTGGTAGGGATGTGGAAAGTGTTTGAGAAAGCCGGCAAACCGGGCTGGGCAGCTATCATACCGATTTATAATACATATTGTCTGTATGACATGGCATTTGGCAACGGCTGGCTGTTTTTGCTGATGTTTGTGCCATGTGTTAACTTTATCGTTATGATCATTTGCTGCATTAAACTGGCGAAGGCATTTGGACAGAGCACTGTTTTCGGAGTCGGCCTGATATTTTTACCTTTTATCTTTATGCTGATTCTTGGTTTTGGCGACGCACAGTATATTGGAGCTGATAATCAGGCGTAAACGGAAGATGCAGCCAATGCGGTTCGGATATTGTATTTTTTTAAGTACAATTTGCGCGGCGGTTGCATTTTTATTTTTATTATGATATACAATTATTATGAAAAATGCATTGAAGGAGACTCGCCATACGGAAAACGACAGGAATACGGCGTCACCGACTGAGAGCGCTGTTTGTGGGAAGTAAGGACTGGGAACACTCCGGAGCAGATCATCCGAACCGGAAAGAGATGATGCCTGAACAGAGAAGATCGGGTACATATTATTGCAGTAGGGTGGTACGTTGCACGCGTTAAGTGTCAGAGTGGGCAGGGCGGTAAAACATCTTGTTGGAGATGGCGGCTTGTCAATGCGGGTGGTACCGCGGGTAAGAATGATTATCCGTCCCGGAATACGTAAATTGTATTCCGGGACTTTTTTTATGCGCAGGCCGCACGGCAGCATAAAAAAGTCCCGGAACCAAGACAGAAAGGGGCAAGATCAGAGATGAAAACAGAAAGCGTTTACAGAGAAGTAACATTAGGGCAGATTGGAGAAGAGGATATCGGCAGAGAACTAAAAGCGGCCGGCTGGATTGAGAATATCAGGGATCACGGCGGTGTGTCTTTTGTGGATCTGCGGGATATGTACGGCGTTTTGCAGGTCGTTATGCGGGATACCTCTTTGCTGTCGGGACTGTCCAGAGAAATGTGCGTTTCCCTGCAGGGAGTTATTGAAAAGAGAGATGCGGAGACCTATAATCCGAAGATCCCGACCGGAACGATCGAAATGGAAGCCCATAAAGTAGAGGTGCTTGGGAAAGTTTATAAGCAGCTTCCATTTGAAATCATGACTTCCAGGGAAACGAGAGAGGATGTACGTTTGAAGTACCGCTACCTTGACCTGCGGAATAAAAAAGTAAAGGATAACATTATTTTCCGTTCCAGAGTGATCTCCTTTTTGCGGGAGAAAATGAGTGAAATGGGATTTTTGGAGATCCAGACGCCTATCCTGTGCGCTTCTTCGCCGGAGGGGGCGAGAGATTATATCGTGCCCTCCAGAAAATATAAAGGGAAATTTTATGCGCTGCCGCAGGCGCCGCAGCAGTATAAACAGCTCCTTATGGTATCGGGATTTGATAAATACTTTCAGATCGCACCCTGCTTTCGGGATGAAGATGCCCGCGCCGATCGTTCGCCGGGAGAGTTTTACCAGTTGGATTTTGAGATGAGCTTTGCCGCGCAGGAAGATGTTTTTCGCGTCGGAGAAGAGGTGCTGTCCGCTGCCTTTGAAAAATTTGCACCGGAAGGGTATGAAGTGACCAAGGCGCCTTATCCGGTTTACAGTTATAGGCAGGCCATGCTGGAGTTTGGTACGGATAAACCGGACTTAAGAAACCCGCTGCGCATCATTGATCTGACAGAATTTTTTGCAGTGTGCCTGTTTAAACCCTTCCATAACAGGACAGTTCGTGCAATAAAAGTGCATACACAGATGTCTAAAGGATTTCATGAAAAGCTGCTTACTTTTGCAACCGACATGGGAATGGGGGGCCTCGGTTATCTTGAGGTGGCTGAAGATATGTCTTATAAAGGGCCGATCGATAAATTCATTCCGGAAGAGAAGAAAAAGGAACTTGCCGTTCTGGCGGGACTTTCCGCCGGAGACACGATTTTCTTTATTGCGGATCACGAGACAAAGGCCGCTTATTATGCAGGAAAGATTCGGACCAAACTGGGAGAAAGCCTGGATCTGCTGGAGAAAAAGGCATATCGTTTCTGCTATGTCAACGATTTCCCGATGTACGAGGAAGATCCGGACACGAAACAGATCGGTTTCACCCATAACCCGTTTTCTATGCCGCAGGGAGGGCTGCAGGCATTGGAAACGCAGGATCCGCTTACGATCCTGGCTTACCAGTATGACATTGTATGTAACGGAGTAGAATTATCTTCCGGCGCCGTGCGGAACCATGATATGGATATTATGGTCAGAGCTTTTGCAATTGCAGGATATAATGAGGAAACTTTAAAAAATAAATTCGGCGCGCTCTATAGTGCATTCCAGTTTGGCGCTCCGCCGCATGCAGGAATGGCGCCGGGCATAGACCGTATGATCATGCTGTTGCGGGGCGAGGAAAACATCAGGGAAGTCATTGCCTTTCCGATGAACGCTGCGGCACAGGATCTTATGTGCGGCGCGCCGGGCGAAGTGACGGAACAGCAACTGCGGGAAGTGCATATGAAGATCAGATAAGGAGGCGTATCTTTATGGCAAATGTAATCGATGATGAAACAATAGAATATGTAGCCATTCTGGCGAAGCTGGAACTTACGGATGAAGAGAGGGCACAGGCAGGGAAGGATATGGGCAGGATGCTCGATTATATCGACAAGCTGGCCGAACTGGATACGGATGGCGTAGAACCGATGTCGCATATTTTTCCGGTACAAAACGTATTTCGGGAAGATGAAGTGAAAAACTCTGACATAAGGGAACAGTTATTGGCAAATGCGCCGCAACAAAAAGAAGGGATGTTTGTAGTGCCCAGAACATTTTAACGCACACGAAATGGTAATGCGGGAGACGGGCAGGAAATTACGGTTACGGAAGCTCTTATGATAAGGAGTATGATAGAAGATGAGTTTATTGAAGATGACTGCGGCAGAGCTTGCCGCGGCAATTAAAGAAGGCAGAACGACGGCCGTAGAGGCAGTGCAGGAAACGCTTGCACAGATAGAGGAAAAGGAACGTCTCTATCATGCCTATGTGACTGTCGATAAAGAAAAGGCGCTTGCACAGGCGGCGGCCGTGCAGGAGAAAATAGAAAAAGGAGAGCTTACAGGGCCGCTTGCGGGCGTGCCGGTGGCGATCAAAGATAACCTGTGCACGGAAGGAATGCTTACGACATGTTCTTCGAGGATACTGGCTGATTTTATACCGTCATATTCCGCCGAAGCCGTTTTGAATCTGCAGAAGGCAGGAGCGGTCATTGTGGGCAAAACGAATATGGATGAGTTTGCAATGGGTTCTACGACGGAAACCTCGGCATTCGGCGTCACGAGAAATCCGTGGAATCCGGAACATGTGCCGGGCGGTTCTTCCGGCGGTTCGGCGGCTGCTGTGGCCGCAGGAGAATGTTTTTATGCGCTGGGTTCCGACACGGGCGGTTCGATCAGACAGCCGGCATCGTTTTGCGGCGTAGTCGGTATGAAGCCTACGTATGGGACGGTGTCACGCTGCGGACTGATTGCCTACGCTTCCTCTCTGGATCAGATCGGACCGTTGGCAAAGGACGTAACGGACTGCGCGCTCATTCTGGAAGCCGTTACCTCCCATGATCATAAAGATTCTACTTCTATAGAAAGAAAGGATACGGACTTTGCGGCGGCGCTCAGGGAAGACGTCAAAGGCATGAAGATCGGTATACCGAAAGACTATTTTAAAGAAGGTCTGGATGTAGAGGTCGGGGAGGCTGTTTTAAATGCCGCCCGCGTATTGGAAGAAAAAGGCGCCGTTGTGGAGTATTTTGACTTAAGTCTGGTAGACTATGCCGTTCCGGCTTACTATACGATCGCAGCGGCAGAAGCAAGTTCCAATCTGGAGCGTTTTGACGGTATCAAGTACGGTTACCGGAGCGCCGGTAGTAAGGGACTTCATGATATGTATAAAAAATCCCGCTCCGAAGGTTTCGGCGAGGAAGTCAGGCGCCGTATCATGCTGGGGGCTTTCGTACTGAGTTCCGGTTATTATGATGCCTATTATTTAAAGGCCCTGAAAGTGAAAGCATTGATAAAGAAGGCATTTGACGAGGCATTTGAGAAATATGATATGATCTTGAGTCCGGCTGCGCCGACAATGGCGCCAAAGCTTGGAGAGAGCCTGGCAGATCCGATCAAAATGTACCTCGGCGATATCTATACGATTGCCGTAAATCTGGCTGGCCTTCCGGCAATCAGTCTGCCGTGCGGATACTGTCGTGCGGGACTGCCGGTCGGCATGCAGCTTATCGGTGACTGTTTTCAGGAAAAAAAGCTGATCCGCGCGGCATATACTTACGAGAAAGCGGCAGGAACCTTATCCGCAAGAGGTTTATTTCCTGCAGACCGTATAACCTCTGTAACGGGAAAGGAGGAGCGATGAAATGGCAAAAGAATATGAGACTGTCATCGGACTGGAAGTCCATGTAGAACTGGCGACAAAGACCAAGATCTTCTGCGGCTGTTCCACCGCTTTCGGCGGAGCGCCCAATACGCAGACATGCCCGGTCTGTACCGGGATGCCCGGTTCATTACCGGTACTCAATAAAAAGGTGCTTGTATATGCTGTTGCCGTAGGACTTGCAACAAACTGTGAGATTACCAGATACTGCAAGTTTGACAGAAAGAATTACTTTTATCCCGATAATCCGCAGAACTACCAGATCTCCCAGCTCTATCTGCCGATCTGCCGAAATGGCAGCGTAACCATTGAAGCAGAAGATGGCACGGAGAAGGTGATCGGCATTCATGAGATTCATATGGAAGAAGATGCCGGTAAATTGATCCATGACGAATGGGAAGACTGTTCTTTGGTAGATTATAACCGTTCCGGCGTGCCGCTTATTGAGATCGTTTCTAAACCGGATATGAGAAATGCGCAGGAGGTGATCGCCTATCTTGAAAAGCTGCGTATGATCATTCAGTATCTTGGGGCATCCGACTGTAAACTGCAGGAGGGGTCCATGCGGGCCGATGTCAATTTGTCTGTCCGTGAAGCGGGGAAGGAAGCATTCGGCACAAGAACGGAAATGAAGAACCTGAACTCTTTCAAGGCGATTACCAGAGCGATTGAAGCAGAAAAAGAGCGGCAGATCGACTTGTTGGAAGCGGGCAGGGAAGTCGTGCAGGAAACAAGAAGATGGGATGATGTCAAAGGCGAATCCTATGCAATGAGAAGTAAAGAAGATGCACAGGATTATCGGTATTTTCCGGATCCGGACCTTGTACCTATTGTAGTGAGCGATGAAATGTTAGAGGAGATCCGGGCCGGGCAGCCGGAATTTCGAACCGAAAAAATGGCCCGTTACCGGGAAGAATACGGCATACCTGATTATGATATTGACATCATTACCGGTTCAAAGCATATGGCAGATCTTTTTGAAGAGACTGTCGTACTTTGCAAACAGCCTAAAAAAGTATCCAACTGGCTTATGGGAGAGACGATGCGTCTGATGAAAGAAAAAGAAATGGATGCACAGGATCTGCGTTTTTCTCCGGAAAATCTTGCGAAACTGATTGCACTTGCAGATAGTAAAGCGATCAACGGTTCCGTGGCCAAGGAAGTATTTGAGATTATGTTTGAACAGGATATTGACCCTGAGAAATATGTGGAAGAAAAAGGACTAAAAACGGTAAGCGACGAAGGCGCGCTTCGAAAGACGATAGAGGAAGTGATCGCGGCTAACCCGCAGTCGGTGAAAGATTACCGAAACGGGAAAGAAAAGGCGGTCGGCTTCCTTGTCGGTCAGACGATGAAGGCCATGAAAGGCAAAGCAGATCCCGGTATGATCCATCAGCTTTTAAAGGAAATGCTGTAGGGAACCGTACTTTGGACAGTGCAGAAAAGTTATTCCTCCATAAAATATAGAAACTGTATGATCGTATCGATTCTGGATGCGGATAAGGGAACACCGAGAACAGCTTCGGACGGGTATCCCTGATACATTACATTGGCTGCAGTCAGATAATCATAGCAACCGCTCTTCATGAACCTGTTTTCCGGCGGAAGGCAGATGCCTACCGGAACCGGCTGTTCCATGGAAGAAGGATCACGATGATTTATGACAAATGTGTCAGGATTTGGCAGTTCGTCCATAGTCTGGAACGTATCGTCGTCCCCGGCATCAAAAGCGGCGGCATCCGTATAATAGAGATGATCCTGATATTTGTTAAGAAGTTCCTCCGGCAGAAGGGTACGTAAGTCAGTGAACATTTCGTTCCTTGCGTATCCTTCGAATACGGCCGTATCCGCAACAATAACGTCTACGATGCCGGACTGTACCATAACAAGTAATTTTTCCGTACTGGAGATGGAATACTGGCTGGTATCGTTCTGGGAAAGCATGAAAGAGGTATCGACAGAAGAAAGGTATTCGTCCGTATCGATTCCGGCATAGGCTGCGAATTCGTCTCCCCAGCCGTTATTTTCCGAATAGGCCATATCGGCATTGACAAACGCCGCATAAAAGGCGTACTCTTTATTGGTCACATATTGATGGACAAACATCACAAGGAAAGAAACAACGGCAATTACAACAAATGTGTGTATTTTATAGTAGTACCAGAAATAAGAAAGTTTGCCCTTTAAAGACATCTCTTTTGTTTTCTGATGCTGTTCTCTTATTTCTCCGCTCATGGAATTTTGGGACGACATAGCAGGATCTCCTTTTCATGTCCGCGTGACGGACTTTCTTATTAAGAAAAAATAACACATTTTTTTTATTTTTTCAACTTCTTTGACATTTGCTTGCAACTTTTTTGAAATTGTTATATTATAGGTTCATATACACTGGTAGAGGAAAGGATATAATTTATGATAAGTGAAACTTATGTAGAACATCTTGTTGCAAGGAAAACACCGTTTTTTATGCGTTTTCTGAAGACTCTGCTTATTATGTTTACAGCATGTTTCGTATTGATCGGTCTTACGTTTATGAATGCACTGGCGCTGCTTTTGGCTGTGGTGGCAGGCGTTGCATCATATTTTGTCTATATGAATGCGGATATTGAATATGAGTACCTGTATTTGGACAAGGAAATCAGTGTCGATAAGGTTATGGCAAAAAGCAAGAGAAAAAAAGTGGCAGCTTATGATATAGAGCGCATGGAAATTCTGGCGCCTGTGAAGTCTTATCATCTGGACGATTACAGAAACCGTACAATGAAGACAATAGATTACAGCTCAGGCACTGCGCAGAATGATAAAACATATATGATGGTTTATGAAGGAAATATTAAAATAATGTGGGAGCCGAGTCCTGAAATGGTAAAAGCGATTCAGATGGTGGCGCCGCGTAAGGTATTTACCGATTAACCAAGGAAAGTCTACTGTCAGTTGTTTGGCTGGCAGTACTTTTAATATAAGGGTGTCCCGCAGAGCGTGGCATCCGTTGTTTTATATAAAAGAACTATTAACATCCACAATTACAAACAGGAGGAGAGAAAATGGGTCAGATTATTGGCGAAGGCATTACCTTTGATGATGTACTTTTAGTACCGAGCCACTCACAGGTGATCCCCAATCAGGTAGACTTAACAACATGGCTTACAAAGAAAATCAAACTGAATATTCCTATGATGAGCGCCGGTATGGATACGGTGACTGAGCACAGGATGGCGATCGCAATGGCCAGACAGGGCGGAATCGGCATTATTCATAAAAATATGTCGATCGAAGCGCAGGCCGAAGAAGTTGACAAAGTGAAACGTTCAGAGAACGGAGTCATTACGGATCCTTTTTCCCTGACTCCCGAACATACATTGGCAGACGCCGATTCTTTAATGGCCAAATTCAGAATTTCCGGTGTTCCGATCACGGAAGGCAGGAAATTAGTTGGCATCATCACCAATCGTGACTTGAAATTCGAAACGGACTTCACCAAAAAAATCAAAGAATCCATGACTTCAGAGGGCCTTATTACGGCTAAAGAAGGAATCACACTGGACGAAGCCAAACAAATCCTGGCGCGTGCCAGAAAAGAAAAACTGCCTATCGTGGACGACGATTATAACCTGGTAGGATTGATTACGATCAAGGATATTGAAAAGACGATCAAATATCCGCTCTCTGCCAAAGACGAGCAGGGAAGGCTTCTGTGCGGCGCCGGGGTCGGCATTACGGCGAATGTGTTAGACAGAGTAGGCGCTTTGATAGACGCCAAAGTAGATGTTGTTGTACTTGATTCCGCGCATGGACATTCCGATAATGTACTGAACTGCCTGCGCATGATCAAAGAAAAATATCCTGATGTACAGGTTATTGCCGGGAATGTAGCAACGGCAGAAGGTACGAAGGCACTGATCGAAGCCGGCGCGGATGCAGTGAAGGTCGGGATCGGCCCCGGTTCTATCTGTACGACCCGTGTGGTTGCAGGAATCGGCGTACCGCAGGTAACGGCGATCATGAACGCATATGAGGCTGCCAAAGAATACGGTATTCCGATTATTGCGGATGGCGGTATCAAATACTCCGGAGATATGACCAAAGCGATCGCGGCAGGCGGAAACGTTTGTATGATGGGAAGCATTTTTGCGGGATGTGACGAAAGTCCCGGTACATTTGAATTATATCAGGGAAGAAAATATAAAGTATACCGCGGCATGGGTTCCATTGCGGCGATGGAGAACGGCAGCAAAGACCGCTATTTCCAGTCGGATGCAAGAAAACTCGTTCCGGAAGGCGTAGAGGGACGCGTCGCTTATAAAGGAACCGTAGAGGATACGGTATTCCAGCTGATAGGCGGAATCCGTTCCGGTATGGGATACTGCGGCACAAGGACAATAGAAGAATTGAAGCAGAACGGTAAATTTATGAAGATTTCTGCGGCATCCTTAAAGGAAAGCCATCCGCACGACATCCATATTACGAAAGAAGCGCCGAATTACAGTGTTGAAGAATAGGTTGTAAAATCGAAGATAATAGAAAGGCATGGTTATATTATATGGAAAAATTATCATTGGCGCAGGAACTGTCTGCGAATACATATCCCGGCAGGGGGATCGTGATCGGTAAGTCCGCAGATGGGAAATATGCGGTTACGGCTTATTTTATCATGGGCAGAAGCGTAAACAGCAGGAACCGTATCTTTGTAACGGACAAAGAGGGAATCAGAACACAGGCTTATGATCCTGCTAAGCTGGAAGATCCGAGTCTGGTCATTTATGCACCGGTCAGAGTACTCGGTAATAAGACGATCGTGACAAACGGAGATCAGACGGATACGATTTATGAATTGATGGACAAGCAGCAAACTTTTGAACAGGCTTTAAGAACCAGGACCTTTGAACCGGATGCGCCCAATTATACGCCCCGTATTTCGGGAATCATGCATGTGGAGAACGGAAATTATAATTATGCAATGTCTATACTAAAGAGCAATAACGGAAATAGCGCGGCTTGCAACCGTTATACATTTGCCTATGAAAATCCGGTTGCAGGAGAAGGGCATTTTATTCATACTTACCAAGGTGATGGCGATCCGCTGCCGAGTTTTGAAGGAGAGCCGGCATGGATCGGTATTGAAGGGGACATTGACAGCTTTACACAGATGATATGGAATCATCTGAATGAAGAGAATAAAGTCTCTCTTTTCGTCAGGTATATTGACATCGAAACCGGAGGATATGAAACACGTATCGTCAACAAAAATTGAAAGGCATGGTTATTGAAATGAACGAATTAGAATTAAAATATGGATGTAATCCAAATCAGAAGCCGTCCAGGATCTTCATGGCGGACGGCAGCGAACTGCCGATCAAAGTGCTCAACGGCAAACCCGGTTATATAAACTTTCTGGACGCTTTTAACGGCTGGCAGCTTGTCAAGGAGCTGAAAAAAGCGACGGGGCTTCCGGCGGCGGCTTCTTTTAAACATGTATCGCCTGCAGGCGCGGCGGTAGGTCTGCCGCTTACGGATGTGGAGAAAAAGATCTATTGGGTGGATGATCTGGATATGGAATTTACGCCGCTTGCCAATGCTTATGCAAGAGCGCGCGGCGCCGACAGAATGTCCTCTTTCGGTGATTTCATCTCTCTGTCGGATGTCTGTGATGCAGCGACTGCCAAAATTATCAAAAGAGAAGTGTCCGATGGCGTCATTGCCCCCGGATATGATGCGGAAGCGCTGGAAATCTTAAAAGCCAAGAAAAAAGGCGGGTATAACATCATAGAGATCGATCCTGATTATACGCCTGCGCCGCTTGAAGTGAAACAGGTGTACGGCATCAGTTTTGAACAGGGCAGAAATGAATTAAAGATCGATGATGAATTCTTCGGTAATGTAGTGACCCAAAATCAGGACATACCGGAACAGGCGAAGATCGATCTGGCGATTGCCATGATTACATTAAAATATACCCAGTCCAATTCTGTCTGCTACGTCAAAGGCGGTCAGGCGATCGGTATCGGGGCAGGGCAGCAGTCCAGAATCCACTGTACGAGACTGGCCGGCTCCAAAGCGGATAACTGGTTCCTGCGTCAGTCGCCGAAAGTGCTGGGTCTGCAGTTTGTCGATGGTATTGGTCGTGCCGATAGAGACAATTCCATAGACTTATACATCGGAGACGACGATATGGATGTCCTGGCAGATGGTGCATGGCAGAAGATCTTCAAAGTGAAGCCGGAGCGGTTTACAAGAGAAGAAAAACGCGCATGGCTAGATAACATGAGTGATGTGGCGCTTGGTTCCGATGCATTTTTCCCGTTTGGAGACAATATCGAACGTGCGCATAAGAGCGGCGTAAAGTATATAGCGCAGCCGGGCGGTTCAGTGAGAGACGATAATGTGATCGGGACATGCGATAAATACGGCATGGCAATGTGCTTTACGGGGATCAGGCTGTTCCATCATTAAAAAACTATAAAGTATGAATGATCGAAAAGAAGTCGTTTGACGAAGGAATTGTCATGCGGCTTCTTTTTTGTTCGGATGATTAACAGGGAGAACCTGTCAGAAAACGTCCAATGAAAATGATGCAAAAATGATGCAAATATGATGAAACTTTGATGCAATGAACGGGTATGATAATGTCTGAAGATATTTTATGTAAAAGCCGGCGGTTCAGTTATTGCCGGACCGGCCGGATTAAAAACGGAGGAAAGGATAAATGCCTTATGGATACGGAACTATATATGGAAAGAGATGAAAAGGACAGAGGAAAAAAAGTTTTAAAAACAGTTTGCACTATTTTATGGATTGTTATGATCGTCATTGCAATTTTTTTTACATTCCGTTCAGTGTCCGGTTTCTAGACACAGCAATCAGGTTCCTATTTCCACCAGATTGTGATAGAATAAAAAGAAACTTCGAAGTCTTGGAGATAAGAAATATCCAGGTGCATGGACTGTGTTAAATAGTTTTATGTACAGGCAGAACACTATCACTATTTAATAAAGGAGATTTTGCAATGATATTTCAAGACAAAGTCGTCAAAAAATATTTAACAAATGTTTATTTTGTAACCGGAACAGCTTGCAGTGGAAAGACAACGGTTTCGCGGGAACTGGCTAAACGGCATAATTTAATCAAGGATTTTTCAAATTTAATTGACGATTACCGTAATCGTCCCGGCCATCAGGGTTTTCGTGATTTTATAAACAGTATATCTGATATTGAGAACGCAAAGGCGGTCTGCAATGCAGTCTTGAAAAGTCTTAACGGGAAAGTCCTGAAAAATATCAGGAATAGTGGCTATTACTGGATTGAAAGAACTCACAAAAGTACAGTCGATGAAACCGTAGGAAAAGTAGAGCGGCACTTGGGGTTTGCAAAAAATGATTTCAGTATGAATGTACTGGAGATCAAAAAAGTAGATAAAGACACGGACCTGGCGGATAAGCTGATCTATTTTGTTGAAAATTTTTCATGGGAAGATGTAAAAGAACATATGTTGGGAATGCTTCGGGCATGGGAGTTTACTGATTGGGAAACTCCGTTTGCAGCAATCGTAAATGGTCAGATCGTCGGAATGGCTTCTATCATGAAGACAGACTATTATCCGTTACCCGAAATATATCCATGGGTATCAAGTGTTTTTGTGGCGGAAGATTATCGTGGATATAGAATCAGTGAAAAGCTGATTGATTTCGCAAATGGGTATGCAAAAGAAAATAGATTTGATAGAACCTATATTCCTTCAGAACATACAGGCCTGTATGAAAAGTATGGATATCGTTATCTGAAGGATATTGTCAATTATGGCAATGGAAAAGACAGATTGTATGTCAAAGAACTAAATGGTTAACGAAAAAATGATAATTTTATGACACTTAAAAACCAGGCAGGGACGTTTCATGCATTGTATATTTATTGTTTTTTTATAATTTTCTAGTGACTTCATATTTTATTTGTGATACAATCTGTTTATCAAATTTAAGAAGGAGGTGAAACGAAATGACAAACAATGAACTGCTGTATGCAATGTCCAATATGATGGATACCAAATTGAGAGCAGAACTGCAGCCGTTAAAAAATGAGATGCAGGATATGAGAAGTGAAATGCAGAGCATAAAGAGTGAGATGCAGAGCATAAAGAGCGATCTGCAAGGTGAAATGCAGAGCATAAAAAGCGGGCTGCAAGGTGAAATGCAGAGCATAAAGAGCGATCTGCAAGGTGAGATGCAGAGCATGAAGAGCGGACTGCAAGGTGAAATGCAGAGCATGAAGAGCGATCTGCAAGGTGAAATGCAGAGCATAAAAAGCGAGCTGCAAGGTGAAATGCAGAGCATGAAGAGCGAGCTGCAAGGTGAAATGCAGAGCATGAAGAGCGAGCTGCAAGATGAAATGCAATCCATAGAGAGCGGCCTGCAAAAAGAAATCCATCAAATAAAATTATGTCAGGAGAACGTAATACTCCCGCGGTTGGATACAATTGAATCCTGCTACACGGATACCTATCGTCGTTACAGGGATAACGCCGATAAGCTGGAGGCTGTTTTTGACGATGTTGATATTATGAAAAAGGTGGTCGCGGAACATAGCAAAAAGCTTCAAAAGATGGCATAGTTTTTAACAATTCAGATAATCTGTAAATCTTTCAGGTTTATCGGTAAACGATAGACCGTTTTTGTCTATGATCTTCATAGACACTCTTAACATGTTTTCCCGAATTTTTCCGAATGTAATGATGCGGCGAAATAAAAAAGAAAAAATGCTTGTCAATTAAAAATTTTTGTGATATGCTGTTTGAAATTCAAAGCAGGCAGGAAGGGCATGGTGACTGATATGTCTTACCAGATTTTTGACAAAGTAAATGTGCTATTTATTCTGAATATGCAGGTGTGGCAGATTTTCATATTACGGTCATAGCCGGGGGGCGGCAGAAAACCGCCGGGATGCATGGCCGTAAGACGGAAAGTCTTATTTGGCTATGCGGAAATCAGAGTAATACGGGAACCGCATGGTATATACATGAAAGTGTATGTAGCAGAGCGGTTCTTTTTTATTATAAAAACAGCTGTATGAGGGAGGAGAAAACGGTGATGGAAGTGATCAGAACGGAAAATTTATCAAAAACGTTTCGGGTCAAAAAAAAGGAAAAGGGCATGAAGGGCAGCCTGCAGTCCATTTTTCATCCGAATGTGGAAAAGATACGGGCTGTTGCCGGGATATCGTTTACCGTAAACGAAGGAGAGATCCTGGCTTTTATCGGACCAAACGGAGCGGGAAAGAGCACAACGATCAAGATGCTGACGGGAATTTTATATCCGGATGGCGGGAAGGTGGAAGTACTTGGAATTGATCCGACGAAGAAACGCAAAGAACTTGCATATCAGATCGGAACCGTATTCGGGCAGAAAGAGCAGCTCTGGACACATTTGACACCGTATGATAATTTTCGTTTCTTCGGTGCGATTTATGACATACCGGAGGAGGAAATAGAATTACGAATCCGGGAGCTTACGGATATTTTTGAATTGGGAGAGTTATTGAATATACCGGTTCGGGGACTTTCTCTGGGACAGCGTATCCGGTGTGAAATGGCGGCTTCTCTTATTCATAAACCGAAAGTGCTCTTTTTGGATGAACCGACGATCGGACTGGATCCGGTTGTAAAGGAAAATATACGCACCCTGATCAGACAAATGAATGAAGAGCTGCATACGACAGTATTTTTGACGAGCCATGATGTAGGAGATATCGAGAGGCTCTGTAAAAGGATCATCATTGTAAATGACGGTCGTATTGTTTTAGATGATTCTATGGAGCATATGAAACTTTCCGATATGTCTTTGGAAAGTACGATTATGGAAATCTATAAAGCGCAAAGGAGGGAAAATACGGCGTTATGAGAAAATATGCGGTCATTTACGTTTCCGTGCTCATGGAAAATATACAGTATGCGGGTCATATCGCTATGGGATTTATCAGCTATTTTATTTTGATCTTTGTGTTTATCAATCTGTGGAATTATATGTATGCGGATCCGGGAGAGCTTATTGCAGGTTATACAAAGGAGCAGATGATATGGTACGTAATGATAACGGAAATGCTCTGGTTCGGCGCCCGTTCAACAACTATAACAAGACAGGCCGCGGCAGATATCCGGGGCGGAAATATTGTTTACCTCATGAATAAACCTTACCATTATACACTCTATATCCTGGCCAGGTATACTGGGGAATGGTGTGTGCAGATGCCGATATATGCGCTTCTAATGGTGGTGACAGGAACTTTGTTAGTCGGAAATATACCGAATTTTATGCCGGTCACGCTTTTGGCAGCGATTCCCTGCCTCATACTGGGGATTACGATTCATGCTCTGTTTAAGCTGTGCATCAGTCTGCTCTCTTTCTGGATAGAGGATTCCAATCCGTTCCAGTGGCTGTATGACAAGCTGATCCTTGTTGTGGGAACTATATTTCCGATAGAGATATTTCCTGAATCGTTACATGTGTTATTTAAAGCGTCACCGATTTATACGGTCTGTTATGGTCCTGCCAAATTGATCGTGGATTTCAGTCCGGAAAAGTGCATGGAGGTTCTTGCGGCACAGCTCTTATATCTTTTGGCCGGCTGCGGACTGATGTTTTTCATTTATGGGAAGGGGGTCAAACGTTTATATGTTAACGGCGGTTAAAAAGGAACTGCGGATCTGTCTGCTTTCCGTTAAATACAATATTATGAGAGAGATGCTTAATAAGGTTTCTTTTTTGACGAATGTTCTTTTTATGATGTTCAATAATGCGACGTTTATCATACAGTGGATCATCCTTTTCCGGTTAAAAGAAGATATCGGCGGGTATACAATGAGGGAAGTCATGCTGCTGTGGGGACTTTGCTCAAGCAGTTATGGGGTGTCGCATATTCTGTTCGCGAGGGTGTTTTCGCTTCATGAAGTTATTATTAACGGCAAATTAGACGCCTATCTGGTTCTGCCGAAAAATGTCCTGCTCAGTGTTTTGACATCATCGACCAGTACTTCAGCGATCGGAGATGCTCTGTATGGACTGCTTCTGCTCTTTGTTTTTTGTTTCAGTATAGAAAGATTTTTCCTGTTCCTTCTCTTTTCGATAACCGGTGCAGTCATTATAACAGCATTTGCCCTGCTAATGGGGAGCCTGTCTTTCTGGTTTGTGAGAGCGGATATGTTTGGGAAAAATATGGTAAACAGCATGGTCGGTTTTTCGACTTATCCGGACGGCATATTCAAGGGAGGAACAAGATTTTTGCTTTATCTTGTTATTCCGGTGGGCATGTCGATCTATCAGCCGGTGCATATTATGCTGAATTTTGATGCCGGGAGATTTTTGACAGTGTGCGGCTATACGTTTCTGCTGACGGCAGCTGCGGTCTTTGTTTTTTATCGTGGTCTGCGAAGATATGCATCGGGAAATCTGATGGAAGCGAAGATGTAAAGCGGCAATGTATTGCAAAGGGGGCATCGCGTAATCATCTGTTTGATGATTTTACGATACCCCCTTCAAAGCATCATTTCCTTTACAGTATGATCAATGCCTTAATATACCATAGCTTTCTCTTCACCGTTCAGCACACGAAGGCCGCCCTGAACAAGCGCTAACAGTTCGTCCTCTCCGGGATATACGGTCATCGGAGCAATCCATTCCGCTTTTTCTTTTAATCCGGCTACAACGGCCTTATCATATGCGATACCGCCTGTTACGATGATCTGGTCTACTTTTCCGTTTAAGACACAGGCCATGGAGCCGATATCCTTGGCAACCTGAGAAATAAATGCTTCCCGGATTTCCGCCGTTTTGGTATCGCCGTCCTGTACCATTTTCTCAACATCCCGCATATCGTTGGTATTGCAGTATGCGTTGAATCCGCCGCCGCCAACGATCTTTTTATAGACTTCTTTTTCAGTATACTGGCCGGAGAAACACATCTTGATCAGTGCGCCGCTCGGTACTGCGCCGGCTCTTTCGGGAGAGAATGCGCCATCACCGTCCAGCGCATTGAATACGTCTACAACTTTGCCCTGTTTGTGTGCGCCGACTGAAACACCGCCGCCCATATGTACGACAACGAGATTTAAGGAATCATAAGCCCTGCCGCATTCTTTAGCGTAGCGCTTGGCAACCGCTTTCTGGTTCAGCGCATGGAATACGCTCGTTCTCGGCAGTTCCGGTACACCGGAATATCTGGAGGTGGGTTCTAATTCATCTACGACAACAGGATCTACGATATAAGAGGGAACACCGATGGAATCGCCGATCTCTCTTGCGAGAATACCGCCCAGGTTGGAAGCGTGCTGCCCCTGCTTTCCGATCTTTAAGTCACTTAACAGATCGTCGCTTACTTCATAGGTGCCGCCCGGAATCGGTTTTAACATACCGCCGCGTCCTACGACCATGTTCAAAGAGCTGATGTCAAAATTTTTCTCTTTTAACAGATTGACAATGATGTCTTTGCGGAAATCTTTCTGGTCTACAATGGAAGCGTACTGTGCAATCTCTTCTGTAGAGTGTCTTAACGTTTCTTCAAATAACAGTGTTTCGTCTTCAAAGACACCGATCTTGGTAGAGGTAGATCCCGGGTTGATGATTAAACTTTTTACAGCCATTTTTTGTCCGCCTTTCTTTTTTGTAATTTAAGATTGTTTAATTGGAACTTTTGCATAAGATAAAATATTATTAAAATTTACGATAATCATCATAGTTAAAACAATATTTAACTTTTGCGAAAAGCATGATTATTACACGCTTTAAGGCAGTTTAGAATTTTTTTAAGTCTTCTGCTACGACAGCGCCCAAAGCGATGGAATTTACTTTCGTTTCGAAGTCATCGGAACGGGATGTTAAAATAACAGGTGCTTTTGTGCCGGTTAAAATATTGCCGTTCTTTACTTTTGCCGTATGTACAAGACATTTATAGACCAGATTGCCGGCGTGGATATCAGGGAAAAGAAGAACATCCGCGTCGCCTACGATTTTTCTGTCTTCCGCGCCTTTGTGTTTGGCAGCGGCAGGATCGATGGCAAGATCCAAGGAAAGCGGGCCATCTACGATACAACCGGGAATCTTGCCTTCTTCACACATTTTGGTCAGTTCATCGGCATCTACGGTAGCCGGCATTTTCGGATTCACCACTTCTACAGCTGCAAGCGGTGCAACCTTAGGATTCGGGATACCGCAGGCATGGCAGACGTCAACTGTATTTTCAATAATATGTATTTTTTCTTCCAGACTCGGATACGTTAAGAATGCAACGTCGGATAAGAACAAAAGGTGGTCAATGCCTTCGATTTCAAATACACATACATGGGATAATGTTTTTCCTGTTCTTAAGCCGACTTCTTTGTCAAGCACGCTTTTTAAGAAAGACTTGGTATCGATCAGACCTTTCATATACATATCTGCTTTGCCGGTATGCACCAGTTCAACGGCCTTTAAGGCAGCGGTATAATTGTCTTTTTCATCGATGATCTCGAATCCATCAAGGGACATGTTCATGGACGCCGCAACTTCTTTAATTTTGTCTGCGTCGCCGACCAGAATCGCTTCTGCGATATTGCGTTCTTTCGCAGCCTGCACTGCTTCCAGAACGGCATCGTCCTGTGCAACCGCAACAGCTACTTTTTTCAGGCTGCATTCGGATACCTTAGATAATAAGTCTTCAAAACTCTTGCTCATTTTTTCCTCCATTCCGAAGTATTCAACTTTACACCTCGTTATTTATATTTTTCTATATGGTACATATAGTATACAAAAAAATAGTATCACTTCCGGCCGCAAAAATCAAATTCTGAATGGGAAATATTTTATATTTTGCCGTGGTTTCTTTAAAGATCATACATCCATTGTTGAATTTATGTAGTAAATCTGCTACAATATAGCTTGGTATTTTCTGTAAAAAGGGATAGAAGCGGCATTGCGCACAGTTGGCAGGTATTTGCCGGCATGTGTGTCTATGCGCAGATAGGAGCAGAAATGGGCGTAATACAAAAAGTTTTCGGAACGCACAGTGAAAGAGAGATAAAACGGATAGAAAGTCTGGTAAATAAAATTGAATCACTCAGAGATTCGATGATGGAGCTGAGTGACGACAGCTTAAAGGACAAGACCAGAGAATTTAAGAAAAGGCTGCAGGAAGGCGAAACATTGGACGATCTGCTTCCCGAAGCATATGCAGTGGTCAGAGAGGCGGCAAGGCGTATTCTGAAAACAGAGCATTATCGTGTACAGTTGATCGGCGGTATCATACTCCATCAGGGTCGTATTGCCGAGATGAAAACAGGTGAAGGTAAAACGCAGACCTGTCTTTTACCGGCCTATTTAAATGCACTGGACGGGAAAGGCGTGCATGTCGTTACCGTCAATGATTATCTGGCAAAGCGTGATGCGGAATGGATGGGACAGGTTCATGAGTTTCTCGGTCTGTCGGTCGGTGTGGTATTAAACAGCATGAAGTCCGATGAGCGCAGAGAAGCCTATCAATGTGATATTACGTATGTGACAAATAATGAGCTGGGATTTGACTATCTGCGTGATAACATGGTCATTTATAAAGAACAGCTCGTTCTGCGCGATCTGCATTATGCGATTATCGATGAGGTAGACTCTGTTTTGATCGATGAAGCGAGAACACCGCTCATTATTTCCGGACAGAGCGGCAAATCCACGAAGTTATATGAAGCCTGCGATATCCTGGCAAGACAGCTTACACGCGGAAAAGATATGGAAGCGCTTTCCAAGATGGATGCCATTATGGGTGTTGAACGGGAAGAGACGGGAGACTTTATCGTAAATGAGAAGGATAAAGTCGTAAACCTGACGGAACAGGGCGTTGCGAAAGTAGAGCGTTTTTTCCAGATAGAGAACCTGGCCGATCCGGAGAATCTGGAGATCCAGCACAATATCATTCTGGCGCTGCGCGCGCATAATTTGATGTTCCGCGATCAGGATTATGTCGTGAAGGATGAACAGGTATTGATCGTCGATGAATTTACCGGCCGTATCATGCCGGGACGCCGTTATTCGGACGGCCTGCATCAGGCGATCGAAGCCAAGGAGCATGTAAAGGTCAAAAGAGAGAGTAAAACGCTTGCAACCATTACGTTCCAGAACTTTTTTAATAAATTCGAGAAAAAATCCGGTATGACAGGTACTGCCTTAACGGAAGAAAAAGAGTTTCGCGATATCTACGGCATGGATGTTGTAGAAATTCCGACGAACAGGCCGATTGCCAGAATCGACAGACAGGATGCCGTTTACAAGACGAAGAGAGGTAAACTGAACGCGATTATTGATGCGATTGCCGAAGCGCATGCCAAAGGACAACCTGTACTGGTCGGCACGATCACGATCGAGGCATCGGAAGAGCTGAGTTCTCTTTTGAAGAAAAGGGGGATTGAGCATAAAGTACTGAATGCGAAATTCCATGAGCTGGAGGCTGAGATCGTTGCGGATGCGGGTATTCACGGCGCAGTTACGATCGCCACTAACATGGCGGGACGTGGTACGGATATTAAACTGGATGAGGAAGCAAGAGCGGCAGGCGGTCTCAAGATCATCGGTACGGAACGCCATGAATCAAGACGTATCGACAATCAGCTGCGCGGACGTTCCGGAAGACAGGGAGATACCGGTGAATCCAAATTCTATATTTCCCTGGAAGATGAACTGATCAGACTTTTCGGTTCCGAGCGGATGATAGCGATGTTCAATGCGCTGGGCATTCCGGAAGATCAGGAGATAGAGCATGGTTCTTTGACCAAGGCGATTGAAAAGGCGCAGAAAAAGATCGAGAGCAACAACTTCGGGATCAGGAAAAATCTGCTGGAATATGATCAGGTTATGAATGAACAAAGGGAGATCATCTATGAAGAGAGACGGCGCGTATTAAACGGAGAGAGCATGCGCGACGCTATTTATAAAATGATCACCGATATTGTGGAAAACTGTATCGATATCTGTATCGGTGACGACAGCGATTTCGAAGAGTGGGATTTCAATGAACTCAATACCCTGCTGATTCCGACAATCCCGTTACAGCCTGTTACGCCGGAGAGGGTGCTGAAACAGAAGAAGAACAGTTTGAAACAGCAGTTAAAAGAAGAAGCGGTCAAGCTCTATGAGAGCAAAGAGGCCGAATTCCCCGAACCGGAAGCAATTCGTGAGATTGAGCGCGTCATCTTATTAAAAGTGATCGACAGAAAATGGATGGATCATATTGACGATATGGATCAGCTCAGACAGGGCGTAGGTCTGCAGGCATATGGGCAGAGAGATCCGCTCGTGGAATATAAGATGAACGGCTATGAAATGTTCGACGAAATGACACAGAATATTAAGGAAGAAACCGTGCGTCTGCTGTTCCGCGTCCGCATCGAGCAGAAAGTGGAGCGTGAGCAGGTAGCCAAAGTAACGGGAACGAATAAGGACGAATCTCTGCCGAAGGGACCGGTTAAACGCGCGGAGGCCAAAGTATATCCGAATGATCCGTGTCCATGCGGTTCCGGGAAGAAATATAAGCAGTGCTGCGGAAGAAAAGCATAAAGATTTTCCGGAACAGGAAGAGGCATAGAGAGAAAAGAGAGAATAGAGAATAGGAAAGAAGGTGACGTTTTTGGTAGAATTAGATAATATGAAGTCTGAACTGCAGGCTTATGAAACTCCATTAGCGGAAGTGAGGGATTCACTTTGACTTAGCGAATAAGGAGAAGCGGATCGAGGAATTGGAGATGGAGATGCAGGCGCCGGGTTTCTGGGACGATCCGGAGCGCTCCAATCAAAAAATGAGGGAAGCCAAGAACCTGAAGGATGTCGTAGAAACCATGAAGGGACTTGAAAACCAGTATGAAGATATTCAGACGTTGATCGAGATGGGATATGAAGACAATGATCCTGCGATCATTCCGGATATCAGTGAAGAACTGGAGTCCTTTAAGACGACTTTCGAGCAGATCAGAGTAAGTACACTGCTTTCAGGAGAATATGACAGAAATAATGCGATCCTGCGTCTGAATGCCGGAGCAGGAGGAACAGAGAGCTGTGACTGGTGCAGTATGCTTTATCGTATGTATACCCGCTGGGCGGAGCGGAAGGGATTCTCGTTAGAAGTTCTTGATTATCTGGATGGCGACGAAGCAGGTATTAAATCCGTTACGTTCCAGATCAACGGCGAGAACGCCTACGGCTATTTGAAGTCCGAAAAGGGCGTGCACAGACTTGTCAGAATATCGCCTTTTAATGCGCAGGGGAAACGACAGACTTCTTTCGTATCGTTAGACGTCATGCCGGATATCGAAGAAGATGTGGATGTGGAAATAAAAGACGAAGATATTCGGATCGATACTTACAGAAGCAGCGGCGCCGGCGGGCAGCATATCAATAAAACATCGTCGGCTATCAGGATCACGCATTTTCCGACAGGTATCGTAGTGACATGTCAGAACGAAAGAAGTCAGCATATGAACAAAGATAAAGCCATGCAGATGCTGAAGGCCAAGCTGTATATGTTAAAACAGGAAGAAAATGCAGAAAAACTGTCCGATATCCGCGGAGACGTGAAGGAGATCGGCTGGGGGAATCAGATTCGTTCCTATGTTATGCAGCCCTATACTATGGTAAAAGATCACAGGACCAACGAAGAATCAGGAAATGTAGATGCGGTCATGGACGGAGCGATAGATCCGTTTGTCAACGCCTATCTGAAATGGAAAAGCGTCGGGAATTAACATCCCGGCGCTTTCGTAATCTTTTATTGCAATATTCTTAATTAATTATTCTTTATCAAGTCAAGGAAAAATTCCGTACAAGCAGCATTCATATAGGGAATCAGCCATAAAAGGGCAATTCCGCAGGATAAAAAGCCAAGCAGCATGAGCGGCAGAAAACTGATGACCAGATAGAACAATCTGCCTTTATTGCCTTTCATGAGCAGCCTGCTCATGGATAAAAGCTGTTTTACGGAATAATCCGGAAAGTCGTGCAGCAGATAAAACGCCTGTGCGTAAACTAAAGAAATCATTACCGATACAACAAGATAGATGAGCATAGCCAGATAATAAACCAGTATTGCTGCAGCGTTTCCGGGATAAATCAGCACGATATAGGAGCAGATTGTCATCGGCAGCATGGAAAGGTAAGTCCAGGCCGATAAATAGATCATAATAAGGAGCGCTTTATCCGGGGCCAGTTTAAATCCATAGAAAACATCGCTTACCGTAACCGGTCTGCCGCAGGAGATCTTTAAGTACAAATAATTGCTCCCGGAAGTAAACAGTCCTGTCAGAACAGATATTACAAACGAAATGATAAATTGTAATATAAGTCCCGGTATCGTACCGGTGTTGATAAAAAACGTACAGATGGCATTCGTTAAGCCGACAGTCAGGGCAACAACGACGGTTGCGCCTACGACCGTACCGTATTTCCCAAGCAGATGTTCTTTGGCAAGCGCCTTTAGTTCCGCTGAAGATTTATATTTTTTATTCATAGGTAGTATGCTCCAATCACGCCCTAGCAGGCAAGGTCTACATTCATTCCGAGATACTTGTTGGCAGCATCGGAAGATTTCATTTCCTTCTGATAAGGATTTTCTTCGTTAAAATATTTGATCTGTGTCGATGTCGTACCGCCTGCCACATAAGTACGTCCGCACTCCGGGCAGACCGAAGTTTTGATAGCGACATTACAGGACATTACTTTGCCGTTATTTTTTGCCGCATCTTTATAAGCGTTGGAAACATGTTCCTGCTCATGACTTCTGACTCTGGAGGCAGCAGCATTCGGTGAAATATGGGAAGCGGCCTTAAAAGATACCATTTCATCCGAACCGTCCTGATATTTACGGTTCTTACAGGTTTCACATTCCGCAGGAGACGATTTGCGTCCCGCCTGTTTTTCAACAGACTCTCCCGGATTACGGATGATCTGTCTGACGGTATCGCTCCCGTCCGATGCGGCAGACTGCATAGAGGCAGAAGCGCTGTATCCATTTGTATTGATTCTGTTTATCATAATACATACTCCTTTCCGGTTGTTTAGATAGTGTATCAAATAATGGGGAAGCGGCGGTTATTCATCAGATAAACTGCCATCTCCTGTCATTTCGTCCATGATTTCATCAAAGGACATACCGTATATCCGCTCAAATTCCTGATTAAACATTTCATATGCCTCAGGATTCGTAAAAACGAATATGAGACTGGATGCGGCGATCACCACGTTCATGAGCAGACCGATCGTGCCGCAGATAATGCCTGTTCTTGCTTTCTGGAAGAAATGACTGCGGCTGCCTTTCGAAAGAATGGCCAGTACAATAGCAATGCTTCCGAGAATAAAGGCAGGATATATTGTAAAAGTAAAGCTGGCAAGAATGGAAATGATACCCAGGATCATTGCCGTATTGGCTAAACTGCTTCCCGGCTGCGCAGGAGGTACCTCATAGGCGCCGCGGTTATAATAAGGATACGCATTGTTATTGCCGCCCGGGTAATGATTGTTCGGATATCCGCTGCCGTAGGGCATATTGTTTTGGTAGGGGCGGCTGTTTGGAAGAGACTGGCCATTTGGCCGCGAAGCCGTGTTGCCGTAGGGATTATGGTTATAGGGATCGTAAGTCTGACCCGGTATATTGCCGCCGCCTGGCGTACCCTGGGGATACGCAGGATGTTCCTGTACCGGCATTTGTCCCTGCATCGGTACGGACTGCGGCCCCTGCAGATTCTGCGTGGATACATCAAACGCTGCCGGCTGTTCCTGCGGATGCGGTGCCTGATCCTGTGTCAAAGAACTCTGCTGCTCCTGTATCGCAACGGTTTGCTGCTCATGCATCGTAACAGTCTGCTGCTCTTGTACCGGAGCAGTCTGTTGATTGGCAGGAGAGGGTTCCATAGGGGTATCCGATTGTGTATGATGTTGAAAATCCATAGGTTTTCCTCCTGTATATTACAGAAAATAACCGTTTTTGTTACTGATCAAGATGATAGATACGGTTGTATAATTGTTGAAATTCTTCCGGAGAAAGCTCCAATGCAGACTCCTCGTAAAAAGGGGTTCCGTTTTGGACACCCATGCGAAGGACGCAGGGGCCATCCAGATAATAGCTTTGGCATTCGTAGTCGGAGGGCAGTGCACTGTTGATGTATGAAGCCAGAGCCTGCGCTGCCTGCAGAGGTTCTTTACCGGCCGTGCCGCCGATGGCAGGTCCTGTCGGTCCGCTGTAGACATTCAGATAAACCGTATTTCCAGTATCCGATACAGCGGCAATACAATAAGAATATAAGTCTTCGTTGTTTTCCGTTTCATAAAGCGGATCGCCGAATAATGTCCGCAGATTGCCGTAAATACGTGCGCATTTATTGCCGTAATCATCAAATCCATTGATAAGACGATATATTTTACTTGTTCCGGCAAGGAAATCCTGCTCTTGTACTGCGCTGAATGTATATGCCATAGAGTGTTCTCCGAGTTTATATAATTTCCTTATTATATGGGTTATATTGTATAGTATACACTTAATAATGCAGAAAAACAACTAAGCGGTCCCGGAAAATTATAAAATTTTGCGTCATGCAATATTTCTTTGACGGCATTCGTCTAATAAGTGTAAAGCGGTTATTGCTGCAGCCGTATTACATAGCCGACACACCGGCCGGTGACAGGCGGAAAGGAGACTAAAGAGGTGGAGCTTCTTGTGAAAAAAGCCAAAAGAGGCGATGCGGAGGCCTTCATAGAGCTGATCGAACAGAATAAACAGAGTATGTATAAAGTTGCCAGGGGTTTTCTGCGTGACGAAGAAGATGTAGCGGACGCTATGGCGGAGACGGTTCTGATCTGTTATGAAAAAATCGGGACGCTGAGGCAGAGTGCATATTTTAAGACTTGGATGATCAGGATTCTGATCAATCAATGTAAAGATATGATCCGGAAACAGAAAAAGAGCCTTCCTATTGAAATAATACCGGAAACGGAAAGTTCAAAAGGAGAAGACGGCATAAGAGAGTTTCGGGAACTGATCGAACCCTTGAAAGAAAAGGACCGCAGTATTTTTACACTCTATTATGTTTACGGCCTGAAAATCAAAGAAATTGCGGAATATATGGAAATGAATGAAAATACCGTTACTTCACATTTGAGACGGGGAAAAGAAGCGCTTCGGGAGGAATTTACGGGAGCGCAGAAACAGAATCGGAGATAGGAGGAAACCGATGGAAAAAAATATGGAAAGGAATAAGGAAGAGAGGCTCCCTGCAATCGTTGAGGAGAAATTAGAACAGGCATATGAAAAAATTCGAAGAGAGGAAATAAAACAGATGAAGAAACGGAAGAACAAAAATCGCAGCTTCATGAGCGCCGCAGCCGCTGTTTTCCTGATCGTGGCGCTGCCGTCGGCTGTATTTGCCGCGACGGTATATTATCAAAAGTCGGCGAAACAGGAAAAAGACAGAATAACTTATACATTTGAGATCAATTATGAACTTGTTCCGGGTGAATATCAGGTAACCCCGCAATATCTGCCGGAAGGTCTTACAGATACAGGGCATAATCAATACAGGGGAGAAAATGAGGAATGGGTCACGATAATGCCCATATACACGATGGATGAATTGGACAGGGCGGGTGCGTCTATTGAAGTGAACGGGATAGAGAACGTGGAACACACGGTGCTGAGCGGTATGGAAGCTGATATCATTACTTTTCCCGAGGCAAAAAAATACCAGACACCGACACATATTTATCTGTTTAACGGTACGGAGGGGTATGTTCTGGAGATTATCGCCGGATATGGACTGGAGCGGGAAGAATTGTTAAAACTTGCGGACAGCCTGCACGTAGAGCGGATCGGAAACGGCAGTTATGAGAGTGAAGAAGAAAAGGCGGCAAGACAAAAAGAAGAAGCGGACGAGGCGCTTCTGGCACAGGATAGGGAAAGGACGTGGGAACTGTTTTTGGAGGCGGGCATTCCGCAGGATAAAATCTATGGAATAAATGAAGAAATGCTCGTGGGTGACGGAAGTTACGGTTATACGGTCACGGGATATGAATTTTTGGACAGTATCGAAGGATTTGATAAAGAACACTTTTTTGATTATACGAGATTTGAAGGCTGGGTGAATGCGGATGGAACGCTGAAGTCATATACCAGACTGCAATATGATGAAAACGGAGCAGTCGTTTCGGAGCAGACGACACAGCAGGAGGTCCTTCGGGTAGATCTGAAAATACACTGTTATCAGAGTGACGAAAACATGGACGCCGCCTTGAATTTTTCTCTGGCCTATGTCGATAAGAGGGAAGATGCTTCCTATACGTGGGCGAAGAACTGGTATGGTGCGGTACCGGAAGAAAATTATGAGTTACAGATGGACGACAGCGCGGTTTGGTTTGATAAGGCAGTGTATACACAGCCGGGAGAGCGGCAGAACTTTTTCTTCCGTCACATGGAGAATGGAGAAGAGCTTTCCTACACGCTGCTGTTTATCGTAGATAAGGACAGGAAAGACAGTTTCCTTTTGCAGACTGTTAGTGGAAATAGTGCGATATGGAGCGATGAAATCCTAAGCGTAAAGGAAATTCAGGACAGACTGGATGGTTATATTCAGCTGCAATGACCGGCCAACAGAAAAAATCATGCGTCATAGTGTGAAAAACAGTCGGTCCGCATCGATGCGGACCGGCTGTTTTTTCTGATAGAAGAGTCCGTCACAGGGCGCAGATGATTGCCGGAGAAGGCCTGGGGGCGATGTGGGAAGCGGAAAATAACGATCATTTTCGATAATTTGGAGTGGCAGGCTTGTCAAAAATCAAGTATAATGAGATAGTTAATGAAAATATCATGAATGTCCCCAAAAGGGTACGGCGCGGTATGACATGACGAAAGAACAAAACAGGCGGATCGAAGACACCGAAGCCGGCAGGCTGCGGAAAGGTTTCGAATTCACCTGAACGGGAAGGGAACAGGATACGGAAATGGACATTATTCTAAAACTGAAAGAAGAACTCAAAGTTGAAAAATGGCAGGTAGAAGCGGCCGTGAAATTGATAGATGAGGGAAATACGATCCCCTTTATCTCCAGATACAGAAAAGAGGCGACCGGTTCGCTGAATGATGAGGTGCTTCGTGATCTGTACGAGCGGCTTACTTATCTGAGAAATCTGGAGGAGAAGAAAGAACAGGTATTAAAAAGCATTGAAGAACAGGGTAAATTGACGGACGAGTTAAAGGAACGGATCGTGCAGGCGGAAACAATGGTCGTTGTAGACGACCTGTACCGTCCGTACCGTCCGAAGAGAAAAACGAGAGCCAGCGTGGCCAAGGAAAAAGGGCTGGATGGACTGGCGGACTATATCATGGCACAGAAAGCGGATGCGCCGGTCGAGGAAGAGGCGGTTCGCTATCTGCGTGAAGACGAAGACGATGCCAAAGCCGTGAAAACAGTGGAGGATGCGGTGCAGGGAGCCAAAGATATCATTGCAGAGATGATCTCCGACGAGGCCGATTATCGTATTTATATCCGTGATATCACTATGGCGGAAGGTAAGATCGTCAGTACAGCCAAAGACGAAAAGGCAGAGAGTGTCTATGAAATGTATTATGATTATGAAGAACCGGCAGGGAAGGCGGCAGGGCACCGTATTCTGGCGCTGAACAGAGGCGAGGACGAAAAGTTTCTGACTGTCAAGATCGCCGCGCCGGAAGAGCGCATTTTACAGTATCTGCGTACAAAAGTCATTACCGGGGACAACGCTTATACAACGCCGGTTTTAGAAGAAGTGATAGCGGACAGCTACGGCAGATTGATCGCGCCCGCGATCGAACGTGAGATTCGGAATGAGCTGACGGAAAAGGCGGAAGACGGTGCGATCAGTGTATTCGGTAAAAATCTGGAACAGCTTCTGTTACAGCCGCCGATCGCCGGCAAAGTAGTGCTCGGATGGGACCCGGCATTCCGGACAGGCTGTAAGCTTGCCGTTGTGGACGCTACGGGTAAGGTACTGGATACAAAAGTCATTTATCCGACCGCACCGCAGAATAAAGTGGAAGAAGCCAAAGCGGAACTGAAAAAGCTGATCAAAAAGTATCATGTATCGCTGATCTCCGTAGGGAACGGTACGGCTTCAAGAGAGTCGGAGCAGGTTATCGTGGAACTGTTGAAGGAACTGGATACGCCGGTACAGTATGTTATTGTAAACGAAGCGGGCGCTTCCGTATATTCGGCAAGTAAACTGGCTACGGAAGAATTTCCGAATTTCGATGTAGGACAGCGAAGCGCCGCATCGATTGCCAGAAGATTACAGGATCCGTTGGCGGAGCTTGTAAAAATAGACCCGAAATCGATTGGTGTCGGTCAGTACCAGCATGATATGAACCAGAAGAAACTGAGTGAAGCTTTGAACGGCGTTGTGGAAAACAGCGTTAATAAAGTCGGCGTGGATCTGAATACGGCATCCGCGTCTCTGCTGGAATATGTTTCCGGCGTAACGAAGGTCATTGCCAGAAATATCGTGGATTATAGAGAGGCCAATGGCCGTTTCACCAACAGAAAGCAGCTTTTGAAGGTTGCCAAATTAGGACCGAAAGCATTTGAACAGTGCGCAGGCTTTATGAGGATTTCCGATGGGGACAATCCGCTTGACGCTACGAGCGTACATCCGGAATCTTACGAGGCAGCGGAGAAACTGTTAGATAAAATGGGTCTGACGATGGCAGATGTCAGAGAAGCGCAAAAGAAGGCGGCGGCCGAAAAAGCGGCAGGAAAGAAGGCAGCGGCAGTCAGGGAGAAACCGGCCAGAAAGCCGAAGGAAATCGTGATCCGCAACACCAATACAGCGATGGGCAAAGCGCTTGCCGCAGCGATGGGAGGCGTTGTGCTGGAAGATAACGGCGCCGGGAATGGTAAAGGCAGGGCTGCCGCACCGGAAGAAAAGAGCGCGGTGACGGTGAGCAGTTTGGAGAAGAAGATCAAAGATAAGGCGAAACTGGCTAAAGAGCTGGGAATCGGTGAAATTACGCTGACCGATATTTTGACGGAACTTGAGAAACCGGCAAGAGATCCGCGTGACGATATGCCTGCGCCGATCTTAAGAAGCGATGTCCTCGATATGAAGGACTTAAAACCCGGTATGATTTTAAAAGGAACCGTGCGCAATGTCATCGATTTCGGCGCTTTTGTGGATATCGGCGTACATCAGGACGGACTTGTGCATGTTTCCCAGATGACGGATAAATTTATCAAACACCCGCTCGAAGCCGTCAGTGTCGGTGATATCGTGGATGTTCAGGTGATTTCCGTCGATGTTGCCAAAAAAAGGATCGGCCTGACGATGAAAATCGGCAAAGACATACCCAAAGAGGCTGCGGCTAAGGAAAAGTCCAGATAAGAGCAGTCAGCCGGCGAAACGATTTTTGTCGATGCAGGGAATGACGGCCGTAAAATTTCTCTTGCGTTTTAGGAAAGAACGTATTACAATAACGAATGTAAATAAAGGTAAGTTCTTCGGGGTTGGGTGAAATTCCCTACTGGTGGTGAAGTTTGACCGGATCGCACATGAGATCTGTACGAAAGATCGTATGGAACAGGCGGCGGCCGTTGGCAGACGAGTCCACGACCCGGTTATGACGGCGTATAACGGATGAAAACGTTATGAAAAGGCATAATCGGCTGATACGGTTAGAATCCGTAACCAACAGTAAAGTCTGGATGAAAGAAGGAGCTGCGTTTCGTATGTTGTCACGCTATCCCCGGATGTTTTTATCCGGGGATTTTTTTAACAAAAGGACAGCCGGAAGGCGCATTGTCCGATGCGGGTGATAAAGAATATGATCAAGAACGCTTGTGAATGAAGATCTTCCTTTGGTTAATTTATTAAAAACCTGACATGGGTTTGATGAAAACGGAGGAAAAGAAAATGAGTGAATTGTGGAAAAATGTGCAGGAAAATGTTGTATTTGTGCTGGAGTTTCTGGCGGTGGTCGTAACGTTATTTGTGATCGCCTATGCGGCTGAGAAGCTTATCGCCAGGAAAAAAGAGCAGACGGAACGGATCCTGAGTACGAGAAAGATCGCAATGATCGGTATGTTCTCTGCGATTTCGGCTGTTTTGATGCTTTTTGAGATCCCCATGCCTTTTGCACCCGGTTTCTATAAACTGGATTTCAGTGAGCTGCCGGCATTGATCGCGGCCTTTGCATTCGGTCCGGTGGCCGGTGTTATGATCGAATTCTGTAAGATTGTTTTGAAATTGCTGTTTAAGTCAACATCTACCGCTTTTGTAGGCGAACTGGCAAACTTTGCCGTAGGATGCAGCTTTATTCTGCCGGCTTCCCTGATCTATCTGCTGCGCAAGAGCAAAAAAACAGCTGTTGCAGGCTGTATAGTCGGAACGATCTGTCTGACGGTGTTTGGAACCGCTTTCAATGCAGTATATCTGCTGCCGAAGTTCGCACAGTTATATGGTATGCCCATAGAAGCGCTGATCGGCATGGGAACCGAGATCAACGCAGCGATCACGGATATCACCAGTTTCGTATTTTTTGCGGTAGCGCCGCTTAATCTGATCAAGGGAACAAGCGTATCTATCGTTACGTTACTTACTTATAAGTCACTTAGTCCGATCTTGAAGGACGATGGCAAAATGGGAGGCAGACATCGTGTACCGAATACTGTTAGTGGAAGATGACCAGGTCATAGCAAAGCAGGTCGGCATACATTTGGCCAAATGGGGATATGAGGTAAAAACCGTCACAGATTTTGCGGCGGTTTTATCCGATTTTACGGAGAGTTCGCCGCATCTTGTGCTGATGGATATCGGCCTGCCCTTTTACAACGGTTATTACTGGTGCGGAGAGATCAGAAAAATATCCAATGTACCGATTATCTTTATCTCTTCTGCATCCGATAATATGAATATCGTTATGGCGGTCAACATGGGAGGCGATGATTTTATCGCCAAACCGTTTGATTTAGAGGTGCTCTCGGCGAAAGTGCAGGCTGTTTTACGAAGAACCTATGCATTTTCCGGGACTTCTTCTGTTCTGGAATATGAGGGTGTTATTTTGAATTTGGCGGATATGTCGCTCATATATGAAGGCAGACGGATCGAATTGTCCAAAAATGAATTCAGGATACTGCAGATCCTGTTCGAGCAGGCCGGCAACGTTGTTTCCAGAGATAATATTATGAAGCGTTTGTGGGACAATGAATGTTTCGTTGACGATAATACACTGACGGTCAATGTGAACCGCCTGCGGAAGGCGCTCGAAGAGGGCGGTTTAAAAGATTTTATTATGACGAAAAAGGGCGTAGGCTATCAGCTGTATCGGAGAACATCATGAAAAAGCAGGAAAGAATCATTTTAACGGCTTATCTGAAAGAACATATCAGGGAAGCTGTTATATACGGTGCGATTGTTGTCATTTTATTAGGTCTGGCCGGACTCTATGAATATGAGAAGGCCATTGAAAATATGTCCTATGCGGCAGTTCTGATTGCTTTTTTCGGAGCGGTATACGGGGTGTGGGATTATTTTTGCTATCGAAAAAAGTGCCGTTTGCTCATAGATGCGTTTGCTAAAAGGGGCGAACGCCTGGACTATCTGCCGGAAAGCCGTTCTTATCCGGAGAAACTATACCGGGAACTGGTCGGCGCAGCCGAAGAAGAAGCGCGGGATGTCATTTCGGAATATGATGCGAAGAAGCGCGATATAGACGACTACTATACAATGTGGACGCATCAGATCAAAACGCCCATTGCGGCGCTGCGGCTTTTACTGCAGGATGAAAAGCAGCCGTTAGAAGAACTTTTTAAAATAGAGCAGTATGCGGAGATGGCGCTCCACTATGCCAGACTCGACAGCCTTTCGTCAGATTTTCTTTTTAAGACACAGAATATTGAAGCAATTGTCAAACAGGCTGTGAAAAAGTATTCGATCCTTTTCATCGGAAGCGGTCTGCAATTTTCGTTGGAGAATTTTTCGGCGCAGGCGGTAACGGATGAAAAGTGGCTTGCGTTTGTCGTGGAACAGTTGCTTTCAAATGCCATTAAATATACGCCGGATGGACAGATCAGGATCTACGGACTGGATGATGGAAAAACGGAAATACAGGAGCATGATGCGCACAAAGAGGCGGCTTATCTTGTGATAGAAGACAGCGGGATCGGTATCCGGGAAGAGGATCTGCCGCGGATCTTCGAAAGAGGGTTCACAGGATATAACGGACGTTTTGACGGAAAATCCACAGGTATCGGACTTTATCTGTGCAAGCAGATACTGGACAGACTGTCTCATACGATACAAGTGGAGTCCCGGGTGGGGAAAGGAACGAAAGTGATCCTCGGATTTGCCCGTACGGATCATGTGACATAAATGTAAGACTGGAACAGGGAAATGTAAGCCGAATCGATGGCAGGACATTTCCTTTTGTTTTATCCTGTTTTCAGAGAGCGTAAAGACAGTTTGGGGAAAGCGCTCAATAGGAAAGAATGGGAGATGGGAAATTATGGCGGTTTTATTGGAAGTAAAAAATCTGAAAAAAGTTTATACGACGCGTTTTGGCACCGCCAAAGTGCAGGCGCTTGATGACGTGAATTTCTCGGTGGAAAAAGGCGAGTATGTGGCGATCATGGGAGAATCCGGTTCCGGCAAGACAACATTGCTGAATATTCTGGCTTCTCTTGATAAAGCGACGAGCGGTCAGGTATTTTTACAGGGACGGAATCTGACAGGAATCAGGCAGAAAGAACTGTGCGCGTTCAGAAGAGAACACCTTGGTTTCGTGTTTCAGGATTTTAATCTGCTTGATACCTTGTCTTTAAAAGATAATATTTTTCTGCCGCTGGTGCTTTCGGGAGAAAATTACGCAGAGATGGAAAAAAGGATCAAACCCCTCGCGAAGAGACTTTTGATCGGAGATATCCTGGAGAAATATCCATATGAGGTTTCCGGCGGACAGAAACAGCGTGCCGCAGTATGCCGGGCGCTTATAACAAGGCCGGATATGGTTCTGGCCGATGAGCCGACAGGCGCTTTGGATTCAAGAGCGTCGGGTAAGCTGCTTAAGCTGTTTGAAGAAGTGAATGCCGAAGGACAGACAATTCTTATGGTCACACACAGCATACAGGCGGCAAGCCATGCGGGACGTGTTCTTTTTATCAAAGATGGCTGCGTATTTCATCAGATTTACCGGGGAAATCAAAGTTATGACGCGATGTACAGGATGATCTCCGATGCGCTTACCGTGCTGCAGACAGAGAAAGGAGCGGAGTAATACATGAAAAAATGGAGAATTTTACCGAAAATGGCCCTAAAAGGTATTATGGCTAACGGCATGGTCTATTATCCCTATATCGTAGCCGGTATTTTTTCCGTATTTACCTTTTTTGTGTTTTCATCTATCAGCTATAATGATATTACGGATGTTCTGCCGTATGCTCCGTATGCGCTTGTTATTACGGAAATGGGGCGGGTGCTGCTTGGCATGATCCTGCTGCTATTCCTGTTCTATGCGGGAAGCTTCGTTATGAAGCGGCGTAAGAAAGAAGTCGGACTTTACAATCTGCTCGGACTGGAAAAAACGCATATCGGCATGATGCTTTTATTTGAAAATATGATCCTGTATGTTGTGGTAGCGGCGGGCGGCATTCTTTTGGGAACGGTACTGGCCAAATTGATGTTTCTGATCCTTTTAAAACTGAGTTCTCTTCCCATGACGATATCGTTCACGTTTTCAGCCAGGGCTTTTTATGATACCCTGCTCTGTCTGGGTGTCATATTTTTAATAAATTTCGCGAGGCAGGTATTGGAAATAGGAAGATCGAAAGGAACCGAACTTCTTTCCGGGACGAAAAAGGGAGAGAAAGAACCGAAACTTCTGCCGGTGTGGTCTGCAGCCGGTGCGGCAGTTCTGATCCTGGGGTATAGCGCGTCGGTCAATTCGCAGGCGGATTCCATGATCCTGATCAGTTTTTTTCTGGCGGTATTTCTGGTCATTATCGGAACTTATCTTATGTTTACATCCGGAAGCGTATTATTATTAAAGATCATGAAGCGCAGTAAAAAGATGTATTACCGTAAAAATGCCTTTATTACCATTTCCGGCATGTATTACAGGATGAAGAAAAATGCTGCGGGCCTGTCCAATATCTGCATTTTTGCAACGATGACGCTTATTACGCTGATCTGTACGTTTACGGTGTGTTTTGGTCTTGATGAGGTTGCGGCGTATGTCTATCCTTATGATGTGACGGCGGAGTTTCGTGATGACAGCCTTCCTGCCGAAGCTGTGCAAAAAGAGATTTTCGGACTGGCCGGTAAGCACGGCGTATCCATAGAGCGGATGGACATTTTTGATTCGATCACGCTGACCTGTTCAAAGGAAGAAAACCGTTTCGGATTGTTTGTTGATCAGCATGATGCCGGAAAATGCCGGGTTATCTTTATGACGCTTGATGCATACAATCAATTGACAGACGGACAGGAGTCGTTAGAGGGAGAGGATGTTTTACTGTATACGAACGGCAGGGATTTTGGTTACGATTCGCTTGATTTTATGGGTATCAGGATGGATCTTAAGAAAGAGGTGTATGTACTGTTTCCTTATCCGAAGTTCGAATCGAACCCAAAAGGTTCCGATTATATCGTTATTGTAAAGGATGAAGCGCAAAGAGACCGGTATGTCCGGGTGTGGGCGGAGCAAAACGGCGTGGAAGATATAGATGCTTTTTTGCGAAGCGGCGGACAGAAAGCGGGCGTTTTGCTTACAGGAGAGGAAAATAAAAAAGACGCGTTTATTGAAGACTTTATGCGCCTGTGTGAAGGGAAAGAAGGGTTCGTGGCAGGGAGAAACGGACTTTACAGCAGGAGAGACCTTTATTCTATGTATGGCAGTCTTTTATTTATCGGCGTGATATTCGGTCTGATCTTTTTCATGTGTCTGCTGATCATTATGTATTATAAACAGATCTCCGAAGGCTACGAAGATCAGGCAAGTTTTACGATCATGAAAAAAGTGGGCATGAGCGATACGGAGATTAAGGGCACGATACACAGACAGATCTTCTGTGTGTTCGGGACGCCGCTTGCGGGAGCCGTACTGCATACGCTTGTCGGTATGTTTATGGTGAGGAATTTCATGGCAATCATTGACTTTTATAACGGCACGCTCATAACGGTGTGTATGATCGGTACGATCGTACTCTTTGGCGTGATCTACAGCCTGGCCTATTTTATAACGGCAAAGACTTATTACAGGATCGTAAATCATTCCTGTTAGGAACTTTAAGGTTATCTTAAGGTTTGCTCAGATAAAGATTAAGATTCGGGTGTTATATTGTTTGTGTCCGGAAGCGGCGGATGCTGCCTTGAAAACAGGCGGGAGCCGCCGCATTCTTCCTGTGTTTATGTTTTTTTTCAGAAATTTTATGGAAAATTTAAGAATTTGTATGAAGATATTAATATGTCTGAAACGTTATATATAGTATAATATACGAAGGTCTGGCGGCTTATCCTGCAAAGACCGGACTGCAGCTTTTGCCGGAAGAAGGATAATTGCGGTGTTTGAGGCCGCATGTCAGAAGAAAGGAAAGGGGAATTCATGAGTGCATTAGTTGAAATACGGGATATTTGTAAAATTTATAATCCCGGAGAGAACGAGGTACGGGCGTTGGATCATGTCAGTCTGACGATCGATGAAAATGAGTTCGTTGCCATTATCGGGCAGTCCGGTTCCGGTAAGTCTACATTGATGAATATGCTGGGGTGTCTGGATGTGCCTACCAGTGGATGTTATTATCTGCACGGTCAGGATGTTTCTCATATGAGTGACAATGAACTGTCGGACGTAAGGAACAAAGAAATAGGCTTCATTTTTCAGGGGTTTAACCTGATCGCCGGTCTGACGGCGCTTGAGAATGTAGAACTGCCGTTAATATACAGGGGAGTCGGTAAACGGGAACGGCTCAGGCTTGCGGATGCAGCGCTTGACAAAGTCGGGCTGGCGCTTCGAAAGACACATAAGCCGGCCGAGATGTCCGGCGGACAGCAGCAGCGTGTGGCAATCGCCAGAGCAATCGCGCAGGCCCCGCCCGTTATTCTCGCAGATGAACCGACCGGAAATCTTGACTCCGGTTCCACGAAAGAAATTATGGAAATACTGCGGAGCCTCCATGAAGAGGGGAGAACGGTCATACTGATTACGCATGACAATGAGATCGCGGCACAGGCCAAGCGGGTCATTAAGATCATTGACGGTAAGATCGTGCAGGATTCGGAGAACAGCAGTTTTACAGCAGGATCCGAGAAGGAAAATACAGCACAGGAAGCATAAATTCACAATCGGGTAATAAATCAGCAGCGTTAGAAAGGGGCATGGTTATAGAAATGAAAGAGAAGAAAGAAAAAGCAGAAAAGACGCCGATGGATAAGGCAAAAAAGAAAAAAATCATCAAAAGAGTTGTTTTTGGAGTCCTGGCAGTCGTTGTGATTGGATTTTTTGTCATGAATTCCCTGGCAGCCAAGAACGTAACACCCATAGTACAGACGATGGAAGTGGTGCGGGGCGATGTGGAGCAGGTACTCAGTACAAGCGGTACGGTGAAAACCGAAGAAGTGAAGACTTACTTTTCGGATGTGGCGGTACAGATCGGAGATGTGAAAGTAGCGGCAGGCGATACCGTTAAAAAGGGACAGGTATTGTATACATATGACGAGACCGCGCTCGCAGATGAAAAAACCATGGCACAGCTTAAGATACAGGCAAGCGATGGCGGATATGAAAGCTCCATGATCAAAGAAAATAAATATATCAGCGAGCTTGGAGAAGCCAATATCAACCTGGGGGTGCTGGAACAGCAGATCGCCGACTGTGAGAATTATGTGAATGAACTGAATCAGAAAATTACCGATAAACAGGATGCGCTGGCATATGAAGGCGCTCTTTTGCAGATTTCACTCCTGGACTGGTCGGATAAGCCGGATTCCGAAGAATATATGAATCTGCAGAAACTGATCCAGTTAAACACATATGAGCAGCAGCACAATGAGCAGATCGAAGCATGGCAGAATGAAGTAAAAGAGTATCAGGATAAGATCACGGCCTATAAAGAATATGAAGCAGAAATGAAATCCCAGAAGAGCGCTTCGGAAAGCGCCTCTTTGGACAGCGGCAGTAAGAGCCAGTTAGCGGCTAATACGCAGATGGAGAATATGACGGCCAATGAGACATTGGCAGCGATCGAAGGCGTGGAGAACGGCGTAACGGCGGATTTTGACGGCGTTATCACATCACTTTCCGCTGTGGAAGGCAGTACGCCGGTAGTGGGAACGGAAATGGTCAAGCTGGAAAGTACCGAGAAGGTAAAAGTGGAAATTTCGATTTCCAAGTATGATCTGGAGAAAATAGCGGTCGGACAGGAGACAGATGTTACGATTGCCGGTAATACCTATCAGGGAAAAGTAGTAAAAATTAACGGTATGGCAACGACCAATGCCAGCGGAGCGGCTGTCGTCGGCGTAGATATCCAGATAAATAATCCCGATTCCAGTATTTTCCTCGGTGTGGAAGCGAAAGTAAAGGTACATACCGCCAAAGCGGAACAGGCATTGATCGTGCCGATCGAAGTGATCAACAGCGATAAGGATGGCGATTTTGTCTATACAGTGGAAAATGGTATTTTAACAAGGAAAAATATTGTTACGGGCATCTCTTCCGATGTTTACTGCGAGGTGAAAGAAGGTCTGACAGAAGGCGATCAGGTGGCAGGAAATGTCGGCGTAGGACTGGGAGAAGGCATGGCAGTTACGGCTGTTCCGATGCAATAGAAGAAGGAGAGATGCAACCAACATGGCACAGATATGGGAATACATTAAGATTGCCCTGATGAATATCAGGAGCAGCAAAGGCCGCTCAATTCTTACGATGTTAGGCATTATCATCGGTATTGCGTCTGTTATTATGATCATGGCGCTTGGAAACGGCGTAAGGGGACAGATCAACGACGAACTGGAAAGTATCGGAAGCGGTTTGATAGAACTGTATTTGGATACGACGCTGGAGAGCACGACCATGCGTTTCTCACTGGATGATTTCGATCTGATCATGGACAAAGTCGATCACGTTAAAGGCGTCACGCCGATTATGGGCGGCTGGGGAACGGTAGATGCGCCGAAAGGCAACTTTGAGGCAAATGCTACGGCGGGTAACGAAGGTCTGCAGTACTCTTCTTCAAACGGCGGAGCGATCATCAAGGGAAGATATTTCACAAGGGCCGAGGCGGAAGGCGGCAACAGGGTATGCGTTATTCCGGAAAGCAGTGCAGTCAGTATGTTCGGCACAACGGATGTCGTGGGATTGAGCTTTGAACTGACGCTGTATGGGATTTCGCAGGAACTGACGATCGTCGGTATCCGTGAAGACAATGCGACAAGCTTTGTCAACGGCGGTTCCAGTTCGTATGTGAATATTGAAATGCCCCTGGCTGTTATGGGAAATGATTATTATTTCTATATAGATGAATTCAATGCTATGCTCATTTTTGCCGAAGCCACAGAATATTGTACGGAAGTGGCACAGGCGGCGGTTAATATACTGGAAAACAAATACGATGCGCGCGGTGAAGGACAGATCCTCGTACAGAGCATTACCGACATGACCTCTCAATTTGACAGTATTTTGAGCATTTTAACACTGTTCATATCACTTGTGGCTGCGATATCATTGCTTGTCGGCGGTATCGGCGTTATGAATATCATGCTGGTGTCCGTTACCGAGCGTACAAGAGAGATCGGAATCCGTAAAGCGCTCGGCGCCAGAACCGGTTCCATATTACTGCAGTTTTTGGCCGAGGCGGCGATCATTACGCTTTTAGGCGGTCTGATCGGGATTGTTTTTGGGATTATGGGCGGTAATCTGATCGGCTCCATCGTAGGCGTTGCCGCAAGAACACAAGTGTCCACGATCATCGGAGCAACCGTGTTTTCATCGGCAGTCGGTCTGTTTTTCGGAATTTATCCGGCCAGAAAAGCGGCAAAACTCAGTCCGATCGAGGCGCTGCGGCACGAGTAAACGAAGCGTTTCTGCGTGAGTAGACAAACTCAGGTATTGCACTTTAGGCAAAATAAAGTATAATAGAGTAAGTAGAGAAAGCACCTGCATTGTAGGTGCTTTTCCTGAAAGATAAAAAGTTAGTGAAAAGAAGACAGACGAAAAAAGAGAGGCAGAATATCGATGGAAATTGAGTTTGATGTCAAAATGGAATCCGGTATTTTATACGATTATATGCTGCATCATACTTACAGCAGTTTTACCGGTATCATGGGTACAGCCGTAGGCGCGCTGCTTTTGATTGCTTTTTTTTCAGACAGACAGGTCTTGTTTCTGTTAGCGGGCGTTGTTGTGCTTGTTTATCAGCCGTGGTCGCTTTTTCTGCGCTCGAAGCAGCAGATGCTGAACAGTCCGGCATTCAAAAAGCCGTTGCACTATAAGCTCACAGAAGAGGGGATTGAAGTATCGCAGGACGAGGCTGTGGAAAACCAGAAATGGGAGAACATGTATAAAGCCGTTTCCACAAACAGAAGTATCGTCGTTTATACATCCCGGATTAATGCCTGCATTTTTCCGAAGAAGGATCTTGGAGAGAACCGATATAAGGTGATTGAAATGATTTCCACGCATATGCCGCCGGGAAAAGTAAAGATCAGAGGCTGAAGCGGGAACGGCAGTTAATGAAAGCATGCGGGAGCAAAAAGCATCGGCGTGAAGAGAAAAAGGGGCCTTTAAAATGATATATGAAACGCACAGTGCACAGGAGACATTTGCATTAGGCAAAAAAGTCGGTGAAAACGCCGCGGCAGGTCAGGTGTATGCCTTAACAGGAGATCTCGGTGTCGGGAAAACCGTTTTTACGCAGGGACTGGCAGCGGGACTTGGTATTACGGAACCCGTAAACAGTCCTACTTTTACGATTATGCAGATTTATGAGGAAGGCAGGCTGCCTTTTTATCATTTTGACGTATACCGGATTGGAGATATTTCGGAGATGGAAGAGATCGGTTATGAGGAATTCTTTTATGGTGAAGGCGTCTGTCTGATTGAATGGGCAGAGCTGGTCGAAGAAATATTGCCCGAAGGATGCAGACGGATCACGATTGCGAAGAATCTGGCGGAAGGTTTTGATTACCGGACAGTCGAAATAAAAGATTAGGCGTGCGCCGGTTTTTAGATATATATGGATATAAACTTGCAGAGTGAAGAAAGGGCATGGTTATAAGGATGAAACTTGTTGCGTTGGACTCTTCGGGTCTTGTCGCTTCCGTTGCTGTCGTAGAAGATGACATATTGGCTGCGGAATATACGATCCAATATAAGAAGACGCATTCCCAGACATTGCTGCCGATGTTAAACGAGATCAGAAATATGATAGATCTTGACTTTGACAGTGTGGATGCGTTTGCAGTCGCTGCGGGTCCGGGGTCTTTTACCGGACTGCGGATCGGTTCGGCAACAGCCAAAGGACTGGCGTTCGCCACGGGAAAACCGATTGTGGCGGTGCCCACGGTAGACGGACTTGCCTACAATTTATACGGTACGGACAAAATCGTCTGTCCGATTATGGATGCCAGACGAAATCAGGTCTATACGGGAATTTATACCTTTGTTGAAAAGGATGGAATTTCCTGTCTGGATATTATTAAACGACAATGCGCAGTGCCTTTTGCAGAAATTGCACGGGAACTGAATGCGCTCGGCAGAGAAGTGATCTTTTTAGGAGACGGGGTACCCGTCTTCCGGGAACATATGAAAGAGCTGATGCAGGTGCCGTACCTGTTTGCACCGGCCCATATGAACAGACAGCGTGCAGCCAGTATTGCGGCGCTTGGCAGCTGTTATTTTGCCCGGGGCATGGTGGTGAGCGGCGAAGAGTATGCGCCGGAATATCTGCGTCTGTCCCAGGCGGAGCGGGAGCGGAACGAACAGATCCATATCAGGGCAATGGAACGTGATGATGTTGCCTGTATCAGTCGTCTGGAAGAAGAAACCTTTTCCATGCCCTGGTCAGAAGACGCTTTTCTGGAAATGATCACGAAGAAGGACGCCAGATATTATGTGGCGGAACTTGGCACAAAGATAGTCGGCGGCTGCGGTGTATTGATGATCGCGGGAGAAGGCAATATTACGAATGTCGTCGTGGAGAAAAAAGAAAGAAACCGTGGCATTGGAACAAAGATGCTGCAATATCTTATAGAAGACGGTGAGAAAAACGGCCTGCACGCCTATACGCTGGAAGTAAGGGCAAGTAATGCAGCCGCGATTCATTTATATGAAAAGCTTGGTTTTCATTCCGAGGGAATTCGTCCGAATTTCTATGAAAAACCGCCGGAGGATGCGGTGATCATGTGGAAGAGATAGGAAGCGGATAGAATAATTACCACTGTTTTTACCTATGCGGGATTGATATAATGTGAAGGACGGAGAATTTGTCTATATAGGTACAGGAGGACAGTGTGAAAAATAAATTTTTCACACGCAAGTTTGTGCTCCCGCCCAAACTCGCAGGTTGAGTAAGAATGGAGGATTAAAATGAGAACTTATCTGGATCAGAAAATAAAGAAAAAAGAAAACGAACTGACTGCAGTTACATGCAATTGCTGTAAAAAGGAATTGTTGGTAGAAAATGGCATTCTGAAAGAAGAATGCGTCTCTTTTTCCCATCTATTCGGATATTTCAGTGAAAGAGACGGCGAAAAGCACCGCTTTGACCTGTGTGAGCAGTGTTATAATAAAATGATCGCCGGCTTTCTGCTTCCGGTCGAGAAAGAGGAACGGAATGAACTGCTGTGACGTAAGTCTGGTGGAAAGGTTTAGGTATTCGTATGTTAGACATTTGTTTGCTCGGAACGGGCGGAATGATGCCGCTGCCGTACCGGTGGCTTACATCCCTGATGGCAAGATATAACGGGAAAAGCATATTGATAGATTGTGGGGAAGGAACGCAGATCGCCATGAAGGAGAAGGGGTGGAGCCCTAAGCCGATCGACATTATCTGTTTCACCCACTTTCATGCGGACCATATCAGCGGACTGCCGGGAATGCTCCTTACTATGGGGAATGCAGAACGGACAGAGCCGCTTCTTTTGATCGGGCCCAAAGGTCTGACCAAAGTGGTAGCGGCTCTGCGTGTGATTGCGCCGGAACTGCCTTTTCCGGTAGAATGCATGGAACTTACGGAAGCGGAGCAGACATTGTCTTTTGATGGCTTTAAGATCGAAGCGTTTAAGGTGAATCATAACGTGATCTGTTACGGCTACAATATTGTCGTGGAGCGGGCCGGTAAATTTGATGTGGACAAAGCACAGGCGCACGGAATTGACAGGAGATACTGGAATCGTCTGCAAAAAGGGGAGACAATAGAAACGGAGCAGGGTACATGGACGCCGGATATGGTGCTTGGCGCGTCCAGAAAAGGAATCAAACTGACTTATTGTACCGATACAAGACCGACGGAGAGTATTGTCAGAAATGCAAAAGAGGCGGATCTTTTTATATGCGAAGGCATGTACGGCGAGCCGGAGAAAAAGCAGAAAGCCAAAGAGTATAAACATATGACTTTTTACGAAGCGGCACAGATGGCTAAGGAAGCACAGGTAAAGGAGCTATGGCTGACCCACTACAGTCCGTCTCTTGTCAGAGCGGAAGATTATATGCACGAAGTCCGGAAAATTTTTCCAAATGCTATTGCAGGAAAGGACGGAAAGAGTGTAGACTTATTATATGAAGAAGAATAAAAACGCATAAATCTGCAGCAGGACTGCAGATCGGAACGAATGGCATACGAACAGACAGAATACGAAAGGGCGGGGGGATCACAGTGAAAAGTTCAGGCGGTATTAAAATTATTATTGTAGGAGTCATACTGGCGGCGATCGTTGTCGTGTATTTCTATTATACGGCGAACAAGGTCGATGAAATACGGGAAGAGAATGTACAGTCCACACAGGTTCAGACGGTGCTGCTGCGTGATCTGGATAAAAATTATCCTCCTTCGCCCAAAGAGGTCGTGAAGTATTTTAATGAAATAACAAAATGTTTTTACAATGAAAAATATACGGATGCCGAACTGAATGAGCTGGCGGTAAAGATTCAGGGACTTTATGATAACGAATTGATCGCCAATAAGTCACAGGAAGATTATTTGAAAGATCTGAAATCGGATATTGCAGAGATGAAGATGAATGACCGTTCCATATCTTCTTACCAGGTATCTGCCAGTACGGATGTGGAATTTTTCACGCAGGACGGAGATTCCTGTGCGAGATTATATTGCACCTACGGGATCAGACAGGGGACCGAAATTCTGCAAAGCAGCGTTGTCTTTATCCTGCGGCAGGACGAAGCGAAGCATTGGAAGATTCTCGGCTGGGCTGAGGATGATTAAGGAACCCGGATATCTGGAAACGCAGAAGGATTATGGCCGGGCAGAGAGAACTGTTTGGCAGGCGGGGAGAAAGAAAAGGACAGATATGGATAGAACAGAGGAAATAGAAGAAACAGGGACGGCAAAAGACGTGCTGATTCTGGCGGTTGAAAGTTCGTGCGATGAAACGGCGGCGTCCGTTGTAAAAAACGGGAGGGAAGTGCTTTCTAACATCATATCTTCACAGATTGCACTCCATACGACATACGGGGGCGTTGTCCCGGAGATCGCTTCCAGAAAACATATTGAGAAGATCAATCAGGTCATAGAAGAGGCGCTTTGCGAGGCTAAAGTTTCCCTGCATGACATTACGGCCATTGCCGTGACATACGGGCCGGGACTGGTCGGCGCGCTGCTTGTCGGTGTTTCTACGGCCAAGGCAATCAGCCTTGCCGCTGATATCCCCCTGGTCGGCGTTCATCATATCGAAGGTCATATCAGCGCCAACTATATTGAAAATAAAGAACTGGAACCGCCTTTTATATGTCTGGTCGTATCCGGCGGACATTCTCATCTGGTTGCGGTAAAAGACTATGGAGAATATGAGATACTCGGACGGACCAGAGATGATGCGGCCGGAGAGGCTTTTGACAAAGTGGCAAGAGCGATCGGTCTGGGATATCCCGGTGGGCCCAAAATTGATAAAGTTTCCAAAGAGGGTAATGCGGAAGCCATTGCCTTTCCCCGTGCCAAAGTGGCGGATTCCGTTTATGATTTCAGTTTCAGCGGTTTAAAGTCGGCGGTGCTAAACTATCTCAACCAGTGTGAGATGAAAGGGATATCTGTTTGTCAGGCGGATGTCGCGGCTTCTTTTCAGAAAGCGGTCGTGGACGTATTGGTGGAGCATTCCATGCAGGCCGTAGAGGAATACGGACTGCGCAAATTTGCGATAGCGGGAGGCGTGGCATCTAATTCTTCTTTGCGGGAAGCATTTGTCAGAGAATGCAGCCGCAGAGGAATCGCATTTTATTCTCCTTCGCCGATATTTTGTACGGATAACGCGGCCATGATAGGCACAGCAGGATATTATGAATACTGTAAGGGCGTACGACACGGATATGATCTGAATGCGGTGCCAAATCTGCGTTTGGGAGAAAGGGTATAGACAGTCGGATTATGGATAAAGAAAAAAAGACCACAGCGATCGTATTGGCGGCAGGACAGGGAAAGCGGATGCACAGCGATGTGCAGAAACAATATTTACTGCTGCAGGACAAACCGCTTTTATATTATTCTCTGAAAGCCTTTCAGGAGAGCTTTATAGACGAGATCATACTTGTGGTAGGAAAAGGTGAGGAAACATACTGCCGTCATGAGATCGTAGAGCATTTTCATTTTACGAAAGTAAAAAAGATCGTGGAAGGCGGCAGAGAACGATATCACTCCGTGGCCAGTGGATTACGGGAAATAGAAGGAGAAGGGTATGTGTTTATTCATGATGGGGCACGCCCTTTTTTAACGCAGGAAATATTGGACCGTACTTATGAGATGGTACAAAAGCATCATGCCTGTGCGGCAGGGATGCCGGTGAAGGATACGATCAAGATTGCGGACGAAAAAGGTTTTGCGCAGACAACGCCTAACAGAGAATGCGTCTGGCAGGTGCAGACACCGCAGGTCTTTACCGTGCAGCTTGCTAAAACGGCATATGAAGAACTGTTAATAAAAGAAGAAGAACTGAAAGCACAGGGGATCCGGATTACGGATGACGCTATGGTTGTGGAGACCCTTTTGCAGCACCCGGTGAAACTTGTGGAAGGCTCTTATGAGAATATCAAGATTACGACGCCGGAAGATCTGAAAGTGGCGGCGGTTTTTCTAAAGTAACGAAGTACGGCAGGGGAAAGACTGCAGTTTTCGGATCCGGTTGGAAGCCGAAGGCATTTTGGCCGACATACGTCTTTTAGATCAGGAACAGGAGCCGATTTATCAGATGCTCTCCGGACAGGCGTGGGCAGATGGTACATTACTCCGGAGCCCGGTTGTCAAAGCTTTTATTTCAAGTGAAATAGGCGGCTTTCGCCGTTAAAATATCATCGGAAAGATCAGTAAACGGAGCTCTCGATAAAATTTCTTGAAAATTTCTAAAAAAAGCTGTTGACACTAATACCCTTTTTTGCTAAAATGATTTTTGCGCTGACCGGGAAAGGTCAGACAAACCGAACATGGAGAGGTATCGAAGTGGTCATAACGAGGCGGTCTTGAAAACCGTTTGTCC